>NZ_JAERMK010000005.1:104760-223916 GCF_016918015.1 Glycomyces sp. YM15
GGGGGGGGGCTGGCTGCCGGCGCGCCCGGGCCCCCCGCCGGCCGGGGGGGGGGGGGGGGGCCCCGCCCCCCCCCCCGCCCCCGGCCCCCGCTACTCATCACGCAATATCGTTGCGCTGCAATGCGGCTACCAGCTCGCGGCGGCCTTGCGGCGACGCAGGAGCACGAACACGACCACGCCGGCGGCGAGCGCTGCGGCAGCCGTCGCGCCGACGACCGTGAGCGAGACGCCCGTGGTCGGCAGCTGCTCCGAGCCGTTCCCGCCACCGGGGACGGCGGCGTTGAGGCTCAGTGCGGCGACGTTGTTCTCGAGGTCGCCGTCGATCGTCGGGTAGTCGGCCTCGGTGAGGCCCCAGTACTCCTCGAAGTCGGTGAAGTCCCAGGTGTCGGCGCTTTCCATGACCGAGACGAGGCCGTCGGTCGCGGGCTTCGCGTCGGTCACGGTCACCGGGAGGTCGAACGCGTACTCCGCATCGACGAGCAGCGAGTCGGGTCCGTCGCACATGACGTCGATGCGTTCGAGGCCGAAGACGGCCGGGTCGATGTTGCCCATCCACTCGTTCATCTCGACGCTGTTGCAGAAGGTGCCGTCGAGCTCGATGTAGCCGTACTCGTTGAAGCCGGTCGCTTCGACGCCGGTCGGGAGCTGGATGGCGATGTTGAAACGACCGTCGCCGGATCCCGGGTGCGCCCGGGCGAGGGCGTCGGCCGGGCCGAGGTTCTCGACCACGACGGGAACGGTGGTGTCCTTGCCGGCTTCGCCGTCGATGCGCTGGGCCGCGACGGTCATGTCGAACGGGTTGGCCGCCGAGACGATGGTCGTCTGCGCGGACTTCTCGATCTCGGTGCGGTCGGTCAGTTCGAAGACGAGTTCCTGCTCGGCGTCGAAGAACTCGACTTCATCGAGGTAGTACTGGCCCCAGACGTCGAGCGGCGAGACGTGGAAGCCCTGGCGGAACGTCATCGGACCGGGCACGTTCGCGCCGAGGGTCACGGTGATCGGCGTGTCGGCGGCGAGCTCGTAGACCTCGCCCGGTGCCGGGGTGAGGTCGGGGAACGCGCACATCACTTCCTCTTCGCGGAAGATGCCGCAGTTGCTGTACTGCGAGGCGACCGAGAGGTGCGGGTCGTCGTTCCAGAAGCTGAAGATCACGCCGCGGTACGTGCTCGCGCCGGTGTTCGCGAACGCGATCTCGGGGGTGACGGTGGCACCGGGCGCGACGTCCTCGAAGTCGCTCGCGTTCACGGTGTAGTCCCACTCCGCGTCGTCGGTGGCGAGGAACGTCCAGGTGCCGAGGATCTCGGTGGGCGCGTAACCGCCGGGTTCCACGGTCACCAGCCAATCGGCCTGCTCGTTGGCGGTGACGCCGGGGCCGACGAGCACATCGAAGTAGATGTCGAAGTCCGAGTCGACGTACTGGTCGACGAAGTTGCAGTCGAGGGTCGCGCCGTCGGCGATGCACGCCGGGTCATCGGTCGCGAACGTGATGCCCTGGATCTGGTCCGAGAGGCCGAGCTCGATGTGGACGTTCTCGAGGAGCTCGCCGCCGTTGGCACCGCGGGTCTCGACCATGAGCCGCGCTTGCTGCGACTCGGTCTCCTCGGTCCAGCCGACGTAGAAGTCGGGGCTCTCTTCGGGCTCGGCCCAGGCTTGGACGTCGAGCGATTCCTGGGCTTGAACGGGGGCGGCGGTGAGGCCGACCGCGAAGGCGGCCGCGGTGAGCGCGGCACCCGCACCGGCGAGGGCCCGCCGCGTGGGGTTCGGGGAGGTCATGGATTTCCTTGCTGCTGTTGTGGATGAGGGGTTCCGTTACAGGGGGTGCCGGAGATGCCCGGTCTCATCGACACGCGTCGAGGCTCGCGATGGTTGCACCAGTCGACCAAATTGAATCGTTTGAGCGGATTGCAGGAACGGCGTGGCACCGACGGCCGGGCAGGAGCGCTCGACCTCTCCAGATTTGATTACAGTGGAAAAATGGATTCAGAAACCCCAAGGGCGCGAAGACGATCGATACGACTCGAACCAGAGACCATAGCCATGCAGCACGAGATGATGCGGGCCAACGCCGCATGGGTGGCGAAGTACCGCGACCTCTACCCGGCCGACCCCGACGCGCTCGACGAGGACGGCGAGCCGCTCGATCTCCTGGCACCACCGGAGATCGTCGCCGAGCTGGAAGCCGAAACCGACCGAATCCGCGAGCACTACATCGCCGCCTACAACGAACGCATCGGCTCCAGGCGACCCTGAATCCCGAACGAAGACCAGGTCCACTCCCCCGCTGTCGGACCAGGCCTGCCCAGACCTCCGTACCCTGCTGGTCATTCCAGCACCAGGTCCGTTGCAGGACTCAAGCTTTGCTCGAATCAAGTGCATCAAGCACAGGGCAAGGCGGTCTCATTACCGCGAGCCCGCGCCGCAACAAACCGTTCCCCGGTCGTCCCGAACGGGTCGGCACGCGACCGGCCCTCGGTTCGGCGCGGGCTTGCGTTCTGCGCGAAAGACTCGAATCGGGTAACGTGCTGTCCGCCCCCACCCCCGAGACAGGAAGGCCCCCATGGCGAGTATCGATGTGGCCGTCGCGCCGACCAGCCTGAATGGTGACGCCGCAACCGACGCCGAGCGCTCGTAACCAGCCGTGGCGAGTCTCTTGGAGGTCGCGGCGAAGATCGCGGCCGATAAGGAACAGGTATCGCAGCTCGCCGGGATCCTTGCGGCGGCCAAGGACCAGGCCGAGCAGACGGCCGGTCAGTTGGACGCTGTGGGTGTCGAACGCAGTGCGGCGCAGATGCAGCAGACCGCGACGGCGATCGAAGAGGCCGAGTCTCTGCGCGCGGCTCTCGAGGGTGGATTGCAGAAGGCGCACTGGCAGGTGATGTCGGCGGTTCACGGGAGGATCGGGCCGGGAGCGCCAGGATCGGGCGCGATCGTGCCGCTGGTCAGGAAGGAAGGACCGGACGGCGCGCTCGCAGGCGGACTCGACGCAGTGCCGCCCCATGTGCGGCACGGAGCGAATCCGAGCGGCGACGAGCTGACCGGAGTCGATCCGAGCCTCAGTCCCTTCCAGAAGGAGCACGAGGGTTCTGGCGACGACACCAAGATGGGCAAGCTCAGTCGCTTCGGCCGCAAAGCGGTTCGCAACACCGGCGACCTGGCCGAAGCTTCAAAGCAGATCGTCGATGCTCGTGCCGACACCCTCGAGCGCGACTACGACCCTTGGGGCCCTTCCGCTCAGACCACCACCGAAGTACCGACCGCACCGCCATCAACCCCCGGCTTCTACCGCCCTGAGGCGACGGACATCCGCGCCGGGGATGTCATCGGCACTAGCATCGTGGTAGCTGTGATCGCTGTCGAAGGGCTATCGCGGATTCTCAGAAAGAGGGAGCATGGCAAGTAACCCGCTGATCCGGGACCTCGTCCGAGCCATCGCGCTTGGCGACGGATCCAAGATGAAGGAGCTGAACAACCAGCTTCCCGATGTCGATCGCGACGACTATGTCGTTCGTGTCGCGGCGATGTTCGCCGGGGTGACCGCGCATGTCTTCGAGCATGACCAGAGTCCCGCAGCGATTCGTGAATTCGTCGGCAAGATGTCGTTCGCCTACCGCAACGCCAATCCACCCTTCAAGCCACTTGCGATGGAGGCACTTTTCCGGGCCCTCCTGGGTGAGGATCACCTGCTCGATGAGGTTTCCGCGGCCGATCAATTCGATCTGGAGATCCTGGCGATCCGCATGATCGTGGATCAGTACCCCGCAGTTTCGGCGCAGCTCGAGAGCTACCTCAACGACGCGGAGTTTCTTGCCGCCGAGTGGCAGAACGAGGAGTAACGACACTCACAGACTTGAGACTCTAAGGGGCGCAAGGACTTTGGCCTTGCGCCCCTTAGAGTCTCAAGAAACTTCTAGACACTTTTGCATCGTAAGTTGACACGTACGTTTTTGCCGGGTCATCATCGAAGAAGGTTCTCGCGCAACCGTAGCGGACCGATTTCCTTACGTCTCGAACGGAGATTCTTACGACGCATCCACATCACATTGACCTTTATAGATAGGTCAGAATGTAAACGCCGCCCGGTGGCGCACAGGCTACCAACCAGTTCCACCGGGCGGCCCGACAACAGAAGGAGACCTTCCGTGTCGTCTACGACGATACGCTATTCGGGCGTACCTGAAAACAGCCATTCCCGCGACTTCAACAACAACCCCGCCTACATCGGCCTTCGTCAACTGGCCGACGGCTTCTACGACTGGGCGGGCCGTCGTCTGCTCCTCGCCGACGGGTCACCCGATCCGCTGACCCCAGGGGCTCACCGCTACCAGCACAGCCCTGACCTGTGCGACCAGTCGGCCCGCGAGTCCGATCCGGCCTCGCCGCGCTACGAACCGCCGCACCTCCGCCACCAACCCGGCGACACCTACGAGATCGGCGGCAAACCCACGGACCCCGAGGACCCGGGCGTCTTCGGCTCTCCCGGTTGGCGACCGGACACCCGGACCGGCCGTCACCGTCGCGGAGAGCTGCCCGACCCGATGCCGCCAGGGGAGCCGGACACCGTCCCGGTCGCGAAGCCGAACGGCTCGGCCCCGTCGGACCGTCCGATCGCCGGGCCTCGCAGGAACAGCCGGTTCTGGCGGGAGTCCCCCGAGGACGAGTTCGAACACCATGCGGCGCAGCAACAGCCGTACCGCTTCTCGAATCTCCGCGAGGAGGCCTGGACCCAGTTCCTCCTCAAATCCGAGCCGCTCGCCGCCGCCCACCAAGGCATCGACCACAGCGCCGACCGCATGACACTCTCGGCCATCGAGCGCGAGTGCGGGCCGGTCCTGCGTCCGTGGATCCAATTGATCCGCTGGATCATCAGCGTCTTCCGAGGCCCGGAAGAGGTCGGGGCAGCGCCGGAGCCCCAGGTGGGGAACGGGAATCAGGCCGTCCAGGAACCCGTCGCGGTACCCGCTTCGTCAACCGCAGCCGTACCCGCACAGCGCAAACCGAGTCCGCACCCGCAGCGCAGCCCAGGAGCACTGATGGCCCAGGCGATCAACGGCGCCCGCATCGCTCGCGCCGAACGCGAAGACCCGAGGAGCGACGAGGCGATCGACCGTCACTGGCGTGAGCGTCCGGTCCAGGAACGGACACGGCAACCACAGCACTCGCCGTTCATCCGCAACTGGGAAGAGCAGTTCGACGCCGGAACTCAGAACGGTGTCTTCCCCGTCAACCTCACCAACCGAATCGCCGACAACCTGACCGGCAGTCTTGCAGACGGCCTGGCGGACAGGCTGACCGGAGGTGCGGCATGGGTGTAGGTCGACTCGCACCGCACCGCGTCCGGGCCAAGTACGCCCGCGCCCTCGCCGAGATCCCGCTACCGGTCCGCTCGCGTGAGGGGACCGACCCGCGCACGTTGGTGATGATCGCTTCGGCGACGGTCGCCGACCGGGAGCTGCTCTTCGGACTCCTCCCCCACCACCCCCGCTTGTGGGTGGTCTTCGCCGAATGCGACCCGCCGATTCTCGGTCATCTCACCGGGTTGTCCGACGCCACGTTCAACGGCGGTCCCGGCCCCGGGTCCGTGACGGCCCCAGGCGAGCCCGAACTCCACATCACCGCAAGAGAACACCTCGACTGGACCCGTCTAGGCGGCCGAGCCGCACAGATCAAACGCGAAGCCGTCGCCGCCTGGCAAGCGGCCCAACGCGAATGCGAAGGGTAGGAACACCATGAACCGAGAAGCAGCCCACACGCTCTTCCGCGCCCACGCCGCCGCCCGACTGCGCGGCGACACCGTCGAAGCGGCCCGGCTCGCCTCGCAGATCGATCCGGAACTGCGCATGAACCAGGTGCTGTTCCTGACCGCGTTCCTCGCGGGCGTCATCGTCGAGGAGTACGGCTCCCAGCCCGACCCGACCGACCTCGCCGCGCTCACGAAACACCTGCACGACAAGCACTTCCGCACCGATACGACCTTCAACGCGCTGCGCGCCGAAGCCATGATCCGGTCCGTGTGCGGGGAGTCGATCCTGCTGACGGAGATCCCGTTCGCCGAACAGCCCGGCTACATCTGGGCGGTCCTGGCCGAACTGGTCGAGCCGACCATCAGCGACGACGACCTCGCCGAACACTTCGACCTCGCCGAGGAGGCCGGGCTGACCTGGATGAACGAAACCCTCGAGGCCACAGTCCGGAACTATCCCAGCCAGACCAAGCCGGAGCGCGAGTCGACAGTCGACCCGCAGGCAGGGCCGCAGGTCGGGCAACCGGTCGAATCTTCGGTCGAGCCCTTGTTCGGCCCGTCGGCCGCGCCACCGGCTGGATCGTCCGCCGCGCGATCGGTCGAATCGTCGGCCGCGCAACCGGCTGAGAACCAGACCGCAGCTCCGGCCGAACAGCCGACCGAACCACCGACGGAACCGGGTACCGAGATCCCGACCGAGCGCCCGTCCTCCCCCGCAACCTCCACGCCCGCAAAGGAGTCCGAGTGAAACCCTACGACCTCCAACGCCAGCACCTCGCCGCCCTCATCACGGGCGACCCCGAAGCTGCCGCAACTCTCCGCCAACGGCTCGGCAGGAACGGCGCCGATGCCGCCGCCGACCTCCTCCGCGCCGCGACGGCCATCAGCCTCGAGTACCGCTTCGGTCCCGGAGCCGGACTCGGCGCGGGTCCGATCGACTTCGACGAACTCACCGAGTTCCTGGCCGAGCTGCGACAAGCTGGGCACGGCGTCGAACCGCCGCTCGACTACCTGGCCATCGAGGCGGTGGTCCGCGCCCTCTACGGGGAATCGCATCTGATCGAACCCCTTGAGCCGCAGAAACGAAGCCAGGCGCTTTACTCCGCGCTCCAGCACCAGGTCAAGCGCTACCCGTGGCTCGCCACCAACGCCGAGTGGGTCGTCGAGCGCGCCAAGCAAACCGCCCTCATCTGGATCCTCGGCCGCCCAGTGGCCGACTGACGAAGGGACAGGGCCGGTCGATTCCCGCAGATCGACCGGCCCGCCCCATTTCCACCGTCTGCCGATCTTCCACAGCCGCCCTACAAGCTCCTCGGCAAGCTCATCGATCGTGGACTTCATGGCGACCTTGACCACGAGAGAGATCGGCCAAGGACTCTGGCCACGCAGCTTCCTCACAGAGTTTTCGGGCCAGACGCCAGACCAGGAGATTCTGACGTCTTGAAGGCGTCAAACGTACGATTTGAATGTAACCTTCGCGACAGCGGGAGACCACCGGACAGCACTTAGTGTTGGAAGATGGATTTCACGGCCCTCGGTCCCTGGATCGCTGCTGCCGCAGCGACTTCGGCACTGGTGCGCGCCTTCGTGGTCTGGATGGCATTGCGCGGCACGAAGCCTCAGGATCGTCCCGAGATCCTCCGTGCACTGCCAAGTCACCGCCCGATCAAGTACCTCGACCGGTCCAGCCGCCCGGTGGAGATTCCACCCACCAGGGCTGCTGAGATACCCGACAGAGAGACCTCCTCAACCTGATAGACGCTCAAGAAGTGCGGGAACACAGCAGCCGATCCGCCTACAGAGTCGGACGAGCGCCGGTACCAGGCTCGCCGTCCGAGAGCAGATTCTCCGGGCGCGAACCCGCCGCCAAGACTCTAAAAGCCGATGCGAACGGCACCAGCCACCCCCGCCAGGACGCGTTCAGAAGAGTGAGTCCTGGCCCTCGGCCGGAGTCTTGAGCTTGGACACCTTCTTCGCAGTCTTCTTGGCCGCCTTGCCTTTCAGATGGAGCCCCTGCTTGACTTCTTCGGCGTAGCGACGCTGGTTCTCCTCAAGGAGACGGTCAAGAATCTCCTGCCGAGGCCCGGGCGCGATCGTGTACCGGTCACCCTGACGGGTCTCGTAGTGGTCGTGGGCCAGTTCAGGAATTAGGTCGTCCCAGCCGTAGCACCGACACGCCTCGATGTCGATCAGCCGATGAATCTCCCGCAAGTTCAAGATGTCCGGGTCTGCATTTGCCCGGTCATGAACCATGTTGTAGGTATCAGTCAGCCCAGCCTGCCGAGCAAGCATCAGCTCGCGCCGCTCAGAATCCAACCGAACCCCAAGCACCCGCAGCTCAGAGGAGAGCTCTGGCCGAGGAAGCGTCTCAATTACATCCGTGGGCGCGTAGTTCAAATCCGCTTTCATCGTAGAACTCTTCGATAGCGCCCACCAATAATGCGATGCGCTCGATAGGAAGGCTAGCAATGCAGGATCATCTGAGGCAAACACACCCAGCCTATGTGCAAACACTTGCCCGGTTGGGACCATGACAGGCATCACCACCTTACTAACCAAGGTGATTACGCAAACCCTATCTAGCGTGGCGATTGCTTCCAACATTTCGGGGCGCCACCTCTCATAGCGCCAGAAATATTTGTGAGCAGGCCCAGGCACCGCCAATGTGCCGTCAGGCTTTCGCCGCTGGCGCTCTGGCTTTACAAGGCGCTCAACTTGCTCGAAACAGTCGGGGTACGACCTTGCCTGTTCTTCAGCCCATCCGTGAAAGTTTATAATCCAACGACTGGCTGAAGAATCGGGGCGTTGATTCAGATCCTGTCCATTCAGATACGGGTAGAGGACATCCTCGTTTCGCTGGTCAATTTCGATGAGTGCGCGAGCCCTCTCCTCTTCCATCGTGAATCCCATACCGAGGACATACGATCCGATGAAAGCCAAACTTGCGTTCTCCGCCAAGCGTTCAGGCTGGCCGACAGCCCGCGACTCAATCTCAAGAGAGGTCGTGATTCGCAGTTTAATCCGGGCCCGGTCCAGATAGCGTTCGCCCGAGTCCGAAACCGCAACTTTCGAAATCGAGACGCCGCAATATTCCAGCACTGCTCCAGCAGACGGCCATGGCTCACTCTTGATAGCAGTCCGAATACTCCCTCCTTCCGAAACAACCCGGTCCAAGCCAATTTCTCGGGTATCGCCTTGTCCCAATGTATTTGTAGCAATGATGCCGATTTGCCCGCCGCCGGACAGCAGATCGTTTGCCCGGAGTAGAAAATACGCAACTAGGTCGGCACTGCCGCGAACTCGTCGACCAATTTGCTCGACCAAGTATTCACGATAGGCGGTCCCCAGGCTCCCCGTAAGCTTCTGTCCTCCAAGAAAAGGCGGATTGCCAATGATCGCATCGAACCCTCCTGCCTCGATAACCTCAGGGAAGACGAGCGGCCAGTGGATCGGGTCCCTCTCGAAAGCTCCAGAGGGTCGATCCGTTCTCAGCCATTGAGCTGCTTGGCGATCCAATTTCGCTCGACCCTCATCGGTCTGGTCGTTGCCGAGATCAGCTGCGATTAGCCAGTGGTTTTCCTTGCGTCGGTCGTCCTCGTCAACCATCGCTTCGCGTCGATTCGGGTCCTTCGAGCCTCCCGACTTCACACCGCCAGCAAGCCCAGCACCGACCAACAGGTCTGCATACCGATAGACCTCAGCCGTCAGTTCTTGCGCCCGCTCAAGGAGCTCCCGCTTGATCTCCTGGTCGGTGGCGCTCTTGTCGCCGATCTCGGCGATGGCCTTTCTCGCCTCCGCAGCCTCGGCGACGATGTCGCGGACATGGGTCGTGTAGTCGAGGATCGTTCCCTCGTGCAGCTTCCGTCCTTCAACAGGATCTAGGTGCATGTACTCGAGCTGTTCGACGTTCGTGATGCCGAGGAGGCTGTCGCCGCAGACCAACCGGTCATCAAGAAAAGTAAACGGTCGGTCCTTGTCCATCGACACCAACCAAAGTGACAGCTTGGCCATCTCGACCGCGGCCGGGTTGATATCCGCTCCGTACAAACAGTGCTCGATGATGAGTCGTCGGGCTTCGACCAGGTTCGGGTCCTCCCCCGAGCCTTCGCCCTCGTGACTCTCGAGGACCGCTGCGCGCGGGTCGTTCTTGATCTTCCAGGCCTCCAAGAGCCGTTCAGCAAGGAATCGGCATGCGGCAACCAGAAATGCGGCTGAGCCCATCGCGATGTCGGCGACCTTAAGGGCGAGGATGTCGTCGCTGCCCTTAAGCACCCACTCACTCTCATTCGCAGTCTGGAGCGGCCCCGGCTCATACACCAGCGGCTCGAGTGCGCCCTTGACCACCTCGTCGGCGAGTTTCCTGGGCGTGTAGTGCGCCCCGGTGTTTCCGCGCAGCTCCGACTCGGTCATGTAGAGCATGTCCTTTAGAACCACGGTCGCCTGTCCGCGCAGGTCGGCGCGGATGATGCCGTAGAAGGGCAGGAGCCGGTCGGCCAACGCGCCGTCGTTCCCGGTTACGGCTCGCAGGTCGCGCATTGCCCGTTCGGTCTGCTCGGTGTCCATGGGCGCCAACAGCTTCGCGATCGCGCTCGCCGATCCGATGCCTGTCTTGCGCTGCTTCTCGAACTGTTCGTACAGCTCCGCCGCGAGCGCGTCGACGTCCCCGCCGACGGCCTGGCGCATGTCTTCGAGATCGGTCAGGTAGACCTCGGCTTCTTTGCTCTGGCTGCCGATGAGGCCCACGACGATGTCGTCGGCCCAGCGGCCTTCCCAGGCGAGGAGGCCTTCGTAGACGTAGCCGATCTGTTCGACGCCGAGGCGGTCGAAGTTGAGTTTGCGCCATTCGCCTCGGGGGCGTTTGCCGGAGGCGAGTTGGAGTCCGTTGAGGGACTTGGGGGCGCGTTGTCGGCCGGCGCTCATCCAGACGGTGGTGACGGATTTGAGCACATTGTGGACGGTGCGGTCGTCGATGGCGAGTGGCTCGGCCATGTCGGTGAGCCAGGGGTGGGTGGCGGGGTCGAAGAGGGAGCCGCCGTAGGCCGGGATGGCGAGTTCGGGGGTGTCGACGCCGCGGTGGACGGCGTTGAAGAGGGCGAGGAGTCGGAGCCAGTGGCGGTGGCTCTGTTCGAGGTGGGCTTCGCTGCCGGAGTCGGCGGTCTCGCGGAGTTGTTCTGCCGCTTCAGCAATGGAGTAGGACTCGGCGTAGAGGGGGTTGTCGGCGGGGAGGAGGCGTCGTTCTTCGGCGAAGAGGAGGAAGACGAGGCGCATCATGACGGTGACCGCGCCGCGGTAGACCTCGTCGGCTTCGACGAGTCGGGCGGTGCCGTCTTCGGCGGTGACGGTGATGCCGACGCCGTCGCGTCGTTTCTTGGCGAGGTGGGCGCGGCCGATGGCTTCGACGAGGAGTTCCACGGCGCGGCGGACCTGGACGCCGAGGGTCTCGGTGAGGTCCTCCTCCTTCTCGGCGGATTCCTTGAAGAGGGCGGGGAGCTGCTGCGCGGGTTCGTAGTCGGTGAAGCGTCGGAGGTTGAGGAGGCTGTAGAGGGCGCGGAGGACGTCTCGGTCGCCGCCTTCGGTGATGGTCTCGGTGTCGAAGACGCCGTAGGCGCTCGCGCCGTCGGCCGGGGCGTAGACGAGGGCGAGGTGGCGGCCGTCGGTGGCGATGCCGAGGTCGACTTTGGCGGCGTTGCAGAGGCGCACGAGGCGGTCGATGGGGGTCGCGGCCCAGGTTTCGCCGGGCATGCGTTTGGCGGGGTGGGTGCCGCGCGGGGTGACGAGGCCGATGAGGCGGACGTGCTCGCCGTCGTGGAGGGTGAAGCTCGGGTTGACGGTGGTGTCGTGCTGGCCGATGTGGAGGGGCGCGATGCCGTCGACGGGTTCGCCTGGGCGGGAAGCGAAGTGGAGGCCTTCGTCGCCCCAGCCGAGGAAGTCGGCGAGGATCGCGCGAAGCCAGGTGTCGAGCACGGCGGGGTCGTCGCGGTCGATGGACCAGTCGTTGCGGGCGTGCTTGAGCTGCTGCCGCTGTTCGGGGGTGACGGCGTCGAGGTCGGGCCAGGCGGCGGTGAGGACGGGGAGGGACAGCCAGGGGCCGTCGGTGTCGATGAGTTCGATCCAGTCCTGGTGGCCGCAGGTGCGGTCGGCTCCGGTGCGGCGCTTCTTGAACTGGCGGTTCGCGTTGCGGCTCAACGGTTTTCCCTTTCAGGGACGACGCAGACGATGGCGATCGGGGTGCGGTGGCCGACCGGGTCGGCGTAGTGGGCGGCGACGCGGGCGACCTCGCGGTCGCGCTCGGTCTCGAGCTGCTTGAGGCGTTCGGACCAGTGCGCCTCGTCGCGGCGGGCCTGCTGGAGTTCGAGGTCGGCGAGGCCGAACAGCTCGTTCTCGTCGGTCTCGCGGCCGCGGATGGCCGCTTCGAGGGAGGCCCGGAACTGGTCGTAGTCGGAGCGGATGCGGGCCCGCTCCTCCTCGACGCGCTTCTCGAGCTGGCGTTCGAGGGCTTCACTGCGGGTCTTGGTCCGCCAGTCGAGCGAGTCGCTGAGGCCGCGGTGGATCTCCTTGGCGTGCTCGGCGATCCGCAGCTGCGCGCCGGGCCGGGCCGCGGTGCCGCGGTCGAGGGCGCTGTCGAGGATGTCCCGGGAGCGCGTCAGGTTCTCCAGGCGGCGGAAGCGGCCGGTGTGCAGGTCGAGCCAGCCGCCCACGGCCATGAGCTCCTGGTGCAGTTGGGCGGAGTCGCCGCCGGTGAGCGTGTACTTCGCGTACGCGCCGACGAAGAGGTCCTCGAGATCGTCGGGGCCGACGACGGCGGTCACGCGGTGCAGGTCGACCCGGTCGGTGCTGGCGGCGGCGCGCAGCAGCCGCGCCGACATGTCGACCAGCGGGTGCGAGAGGTGCGCGAGGACCACGTCGTCGCGGCCGCGCGCGACCAGCGGGTCGAACGTGATCGGCCGCCGGTACGACTCCTGGCCCTCGGGGACGAACGGCGTGTCCAGGCCGTCGAGCGCGCGGACCCACTCGCCCGTGAGGTCGGGGACCTTGTAGAGCGTCGCGTCGCTCTCAGGGTCGGTGACCGGTTCGAGCTGCACGTTCTGGTGGGCCAGAACGAGGGCGGTGTTGACCACCTCGCGGATGCGCTCGGGGTGGAGGTGCAGCTTGTTCTGGCTCTCGGCGAACACGTCGTCGAGCTCGGCGACCTGCGCGGAGACGTCCGCGGTGGCCTTCACCTCGCCGCGCCCCCTGCCCCTGGCGACCGCCTGGTTCGTGAGCGCGTCCACGTCGGCGACCGAGGCATCGCCCGCGAGGCGCTTCTGGAGGGCTCCGGCGAGGACCGGGTTGACCGAGCCGAGGTCGGTCTCCATCTGGCTGACCTTCACCGCGACCCGGGCGAGGAACTCGATCTCGCCCTTGAACGCCGAGTCGGGGACGGCGGCGCCGGGCACGAAGTTGTAGACCTTCGGGTTCTCGCGCTGGCCGTACCGGTCGATGCGACCGGCCCGCTGCTCGAGTTTGTTGGGGTTGAAGGGGATGTCGTAGTTGACGAGGCGGTGGCAGTGGTTCTGCAGGTCGATGCCCTCCCCCGCCGCGTCCGTGGCGAGCAGGATGCGGAGCGGGTGGGCGGCCGGGTCGGCCTGGAACGCGAGGCGGATCTGCTCGCGGTCCTCGATGTCCATGCCGCCGTGCAGGAGTGCGACGCGGTCGCCGCCGAAGCCTTGGGAGGCGAGGAGTTCGTGGAGCCAGTGGAGGGTGTCGCGGTACTCGGTGAAGACCACGACGCGCTCGTTCGACCAGGAGGCGCCGATCTTGCAGGTCTCGGTGAGGAAGGCGAGGAGGCGGGCGGCCTTCGTGTCGGGGCGGGCCGCGTGCTGGATCGCCCAGTCGCTGATCGCGGCGAGCGCCCGGCGCTCGGTCGGGTCGAGGCGCTCCTCATAACCCGCCGAGCGGCGCAGGGTCTCGTTCTCGTACTCGAAGAGCTCGTCGTCGTCGAGGACGGCGGCCTCGTCTCCGTACTCGTCGAAGTAGTCGGGCACGTCGTCGCTGAACGGGGCCGGTTCGGCCGGGAGCGCCCCCGAATAGGAGGCGTAGGTGTTCGCGAACGCGCGGGGGCTGGAGAGCAGGCGCTTCTTGAGCAGGAGCGTCACCAGGTCGGAGGCGGCCCGGCCGCGGCGGCCCTTCACCCGGCGGGCGCGGCGGGCGGTCGTGAACTCGCTGAAGAGCCGGTGGACTTCGAGCTCGTCGTCCGTGTAATCGAGGCGCAGGTCGCGGACCTCGCGGGACGGGAACTCGGGGTTGCCGTGCGCGTCGACGATGCTCGACTTGAGACGGCGGATCACCACCGACTCCTGCGCGGCGGGCGACGGCGTGACCCCGCGGGCGAAACGGGCCGGGTCGAGGATCTCCAGCAGGGCGGTGAACGACTCCGGATAGCCGTTGTGCGGTGTGGCCGAAAGGAACAGGCGGTGCGTGAAATGGGCGGCCAGCGCGCGGATGGTCTTGGTCTGCTGGGAGTCGACGGCGTAGCGCTGCTTGGGCGCGGCGGGCGCGATGTGGTGGGCCTCGTCGAGGATGAGGAGGTCGAAGAACGGTTTCGTGTGCTCGTCGGCGTTCTTCAGGAGTTCGCCGAAGAGGAGCCGGTCGGCTTTGGGGCCGCGCAGCCAGGGGAGGCTGACGATGGTGTGGCGGTAGATCTCGAAGGGGTTGGCGCCGCTGCCGCGCTCGCGGCGCAGATCGGTGTAGGTCTGGGCGTTGACGATGGTGAAGCGCAGGCCGAAGAGGCGGAACATCTCGTCCTGCCACTTGGTGGTGAGACCGGCGGGGCAGACGATCATGACGCGCTGGGCGCGGTGGCGGAGGATCAGCTCGGAGGCGACGAGGCCGGCTTCGACGGTCTTGCCGAGGCCCACGTCGTCGGCGAGGAGCTGGTTGACGCGGGGTGCGGTGAGGGAGCGCCAGACGGGTTCGAGCTGGTAGGTCTTGACGTCGGCGCCGGAGCGGAACGGGGCCTGGAGTTCGCGGGTGTCGAGGCGGACGAGGGCCGACCAGAGCATGGCGTCGAGGAACGCGGCGGACTGCTCGGGGCGGTCGAAGCCGTCGCGGGTGATCTCGGGCAGGCCGGAGGCCGGGAGGAGGCGGCGTCCGGGTTCGAGTTCCCAGACGAGGCGGAGGGTTTCGCCGAAGCCGTCGTCGGCGAGGCTGGCGAGTTCGACGATGGTGTCGTTGCCTGCGGCGTCGACGGCGGCGACCGTCCAGCGGGAGTCCCTGACCTCGACCCGGTCGCCGACCGACGGCGCTGCGGAAGGTGTCGTCATGAGCTCCCTCTCTGAGTGGGCGGCGACGGCTCGTGCACGGGGTGCGTGAACCGTTTCACGAGGTTATCAGGGTGTCGGCGAACAATCATGTCCCACATAGGAGGGGACCTCGGATCGGGGCGGTCACTCCCGCTGCTGCACGCGACTGAGGATGTTCCGAAGCCCTTCGAGGGCGTCGAGCTGCTCTTTCGACTGCGAGTCGGACGAGAAGTGCATGATCGAGTTCCGGATCTCTATCACCTCCGTGAGCTGCGCGAGGAACCGCTCCTGGGAGATCCGCCATGACAGCCTCGACCAGTACTTCTCCCGCTTCAGGATGTGCCAGTAGTCGCCGAGGAAGAGGTCTGCGGCGCTGTGCACCTCTTTGTTGCCGCGGCGTGTGCCGCCGCGGATCTCATTGAGGGTGAGAGCGCCGTCGATCGCGCGGCGGAGCCGGTTCTCGATCTCCTCCAGGATGCTGAGGGGCCGCACGAACGCCCCGAAGGTGCGGGTGAGGTCGGCCGCGGTGAGGATGCCGTCGATCGAGGTCCGGTCGAAGGAGTACACGAATACGAACCCGTGGTCGAAGATGAGGTTGATCTTAGGCAGGAGGTGGTCGCCGCGGTAGGCGGTGGGGATCTGGTCGTCGAGCACGTCAAGAAGTTTCGGCTCTTCGTGGACCATGTGGGCGCGCATGATGCTCTCGGCGGTGACGGCGCCCTGGTAGTTCCCGTCGGCGTCGACGACCGCGAGCTGCGAGAAGTTCTTCTGGACCATGATGTGCCTGGCCAGCTCGAACGTGGTCTCGGTCGTGATCGGCTTCGTCGGGGCCGGCAGGTTGCCGATGACGAGCTCGATAGAGGCCGAATCGGGCCCGGACAGGTCCTCGGTCTCATCGGCTTTCTCGGAGGCGCTCCCGTTCGCGCTCTGGTCGACGGGCCCCTCGACGCCCCCCTCCTCGGTTTCGGACTCCTCGTCCGACTCGGATCCGGCTTCCTCGATCGGCTCGGGCTCCTCGGCGGATTCGGCATCGGCGGGCTTGGCCGCCTCGGGGTCGATCGCGACCAGGCGGACCTTTCGTTCGAGCCCGCCTTGGGTGAACGGCGGATTCGTGGTGAGACCCGAGGCGAGCAGGTCGCGTTTGATCTCGGCGACGGCGGTATTGCTCCGCTGCTGGTGACCCCAGAACTTGAGGAGTTCGAGGACTTCCAGTTCGAGGGGTTCCCCGACCGCCCGTTCGGCGGCCAGACCCAGCATTCGGTTGAGCTCCGCCCGTTCATCGGCATCGCCGTCACCGGGATCGATGCCGGAATTCGCGAGGCTGGCGACCCGGGCCGCGGCGTCGTTGTCGGCGAGTTCACGGACTGAGACCAGGGAACCGAGGTTCGCTCTCAGGTCTGACCGGACCCGTGAGCGGTCGATACCCGTGGTCACCCAGGTGACGGTGAGACCGTGCCGCTCGTACGGGGAGGACTCGCGCGCGAATCGGTAGGTTTCGACCACGGTGCCGATGGCGACGGTCGCACCGTCCGCCCCCTCGGCTACGACGACGTAATCATCGCGCCGGACCTCGTGCGCGAGATTCCAGAATTGCGCGGCCTGGTTCATAGCGGGGTTGGACCCTTTGCGGCTGTAGAACGAGACCAGCTGGTGGAACAGCTCCGTCTTGCCGGCGAACTGCAGCAGATCGCCGGTGACATCGCGGCCTACGGTCAGGCGGGCCCGCTCCCCTTGTATCGGTTCACGGTGGAACGCACCGCGATTGGGCTGGATCAGCCAGGCGCGAGGGTTCCGCTCGCTCGACACTTGCTCCATCCCAAGAGAATACGAGCAGTCGTCGCTTCGCATCGTTGGGGTTGACCCAACGCAGTCGCCTCATTACGATGCAGCACATGGCTCCCGATACCCCCGGGCCGCAACGGCATCGCCGGTCAAGTGGTTCGCAGCGCCCCTTCCTCCGGTGGGCCGGGGGCAAGCGCTGGTTCGTCCAGCACTACGCACATCTCATACCGAACGGATTCGACCGCTACGTCGAACCATTCCTCGGCAGCGGTGCCGTCTACTTCCACCTTGGACCGCAGCGCGCCATCCTCACCGACGCCAACTGCGACCTCATCACGGCATTCCGAGGCATTCGCGCACGGCCGGTCGCCGTCATGCGCCATTTGACCGAACACCAGCGACGCCACAGCGCCGCCTACTATCGCCAGATACGGGCCTCGAACCCGCCGTTACTCTCCGAGCGCGCCGCACGGATCATCTACCTCAATCGGACCTGCTTCAACGGCGTCTATCGGGTGAACCTGCACGGTCGGTTCAATGTCCCCATGGGGGATCGCAGCACGATCGTCTACGACACCGACGACTTCCGCTCGCTCGCGAGAACCCTCGGCGACGCCGAGCTCGGCGTCGCCGACTTCGAAACCACGATCGACCGCACAGGCTATGGCGACCTGGTCTATGCCGACCCTCCATACACCGTGCGACACAACAACAACGGCTTCATCAAGTACAACGAGACCCTCTTCTCCTGGGACGATCAGGAGCGCCTCGCCAAATGCCTCACCCGCGCCGCCGAGCGCGGCGTCAAAGTGCTCGCGACCAATGCCGCGCATGACAGCGTCCGCGAACTCTACGCGGACCACGGCTTCACCCTCACCGAAGTCTCACGGTTCAGCCCGATCGCCGCTTCGGCGCGAGACAGGAAGCAGTACACCGAAATCGTCATCTCCACTACCTGAGGAGCCGACATGAATCCCTCTTCGCCGGTCCGCCCGTTCGACGTGTTGACCCGCTTCTTGGAACGGGAGCACGCCTATACGGAGGCCAGTGTCACGAAAGCGGGCATGGAGAAGCAGCTGCGCTTCGTCGGCTATGTACTCGACCTGGGATACGACAGCGCTCGTATCATCACCTGCGACCCGCTCAAGAACACCGTCGGCGGCATCCCGCGCTCGTCGTTCCTGATTCTGGCGCCGCGGAAGCCGAACGGCATCCCGCCGCACTTCAGCGTCCTCCGGGTCCGAGACATCGCCCCCACGCCGCTGTCGGAACAAGTTCAGCAGACCTATTTCGAGCTGCACAAGAAGTCCATGCCCGAACTGGACATCTGGACTACCAACGAATTGCAGTGGGGCGCCCTCAACTGCGACATGCTCGGCATGATGTACCCCGACCCCGGCGACCCCGAAAATGTGGCGTTCGCCGGAGACCAGACGAACATCCGCAGCCCCCATCATTACCTGGTGTATTCGCCCCCGGATGAGGTCCTGGATCTCATCGTGAACGGCCTGATCCCGGCTCGACGCGAGCACGCCTGGGGCATCGGAACACTGCGGCCGACCGAAACCCAGTTCCACCACTTGCTCAACGGGTCCAAGAAGATCCCGCCGATCGAGGTACGTCTCGCCAGCGCCGACTTCATCGGAACGCGCACGGCGATGTTCGGCAAGACCCGGCTAGGCAAGTCCAACGTCGTGAAGCTCATCGCGGAAGGCCTGATCACCAGTCCACCGCCGAACACGACGGTCGGGCAGATCATCTTCGACATCAACGGCGAGTATGCGAACGACAATGCCCAGGACGGCGGTGGCGAGGAAGGCGGGTCGCTGTACAAGGCGCATGCCGACAAGTGTGTGGTCTACGCCCTCAAACCGCGCGCGAAGACCCCGTCAAAGGAGCTTCGCTTGAACTTCTATGAGAATGCTCCGGACGGCATGACCGCCCTACGCGGGTTCCTGGAGTCGAGCGGCAGAGGGTCGATGTACATCAGGGCCTTCGCCACGACCGACATTCCAGAACCCCGCGAGGTCACCGACCATCAACCGGTGAACGAGCGGAAGCGCCTCGTCCGGAAGGTCCTCGCATACTGGGCCATCCTCCATAGGGCGGGCTATCCGGCGAATGAGGCCCAACTCGCGGCTCTCAAGATGACGAATGGCGTCGGGAGGTTCAATCCGCAGTTCGATGCCGCGCTCCGAAGGGAGGCCTACCCGGACAAGCAGCAGCCTCCCGAGCGGATCGACTCGCTCGACCAGCTCGCGTATGAGTTCGACCTCGTCACCCGGCATGCCAAGTCGGTTCGGTGGGACCTGAACTCCAGTACGGGCAATCCGCTGTTCGACGCCGGCGACCAGGCACTGCTCAAGTTCCTCGTGCCCGACACCGGTGAAGGGCCTCGGATGCTCGGGGAATACGCGGAGTACCACTCGCCGAACGCCTCCGCCGTCACGAAGGAAATAGTGGGGCACGTCGTTCACGGGAGGACCGTCATCCTGGATCTCGGCAGCGCCTCCGACACCATGCGCCAGTATTTCGCAGACATGATCTCGCAGGAGCTCTTCCTGCGCCAGGAGTGGGCCTTCACGCACGACCGCCTGGACAGGCACTATGTGCAGCTCTACTTCGAGGAGGCCCACAACCTGTTCCCTCCGGGCGGCAGCCAGGACATGAAGGGCATCTACGCCCGTTTCGCCAAGGAAGGCGCCAAGTTCCACATCGGAATGGTGTACTCCACCCAGTCTCCCTCGACCATCAACGGTGAACTGCTGACGCAGACGGAGAACTTCTTCGTCGGGCACTTGTCCTCCGAGCAGGAGACCAAGGCGCTGTCCCGCTTGCAGACCGCGTTCAGCGGTGTCGAGCAGGACATCCTCAGGACCAAGCAGCCCGGTTACATGCGGATGCTGACCAAGTCCCACCGGTTCGTGATCCCGGTCCAGGCGCGCATGTTCCAGGGCCGGAAGTAGACCGCTGATGCCGTATCAAGGAGGCGAGCATCTTCCGGGCCAGGCGGCCAGCAAGACGAGCCACATCGATGTCATCGAGAGCCGGCTCATGCAGGAGCTGCTGACCCGATTCGAGCGTCGGGAATTCGAGGACGACCAGCGTCTGGCACCCTGGTTCCACCTCGACCTGTCCGGTGTGAAGCCGCTCGGTGACACGGTCGCCACCGACGGCTCGCTGCACAAGGTCACCTCCGATGACGGATTCCGGGAGCTCTGCTTCGTCAAGACGGCCCGGTTCCATCTCCGCACCGGCGACGCCGCCCAGGTCGATCCGCAGTTCCCTCACCCGCTCCAGATCCAGCGGCTGATGAAGGACGCCGCCATCCATTGCAGTGCCGTTTTCCCGCTGCGGAACATGGTGCTCGGTCGGTTCGCGAACGTCCGGGACTCCATCCGGGAGCTCATCCGCGAGATCATCACCCACGAGCACGGCGGCATCGTTTACGAGGCGATGAAGTGGCTGCTGTACCAGGGCTGGGGCCCTGAGTCCGAGAGCCCCGACCTCGGCTGCCCTGTCAAGGGCTGCAAGTCGGCCGGCCCGCTCCCCTACAACGAGGATGAGGGCCGGTGTCGGGAATGTGGAGCGAAGATCTACATCACCGATGTCCTCGGTCTGCACCACGATATCGGCGAGGACTCGGCGAGCGAGGCGGTCGCGAACGCGTACATGGCCATCCACGAGGTGCTGCTCCTGGTCGCGCACCTCTATCGACTCTGGCGATCGGGCGACTTCGACGCGATCGACGACACCTTGTTCGTGAAGGACGGGCCACTGATGTTCCGCGGGCAGTATGCGACGCTCACCAAGCGGATGCGGCAGCTGCTGTCGTACTTCAGAGACGAGAACCGGAACATCTACATCGTCGGCCAAGAGAAGTCCGGCCTCGTGTTCGACCATCTCGAGTCCCAGGTTCGGCATCTCCGCCGGCATTCCGAGCCTGCATGGCCACAGGTCGCGATCCTCTCCCATGCGTACATGCGCGGCCGAGTGCAGCGTCTCCCAAAGGCACAGCACACGTATGGATCGCGGACGAACTACGGCGAGAAGGTCCTGATACGGCTCGACCCGAGCTTCGCCCTGGCCGTGAACATCCCGACCGGCGAGTTCATGAGCAGCGAATCGGCTCCGTCCGAAGCCCACCACTTCATCGGTCTCGACCGAATCATCGCCACGCTCCCTCACCTGGTCAGCTATTTGCATGAGGGCTCACTGGTGCCGATCAACCTCGCCCATGGCATCGCTTCGCTCTCGTACTACCCCTCAGGAGCCGCCCTGCAACGCTTCGCCGGCATTGACGACGTCGCCCGTCCCCCATAGGACAGTCTCCGGCTAGGCCGCTCAGCGATCGATCCGAGCCAATACCAGGTCCAAGGATTCCGTTCCGATCACCGGTATGCCGTACTGGCGTGCCTTGGCCGCCTTGCCGGACATGGAGTCCGGGTCGGCCGCGACGACGAGGACGGTCTTCTTGGTGACGCTCGGGGCGACCTTGAGACCCGCGGATTCGAGGCGGTCGGCCCAGTGCCGCTTCGATTCGGCGAACGACCCTGTCAATACGACCGGGTCTCCGGTCGCCAAATGGAACTCCGGACCTCTGGCGGGAGGACCGTCAGCGGGACCGGGCTGCAGCGCCGCGTCGACCGCATTCGTCGGCAACGACAGCAGTGCCGCGACCCGCTCGAGGTCGTGCCGTTCCTCATCGGTCACCACGCCGTCCGCCAATGCCGCAGCCGCCAGTGCACGAAGGTAGCCGCGATGCAGTTCCAAAGCGGTAGTGCGTCCGATGCCGAGCGCGGCGGCGGCATCGACGAGCGCGTCAGCTTCGGTGGCCGACACGTGGCGGTCCAAGAGCGCCCGGTCCAGCAGGGCCAGGTACGTATCGGCCTGCGGCGGGTCGGGAACGCGCGGAATGTGGTCGACGAGGCGCGCGAGGAAATCAGTGCCTTCATTCGCACCCGCTCCACGGCATACGGGCTCGGCGAGACCGGTGGGCAGAGTCGGCCAGCGGAGTTCGCGCACCAGCTCATCGCGATCGGCCCACAGCGGCTCAGGTCCCATGCTGTTGAGGTAGAGGGCGAGCAGTTCGGCAGTGGCGAGCACGTCCGACATAGCCGCGTGGGGCCGTTCGTTGGCGATCCCGGCAGCAAGGCAGCAATCGCGGAGACTCCGGCCCGATTCCGGGAGGAAGTAGTTCGCCCATTGCATGGTGCAGACGCCGAGGTCGAGGAGGTTCGGCAGGTCCTGCCCCAATCGCAGGTATTCGTGGGCGAGGAGGCGCGTGTCGAAGGCGAGGTTGTGCGCGACGGGGATGCGGCCGCTCAAGCGGTGGAGGATTTCCCCGGCGACCTGATCGAACGTGGGGGCTTTCCTGACGTCGGCGGAGCGGATGCCGTGCAGCTCCTGCGGGCCGAGATCTCGCTTCGGGTTGACGAGGGTCTCCCAGCGGCCGGTGACCCTGCCATTGCCGTCGACGTGTGCTATCGCGACCTCGATGACACGGTCTTTGTTGAACAGGCCGGTCGTCTCGACGTCCAGAACCGCGTACATGACCCTTCGCCTCCGTCTCGCTGCAGCGAAGTGTTCACTGTAGCGAGACGGAAGGTGTTCGCGGCTCGTACGAACGGTTCGAGTCGTCAGGTAGGTGTCGCGTCGGTGATGGTGACTTTGGAGGCGCCGGTGAGTTGGACGCCCTCGCTCTGGTCGAAGTCGTAGACGACCAGTCGGGAGATCAGCTCACCCCTGACGTTCGGCGGCCGGGGTCAGTGGTTGCGCGCGAAGCCGGAGGTCGACGCCTTCGCGGGGCGGAAGACCATGAAGACCCTCCGCTCCTGCTCCTTCACGAAGGCGCGCTTGGCATCAGCGTCGGCGGTCGGGGCCAGGCGCCCGAGGCTCGCGGCCAACTTGAAGAAGCCGTCGCCGGGAAGCCCCGTGTCCCCGTCGCGGACCAGGACCGAGATCATGAGCTTGAGTCCGGTCGCGCTGGAGTGGGCGGTGGTGATGTCGTCGCAGAGCTTCCCGATCTGACCGGGAAGATTCGCGCCGAGTTTGAACGGCTCGCCGAGTTCACGGTTGAAATCACCGTAGGAGAGCGTTTCGCCCTGGGAGGCGTACCGCTTGAGGACCTGCAGTCCGGATGCGATGAGAACGGAGTCGTCGTGCGCCATGGCGGGCCTGCTTCATGAAGAATGCGATCGGACCCGATGACGGGATGACCTCGACCGTAACACGGTTCGCCCCGCCCCCGAGGCGCATCGAGGGACGGGGCGGGCCTCCCGGCCCGCCCCGGATCACCTGGTGCGCGGGCGGTGCCGCCGGGCGTCGACGATGCGGTCGGGTCGGGCGTAGAGGTTCATCGTGTCCTCGCGGACGAAGCCGGCGAGCGTCAGCCCGGACTCCTCGGCGAGGTCCGCGGCGAGGGAGGACGGGGCCGAAACCGCCGCGAGGGCGGGGACCCCGGCCATGACCGCCTTCTGGACGAGTTCGAAGGAGGCGCGCCCCGAGACGGCCAGCACATTGCCGCGCAGTGGGACCAGACCCTCGCGCAGCGCCTGCCCGAGGACCTTGTCGACCGCGTTGTGGCGCCCGACGTCCTCCTTGGCGGTGAGGAGTTCACCGTCGGAGGTGAACAGGCCCGCGGCGTGGAGGCCGCCGGTGCGGTCGAAGATCTTCTGCGCCTTGCGGAGTCGGCCGGGGAGGGAGGCGAGGACCTCGGCGCTGATCGCGGTGTCGTCCTCGGCGACGCTCCAGGCGGCCTTGGTGCGGACGTCCTCCAGGCTGTCCTTGCCGCAGACCCCGCAGGCGGAGGTGACCGTCGTGTTCCGCTTCGCGGACTTCGGCGGGGCGGGGAGATCGGCGGCCAGGACGATGTCGAGGAGGTTGTAGGTCTGCTCGCCGTTCCCGTCGACGCCGGCGCAGTAGCGCATGCTCACGATGTCGCGGGGCTTGGTGATCACGCCTTCGGCGAGCAGGAAGCCGGTGGCGAGGTCGAAGTCGTCGCCGGGTGTGCGCATGGTGACCTGCAGCGATTCGCCCCCGACCCGCAGCTCGAGCGGCTCCTCGACGGCGAGGGTGTCGACCCGCTCGGATCGGTGCTCCCCTGCGAGGCGAGTGGTCTTGCGGCGGACAGTGACGCGGCCCATACGGATTCAGGTTCCCTTCAGGTGGCTTCAGCTCCCCTTCAGGATCGCCGAGCGCTACTGGCTTGTATAGCGCGGCAGGCCGCGAACGGCGAGAAAGGAGATCCGAACTCACGGCCGGGTGGGCGCTGGCGGAGCAGTTCGCGGGTCGGTATCGGCCGACCGGAGGCCCGAGAAATCCCGGGAGGGTGGGGTGGGGTCCCCGGATCGGATCAGCGAGGTGCGGGCCCGGCCGACTTGCCGCTGTCGGGCTCGAAGCGCACCACGATCGATTTGGAGGTGGGCGTGTTGCTGAACTCCGCCACCGAGTCGAGCGGCACGAGCACGTTCGTCTCCGGGAAGTACGCGGCGGCGCAGCCGCGCGCGGTCAGGTAGTGCACGATCCTGAAATGCGGGGCGCGGCGGTCCCCGTCCGACCATTCACTCACCAGATCGCGGTAATCACCGTCGACGAGACCGAGCTCGGCGGCGTCCTCGGGATTGACCAGCACGACCCGACGCCCGTCGTGAATCCCCCGGTATCGGTCGTCGAGCCCGTAGATCGTGGTGTTGAACTGGTCATGGCTGCGCAGCGTCTGCAGCACCAGCCGCCCCGCCCCCGCCTCCGGCGACGTCACCGTGTTCACCGTGAAGTTGGCTTTGCCTGTGGCCGTGGGAAACACGCGCCCGTCGCGCGGTGCGTGCGGGAGCGCGAAACCGCCGGGAACTCGCGCCCGCTCGTTGTAGTCATCGAAACCGGGCACGACCCGCTCGATCCGCGCACGGATGCGGTCGTAGTCGGCCGCGAAATCCTCCCAAGGCACCGGGTCGCCCGGCCCGAACACGGCGCGGGCGAGCCCGGCCACGATCGCGACCTCCGACCGCATCTCCGGACTCAAGGCCGGGACGCTCCCGCGTGAAGCGTGGACGATGCCCATCGAATCCTCCACGGTCACGAACTGCTCGCGCCCGCCGGGCGCGTCGACATCCGTGCGGCCGAGCGCCGGGAGGATGAGCGCCCGTGCCCCGGTCACCACGTGCGACCGATTCAACTTCGTCGACACGTGCACCGTGAGGCGGCAGCTGCGCATCGCCGCCTCGGTGGCCTCCGTGTCCGGCGTCGCGGCGACGAAGTTCCCGCCCATCGCGAAGAAGACCTTGACGCGGCCGTCGCGCATGGCGCGGATCGTGCCGACCGTGTCGAGGCCGTGGTCGCGAGGCGGCGCGAAGTCGAACTCCGTGCCGAGCGCGTCGAGGAACCGGTCGGGCATGCGCTCCCAGATGCCCATCGTGCGGTCGCCTTGCACGTTCGAATGCCCGCGCACGGGGCAGACCCCGGCGCCCGGCCGCCCGATGTTGCCGCGCAGAAGCAGGAACGCGACGATCTCGCGGATCGTGGGCACGGCGTGCCGGTGCTGCGTCAGGCCCATCGCCCAGCAGACCACGATCTTGTCGGCGGCGAGGACCATCGCGAGGAGCCGTTCGATCTCGGCCGCGGCCAGGCCGGTCCGCTCGACCGCCTCGGCCAGCGCGGCGTCGTCGCCGGCGGGGTCGTCGATGCCGTGGTGCGCGGCGAAGGCGTCGAAGCCGTGCGTGTGGGTGTCGATGAAGGCGCGGTCGATGGCGTCGGGGTCGGTGTTGCCGGCGCGCAGGAGCATCCGGTTGAGGATGTTGAAGAGGGCGAGGTCGCCGCCGACTTTGATCTGGAGGAACAGGTCGGTGAGGTCGGTGCCGCGTCCGGCGAGTCCGCGCGCGGTCTGGGGGTTCTTGAAGCGCTGCATGCCCGCTTCGGGGAGGGGGTTGACGGTGGCGATGCGGGCGCCGGCGCGTTTGGCCTTCTCGAGGGCGGTGAGCATGCGCGGATGGTTGGTGCCGGGGTTCTGGCCTGCGACGATGATGAGGTCGGCTTGGTTGAGGTCGTCGAGGGTGACGCTGCCTTTGCCGATGCCGATGGTCTCTGCGAGGGCGGAGCCGGAGGACTCGTGGCACATGTTGGAGCAGTCGGGCAGGTTGTTGGTGCCGAGTTTGCGGGCGAAGAGTTGGTAGAGGAACGCGGCTTCGTTGCTGGTGCGTCCGGAGGTGTAGAACGCGGCGGCGTCGGGGTGGTCGAGGGCGGCGAGTTCGTCGGCGATGAGGGTGAAGGCGTCGTCCCAGCTGATCGGTTCGTAGTGGGTGGCGCCTTCGGCGAGGTGGACGGGCTGGGTGAGGCGGCCTTGCTGGCCGAGCCAGTAGCCGGACTTGTCGGCGAGGTCGGTGATGGGGTGTGCGGCGAAGAATTCGGGGTCGACGCGGCGGCGGGTGCCTTCTTCGGCGACGGCTTTGGCGCCGTTCTCGCAGAACTCGGCGGGGTGGCGGTGGCCGGGTTCGGGCCAGGCGCAGCCGGGGCAGTCGAAGCCGCCGGTCTGGTTGACGTCGCGGAGGAGGGGGAGGCCGCGTTTGACGCCTGCTTGGGTGCCGACGACTCGGATCGAGTTGGCGACGGCGGGGAGGCCGACGGCGTGGTGTTTCGGGGGTCGGACGTCGGGCGTGTCCTGGGCGGGGTCGAGTTCGGGCGCCTTGCTCATTGGTGCAGTGTAGGGCGGCGCGAGGTGGTGCCGGGCGGGGAACACCCGGTCGGGTCGGGCGGGCGGGAGTGGTTGCGGCCCGGGTAGGCCTTGGGTTGAAATGCCTGCTCTTGGGGGCAGGGTAGGGGGTATCGGGGCGAATCGTCACGGACCGTTCGGGGGTGGTCGCCCGGGTACGCTGAACGGTGCGGACCAGCGCGGGTCCACCGTCCCGGCCTCGCGTATGGGTCCTTTGTGGAAGGCGGTGGGGTATGGGCGATGCTGCTGGCGGGCATGCTGATGGTCCCGGCGGGCGCGGTCGTCTGCACGGTCGTCTGCTGCAGGTCCTCGGTGCGGTGTCGGCGGTCGCGGCCGTGATCGCCTTGTGGCAGTTCGGGGTGTTCGGTGGCGGGCCTGACCGGGGCCCGGTGGACGTGATCGAGGGCTTGGAGACGCCGTCGGTTCCGGAGGAGTCCGCGTCGAGCGGAGTGGCGTCGGCGCAGGCCGCGAGCCCGACGGTCGAGTCCCCTTCGGAGTCGAGCGCGGCGGCGACGTCGGCGGAGCCGTCGAGTGCGAGCCCTTCACCGGCGGCGCCGAGCGAATCCGCCTCGACTGCGGTGGAAGAGGCCGTGTCGGCGTCGTGCACGGCGAGCCTGACGCTCGAGCGGGAGTGGGACGACTCGGTCCAGGTCTCGGTCGAGGTGGTCAGCACCGGGAGCGTCGCGTTGGCGTCGTGGGAGATCGACCTCGATCTGCAGGACGTGTCGATCTACAACCATTGGAACATGCGGGAACTCGACCACGGCCGGTATGGCAGTGAGGATTGGAACGGCCGTCTCGATCCGGGCGAGGATGCGGTCGCGGGGTTCCAGGCGGCGATGGGCGACGGCGCCTCGATGCCGGATGCGGTGGCTTGCACGGCCCGGTCTTGAGCCGGGTCAGGCTGGAGCGTCGAGCAGGAGTCGCGCTGCGGTGGTCGCGCCGTCGGTGCGGATCGACGTGGCCACTTCGGTCGCGCGGTGGCGGGTTTCGGGTTTGAGGGCGGTTTCGATCGCGACCGTGAGGGACTTGGTGGTGAGCCTGGGTCCCGCGTGGTGGGCGCCGATGCCGAGTTCGGCGACGCGGTGCGCCCAGTAGGGCTGGTCCACTATCTGCGGGACGACCACTTGTGGCGCACCGGCGATCGCGGCGGTGAACGTGGTGCCCGCGCCGCCGTGGTGGACGACGGCGGCGACGCGTTTGAACAGCGCCTGCTGGTTGACCTCGTCCACTGCGATGCAGTCGTCGTGGTCGTCGATCGGGGCGAGGCCGGCCCAGCCGCTGGCGAGGATGACGCGGCGGTCCTGTCGGCGGGCGGCACCGAGGGCCACGCGTGCGGCGTCCTTCTTGGGGCGGAGCGGGATGCTGCCGAATCCGATGTAGACGGGCGGTGGTCCGGCGGCGAGGAAGGCCTCCAGTTCGGGTGTGAGGGGGCGGTGGTCGGGCAGTGCCCAGGCGCCGGTCTGCGTGGCGGTGAAGTCGGACGGGAGCCGGGGGCTCAGCACCGGGTCGGTCGCGAGCCAGGGTCGATCGGTGAAGACGTGGTCGCGGACGTTCGTCAGGGACGGCAGGCCGTTCGCGGCCCGGAGGCGGTTGACGGCCGCGCCGTAGAGCGCGTGCATCGCCTCGGCGTCGTGCGCCCATAGCGCCCGGTTGTCGGTGACACCGGGCGGGAGCGGGTGTCCGGGCCGTTCGGGCGGCGGGTGGTGCAGCGACGGCAGGAGGGTCGGTTGGAGGCTGACGTGGCGGTAGCGGAGGCCGAGCGCATCGGCGGCGGTGCGGGCGGCCGCGGCGACCGGGAACATGCCGGTGGCGACGACGGCATCGCAATCTGCTGCGGCCGTGGTGATCTCGTCGAAGGCGTCGGCAACGAGCGCGGCGGTCCGGTCCGCGAAGGTTCCGGTCGGCGGCGGCCCGGTTCCGGTCACCAGGGGGCGTACCGCCTGGCCGATCGAGGCCATCGGGATGGCTGCGTCGGCGAGGAGTCGGGTGAATTCGGGGTCGGGAGGCGCGCACATCACGGCTTCCGCCCCGAGCGCGCGCAGGCTGACCGCCAGCGCGGCCATCGGCTCGACGTCGCCGCGCGAACCGTAGGTCGAGAGCAGTACGCGCATCGGTTCCCCGTTCGAACGGTATCGGGCTGAGCCGACCATTCTGGGGTGCGGGTGCAAGGGACCGGCGCCGCGGCGAGCCCACACGTGCGGGAGGATCGCTGGAGCCGCACTTTCGGTGGGCGGCTTCGAGCTTCGGGAGGCTTCAGATGAGTGATGTGAACCATTCGGATCCGCAGGTCATCGTATTCACCGGCCTGCCCGGGACGGGCAAGTCGACGCTGTCCGAGCGCCTGAGCCGGGCGACCGGCGTGCCGGTGTTCGCCGCGGACTGGCTGCTGGGCTCGCTGAAGCCGCACGGGGTCCTGTACGACCTGGATCAAGAGACCTACCTGGCGCTCCACGACGGCCTCATGGAGACGCTGGTCGTACGGCAGCTCCGGTTGGGCCAGTCGGCGATCACCGACTGCGTGCTCGACGAGGGCACCTCGCAGCGCTGGGCCGGGATCGCGGCCGGGTACGGTGCGCGGCTGCGGGTCGTCGAATGCACTTGCAGCGATGTGGAGCTGCATCGGAGCCGGGTCGAGGGGCGGGTTCGCGGCATCCCCGGCTGGCACGAGATCGACTGGGCGCACGTCGAGCGCATGCGCGCCGAGCTGCCGCCGTTCACGCTCGAACGGCTCGTCACCGACGCCGTCGACCCGCTTGAGACTAATATGGACAAGATTTACGACTACTTGTCCCGCTGATCGGGTATCCCCGGCCGCGGGTCGCGGGGTGCTTTGCCGCCAGGGGCAGTACGCTGGCAGTCCTCTTCAGACGAAGAAGCGGCGCTGAGAGGCGCGGAAGGGGAGCATGATGGCCGGCAGCCGGATCGCGATCGTTTGGAATCCGTCGAAGACGTCACGCGAGGACCTTGAGGGCGCGCTCCCCGCGAGTGCCGCTGACGCGGAGGTCTCGTGGTTCGAGACCAGCCCCGACGACCCCGGCCAGGGCGCGACGGGCGAGGCGCTCGCGGCGGGTGCCGAAGTCGTGGTGGCGGCGGGCGGTGACGGGACCGTGCGAGCGGTCGCCGAGCGACTGGCGCAGGACGACGCCGCCGAGCTCGCGATCGTCCCGCTCGGCACGGGCAACCTCCTCGCGCGCAATCTCGGCGTGCCACTGGGCGACCTCGGGGGCGCGCTCACGCGGGCGTTCGAGGGCCGGTCGCGCGCCATCGACCTCGGCTGGATCACGGCTGAGGTGAGCGATGCGGAGGTACGCCAGGCGTTCGCCGTCATCGCGGGAATCGGCATCGATGCGCACATGATCGTCGAGACCGACGACGACCTCAAGAGCAAGGTCGGGTGGCTGGCCTATGTGGAGTCGCTGGGACGAGCCCTCAGCTCGAGCGAGGTCGTGGACATCGAGATCGCCGTCGACGGTGCGGCACCCGAACGCACGGAGGCGCACACACTCCTCGTCGGCAACTGCGGCACGCTCCAGGGCGGCATCGCGCTCCTGCCGGACGCGGACCCCTCGGACGGCGAACTCGATCTGCTCCTGCTGAGCGCCGAGGGCATCGGCCAATGGCTCGACACGCTTCGATCGTTCGTGTGGGACAACGGCATCCGGCGGCTCTTCACCGGCCGGGAACGTGCCGAGAGCGCCGACACCGCGACGCATGCCAGGGTCGGCAGCGTGTCGGTCGTCCTGTCCGAGCCGCGAGTTCTGGAGGTCGACGGCGACGAACTGGGCGAGACGTCGGGCTTCGCGATCGAAATCCAACCCGGTGCCGTGCGGGTGCGTTGAGGCGGGCGTTCAGTACGTCGCGGTCAGGGACCGGGTCGCGCCGTCGACACGGACCGTGCCGCCGTATGGGATGGTGAACTGCGGGTCGGTGTGTCCGAAGTCGACTCCGAGTACGGCGGGCTTTCCGGGCGCGTACTCGTCGACTGCCCGGATCACCGCTTCGCGCTGCTCGGCGCGGAACCGGTCGGCGTCGGACGCGTCGAGACGGCGGTCCATGCTCGATGATTTGGGTCGGCCCATCAGGAACGCGGCGCAGCGTTCGAGCCAGCCGCGTTCGCCGATCGAGCGCAGGATGCGGTACACGTCGGTCGCGCTCGGCATCTCCTCTGAGGTTTCGAAGCACAGCACGGCGCCGTCGAACCGGTCCGGGCCGGGAATGCAGCGGTCGGCCATGAGCAGCCAGGAGACGATTTCGAGGGATCCGCCCCAGGTCGGGCCCTCGACCGCCGGGCCGGGGTTGCGCCATTCCCACTCGCCGGCCTCGCGCATCGCGGGCGGATGCTCGAACGTGGCGGGGTCGGCCCAGTCCCCCGAGGTCTCGCCGAACTCGGCGGGCTCGGTGAGTACGTAAGGGCCGGAATCGAAGAGCGCGGCTCGCAGGGACGCCTCGGTCGCCGGGTGCATCGCGCCGGGCCGGCCGAACTCGGTCATGACCGCGCCGCCGTGGAAGCCGACGATCCCGCATTCGGCGAGGAACGCGAGCAGGTTCGTGCAGTCGCTGAATCCGAAGAACGGCTTGGGGTTCGCCGCGATCAGGGCCCGGTCGAGGTGCGGGAGGACCGTGATCTGGTCGTCGCCGCCGATGCTGGAGATGACGGCCTTCACCGACGGGTCGGCGAACGCCGCGTGCAGGTCCGCGGCTCGCTCGGCCGGGCTCGCGCCCCACCTGCGGGTGGTGGGGTACTCGACCGGGACGAGCCCGAACGATTCGCGCAGGCGGCGCAGTCCGAGCTCGTACGGCAGCGGCAGCACCGCGGGCAGCCCGGACGACGGCGAGACGATCGCGACCTTGTCGCCCGGTACCGGTTTCGGCGGATATTGCGGCACCAGGCCAGGCTACCGACGCGGCGCCCGCGATGACGTCGCGATTCCCGATCGCCGATCCGCCGGGCTTCGGTGCCCCAAGGTTGCCCAGTGGGTCGGGCCCAAAGGTTCCCCAGGCTGCGTGACGGTGCCGCAGGCGCCAGGTCCGCGTACGGACATCGTTCCCGGCTATGTGCACCGACCGGATCAGGGGTGTGCACGAGCGCGCGAAGCCCGCAGTCCGCGGAGCGGACCTACCGCCTCCGGCGGCGTCACGCAGCCAGAGGAACCTTATGGCCCGAGCAGTGCGCTCGCTCGGGCCTGATCCGATACACCGACCACCGTCCTAGCTGAACGGCATTGGCCCTAGCGTGGTTCGGGCACGAAGCGCGGGTGCTCGCCGGTGTGGGCACCGTCGGCGCCCGCCGGGCCGAGCACCCGGCGCGCCCGCAGGTCGATGGCGACGTAGGCGCGGTAGTCCTCCCACTCGCCGAGGCCGTCGGCCGCCCAAGCGGGCACTTCCTCGTCGTCTTCGTTGAGCTCGCCGGTCTCCCCTTTGAACTCGACCATGGCGATGCGGTCGTCGACGTACCGGCCCGACCAGAGGAAGACCGTCTCGATCTGGTCGGAGTCGAGGTCGAAACCGAAGTCCTGCAGGCCGATCTGCCACTGCACAGTGCCGGAGGGGAAGTCGCGGAACGTGACCGCTGCGTCGTCGTGCTCGAAGGCCATGATCTGGCCGCCGTCCGGGGAGAGTGCGGCGATGCGCTGGTCGCACTGACGGGGGTCGTCGGCGACCGGCCAGGGAGCCGAGGTCATGACGCCGTCGTCGATCCGTCCATTGAAGACGAAGCAGCCGTCCTGGCCGCAACCGACCTCGAGGAGGACGTGGACGCCGTCGGGGTGGACGAGGTGGTAGCCGCCGTGGCCGCCGTAAGTCGGCAGGGCCGCGTCGCCGAGGATCGCCCCCGTGGCGGCGTCGAGCGCGAACCAGCGGTCGACCTCGCCGTGCCCGGAGTACAGGTCGGGACGGTAGAGCCAGACCGCGGTCCCGTCGAGCGAGAAGCGGCAGTTGGTCCGGGCGCTGGCCATGGCGCCGGTGCTGGGCCCGAAGTCGAAGCGCCACAGCTCGACCCCGGCCCGGTCGAGGCAGACGAGGTAGGCGCTGGTGGCGATTGCGATGCGGTCGCCGGACGGGGTCTCGTCCCGCGACTGCACGGCATGGCCGAAGTTCGTTGGCGTCGCTGCCTCTTCCATGGCTCCTCTTCGCCTTCAAGGGAAATAGGCCGATCGTAGTCCGGGCCCGCGAACCAGGCTCGGGCGTGGAGGTCAGGAGCCGCCGAGTCGCACCGCGACGCCCGGCGAGTAGAGGACGCTCATCGGCTCGCCCGTGACTCGCGGCAGCCCCGCCGCGGCCAGGAGGTTCTGGTCGCATTCCCAGAGCTCCGCGCGGTGCAGGGGCCAGCGCGGGTGGGCGTTCGGGAGGAAGCGGAGCCGCCCGGCGACGGTGTGGTGGAGTCCCCAGCGGGCGGTCAGGAAGTGTTCGAGCGGTGTTGGGGCGGTGAGGGGTTCGCCGATCCGGACGGTGATGCGGGAGTGCGCTGGGCGGGGTTCGGGCCAGCGGCGGACGCTGGTGTAGGTGCGGGTGTCCCCGTCGGTGTGGAGTCGCATGCGGGACCACAGGTAAGGCAGGCGGAAGCCGATGCGCGCGGTGAGTACGGGCAGGAGCCGGGCGGCGTCGAGGGAGAGGAAGGCGACGCCCCGGCGACCTTGCCTGTCCACTGTGTAGAGACGGAGGTTCGTTTCGGGGAAGGTGCCGAGGTAGGGGATGCCGGGGAGGCGGAACCAGCCGACGCGGTGCATGCGGAAGGGGATGAGGCCGACGTAGGTCGCGCCTTCGAAGGTGTCGGGGACGGTGCCGGCGGGGAGCAGCGGCGCGGCGTCCTCCGGCGGCACTCGCCAGTGGAGGAAGGCGAGGTCGAGCCAGGATTGGGTGAGCAGCGGGCAGTCGATGGGCGCGGGCGGCTCGGGGGTCACGGGCTCCGGCGGGTGGTGCACTCCCCCAGCATGGCAGGGTCGGGCTGGCGTGCGCAGGCCGTCGGCGCATACGCTGCGGGGCGTGGGGATCTTCGAAGACCGGCGCGGGCTGCTGCAGGCCGTGGCGTACCGGGTGCTCGGGACCGTGACGGACGCGGAGGACATCGTCCAGGCCGGGTCCTGGTCGACGCGACCCTGCGTTCGGTCTCGCACCCCGAGATCTACGCGATCGGCGACGCCGCCTCGATCCGGCAGGCCTACGGCGTGATCCACGGGACCTGCCAGAGCGGCATCCCCTCGGCCGCGCACGCCGCCGAGTCGATCACGCGGCGGCTGCGCGGGAAGCAGCCGAAGCCGTTGCGGTTCGGATACCTCCACCAGCCGGTCTCGTTGGGCCGCCGGGATGCCGCCGTCCAGTTCACGAACCCCGACGACACCCCGAGCCGCTGGTACCTCAAGGGGAGGGCCGCGATCGCCTACAAGGAGGCGGTCAGCGGCAGCCCCCTGAAGTGCTACCGGTCGCGTCGGGCGACCCCGGCCCGCATGACCGGGCGGACCGGGGGCCGCCGCAACCGCCCTGCGGCCTAAGGACTTCGCGGCGCGGCCCTCGCTGACGTGGAGCACGGCGTCCGCGCCCTCAAGGATCAACCGGTCCAAGGGGAACGGGCCCTGCGGCGAGGCGAGGTCGGCGCGTTCGGAGGCTTCGGGGAGGGCCTCGGCGGCGATCAGGCCCCACGTGTCGAATCGCCGCTGGAGCCCGCCTTCATGCGTGCCCGGCTCGGGTGCGGGCACCCCGATGCCCTCGCTGCGGCCGAGGCTGCCGACGATGCAGGCGTACCGGCCGCCGAGCAGGGACGCGAGGATCGCGCCCGTGCCGAACCAGGCGAGGTCCATGCCGCCCATGGACATCCGGCTCAGATTCCGCTGCAGATGGAGGTTGTGTCCGGATAGGAACGTCGGGCCGCGGTCGGCTTCGAGGGCGCGGATGTCGAGCACGTTCTGCGCCATGACCGCGTCGCGGACGGCGCCGAGGCGGCTCCACCGGTCGCCGTCCCGGCCGGGACGCGCGGCCTCCCGGTGGTAGCGCAGTAGGCCCAGCGCCGTGGTGACGTGGACGCGGGCGCGGTCCCAGCGGGCACGCGAGGTCCCCGGGACGAGTTCGGGAGCGCGGGAGTAGAGCTCGGTGAGCAGGTCGTCGGCGATCGCGCGGAGCTGCGCGGCCTCCGGCGTGCGGCCGGGCGAGCGGGCAGGGTCGGTGACGGCCTCCATGCAGCCCCAGCGCTCGTCGTCGCCCGCGTGGGCGCGCACGTCGAGGTCGAGGCCCAGGTAGTCGATGGCGTGCTCGAGGTAGCGGCGCGGGCTTTCCGCGGTGAACTCGAACGGGGCGTCGATGCCGTGGAAGGCGAGGCGGTCCTCCAGGGGCCGACCGATGTTGTAGTCGCGCATCCAGGCGACAAGGGCCCGGTTGGCGGCGAACTCGCCGAAGCCGTGCGAGAAGCCCTGGGCCATGGCCTCGTCGAGCGTTCCGAGTCCATGTAGGACGAAATCGTTGACCGTGAGGGCGGCGACGCGGTCGGATTCGAGGGCGAAGGACCGGAAGCCGCGTTCGGCGAGCTGGGCGAAGAGTTCGTTGCGGATCTCCCCGAACGCGGGCTCCCGGTGGTCGGGTTCGCCGAGGGCCACGATGTCGTGGGTGTCGGTGACGAATTCGCGAATGTCTTGAGTCATGGCCTTGAAGCTATCTTTGATAGATCGATTGAACGTTGCAACTGGTCTGACCGTATGAGCGAGCTCGAAAGTCTCAATCGAAGATGCACCCCGAGTCTGCGATGCGGCCGCGAGTAGCGGCCGTGGTCGGCCCGCTCCCCTAGGCTCGGGTGATGACAGTGCGATGGCCTGAGGCGATCCTCGGGCAGCTCGATTTCTACTGGGACGCCCACCTGCGACCGCGGTTGGAGGGCCTGACCGACGACGAGTACTTCTGGGAGCCTGTCGACGGCTGCTGGAGCCTCCGGCCCGACGCCGAGGGCGCATTGCGGATGGACGGGGCCGATCCCGCTCCCGAGCCGCCGCCGGTGACCACGATCGCCTGGCGGATGCTCCACATCGGCCGCGACGTGCTCGGCGTCCGCACCCGAGCGTTCTTCGGCCCCAACGAAGGCCTGGAAGACGCCGAAATGTGGGACCTGCGCCTCTGGCCCGACACGTTGCCCGCGACCGCGGCCGACGCACTCGCCATGCTGGAGCAGTCGTATGCGCATTGGCGCGAGGGCGTGCGCAGCCTGGACGCCGAGGCGATCGAGGAGCCGTTGGGCCCTCAAGGCGGCTGGTTCGCCGAATCCCCCATGGCGGCCCTCGTCCTCCACCTCAACCGCGAGGTGATGGCCCACGGCGCGGAGATCTGCCTCCTCCGCGACCTGTACCGCGCCAAGGGCTTCGACGAGCGGCGCTGACCCTCAGGCGGTCTGCAGGCCGAAACCGAAGGGGTACAACGGGTCGTAGGCGGCATCGCCGACGTTCATCGGCTCCTGGTCGTTCGAGCGGGGCCAGGTGACCGGCAGGCGGCCGCCGTAGGGCGTCTCGCCGAAGAGCGGGTCGGCGACCCCGGCGCCTTCGCTGCCGGGCAGCCAGGCCGCGACGAGCGCGTCGACCTCGGCGAGGTGCGAGGTGATCTCGATCGGGCGGCCGGAGACGACGATGACGACGCAGGCGACGGCGGCGCAGACGGTGTCGATCGCGGCGGCGTCCGCATCGGACACCCGCATGTCGTGCTCCCCCGCGCCCGCGTCGCCGATGCCTTCGGCGTACGGGTCCTCCGCGACGACGACGATGCCGACGTCGGCGTCGCCGATCGGCTCGGACGCGGTCTCGCTGTAAGTGATCGACGCATCGGGCGCGACCGCTTCGATCCCTGCGCGGATGCTGGTGCCCTCCGTGACCGTCTCCACCGCGCCCTGCCAGGACGCGGTCCAGCCGCCCAGTTGGCGGCCGAGCGCGTCGGCTCCGGATCCGGCCAGGTAGATCGACTCGCCGCCGGTGAGCGGGAGCAGGTCGTCGTCGTTGCGCAGCAGGGTCTGCGACGCGGCCGCGGCCTGGCGGGCGGTCTCGCGGTGCTCGGCCGATCCGACGTCGGCCGCGCCGGCGGTGTCCGCGAAGGGCTGCTCGAACAGGCCGAGTGCGAACTTCTGGGTGAGGATGCGGGAGACGGCGTCGTCGATGCGCTCCTCGCCGACGCCGCCGGAGTCCACTTCGGCCAGCAGTGTGTCGATGAAGCGGCGGTACTCGAACGGCACCATGACCATGTCGACCCCGGCGTTGATCGAGGTGCGCACGGCCTCGGCGTAGTCATCACTGACCTGGTCCACGCCCTGCCAGTCGGAGACGACGAAGCCGTCGAAGCCGAGCTCTCCTTTGAGGACCTCGTTGATGAGGTACGCGTCGCCGTGGGTCTTCAGCGGGCCGTCCCCGAGGTCGGTCGACGAGAACGAGACCATGACCGAACCGACGCCCGCGTCCACGGCGGCTTCGAAAGGCGCCAAGTGGATCGAGCGCAGCTCGTCCTCGGTGAGCGTGGTGACGCCCTGGTCGAGGAGGTAGTCGTCGGTGGTCGACGTGCCGAAGGCGGTGCCGCCGTCGCCGACGTAGTGCTTGGCGGTGGCCAGCACGCTGGAGTTCGCGGCCAGGTCCTCGCCCTGGTAGCCCTGCACGACGGGCCCGGCGTACTCGACGGCCAGGCCGGGGTCCTCGCCGAAGGACTCGTACGTGCGGCCCCAGCGGCTGTCGCGGGCGACGCACACGCACGGCGCGAAGGTCCAGTGCACGCCGGTCGCCCGGGTCTCGGCGGCGGTGATCGCGGCGGCCTCCGCGGCGAGGGCGGGGTCGTGGGCCGCTCCGAGGCCGATGTTGTGCGGGAAGATCACCGCTCCGGGCAGCGCGCCGTTGCCGTGGACGGCGTCGATGCCGTAGATCAGCGGGATGCCGAGGCGCGATGCCGCCGCCTCGCTTTGGTAGCCGTCGATCATCTCGGCCCAGGCCTCAGGGGTGTCGCGGAGGGCGTCCGAGCCGCCGTTGAGGAGTGAGCCGATGCCGAGCAGGCCGATGTCGCCCGGGTGGCCCTCGATGGCGAGCACCGCGACCTGCGTCATCTGGCCGACCTTCTCCGCGATCGTCATGCGGCCGAGGAGATCGGCGACGCGGTCGGCGACCGGGGCGCCGGGGTCGAGGTAGGAGGCGTCGCCGGCGTCCCCGTCGGGGACGACCACGAGCACGGTGATCACGGCGGCGGCCAGCGCGGCGATCAGAGCGGTCCAGAGGACGGCCGGGCGGCGGAGGACTGCGGGCAAGTGTGCGCCCATTGGGCGGGCTCCTTGAAGAGTGAGCGATCGGCTACGGCCCCAACCGGGTCCGACTGTATCGGAAGAGCGCTCCCATGTCCAGCGAAACGTGCGCGTCAAGCCCGAGGGCCGGTAGTGCATCACATGGCACATGTCATGTACCGCCGACGGGGGCGAAGAAACCTTTTCGAGGCGCGCTTGCAAGCGTCATCGCCCCCTGTTATGTTGGGTCTCCAAACTAACCCTTTGGTGGCTCTCCGGAGCCGGCCCCCCGTCCCTCTGCCCTCTAGGAGCACCCGTGCGACGACGCACATTCGCCGCTTCGATCGGCGCCGCCGCAATGGCCGCCACCGCCGTGCCCGGCATCGCCAACGCCAAGACCTCCGGCCGCTGCGAGGACGCCTACACCTGGCGCAACGCGGTGGTCAACGGCGGCGGCTACGTCCCCGGCATCGTCTTCAACGAAACCGAGGCCGACCTCGCTTACGCCCGCACCGACATCGGCGGCCTCTACCGCTGGCAGGAGGCCACCCAGACGTGGCTCCCGCTCCTCGACTGGGTCGGCTGGGACGACTGGGGCTGGACCGGCGTCGTCTCCGTCGCCACCGACCCCGTGGAGACGAACCGCGTCTACGCCGCGGTCGGGACCTACACCAACGACTGGGACCCCAGCCCCGGCGCGGTCCTCTACTCCGACGACCGCGGTGCCACGTGGGGCGTCGCCGAACTCCCGTTCAAGCAGGGCGGCAACATGCCCGGCCGCGGCATGGGCGAACGGCTCGCCGTCGACCCGGCCGACAACGCCGTCGTCTACCTGGGCACCCCGAACGGCAACGGCCTGTGGCGCTCGGGCGACCACGGCCGCACCTGGGCGAGGGTCGAGGCGTTCCCGAACGCGGGGAACTTCGTGCAGGACCCCGGCAGCGACTACTCCGACGACAACCAGGGCGTCATCTGGGTCGAGTTCGACCAGGCCGGCCGCATCTTCGTCGGCGTAGCCGACCCGGCCGACCCGCTCTACGTCTCCGAGGACCGGGGCCAGACCTGGCAGCCCGTCCCCGGCGCCGCCGCGATCGGATCGGTGGACGGCAACAAGACGATCCCGAAGCAGGCCGCGATCGACCACGCCAACGGCCACCTCTTCATCGTCACCAGCTGGGACCCGGGCCCCTACAACGGCGCTCCGGCCTCCGGCAAGGGCGGCGCGATCTGGCGTCTCGACCTCGCCACGGGCGACTGGGCGGACGTGACCCCGTCCTACAGCCCCGTCGGCAAGACCCCGGGCTTCGGCGGGATCACCGTCGACCGCCAGCGCCCCGGCACGCTCATGGCCGCCACCCAGAACAACTGGTACCCCGACGAGATCCTCTACCGCTCCCGGGATTCGGGCGCGACCTGGGAGACGAGCTGGGACTACGCGTTCGACGCGAACTGGTCGTGGCCGCCCGAGCGGGTCGACCGGTTCGCCATGGACGCTTCGGGGAGCGAGTGGCTGTCGTTCGGCGGTGTCGACGACGGCCCGTCCTATGCGGTCAAGCACGGCTGGATGATCGACGCGCTGGCGATCGACCCGCACAACTCGGACCGGATCATGTGGGGCACGGGCGCCACGATCTGGGGCACGGAGCAGTTGACCGCCTGGGACGGGCAGGGACCGCTCGTGGGCTGGGACGAGGAGGCGGGGCACCAGGTGCCGCTGCCGGTGGAGCAGTTCACGGTGGCCGTGCGTGTGGACGGTCTGGAGGAGACCGCGGTGCAGGACATCGCGGCGCTCGGCGGCACGCTGGTGACGGCGACCGGGGACCTCGGCGGGTTCGTGCAGGACGATCTGGGGCGGTCGGGCGTGCAGATCCGGCGTCCGGACTGGTCGTCGGGGCGGAGCGTGGACTTCGCGGCGTTGAGGCCCGAGATCGTGGTCGGTTCCGGTGACGTGCACGGCGATGTGGACGGCCATGTGGGCGTCTCGGTCGACCGGGGCGCGACCTGGTTGACGACCAAGCGGCTCGAAGGCGTTGCGGGAGGTGCGAACGGCGGCACGGTCGCGGTGAGCGCGGACGGCGGGGTGATCGTGTGGACGCCCGGCGACGGGACGACCGCGCCGGTGTTCAGTTCCGACCTCGGCCAGACGTGGACGCCGGTGGACGGGCTGCCCGCGGGTGCGAAGGTGCGCGCGGACCGGGTCAACCCGAACCGCTTGTACGCCTTCGCTTCCGGGAAGTTCTACGCGAGCGCGAACGGCGGACTGAGCTTCGCCGAGACCGGCGCGTCGGGCCTGCCGCCGACGGGCGATGTGGACTTCCGGGCGGTGCCGGGCAAGCGCGGGCACCTGTGGCTGGCCGGGGGCAACGACCCCGACGCGGTCGACCCGTTGTACGGGATGTGGCGTTCGACCGACGGCGGTTCGTCGTGGAAGCGGATCCGGGACTTCGAGGAGGCCGACGCGGTCGGCTTCGGCAAGGGCCGTGGGCGGCGCGGCTATCCGGCGATCTTCGCGTCGGCGAAGTCGGGCGGGCAGCGCGGCATCTGGCGTTCGACCGATGAGGGGCTGAGCTGGCAGCGCGTCAATGACGACGCGCACCAGTGGGCTTGGACCGGAAAGGCGGTCTCGGGCGATCCGGAGGTGTTCGGCCGCGTCTACATCGCGACGAACGGCCGCGGGTTGATCTACGGCGACATCGCGGACTGACGGCCGCCGGACTATATTCCCTTGTAGACGCTCTGGGGAGCGACCGCGCCGGTCGCGGGACCAACCGTTCGGTCCCGCGACCGGCGCTTTCTCGTGCGCGGGCACGCTTCCACGGTGTATGCGGTTGGGTGGCATGAACTGTCGGTAATGCCCAATACGAACGGCTGATCGGCACCGGTAAGGTAATCGCATGAATAGCCCTGTATAGGAAGGACCACCCCTGGTGCCCGACGTGCCCTCCACTCGTCTGGTCTACGACGCCCTCCTGATCACCTCGCTCGACGATGCCTACAAGCCCGCCACCGGTCCTCGCGTGACCGGGCTCGGGATCGGCGCGGCGCTGCTGGCGGAGCTGGTGCTCTCGCAGCACCTGGCCGTGTGGACCGCGAAGGGAGTCGATCGGGTGTGCTTGGACGAGCGGTACCGGCCGCCGGAGGACTCCCTGGCGCTGTGGCTGGCCGAGCACGTCCGCGCCGAGCGCACCAGCCTCGCGGTGCGGGACTGGCTCGATTTCCTCGCCGCCGCCGACGTCTACACGAAGACCGCCGAGCACATGGCCATGCACGGGTTCATGGTCCGCCGCGAGTACCGCTCGCGGTGGCTCAAGCGGGTGGAGGTCGGGTTCGAGCCGAGCGACCCGCTCATCGCGAACGCCGTGTTCGCCAGGCTGCGCCGCCATCTGTCCATTTCAGAGCGCGCAATAGCGGTGGAGGACGCCTTCCTGCTGGCGCTCACCGAAGCGGTCGGCCTCTCCAAACCGCTCTACCACCAGTTGCCGTCCGGCGCACGCGTGTACGCCGGCAAGCGCAGGCAGGCGCTGCCCGCCGCGCTGCGCGCCCTCCTGGCGCACCTGGCCGCGGCGGTGGCGGACATCGCCATCACCGGCGGCCGCTGACACCACCCGCCACTGGAACAAGGAGTCCCGCCCCCATGCCCACTCCGTCCTCACCGCCGAGCGCGGTGCGAGCCGTCCTGGCCCGCGACAAGCTCGGCACGTTCAGTCTCCTGCACTTCTCCCTGACCGCCGCGACCCCGTTGACGGTGATCGCGGGCGGCGTCGTCGTCATGTTCGCCATCGCCGGCCAGACCGGCATCCCGCTGGGGTACGTGATCATCGCGGTATGCCTGTGGCTCTTCAGCGTCGGCTACACGACGATGTCGCGGCACATCACCAACGCGGGCGCGTTCTACGCGTTCATCGCGCGCGGCATCGGCCGCGTCCCCGGAGTCGCGGCCGCATGGGTCGCGGCGACCGCATACTGCGCCATGCAGATCAGCCTCTACGGCCTGCTCGGCCTCACCGCGCGGAGCGTCCTGTCCCGAATGGGCGCCGACGTGCCGTGGTGGGGCTGCGCGCTCGCCGCATGGCTCCTCATCGGACTCCTCGGCACACGCGCGGTCGACATCAACGCGAAGGTCCTGGCCGTGCTGCTGGTCGTGGAGATCGCGGTGATCCTGCTGTTCAGCGCTTCGAACTTCGTGAACGCCGCCGACGGCCTGCCGTTCGGGGTGCTGTCGCCGAACCAGCTGGGCGGCGAAGCGGCCGGAGCCATGCTGGCGCTGGCGGTCACCGGCTTCATCGGATTCGAATCGCCCACCGTCTACGGTGAGGAGGCGAAGGACCGGCGGCGCACGGTCGCCCGTGCCACCGTCGCCACGGTCGGCATCCTCGCGTTCATCTACATCTTCTCGTCGTGGTCGATCATCACCGCGGTCGGCGAGGACGGCGTCGTCGCGGCCGCCACGGACGACCCGGGGCTCATGTTCACCCTCGCCGGCGACCAGCTCGGCGCCCCGTGGGCGACCATCGGCGAGGTGCTGCTGCTGACCTCGGTCACCGCCGCGGCACTGAGCTTCCACAACACGACCGCACGCTACCTGTTCGCGCTCGGCCGCGAGCGCGTCGCGCCCGCCTGGCTGGGCCGGACGTCACCGCGAACCTCCTCCCCCTCCGCGGCGTCGATCACGCAGACCGTCATCAGCGGCCTGGTCCTCGTCACCTGGGTGGCCCTGGACCTCGACCCGCTCGTGCACCTGTTCTTCTACATGAGCACTTCGGCGGGGATCGGCCTGCTCGCGCTGATCGCCGCCTGCGCGATCGCGGTCGTCGTGTACTTCGCACGCGACCGGCGCGGGGAATCGATCTGGGCCGCGCGCATCGCGCCGGCGCTCTCGGTCTTCGCGCTGGTGTGGGTGCTGTACCTTTCGGTCCTGCACTTCCACACCTTGTTGGGTGTCGAGAAGGGATCGACGCTGCCGGTGCTCGTTCCGATCCTGTTCGCGGGACTGGCGGTCCTCGGCGCGGCGTGGGGCGCGTATCTGAAACGGTGCCGTCCGGAGGTGTACGCCGGGATCGGCCATGGAGCCAAGGCCGCGCTCGTGACCGAGACGGCCGAGCCGGTGGGGGTGGCCGGTGGCCGCTAGCGCCGCACGCGTGGCGGGGCTGCTCGCCGAGGCGTTCCTGCAGGTGCCTACGGCGGTCTGGCTCGTCGAAGACCCGGCAGAACGCGTTGCGGCCGTCAAGGGCCAGTTCGAGATCCTGGTGGAGCACGCGCTCGCGCACGGCGGCGTCCTCACCTCCGGCGCCGAAGGCGCGGTCGTCTGGTTCGACCGCACCGCGGACGAGCCGCCCGTCTCCGGATACGAGGAGCGCCTGCGAGAGGCCTGCGGGAAGCACTACGAGGGGTTCGCGGAGCTCGACCGGATCATGGACGAGCACCACCCCGCCGAGCCGCACAACTACGTGGCGCTCGTGGGCGTGCGCGCCGACGCGCGCGGGCGCGGCATCGCGAGCGGCATGCTTCGCCGCCACCACGCGCGACTCGACGCGACCGGCACCCCCGCATACCTGGAGGCGGTCTCGCCGCAGACCGCGAACCTGTATGCGTCCCTGGGCTACCGGCCGCACGGCGAACCGTTCCGCATCGGCGAGGGCGGGCCGCCGCTCTACCCGATGTGGCGGCCCGCGTCCACCAAGTGACACGAGCGTGGACGAGCGGGCGGCCGCGCCCTAAGGTCGGGGCCATGCAGCACCGACGGGCCGGCCGCCAGCTCGACGCGCCAGGCACGCCGCGATGACCGGACAGTGGTGGCTCGACCTGCTGCTGGCGATCGTCGGGGGCCTCGCGCTGGCCTGGACCGCGCTCGTCATCGCCCTGGCGGTCGCCGGCCCGCGCGGGCCGCTCCTGAAAGCGGCGCTGCGTGTGCTCCCGGACCTGCTCCGGCTGCTGCGGCGCCTCGCGGCCGACGCCGATCTGCCCCGCGGCGTGCGCATCCGGATGGGCCTGCTGTTCGCCTACCTCGCGCTGCCCTTCGACCTGGTCCCCGACTTCATCCCCGTCCTCGGCTACGCCGACGACGCGATCATCGTGGCCCTCGTCCTGCGCTCAGTCGTGCGCCGGGCGGGCATCGAGGCCGTGCGCGGCCACTGGCCCGGCACCGGGGACGGCTTCGCCGTCCTCTGCAGGCTCACCGGACTCCCAGTGCCGCGCAGCGAGACTTGACCGCCGACGGGATCGGCGCAGGCGACCGGCTCGGCCGGACCCAGCCGGTGCAGGCGCGCCCGCACGGCCCCGCAGACGCATCGGGTCCAGGCCGTCGACCATCCGGGCCGCGGCGGGCTGGCTCAAGCCGATACAGCGCCCGAGGTTCGTCACGGCCAGGCCGGGCCGGGCAACCGGTTCGCGAGGAAACCTCCTGGCGGATTCGACGGCCGCGTGAAAGGGTGTCGCGGTGCAGGACTCCTCCCCCGTCATGGCGGTGCGCCGATGACCTTCCAGACCCTCGCCCGACGCGTCCGCAACCCCGGACTCCCGCTCGGCCTCCGTTACGTCGCATTGCGCTCGGCCCTCGAGTACTACCGGCGACTCGGCTACCACGCCTCCTGGTCGTTCATCACCGGCACCGACGCGCGCAAGCCCCGGCCGCTCGACGAACCGGGGCTCCTCAACGCGTTGGAACGCTTGGAGACCAGTAGAAACGCGTGGCTGGTGGAGATGGAGGCCTTCGCCGAGAGGAGGACCGTGCTCAAACGCGAGCACGGCATCCCGGCCGACCGGGAAGAGACCCGGTACCGACAGGGCCGCCGGTGGTCGGGGCCGGACGCACATGCCGCCACGGTCGTAGCGGTCGCCCAGCAGTGGCGCCTCGACCGGCCCTACGCCGCGGCCGCGCTCATGGAGCCGTTCGCACCGCTCGAACAGGAGTTGTCCGGGCTCGTGGAGTCGTATCTCGGATCGGGTCTCGATGCGCAAGCGCTGCGACGACTTCCCGCCCTGCACCGCGACATCGACAACGTCCGTCGCGATCACGTCCGCAACTACCACCTCCGGCATCCGACGGCACGTCTCGGCAAGGTCGCCGAACTCATCCGCTACGAAGTGCTCCCGCTCGTGCGGCGCGGCTGGGTCGGCGACGCCGAGCGGATCGCCGATATCTTCTGGGCCGCACGCGGCCGGATGACTTACCTGCCGGACCTGTACACGTTCGACCAGACCCGTTGGTGGATCGAGCATGTCATGGCCCCGCAGTCGGAGCTGTGGATCGCCGAGCGGCGCGGGGTGCCGGTCGGATTCGCCGCGCTCAACGGCCGCTGGCTCGACCACCTGTACATCGAACCCGCCCATCAGGGACGGGGCATCGGCGAGGCGCTGCTCGCCCGGGCGAAACGGCGTCGCCCCGAACTCGACCTCCGCGTCTTCGAGCAGAACCACGGCGCCCGCGCCTTCTATGCGCGCCAGGGCTTCAGCCGGATCGGTTCCGGCGACGGGTCCGACAACGAGGAGCGCCTCCCCGACCTGCACCTGCGCTGGCGGCGTTAGAGGAGCTTCGCGAGGTCCGCGGCCGTGGCGAGGGCGCTCGCGGCGGGGTCGCGTTCGCCCTCGGCGAGGTCGGCCTCCTCGACCCGTCTCAGGAGATCGGCGGCCTTCGCGTTGTCGCCCAATCGCAGTGCGAGTTCGGCCCGGTAGACGAGGGCGTCGAGGAGTTCGGGCTTCGGGGCTTCGGCGCCGGCGCGCGCGAGCGTCGAGTCGAGGAGTTTGACCGCCTGGGCGGTATCGCCTTTGGCCTCGCCGAAGACGATCGCCCGCTCCAGCACCTTGCCGAGCTTGCTCTGCGGCGCTTCGGGTTCCGCGGTGTCCTCCTGCTGCGGGAAGATCCGGATGACGTTGCCGCTCGGGTCGGTCAGAGAGAACCCCGCGCGGTTGCCGGTGTTGGCGCGCTTGCGCGGGCGGGTCACGCGCGGCGTCCCCGCGACGAGGACCTTGCCGTGGACCTCGCGCATCCCGGCCGCGAACTCGTCCCACAGCTTGCCGGTGTCGGGCACGAAGACCAGGCAGGTGCCGTACGTCGTCTCGGGATCGAGCTGGTCGACGCCGAAGAAGTGGAGCTGCCAGTCGTCGCGGGCCACCACGATGTACGGGTTCGGCCGGGTCTGGCGGTAGGTCATGCGGAAGCCGAGCATCCGGTAGAACTCGGCGGTCTCGTCGATGGACCTGCACGGCAGCAACGGGACAGTGAACGCGCCGCTCATCGGGTTCCTTCCGGTTCGAGCGCGCGGGTCAGCGCGCGCAGGGCGGCCGTGGCGGCCTCGATCTGGGACGGGTCGAGCGACGCAGCCAGCGAGTCGGACCAGGCGGCATGGGCGCGTTCGACCTCGGCCAGCGCGCGTCGCCCCTCGGCGGTCGGGTCGAGGAGCAGGGCGCGGCGGTGGCGCGGGTTCTCCACAAAGGAGGCGAGGTCGTCCGCGACGAGTGCGGCGGCGGTCTGCTGGACGCTCTGGCGGCGCAGCCCCATCGTCCGGGCGATGTGCGCGACCGTGGCCGGGGCGTGGTCGATGACGCCGAGGACCTGCCAGCGGGCGCTCGTGAGCCCGGCCGGCCGAGCGAGGGCGTCACCGGCGGCGATGAGGGCACCGTTGGCCCGGAAGACCTCGATCGCGAGTTCGGACAGGGCGAGGCCGCGAGGGCTGAGCTGCTGCACGTCCTCGAGACTAGCCAATTGACAGGTACCTGTCAATTGTGTCCGAGGAGTGAGCGGTGTCACGACATCGCCTCAGGCCTTGCGAGTGGGGCCTGAAAGAACCCCGACCTGTCCGCGCACGCCGGTTCGCCTCCGGCGTGCCGTGGAAGCTCACCGCCATGAACGGCGACTCGACCGTGAACCTCACGTTCCACTTCTGGAGCGGCACGACCCTCGAGTACACCTTGGAGCGTTCGGGCACGACCGTGACCGGCAGTGCCGCTTGAGGTCCGAGCCTCCTGACCGCGGCATCGCCTAGCAGAGGCCGCCTCATATAAACAAGTCCGAGAACGGAGCGCCCGGTTGCCGCGCGCCCCGTTCCACGCCCGACCTGGGAGCGTCGCCGCAGTGTGGAGGGCCCGAAACGGTTGCCGCGACCGGTGTGCGCGCGCTCGTGTTCGACTCCCCGATGGGCTAGTCTGAAGCGACGTCCCACACCGGTGAGGGACCCGCTTGCGCGCTCCAGCGCCGAGCACGCCGCGACTGCCCGACGCGGCGCCCCGCTCCCCTGTCACCTGCCCATTCAGCGCCGATTGGATAGTCTTGAACGACGCAGTTCCCCAATGGTCGCCGCCGGAGATCGACCCCACGGTCCCCTCCACCGCGCGCGTCTACGACGCGCTGCTCGGCGGCCGGGACAACTTCAAGGTCGACCGCGAGGCCGCCGAGATCTTCGCGAACCGAATCCCCCAGGCACGAGAGGCCGCGCGACTCAACCGGTCGGCGCTCATCCGCGGCGTCCGGTACATGGTGCGCCGCGGCGGCATCGACCAGATCCTCGACATCGGCTGCGGACTGCCGACCGCGCAGAACACCCACGAAGCGGCCCAGGAGATCAACCCCAACGCCCGAGTCGTCTACGTGGACAACGACCCCATGGTGCTCTCGCACGGCCGCGCCCTCCTCGCCGACAACCGCACCACCACTGTGGTCACCGCCGACCTGCGCGAACGCGGACGGATCCTCGACCACCCCGACGTGCGCCGCCATCTCGACTTCGACCGGCCGATCGGCCTGGTGATCGTCGGGATGATCATGCAGATCTCCGACCACGAGTCGCCCGACGACATCATCGCCGAGCTCATGAAGCCGCTCGCTTCCGGCTCGCACCTCTTCCTCACCGCCTGGCCCGACACCGGCCACCCCGCCCAGCGCGGACTGTCGCAGGCGTGCCTGGAGACGCTCGGCAACGGCTGGATCAGGCCGATCGAACGCCTGGAACGGCACTTCCAGGGCATGCCGATGGTGCCGCCGGGCCTCGAATACGTCTCGCGCTGGTACCCGGAGGAGCCCGACCGGGAGGTCCCCGCGGTCGAGGACTTCGAGCCCTACGAGCGCACGCAGATGGCCGGCATCGCGGTCAAGCCCTGACGGAGGACGCGCCGCCCGTGAGCGGGCGCATGAGCTGTATATCGATCGCTCTGACTGTCCTGACTGAGCCCCAGCCCAAAGGCGAGTGGGCGGCGGCCGAGCCGTAGATTGGTACCGCGCAGCGTGTTCGAGAAGAGAAGAGACCGCCAATGCCCATGCTCGAGATCCGCCGGCACAGCAAGCGCAATGGAGACGAGGCCGTCCACCTCTCTCAAGAGGGGGTCGAGCTGGCGCGCTGGTCGGGAACCCTCATGGGGCCCTTCGAAGTCGTCGCCGCGAGCGTCGCACCGCGTGCCCGCGAGACGGCGATCGCGATGGGATTCGCGGTGACCCTGGAGCTCCCGACCCTGCCGAACGTCAACGGGTTCTTGCAGGAGTCGCAGGCGGCGACGTACGACGTCGGGGCCCCGTTCACCCGGCTCGCGCGACTCGTGAACCGGCGCGGCAGCACCGCATCCGACTACGCGCACGCGCTCGCGCGGCAGTGGTCGGACCTGATGGCGCCGCTCGGGCCCGGCGACGCGGCCCTCGTGATCGGCCACGGCGGGCACATCGAATGCGGGCTCGTGACGCTGTTCCCGGACGCGAACCACGACGAGTGGGGCGCGCTGTTCGGTTACATGGAAGGCGCACGGCTGCATTACGACGCGGTCGCCCGGCGCTTCCACGACATCGAGTTCGTGCGCAGCTGAGCGAACGAGCCGACGGAGGGGCCGGGGATTCCCGGCCCCTTCTCGTCTCAGCCCTTCCCGACCCGGATCGCCAAGCGCGGCAGGTACCAGATCGCGGCGGCGGTCGCGGCGAGCGCGTACAGGATCAGCAGCGGGACCGGGAAGCCGAGGGCCACACCGGACTGCTCCAGTTCGAGGTTCTCCAAGGCCGAGATCATCGGGCCGGAGGACAGCATGTCCTGAAAGGTCAGCTGCTGCCAGAACAGGTCCTGGGCGTTGACGAGGAGCAGCACGAGGCCCATGAGCCCGGTCATGGGCCAGGCCGCGTTCAGGAAGGCCAGGCGGGTCGCGCCCGGTTCGGCTCCTTGCGCGAGCGCGGCGCGGCGTCGGTCCTCCAGGCCCCAGAACAGGGCCGAGAAGACGAACAGGAGCGGGATCGCGATCCAGGCCCGGGGCGGGAACGACCCGATGACCATGTACTCGCCTTCACCCGCGACGGTCTCGAGGTTCGCGGCGCCGAGGGGCCCGGAGCCGATGAACAGCCAGGGCGCGAAGAGCAGCAGCAGCCAGCGTGAGGCGTTCCCCAAGGGCCGCAAGGCGCCGATGGCGTAGCCGCCGAGGGCGGCGACGGGCAGCGCGACGGCCGTCGTGACGAGCGGCGGGCCCCAGGTGCGGCGGATCGCGAGCCACAGGTCCGCGCCTTCCCTCGTGTCCTCGCCCATGCGGGCGAGCCAGGGCAGCAGGTAGAAGCCGACGGCGGCGAGCAGGAGCAGGAACGCGACCAGGCCGAGGACGGTCGCCCGGGGCCGTGCCGACGCGGGGTCGACCGGGTCCGTGTCGCCACGGGTGTCACCGGGGCTCCGGTCGGGAGCGGGGATGACGTCGATCCTGGTGCGGGCGGCGATGAACACGAGGGCGGCGCCGACGCCGAGCGCGGCGAGGATCGCCATGAGCAGCACCGACATCGCGGTGGAGAGGCCCGGGGAGATTCCTGAGTAGAGGCCGTTGAAGATCTGGGCGACGGGGGTCTCGATGCCCTCGGGCAGGTCGCCGACGATGCTGTAGGCGAAGGTCTGGAGTCCGGCGGCGGCGATGGCGAACGCGGCCAGGCAGGCGGTGACGAGGAGCCCTGACCGCTTGCCGGTCTCGGTGCCTCGCATGGCGGCGAGTCCGGCGAGGACGCCGAGGCCGACCACGGCGCCGGAGCTGAGGCCGGCCCAGTCGTACAGGCTCGCTCCGCGATCGCTCTCGGAGACGACGCGATCGATGAGCCAGGCGACGGTGAGCGCGGCGGGGGCGAAGGCGACCGCGGTGAGGCTCCAGACGATGTGCGAGGTGGTGCGCAGGCGCGGGCCCGCTCGGTGGAGGAGCAGGGCGGCGAGCGGGGCGAGGACGGCTCCGGCGAAGATCATCGCGACGGTCGGTCCGATGAGGCTGGTCAGGCCTTCGGCGAAGGCGCCGTTGGCGAACACGTCGTCGTAGTTGGCGGGGCCGACGGTCTCGGCGGAGCCGAAGACGCTGAGTCCTTCGATGCGGCTGAGCTGGATCGTGCGGATCGTGGGCAGGAGATAGGCGCTCACGGCGGCGATCACGGGCGCGGTGAGGAGGATGAGGCCGAGGATGACGCGGCCGACGTCGGTCTGGTTCTGCAGCAGTGTCGAATACAGCGGGTCGAGGTCGGTTCGACCGGTCGATCGGGGACTGGCAGGGGCGGGCTCGCTCGGGGTTTCTGGCTGGTTCCTGGAGATGGCGCCGGTGGAGCCGGTGCTGGTGCCGTCGGGCTGCAGGGGCGGGTTGCGGTTCGGGGAGGGCAGGTACTGGGGCGCGATGCGGGCGGGGGCGGAACGGGACGACGGGGGCGGTCCGCCGGCTCGGGGCGGTTGGTCCATGAACACTCCTGTATGGATAAAGGGTGGGAGGTCAAGAAAATTATGCTCCACGTCACCTAACGGAAATCAAGCGGGCGTGGTAGCCGGACCTACAACGATTACCAGCGCAGTAATACATCACATGTCACCCATGACGCGCTATTGCAAATGGCGTGATTGCGGCCTGACGGCAAGCCCGACCGCCAGATCCCGGAGGCTCAGGCATCTGACCGCCGCGCCCGCCGATGCGCCACGCGCCAACGTCCTACCCCGCCCCCTCCCTAGCCCGACTCCCCTTCCCTGCCCCCGAGTCCCGACTCCTGCCCTCAACTCCCGACTCCCCGCCCCGCTCCCCCGCTCCGGCTCCCGCCCCCACTCCCGCTCCCGCTCCCGCTCCCCGAATGGAGTTGCCGCCGGAGCGGTCGGGTGTTTGGATCGAGTCATGCCAAGCACCGCGCAGTACCTGGGGTTCGTCGTCGCCGCACTCATCCTGATCCTCATCCCCGGACCCTCGGTCATGTTCACCGTCAGCCGGGCCCTCGCTTACGGCCGCATGCAGGCCGTGCTCACCGCCTGGGGCAACGCGATCGGCACGTTCGCCGGCGCGACCCTCGCGGCGGTCGGACTCGGCGCGCTCATCCAGGAGTCGGCGCTGGCGTTCGCGATCGTGAAGTACGCGGGCGCGGCGTACCTGGTGTTCCTGGGCGTCAAAGCGCTGCGCGACCGAACGGGCCTGATGGACGCGCCCGAAGCAGAGGCGGGGAGGAGCCCCAAGCGGGCGCTGGCGACCATGGCGGAGGGCTTCGTCGTGGGGCTGCTCAACCCGAAGACGATCCTGTTCTTCCTGGCGATCCTCCCGCAGTTCATCAATACCGAGTCCGGTTCGGCCACTGTGCAGATGCTGCTGCTCGGTGCGACCTTCGCGGTGCTCGCGGCCGCCTGCGACACGGTCTGGGGCGTGGTGGCCGCGGCCGCCCGCGAGGTGCTCCGCCGCCCCCGCCCGAAACTGATCCTCAGCCGGACCGGCGGCACCGCTCTCATCGGACTCGGCATCACCGCCGCCGCAGGAGAACGCGCCTGACGAGTGCTTCCGCGACGACGTCCGACGAGGCACCGATCGAACCGTTGGCGGACCGGACTGTCGTACCAGTGCGACAGGTTATGTCCGGGGGCGCTTCGACACACCCGACCTCGGGTGACGGACCCATTTGGGAGCGCTTGCATATAGAAAGTCATAGATATATAGTGTGTGGACCCCTCACCGCGATCCCCGCATCTCACGGCTCGCACGGTCCGCCCCCTGGGCCGTCACGACGCCTCCGGCAGCGTCAAGAGAGGACCCCATGTCAGCCATCTCCCTCCCCCGCATGCGCAGAGGATTGATCGCCGCAGCCGCCGCGGCGTTCGTCGCCGCGGCCGCGCTCATCGCGGTCATGATCCCGCAGCCCGCCAACGCCGCGTCCCTCACCAGGATCTCGGACTTCGGGGCCAACCCCAGCAACCTGGAGATGTACCTCTACGTGCCCGACAACGTGGCCCCCGAACCGGCCATGGTCCTCGGCATCCACTGGTGCACCGGCTCCGCCAACGACTTCTACAACGGCACTGAATGGGCCCGCCTCGCCGACCAGTACGGCTTCATCGTGGTCTACCCCTCGGTCACGCGCTCGAGCAAGTGCTGGGACGTCGCATCGGCGGCCTCGCTGAGCGGCACCGGGTCCGACTCGCTCGGCATCAAGTCCATGATGGACTGGACGATCGCCGAGTACGACGTCGACACCGACCGGATCTTCTCCACCGGGATCTCCTCCGGCGCCATGATGACCAACGTGATGCTCGGCGTCTACCCCGAGGTCTTCGAGGCGGGCGCGGCGTTCTCCGGCGTCCCCTACACCTGCTTCCGTACCACCAACGGCTCCGAGTGGAACTCGGAGTGCTCGCAGGGCCAGATCAACCGCACGCCGCAGCAGTGGGGCGACGAGGTCCGCGCGACCAACCCGGGCTACAGCGGGCCGTGGCCGCGCGTGCAGATCTGGCACGGCACCGATGACGACGTGCTGTTCTACCAGAACTTCCAAGAGCAGATCGACCAGTGGACGAACGTCAACGGCACCGATCAGACGCCCGAGCTCTCCGACACGCCGCAGGCGAACTGGAACCGGACCCGCTACGGCGGCACCGGGGCGCAGGCACCGGTCGAGGCGATCAGCCTCCAGGGAGTCGGCCACAATCTGATGGCGAACGGCATGGCGGCCAAGGCGCTCGAGTTCTTCGGGCTCGACGAGTCGGTGGAGCCGACCTCCCCGACCGTCAGCCCGACCGACCCGGCCACGACGCCCACCGGCGGCCCGACGGGCGGATGCTCGGCGGCCATCAAGGTCGTCAGCACCTGGAACTCGGGCTGGCAGGCCAATGTGGATGTCACGGCGGGCAGCGCCGCGATCTCCGGCTGGAAGCTGACGTGGACCTGGCCGAGCGGGCAGACCATCTCCAGCTCCTGGAACGCGGGCGTGACCAGTTCGGGCACCTCGGTGACCGCCGAGGACGTCGGCTGGAACGGTTCGGTCGCAGCGGGCCAGACCCGGACCTCCACCTGGGGCTTCATCGGCACCGGAACGGCCGCCACACCGGCCGTGACCTGCACACCGGCGTGATCCGCTTACCCCACACCGAAGCAGCGGGGCCGCCGGCGCCCCGGCGACTGCGGCCCCCGCGGTCGGTCGTGCCGCCGCGGGGGCCCCCCCACGGACGGCGGGATCGAGGATCCCGCGGCGCGCAGGCCGGGCTGCCGGAACGGCGCCGGGAATGCCGCTCGGAACGGTCACGGACCTCCCGCTCCTCCAGGCCGCGCAGCGGCCGATCCAAGTCACACTGCGGTTGTCGACTTTCCGACAGTGTGAACCGCAGCGCCCTGCTGAGGATGAGGAGTGCTCCGTTGGCGCAGTCAACCTCTCGATGACGAAGGTGCTCAGCCGCATGAACGACGAACCGAGTGTGATCACGACTGTGAATTCGGGCCTTGAGGACGGACGGTCCTTGGAGCCGTCGCTGCAGTTGGGACCGACGGCGCAGATGTACGGATCGCTGGCGGCCGTGCTCGCCGGTTTCGCCTTCACCGCGCTGGTGCTCTACCTGGGACGCCAGAACCGCCATTCCGGAGCGCATGATCCCCGACTGCGATCGGGGAAGTACAGGCACATCAATCCGTCCTCGATCGTCAAGACCTTGTTCTACGCGATGTGCACGCTGACCATCTGCGCCTTCCTCTACGCCAGGCTCGCCGGAGAGTCGGTCGCCTCGGGGCGGGTGCTGCTCGGGATGTCCCTCTCCGCAATGGTGCTCGCCCCCGCGGTGCTGTCGTTGTTCTACGCGCTGAATCTGGTGATGGTGACGCACGAAGTCACGAGGTCGAGCGCGGAGGCCACGCGATGGGTGGTCGCGGCGGCGGGCCCGGCCGTGGTCATCGGCCTGATGGCGGACCTGCTCGACACCGCATGGCGGTCGGGGTGCGGTGGGACCTGCACGCCATGGCTTTCACCGCGCTGGTGGTGCGCCTGGGTCGCCCTGTTGTTCCTGGTGGTGGGGATGCTTGTCACGGTCCCCGTGATCAGGCGGGCATCGCGTCTGGGCCGCCCGGTTCGGTGGCTGCTGCGCCGTGAGCCGATTCAGGCGGCGGCGGATCTGCTGCTGAGCAGGCCGCACTTCCCTGCGCTCATCTCGGTTTCCCTCGCCTTGATCATCGGTGTCGGCACCATTTGGTCCGGGCGAATGTCCGCGGTAGACGCGGACGCCTTCGATCCGCGCTACTGGGTCCATCCGGTCCTGGTCCTCACCGCGATGGTCATGGCCACCTTCGCCTTCGCCACCGGCAGCATTCTGAGCCCGGCCCGGACCGAACGGCCGAGGCGCATTCGAGTCGGCGACCGGTGGTTGGACTTCGCGGTCGTCACCGGTATGCCGCGGGTCCGAGTGGTGGATGTCGGTACCGGGCAGGTCCTGGGAACGGTGGTCGGATTCAAGGCCGAGCGCCCGAAGCTGCTGAAGCCCTGGAATGCGATCAGCGCACTCTGGCTGACCGATCACCCCGAAGACGTCGAGAAGGCGAAGGAGACCGCCAGAAGTGTGCTCGACCGGTATCAACGCCGGCAAGCGCAGGCTGTCGACGGCGAACGTCCATAGGTTGGGTTCCGCCCCTGCGGCGCCGATGGCCGAGGACGGCGTCGGGGCGCTGATCGCGATGATGCTCGGCGGCTTCCGCTGAGCGCATCGGGCCGCGGGGAACCCTAGACTGGGCTCATCACGTGCGCATCGCCGTGCAGGACTTGAACGGAGCCGCCTGAGATGACCGAGTTTCCCCCTGAGGTCCGCGACCGGTTCGACGGTGCGGGCATGGACCTCGACAAGCTGTTCTCCGCCGGTGAGTTGGGCGACCGCATGGGGATCGAGGTGCTCGAGGCCGCCCCGGAGCGGGTGGTGGCGCAGATGGCGGTCGAGGGGAACCGGCAGCCGTACGGGCTGCTTCACGGCGGGGCCTCGGCGGTCCTGGCCGAGACGCTCGGGTCGGTCGGTTCGATGCTGCACGCCGGGCCCGGGAAGATCTCGGTCGGCGTGGACCTCAACGTGACCCATCACCGGGCCGTCAGGTCGGGCACGGTCACCGGCGTAGCGACGCCGATCCACCGTGGACGGTCGACCGCGACGTACGAGATCGTCGTCAGCGACGGGGACGGCCGCCGCATCTGCACCGGGCGGCTCACCTGCCTGATCCGGGAAGCGCCGCAGGATTGAGACGCCAAGCGCCGCAATGATGCGGGGGCTCAGCGCTGCCGCTCCAGGAAGTCCCCGATGAGCGGGGTGATCACGTCCAGGCGTGTTTCGAGGGCGAAGTGCCCGGCGTCGAGCAGGTGCAGTTCGGCTTCCGGCAGGTCGCGCAGGTAGGCGCGGGCGCCCGCCTCGGTGAAGAACGGGTCGCCGGCGCCCCAGACGATGAGGGTCGGCGGCTGGTGCTCGCGCAGCCATGCCTGCCAGGCGCCGTATCGCTCCACATTCGACTTGTAGTCGAACGCCAGCGCGACCTGGGCCTCCTTGCGTCCGGGCAGGTCGAGGTAGTGCTGGTCGAGTACCCAGCCTTCGGGCGCGATGAGTGAGGGGTCGGGGACGCCGCTCTCGTACTGGAACCTGGTGCCTTCCAGGGTGAGCAGGTCGCGGATCCGGTCTTCGGCGCCGGTCTGGTCGGGGGCGAGCGCGATGAAGTCCTGCGCCGCTGCGGAGAGGCCGTCGGTGTAGGCGTTGCCGTTCTGGACGACGAGGCCGGTGATCCGCTCGGGCCGGCGTTCGGCGAGGCGCAGGCCGACGGGGGCGCCGAAGTCGAAGAGGTACATGGTGAAGCGCCTCAGGTCGAGGTGGTCGACGAAGCCTTCGACGATGTCGGCGAGGCGGTCGAAGGTGTAGGTGAAGGCTTCGGGGGCGGTGGTCTGGCCGAAGCCGGGGTAGTCGGGGGCGATGAGCCGGTGGTCGGCGCCGAGGGCGTCGATGAGGCGTCGGAACTGGTGCGAGGCGGTCGGGAAGCCGTGCAGGAGGAGCAGGACGGGGGCGTCGGCGCGGTCGGGCACGGATTCGCGGTAGTGGACTTCGACGCCGTCGATATCGATGCGGCCGTGGCGGACCAAGGGGAGACGATGCATCTGTCACATGCTTTCTTTGCTTGATATTCCATTAGTCTTGGAACACGACACTAACGCATACATGATTCGATGTAGCATTAGGGTCATGAATGCGACGACACCGCTGGTCGGTGAGCCCTTGGCGGTCGATCTGGTGAACACCTTGACCGCCGAAGGGGACCTGCTCGAGGATCCGGGCGCGCTGGGCGCGTGGCTGGCGCTCGAGGCCGACCGGTTGCCCGGGTTCGGCGGGAGCGCCGATCGCGTCGCATTGCAGGCCGTGCGGGCGGTGCGCGAGCACGCGGCGGCCGCGTTCGGCGCTTTGGCCGACGGGCGGCGGCCGCCGGATTCGAGCTTGCGGGGCCTCGCCGCAGCGGTGAACGCCGCGCCCGGCCGCGTGCGGCTCGCGTGGGACGGCGCATCGGTGGCGGCGACGGTGCGACGCGAAGGCGCTGCGGCCGAACGGCTCGCTGCGGACCTCGCACAGGCGGCGGTGGACCTGCTCGCCGACCCGGCCGTGTCGAAGCTGCGTCGTTGCGGCGCCGAGGACTGCGTACTGCTCTTCGTGCCCGCCCATCCGCGCCGCCAGTGGTGCTCGCCCGAACGCTGCGGCAACCGCGTCCGCGTGGCCCGCTACTACGAGCGCCGCAAGGCCGAGCGCTGAGTCGACATCCTCAGTGGACTGGTTCGATGAGGTACACCGAGCTGGTCCCCCAGTCGCACACGGCGAGTCGACCGTCGGGTGCCACCGTGATCCCGGTGGGGCTGTCGAAGCCGTCGGCAAGGGTGGTGCGGGTGCGGCTCGATCATGTCCACAGCCGACCCGCCGTAGTCGACGACGTAGACCGCGTAGCCTGCCAGGCCGCGCTCGGCGCTCGAGCGCGCCCACCTTCTCGCGGCACCGCGCCCGTGCCGCAGCTCGCCCGCCCCATCACGGGCACCGACACGAGCGGAACACCCGACCTCATGCGCGAGCACGCACGCTCCTTCGCCCGCGCGGCACTGCGACCGGAAGAGCGAACGACAGAAGCCGAAGCGGAAGAGCGACCAGGTCACGGGCCCAGCGCACGAGTTATCCACAGGCGACAACTTCCTGTTGCGACCCGACTACAACACGTGTCAGCCTTGATGTAAAAAACCATCCGGCTCCTGCGGGATGGCGGCGACACCAGGGGATTCGCGAACGTCGCCATACCGAGACCGCGCGCGGGAAGCCACCCGCGCGCGGTCCCCGCAGGAGCCGCCTCCTCCATGGAGATGCGGGCGGCCGGGTCCGGTCCCGGCCGCCCGCGACAACCGCAACCGGTGTACCGCGCAGCCGCGCGGAGCCGGCTCGCGCGACGCTCGCTCAGGCGAGGAGGTCGTTCATCGTGCCGTAGCCGATGCCGTCCGCGATCGCCGCATACGAATCGTCCTCGAGGAGACCGATAGCGGCTCTACGCGCCACTTCGTAAGCGGCCGTTGCCAGTCCCGGGCCCAGGCTGATCCTCGCCACACCCAACCGTTCCAGCTCCGAAGGCGCCAGCGCACCCGGCCCGGCCATCACGTTGAGCGGCAGCCGGATCGCCTTCACCAGCGCGGCGATCACTACCGGATCGGTCACGCCCGGCACGAAGATCCCGTCGGCTCCGGCCTGCGCGTACGCCTCGGCGCGAGCCACCGTCGCGTCGAGCCGCTCGGATGCCTCGCCGATCCCGGCCAGGTACATGTCGATGCGCGCGTTGATGAACAGGTCCGGCCCGGCGCCCTCCCGGGCCGCGCCCAGTCGTTCCACCTGATCGGCGACCTCGCGCAGGGACCCGGGGGCCTCGGCCGTGGTGTCCTCGATGTTCACGCCCACGGCACCGGTCTCGGCCACCGCCGCGAGTGTCGCGGCCACCTCCTTCGGCGTCGCGCCGAAACCGGACTCGATGTCGGCGGTCACCGGCACGTCCACGACGCGCACGATCCGAGCGATCGCGTCCACCGCCGCATCGCGGTCGAGCGCGTCACCGTCGGGACGGCCGAGGCTCCACGCGATCCCCGCACTCGTGGTCGCGATCGCGGGCGCGCCGGCGGCGGCGATGACCGCGGCGCTGGCGGCGTCCCAGCAGTTCGGGAGGCGCAGTGCCGGGGTGGCGTGGAGGGAGCGGAAGCGGGCGGCGGTCGGATTCGTCATGGGGACAATGAAAGCAGGGATGTCGCCTCGTGTCTGGCCACGAAGCGACATCACCGTCGATCGCGTCAGGCGGGCCCGATCGCCGAGACGATCGCGTCGGCGAGTTCGGCCGGCTTGGTGAACTGCGGCCAGTGGCCGGTCGGCAGGTCGATGTAGGCGACCTCCTTCACCGCGGCGATCTCCTTCACGAACGGCACGCCCTGCTCGATCCAGGCGCGGACCATGGCGCTGCCGAACTCGCAGCAGATGAGGGTGACCGGCACGTCGAAGCGGCGCTCGTCGCCGAGCACCTGCTTGTCGAAGGCGACGCCTCGCGGCGTGGGGATGGCGCTGGCGCGGAAGGCCTCGCGCAGGTCGTCGTCAAGGTCGACCAGGTCTTCGTCCTCGAACACGTTCCAGTCCGGGAGCGGGATCTCGCCGTCGACGACCGGCAGCTCGTCGTTGATGACGCCGCCGGGGCCGAGCGGTGCGGAGTCCACATAGACGACCCGGGCGATCCGGTCGGGTCTGGCGTCGGCGACCGCGTGCGCGACCGCGCCGCCGCCGGAGTGGCCGACGAGCACGACCGGGCCGTCGAGGGCGTCGACGGCGGCGACCACCGCGTCGACGTGGTCGCGCAGGCCGATGCCGCTGCGGTCGGCGTCGCGGGATTCCATGCCGGGCAAGGTGAGCGGATGGGTTCGGTGCCCGGCCTTCTCGAGTGCGGGTGTGATATCGCTCCATGACGACGCGTCGAGCCAGAAACCGGGAATGAGGATGACGTCCATCGCCCGACGATAGCGGCGGGCACCGACATCGGGCCTAAGTCTCCCGCGCGCAGGGTCATCACCGTGATGTCGGCGTCCGCGCCGACCCTGATCGGCGGGCCGTTCGTGCCCGCGCCGTTCGTCACGTACACCTGCGTGTCCCCGTGCCGTTCAAGACCGGTCACCTGGCCGCTGCGGATGAGCGACGCGTAGTGGACGGGCCACATCTGCCCGCCGTGGGTGTGCCCGGAGAGCTGAAGGTCCACGCCGTACTCGGCGGTCCGGTCGATCGCGCTCGGCTGGTGGGCCATGAGGACCACCGGGCGCGCGGGGTCGCGGTCGCCAAGGGCCGCTTCGAAGTCGGGGCCGGTCTCGTCCGCGATGTGGCGCTGCTCGACGATGAGGTCGTTGACGCCCGCCAGGTCGAAGCCCGCCAGCTCGACGCGCGTGTTCGGGAGGCCGATCATGCCGAGCTCGGCCACGCGGTCGTACCATTCGTCGGCGCCCACGTAGTGTTCGGCGTTCCCGGCCACGAAGTAGGTCCCGTCGCGTGCCTGGAGTCCCGCGAGCGGGTCGGTCGCGTCCCGGATCTGGTCGGCCTCGTTGCTGGCGAGGTCGCCGACGAACGCGATGAGGTCGGCCTGGGCCCGGTTGATCTGGTCGACGACGCGCTCGCAGTAGCCGCGGCCGCGGATCGCCGAGAAGTGGGTGTCGCCGACGACGGCGATCCGGTAGCCGTCGAACTGCCGCGGGAGGCGGGCCAGGGTGACGGTGACCGGTTTGAGCGGCGGCGTGCGATAGCCCTCGTACAGGCCGTGGCCGACGGTGGCGACGGCGAGTGCGGAAGCGCTGAGTCCGATCGCGCGTGACATCACGCGACGTCGCGACTGACCGGTGCCATGTGATGTATTACCCGTGCCGGGGGTCGCGGTTTCCTCGACCGTGTCAGTGGCGTGTGACGCATGAACGGTGTCGGCCTTCGGGTCTCGGTCCGATGCCGCTGGTCTCGGGGTCGACTCGGTCGGCGGCGCCGAGGGCCGGGGCCACAGTCTGAGCTTGATGAGCATCGAGTGGAGGTGGTGCCAGAAGCCGTCCGCGCGGTCGGCGGCGATCTCGGCTTCGGACTTCCCCCGCCGGGCCCGGCGGATGAGGACGAACCGCAGCGCCTCTCCCACGACGAGCAGCCCGAACAGGTACATGAAGATCCCGAACCAGATCCAGCCCGGCCAGCCTACGAGCTCCTGGAACCGCATCGACGCTTCGGAGGGCGCGTACATCCGCGCGAGCAGACCGAGCACCGTCAGCACGCCGAGCAGGACCGCGCCGATCGGGCGCCACTTCGAACCCGGCTTCGTCGTGTCGCGGCAGAGCCGCCACCACAGGTAGTAGTGCAGGGCGGCGAACCCGACGGTGACGGCGAGGAACCGGACGACGAACCACGCGAAGGCCATCGGCTAGCGCCCGGCCAGGGCGCCGCCGTTGGACTGGACGATCTGCGCGGTCACGTGCCCGGCTTCGGGCGCGGCGAGCCAGTGGGAGAGGTCGGCGATGTCACCGGGATTGCCGGCCCGGCCGGTGACGGTCTGGCCGATGAGCCTGGCGCGGCGGGTCTCGGTCATGCGGTCGCCGAAGAACTCGGTGTCCTCGATGTAGCCGGGGGCGATGACGTTCGCCGTGATCCGCTTGGGGCCCAGTTCGGCCGCGAGGTCGATCGCGTAGGGGTGGAGGGCGGCCTTGGAGGCGCCGTAGTAGCCGTTGCCGGAGCCGCGGTAGGCGGCGATGGAGCTGTAGAGGAGGATGCGGCCGTCGTCGTTGAGGTGGGGCTTGAGCGCTTCGACGAGGTGGACGGCGGTCATGACGTTGAGGCGTAGGTTGTCCAGCCAGGCTCGGGAGGCGGCGGCGAGTCCGTCCCCTGTGGAGGCGGCGATGCCGCCGGCGCAGGCGGCGATCACGTCGACCGAGCCGTAGTGTTCGGCGGCGAAGGCGGCGACGCGTTCGGCGCCTTCGACGGTGGCGAGGTCGGCGGCCACAAAGGTGGCGCGGGCGCCGATTCCGGCTGCGGCGGAGGCGAGCACGTCTTCGCGGCGGCCGACGAGGATGACGTTGTCGTCGGTGAACCGGGAGGCCACCGCCAGGCCGATGCCGGTCCCGCCGCCGCTGACTACCACTGTGCGCGTCATGATCTGCCTCCTCGTGTTCCTGGTCGCAGCCGCAAGTCTAGAAGCCCGGTACAACGCTGCCGCAGACCAGCCCGCGATCCGCCGCTACGCCTCCGGACCCGGTGCCGCCGCCCTTCGCGCGAAAGCGGCCGCCGTCCAGAGACCGGTGGGTTGTCGCCCATGAGATGGCTCCTTGCCGGCGTGGTGCGGCTTCCACATCGATCGGGAACGGCCGCCTGGAGCCGCGCTCGCCGGCTCCGCAGCCGTTCCCGATCGACCCGTCGTTCGTTCACCGGAGGACCGGGTTCGCGGATCCGTTGCGTGTCAACGCAGCTCCTGGACGAGGCCGATGATGACGCCGGCGGGGCCGCGGACGTAGCCGTAGCGGACGTAGTCCTCGTACTGGGCGATCTCGCCGACGAGTTCGGCGCCATGCGGGCGCAGCGCCGCGAAGGTCTCGTCGACGTCGTCGACGACGAACGCGAGGCGCGGGATGCCCGGGGTGCTCACCGGCTCCCACGGCGCCGGCGCGGTGGCCTTGGGGCTGTGGATGACCGACAGTTCGACCTGGCTGTGGCCGTCCGGGGTCCGCAGCATCGCGATGTCCGATCGGAGGCCTTCCAGCGCGGTGAGCTTGTCCGCCCATTCGCCGCTGACCGACGCCTGGCCGACCAGCTCCATGCCGAGGGTGGTGAAGAAGTCGATGGCGGCCGGGAGGTCGTCGACGACGATGCCGGTGTGGTCGAGTCGTTTCAGTGCCATGGCTGGTCTCATTTCTCTTCGTAGTAGCGGCGGGCGCTGCTGCCGACCCGGTTGAGGTCGGTGCCGTAGACGTGCAGCGAGATCGCGGTCTCGCTGCCGGTGTTGCGGATGCGGTGGAGGTCGCCGGGCGGGGCGAAGCCGCTGACGTCGCCGGGCCGGTTGTCGTTCTCGCCGATCGGGTTGAGCCGTTCGTCGAAGATCTTCGTGCTCGATGCCTTGGAGGACGCCGACGACGCACCAGGTGATGTGGTCGTGGATCCGCGTGGTCTGGCCGGGCCGCCAGATCACGGCGGTCACGGAGAAGCTGCCGTCGGGTTCGGTGTGCAGGACGTGGCCGGTGGGTCCGTCGGGGGCGCCGAGTCGCTGTTCGGGCGTGAGGATCTCGGGGCCGGGCAGGATCGGGCGGTGCCCGTCGGCGACGAGTCGGGCCGCTCCGGGCCAGTCGGTGGGGTTGCGGAGCGCGGCGCGGACCGCGCTGGTGACCCCGGTCAGTGCGGGTGTCGCGGTGATGGTGGCTGTCATGGCTCCAGGGTCCCCCGGATCGATTCATAGGTCCAATGCCAGATCCTGTGGAAACCCATAGATAGCATTGATACATGCTCGATATCGTGCGGCTTCGGGTCCTCGCGGCGGTGGCCGCCCACGGCTCGGTCACCAAGGCCGCCAGTCACCTCCACTATGCACAGCCGTCCGTCAGCCATCACCTCGCCCGGCTGGAGGCCGAGACCGGGGCGCGGCTGGTGCAGCGCGTGGGCCGTGGCATCAGGCTCACCCCTGAGGGCGAGATGCTGGCGCGGCGCGCCATTGAGATTATCGGCCGTGTCGACGCCGCCGAGGCCGAACTCGAGGCGATGGTCGGTCTGCGGACGGGGCGGGTGCGGGTCGCCGGGTTCCAGTCGGCGCTGAGCACGATCGTCCCCGAGGCGGTGTCGGCGATGCGCGGGGAGCATCCGGGGATCCGCGTCGAACTGTTCGAGGCCCACCCCGTGTCGGCGCTCGCGATGCTGCGCGCCGGCGAGGTCGACGCGGCAGTCGTGTTCCGTTACGAGGAGGACCTGCCCGGGGACGTGCGGGGCGTCCACCTCTTCGATGATTCGATGTTCCTGGTCAGTCTTCGCGAGGGCGACACGCTGCTCGATCACCGCGATTCGGCGTGGATCGCCGGCTGCGAGCGCTGCCGCGAGGAGCTCCTGGAGGTGTGCGATGCGGCGGGTTTCACGCCCGAGATCGCCTTCACCAGCGACGACATCATCGTCCAGCAGGCGCTCATCGCGACCGGTCTCGGCGTGACCACCAATCCGGGCCTCGCGCTCCGGACGCACCGCCGTTCCGATGTCGCGGTGACCGAGATCGAGCGTTCCCGCAGGGTCTACCTCGTCACGTACGGCGAACCGCCGGACCCTCCCGCGACCGCGGCGTTCATCGCGGCGCTGCACGTCGCCGCACGACGGTACCGGTGACCGGGCGGCGCCCCCGCCCCTTTCATTGTGTATCACCGCGAGTGCGGAGCGACTGCCACCGGGACCGTGTTCGGCCGTTGACCTGGGGCAGAATCGTCGGTCTACACGTTCGAGCAGAGGAGTCAGGGAATGCGCGTGCTGCTGGCCTCCCGCGGATCGCGCGGTGACATCGAACCGCTCGCCGGACTCGCCGCCCGCCTGGTCGCCGAGGACGTCGAGGTGGTGGTCGCCGCCCCGCCGGATCGCGAGTTCACGGAGCTGCTCGACCGCGCCGGCGCACGGCACTTGCCGGTGGACGCGCCGATCCGCGCGATGGTCCAGTCCATCGCCAAGGGCACCGGTCCGAGCATGCAGCAGCACATCGGCGAGATCGTGGCCTCGCACGGCCCGGCGTTCACCGCTGTGGCCGAATCCGGTTGCGACGCGGTCGTCGCGACTGGGCTGTTCCCGGTCGTCGCCACCGCGCAGGCCGTGGCCGAACGGTACGGCATCCCGTTCGCCAGTGCCGCTCTCCAGCCGACGACGCTGCCGTCGCACACCCGGCGGCCCTTCCCGATGCCCGGTTGGCCGCTTCCCGAGGGCCTGGGCAACCGCGAGCTCTGGGAGTGGGACAAGCGGAAGACGCAGGGGGTCTTCGGCGGGCCGGTCAACGCCTTTCGCGAGTCGATCGGATTGCCCTCCACTGAGGACGTGCGTACCCGGACGCTGACCGGGCATCGCTGGCTCGCGACGGATCCGGTCCTGAGTCCGTGGGAGCCGACCGATCTCATCGAGGTCGTCCAGACGGGCGCGTGGATCCTTCCCGACGACCGGCCGCTTCCGGCCGACTTGGAGGCGTTCCTCGACGCGGGCGAGCCGCCGGTGTACTTCGGCTTCGGCAGCATCCCGGTCCGCGGCGCCGAGGACGCGGCGCGAGCCGTGGTCGAGTCGGTTCGCGCCCACGGTCGCCGTGCGGTGCTCGCGCGCGGTTGGGCGGGCCTGGCCCCGGTCGACGAGGGTGCGGACTGCTTCGCCGTCGGCGAGGTGAACCAGCAGGCGCTTTTCGCGCGGGTCGCCGCGGTCGTCCATCACGGCGGGGCGGGCACCACCCACGCTGCGACCCGTTCCGGTGCACCGCAGGTGATCGTGCCGCAGATCGTGGACCAGCCTTACTGGGGCGGTCGCGTCGCGGCGCTCGGGGTCGGGGCGCTCCACGAGGGTCCCGTGCCTACCGCCGAGACGCTCACGGCCGCATTGGCGATCGCGCTCGCCCCGGAGACGCGGCGGCGGGCCGCCGAGGTCGGCCCGGCGATCCGCGCCGACGGTGCCGATACGGCGGCGGGTCTGGTTCTCGGCATGGCCGCTTCGCCGTGACCTCGCCGCGGTGAGCGTTGCGGGCGTTGACGGGTCGCTGCGGTCAGGGTCTGGCGATCTGCGCCGGGTCGGGGGTTCCGGCCTCGGCGTGCCAGGAGGGCCGGGCCCTGCTGGGGCATACCCCGGCCGACAGGAGGGCTATGTCATGGCCGCCTAGGGCTGCGAGTTCACCGAGACCCGGTTCTGTGAGCTGGTACCGCAGGACGGCGGGGTCTACACGATCGCCACCGGCGCCTCGGGAGGGTGCGTGGGCATCCTCGGCAGCCGCTCGGCGCGCCGAGGAGCCGACCGCGACCGGCACCTGCGACGCGGGAGACGCGCTCCAGCGCTTCGCCCTGGCTTGAGACGCCTGCGCCGCTTGGAGTCCGAGGGGCGTCAGGCTTCTTCGACCCAGTAGTTGTCGTGCTCGATGAAGAACGCGGCGCGCTCTTCCTCGGTCATCTCGGCGACCGTGGCGAGACCCTCGAAGTAGGGTTCGCGGACCGCGCCGGGGGTGAAGAGCAGCAGCATCGAGGCCGGTTCGTCCGTGTCGTTGCGGAAGCCGTGCAGGCCGCCTTGGGGCACGTACACGAAGTCGCCCTTGCTCATCGGGGCCCATTCGTCGCCGTTGTAGATGGTGATGGTGCCGTCGAGGATGTAGAAGGACTCCGAGATGGTCTTGTGGAAATGCGCTCCGGGGCCGCCCTTCTTGGGGCCCATGTTCCAGCGGTAGAGCCCGAACTCGCCGCCGGTGGACGCGCCTTTGGCGAGGTAGTCGGCGTGGCCGTTGTCGAAGAGGATGTCGGCGGGAGCGTCGCCGCGGCGGACGACGGCGGTGGTCTCACCGGTGTCGCCGAAGTACTTCGGTTCGGGGTATGACATGCGAGGGTGCCTCTCTCATCGCGGCTTCGTAACGGTTGTTCGAGCGTACTTCCGCGAGAGGGGCGCTCCTGGGGGAGGTCCGGATACGCTTGGGGCGTGAGCGAACGCCCCGCGCCGTTGACCGTCGCCGCCGCCCAGCCCGAGTTGCGCGCCGGTGAGCTCGCATGCAACGCCCGCGCGCACGCCGAGGCGATCCGCGCGGCCGAGGCGCGGCTCGTGGTGTTCCCGGAGCTGTCGCTCTCCTCGTATGCGATGGCGGCTCCGGCTGTGGCCCTTGAGGATCCGGCGCTCGGTGTGATCGCGGCGGCCTGCGCCGAGACCGGTGCGGTCGCCCTGGCGGGCGCCCCGCTGCGGGAGGGCGAGGCCGAATACATTGCGATGCTTCGGATCGACGCCGAGGGTGTCGAAGTGGCCTACCGCAAGATGCACCCCGACGAGGAGGAATCCCGACGCTTCCGGGCCGCGACCGATCCGGCCGTGCTGGAGCTGGACGGCTGGCGGCTCGCTCTGGCGGTCTGCCGCGACTCCATGATGTTCGAGCACGCCCCGGCGACCGCCGAATTCGCGAAGCGGCGCGGGCTGGGCGGCGTCGACGCGTACGTCGCGGGTTCGCTCTTCACCCCGAAGGGCTTGGTCAGGCGCGATAAGCGGATGCCGCAGCTCGCGCGCGGCTACGGCATGTGGGTGGTGCAGGCGTGCTTCGCAGGGCCGGGCAGCGACTACTCGGAGGTCGCGGGGAACTCGGCGGTCTGGGCGCCGGACGGCTCGGTCGCGGTGCGCGCCGATGAGCGTCCGGGTCGGATCATCAAGGCCGAGTTGCGGTTCTAGCTTTTCGCCCGCCCGTTGCCCCACTATCCGAAAACGACGTCGCCGCCGTCGCCGCGCTCGCCCTCACCGAGGACTGGCACGACGGCAAGGACTGCACGATCACCGGGTCCGCCGCGGTGAGCCTGCGCGAGCAGGCCGCGGCGATCAGCGAGGCGATCGGTGAGCCGGTGCGATTCCAGGAGCGCACCCGCGACGAGGCGTTCGCACTCGGCGCCGGCGCCGCAGTACGCGGCTCTGTGCGAGGGCTTCGCCGAGCTGGCGGCGACGCTCGAGTTCGGCGACCCCGCCGCCGCGGGCCGCGGGATCCTGCGACTGGCCGACTCCGGGCATCCGCCGCTGCGCACGTTCTTCGGCGTCCAGGGCGGCCCGATCGTCGAGGCCGTCTACGCCGAGAGTCTCGCGACCTGGGCCGACTGGCAGGACCTCGCGGTGGAGGCCCACGGCGAACGGACCTGAACACCAGCAGTGATGCAAGACACATTCTCGCTTCGTCATGGAATCCGCCGCCGCCCCGTTCAAAGGGCGTCAAGCGAACCAGACAGGAGCGAGACCATGCAGCACCGCATCATCGTCCTCGGCGCGGGGTACGCCGGAGCCTTCGGCGCCGGCTACCTCGCGCGCCACCTCCACACCGACGACTTCGAGATCGTCGTCGTCAACGCCGAACCGGACTTCGTCGAGCGCCTGCGCAACCACCAGCTCGCCGCCGGGCAGACCCTCAAGCACCGGCCGCTCGCGACGATGTTCGCGGGCACCGGCATCCGACTGCGCGTCGCCCGGGTCACCTCGGTCGACCCCGACCACCGGACGGTCGCCGTCACCGACGACAACGGCCTCGAACTGCTCGAATACGACACGCTGCTCTACACGCTCGGCAGCACCGCCGCCGACCACGGCGTCCCCGGCGTGAGCGAGCACGCCTTCCACGTCGCCGCCCGGCCCGCGGCCCTGCGTCTGCGGTCGCGCCTCGAGGAGCTCAGCGGCGGCGGCACGGTCCTCGTCGTCGGCGGCAACCTCACCGCGATCGAGACCGCCACCGAACTCGCCGAAGCCCACCCCGAGCTCAAGGTCGTCCTCGCCACCCGCGGCGATCTCGGCGGCTGGCTCGGCCCGAAGGCCCGCGCCCACCTTAGGCGCGCCTTCGACCGGTTCGGCATCGACATCTACGAGCACACCGCGATCGATCGCGCAGCGGCGAACGGAGCGTTCACTGCGCAGGGCGGTTTCCTCGCCGCCGACGCGACCGTGTGGACCGCGGGCTTCGCCGTCCACCCGATCGCCGCCGCCAGCGGCCTCGCCGTGCAGGAGAACGGGCAGATCACCGTCGACGAGCACATGCGGTCGGTCTCCCACCCGGAGGTCTACGCCGCCGGCGACGCCGTGTTCGCGATCTGCGAGAACGGCAAGCCGCTGCCGATGTCGTGCGCCTCGGCCGGACCGACCACCAAGCGCGCCACGTCCGCGATCATCCACGGGCTCACCGGCCGCAAGATCGCGATCCCCGCACTCAGCTACGTGGGCAACCACATCAGCCTCGGACGCAAGGACGCGATCTTCCAACTGGTCGACGGCGACGCGCAGTCCAAGCGCGGGGTGATGTGCGGCCGGACGGCCGCGCGGCTCAAGAACGACATCCTCAAAGGCGCCGCCCTGGGCGCCGCGCACCCGACCTTCGGGATGCCGTCCCGCAGGCTCCACCGCGCGGCCGCGCCTTCGGCTTCGGCGAGGGCCGTCGCCTAGAGTGGCGCCCATGGACACCGCGACGGTGGAGCGCTTCGAGGCCGACCGGCCCCGGCTGGCCTCGTTGGCGTACCGCCTCCTCGGCTCCGCCGCCGATGCCGAGGACGTCGTGCAGGACGCGTTCCTGCGCTGGCAGGCCGCCGACCGCGACCGCATCGAGGTGCCCGAGGCGTGGCTGACCAAAGTGGTCACCAACCTCGCGCTCGACCGGCTCCGGTCGGCGCAGGCGCGGCGTGAGCGGGCGGTCGGCGCGTGGCTGCCCGAACCGCTCCTCGACGGCGACCCCATGCTCGGCCCGGCAGCGACCGTCGAGCAGCGCGAATCGGTGTCCCTGGCGGTCCTCATGCTGCTCGAGCGCCTCCCGCCGACCGAGCGGGCCGTCTATGTCCTCCGCGAGGCGTTCGCCTATCGCCACAACGAGATCGCGGAGATCCTCGGCATCTCGGTGTCCGCGAGCCAGCAGCACGCGCTCCGCGCCCGCCGGCACGTCGCCGCCGAACGCAACGCCGGCGAGGTCGACCGCGAGGCCGCCCGCCGCATCGTCGAGGCCTTCATGGCCGCCGCAGCCTCGGGCGAGACGGATCGCCTGGTGTCCTTGCTGACCGACGACGCCACGGCCGTCACCGACGGCTTCGGCATGCTGGAAAAACTCCGCTACGAGTCGGTCCCCGACCGGATCGCCGCCGTCATCCGGGCCGGGTTCAAACCCACTCCGGCCAAGCGCGGACTCGCGGGCGGACCGCTGTCGGTCCATGCCGTGGTCGTCAACGGCAGCCCGGCGGCACTGGCCGTCGTGGACGACCGGGCGGTGGGCCTGGTGGTCCTCGACCCGAAGGGCGACAAGATCGCCGGGCTCGTCAGCATGGCCTCACGGGGGCGACTCGATCGCGTCACGGAGCAATGGCGGCGCGGCGAGCATGAAGCGCCGATCCTCGAGAACTGGTGAACCGCAAGGGTTCGACGCCCTGTCAGCCTCCACTTTCAGCGAGACAGCGCCACGACAGGGCGGTGACAGCGCGGACGGCGAAGCTCGACGACATGAACAACGAGCACACGCCCACCGCCACTGCGGAAGCCACCGAGACCAAGGGCTTCGTCGCGAAGCTCCTCGCCGACCGCCACTCGATCCCGCTGTCCATCGCCCTCCACCTCGTCCCCGGCGCCCTCATCGTCGCCGTCTACGCGTTCGCCGCCGCACCGCTCACCCGAGCGATGGGCGTCCCGATCTTCGCGGCCTGGGCGATCGCCCTCGCGGTCGTCCTCTTCCCGCTCATGTACGGCCTCATGTGGCTCGGCAAGCAGCGCACCGGCAGCTACAACCTGCGCAGCGTCCTCGGCTACATGGGGAAGCCGTTCTCCAGAGGCAAGATCACCTGGATCGGCATCGGATTCATGCTGTACATGACCGTCGTCTCGCAGGCGCTGCTGCCGCTGGACACCCTCGTCTACGACACCTTCTTCACCTGGGTCCAGTTCGAGGGCTCCGGCAGCTCCGGCACCACCTACCTCGACGGCTACTCCAAGTCCGCGGTCCTGGTCACCATCGCGATCTGCGGTCCCTTCACCGGGTTCATCCTGCCGCTCATCGAGGAGTACTACTTCCGCGGTCTGCTCCTGCCCCGCCTCCCCCAGCTGGGCCGCTGGGCCCCGCTGTTCAACACCGCCCTGTTCTCGGTCTACCACTTCTGGGCGCCCTGGACGGTCCTGTCGAAGCTCGCGTTCCTCCTCCCGGGCATCTGGTTCGTCTGGGGCAAGAAGGACATCCGCGCCTCGATCTGGATGCACCCTGGATCGGCCCTCCTCGCCACGGTCGTCGGCATCACCGCCTACTCCCTCGGCCTCATGTAGTCCCGCAACCCTGAAGGGCCCCTCGCGCTGCGTGGGGCCCTTCCCGTATTGCCCGCTCAATAGCCGACGGTGAAGCGGCGCTTGACGTGCCGCGCGGTCTCGGCCTCGTCGACGGCCGCCACGGCCAGGTCTTCGAGGCTGATGTCGCTGGTGCCCTCGGCTCGGACCAGCAGCTGGTCGCCGCCGATCCGGAACCGGCCCGTCCGCTCGCCGGGCTCGTTGAGGCCGGCGGACGGGCTGATGTAGGTCCAGTTCCGGTTCGAGGTCCGGTACTCATCGCTAGTACGTCAGCGTTCGCGATGGTCTCGGGAATGTCGCGCCCGTTGATCGCGTTCGCGACCACGTCGAGCCCGCCGGTGTTCTGCGCTTCAGCGCGGCAGGTCGGTCCAGTACGCGTGCAGCCGTTCGGCCAGTTCGCGGGGCCGGGCGAGGGCGATCATGTGGCCGCCGTCGATCTCGTCGGGGACGATGCCGAGGCGGTCGCGGACCATGCCGCGCATGAACTCGGGCGGGAAGAACAGGTCGTCGCGGCAGAGCAGGAACCGGGTCGGCACGTCGGGCCAGGCCGTGAGCGGCGACGGCTCGCCGTCGCGGGCTCCCGTCTGCTCGCGGCCGCGCGCGTTGCACTCCTCGGCCAGTGCGGCGGGCACGCCGTTGTAGAACACGTCGGTCTCCGAGTCTCCCGACTCCAGGTCGCTGAAACCGCTCGCACTCCACCAGTCGTTCGGCGCCTCGCCCGGGACGGGCACCATCGCGGTCACGAACACCAGCAGCTCGGTGTCGATGCGGGAGCTGACGATCGGGGCGACGAGCCCACCCCACGAATGCGCGACCACGACCAGGTTCGGCCGGTCGCCACAGGCTTCGACCACGGCGTCGGCGTACTCGGAGACGCCGGTCGCCTTGTCCTCGATGGGCAGATCGACCGCGATCGCCTCATGCCCGAGGGCTTCCAACGCAGGCGTGACGAGATGCCAGTCCCAGCTGGTGCTCCCACCGCCGTGGATCAGCACGAAGGTCGCGGTCTCGTTGTCAGCCATGGTCGGGCTCCTTCGCGATCGATTGCTTCCGCTGCGGCCGTTCAGTGCTCACCACGAGCATGACGGCCGCGATGACGATCGCCCCGCCCGCGACGATCGGCAGCGTCACCGCCTCGGCCAGGACCAGCCAGCCGAGGAACACCGCCACCAGCGGGTTCACATACGCGTACGTTGCGACGAGCGAGATGTTCGCGGCCTGCAGCAGCCACACGTACGCCGAGAACGCGACCACCGAACCGAACACTACAAGGTAGACCCAGGCAGCCCACGACCTCGCCGAATACTCGACCGGATCGAACCGCTCGCCGGTGCCGAACCCGACTGCCAGGAGCAGCGCCCCGCCGATCGCCATCTCATAGACGGCCGCCACGAACGCGTCGCGCGGCATCTTGAGGCGGGGCTGCAGCCACGACCCGAACGCCCACGAAGCCGACGAGAACACCACCAGCGCGATGGTCCAGAACGGGAAGCCGCCTCCGATCCCGTTGGTGGCGAGCAGCAACGCGAGCCCGGCGAAGCCCATGAGCACGCCCAGGACCGTGGCCCGCTTCGGCCGCTCGCCGGAGAGGACCCGGTACATCAGCACGAACAGCGGCACCGCCGCGATGAGCAGGGCGACCAGACCCGAAGGCGCGCCGCCGTTCTCGGCGACCGTGACCATGCCCTGCCCGAGGACGGGCAGCAGCAGGCCGATCAGCGCGCACGAGAGCAGTTCGGCCCGGCTCAGCGCCAGCCTCGGCAAGCCGCCGCGGGCCGTCAGGATCAGTCCGAGAATAGCGGCAGCGCAGAGGAATCGGGCGCCGGCGGCGATCATCGGCGGCATGTCCTCGACCATGATCCGGATGCCGAGGTAGGTCGAGCCCCATACGACGTAGACGATCGCGAGCGCGAGCCCTACGAGGACCGGCCGCGAAGGCATCGCGCGTCGCGACCGCCCGCCCGGCTCGACTTGCGTTGCTGCGGTCATGTTGACACGGTAGGCGTCAACGCCCGGATTGGGAAGCGGGTAAGTCGCGCCGCCGGCCGCTCACCGCTCGACGGCGATGGTGACGCCGAGGCCGATGAACACGGTCCCGGTCGCGGCGTCCATCCGCCGCCGCACGACCTCCCGCGCGCGGAGCCAGCGGCCGATCCTGCCCGCCAGCACCCCGACAGTCCCGTCGGCCAGGAACTCCAGGACGATCAGGACGGCACCGAGGAAGGCGAACTGCATCCAGACCGGCCCCGCTGCGGGATCGATGAACTGCGGCAGGAACGCGGCCATGAACGTGAACGTCTGCGGATTGGCCATCGAACACACCGCGCCGTTGAGGAAGGCTCGGCGTCCGGGCATCCCGCCCGCCACCGCATCGTCCTGCTGCCGCTTGCGGTTGCGGATGATCTGGACGCCGAGGTAGATGAGGTACGCGGCGCCCGCGACGCGCAGCACGGTGAACACCACCGGGAACGCCGTCAGCAGCACCGCCAGCCCGGCGGCGGCAGCGGCGATGTAGAGCGCGTCGCCGGTGATCACGCCGAGTGTGGCGAGGAGTCCGGCGCGGGCGCCGCCCTTCATGCCGCAGCCGAGGACGAACAGCATGTCGGGGCCGGGGGTGACCAGGGCGACGATCGTGGCGACGGTGAAGAGGGCGAGCAGGTGCGAGTCGACTGGCATCGGACGATCTTCTCATTCCGCGCCGGTCGATGCCTCCCCTGCGCTCATCACCGCCCGCCGGGGCTGTCGCCCGCAGTGCGAGGCGCCCGCAGGCGCACCACGCCGAGCCACAGCCGAACCGTTGCGAGAACCAGCGCCGCGAACGCCACCGCGTACAGGCCCCATGCGAGGTCGGGTGCCATGAGCTGGAACAGGATTCGACTCGGCGCCATGCCCGGGACCGTGACGGCGGCGCCGTAGGCCACGGCCGCTCCGGCGACCGCCCAGCCGGCCATCGCCGCCCACACTCGCCAACGGCGGCCTGCGGCAGTGACCCCGCTGCGGAGCCGCCGGAACGTGCGGACCACGAGAACGACGCCGATCAGCAGCAGCGCGGCGATCGCGGCGAGAGCGGCCGGGTAGAGCCAATCGGTCTCGAGCTTGTATCCGTCACCTCCGGCCGCGACGCGCGCCGCCCCCAATGCAGTGCCGACCAGCGCGCCGTCCTGAAAATGGCCGTAGGCGTTCTGGGCGATGACCACGGCGCGGCCGTGCTCGGGCAGGAGGATGACGGCCGCGAAGTACCCGGGCGCACCGCCGGTGTGCCAGACGGTGGAGGTGCCGAGGTCGGCGTTGCGGTCGTCGATTTTCCAGCCCAGGCCGTAGTCGATGCGCTCGTTCATCGCGACGGCCGGAGTCTGCATGAGCGCCACCGAGTCCGGCGAGACCGCGCCCTCGCCTCCCGGGAGGCTGGCGGCGGCGAACGCCGCGAGGTCGGCGGCGCTGCCGCCGAGGTACCCGTAGCTGGGGCCGGTCGGGTCGAACGGCGCGTCGATGGCCACTGGCTGACCGAATGCGAAGGTGTGCCCGTGGGGCACGGATGCGGCGGCATCGGCGGCGGCGACGGCCGTGTCCATCCCGAGAGGGTCGAGGACGGCCGCTCGCAGGTAGTCCTCGTACGGCATGCCGGAGACGGTCTGGACGAGCGCGCCGAGCACGAGGTAGTTGGCGCTGGCGTACTCGAACTCGGTGCCGGGCTCGGCGAACGTCTCGGCGTCGGCCAGGTCGGCGAGGGCGTCCGCGTAGGGGTCGGGGCCGGGATCGAAGCGGTCGGTGATGCCGGTGCCTTCGGGGATGCCGCTGGTCTGCTCGAGGAGGTGGCGCACGGTGATCCGCTCGGCGCGGGTGGGGTCGGCGAGGGTGAAGTCCGGCAGGTAGGTGCGTACGGGTTCGTCGAGGCCGACGCGGCCGTCTTCGACGAGTGTCATGACGGCGGTGGCGGTCACGGGTTTGGCGACCGAGCCCCACAGGAACGGGGTCGAGTCGGTGACGGGCTCGCCGTCGCCGGTTTCGCCCCAGGCCGCGTGATGCTCGATGCCTTCGGCGGTGACGACGGCCCAGGCCGCGCCGGGGACGTTCGTTTGCTCTAGGCGCGTTTCGATGTAGGCGTCGATGTCGGCGATGTCAGTGGCGGGGGTTTGCGGTGGGGGGAGGGGGCCGGTTGCGAGCGCAAGCACTAGGGCGGCGAATGCGTTGGCGTGCATGGGTTTCCTTGCGGGTGGCCGCGGGGTGTCGCGGAGGGTCGGAATAACCATACGAGCATATGGCTTCCTCAAAACCATACACCGGTATGGTTAAACGGTGCCGAGGACCGCCGACCACGAACTTCGCCGCAGCCAGATGGCTGCTGCGACGCACAAGCTCATCGCCCACGCCGGGCTCGACGCCGCCACGATGGCCGCCGTCGCGCGGGAGGCGGGGTTCTCGGTGGGGTTGGTGCAGCACTACTTCGCTTCGAAGGACGAACTGCTGCTGTTCGCCTACAAGCAGATGACCGAGCACCAGCTGACGCGGGTGGCGCGCAAGGTGGCCGAGGGCGAGGCAGCGCGGCAACCGATCCGGGCGATTCTGCTGGACTGCATGCCGGAGCTCTGGCCGCTTGATGAAGCGCGGCGCGGTGAGTATCGGGTGGCGAAGGCCTTCCACGCCAGAGCGCTTGACGTGCCGACCGTGGCCGAGGTGGCCCGCGAGACTGCCACCGTAGTGCGCGGTCAGATCGCCCGCGCGGTCGAGAACGGCAAGGAGTGCGGGGAAGTTGAGGTGCAGACCGACGCGGAACGTGCGGCGCTCGAACTGTCGGCGCTGATCGCGGGCCTAGCCGACGAACTCTACAGCGAACCCGTCGGCGGTCAGGGGGCTCGGGCGCTAATCAAGGCCGCGGAGGCGATCCTCGAAGACCGACTCGGTTCGTACTTTCCAGGGGAGTGCCACCACCACGACCGGTAACCGCAGGGCCCCAACGCGACGAATTCCGCGTGACGCTCGAGCGGAAGCGGGCTGCATGGATCAAAGGCAGCCCCGGCTTGCCAGAGCCGTTACACGGTCAGTTGTTCCATGGACCAGAGGTCGGGGTAGTGGGTGACGAGGCCTTCGCGGTCGATGGCCAGGTCGGCGCGGAATGTCCCGGACTCGTAGCGGTATCCGGTGTCGAGGCGGGTGTAACGCTGGGCTGCGGGCCCGATGGTCAGCTCGGGCTCTGGCTGGATGTAGACGACGTGCAGGTCTGCGGCGGCCCCGGGGCCGAGGCCCAGGCGGCGGATGGGAAGGGTGTTGGTGAACGGCGTCAAGGCGATGTCGACATCAATGCACCCGGTCAGGTCGGAGCGCTCGCGGCCGTTGACGAGCCAGTGGCCGTGCTCGTCGCGGGTGAGGGTCGTGCGGCCGAGGCCGTGGCGTTCGAGGGTGACCGATCGGGTGCGCCAGGCCTGGTCGCATTCGATCCGATAGGCCAGCCGGATCACCTCGCCCTCGGGCGCGGCGAGGATGAGGCCGTCGGCGACTATGCCGTCGTCGCTGACGCGCAGGTCGAGGTGCTCGCAGCCGGGCCATTCCCGGGCGGTCCACATGATCTGGCGCCTCATGAGGCCTCCGGCCTGCGGCGGGCGCGCATGTCCTGTTCGAGGCGCCAGTTGCCGTCGGCGTCTTGGATGCGGCCTTGCCGGTGGAAGGATTCGGGTGTGATGTCGGTGTAGTAGCGCCGCAGCGAGGTGCCGATGCTCCGCGCCCCGGTGCGGTCCTCGACCGCTCGCGGATAGGTCAGGACGTCTTGGACCAGGCCCGGTCCGAGTCCGGGGTGAGATCCGGTGGCTAGCAATGCCGCGAGCGGCGACGAACCCTCATGATAACCGCCTATCATGATGGCAGGTTAACACGAACATCTGCCGATGTATACCGGTATCATGATTGAGTGGTTAACACTTCAGGCGGTCAGGAAGCGCCGGGCGCCCTCGAATCGGTGCGGGCACTGCTCAACACCTGGCTGATCCCCAACGACACACGCCTTGCCGAGGACCGCTTCGACGCCTACGCCGGCCAGGCCCGTCTGCCCAGCACGCGGCGGCAGGAGCTCCGAGCGCTGCGCGACGACCTCCGCCAGGCCGTGGAGGGAACCGCCGACACCGCCGCGATCGTCAACGACTGGGTCGAACGCCTCGAGATCCGCCCCCGGGTCGTCGGCGGCACCATCACGTTCTCCGATCAAGGGAGCCTCGCCGCCGGTCACGTCGCGGCCGTACTGGAGGCGATCGCAGCCGGCCGCTGGCACCGGCTCAAGGCGTGCCCCGACTGCCGCTGGATCTTCTACGACCACAGTCGCAATGCCAGCAAGCGCTGGTGCCTGATGACCGCTGGCGGACCCGACGGACGCTCCTGCGGCGGCATCGCCAAAGTCCGCGCCCACCGCGAACGCCACCGCGCCACAAGGTAACCGCCGCCCGATCATCCCCCGGCGACACCGCGCCACAACACGACCAGAAGCCGCTCGCCGACGTGTCGACTCAAGATGCAAGAAGCTCATTGCGCGCGTCTCGCTCGCGGGAAACGCCGAGCTCATCCGGGACCCGGCGACCCCTCCCCGTCCGGTCCGGGCAAGGCGAAACCGGTGGTGGAGGTGCGGCTGACAAGGGCGACTGCGTCGAACGCCTCGAAGGCCGGATCATCGAGGAAGTAGTCGGACATCCGAGTTGTCTTGAACGACTTGGCATCATCGACCTCGGAAGCGGCGGCCCGCAGATCGGCCAGCGTCCATGGAACCTCGGTCGGGAACGCCGCCTCGATGCTGTCGGCGGCGGGCTCCGGCAGCGGAGCGTCGATGAAGGCGATGTCCTCCGGGTCGTCAGGGTTCGGCCCGACAATGGCGGTGCGGCCGCCATGGTGGGTGATCGCGATGGCGCGGTAGTCGTCGCCCAGCGCCTCCGCCAGGTGGTATCCGGCCGTCAACAGCGGCGCGGCGTTTTCTTGGACGTCAAGGGTCTTCTTGATGTGCCAGTTGTGTGCGGCCAGCACGATCCGGGTTCCGGACGGACTGGTGTCTAGGATCCGCTGGACCGATCGGGCAATATAGGCGTCGCGGAAGGTCGAGGCCGACTCGAAACCGTCAGTGAGGTTACTGCGGTGCAACTGGTCGAGCATCCACGCGCCGCGCAGGTGGTGCAGTGCCTCCTCGTGGCGGTCGCCTTGGCCGTTCCCGCGATGGAATGAGGCTGACCGCTCCATACGTGCCAACAGCCGCGACAGCGCAATGGTGAGCGCATCCCGCTGCGCCGCATCGAGAACGGCGTATCCGGACATCGACTTGATCATGGAGGGGTTGTCGAAGCGACGGGCGGGCTCGGCGGCCTCAGCCAACATCGGCAATGCCCCTGGATCAACCTTACGGAGATACGGCTCGATCGCAGCGAGCACGGGCAGCGGTGACCCGGCCGAGCCGGGCAGGTCGGCGCCCACGCATCGCAGTTGTACATCAGTGGCGTTGCGCTCCCTGATCCATTCCAGTGCCTCATGCAGTTCGGCGCAGTCGCCCAGATTCGCCGCGATGCCGGCTGCGGCGACATCTTCGACTGTTCCCGGGCCGCCCTGTGTCCACGAGTCGAACAGGTGGCCTTGCGTGAACGGCGCCTCGAGCATGTAGACGCTGAAGCCGCACCGCTCGGCCAGGAAACGCATCATGCGGTGCCTGACCTGGTAGAACTCCCGGACATGATGCGAGCTTTCACCCAGCGCCACGACCCGGGCCCCTCCCACGATCTCGCGTAGAAGTTCGAGCTCGTCTAGGTCCTCGTTCAGGCCGAAAGACTCCATCGCACTGCCGTGCTGACGTACCCACTCGGCGAACCTGGTCCGATTGTCCACTGCGGTCAGTTCTCTCCGATCCGACGGCTCCCAGCATCTCCCAGTGGAAGGTCCGAATCATCCACCCAGCGAAGGCTCCCGGACGTAAACCCGCAGGAGTAGCTTCACTCCGGACCTCTCTGCAGCGCAAGCAAACGCCCCCGACTCCGGGACGGGAGTCGGGGGCGACGCGTTTGCGGCAGCTTCGCGGAGACCGGGCCGATCAGGCGCGGTCGGCGACACGCAGGAGGCCGGTGAAGTCCGAGGAACTCAGGTCGAAGACCGGGGAGTCATGTCCAAGTTTCGAGTCCCGAACCTGGAAGCCGGAGTCCGTATTCCTAGCCTCGACGCAATCAGCCTGGGCAGAGTTGTTGCTCCGGGAGCTCTTCCGCCAGGTCTGGCGGCACTCCACACAGTCAGCCTGAGCGGAATTGGCGCTCCGGGAGCTCTTCCGCCAGCTGGTGAACTCAGCCATCGAGGAACCTTCCGATTCGGCTCGCGCCATCCAACATGACGCTCGAAAACCGATCATACAAGGCGATCTTCTCCGGCTCGACGATGTGACGGCTCTGGTCGATCGTCTCGACGAAGACGAAGTCCGGCCCAGCCCCGGGCCGCTCGTCAGGGCGGAAAATATCGAAAGCATGGATCGCCAGGTATGGCCGCTCAACCACATAGACGTCGCAATTCGACAAGCTGTCGATCTCAAGCAGCCGGTTGAGCTGTGCCTGCCTCTCGGACCCCGTGAGGCATTTCGAGCCCATCACCTCATCAACAGGCAGGAGGAACCTTGTTCGCGGCAGATCGCTCCTCCGGAAGAAGTCAATCTGCCGACGTTCCTTTCGCAACCAGTGCTTGATCTTGGTCGCAGGCCCTTCGAACGGATCAGCCAGCTCCTTCATGTGGTAACTCTCCGTCTGGCACAGCCCCGGGAGCTGGAGCGGGTCCCACTTAATGATCTCGCCGTATCGCCGCTCGGCGCTCTCGACGATGAACAGGTTGCGCTTGTCCAGATCCGAGATGAGGTCCGGCCCTTCGTTGAGCTGTTCGATGACATGCTCCAGGAAGGCGCCGCGCGCTGGCTCTACTTGGAGGATGCGGCAGATGAGCGCGACATTGGCTTTGTCAGGGAGCCGGTCGCCGATCTCCCATCCTCGGATCGTGTTGGCGTGCTTGCCGATCGCCCCGCCGAGCCTGGTTCGGGACCAGCCTCGCTCCTCTCGGATCGAGATCAGCTCGGCCGTTACGAACGCCTCGATGAGGTCCGAGTAACGAAGAGACCCCATAGCGATGCTCCCCTGCGCTGGGTCGATGACTGGTGGTAATCGATGATCCCATGTTGCGGCGCAGAGAAAACCGCCGACACGGCAACCAATTTTCTTGCACAACAACGTCGCACAATACTTTCGTTCAAATATTGTGCATCGACGTTGCGACACCATCGTTGAACGACGACATTTAAAGGGCCGCAGACCTATTGAACCGCTGGAACATCGCCTATGTTGGATTCATCGCGGGTCACCTCCCGGCTCGCGAGCGGTGGGAATGCCGGGGAGTCGCTGCCTCGCAATGCACTTGCCGAGCTCTTCGTGGGCTCCTAGGCACTCCTGCTGTCGGCTATTTGACACTCTCTTCATTGGAGGTCGCGATGTACAACCGAGCCGCGAAGCCGAAGCCCGACAATCACCAATCCGTCTCGGACCCGCTGCAGCGGGGCCGGTTCAGCGACGGCCGCCGCATCTTCGTCGTCCGCGCCTCCAGCGCTACCGACCCCGACTCATTCCAAGTGCACACCAAGGGAAATCAGTCCGACGTGATCCTGGTCGTCTCCGGCCTCAGCACTGGGAACCTCCACGCCACCTGGAGCGAACAGTGGCGCACCTCCACTCCCGAGTGGCGCGAGTGGGCGCGCAACAATGCCTTCAAGGCCTTCCACACCGTCGCCGCTGCCACCCCTTCCGCCCTCGGGAAGATCCGGTTCTGCCGTGGCTGACACGACCTTCGACGACCCGCCCGAACCCGAGGGCGAACACTGCCTCGGCAAGTTCCGACGCCACCCGGTGGAGTTCTCCGTCATCTTCGAGTCGACGCCACCGGGCACGTCCGACGTCTACCGGGTCGACTGCGACGACGGCGTTGGGCCCCACGAAGTCTGCCACTTCGGCGACGCCCCCGAGGAGCCCGTGATCTGGCGCGGCGCGTGGCAGAGCGACCAGTGGTGCCCGTGGATTCTCAAAAATGCCCGCGAGTTGGTCAACCAACCCAGCCGCTTCGACTTCTAGACTTGCCTCCGAGGCCGGTCGGACTAGGTGGAATCCGACCGGCCTCACCTCTACCCAGGGCATGGTGACCGCAGTGGCATGGCGCGGACGAGTTCCGAGCAAGTCTCAGAAGTCGTCGTTAACGAATCTGCTACATGCCTGCTCTATCTCATAGAGAATCGATTCAGTGTCACCCTCGGCAGGGCTGATCCCCTCATCCTCGAACTCAATGCAAGCCGGCTCATAGTACCGAAAGAGCTCCATAAGGTCGCTGACCTGGTATACACCATCAACATCCTCGAATTCTTGAACGAATTCCTCCGACCGATCGCTATCGGTCAGTCTGATTCGGAAGGCGGATGGCAGACTATCGGCGTCCACCGTATCCACGAGGTCAGGCTGTTCTGAGAAGGTGTCCTGGAACCTCTCATAGGCTTCCGCCTGGGACTCGAACTCGAACTGCTCAATCAGTGGATGATCTTGGAGCGCAGATTCAATCTGCTCCAGGACGTCGTCATCGACGTCGCGATCAAGATAGATGATCACATGATGATCGCCGGGAAACTCATGGGTCGCAACCTGTTCTCCGCGAACCAGAAAATACACGAGCACCCCTGCGACCGCGACCCCCACGCACAGGGCCGCAATCGCGAGTTTTCGGCCGAGGGGCATCTTCGCAGTTCCAGTACTCGTAGACATGTCTACAGGATACTGAGCAACGGCAAGTCCCAGGGTACGGACGAAGGCCTGCAACGCTTCCTTGCCGTTGCTCCGCCTCAGCTCTGAACGCTGATCGACCCGTGGATCTGCTCGACCGTCGCGATCTCGCCGTCCTCGGCCCTCAGCTCCCGCTCGGGCACCAACACACTGCCGTACATCATCGAGACGCCCTCCCCCACCTCGATCACGGTCACCCGGACCCAGAGCTGCAGGTCCACGTCCCCTTCTTCCTGGTACGTGCTCGGCACAGTGCCGTAGGCGGCGGCCGTGGCGGCCTCGTGGCCGTCAGAGACCGTCACCGTCCCTTGCGAAGGCTGCGACGAGCACTTCTCCGGCTGCCTTTGCCAAGCGGTGATTCCCATCGGCGGCAGCAGGATCGCCTGGCTGAATCCGGAGGACCGGCTCGTCTGCGCCGACCTCGCTGCCGATCCTCCTACGGTGCAGGAGACACCGGCAGTCGTGAGTTCGCCTGCGCGACGGTCACACTCGTCGACGTCGCCTCCGGCACCGGTGCGACCAGTCCGGTCGCACCCGCAGCCTCGGCCGCCTTTCGCTGAGGCCGTCCCGTATCTCAGTTGCGTGCACGTCAGGGCCAAGGGAAACTCGCTGGATGGTCGATGAGATACCGCTTGCTGGTGGGTTCATCAACGAGGTCGTCTTGAAGGACGGCAGCGTGCGTCGACCAGTCGGCCCGCACTCACCGTTCACCCACCGCCTGCTCGAGCACTTCGAGCGTTGTGGATGGCAGGGAGCACCGCGTCTGCTGGGCCTCGACGAACAGGGCCGGGAGATCCTGACCTTCGTCGGCGGCCACGTCCCCTACAATCTGGACCGCTCCCCGTACGCCGAAACCGATGCCAGCCTGAATCGGTTGGCCACGATGGTTCGCCAGTTCCATGACCTCACTGCCGATACGGACCTCTGCGGTGACGCCGAAACGGTCTGCCACAACGACCTGGCCCCGCGGAACACCGTTTACACCGACGAGGCCCAGAGTGCGCTGCCGGTGGCGTTCATCGACTGGGACGCTGCCGCGCCCGGTGAGCGGATTCATGATGTCGCTCATCTTTGCTGGCAGTACCTACGACTCGGCACGATGGTCACTGATCTTCCTGAGACCGCTCGGCGCATGCGTCTGGTCGCCGACGCCTACGGCCTGGACCGGCATGGGCGCGCCCGCCTGGTGGATGCGGTGCTGTGGTGGCAGGATCGCTGCTGGCGCGGGATCGAGGCCGAGGCTGCCGCTGGTGACGCGGCCAAGATCATGCTCGTCGAGATGGACGTGCCCGGATGGATCCGCACGACATGGCAATGGGTCTGCGATCATCGCTCTGAGCTCGACGCGGCCCTCACCGAATAGCGGAAGGCCTCTAGGGTTCGGGCATGAGCGCACAGGACTACCTCGCCGATCTGTTCTCGTTGGAAGGCCGCGTCGCCTTGGTGACCGGCGGGAGTTCCGGCATCGGCAAGGCCATCGCAGCGGCTCTGGCGAACGCGGGCGCGAAGGTCGTGGTCGTCGCGCGCGGCCGGGATGCCTTGACCGCCACGGTCAATGAACTCACCGGCCAGGGGTGCAAGGCGGCCTGGGTGAGCGCCGACCTGAGCGGCCGTGACGACATCCGCGACGCGGGAGAAGAAGCCGCTGCAGTCTTCGGCGAGCCGGAAATCCTCGTCAACTCGGCCGGGATCAACCTGCGACCGCCGATGGGCGACATCGACGAAGCGGTCTGGGACACGACCATGACCGTGAACCTCGAAGCGCCCTTCCTGCTCGGCCAGCGCTTCGGTCCGGGCATGGCCGAGCGCGGGTTCGGGCGGATCATCCACGTCACCTCCCAGCAGGCGCACCGGGCGTTCGTCCAGAGCGGCGCCTACGGCGTTTCCAAGGGCGCCTTGGAATCCCTCGCCCGGTCGCAGGCCGAGGCGTGGTCCCCGCACGGCGTCACCTGCAACACGCTGGTGCCGGGGTTCGTGATGACGCCGCTGAACGAGCGGCTCGCCTCCGATCCCGAGCAGGTGTCGGCGCTGGCCGCGCGGACGATGACCGGCCGCAACGGTCTGGCGGAGGACTTCGCGGGGGCGGCCGTGTTCCTCGCGAGCCGCGCTTCCGCGTACGTGACGGGCCAGTCGATCTTCGTCGACGGTGGCCTGTCCGTCCACTAGGACCTGTCTTCAGGCTGTGTGGATGTGGTTCCTTGAGTTCTGCACTGCCAGCAGGATGACGACGAGCGTCGATCCGACGGTCAGCAATGACAGCGAGATCCACTGCAAAGCAGTGAGCCAGGCGGGAGTGGCTTCGAGGACAGCGCTCGATATTCGGTCGTTGTACGGTTCGCCGATGGGCGACATCCCGCCGAATGCCCGAAGGGCGATGCCACCGATGCCGCAGAAGCCCAGGGAGATGCCTGCGAGAATCAAGCCGAGGATCCTCGCAGAGCGCTTCCCGCGGTGGTCGAGTGGCCCCAGCACGAGGTGGAGCGCCGCCAGGAGGAGGTATGTCCAGGCGGTGATCTTCAACTGGGCGATCGCGATCGTTGCGTCCATCCCCGCCGAGAAGTCGGCGACGGCAGAGGACGAGTCGGCCGTCAGTTCTTCACCGACGGCGTCGTCGATGTCGCCTTGCATCACGAGCAGGCCGATGCCGGTGGCGAACAGGGTGAGCGCGGTGAGGTACATCGTCAATGGCACGGCCCGGACCAATGCCGGACGCGGACGCTCCCGTTGCGGCAGTGTCGGCGGAGACGGTGGCGGCGGTATATCGGCCATCTCGGACTCCTTCGAGGTCGTGGGGCCTTGCGCCAGCGTACGAAACCGGCGCTTTGTAGGGGTGACCGGCGACGATCAGGTCGGATCCGGTCGATCCGTTCTGCTTTCGGCCCAGTGAGCCTTTCCCGGCAAGGCCCCTCTTGCTTTCCGTGATGAGATCTCCTGAGGCGCAACAAAGCCCCCTCCTGAACAATGGAGTTACCACCCAACATCGTTGCGCCAGAAGAGCTGATGTCCTGGCCGCCCAGGTACCCTCGCTGGCCGAGGTGATCGAAGCCGGGCACGAGCATGTGGGCCTGGACGGGATCCTGATCCCGATCGACAAGGCGCACGTTGAAGGGCCCACGAAGGGCGTTGACCTGTGGTGGTCGGGCAAGCACGCCGCGCACGGCGGCAATATCCAGGTGGTCTCCGCCCCGGACGGGTTCCCGATGTGGGTCTCCGACGTCCGCCCCAGCCGCTACTGATCTTGTAGTTTCGGGGTCTGATGGCGTGTCCGTTTGGCGCGGTGTTCGTTGATTCCTGTGTGAGGTACGGGGATGGCGGCGGTTTGAATGCCGCCGCGCGGGCGAAGCGCGAGGCGGTCCGGATGGAGGCCGCGGCGATGTTCGCTGCGGGGGCGCATCCGCTGGAGGTCGCCCGGCGGTTCGAGGTGTCGGACAAGACCGGCTATCAATGGCATCGGACCTGGAAGACCGGTGGCGCGGAGGCGTTGGCGTCCAAAGGCCCTTCGGGTCCGGACTCGCTGCTTGATGCCACGCAGCGGCAGGCTCTCGAACAGGCGCTGGAGGCCGGCCCCGCGGCCGCCGGGCTCGGTCAGGACCAGCGGTGGACGCTGGTGCGCGTCCGCGCGCTGATCGATGCGATGTTCGGCATCACCTACAGCCTCAAGGGCGTCGCCCTGGTGCTCCATGCGATGGACTGGACGGTACAGGTTCCCGACGCAAAGGCCTCGGACCGCGACGAGGAGGCGATCACCTCCTGGCGCAACGAAACCTGGCCTGCGGTAAAAGGACGGCGCGCAGGCTGGGCGCGTGGATCTGCTTCATGGACGAGTCCTCGCACACGCTGATACCAGCCCGGTCCCGCACCTGGGGCCGTCGCGGGAAGACTCCGGTCATCAAGGTCCGCAAGCGAGGCTCGGGCCGGGTCTCACTCGCAGGACTCTGCGCCCACCGACTTGGTCACTGCTCAAGCGCCGCATCGCCAACACCCTCATCGAAGGCGTCGACCATCTCCTCGCTCTGGTCCGAGAACACTTGAACCACATACAGGCCCGCACCGACCTCATCGACGGCATGTTCGCCGGCACCGGGATCAGACCCCCGTAACCAGCCAGACCCCGAAACTACAAAGTCAGTAGTACGACTCGACCGCCGCCATCGCCGCCGGACTCGATGTCTGGTTCGCCCATCTCAACACCGAGGACGAGGCCAGGCGGCTGTTGGTCCTGGTCGGCCTGGGGTGAGCAGTTCGCCGATGCCGAGCCGGTCCGCTTGCCGCACAAGAAACCCAAGGGTCAACTGACTGTGGATCAGCGGCAGTACAACAAGGCCCTCGGCGCGCTCCGGGCCATGGCTGAGAAGGCCAACGCCGATTTGAAGATGCGCTTCCGCGCTGCGCCGGATCGGTCTCAATCCCTGACGGATCGGTGTCATCGCCCGCGCCTGCCACGCCGTGTTCCAGCACGAACACGCCCGGATCGCGTGAGATTCACCGGAAGCAACGATCACCGCGCACAGGATGCCCCACTGTCATAGGCATCTGGCAGGGTGCAGTTCATGAGCGATGATCTGCAAGGCCAGCGCGCCTACGTTCTGGAGAAGACCTACACCGGTCAAATGGACTGGAGCTTGTTCTTCGTTTACAGTCGGCGTGAGCACATCCGCTCTCTGCTACGGGACTTGTTCCTCGACAATCCAGATCCGAACGTGATCGCCGGCCAGATCAGCATGCATGACGATGGTGAGAGCGCAGATCTGTGGCTGATCGAGCACGGCCGTCGCACCGGCCAGGTCGACCTGCGCCCGTTCATCCAGGAGAGTAATGAAGGGGGGATTGATATCGACTGGCCCGCATTCGACGCTGCGGTACCCGCCGCTCTGGCTGGAACTCCGCTCCAGCATGGTGAAGCGCTCCAGTTGCGGGAGGCGAAGATGGACTTCCAGAACACCATCAGCGAGCTGGGAAACCTCTACCCAGACCACCCCGTTAGCTATGGGATGCAGGTATGGGTGGACGGAGTGATGTCCAATCAGCCTTACGAGGTCTACACTGACCCCGATCCAGAATCTGCGTAACACGGGCTTTCTGAGCCGCTCACGGGAAGACGACCGTGCAGTCACGAGCGCGACCTCCAGGTGCTATCTCCCAAAGGGAGCCTATGCGTCTACCGGGGGTGCACCACGCCCCTGGCTCGCTGCGCCCAGCGCGAACATGGCCAAACCGCAGAAACCTCACTGAATGCAACGAATGCCTTGCAGGGAAAAGCTCAGTGTGCTGCGGCCGGCCCCTGGCCGGCGCGGGTCGGCGATAGTAGTCTGTGCCGGACCATCTGTCACCTTGCGGGCCTTGCGCTCCGAAAGGAACCCCCTCAATGAGCCGGACCACCCTTACCGCCGCGTTCGTGAACGCGATGCTGCGGCCCTCTTTCAAAAGCCGCAAGCGGCCCCTCGAGACCTGGCAGCGGACGGTCGCGGCCGTCGAGAAGTCAACCGGATGGTCCACCGCCGGAGACGAGGAGTTCGCCGCCGACCTGGGCTTCCACCTGCAGTGCCTTGCCGAGGAGCGGCAGCTGACGCCGCTCGGCTGGCAGTCGGCGATCGAGGACGCCAAGAAGCGCCTGGAAAACCGGCTGCGGATCCGCCAGCGGATCATCGAGCACCCGGAGATCGCCGACGAGAAGATCGTGTCCCCAGTGTTCGTCGTGGGCCTGCCGCGTACAGCGACCACGCTGGCGCACAAGATCCTCGCGGGCTCCGACGCGCACCGCGGCCCGCTCATGTGGGAGATGATGCACACCGACCTCCCGCAGCACCGCGCCGCGGCCGAGAAGACCATCAAGACCATCGAGTCCGGGACGCGCATGATGGTCAAGTTCTCACCGTCATGGGAGGTCATTCACCCGATGCGGGTGCACTCACCCGAGGAGTCGATGCTGCTCCTGCCGCACGGCACGTATCACCTGATCCTGCGCGCGGGGCTGCCCGAATACCGGCGCTGGCTGAGCGGGCGGGACTGCACGGCCGACTACCTGTACTTGAAGCGGGCGCTGCAGGTGCTGCAGCACGGGCGCGAGCCGAAGCGCTGGATGCTCAAGTACCCGGCGCACCTGAACGACCTCGACGTGATCCGGAAGGTCTTCCCGGACGCGACGATCGTTTGGACGCACCGCGATCCGACCACGGTCATGGGCTCGGTGTGCTCGCTGATGGAGACCTCTTGGTCGCTGTACCAGCGCCGCCTGGACCTCGACGAGATCGGACAGGTGGCGCTGACGCTGCTCGTCGAGTCGATCGAGCGGGGCCGGCAGTCGCGCCTCAGGCTCCCGAGCGAGTCCATCGTGGATGTTCCGTACCACCGGCTCAACTCGGACCCGGCGAACGAGGTTCCGAAGCTGTACAAGGCGATCGGCGCCGAGTGGACCCACAAGGACGCGGGGAACCTCGAGAACGTGCTGGCCCGTCCGGTGCGCGACCGCCGCCACGAGTACTCGCTCTCGCGCTACGGCCTGTCGATCCAGGGGGTGGAGGACGCCTTCGGCGACTACACCCGCCTGTGCGGCACTCTCAACTCCCGATGACGTTCGCGAGGGGCGGCCGCATCCGGTGGATGCGGCCGCCCCTTGCGATGCGGTCAGAGACCGGTCTGACCCCGGAAGTCCTCGACGGACCCCTGGGCGCCCTCGACGCCTTCCTGCACTTGGCCCTGCGCGTTCTCCACGCTTTCCTGGGCCTGCCCCTGGAAGTCTTCGGCGGCTCCGCCCACCTGCTCGCCGAGCTGGTCGACCGGTGCGTCCGCGACGCCGCCGATCATCTCCTCGGCCTTGCCTTTGACGTCTTCGACGGCCCCCGAGAACATGTCCTTCAACTCGTTGAACTTGTCCGCAAAACCCATGGCGTACCCCCTTGTTCGCGTTGGCATGTCCAACTATAGGGGTTTGCGCCGAAAAGACGAAATCCTCCGACATGAAACGTCACGGCCCGCTCCCGAAGCGGAGGCGGGCCGGTTTTCGCGGTGGTCATGGCGACCATAGTGGTCGCCGCGAGCACGAAGCCGCTCACGCCGACCACGACCGCGGTCTTGGTTCGTGTTCTGGACAGGTGGAGTCGCTCCTTCAAGGGCGTCGCTCGGATCGGGGCGCGCCCAATCGGACGCGGCCTCGTCGTCACATCGCCACTATGCATGCAAATGCGAAAAAAACGCGATTTGTCCACCGAGCCGAGGCAAGGGGTTTCCACATGTCAATATGTGAATGCGATCGATTGCCGCGAAGTTCTTTCCGAGCACCCGTCTGGTTTCCGCCCCGCCGCCCGTCAGCACCAGTGCAAGGCCGAACCACTCCAGACAGCGAAGGAAGACAACGATGGCAGCCAACCAGACCACCCCCACCACGGTCCTCATCACCGGCGCGAACAAGGGCCTCGGCCTCGAAGCGGCCCGCCGCCTCGGCGAGATGGGCTGGACCGTGTTCCTCGGATCCCGCGACCTCGACCGCGGCCGCGCCGCCGTCGACAAGCTCGAAGCCGGCGGTGCGAACGTGATCCTGGTGCCGCTCGACGTGACCTCGGACGAGTCCGTGGCCGCCGCCGAACGGCTCGTACGGGAGCACACCGACCGGCTCGACGTGCTCATCAACAACGCGGGCAGCCCCGGGCACATGGTCGCGCCCGCCGAAGCGACCGCGGAAGAGCTCCACGGCGTCTACGACACCAACGTCTACGGGCCCGTCAGGGTCACGCACGCGTTCCTGCCGCTGCTGCAGGAGGCCGAGAACCCGCGAGTCGTCATGGTCTCCAGTGGCGGCGGCTCGTTCACCGTCGTCACCGACCCGGAGCAGGGCATCTCGAAGATGCACGAGATCGCCTACACCTCTTCGAAAGCTGCCCTGAACATGATCACCGTCCGGTACGCGCAGGCGCTGCCAGGGATCAAGTTCAACCTGCTCACGCCCGGGGAGGTCGCCAACCGCAAGTACACCGCGACCGACATGAACAACCACACCGGCCAGCTCACGGTCAACGAGGGCACCGACCCGTTCATCGAGCTCGCGACCCTCGGCGCCGACGGCCCGAGCGGGACCTTCATCGACCGCCTCGGCCCCGTGGCGTGGTAGCGCGCGCCCGGTCGCTCCATCATGGAGCGACCGGGCGCTCAGTCGCCGTCGAGGTCGGTGCGTTGGCGCACGACGCGGAGTTCGTCGCCGTCCCAGGCCATCTCGTAGAGCTTGCCGCGCGCCCCGGTGAAGGGACGGTGGAGGACGAGCATGAGTTCGCCTTCGAACGTGGTGAACAGCATCCCGTGGCCCGAGTCGCCTCTGACGAGCGGTTCCCTTTGCTCCCAAGGGCCTTCGAGGCGGCCGGAGGGCGACACGGCCCAGGTCTGGACGTAGTCGCCGTCCACCCCGCCCGGGGTGATCCGGTTCTTCTCGTAGGTCGACCACAGACAGACGAGCGCACCACCGGGAGCGCGGACCAACTGCGGGCCGTCCGTGACGTACGGGGCGAGCTGATGCGGCACCCCGGCCGGAATGTCGCGGGTGAGCCAGGGGGCGTCGGAGCCCTTGAACAGCATCACCGCGCCGCCCGACACCGCGTCCAGGGCGTCCGTCAGAGGGAACGCCTCGATCGTGCCGTCGATGCGCTGGAGCCATTCGTTCGCGTAGACCATCCACGGGCGGCCCTCGTCGTCGGTGAACAGCGTCCCGTCGAGGGTCATGAGCTCGGGCGGCAGGATCGGCGCTTCGGGCCTGAGCATCCGGAAGGGGCCGGTGAGCGAGTCAGCGACCGCGACGATCGTCGACCGGCGGTAGTTCGGGACCGGGAACGGCGTGCCGAACTCCCCCGGTTCCGGCACCGGCAGTGCGGCATCGGTGTTGTGGAGCGTCGTGAACAGGTACCAGCGGCCGTTCCAGCGGTGCACCTCGGGCGCCCAGGCGCCGTGCACCGCCCAGGGCGAGGCCTCCTCGGCGACGCGGAACACCGGCACGGGATCGGCCCACTCGAGCAGGTTCGGGGACCGGTAGCACAGCGTGCCGACCCCGGCGCCCGACAGCGGCCCGGTCGCTCCGGAGGTGAAGCCCTGGTTGGCGGTGTACAGGTGGTACAGGCCGGACTCGGCGTCGGCGACCACGTAAGGGTCGTGCAGCGGCATCTCGGGCAGGCGCAGCGGGAAGGCGGACGGCATCGGCTCGCTCATGCCGCAAACGCTATCAGCGTGCCGGCAATGCGCTGGACACGACGGCCGCTCGTGTCGTACGGTGCGGCGACAATCGCAGGCGAACGAGCTTTGGAGATGGTTTTTTGAAGGTCCAGGCGTATGCGGTCGGCCGCGGCCGACCACTCTTCGACACCGTCAAGAATTCATCGAAAGCAAAGGACCACAGTGGATCTCCCACTTTCCATCGTCATCGGCGAGAGCAGCCACCGCATCCACAACCCCGTCGATAGCCGCAAGCTGGCCGACCTGGGCGAGGCACTGCGCCTCGAGCCCGGCGCACGCATGCTCGACCTCGCGAGCGGGTCGGGCGAGATGCTCTGCACCTGGGCCCGCGATCACGGCATCGGCGGCACCGGCGTCGACATCAGCACCGCGTTCACCGCACGGGCCCAGGCCCGAGCGGCCGAACTCGGTGTGGCCGACCGCTGCGAGTTCGTGCACGGCAACGCCTCCGGCCACGTCGCGAGCGAACCGGTCGACATCGCCGCGTGCATCGGCGCCACCTGGATCGGCGGCGGCACCGCCGGCACGGTCGCGCTCCTCGAGCAGAGCCTGCGGCCGGGCGGCCTCATGCTCATCGGCGAGTGCTACTGGCGCCAGGACCCGCCTGACGAGGCCACCGTCAAAGGCTGCTACGCCCAGAGCAAGGACAGCTTCTTCTCGCTCCCGGACCTGTTCGGCCACTTCGACTCGCTCGGATACGACGTCGTCGAGATGGTCCTCGCCGACCAGGACAGCTGGGACCGCTACGCGGCCCCGCACTGGCGCAACATCCGCCGCTGGCTCGACGACAACCCGGGCCACGAACTGGAGGACGAGATGCGACACAAGTTGCGGACGGAACGGATCAACCATGTTCGCTACCAACGCGATTACCTCGGCTGGGGCATCTTCGCCCTCATGAGGCGGTAGCAGCGGGTCCGGTACTTCGGTGCCGGACCCGTCTGCGCCCCAAGGGACAGGTCGGGTCCACCAGAATCGACCACAATCGAGAAGGACGGCCCACCATAGGATCGCGGCATGACCTCTAGCGAACGCGTCACCCGCTCCGACTTCCGGGTACTCCATCCGATCGCCGCTCCGAAACCGCTTTCGGAGCTGCCGGAGCGAATCTGGTCGGACGAGGACTGGGAACGGCTGCAACACGGCTTCCGAGCCCGTGAGATGGAAGAGAAGTGGAACGTCTTCACCGAAGGCGACGTCGTCTACCTCCACCGGAGCTGGACCGGGTTCGGCGTCTTCGCCGCGACCTTCGCGGCCGCGCCCGAAGGCGGCAGGCGGATAGTCCGAGCCGAGGTGGAACGCGACCCCGAGCGCTACCGCGGCGATGACGACGAACACGACAGCCTCACGCTGGAGATCGTGCTCACCGGCACGGTGCTCGGGGAATCGACGATGGGGCTCTTCAGGAGAATGCGGGAGATGGCGGAGCGCGAACACGGCAGCGATTGAGCGCGTGTCGCAGTCGGCACAGCAGCGCGATTACCTCGGCTGGGGTGTCTTCGCCCTGATGAAGCAGCAAAGAGCACAGCGAAGCGCCTCCCCCGCCGCGACGACGGGGGAGGCGCGATCGTGTCGGGACTATCCGAGGTTCGCTTCGGCGAGCCAGTCCTTCGCGATGGTCTCGGCCGGCAGCTCCTCGTTCACACTGCGGGAGTTCATGGCGATGAGGTCCTCCGGGGTCATCGCGGCGCTCACCGCGTTGATGATCTCGGCCGCCTCGTCGTTCACGTTGTCGCTCGCGAGCGGCACCACATGCGAGGCGAGGAACAGGCCCTTCGTGTCCTCGAGCGACACCAGGTCGTTCGCGGCGATCGACGGGTCGGCGGTGTAGATGATGGCGAGCTGGATGTCGCCGTCGTTCAGCGCCTGCACCGTGAGCGGGCCGCCGCCGTCCTCGATCGGCGTGAAGCCGACCTCGACGCCGTACGTGTCGAGCAGGCCCTGCGGGCCGTTGGGACGGGTCTCGGCCTCCGAGTTGGCGCCCATGGTCATCGACGTCGTCACGTTCGCCAGATCGTCCACTGTGGCGATCGACCATTCGTCGGCGAACGCCTTCGTCACCGTGTAGGAGTCCTGGTCGGTGGCAGGCGACTGGTCGAGTACGCGCAGGCCGTCGGGAGTGGCCCCCTGGAGCGCGGCGTACACGTCATCGCTCAGCCGCGCCTCGGTGTCCGGCACCCAGTACTGCAGCAGCGGGCCCGTGTACTCGGGGAAGAGGTCGATCGAGCCGCCCTCGATCTCCGGCAGGTACGCCTCGCGCTGGCCGATGCGGAACTGGCGGTCCACAGTGAACCCGGCGTCTTCGAGGGACTGGGCGTAGATCTCGGCGATGATCTCGCTGGAGTAGTAGTCCTGCGAGCCGATCACGATCGTGTCGCCGTCCGATTCGCCGCTGGAGAGGGGGTCTCCGGACGAGCAGGCCGTGGCGGTCAGGACGGCCGCGAGCGCGAGCGCACCCAGGGCCTTGGTGCGGGTGTTCATACGGGTTCCTTCTCTCGGGGACTGTCGGATTCGGCCGCGCCCTTCTCGTGAGCGGGTGCGGCGATGCGCTTCGCCGCCAGGCGCTGCCCGGCGGCGAAGAGGAGTTCGAGCAGGAGGGCCAGCGCGGCGACGAGGAGCGCTCCGGCGAGCATCTCGGCGTAGTCGCGGGACTTGAGGCCGGAGAACAGGTAGCGGCCGAGGCCGAAGTCGGCGGTGTAGGCGGCGAGGGTGGCGGTGGCGACGACCTGGAGGGTGGCGGCGCGGAGGCCGCCGATGAGGACCGGTGCGGCCAGCGGGATCTCGACCTGGAAGACGATCTGGCGGGGGTTCATGCCGATCGCGCGGGCGGCGCCGGTGATGGCGGTGTCGACGTTCTGGACGCCCGCGTAGGCCCCGGCGAGGACGGAGGGGACGGCGAGCACGATGAGCGCGATGAGGGGTGCCTTGAGTCCGATGCCGAGAGCGAGGCCGAGGAGGGTGAGGAGGCCGAGGGTGGGGATGGCGCGGGCGGCTCCGGCGATGGCGCCGACGAGGCCGGCGCCTTTGCGGGTGTGTCCGATGAGGACACCGGCGGGGAGGGCGAGGATCGCTGCGGCGGTGACGGCGGCGAAGGTGATGGCGAGGTGCTGGAGGACGCGGGTGGGCACGCCGCCGGGGCCGGTCCAGTGCGCGGGGTCGGTGAGCCAGGCGAGTGCGTCGAGGAAGAGGTTCATGTCGTCTCCTCCTGCGGGAGCGGGCGTTCGTGGCGGATGGTGGCCCAGGGGGTGAGGGCGCGTCCGGCGGCGACGAGGAGGGCGTCGAAGAGCAGGGCGAGGGCCATGGTGGCGATGATGCCGGTGGCGACTTCGGCGGGGATGCCGCGTTGGAAGCCGTCGGTGAGGAGGGTGCCGAGGCTGGGGACGCCGATGAGGGCGCCGATGGTGACGAGGCTGACCGTGGAGACGGCGACGACGCGGACCCCGGCGAGGAGGACGGGGACGGCGAGGGGGAGGTCGACGCGCCAGAACACGCTGCGGGGCGAGTGGCCGACGGCGACTGCGGCTTCGCGGACGCGGGGGTCGACGGAGCCGAAGGCGTCGGCGGCGGTGCGCACGAGGAGGGCGACGCCGTAGACGGTGAGGGCGATGACCATGGTGGCGGGCGAGCGGAGGGGGACGCCGAAGAGGGCGGGGATGATGATGAGCAGGGGGAGGGCGGGGATGGCGTAGAGGAGGCTGGCCGCGCCGAGGAGGGCGCCGCCGATGCGGGGGCGCTGCTGGGCGAGTCGTCCGATGGGGACGGCGATGAGGACGCTCAGCAGGAGGGCGGGGGCACTGAGCAGCAGGTGGTCGCGGGTGAGCTCGATGACCTGCGGCCAGTTCAGGCTGAGCCAGTTCAAGGCGCGAGCACCCCCACGGGCCGGCCGGTCCCGTCGACCGCGATGGAGCGTCCGTCGACTGTGGTGATGTGGAGTTCGCGTTCGGCGCGGTCGGCGCCGACGAAGTCGCGCACGAAGTCGTCGGCGGGGGCGCCGAGGATCTCGGCGGGGGTGCCGCGCTGGGCGATGACGCCGCCTTCGCGGAGGACCACGACTTCGTCGCCGAGGAGGAAGGCCTCGTCGATGTCGTGGGTGACGAAGACGATGGTCTTGTGGAGTTCGGCTTGGAGGCGGAGGAGTTCCTCCTGGAGTTCGCGGCGCATGATCGGGTCGACGGCGCCGAAGGGCTCGTCCATGAGCAGGATGTTCGGGTCGGCGGCGAGGGCGCGGGCGACGCCGACGCGCTGCTGCTGGCCGCCGGAGAGCTGGCCGGGGTAACGGCGGCCGATCTTGGGGTCGAGGCCGACGCGTTCGAGGAGTTCGCTTGCGGCCGTGCGTGCTCGGCGCTTGGGGGTGCCCTTGAGGACGGGCACGGTGGCGATGTTGTCGAGCACGGAGCGGTGCGGGAGGAGGCCGCCGTGCTGGAGGACGTAGCCGATGGAGCGGCGCAGCGCGACGGGGTCCCGTTCGCGCACGTCCTCGTCGTCGATGAGGACGCGGCCGGAGGTGGGTTCGACCATGCGGTTCACCGTGCGCAGGAGGGTGGACTTGCCGGAGCCCGAGGAGCCGACGAGCACCACGGTGCGGTGCGAGGGGACGACGAGCGAGAAGTCGGCGACGGCCACTGACTGGCCCGGATAGGTCTTCGACACCGTTTCGAACTCGATCACAGCGGCTTCCCTGGATGAGGTGGGCAAAGCGGTCACGGCCAGTCTATACAGCGAATCGAGGTATAGGATAGTACCTGTGATCGAACTGATGATCCTGGGTTTTCTGGCGGAGGGACCGCTGCACGGCTACGAGCTGCGCCGCAGAATGGCTCAGCTGCACGGATACGCCCGGACCTTCAGCGACGGCACGGTCTACCCGGCGATCAACCGGCTCGTCGCCGCCGGCGCGCTCGCGCGGGAGATGCGCCCCGGTCAGGGGGCGGCGCAGAAGGGCATGCTCAGGCTCACCGAGACCGGGCGGGAGCGGCTGCGAACGCTGCTGCGGGACGCCGACGGGTACGACATCACCGACACGGGACGGTACTTCGTGGTGCTGGCGTTCCTGTCGCAGCTGCCCGATCCCGAGGAGCGGCGCGCGGTGCTGCGCCGCCGCCTCGATTTCCTCGACCAGCCCGCGAGCTTCTTCTACGACGGGACGCATCCGCTGCGCGCCGAAGAGATCGAGGACCCGTACCGGCAGGGGATGCTCCACATGGCGAAGGCTGCCAAGCAGACCGAACGGGCCTGGTTGCGCGAGCAGCTCGACACCGCCCCCGAGTGGTCCTAGGACCAGCGACGTACCCGCTTCCGCGCCGCTGGTCCGATGCCGTTGCGCCCCATTGCCCCTACCGTTGGGCGGGCCGCCACAGGGGCCGAGCCGACGGCCCCGGCGAACCGAGAGGGAGCAGCCATGACCATGCTCATCACCGGAGCGACCGGCAACGTCGGACGACACCTCGTCCAGCGGCTGCGCGCCGCGAACCGGCCGGTACGCGCCCTGACCCGCGACCCCGCCACCGCGGATCTCCCTGCGGGCGTGGACGTCCGAGCCGGGGACTTCACCGACTTCGCGAGCCTCGAAGCCGCGCTCGAAGGCGTCACCGCCATGCATCTCATGACCGCCTTCGGGCCCGGGAACGACACGGTTCCCGACAGCCGCGAGCTGGTCGCCGCCGCCGTCAAGGCCGGGGTGCGGCGCGTGACGCTCTTGTGGAACGGCTACACCGGGCCGGTCGAGGCGGCGGTCGAGGACTCCGAACTGGAGTACACGCACCTGCGGCCCGGCGAGTTCATGTCGAACGCGCTCGGCTGGGCCGAGACGATCCGCACCGAACGCGTGGTGCGCGAGGCCTACGGCGAGGTCGGGCACTCCCCCGTCGACGTGCGCGACATCGCCGCTGTCGCCGCCCTCGCACTCACCGAGGACGGCCACGCCGGGCGGGTCTACACCCTCACCGGGCCCGAAGTGCTCACCGTCCCCCAGCAGGCGGCCGCGATCGCCGACGCGCTCGGCGAGGACGTGCGCTACGAGGCCGAGGACCCCGAGGGCGCGAAGGAGCGGATGCGCGCCATCGGCATGGAGGAGCACGCCATCGACTACGTGCTCGACTGGCGGGCGAACCCGCCGGCGTTCGCACGCGACGTCTTCACCACCGTCGCCGACGTCACCGGCCGTCCTGCGAGGACCTTCGCCGACTGGGCCCGCGACCACGCCGACTCGTTCCGGTAGCCCGCGGTACCCGCTCCCCACCCGAGGCGGACCCGCAGGTCGCAAGGCGTTCTCGGATTGCCTCACTCAGAGGCTGGGCAGCCGTCTCGCGCGGTATCGTCCACCGGTCGGGTCGGACCGCCGATGCCCGATCGCCGAGAAGGAGCCGCCGTGACCTCCCAGTTCGACGCCAGTGCACCGGATCCCGCCTCGGCACCGGAGTCGCCCCCGCGCAGCCCTGCCTCCCCGCGCGGCGCCCTGCGGCTCGCGCTCATCGTGGGCGCACTCGGCGTCGTCTTCGGCGACATCGGCACCAGCCCGATCTACGCGCTTCAGACGGTGTTCAACCCCGCCGACCCGCACCCGGTCCCCGTCAACGACGCCAACGTCTTCGGGGTCGTATCGCTCGTCTTCTGGTCGATGATGATCGTCGTGACCGTCTTCTACATCACGCTCGCGATGCGCGCCGACAACGACGGCGAAGGCGGCATCATGGCCCTCATCACCCTCATCCGCCGCCACGGCACCGGCCGCGGCCGCAGGACCGCGCTCCTACTCGCCGGACTCGGCATCTTCGGGGCCGCCCTGTTCCTCGGCGACAGCATGATCACGCCCGCCATCTCGGTGCTCTCCGCAGTCGAGGGCCTCAAGGTCGTCGAGCCGCGACTCGAAAACTGGATCATCCCCGTCACCGCGGTGATCGTCCTGCTGCTGTTCGGGTTCCAGAGGAGGGGCACCGCCCGTATCGGCCGTCTCTTCGGACCGATCGTGATCGTCTGGTTCCTCTCGCTGGCCGCGTGCGGCATCGGCGGCATCGCCGACCACCCCGAGATTCTCAAGGCGCTCTCGCCCACCTACGCGATCGCCTTCCTGGCCGGCAACTTCCACATCGCGTTCTTCGCCCTCGCAGCGATCATGCTGACCTTCACCGGCGCCGAAGCCCTCTACGCCGACATGGGCCACTTCGGCCGCAAGGCGATCACGAGCGGCTGGATCCTCCTGGTGTTCCCCGCGCTCCTGTGCAGCTACATGGGCCAAGGCGCGCTCATCCTCGCAGACCCCTCGAACGTCAGCGGCGCGTTCTTCCTCCTCGCCCCCGAATGGGCGAGGGTGCCGCTCCTGCTGCTCGCCACCGCCGCGACCGTAATCGCCTCGCAGGCCGTCATCACCGGCGCGTACTCGGTCGCCTCGCAGGCGACGAAGCTCGGATATCTACCGCGCCTGCGGATCGCCCACACCTCCGAACAGCAGATCGGGCAGATCTACATGCCCTGGATCAACTGGCTGCTCATGGTCTCGGTACTCACCCTGGTCTTCGCCTTCCGCAGCTCCGCGGCCCTCGCCTACGCGTACGGTATGGCCGTCATCGGGACCATGACCATCGCGGCGCTGCTGTTCTTCTACATCGCCCGCACCCAGTGGGGCACCCCGAAATGGCTGGTCCTCACCGGCGGTGGACTGCTGATCGGGTTCAACCTGCTGTTCCTGGCGGCGAACACCACCAAGATCATCCACGGCGCGTGGTTCCCCCTCGTCTTCGGCGTCACCGTGTTCACCGTCATGGTCACCTGGCAGCGCGGCCGCGAGATCGTCACCGCTGAACGTGAGAGGCGCGAGGGCGAGCTGCGCCCGTTCCTCGAGCAGCTGCGCCGCGGGGAACCGAAGGTCGCGCAGGTCCCCGGCACCGCAGTGCTCCTCAACCGCGGCCTCGAGACCACACCGCTCGCTCTGCGCGCCAACATGGAGCGCAACCACGTGCGCCACGCTCAGATCGTGATCCTCTCGGTCGAGACCGAACCGGTGCCCCGGGTCCCGCTCGACCAGCGCATCGAGGTGGACGACCTCGGCTTCTCCAAAGACGGGATCATCCACGTCACCACGAAGTTCGGATACATGGACGCCTTGGACGTGCCCGCCGCACTGCGGCTGGTCGATGCCGCCCAGTCCGAGGGACGCAGACTCAGACTCGACGACGCCACCTACTTCCTCTCGACCATCCAGCTGCGCGCCGGCCCCGAGCCGACCATGGCGGCCTGGCGCAAGCGTCTGTTCATCGCCACCTCCCACATCACCGCCGACGCCGCCGACCACTTCAGCCTGCCGCGCGAGCGCACCGTGACCATGGGCGCCCACATCGAGGTCTGAGACGCGAAACGGCCCGCGGGAACCCCGCGGGCCGTCGCTCGAATTCCGCTACGCCTGAGCGGCCTGGAGGCCCTCGGTGATCGACTGCGCGATCGGCGTCGTCGGACGCCCGATGAGCTTCGACAGGTCGCCGGTCTGCACGGCCAGCAGGCCGCGCGAGATCGCGTCCTCGACGCCGACGAGGATCGCCGCGAACGGATCCGGGACGCCCGCGCCGACCAGGATCTCGCGGTGCTGCTCGGCCGGGACGCGGTTCACCGCGACCTCCTTGCCGAGCTGGCGCGAGACCTCGGCCGCGTACTCCTCGTACGTCCAGGCGTGGTCGCCGCTGAGCTCGTACTCGCGGTTCTCGTGGCCCTCGGTGGTGAGCACCGCGACCGCCGCCGCGGCGAAGTCGGCGCGGGTGGCGCTGGCGATCTTCGCGCCCTCGACCGCGCTCGTGAGGACGCCGCCGTTGGCCAGGACCTGGCCCAGTGCGCCGGTGTAGTTCTCGTGGTACCAGCCGTTGCGCAGCAGCACGTACGGGAGGCCCGAGTCGATCAGGTACCGCTCGGTGATCTGGTGCTCGCGGGCGAGCTCGAAGTCGGCGGCGGGACCGCCCAGGATGCTGGTGTAGCCGAGGAGCGCGACGTTCGCGGCCTTCGCCGCGTCGATGACCGCCTTGTGCTGCGGCACCCGCTGGCCGACCTCGCTGCCGGAGATGAGCAGGACCTTCTCGCCTTCGCGGAAGGCGTCCGCGAGGGTGGACGGCTCGTTGTAGTCCGCGACGCGGACCTCGACGCCGAGCTCGCCGAAGCGGACGGCCTTGGCCGGGTCGCGCACGACGACGGCGATCTGCGCGGCGGGGACCCGGTCGACGAGGCCTTCGACGACGAGCTGGCCGAGTTGCCCGCTGGCACCGGTGACGACGATCATTTCTTGCTCCTTCAACTGTCGGTTGCGTCTACCATTTCACTTACCAAATGAAAGCACAATCGTTTGGAAAGTACTGTAGCGGAGGTAACATCGCTTCATGAGCACCCAGCCCACCGAACTCGTCCCCGGCTTCGAGGTGCAGGCCGCGGGCTGCGAGTCGCGCACCATCCTCGACCACATCACCGGCCGCTGGGGCACGCTCATCCTGCTGGCCCTGCATGAGGGACCGATGCGGTTCAGCGAGATCCGGCGGGCGGTGGAGGGCATCAATGAGAAGGCCCTCGCCCAGAGCCTCAAGCACTTCGAACGCGACGGCATCGTCGATCGGCTCGCACCCGAGGACGGCTATCCGTCCCGCGTCGAGTACCGCCTCACCGAGGTCGGCGCCGGACTCGAACAGCGCCTCCGCGACCTCGTCGCGCACCTCTACGACGAGATGCCCAAGGTGCTCGACTCGCACGCCGCATACGACGCCCGCCGTGCGTCCTAATTCTTCACTCAACCTGTTCGAAACCGCAGGTCGCGGTGCCCGGTACGCCTAAACTCGGGCCATGGCTGCGCAAGTCCCGCGAGCGGACGAGTTGCGGCCGGGCACGGCCATTCCGCGGTGGGTCCGGCTGCTGCCGCTCGGAGCCCTCTTCATCGCCTCCGCCCTCCAGCTCTTCCGGTCCGACCCGCTCCACGCCGGAATCGCGACGGCGGTGGTGCCGGTGCTCGCCGCGTTCGTGCTCGGACCTGGCTGGACCACGGTCATCGCGGCACTCGCCTTGGCCATCGTCGCCGCGCCGATCCCGTTCTCGCGCGCGTTCGACGGCGACGACATCGTCGTGGTCGGCATCGTCTTCGTCACGGCCATCGGCATCTCCTGGGTCCGCCAGCGCTTCGAGGCCGGCCTGGTGACGATGATCAGCGTCTCCGAGGCCGCGCAGCGGGCCGTGCTGCCCGACCTGCCCGACCGGGTCGGCGACCTCGCGTGCGCGGGGCTGTACCACTCGGCGCAGCGGGGCGCGCGGATCGGCGGGGACTTCTTCGACATGCGGCAGAGCCCGTACGGGACGCGGATGATCCTCGGCGACGTGCAGGGGCACGGGCTCGACGCGGTGGGGACCGCTTCGATGCTGCTCTCGGTGTTCCACGAGGCGATCCTCGACGAGGCGGACCTGGGCCGGATCGCGTGGCGGCTGGAGCGGCGGTTGCTGGAGGACGCGGCGCACGGGTACGTGCCGGAGCTGTTCGCGTCGGTGCTGCTGGCGGAGTTCGCCGAGGAGGAGGACGAGGTGCGGCTGCTGTCGTGCGGGCATCCGACGCCGCTGCTGCTGCGGGGCGAGCGGGTGGAGGAGATCGATCTGAAGCCCGCGCCGGTGCTGGGCCTGCGGCTGGCGGCGCCGGTGAAGCCGAGCGGGACGGTGTCGGTGCCCTTCGGGGCCGAGGACACGCTGCTGGCGTTCTCCGACGGGCTGGTCGAGGCGCGCGACGATGACGGGAACTACTATCCGCTGGCGCACCACTTGGACGGGTTGGTGGTGCCGGCTTCGCCGCGGCGGCTGGTCGAGTTCGTGTGGGCCGACGCGGAGCGGTTCGCGTCGCGGATGGCCGACGACGTGAGCATCCTGGCGATCACGCGGGTGCCGCGGAGTCTGCGGCCGGCGCCGCCGGAGGAGTTACGGCGAAGGCGAGCGGAGTGTCTGGGCATTTCGGACAGCTCTGCGAATCGGCGACTCGGAGGCTGCGCCGAAACCGGACCCCCGGTCGGAACCCCGACGTATGGGTGCGATATTCCGAGGTTGCGGGAGCGATTCCAGGTCAGGGTTTTTCAATCCGTTAGACAAAGGGTGTTCACAAGCGTTGGTTTCTGTGCAATATTCAGATAACTCGATTGCACCCCCTTTGAAGGAGACAACGATGTCATCTCCCCGACCGAGGCGCGGGCGCCCACTGGCCGCGGCCGGTGCGGTAGGCCTCGCCGCCGTGATCGCCGCGTCCGCGCTGCCGCTCCTCAACGCGGGCGCCAACGCGCAGGAGGGCCCGGCGACCGCCGTGAACGTCACCCTCGACCCGTCGTACCGCGGCCAGCAGTTCGAAGGCTGGGGCACCAGCCTCGTCTGGTTCGCCAACGCCACGGGCGGCTACCCCGACGAGATCCGCGACCAGCTGGTGGACATGGTCTTCGGCGACGAGGGCCTCAACCTCAACATCGCCAGGTACAACATCGGCGGCGGCAACGCCCCGAACATCGACAACGAGTACCTGCGCGGCGGCGCCTCCGCCGTCCCCGGCTACTGGGCCGCTCCCGAGGGCACCACCCACGAGGACAAGGACTGGTGGGACCCCGAGAACCCCGAGCACTGGAACTGGGACGCCGACGCCAACCAGCGCTGGTGGATCGACCAGATCAAGGACGACGTCACCCACTGGGAGGCCTTCTCCAACTCCCCGCCGTACTTCCAGACCGTCTCCGGTTACGTCTCCGGCGGCTTCGACTCGAACGCCGACCAGATCCGCGCCGACTCGGTCGACGAGTTCGCGATCTACCTGACCGAGGTCATGGAGCACGTCGAGGCCGAGCACGGCATCGAGTTCGACACCGTCGATCCGCTCAACGAGCCCAACACGAACTACTGGGGCACCCAGCTCGGCGCGGACGGCGTGCAGCCGACCGGCGGCGGCCAGGAGGGCGCGCACGCCGGGCCCGAGCTGCAGCAGCTGGTCGTCAACGCCCTCGCCTCCCAGCTCTCGGAGTCCGAACTGGACGCCGTGGTCTCGGCGATGGACGAGACCAACCCGGGCCGGTTCACCACGAACTGGAACGCCTACACCGAGCAGTCCCGGGCGAACGTCGGCCAGATGAACGTCCACACCTACGGCACCGGCGGGCGCACCGGCGTCCGCGACCTCGCCAAGGGCAGCGACAAGCCGCTGTGGATGAGCGAGGTCGGCGGCGCCTGGACCAACGGCCAGGACTACACGTCGATGGAGAACGGCCTGGGCATGGCCACCCGCATCACCGACGACCTGCGCGAGCTGGAGCCGTCGGCGTGGGTGCTGTGGCAGCCGATCGAGGACAAGAACCTCGGCCACAGCTGGGGCTCGATCCAGCTGCCGTTCGACTGCACGGCCGAGGACACCCTCGAGACCTGCAGGATCGAGACGAACACGAAGTACCACACGATCCGGAACTTCACCCACTACATCGAGCCGGGCGACTACATCATCGGCACGAACGACACCTCGACCACCGCCGCGGTCAAGGACTCCGAGGACGCGGCGGTCGCCGTGTACACCAACAACGCCGAGGCTCCGGTCCAGGTGACGCTCGACCTGTCGAAGTTCGGCTCGGTCGACTCCGGCACGACGGTGACCCCGGTGACCACCAGCGCCGACGGCGCGCTCGTCGAGGGCGAGCCGGTCGTCGTGGACGGCACCGCCGCCACGCTGACCGTGCCGGGCAAGTCCGTCACGACCTTCAAGATCGACGGCGTCTCGGGCGTCGCCGAGGACGCGGCGATGGTGCAGGACGGCCACGTCTACCGCTTCGACGGCGTGCAGAGCGGCAAGTCGATCGCCCCGTCCGAGGACGGCTCGGGCATCGTGCTCGCGACCGACGACGCCTCCAGCGCTGAGCAGCTGTGGGAGGTCGAGCGGCTGACCGACGGCTACTCGAACCGCGAGCTGTACTCGATCGTCAACGCCGCCACCGGTACCCGCCTGGCGGTGGCCGACGGCAGGGCGGTGCTCGAAGCGGCCGGGGACGACCCGTCCGATGCGGCGCAGTGGTACCTGTCGACCACGGGCGACGGCACGTACGTGCCGGTGAGCAAGGGCACGGGCCTGGTGCTCGACGTGTGGGGCGAGGCGACCGCCGACGGTTCGCCGGTGCAGACGTACACGCCGACCGCGGCGAGCAACCAGCGCTGGGGCCTGATCGATGAGACCGTGCTCGGCACCGCCGACGTCACCACGTACACCGTTCCCCGTCACACTCCGGTCCTGCCCGACACCGTCCCGGGCGTCTACCGCGACGGCACGCGCGGGGCGCTCCCGGTCGTCTGGGACCTGCCTCCGGACTCCACTTGGAACAAGGTGGGCACGGAGACCGTGCGGGGCAAGGCGACCGACCCGCTGGGCAATACGTTCCGCACCAGGGTGACGGTCAGCGTCGACACGTTCGCCGAGACCGCTCCGGCCTCGGCGAAGACCTACCCCGGCTTCACCCCGGACCTGCCGGAAACGGTGATCGCCTTGGGCGGCCGCGGTACCGAGGCGACGGTGCCCGTGACGTGGGAGGAGCCGCCCGCGGGCGCCTTCGACGACTACGGGACGGTGACGTTGAACGGCACTGCGACGCTCATCGACGGGACCGAGCTGCCGGCCACGATCGATATCGAGGTGACCGACCCGATCGAGCTCAACGTGGCCACTGAGGACGGCGTGACCACTTCGGCGACGTTCACCGAGCCGGGCTATTCGACCGAGGCCCTGCGGAACGGGAACCTGACCGACAAGGGCTGGTCGAACTGGAAGTCGGGTCCGTTCAACACCGAGGACACGATCACCGTCACGCTGCCGGAGACCCGCGACGTGACCCGCGTGGTGTCGTACTTCTGGAGCGACGGCGGCCGCAACAGCTACGCCGACACGCTGCAGGTGCAGTACCTGGACGCGGAGGGCAACTGGCAGAACGCGGGCGACGTCGTGGACGTGCCCACCGGCGAGGCGCCGATCATCGACGTGGAGGTGAACGCCGCGACCTCGGCGGTCCGGGTCGCCATGACCGCCGGGACCGGCGGCACGGTCGGCTGGATCATCCTCAGCGAGATCGAGGTCTACGCGAAGGCCCCGGCCGTCTAGGGGATCGAGAATGAGCGGGGCCCTTACCGCCGTTCGGCGGTAAGGGCCCCTTCGCCGTCCCCACTCGCGCCCGGGCCTCAAGGCTCGGTGTTCGAAACCCAGAGAACGAGCAGGAGGACCACCACGGGAAAGGACCAGAGCAGGAACAGCCGCAAGGTGGTCCCGTCCGGCGCGGGTCGGCGGTTCCGCGCGGCGATGCGCGCTTCCCGGTTCGGGTCCGACTGCGATGACCTTCCTTGACGCTCGCCACCCGATGCTAACGTCAGCCGTCTCGGATGAAGGGTGGCGGATGGACTCTTGGGTGGCGATCGACTTCGAGACCGCCAACGGCAGCAGGGCGAGTGCCTGCTCGGTGGCGGTCGCGCGGGTCAAGGGCGACGAGGTCGTCGACCGGTTCGCGACACTCATCCGGCCGCCCGCCGGGCATGACCGGTTCGAGTACCGCAACACCCAGATCCACGGTGTCCAGGCCTCCGATGTGGTCGGAGCGCCGAGGTGGCGGCAGGTGTGGGCGCGCCTGGAGGAGTTCGTCGGCGGCGATCCGCTGGTGGCGCACAACGCCTCCTTCGACACCTCGGTGATCCGGGCCGCCAACAGCGCGGCCGGGCTTCCGTGGCCGACCATGAAATACGCCTGCACCATGGTGATCGCCAAGCAGACCTGGCCGATGCCCTCGTACCGGCTCCCCGATGTGGCCGCCGCCGCGGGCGTGAACCTCGCCCGGCACCACGAGGCCGCGTCGGACACGCTCGCCGCCGCCGGCATCCTCGTCGCCCAGCAGCGCGCCCACGGCGTCGACACGCTCGACGGGCTCCTCGAATCCGCAAGGGTCGCATGGGGCCGGATCTACGACGGCGGCTACGACACCTGCCGCCGCAGGTGAACCGAACGCGAATCGCAGGTTGAGGGCCCTTACCGCCGTTCGGCGGTAAGGGCCCTCAGCGCTCCTCCGACGCCCGGGTGCGGTGCTGCTCCCCCGCGAGGGGGAACGATGCGCGGCGCTCGGGGGAGGCGGCGCCCTCGGCGGTCGAGCGACGCTCGGAAGCGTCAGCAGACGCGGGACACCGTTGCGCGAGCCGGGAACCCGCGATCGCCGCATCGAGCTCAGGAGTATCGGATGACCGCTTACCGATTCGCGGAACGCCTGCATGGTCGGACCGCGGCGGGCGTGCCGCGATGGGCGGTGTGGGCCGCTTACGCCACCGCGCTCACCACACTGCCGTCCGGCGTCTGGAGGATCGCGGCGAAGGCCGGCGCGCCCCTGGTCGAGACGGATCCCGTGACGCACGTCGACCCGAGCGCTCTGGCCGCGGGACCGTGGTGGTACATCATCGCGCTCACCGTGGTCAGCGAGGCGCTGGCGTTCCTGGCGGTCGGCCTGGTCACGGAGTGGGGCGAGGTCTGGCCCCGGTGGATCCCCGGATTGCGGGGCCGACGGGTGCCGGTCCCGGCCGCCGTCCTGCCCGCCGCGATCGGTGCGACGCTGCTGCTGTTCCTGCCGTACACCATGGTCATGTACGGCTTCGGCCTGGGGGTCGACGGCGATGCGACCCGACTGATCCTCAACGGCTGGCAGAACGTCGTCTTCTGGGTCGCGTACGCGCCGCTGGCGGCCTGGCCTCCCCTGCTCGGCATCTTGACCGTCCACTATCATCGCCGCCGCACGACGGACCTCCGGATGCGGATCGCGGCCGAGGCGGCCCGGTGACCGCGCAGCCGAGGCCCTGACCGCCGATCGGCGGTCAGGGCCTCGGCTGCGCGAAGGTCAGACGCCGATGACGTCGGAGAGCGCGGTGAGCTCGTCCGCCTCGTCCCGGGTCAGCTCCAGTTCGGCCGAAGCCAGGAGCGGGCCGAGCTGGTCGGCGGTGCGCGCGCCCGCGATCGGCGCGGCGATGCCGGGCCGGGTGCGCGTCCACGCCAGCGCGACCGTGGCGATAGCGACGCCGCGGGCCTGGGCGATCTGGTCGAGCTTCTCGATGATCGCGAGGCCGGACGGGTTGAGGTGCTTGGAGGCCGAGCCGCCGCGGACGCTCTGCTTGAGGTCGTCCTCGGTCCGGTACTTGCCGGTGAGGAAGCCGGAGGCGAGCGCGTGGTACGGGAGGCCGCTGAGGTCCTCGGCCACGGCGATGTCGCGCAGGCCGGGCTCGAAGGTGCTGCGGCTGACGAGGCTGTACTTGGGCTGCAGGGCGACCGGTCGGGCCGCGCCGAGCGACGCGGTGATGTCGAGCCATTCGCGGAGCCGCTCGGGACTGTAGTTGGAGACCGCGATGTGGCGGATCTTGCCGTCGGTGACGAGGTCGTTGAACGCGGCGACGGTCTCCTCGAGCGGGGTGTCGGGGTCGTCGAAGTGGGCGTAGTAGACGTCGATGGCCTCGACGCCGAGGCGTTTGAGCGAGGCCTCGGCGGCGGCCCGGACGTTGGGTCCGGACAGGCCCTTGTATTCGGGGTGCTGGGAGACCTTGGTGGCGACGAGGACGTTCTCGTCCCTGTGCTTCGCGAGCCAGGTGCCGATGACGGTCTCGGATTCGCCGCCGGAGTTGCCAGGGGCCCAGGCGGAGTAGGAGTCGGCGGTGTCGATGAGGTTGCCGCCGGCGGCGGTGAAGGCGTCGAGGACTGCGTGCGCCTCGGACTCCTCGGTGTTCCACCCGAAGGTGTTGGTGCCCAGGACGAGGGGGTAGATCTCGATGTCGGTCCTGCCGAGCTTGGCCATGTCGAACCTCCGTGCTGTCTGTGCTTCCCGGGACGCGTGGCGTCCTGCTGCCGTTTTGCTCCGACGGCAATCCTGCCACGCGTCCCGCGGGTACTGCGCGCGTTTGTGAACGATCGTCCGAGAACGCGGCGCTATGCGTCAGTTGCCTTGGAAGGTCGGCATGACGGTGACCTGCTGGAAGTTGACGCGGCGCGGCTGGGCGGCGAGGAAGGCCACGGTTTCGGCGATGTCGCCGGCCTCCAGGACCTCGTGGTTGGCGAGTACGTCGTCGAGCCAGGCGTTGGTGCCGGCATGGTCGACGTGGCCCTGGAGCTCGGTGCGCACGATCCCCGGTTCGATCACCGAGACGCGCACGTTCTGGGGGCCGAGTTCGGCGCGCAGGTTGCGGGAGGCGTGCGAGACGAAGGCCTTGGATCCGGTGTAGACGGCGAAGTTCGGGAAGACGTTCTGCGCCGCGATCGAGGAGGTGTTGACGAGATCGGCGATGCCCTTGTCCGCGGCGGCCTCGACCAGTTGCGGGCTGAACGCGCCGATGGCGTTCATCAGGCCGGTGATGTTCACGTCGATCATGCGCTGCCATTCGTCGACGCGGCCCTCGGTGACCGGCGCGGCGAGCATGACGCCGGCGTTGTTGAACAGGAGGTCGGCGGTGCCGAGTTCGGCCTTGACCCGCTCGGCCGCAGCGTTCAGGGCGGCGGCGTCGGTGACGTCGACCGCGAGCGCCAGGGCGGCGCCGCCGTGCTGCTCGACGCGTTCGACCAGGGCTTCGAGGCGGTCCGCGCGACGGGCCAGGACGGCGACCTTCGCGCCGCGCTCGGCGAGGAGTTCGGCGGTGGCCTCGCCCAGGCCGCTGGAGGCGCCCGTAATGACGGCGACGCGGTTCGCGAGCGGCAGCTTGTCGTTCACAGTAGCCATTCGATTCCTTCGGTGTGCTTGTCGTTCAGGGCGGCTGCTCCGTCCTGCGATCAACTACAACACCGGTCGGGACCCGATTTCCGGGCTGAGAACGCCCTCTCGCGACTGGTACCGCGAGGACCACCCTTGGAGGGCCGAGGCGCCCGGGCCTGCGGCAGGATTGGCGCATGGACCCTCGCAGCGAGATCTCGGACTTCCTCCGCAGCAGGCGTGCGCGCGTGAGCCCGATGGACGCGGGCCTGCCCGACGACGGCCGCGTCCGGCGCGTGCCGGGTCTGCGCCGCGACGAGGTGGCGCGGCTGGCGAACATGAGCGTGGAGTACTACACGCGCCTGGAGCAGGGTCGCGCCCAGAACCCGTCACCGGAGGTCCTCGAGGCGCTGGCGGAGGCGCTGCGGCTCGATCGGTCCGAGCGCGACCACCTCATGGACCTGGCCGCCCGGCGACCCCAGCGCAGGCGCGGGCCGATCGCGGCGCAGCGGGTGCGCCCCGGGCTGCTCCTGACACTGCAGAGCCTGGAGCACGTGCCGGCGTTCATCGTCGGCAGGCGGATGGACGTGCTCGCGCAGAACCGTCTGGCGAAAGCGGTGCTCACCGATTTCGAGGCGAAGCCCGCGAAGCAGCGGAACATCGCCCGCTGGTCCCTGCTCGACCCGGAGGCGAAGGAGCGGGTGGTCGGCTGGGAGGCCATGGCCCGCGACAATGTCGCGGTCCTGCGGTACGAGGCCGGGAAGCACCCCGAGGACCGCCAGCTCGCCGACCTGGTGGGCGAGTTGACGCTCGGCTGCCCGGAGTTCACCACCTGGTGGAGCGACCACAATGTGCTGCGGCGCACGCACGGCGTCAAGCGGTACCGGCATCCGGTGGTCGGCGACCTGGAGTTCTCCTACGAGGTGTTCGCGCTCCCCGACGACCCGGACCAGTCGCTGTGCGTCTACAGCGTCGAGCCCGGTTCGACGAGCGCCGAGGCCCTGCGCCTCCTCGACAGCTGGACCGCCCCGGGTGTGCGGCGTTCGTGATTCACGGCTCTGACCAGGTGCGGCGTTCTCGCTTCCAACTTTAAGCAACAAATGGTTGCATGTATTCACCCCTTGCGGTAACGTGATGTGCAACCAAACGTTGCGAAAGGATGGCGATCATGGAACTCGGATCCATAGAGCGGGAGATCCGCATCGAAGCCTCGCCGGAGGTCGTCTTCGACGTGGTGAGCAGCCCCGAGCACCTCAAGGCCTGGTGGCCCGACGAAGCGGAACTCTCGCCCGACGGGCACGGCCGCATCGGGTTCGGCAAGGGCGGCGACGAGATCGACTGGGAGCAGTTCACCGTGGTCGACGCGATGCCGCCGCGGCACTTCTCGTTCCGGTGGACCCACCCGGCCGGCGAGCAGGCCGTCCCCGGCAACTCGTACCTGGTCGTCTTCGAACTCGAGCCCGCCGGCACCGGCACGGTCCTGAAGATGACCGAGACCGGCTTCCGCGAACGCGGCTGGGCCGAGGCCAAGGTCGCGGCCGAGCACGCCGACCACGTCACCGGCTGGGACCACTTCCTGCCGCGCCTGGCGCCGTACGCGGAGAAGGTCGGAGCGGGGCGATGAGCACCGCTGTCGACGACGACCTCTGGTCGGCGATCGGCGACCCGACCCGCCGCCGGATGCTCGACCTGCTGCTGGGCGAGGGCAGCGGCACGGCGACGAGCCTGAGCGTGCGCCTGCCGGTCACCCGTCAGGCCGTCGCGAAGCACCTCGCCGTCCTCGACCGCGTCGGCCTCGTGCACGCCGCGACCGCCGGGCGCGAGAAGCACTACCGCGTGGACGAGGTCCGGCTGGCGCGCGCCGCCGCCCAGCTCGAAGCGGTCGGATCTACATGGGACTCCCGGCTCCGGCGCATCAAGCGCCTCGCCGAGTCCATCGAGCAGCAGCAGGAAACCCAGAACGAGCAGTAGAAGGAGAAGGACATGGTCGACATCCTGCACCGCATGGGCGCCGAGCACACGACGCCCGAGCGGGCATATGAAGTGCTCACCACACTGGATGGCCTATCCGGCTGGTGGACCGAGCGGACCACCGGTGCGACCGGCATCGGCGACGTGATCGATTTCCGATTCGAGCGCGATGGCGCCGAACTCGGCTACTTCGACATGTCGGTCGTCGAACTCATACCGGGCAAACGCGTCCAGTGGGAGGTCGTGGACGGGCCGCCCGAGTGGATCGGGACCCGGATCCACTGGGACCTGCGCCAGGAGGGCGACTACACGGTCGTCCTGTTCAAACACGAGGGGTGGCGCGAACCGGTCGAGTTCATGCACCACTGCAGCACCAAGTGGGCCTTGTTCCTGATGAGCCTCAAGCAGCTTCTCGAGACGGGCAAGGGCGCGCCCGCGCCGCATGACGTGCGCATCGACGACTGGAACTGACCCTCGCAGGGGCACGGGGAGGGCCGCGGCCCTCCCCGATGGTCACTACCCGCGAGTAACCATGCGGTAGCGCTGCATGACGGGTTTGCCCCCACTGGTTATGATTCGCGACCATGACGACCATCTTCGAGGTGTTGACCTGGGGCCGTGAGGGAACCAAGGTCGACGGGCGGCTCACCCGCCGCCTCGGCGACGACACCCGGTTCCCGCGAGGGGCGGCGTTCGGCCTCCAGCTGCTCATGGACGCCTGGTTCCAGGGCTTCGGCACGATGGCACTCGACCCGGGCACCGCCAAGGAGTTCGAAGAGTGCTTCGAGCTGTTCCTCGGCAAGCAGGTCTGGACCGACGACGAAGGCCACCTCCTCGACCCGGCCACCAAAGAACTCGTGCGGCCCAAGGTCAAAGCCATCGAACACTTCGGCGACCGCCTCGACGGATCGAACGGCCGCTCCGGCGGCTACCGCTACCTCGTCCTCAAACCGCAGAACGAGGAGTTCCACCGCCGGGCCGCCGCGATCATCGCGTCCTTCGCGATCGAGGCCGAACCCGGCGGCGACAAGGCCCGGTTCACCGTCGAGGCCACCGATCCGAAGTACGTGGCCCACATGGAGGAGCACTGCTACTTCCAGACGGCCTTCACCGGCGGACTCCCCACCTGACCGGACGCCGCGGCGGCTAATGTCCGGCCATGGGCGACACCGGATATGAACGCGCGACGCGCGAACGATACGACCACCTCGCGGACGAGTACTTCGAACGGTTCAAGGACTCGATCCGGGAGCGCCACTTCGATCGGGTCATGATCGCGGCGTTCGCGGAGCTCGTCGAGGCCTCCGGGAACCCGCGGGTGCTCGACATCGGATGCGGGCCCGGCTATGTCACCGAGTACCTGCACGGCCTGGGTCTCGACGCGAGCGGCATCGACCTCTCCCCCGAGATGATCGCGCTGGCCCGCAAGGCGTACCCGGACCTGGCCTTCGCGACCGGGGACATGACCGCGGTCGACCTGCCCGACGGCGGCCTCGGCGGGGTCCTCTCACGCTCCTCGATCATCCACGTCCCGCCCGAGCGGCTGCCCGCCGTCTTCGAGGAATGCCACCGCCTGCTCGCGCCCGGCGGGCACCTCCTGCTGATGTTCCAGGCGCACACCGACACCTCGCAGATCGCCTGGGCGTTCGACCACTCGGTGACGACCGCGTACCGGCTCTCGATCGGCCGCGTCGGGGACCTGGTGGCCGCGGCGGGATTCCAGGAGGTGGCCCGGCAGATCGTGGCCGCGGAAGAGGACGAGCTGCGGGGCTTCCACTACGGCTGCCTGCTGATGCGCAAACCGGAGGCGCGGGCCGACGCGGACTGGGTCGCCGACCACGTCGACGGCTTCCGCTGACCTGCAGGGAAACCAGTTACGCGCCCTGCCGCACCGCAACCGGGTGCGGCAGGGGCCGCCCCGGTCTCGAGCGCAGGTAGGCCAGGGCGAGGACGGCGATCCCCAAGGGCAGCAGCAGGTACCAGGAGAGCGCGGTGCCGATCGCGGCAGTGCACGCGGTCGCGAGCAGCGCCCGGACGCGAGCCCGGCCGGTGAGCAGCCGGACCGCCGCCGCGCACGCCAGGACCGTGACGCCGGCGAGGACCGCCGAGGTCGCGCGCATCTGCACGTCGAGGCCGAGCCCGAACCAGGTGGCCCCGGTGAACGCGGTCCCCGTGAGGACCGCGAGCACCGCGAGGCTGCGGTGCGGAGTGCGGCCGGGCTCGTGGCCCTTGGCGAGCGGCGCGGGCATCGCGCCGTCGCGCGCGAGCGCCGCGCCGAGCCGGGACGCCCCGGCGATGAAGGTGTTCATGGCGCCCAGGCTGAGCAGTGCCGCGCACACGGCGGTGAGCGGCGCCGCCGCCGGACCGAAGCCGTACGCGAGCAGGTCGGTGAGCGGCACGGCCGAATGGGCGGCCCTCCCGCCGAGCACGCCCGCGGTGGCGGTCGCCAGGGCAAGGTAGACCGTGGCGACGACGGCCAGGGCGAGCGCGGTGACGCGGCGCAGCTGCCGGGTCGGGTCGGTGAACTCGCCGGAGAGGTGGCTCGCGGCCTCCCAGCCGGAGAAGGCGTAGAACAGGACCGCGGCCGCCGAGAAGACGCCCGCGAAGCCGTGCGGCGCGAACGGGCGCAGGTTCGCCGGGTCGAAGTGCGGCAGGGCGGCCGCGCACGCGACCGCGAGGAGCGCGATGAGCAGCCCCATGAGGACGAGCTGCGCACCGCCGGAGAGGCGCAGGCCGATGTGGTTGGCGGCGAAGGCGGTCGCCAGGAGAATCGCGGCGATGGCGGTGACGGCGGTGCGGCCGAACCCGGCTGCGTCGGCGATGTAGGCCGCGCCCACGAGCGCGGCCGAGCTGGCGCCGACGGGGATGACGCTGAAGAACCACCAGCCGCCGACGGCGGCGGCGCGGTCGCCGAAGGCCGCGCGGGTGAACGTCGCGACACCGCCCGCGTCCGGTCGGCGCGCGGCGAGTTCGGCGAAGGTGGCGGCGACCGGGATCGAGAGGACGAGGAGCGCGACCCAGGCGAGGAGGGCGGCGGGTCCGGCCGCATTCGCGGCCAGGCCGGGTAGGGCCAGCACGCCGGGGCCGAGGATCGCGCCGAGGTAGAGCGCGGTGCCGCGCGCGGTCCCCAGAGAGCCGCGAGGGGGATTTCGGTCATTCATGCGGAGCAACGGTATGCGCGCGTTCGGTCGTTCCGGGGGTCCGCCGAACGTTCGGCCGGTATCGGCGCGATAATCCGCGGATGGACGAACTTGACGCATCGATCGTGCAGTTGCTCCAGTCGGATGCGCGGCTGTCGAACCGGGAACTGGCCCGCCGACTCGGGATCGCGCCGTCGACCGCGCTGGAGCGGGTCCGGGCGCTGACCAGGCGCGGGGTGATCCGCGGCTACGGCGCCGATGTGGACCTCGCGGCGCTCGGCCGGCGCGCGGAGGCGCTGGTGTCGGTGCAGCTGCGCCAGCACCAGCGATCCTCGTACGAGTCGTTCCGGGAGACCGTGGGCTCGTGGCCGGAGGTGGTGACGCTGTTCGTGGTCTCCGGCGGGAGCGACATCGTGATCCACGTGGCCGTCCCCGATGTCGAACGGCTGCATGCGTTCCTGGTCGACCGGCTCGGCACGAGGCCCGAGGTGGCGCGCTTCCAGACCTCGATGGTGTTCCAGCGCCACCACAATCGGGTGCTCGAGCCGCTGCCGCCCGAGGACCATGGGGTGCGGTGACCGAGGCGGCGCGGCAGTTGCACGCGAAGGTCGATTCGACGACCGCACCGTCCTCGAACCGCGCGCCCCTATCGATGTTCGGACCGCTGCAGTCGAAGCTCAGCCACGGGCCGCAATCAACGCCCCGGCTCGACGATCTCCTTCCAACGCACTGCGTTCACGACTTGAACCGAATGCAGTCGATGCCCCGGTCCGGGACAGCGGCGCTTCGGCTCCGCGATGCGGGGGACACGCCCTAGCGGCCCCGGTCCGCCGCAGTCCACATGCGATGAACGCCCGCCCTGATACGCTCCTCCCCCAGCTCGGGCAGCAGCGCGGTCAGATGCTCGGCGCCGAGCATCGCGAGGAGGGCGTGCGCGGTGTGCTCGGGATCCCCACCCTGCGGCAGCAGGATCGACACATGCCGGTGCCAGAAGCGGTAGGCGCCGATACGGTACCGCGCACCCGGACTCGCGGTCTCGGACATGCGCACCAGCGGCAGGTACTCGAACGCGTAGTCCAGATACGCATCAGCGAAGGCCGCTAGGCGTTCCCCCTCTGGCGCACCGGGTCCCAGCGGCGGCGGTCCGCTGAGGACCGCCTCTTGGAGCACGCGCTCGCGCGCGTCGAGCAGCGCGGCGGCCAGCCCGGCCTTGTCGCCGAAGCGGCGGAAGAGCGTCCCCTTCCCGACCCCGGCGGCGGCCGCCACCTGGTCCATCGAGACGGCGTCCACGCCGTGCTCGGCGAAGAGCCGGGCCGCCGCGTCGAGGATCGCGGCGCGGTTGCGGGCGGCGTCGGCGCGTTCCTTGGGCGGCGGCGTGCGCAGCAGCTCAAGCGGGGTTGCAGAACCGGACTGCAGTCCGTTACTATCGTCAGACACATATGGACTATAGTCCACTTACCTGGAAGGCGATACCATGACCGCGCTCATCACCCGTGAGGAACTCCAGAAGGCGATCGCGAACGGCGCCGTGACGGTGGTCGACGCCCTCGGCGGCGAGTACTACGCGAAGCAGCACCTGCCCGGGGCCCTCCCGCTCGTGCTCGCCGACGTCGACGCCCAGGCGCCGACGCTGCTGCCCGACCGCGACGCCGCGATCGTCACGTACTGCTCGAACGAGGCCTGCCCCAACAGCGGCCAGGTCGCCGAGCGCCTGACCGGCCTGGGCTACACCGACGTTCGGAAGTACAAGGAAGGCATCGCGGACTGGACCGAAGCGGGCTTGCCCGTCGAGTCCGCCTGAGCCCGAACGCAAGACCGGGCCCACACGAGGCGCTCGGCTGGGAAGCCCCGGCCGAGCGCCTCGCTGAACTCATCCAGACCAGCGAATGACCAGCAGTGCCGCAGCCACCCTGGAATCCGCCGTCTCGCACGCGGTTGCCCGTTCGCCTACCGGACAGCGAGCCCCCAGGCCGTATAGGACAGGAAGGCCGCTCCCTATACGGCTTCGATGGTGAGCACGGTCTTGCCGCGCGACTTGCCCGCCTTCAACCGCGCCAAGGCGTCCGCGGCGTCCTCGAGCGGCACCTTGTAGTCGATGCGCAGGCGCAGCTGGCCGTGCTGGACCGCGTCGGCGAGGGACGCGAGCGTCGCCGGCTTCGCGTTCGCGTACAGGTTCGCACCCCGCAGCCCGCGGGCGGCGAGCAGCTCGGCGTCGACCGCGCCGTTCGAGGAGACGATCACGCCGTTCGGCTTGAGCAGCGCCGCGATCGGCTCGATCTCACCGGGACCGGAGATCAGGTCGACGATGGCGTCGATGCCGCCGGGATGGGCGACGCGGACCTGGTCCGCCGTCGGCCCCACCGTGAAGTCGATGGTCTCGGCAGCCCCGAGCTCGCGCAGATACGCGGCGGTCGCTGGATCCGTGGTGCCGATGACCCGCACGCCCTGAGCGGCGGCGAGCTGCACGGCGGCCTGACCGACGCCGCCCGACGCGCCGTTGACGAGCAGGGTCTGCCCCGGGCCCGTCCCGGTGCCCTCGACGAAGTCGTGCGCCGCGGCGCCCGCCGTGGGCAGGGCCGCGGCGATGTCGAACGCGAGCCCCGCGGGCATGCGGGCGAGCTTGGCGGCCTTGGCGACCGCGAACTCGGCAAAGGAACCGCGGCCGTGCTTGACGTCCATGAACTGCCCGAAGACGCGGTCGCCGGGCTCGAAGCCGACGCCGTCGCCGACGCGCTCCACCGTCCCTGCGCCGTCGGAACCGAGCACCAGCGGGAAGGAGTGCTCGACCGAGTCGCGCATCGCCCCTTCGACGACCTTCCAGTCGAAGGGATTCACGCCCGCGGCGGCGAGGCGCACGAGCACTTCGCCATGCCCCGGCTCAGGGACGGGCTGCTCGGCAACGCTCGGTTCGGTATCGAAATCGGTGACTACGACGGCACGCATGGACATCCCTTTCGTTCTGCCCGAATCTACACCGGCATCACGTGCGCTTCAGGCGTTCAAAGGCGCGCGACGGAGCCTTGTAGGCTTCCTTCGGCGCTGCACAATAGAGACCGGCGCCTCAGCCCCAGGCCGCGAAACCCCTGCGCAGCCCGATCCCGTTGGAGGAGTTCACCATGCGCCCATGGATGGACCGCGCCGCGCTGCGCGGAAGCATCCACGGCCGCCTCCTGCTCGTCCTCATCGCCGTCGCCGTCCTCGCGTCGGTCGCCGCGGTCTGGCAGTTCAGCGCGCTCCGCGACGACCACGACCCCGACCTCGCCGTGCTCAGCGACCCCGCGACCACAGCCGAGGCCGACACCAGCGTCCTCGACGGCTCCTCGGCGGGCCCACCGGCGACACCGTCCCCCACCGTCGCCGAGTCGCCGACCGAGACGGCCTCGAGCAGCGCGCCCGCGACCGAGCCCGCCGGCGGCGGGGAGGAGGCCGCGGCCGACGGCACGCCGTGCACCGCCTCGCTCACCCTCGACAGCGAGTGGAACGAGTCGGTGTCGATCACGGTGACCGTGGCCAACACCGGCACCGAAGCGATCGACGGCTGGGAGATCCTGATCGGGATCAAGCACCTGACCGTGACCGCCACCTGGGGACTCACCCACATCGAGGGCGAACGCTACGGCGACATCCTGCTCAACGCCGCGATCAGTCCGGGCGGCAGCGTCGACGCGAGCTTCCAGGCCGACGTCCGGGGGCGGTACGAGATCCCCGCGACCGTCCCCTGCACGCCGCTCTGAGGTCAGACCGAGCGGATCGTCGGGCGGTGGTGTACCGGGAAGTTCACCGATCGCGCGATGAAGCAGTCCCGGTTCGCGTCGTGATGGAGCGCCATCGCACGGTCGGCCAGCGCGGGGTCGGCGATGGTGACCACGGGCGAGAGGGTCACCTCGGTGAATCGCCCGCCGCCGCCCGCTTCGGTCATGGTGCCGGTCACGGTGTCCTCGTAGGCCGTGACGACGAGTCGCTCACGCGCGCAGAGTGACAGGTAGGTGAGCATGTGGCAGTCGGCGAGGGCGGCGACGAGCAGTTCCTCGGGGTTCCAGCGTTCGGGCTGGCCGCGGAAGGCGGGGTCGGCGCTGGCCTGGATGACGGGTTTGCCTTCGGCGATGAGGTCGTGGTCGCGCCCGTATTCGCGGTAGTTCGCGGTGCCTTTGCCGGTGTTGCCGGTCCAGCGCGTCGTGATCTCGTAGTGGTGTTCGCGGCCGCTCATGGCGGGGCTCCTTCCGGTTGAACGGGGCGGGCTGGGGCATCGTAACCGAGTCGCCAGTGTCGCGGTCTCGCCAGCGGGGAGGCGCTTCCACCAGTGGTGGTAGCGGCTGTAGACGTCGGGGTCGCGGTCGGCGAGGAACGCGGCGAGCGCTTCGGCTTCGGCGGCGAGTCCGGCCCAGTCGTCGTCGGTGAGGGGCCGGAAGGCGGTGGCCTCGATGCCGTGGGGGCTCGTGCGCCAGACGCCTGCGGCGCGGCCGTCGACCAGGATCATCGGGAGCACGTCGCCGTTGTTGCGGATCAGGATGGCGCGGAGGTCGGGCGGGATGGTGCGGCCGCGGTCGTGGTGGGCGAGGAACGCGTTGTCCCACATGGCCATGAGGCGCGGCGGCGCGGGGGTGTCGGCGTCGGGGATCGCGGCTTCGGGCAGGTCGTAGAGCGCTTCGCCTTGCGGGCCTTGGTATTCGCGCAGGCGATCGCCGAGGGCTTTGACGGCCTGCTTCACCCTGCCGCGCTGGACCATGGCGAACTGGGCGGCGTCGGGGACGGAGGCCGGGCCGAATCCGGAGAGGTAGCGGAGGACGAGGCGTTGCAGGGCGGTGTCGGCGGCGTCGCGGTCGCCGAGCGCGGGCCGGTCGGGTGCGGCGAGGTAGGCGACCTTCTCGTTGAAGGCCCATGGGCCGCCGAGCGGGACTCGCAGGAGGGGGGCGTATTGGCGGATGCCGGGCCAGACGGCTTTCGCGGTCTCGGGGTCGAGTCGTTCGGCGAGCCGGGCTTCGCATTCGCGGGCGGTGCGGGTTTCGGTGGCGTAGTCGAGGATGTCGGCGGCGTGTTCGGCGGCTTCGCTCGGGGCGATGCCGGATTCGGCGATGCGGCCGCCGAGTTTCGCGGCGTACAGGGACGGCTCGGTGGCTTCGCGGAAGGGCCGGTACTCGTCGGCGGCGACGGCGTGCAGGGTCATGCGGATCGGGTTGCCTCGCACGATTTCGTTCGAGGTGAAGGCGGCGTCGAGGTCGGCGGGGTCGAAGTCGGCCACGCGGTTCCACAGTCCGATGTAGGGGGAGGCGGGCGACTGGGCCTGGACGGCGACGGCGGAGCGGACCGCGGCGACCACGTCCCGCGGCTTGCGCTGCAGGAGTGACTGCCGGTCGAGGAGCGAGCGGTTGAGCTGGTCGGCGTTGAGCTGCATGGGGTCAGCGTCGCAGGTAGGCCGCGAGGGTCGTCGGGGGCGTCCCGGTGAGCCGCTCGATGTCGCCTGACGCGGCGGCGAAGCGGCCTTCGCGCACGGACCGGAACATGCTGGCGTAGGCCTCGATGAGCCACGCGGGTTCGCCGTCGGCGGCGAGGCGGGCGCGGTAGTCGGCGTCGTCGATCGCCCGGTACCGCACGGGTTCGCCGAGCGCTTCGCCGGCCGCGGCGGCGATCTGGTCGCCGGTGAGGGCTTCGGGGCCGGTGAGCTCGAGGACGCCTTCGATGCGGGCGGACGCGGCGGCGGCAAGCGCGCGGGAGACGTCGTCGCGGGTGCAGAACGAGGTGCCGGGTGCGCCGTCGCCGAGCGGCAGGGCGAGTTCGCCGTCGCGTGCGGCATGGTCGAACGGCACGTCGAGCCAGGTGGCGGCGAAGAAGTCGGCGAAGACGGAGGTGCGGGCCAGGCAGTGGGGGCGGTCGGCGAGGAGGCCTTCGGTCTCCCGGTGGCCCGGCGAGTAGTAGAAGCGCGAGTCCGGGGCGATGTCGATGATGCTGGTGTAGACGATGCGGACGTCGGCGGGGCAGGCGGCGATGACGTTGCGGTGGTGGCGGGTCATGGTCTCGGCGGTGCCGTCGCTGGAGACCATCACGAGGGTGTCGAGTCCGCGGAGGGCCGCGGTCAGGGACGCGGGGTCGTCGTAGTCGGCGCGGCGGGCGGCGATTCCGGGCGCGACGGCTTCGGGGCGTCGGGCGAGGGCGACGAGGTCGTCTCGGCCCGCGGCGAGCAGGTGGCGGATGACCCCCGAGCCCACGCCGCCGGTGGCTCCGGTGATGCCGATCATTGGGGTCTCCGTTCCGCGTGGGCCGCTCGGTGCGCTGCCTATTGTGCCCGGGGCGGTGCGGATCGGCGACGGGGGCGCGGCGGGGGGGGGGGGGGGGGGGGCCGCCCCCCCCCCCCCCCCGGGGGGGCGCGGGGGGGGGGGTGGGGGCG
>NZ_JAERMK010000005.1:223926-286057 GCF_016918015.1 Glycomyces sp. YM15
GGGGGGGGGGGCGGGGGGGGGGGGGGGGGGGGGGGGGGGGGGGGGGGGGGGGGGGGGGGGGGGGGCGGGGGGCCCCCCCCCCCCCCCCGCCTCCGCGGGGATCAGGCTTTGGCGAGGTAGGCGAGGCAGGAGTCGAGCAGCATCTGGCTGCCTTCCTTGGCCATGTCGTACTCGTCCTTGGTGGCGCAGGTCTGCGAGATGGTGAGGCGGGTGCGGTCCTCGCCGAGGTCGACCAGGTCGAGGCGCATGACCTCTTCGCCGCCGCCGGGGGTGTCCATGCCCATGACGAGCCGTTCGTGCTCGACGACCTCGATGTAACGGCCGGTGATGGGGAACTCCTGGCCGTCGGGGGTGACGACGGTGGCGGTGTAGCGGCCGTTCGGGGTCGGGTCAATCGACACCGAGCCGGGCTTGGAGTAGCTCCACGCCTCGTAGGGGGCGTCTTCGGTCCAGGCGGCCCAGACGGCGGCGACGGGGGCGTCGGCTTCGACGGTGAGGGTGTAGGTCAGGTCGTTGGCGCTCATTGCGGTGCTCCTTGGTCCATGTCGTTCGGTGTATGCCCGTATGGACGAGCGGGGTCGGTCGGATTCATCGCTGCGGCGAGCAGCATTTTCGGGCCCGCCGCGAGTGGCGGGGGTCTGGGAGAATCCTGGGATGGACGTCGAGATAGCGGTCGAAGGTTCCGAGAATGCTCGGAGCGAGCTGGAATCCTTGCGGCAGTGGCTGAACCAGGAGGACGAGTACCGGGGCCTGGTCGACTTCGCGCCCGCCGGGATCGAGCCGGGCCGACTCGGGGCCCTGCAGGAGATCCTGCTGGCGGCGATCGCCGCCGGCGGTGTCGACGCGCTCGGACGGACGATCGGCGTGTGGCTGCAGACCCGCCGCTCGGAGATCAAGGTCTCGCTGCGCGCCGACGGCTCGGTGAGGGAGGTGAGCGCGAGCGGCCCGGTCGCGAAGACGGTGGCCGAGAACCTGTTCGGCGACGCCCGCGAACGGCTCGGTCAGGGCGGCTAGCGGATGCGCCTCCCCGACGGCGCGCAGTCCCGGGCGCTCCTCATCGGCACCGGCGCCTATGAGCACCTGCCGGGTGTCCCCGAGATCCGCAACAACCTGCGGGACCTGAAGGTCGCGCTGGAGCGGCACACCGGCCTCCCGCCCGCGCACTGCCGAACGCTGATGGACCCGCCCGACCTCGCCGCCGTCGGCCGCGAGGTGGAGGCCGCGGCGACGGAGGCCGCCGACCTCCTGCTCATCTATTACAGCGGCCACGGCCTCGTCGCCTCCGACGGGCTCCTGCATCTCGCGCTCCCGCAGACCTCGCAGCGACTCCTTCCTTGGAGCGGCATCCCTTTCAGGCTCCTGCACCATGCGATCCAGGTGTCGCGCGCGAAGGCGAAGGTGCTCCTCCTGGACTGCTGTTTCTCAGGGAAGGCCACCCAGCTGCTGAGCGGCGAGGAGAGCACCCTCCTCGGCCAGATCACGGCGAACGGCGCGTTCACGCTGACCTCCTCGCCTGCGAATGAGCCGTCCTTCGCGTTCGACGGCAGCGGGCGGACCGCGTTCACCGGAGCGTTCCTGACGCTGCTCGAGAACGGCAGTCCCCGTGCGGGAGCGGCGCTGACGCTCGGTGACGTCTACCTTGAACTCCTGCACGATGCCCGGGCGCGCCATCTCCCTGAGCCGCAGAAGCTCGGGACGGACACGGCCGAGTTGCTGCCGCTGGCGAGGAACCGGCATGTCGCGCTCGGCGACCCCGACTTCGATCAGGACGTATCGCCGCCCGAGGAGGTCGGTGAGCGTCTCGAACGTCTCGTCGCCGGTGTCTCGACGCTCCTTTCGCATCGTGAGGCGATCGCCGCGGACGCGCTGGTGACCGCTGCTGACGTCGTCAACGCCCAGTTCAAGACCGTGCGGCTCACCCCTGGCTACGACGAGGACGAGGTCGACGACCTCCTCGACACCGTGGCGATCGCGCTGGCCGATCCCCCGGACGGCCCGCAGCGAATGCGGGCCGAGGACATCCGGAACAGCCATTTCACGACGACGCGGATGCGGGAGGGCTACGACGTGGAGGAGGTCGACTCGTTCCTCGACCGGGTCGAGCTCGAATTCGTACGCCGCCAAGCGTTCACGTCCGAAAGCGGTACCGGGGGCTGAAGCACTGCGGCAACCGCCCGGCCACCGGGAAGACGGTTGCGACCCGGTCGGACCAGGCGTAGGTTCGACCGCGGATAGACCGAGGAATGGGAGTCGAGGTTCGCATAATGGGAAAGACGTATCCTGTGATCGAGGGTCGCCTGCGCGAGTTCATCGAGGCGCAGCCGGTGTTCTTCGTGGCGACCGCGCCGCTCGCCGAAGACGGCCACGTGAACCTCTCCCCCAAGGGCCACAACGGTTCGCTCAAGGTCCTCGACGAGCTGACCGTGGCCTACCTCGACTTCGGCGGCTCCGGCGCCGAGACGCACGCGCACCTGCGCGAGAACGGCCGCATCACCCTCATGTGGTGCGCCTTCACCGGTCCGCCCGACATCGTGCGCGTCCACGGCACCGGTGAGGCCGTCTACCGCGACGACCCGCGGTTCGAGGAGCTCATCCCCCGGTTCGCGGAGGCCGACGGTCCGGGCGTTCGCGGGATCATCGTGGTGCGCGCCAAGCGCATCAGCGACACCTGCGGCTTCGCGGTGCCGCTCATGGAGTACCGGGAGGAGCGGCCGCTGCTGCGGCAGTTCCTGGGCCGCAAGAGCGACGACGAGTTCGCCGAGTACTGCGAGTCCAAGGAGTACAACGTGAAGAGCATCGACGGGCTCCCGGCCCTGCCGCTGCCGCTGCCGCCTCGCACCAGCTGAGGAGCTCCTGGGCGCACCGAAACCGGTGCGGCCCCTCTCTGTCCCTAGTCGACGACCGCGTCCAGGTCGATCGCGTTCTTGGCGGCGTCCGTGCGGGCGTTCCGCTCCTCCGGCGGCGTCTCCCGCGGGTCCAGCAGGGCCAGCGCCTGGTTCTCCTCGACGAACGGGCGCATCCGGCGCTCGTAGCGGGCGAAGGCGAGCTCGTGGTCGTCGGTGCGGCCGAGTTCGAGGGCGAGGACGTAGGCGCCGACGAGGGCGAGGCTGGTCCCCTGGCCCGAAGTGGGCGCGGCGCAGTGCGCGGCGTCGCCGAGGAGGGCCACGCTGCCGTCGGACCAGGTGTCCATTTTGATCTGGGCCATGACGTCGAAGTAGAAGTCCTCGGCCTTCCACATCCGCTCGAGGAAGCCGGGGACCTCCCAGCTGAAGCCGGCGAGACGGTCGGCGATGAGCTGCTTCTGCGCGTTGGCGTCCCGGTGGTCGTACTCGAGGGGCGCTGCGGCGAAGCCGAGGTAGATGCGCAGTTCCCGGTTGTCGCGCACGGTCATGACCATGCCGCCGTCGGTGCCGTTGTCGAACCAGGTCTGCCAGTGCTCGAGGCCGAGATAGTTCTCCTGGCTGAACACGCCGAGGTACGTGCCGAGGTGGTCGATGTACCGCGATTCGGGACCGAAGGCGAGCTTGCGGGTGTTGGAGTGGAGGCCGTCGGCGCCGATGACGAGGTCGAAGCGGCGCGGGGCGGCGTGCTCGAACTCGACCAGGACCTCTTCGGACTCTTGGCGGAGGGCGGTGATCGAGTCGCCGAACACGTACTCGATGCCGTCGTTGCGGGCGTATACGAGGTCGACGAGGTCGTCGCGGAGGATCTCGATGTCGTCGGAGTCGAGGCTGCCGGAGGAGAGCGCGAATTCCTCGGAGCGGAAGATCTCGTTGCCTTCGGAGTCGAGCATGTTCATGCCGTTGCTGTGGTTGGCGAGTGCGCGGGCCTGGGTGTCGAGTCCCATGCGGCGCAGGACGTGGAGGGCGGCGCCGCGGACGTCGACGGCCTGGCCGCCGCGGCGGAGCTGCGGGGCGCGTTCGAGGACGACGGGGGTGAGGCCCTGCTCGCGCAGCCAGGAGGCGAGGGCGGTGCCGGCGATGCCGGAGCCTGAGATGAGGACGGTGGTCATGGGGTTCCTCCGGATACGTCGTACTGGGTTGACTCGGACTACCGTATGAAACATGCCTTTGACCTGCAAATACATCTCCCAACTGCCCTAGTGCAGTTGGGGTCCGGAAGGTGGGGTGCGGCTAGGATCTGTCGTAGTACAGACCAGAGGGAGGGCCGCCGTGGCCGAGCCGAACGAGCCGCCATACGTTCGCATCGCCGCCGAACTGAGCAGGCGCATCGCCGATCGGGAGCTGGCTCCGGGCGACAAGGTCCCCTCGACTCGGCAGGTCGCCCGAGAATTCGGTGTGGCACTGGCCACTGCCATGAAGGCGCTGGACGTGCTTCGCGCTGAGGGCCTGGTCATCACGCGTCCGCGCTCGGGCACGGTGGTCGCGCGGAGGCGCGGCGCCGACGGCGGCGCGACCGCCGAACTGACCCGGGAGCGGCTGCTCGCGGAGGCGATCGAGATCGCGGACGGCGAAGGGTTCGAGGCGGTCTCGATGCGTGCGGTCGCCAGCCGGTGCGGGGTGGCGCCGATGTCGCTGTACCGGTTCGTGGAGGACAAGGATGAGCTGGTCTCCGCCATGGCGGACACGATCTACGGTTCGTCGGCGTTCGACCGCGACCCGGCCGCACCATGGCGGTCCCAAGTGGAGTCGCTGTCGCGGGAGCTCTGGCGGCTGCACCGTGCGCACCCCTGGCTCGGGCGGACCCAGCCGCTCACCAGGCCGCTGCCGCTGCCGAACATCATTCGGCTCGGGGACCGGCTCTTGGGCGCGCTCGAAGCGACGGGCCTTCCGCCGCACCTGTACTTCGAGTTGCACATCCTGCTGTTCAGCCACATCCTCGGCCTGGCCGCGAACTTCGAGGCCGACCACGCCGCCGCCTCCGAGACGGGCCTGTCCTCTGAGGAGTGGACCGACCTCCAGTACCAGCCGCTCATCGGCGACGCGGCCTTCATGAGCGCGCATCCGCATTTCACAAAGCTCTTCGGCCGATTGGGCTCACTGGAGGACGGCTACGACCTCGACCTCGACGGTCTCTTCGAGCTGGGCATGGGCCTGCTCCTCGATGGCGCCGAGGCCTTGGCCGCTCGAGTCGCAGCGGGACGGGCGGACGCCTAGCGCGATCGCGGTCGGCCGGACGCAGGAGGGGGCCGACTCGAGCGGCGAGGACGGCCCGGCCCGTTCGCTTCACGGGGGAGGCCGCCGGCTCAGGCGGCGAGCCCTCTGGTGAGGGAGGCGAACGCGCGCTTCCAGTGTGCGTTCGCCTCGTCCTCGTCGCCGAGGGCGCCTCGCAGTCCGAGGCTGCACAGGCCATGGGCCATCGCGTTGAGCTGCACGGCGATCGAATGCGCGCCGATATCGGCGAAGACGCCTTGCTCGACGCAGCGCCCGCAGGCCTCCACGAGGGCGTCGAAAGTGGGCTGGATCCGTTCGGACGCTGCGGCGTCGGGTTGGAACTCGGGCACCGGGCGGCCGAACATGAGCTCGTACAGGTGCGGGTTGGCGCGGGCGTTGGCGCGGTAGGCGTCGCCGAGGGCGAGCAGGTCGGCGAGCGGATCGTCGGTGCGCGGCACGGATGCGAAAGCGGCGGCGAGCCGTTCGAAGCCCTCCAGGAACATCTCGCGGAGCAGACCCGCCTTGTCGCCGAAGAGACTGTAGACGGCGGTGGTCGAGGTGCCGGTCTCCTGCGCGACCCGCCTGGTGCTCAAGGCGGCCGGGCCCTCCGCGGCCAGGATGCGCCCGCCCGCGTCGATGAGTTCGCGCCGCAGCGTCTCGTAGTCTCGTTTCCTGGGTCTCGCCATGTTGACCAGCGTATCGTAACATGGTTATATAACATCGTTACTAAATTTCGCATCAGGAGCACCCCATGACTGATCTCCACGTCGTCCTCGGCGCCACCGGCGGCATCGGCAGGGCCGTCGTCGCCGAGCTCACCGCGCGCGGACACGAAGTGCGCGCCGTCAGCCGCAATGCCGAAGGCCCGCAGGGCTTCCGCGCCGACATCACCACCGCCGAGGGCGCCGCCGCGGCCTGCGCCGGCGCCGCCGTCGTCTACCAGTGCGCGCAGCCGCCCTACGCCGAGTGGGCCAAGGAGTTCGTGGGCTTCGCGGACACCGTCCTCACCGGAGTCGAGAAATCCGGGGCGCGGCTCGTCATGGCCGACAACCTCTACATGTACGGGCCCGTCGAGGGACCCCTGCACGAGGGCCTGCCGTACGCGGCCGCGTTCCCGAAGGGCCGGGCCCGCGCCCGAGTCGCCGAGATGATCCTCAACGCCCACAAGGAAGGGCGCGTCCGCGCGAGCCTCGGCCGGGCCTCGGACTACTTCGGGCCCGGCGGCGTGAACACCGTCCTCGGCCCCTCGATCTTCGCCGCCGCGGCCGCCGGGAAGACCGCCCGCTGGCTCGGCGAACCCGATGAGCCCCACACCGTCTCGTACCTCCCCGACGTCGCCGCCGGACTCGTCACCTTGGGCGAGCACCCGAAGGCCGACGGCTACGCCTGGCACCTGCCGGTCGGACCGCCCGTCACCGGCGCCGAGTTCCTCGCGCTCGTCTGGGAAGCGGCCGGCGGCAAACCCAAGAGCGCCGCGCTGGGCCGGGGCATGCAGCGCCTCATCGGCGTGTTCAACCCGACCGTCAAGGAGCTCAGCGAGACCTGGTACCAGCGCGACCGCGCCTGGATCGTCGACGACACCGCGTTCCGCGCCGCCTTCCCCGAGCACGTTCAGGTCAGCGCGCACGAGGAGGCGATCGCGCGGACCCTGGCCTGGTTCAAGCAGCAGGCCTGATTCCCCCGAAACACACCAGAACGCCCGAATCCCTCCGTAGACTGCGCACACTCACCGTATGCAATGGAGGCGTCATGGCGCAGGACTACGGACCGGGCGCGCAGGTCAACGTGCCCAGGGAGATGAACGGGACCGCGATCGCGGCGTTCGTGCTCGCGGTCGTCGGGCTGTGCTGGCCGCTGGGTCTCCTCGGGCTCATCCTCGGCTACGTCGCGAAGAGCCAGATCAAGTCCCGCAACAACTCCGGCAGCGGGCTCGCCACGACCGCGATCGTGCTCGGCTGGATCACGGTCCTCGGCTTCATCCTGTTCGCCATCGCGCTCGCCGTGGGCTGGGACGCGTGGATGGACCGCGTGAACGACTACAAGGACGACTACGACCTCTAGCGGGCACCGAAGCGGCCCACCCGGCGGACCGGATGGGCCGAACGAGCGTGCGGACCCTAAGCGGCGGGGCTGCACTTCGGGGTGATGCCGAACGTGTACCCCTTCGCGGCGAGCTGCGGCAGCGCGATCTCCAGCGCCTCCACGGTCTGCGAGCGGTCGCCGCCGCCGTCGTGCATGAGCACCACGTCGCCGGGGGTGGCCCCGAGCAGGACGTCCACGATCGCGTCCACACCCGGACGGGCCCAGTCCCTGGTGTCCTCATTCCACAGCTGCCGTTGGAGACCGGCGTCGGTGATCGCCTGGTTGACCGTGGTGTTGTGGGCCCCGTAAGGCGGACGGAAGCAGTTCACCTCGGCGCCGAAGCTCTCGAGGAGGTTCTGGGCGCTGCCGATCTGCTGGTCCATCTGCGCGCGGGTCAGGGTGGTCATGTCGGGGTGGTCCCAGGTGTGGTTGCCGAGGGCGTGGCCGGCCGCCAGGACGGCCCGGGAGCGCGCGGGGTCGCGCTGCGCGTTCTGGCCGAGCTGGAAGAACGTCGCCTTGGCGTCGTTCGCCGCGAGCACGTCGAGGATCTCGTCGGTGTAGGAGCCGCCGGGGCCGTCGTCGAAGGTGAGGAAGATCTGGCCGTTCCAGGGGTCGTCGGCGGCGGGGGCCGCGTTCTGGGCGGCGTGCGCCGGGACGGAGAGGAAGAGGGAGCCGATGATCGCCGCAGCGGCGACCACGATGAAGCGAAGATGTTTCATGCCAACATCGTGGCGTGACTTCCCTTGTGGCGCAACGAGGGAGTTATCACCTAAGTCGCTTGTGTCCTCGAGCAACCAAGCGGGGGCGCGGGAGCGTATCAGCCGCCGGAGAGCTCGCCGCCGCGCTCGGCCGCGGCGGCCACGGCCGCCCTGATCACTTCATGCACATTGGATTCGTCGAGCGTCTCGAGCGCGGCTTCGGTGGTGCCGCCGGGAGTCGCGATCCGGTCCAGGAGCGCCGCGGTCGGCTCGTCCGAGTCCTGCAGGTGGAGGCACGCGCCGAGAAGCATCTGGTCGACCAGGACTCGGGCGGCGACCGGGTCCATGCCGCCGTCGACCGCGGCGTTCGTCATCGCGTCGGCGAGGTAGTAGAGGAAGGCGGGCCCCGAACCGCCCACGGCCGTAATGACATCCATCATGGACTCATCGGCGGTGACGGTGACCCCGATGCGGTCGAACAGGTCCTCGATCTCGGTCAGGTCGGTGCCCTCGGGCGCGGCCAGCGCGGTGGCGGCCTGGCGGGCGCGGGCGGCGGTGTTGGTCATGGCGCGGACGGCCGTGATGCCCTCGGGGAGGCGTTCGGTGAGCTTGGCGAGCGGGACGCCGGCGGCGAGGGAGACGACGATCGCTTCGGGTGCGAGGGAGGGGCCGATCGCGGAGAGCAGGGGTCCGACGGCGACGGGCGGGACGGCGACGAGCACGATGTCGGCCTCGGCGACCGCGAGCGGGTTGTCGGTGCCGACCTCGACGCCGTACGCGTCGGCGAGCCGTGCGGCGCGTTCGGCGGGCAGGGCCGTGGCCCAGATCTGGGCGGGCGGCAGACCGGAGTCGAGGAGCCCCGCGAGGACGGCCTCGCCGAGATGTCCGACGCCGAGCAGCGCGATGTCCATGTCCTCACCTCCGTGTCAGCGCTCCACAGCCCGAAATCTACGGGCCGGGCCTCCCGGGTACCGGGATTCAAGGGAAATGCCGCTTATGTACGCAAACAGGCGTCGCGCATGGCGTCGGCGAACCGGTCGGTGGCACGCGACCGCAGGAACCGCGCCACGGGCCCTCCGAGGCGGGCGGCGACGGTGCCGGCCCGCGAGAAGGACCGCACGGTGAAGCGGACGCGGCCGTCGGCCGCTTCGAGCAGGAACGCGGCTTCGCCCGTTTCGGGATGGCCGGGCATGGAGCCGTATCCGAACCCGACCCTATCGGGTGTCTCATCGGCCCATACGACCTGGCAGGGTATGTGCAGGACGCCGGCGAAGCGGAGCACCACCTCGACCCCGGGCGCGGCGCGTTCGGCGGAGGCCTCGGGGCGGAGGCCGCACCGCTCGTGGAGGCCCCAGGTCATGAGAAGGTCGGCGGCTTCGGGCAGGGTCGCGTCGAGGACGGCGGTGCGCTCGAGGTGGCGATAGCCGGGCGGGAGGGTGCCGGTGCGGGTGGCACCCGCTTCGGGGTAGTTGACCTTGTACTCCACGTCAGTCGTCCAGTTCGGGGTCGAGGACCTGGAAGAGCAGGTGGTCCTGCCATCTCCCGGCGATCTTGAGGTAGGCCGGTGCCATGCCGATCGGTTCGAAGCCGTTGCGCTGCAGCACCTTCTGCGAGGCGTAGTTGTCGATCAGGGTTTCGGCCTGCACGCGGACCAGGCCCAGGTCCTGGAACGCCACCCGCTTCGCGAGGCGCACGGCCTCGGTCGCGACCCCGCGCCCGGCCGCGGACTTCGCGACCCAGTACCCGACGCTGCACGAGCGGAAGTAGGGCCCGCGCACGATCGAGTTGAGGAAGATCTGCCCGACGAGCCTGCCGTCGTCCTCAATGGCGTAAGCGAGTCCGATGCCCGCTTCGGCCCGCGCCTTGGCCGCCTCGATCTCGGTCCGCACCCCCTCGGCGGCGAACGCGGCCTCGCCCCGTTCGGGCTCCCAGGGCGCCAGGTAATCCCGGCCTTCGCGCCGCAGCGCGGCGATCGCCTCGGCATCGTCGAGAACGATGGGACGAATGGTGATCATGACTTCATTCTGCCGTGTCGCGAGCGAACCGGGGGTACGGGCGCGGAGATCGACACTCCCCGATGGGTGCGCGCCTGCGGCATACCGTTCGGCGACTCGTGCGGAACCTCCCCCGAACGACCTTCCCGAGCGACAGGGCAATTCGGGACGAGCGACGGCGTCGACCCCCGCCAGACCATGGTCGACGGCATCGCCGAGCCCGACGAGGACCCGCGTCGAGCGGCGGCTCGAACGGGCCGTCGAGGGCGGGTCAGGGCCGCAGTTCCAGGGTGTGCCAGTCGAGGACCCGGCCGTCGGGTTCGCTGCGGCGCTGCAGGAACGTGAAGCCCGCGCGGGCGGCGACCGCCGCCGAGCGGGTGTTGGCCGGTTCGCAGCGGATGACCGCTTCGGTGCAGCCGATCCGGGCGGCGTAGGTGCAGGCGAGGCGCACCGCGCGGGTGGCGAGGCCGCGGCCGCGCCATTGCGGGTAGAGGCCGTAGGCGAGATTCGCTTGGTCCTTGCGCAGGTAGTACTGGCCGGTCTGGACGTCCACGGTCCCGGCGAGCGCCAGGCCGGGCTCGGCCCGGATGCCGAAGTTGTGGAAGGGCCCGCCGTCGCGCCACCATCGGGCGCACGCGTCGAGGTAGTCGCGCAGGCCCTGCGGCGTGGCGGGGTCGCCGCTGAGCCAGCGCACCATCTCCTCGTCCTCCCCCGCGAGGTGGGCCTCGAAGTCGTCGGGGCCGAGCGGGAGGAGCGTGACCGTGCCGTCGGTGAGCGCCTCGTGCATCCTTTCAGCCTCGCGCAGTTCGCCGCCTCCCGCAACGGATTCAGCGGGTGCGGCGCAAGGCCCGCCAGCCGAGTCCCCGGGCGAGAGGGTCGCGGCGGTGTCGTGCGCGCACGTCGCTGACGACGCCGCCCAGGAAGCCCGTGAGGGCCCCGGCGCGACCGACGGACCGCGCGGGCTGACGAAGGCATCGGATCGGGCCCCGATCCTCGTTCCCGTGGCCGGAGGCGGATAGGTTCGGGCGCATGACCGGTGAGGGAACGAGGCGCGGCGCGCGCGGCCTGGCAGTGGACTTGGGCGTGCTCCTCGTCGGGGTGTTGGCATGGCTGTTCATCGCCGGAGAGCGCCTCGCCTCCGAGATGCCTTCGCCCGCTTGGCTGTTCGACGTCGACATGGCGACCGGGCTGCTGGCGCTGCCGCTGCTGTGGCTGCGGCGGCGCTGGCCGACGCAGGCCGCGGTGGCGCTCATCGTCGTGTCGACGTACGCGGAGACCATCGCGTTCCCGCTGCTGGTGATGCTCTTCTCGGTGATCGTGCGGCGTCCGCCGCGCATCGCGGCGTGGGTGTACGCGGGGTCGCTCGCGGCCTCCGGCGTCTACGTGGTCCTCAGGCCCGAGGAGATGGGGCTCGCCTTCTCGATCGCGTTCGCGCTGTCAGTGCACGCGGCCGTCGCCGGGTGGGGCCTGTTCGTGCGGTACCGGCGGCAGATGGAAGCACGTGCGGCCCAAGCGGAACGGGACGAGCGCGAGCGGGCCCGCCAGCGGGCGCGCGACGAGCTCGCCCGCGAGCTGCACGACATGCTCGGCCACCGGCTCTCGCTGCTGAGCCTGCACGCGGGCGACATGGAGTACCGGCCCGACGCCCCGGCGGAGGAGCTGACGCGCGCGGCCGGTGTCGTGCGCGAGCAGTCGCAGCTCGCGATGCGGGACCTGCGGGAGATCATCGCGATCCTCCGCGCCCCCATCGGCGAGCTGCCGCAGCCGCGCATCGCCGATCTGCAGGCGCTCGTCGAGGAGGCCCGGCCCGCGATGCGGATCGAGCTGGCGATGCGCGTCGAGGGCGAGGTGCCCGAGCGGTCCGGCCGCACCGCGTACCGGATCGTGCAGGAGGCGTTGACGAACGCCCGCAAGCACGCCGAGGACGCCCCGGTGGGGATCGCTGTGGAGGGACGCAACGAGGACGGGCTCACCGTCGCGGTGGTGAACGGACCTGGCCGCGACACCGGCCCGGGTTCCGGTCACGGCCTCATCGGGTTGGAGGAGCGAGCCGCGCTCGCGGGCGGGCGACTCGAATACGGGCCGGCGGCCGATGGCGGCTGGCGGGTGCACGCGTGGCTACCCTGGACCGCATGAACGAGCAGCCTTCCGTGGACGTCCTGGTCGTGGACGACGATCCGCTGGTGCGAGCCGGACTGCGGATGATCCTCGGCGGCGCCGGGGACCTCGACGTGGTCGGCGAGGCCGGCAGCGGTACCGACGTGCCGGAGCTGGTCGCGCGCCTGCGGCCCGACGTAGTGCTCATGGACCTGCACATGCCCGGGGTCGACGGCCTGACCGCGACCGAGCGGCTGCGGGCCGCGCCGAACGCGCCGGAGGTCCTGGTGCTCACCGCGTTCGAGGCCGACGGGCACGTGCGGCGGGCGCTGCGCGCCGGGGCGGGCGGGTTCCTGCTCAAGGACACGCCGCCCGCCGAGATCGTGGCGGCGGTGCGCCGGGTCGCGGCCGGGGAACCGGTGCTGTCGCCCGAGGTGACGCGGCGGCTGATCGGCATCGTCGCGGGCGGCGCCCCGGATGACCGTCGCAGTGCGGCCCGCGAACGCTTGGGCGCGTTGAACAGCCGCGAGACCGAGGTCGCCGTGGAAGTCGGGCGAGGCAGCTCGAACGCGGAGATCGCGGCGGCGCTGCATCTCAGCGTCCCCACGGTGAAGACCCATGTCTCGGCGGCGCTCGGCAAACTGGGCCTGAACAACCGCGTGCAGCTGGCGCTGCTCGTGCACGACGCCGGGCTCGCCGACTAAGGACGGCGGAGCCGCGCCGCCAGGAACGACGGCCGCGTGTTGAGCTCCGCGAACGCCTTCGGGTCGATCGGCTCCAGTTCGGGCGCGGGGCGGGGCTCGATCAGCTTCTCGACGGCGAAGCCCGCATCGAGCAGATCGCCGATGAATCCTTCGACTGTGTTGCGCTGGAAGTGGATCGGCGGCAGGTCCTCGCGGACGTGGAGGTCGACCCACTCGTCCGAGAAGTACGAGTCGCCGAAATGGCGCCAGTCCGCGGCCGGGTGCGTGGTCGAGATCAGGAACCGCCCGCCGGGTCTGAGGACGCGGAAGATCTCGGCGAGCAGCCCGGCGCGGTCGGTGATGTGGTGGATGACGAGGGCGCACAGGACGGCGTCGAACGAGGCGTCCTCGGCGAAGTCGAGCGGCAGTTCGAGGTCGTGCTGCCGCAGTTCGGCCCGCTCCCCCACCTGCTGCTTCGCGCGGGCGAGGAGTTCGGCGCTGCCTTCGACGCCGACGACCGAGGCGCCCCGTTCGAGGAGCGCCGCCGCGTAATGGCCTGGGCCGCAGCCGACGTCGAGGAAACGCTGCCCGGCGACGTCGCCGGCGAGGCCGAGCATGGCCGGCCGGTCGACATAGGCGTTGTACGCGCCGTTCGCGGAATGGTCGGCGAAGGCGTCGCCGAGCGCGCCGTGGTAGGCGGTCTCTGGGGGCATCGGGACAGTATCGCGGAGCGTGTTCGGCTGCGCCAGCCGTTTCAGCCCGGCCGAACCGGAAGTGACCAGGACATCGTTCAAGGGTTGAAAAAACAGTATCGCCTCGCGAACGGCGGCCGGTAGCGTTCATCCGCGCATGACCCCGAACCGAAGGCACAGCAGATGGCACGCTTCAGTCCCCCGCGCGACCCCGGCGGGCCCCTCGCACACTCGAAACCGGCGGTGGCCGTCATCGGCTGGCTCTTCCGGTCCCAGTGGCGGATGCTCGCGATGAGCACGCTCGTCTCGTTCGCGTTCCTCGGCTGCCAGCAGTTCGTGCCCTTCATGGTGGGACGGGCGGTCGACGCGGGCCTCGTCGCGGGCGATCGCACCGCGCTCTACTGGTGGTCGGCGGCCCTCATGGCCTGCATCGGGATCGCCACCGCCACGGGCGTCGCGAGCTTCTACTACATGATGTACACCGCGATGGACACCGACTTCCGGGTGCAGCGACGCCTGGTCGACACGGTTGTCGCGGTCGGCTCGCGCATCCGATCGCGGGCCGACGCGGGCGAGCTCGTGGCCATCTCCGCGGCCGACGCGCACGCCCTCAGCTCGGTCTCGATGATGTTCGGCCGCTTGGCATCAGCGCTGCTCGCATTCATCCTCGCGCTCGCGATCCTCGCCACCCTCTCGTGGTGGTTCGTGCTCGCCGCGGGCGTCGGCGTCCCCGCCATGTTCATGCTCCTGCGGCCGCTGTTCCTGCGCCTCGAAGCGCGCGGACGCGACCTCCGCGCCCGCATCGGCGAGCAGACCGGCATCGGCACCGACGCCGTCGCGGGCCTCCGGGTGCTGCGCGGCATCGGCGGCGAAGCGCACTTCATCGGCCGCTACAAGGCCGCCTCGCAGGCCTCGCGCCGCGCCGGGGTCCGCGTACGGCGCACCGCGGCGGGCCTCGAGTTCGCGCGGCTCGCCCTGCCCGGAACGCTGCTCGTGCTCGTCCTCTGGATGGGCGCGGAGATGACGCTCAACGGCACGATCACCGCGGGCGAGTTCGTGGCCCTCTTCGGGTACCTCGTGGCGCTCACCCGGCCGCTCGGGTACACCATCCAAGGCGTCGACGCCCTGACCAGGGCCATCGTCGCCTCCGGCCGCTTCCAGAGGCTCCAGGACGAACATCCCGAGCCCGAGACGCAGAACGAGTTCCCCTGGCCCGCGGGCGAAGCCCTGCACGACCCGGCCAGCGGCGTCACGATCGAACCGGGCCTCATCACCGGCATCGTCACCGGTGACGGCAAGGGCGCGACCGAACTCCTCGACCGTCTCGGCGGCTACAGCGAGACCGGCGAACCCGCCCGCATCGGCTCGATCCCCTTGGACGCCTTCGACACCGCCACGGTCCGGCGCCACCTCCACCTGCTCGAGGCCCGCGCGCAGCTCTTCAGCGGGCCGCTCCGCGACCAGCTCGACGTGGACGGCGCCCGCTCGGACGCCGACATCATGCGGGCCCTCCACACCGCCTCCGCCGTCGACATCGTCGGCGTCGACCCCTCCCTCATCGAGAGCGAGGACGTCCCGACCGGCGGCTACGACCTCGACACCGTTGCGGGCGAACGAGGCCGCAACTTCTCCGGCGGCGAACGCCAGCGCCTCATCCTCGCCCGCGCGCTCCTCGTCGACCCCGAGATCCTCATCCTCGACGACCCGGCCAGCGCGTGCGACGCCCAGACCGAAGCCCGCATCGCGGATCGACTCGCGCGGCACCGCAGGGGTCGGACCACCGCGATCCTCACCAACGCCCCGCAGCTCCTGGCGATCTGCGACCGCGTTCAGTTCCTCGGCGACACTGTCACCTCCGGCACGCACGCCGAGCTGCTGCACCGGGCCGAGTACCGAGAGGCGGTCGCCCGATGAGCAACACGACCCTCCCCATCGCGACCGCGGCCGAGACCCGCGAGTACCTGCGGGCGCTCGTCGGCCGCCACCGCGTGCGCTTCAGTCTCGTCGTGGCCCTGACCATCAGCGCGGCACTCGCGGGCATGTCGACGCCGTACCTCGTGGGGCTGATGGCCGACGCGTTCGCGTCCTGGGCGCGCGGCGGCGCGGCGGACCCGGGCGCGGACCTGTGGTGGCAGATCCCGCTGATCCTCGCCGCGGTCCTCGCGCAGGCGGCCCTGACCTGGGGTTCGTACCGGAACCTCGCGGTCCTGTCGGAGCAGATCGTGGCGGACGTGCGCGAGGAGTTCATGGAGCGCACGCTGGCCCTCCCGCCGGGCCGTGTCGAGGCGGCCGGGACCGGAGAGCTGTTGTCCCGCACCAGCCTTGACATGGCGCAGGTGCAGCATTCGCTCGTGCAGGCCGCGCCGCAGTTCTTCACGGGGCTGGTCACGGTGCTGGTGTACGTGGCGGGCGCGTTCGTCGTCTCGCCGGTGCTCGGCGCGGCGATCCTGATCGCGGTGCCGCCGATGGTGCTGGTGCTGCGCTGGTATTTCAAGCGGGCGTTCAATGTCTTCCACGAGGTGCAGGCCGCCAAGGCGGACTTGACCTCGGCGGTCGCCGAGACGATCGACGGCGTCAAGACCGTCGAGGCGCTCGGCTGGCAGGAACGCCGCGTCGCCCACACCGACCAGGCCGTGGACAAGCTGTTCGGTGCGCAGATGCGGTCGATGCGCTTGCGGGGCAAGCTGTTCCCGGTGCTCGACTTCTCGGCGTTCCTGCCGTGCTTCACGGCGCTGCTGCTCGGCGGCGTGCTCACCGCGACCGGGTACTCGACGATCGCGCAGACGACCACTGTCGTGCTCATCATGCAGCTCGCGGTCGCCCCGGCGATCGAGATGATCCTCTCGCTCGAATGGGTGCAGAGCGGCATGGTCTCGCTGGCGCGGCTCATCGGCGTGCGCAACGTCGAAGCCGCGGTCGGAGTCGCGAGACCGGCGCGCGATGAGGACGAGATCATCGAGCTCAAGGGCGTGACGTTCGGTTACGCCCCGGACAAACCGGTGCTGCAAGGGGTCGACTTCGCGCTGCGCCGGGGCGAACGCCTCGCGCTCGTCGGCCCTACCGGGGCCGGAAAGTCCACATTGGCGCGACTCATGGCGGGCATCCACCAGCCGAGCGAGGGCACGGTCCGCGTCGGCGGTGCGGAGACGCGCGAGATCGATGAGACCCTGCTGCGGCGCTTCGTGATCCTCGCGACCCAGGAGTACCACCTCTTCAACGACACGCTCGGCTCCAACCTGCGCCTCGGCGCCCCGGGCGCCACCGACGAGCAGCTGCGCGAAGCCCTCGACGTGGTCGGTGCGGGCGGTCTCCCCGACCGCCTCGACGACGGGCTCGACACCGTGGTCGGCGGCCGCGACCACGCCTTGACGCCGGCCGAGGTCCAGCAGGTCGCCCTCGCGCGCGTCATCCTCGCCGCACCTGAGGTGATCGTCCTCGACGAGGCCACCTCCATGCTGAGCCCCAACGCCGCCAGCGACATCGAGCAGGGCCTCAACCGCATCCTCGCGGGCCGCACGGTCGTCAGCATCGCGCACCGCCTCAACACCGCCCACGACGCCGACCGCGTCGCCGTCGTCGAACACGGCCGCATCGCCGAACTCGGCTCCCACGACGAACTCCTCGCGAAGAACGGCGCGTACGCGGCGCTCTGGCGGCGCTGGCACGGCTGAGCGAAGCCGGACGCGGCCTGGGCCAGTTGCGACGTCAGCATCGAGGTGCGCCATCCCGTGTTCCGTTGGGACCTTTGGGATCTGGCCTCGGGCGAACGGCTCGACGGCGGCAGCGCCGCCATGGGCGACGGCTGCCTCGTATTCCTGGAGTTCGAGGTCGATCCCCATACCGGGGTGCCGCCGAGCCAGGTCCATGTCGAGATCGACGCGGACGCCGCGAGATCGGCGCTCGACGACGCCCTCGCCGACAACCTCTGACCGGGTTCGGGGTGCTCCGGTCCGGCCGGCGTGGTCCGTCCGGATCGAGGGCCGGGGTGCACATGACGGCGCGCCGGCCCTCGCCAGGCCGACGCACCGGGGGTCACTTCGTTCAGACCCGGGTGGTCCACCCGTTGTCCTTGATCCACAGGATGTCGCCGTCGAGCTGGACGCATCCGTCGACCTGGGGGAGGTAGCGGCGGTCGGTGCAGTGTCGCGAACACGCTGCGCCGCAGAGGGATCCGCCTCACACGACGTTGTCGCACCGAGAACGCGGGAAGGTGGCCGGGAGGTTGCGTGCGCCCGGGGATTTTTTGGTATCGATCCCATGGCTTGCGAGCCGGATTGCAGGCGCACTTGACTCCAGGGCTCCGGCCTGCTGGAATACAGGCGTTGAAACTTCCATGGAAAGTAGCAATGAAATGACTGAAACTTTCAGTGACGATCGGATCAGGCAGCACCGCAGCGCCGACGCGACGGTCGCCCTCACCGTCGATGGGGTGCCGCTCGCCGGGCGGGAAGTGCGGCTCGAGCAGACCCGGCACAAGTTCCTGTTCGGCTGCACCGGTTTCGAGCTGATGGACCACGCGAACGGCACCTCCGAGGACCCCGAGCGCGACGCCCGGAACGCCGAGCTGTGGGAGGGCCTGTTCAACTTCGCGACGCTGCCCTTCTACTGGGGCCGATTCGAGCCCGAGCGCGGCAGGCCCGCCACCGAGCCGCTGCGCAAGGCCGCTCAGTGGTTCGCCGACCGCGGCCACCCGGTCAAGGGCCACCCGCTCGCGTGGCACACCGTGAGCGCCGACTGGCTGCTCGACCTCGATAACGAGGAGATCGCCCGCGTCCAGGTCGAGCGCATCAAGCGCGAGGTCGGCGAGTTCGCCGGGATCATCGACATGTGGGACGTCATCAACGAGGTCGTCATCATGCCGATCTTCGACAAGTACGACAACGGCATCACCCGCATCTGCCGCGACCTCGGCCGTATCCCCATGGTGCGCATGGTCTTCGACGCCGCCCGCGAGGCGGGACCGAACGCGACGCTGCTGCTCAACGACTTCGACATGTCCGCCGCGTACGAATGCCTCATCGAAGGCGTCCTCGAAGCGGGCGTCAAGATCGACGCGCTCGGCCTCCAGAGCCACATGCACCAGGGCTATTGGGGCGAGGAGAAGACCGAGGCGATCCTGGAGCGGTTCTCCCGCTACGGCCTTCCGATCCACTTCACCGAGACCACCATCGTCTCCGGCGAGGTCATGCCGCCCGAGATCGAGGACCTGAACGACCACCAGGTCGACTCCTGGCCCTCGACCCCCGAAGGCGAGGCCCGCCAAGCCGACGAGATCGAACGCCACTACCGGACGCTCCTCGCGCACCCCTCGGTCGAGGCGATCACCTACTGGGGGATGTTCGACACGGGCATGTGGCTCGGCGCCCCCGGCGGCTTCGTCCGCCTCGACGGCACCCCGAAACCCTCCTACGACCGGCTGCACCGCCTCATCAACGAGGAATGGGGCACCCCGGCCACCACCTTGACGACCGATGAGGAAGGCCGCCTGCGCTTCAACGGCTTCCTCGGCGACTACCGCATCGCCGCCGGTGACCGCAGCGCCGAGTTCAAGCTCGACGAAGCGGGCGCGACGGATCTGACCATCGCCCTGGGCTAGCGGCGCCGGAGAAGCGGCCGGGCTGACAGTCCTGAATCGCGGCACCGGCGATGTCAAGGGCCGGTCGATCCCCGCCTGATCGACCGGCCCTCGCCTCTCCTCAGGACGGCCCTGGGGAACCTTCGAGGCTGGTCCCTCGTGCCGAACCCCGGACGCCGCCGACCACGCCCGCAGGCAGCTCGAGTACACGACGGACACGGCCGCCTTCTGCGACACCGAATGCACCGTCGCCGAGCTGCGACGGGTCTACGGGATCGTCTGGCAGACCAAGATCGACCCCGGGGACTTCCACCGCAAGGTCACCCGGATCGAGGGCTTCCTGCAGCCCACCGGCCGCACCACGACGAGGACGGCGGCCGACCCGCCGCGCTCTTCACCGCAGGGCCGCTCAAGCGGCTGCCGCTGCCGCCGACGCGGTAAGGACTTGCGCGGCAAGGACTCCGCGTAGGCGATCCCGCGCTCGACCCACTCGCGCAGCCGCTCGTCCGAGGAGCAGGCCTCCTCGTCGACGCGAAGCCACGTCTTGGACTCGCGCCCGCCCATGACCATCGGCTCGGCGCCCGGCTCCAGGATCAGGTCCGCGAAGTCGTCCTTGCCGACGCGGACCATCGCGCCGCCCCCGCTCAGCACCGCGGCCGCCATGTTGCCGTGCGCGAACCAGCAGGGACCGCCGAACATCGTCTTCTCGTACACGTACGGCCGGTCGTCCATGATGTCGCGCACCCGGTCGGCCAGCGCCTTGTCGTAAGCCATGCGGCCAGGCTGCCACAGGCGACCGACAGGGCGCTGCCGAACGGCTCACGGCGTCTCGCGGACCCAGACGGCCATGGTGCCGTTGCCGCGGTTCGCCCACGCGTAATAGGGGACGGTGCGGATCGCGGTCGGCTCGGCCGAGAGCGGCTCGCTCGCATAGAGGCCGTCCGAGGGCGGGGCGTCGACCAGGCCTTCGGCGATGATCGCGTCCTGGCCGTCGGCGTGCTCGGTGCGGAGCTCACCGCTGCGGGCGATCACGAGGCGGGGCACGGGGGCGGCGTTGTCGACCTCTTCGGCGCAGTGGACGATCGGCCCGCGCTGGATCGCGACTTTGCCCACAGTGGACGTTACGCGTGGATCGGCGCGGACGAGGGCGGGGGCCATGGGGAGGGTGAGCTCGACGCGGTCGCCGCGGGCCCAGGTGCGGTCGAGCACGGCGTAGCCCTTGTCGGTGGAGTAGGGGATGACGGTGCCGTTGACGCTGACGGTGGGCGTGCCGGTCGTCCATTCGGGCAGGCGCAGGCGCAGCGCCATACGAAGGGGCGCTTCGGCTTCGGTGACCGTGAAGGCGATCGCGCCGTCCCAGGGGTAGCCGCTCTCCTGCGCGACGGTGACGCGCCGGCCGCCGTGGGCGAAGCGGGCGGAGCCGGTGACGTAGAGGTTGACCCAGAGGCCTTCGGCGTCGGCGACGTACACGTAGTGCTCGAGGGAGGCGAGGAGCCGGGCGAGGTTCGGCGGGCAGCAGGCGCAGTCGAACCAGTCGCTGCGTTCGACGGTGCCGTCGCTGGCGAGGGGGTTGCCGTAGAAGTACTTGGTGCCGTCGGCGGAGGCGCCGGAGAGGACGCCGTTGTAGAGGGCGCGTTCGAGGACGTCGACGTATTTGGCCTCGCCGGTCAGGATCATCATGCGGTGGGCCCAGAAGACGAGGCCGATGGCGGCGCAGGTCTCGGCGTAACCGGTGTGGTCGGGGAGGTCGTAGGGCTTGCCGAAGCCTTCGATGGAGGGGTCGGAGCCGATGCCGCCGGTGACGTAGAGCTTGGTGGTGACGAGGTCGTCCCAGAGGCGCTCGCAGGCGTCGCGCAGGCCTTGGTCGCCGAGTTCGAGGGCGAGGTCTGCCATGGCGCTGTACTGGTACATGGCGCGAACGGCGTGGCCGACCGCGGCGTGCTGCTCGCGCACGGGCGCATGGGTCTGGTGGTATTCGCGGTCGCGCCGGCTGGTGCGGACGAAGACGCCGCCGGGGCTCCAGTCGCCGCCGAAGTAGCCGGTGTCGCCGCGGCGTTCGGCCTCGGCGTCGAAGTAGAAGGGAGCCTTGCCGCGGTTGTCGGTGAGGAGCAGGGAGAGGTCGAGGTAGCGGCGTTCGCCGGTGGCGCGGTAGAGCTTCACGAGAGCGAGCTCGATCTCCTGGTGGCCGTCGTAACCGCCTTCGCAGGGGCCGCCGGGGCTGAACTCGCGCGAGATGAGGTCGGCGTAGCGGCGCACGATGTCGAGGAGGGAGGTCTTGCCGGTGGCCTCGAAGTGGGCGACGCCGGCCTCGATGAGATGCCCGGCGCAGTAGAGCTCGTGGGCGTCGCGCAGGTCGGTGAAGCGCTTCCCGGGCTTGACGGCGGTGAAGTAGTTGTTGAGGTAGCCGTCCTCCTGCTGCGCCCCGGCGAGGAGGTCGATCGCCTTGTCCACAGCCGCATCGAGTTCGGGGGCGTCGGTGGTGGCGAGGACGTAGCTGGCGGCCTCGATCCACTTGGCGACGTCGGACTCCCAGAAGATGGGGAAGCGCTCGCGGTCGTCGTCGTCGTGGCTGCGGGGTTCGAGGAGCAGCGCCTCGAACTGGCCGCCTTCGCGGAGGCGGGCCTCCTGGTGCGGGATGGTCCGGGTGCGCACGGTCTCGCGGCGCGGGGCCCAGAACTCGTCGGCGATCTGGACGTCGGCGAGGTGGAGCGAAGTCCGGTGCGGAGCGGGCATGGGGGTTCCTTCGGCGTGGCGGAGAGAACGGACGGAAAAGGTTTTCGGTCAGGCTACCCGGGTCGAGAGTTTACCGGTACAGCGGTCCCATGCTGCGAAACGCCGCCGCTCCGGGAGGCCCTCCGAAAGCAATTCCGAAAAGGAGCGGCGTTGCGCAATCCGAGAGCGCCCCTTCACCTTTTGTTCACTTATGGTTGGCGAGCGGGGTACCCGCGGCGCATAGCCTCCGGAAGCGGAACGCGTCGATCCGCCACCCCGAATCGCGCATCGGCGATCCTGTTCCGGACGTACTGCCATAGGAGTCCCAAATGAATCGTCGTGACGCCGCCAAGCGGCGCAAGCTGCCGCTCCTGTCCGACCACATCGGCGGCCGCTCGCAGCTCACCTGCCTCTACCGCTGCGGCGACGCCTGCAGCCACCCCGTGCCGAACACCACTGACAACCCCTACATGGGCGACCTCATCGCCTCCGCCGTCTCCCGCCGCTCCATCTTCAAGGCCGGTGTCGTCGTGAGCGCTGGCGCCGGCGTCGCGGGGGCGCTCGGCGGCAGCGCCGTCTACGCCTCCGAGGACGGGGCGCGGTCCTCCGCGTTCTGGGGCTCGGTGCCCCGCGGCCTGCGCTTCGACGCCGTGGAACCGAACCAAGAGGACGCCGTCACCATCCCCGACGGGTACGAGCAGCAGGTCGTGATCCGCTGGGGCGACCCGATCCTGGACGGCGCCGCCGAGTTCGACCCCGCCGCCCAGACCCCCGAGGACGCGGCCGGGCAGTTCGGCTACAACTGCGACTTCCTGGCCCTGCTCGACCTTCCCGGCGAGCGGCGCCGCAAGGTGCTCGTGGCCAACCACGAGTACACCAGCGAAGAGATGATGCACTTCGGCTACGACTCGGCCGCGCCCACGCGCGAGCAGGTCGAGATCGGCTGGGCCTCGCACGGCCTCTCCGTCGTGGTCCTCAAGGAGGACAAGCACAGCGGCGAGCTCACTCCGGTCATCGGCCACGAGCTCAACCGCCGCATCACCGCCACCTCCGAGTTCGTCCTCTCCGGACCGGCCGCCGGCAGCGACCTGCTGAAGACCGCCGCCGACGCCGAGGGCGCGCTGGCGCTCGGCACCCTGAACAACTGCGCGGGCGGCGTCACCCCGTGGGGCACCATCCTCTCCGGCGAGGAGAACTTCAACCAGTACTTCGCGAACGCCGGTCAGGTCGCCGACGCGACCGAGAAGGCGCGCCTCGCCCGCTACGGCCTCTCCGGGAACACCTCCGAGCGCAAGTGGGAGCAGTTCGACCCGCGCTTCGACGTGCTCCAGGAGCCCAACGAGCCCAACCGCTTCGGCTGGATCGTCGAGCTCGACCCGTACGACCCCGACTGGACCCCGCGCAAGCGCACCGCCCTGGGCCGCTTCAAGCACGAGGGCGCCGGGCCGCACGTGGACCGGCACGGCCGCGTGGTCGTGTACATGGGCGACGACGAGCGCTTCGACTACATGTACAAGTTCGTCTCCAAGCACAAGATGAAGTCCGGCTCGGGCCGCAGCGCGCGCGAGCACAACCGCAAGCTCCTCGACGAGGGCACCCTCTACGTCGCGAAGTTCACCGGCGACAGCCCCGGCGAGATCGACGGCACCGGGGCCCTCCCCGAGGACGGCGCCTTCGACGGCTCCGGCGAGTGGATCAAGCTCGCCAGCGGCGACGAGTCCTTCGTGGAGGGCATGACCGCCGAAGAGGTGTACGTGTTCACGCGCCTCGCCGGCGACAAGGTCGGCGCGACCAAGATGGACCGCCCCGAGGACGTCGAGGTCAACCCGAAGACCGGCAAGGTCTACGCGGCCCTCACCAACAACTCGCAGCGCGGCGCCGGCGGCAAGGCCGCGGCCGACGAGGCCAACCCGCGCAACAGCAACAAGCACGGGCACGTCCTCGAACTCGAGGAGCAGTACGGCGACGTCACGGCCACGACCTTCGGCTGGCGGCTGCTGCTCGTCTGCGGCGACCCCGAGGACCCGAGCACGTACTTCGCGGGCTACCCGAAGGAAGAGGTCAGCCCGATCTCCTGCCCGGACAACGTGGCGTTCGACCCGCAGGGCAACCTGTGGGTCTCCACCGACGGCAACGCCCTCGGCGCCAACGACGGCCTCTTCGGCGTCTCGCTCACCGGCGCGACCCGCGGCCTGACCAAGCAGTTCCTCACCGTGCCGCTCGGCGCGGAGACCTGCGGCCCGGTCATCCAGGACCGCCACATCCTGGTCGCCGTGCAGCACCCGGGCGAGATCGACGGCGCGACCGCCGAGACCCCGTTCTCGCAGTGGCCCGACGGCCCGGACGGGACCCTCCCTCGCCCGTCCGTGGTGAACGTCGTGAAGGACCGCTTCGGCAGTATCGGCTGTTAAGCGGCGCAACAGGAAACGGGGCGACCGGTGCGGTCGCCCCGTTCTCCGTGCTCGCTAACGGGTTGCGGCCGTGGACGACGAGGGCCCAGGCCAGCGCCAGGAACGACAGGAGCGAGGCGACGCCGCGCACCGTGTTCCAGGCGATCCAGCGGGATTCGATGCTCGCGCGGAGCGCCGCCGGGTCGGTGATCGAAGCCGGGTCGCCCGCGGCTTCGAGGCGGTCGTTCATCGGCACGTTGACCGCCACGGTCCCGATGAACATGACCAGGGCCAGCGCGAGTGCGAGCAGGATCCACGGGGAGGCGGCGCGGTCGCCGGAGCACCAGTTCAGGGCGAGCGCGGCGGCGGTGAAGAGCACCGAGCCGAGGAACGCGGTCATGAACCAGCCGTTGAGGATCACCTTGTTGATGTGCTGCATCCCGGCGATCCAGCCGCGGTCGTCGAGGATCCTGAGGCCGGGCATCACCGCGTAGGAGAACCCGGTGAACAGCCCGGCCATGAGGCCGACGCTGAGGGTGGAGGCGAGGAGCGCGAGGAGTTGGAGGAGTCGCAAGGGGGCTATGCCTTTCGGTAGGTCTGGATCGCCGCTCCCGAGTCGAAAGTGCGGTTCTCGGTGAGTGTGAACGGCACCGGTTCGTAGGCGCCGGCGAACATCGGGATGCCGCCGCCGAAGAGCACGGGGTAGCGCTTGACGATGATCTGGTCGATCTCGGTGATCAGCGCCGAGGCGAGGTCGGCGCCGCCGCAGAGCCAGATGCCCTTGCCTTCGCGCGCTTTGAGTTCGCGCACGAGTTCGAGCGGGTCGCCGTCGACGAAGTTGACGTCCTTGTCGGTGTCGGCGCCGAGGCTGCGGGTGAACACGTATTGCTCCAGGTGCGCGTACGGGCTGGTGACGCCCACGGCGAGGCCCGGATCGTAAGTGCGCCTGCCCATCACGAGGGTGTCGAAGTGGGCGTTCGGCGCGTCGGCGATACCGAGCGCGGGGCGGATGTGGGTCGGAACGGTCTCGGGCCATTCCTCTTTGATGGCCTCGTGGACGTCGGCGAAGACCATGAGCGGTTCGACTTCGTCGTTCGGTCCGGCGATGTAGCCGTCGAGCGAGGTGCCGATGTAGTAGGTGAGCTCGCGGTTCTGCGTGCGCATACACACTCCGTTTGAAGTACTATGAATGAAGTGGTTTGAACTTACCACTACACATGAAGTGGTGTCAATCGAAGGAGTGGACCGATGCGCCAGAACCCCGAGCGCCGAACGGCCCTGATCGACGCGGCCATAGAGGTACTCGCAGATCAGGGGGCGCGCGGACTCACGTTCCGGGCCGTCGACACCCGGGCGGGTGTGCCGATGGGCACAGCGTCGAACTACTTCGCGAACCGCGATGCCCTACTGACGCAAGCGGGTCAGCGGGTGTTCCAGCGACTCGACCCCGGGCCCGCGGTGGTGGGCGAGGCGCTCGCCCTGCCGCGCACGCGCGCGTCCGTCGACCGCCTCATGCAGGAGACGGTCGAACGGGTCACCGCCTTCCGCTCGGGGTACCTGGCGATGCTGGAGCTGCGGCTCGAGGCCACGCGCCGCCCCGAGCTGCGCGAGGTCCTCACCGAGCAGATTCGCGAGAACGTGCAGCAGAACATCGACTTCCACCTCGAGTCCGGGATGCCCGGGGACGCGGACACGGTCGTGATGCTCTACCTCTCGCTGAACTGGCTCATCCTCGAGCGCCTGACGCTCCCCGACGTGTTCGGCGAGGACCGGACGGCGGCGCTCATCTCCGCGGCGGTCGACCAGATCGTGCCGTCCGATTGATCTGCGCGCGGTACCGCTCGATGAGGTTCTGGACTTCACCGTAGGGCGGCAGGTCGGCGGCGACCGGGGCGCCGTCGCGCAGCGCGTCGGCCGTACGGGTCACGGCGTCGAGGGAGGCGCGGAAGAGGAGCGATCCGGTGCTGACGCGCGCGACGCCAAGAGCGGCGAGGTCCGCGAGCGGCACCTGGGTGGGCGAGAAGAGGATGTTGAGGGGGCCGCCAACACCGTCCACAAGGGCCGAAATGTCCACGGCGGTGACCGCCCCGGGGACGAAGATCCCGTCGGCACCCGCGTCACGGTACCGCCGGGCGCGCTCCAGCGAGCGTTCGAGCCGCCGGTCGAGTCCGAGCCAGTACGGGTCGGTGCGGGCGTTGAGGAACAGGTCCGGGCAGCGCCGCTTCACGGCCGCGATGATCTCGGCCATATGCCCGGGGTCGGCCAGGGAGCCGTCGGCGCGGCCGTCCTCGATGTTGACCCCCGCGATGCCGAGTTCGACCAGTGCCGCGGTGAACTCGGCGACCTCCTCAGACGATTCGCTGAAGCCGCTTTCGATGTCGACGGTGATGTGGACGGGCAGCACCGCGAGCACCCGCGCGAGCGCGAGTGTCGCGTCACGGGCGAGCCCGGCGGCGTCGGGCAATCCGGCCGCCGCGGCGACCCCGAGGCTCGTGGTGCCGATGGCACCGAATCCCATGGCGGCCAAGGCCGCCGCGGAGGCGAAGTCCCAGGCGTTCGGGAGCAGCAGCGGTTCGCCGCCATGGTGCGCGGCGTGGAAGTCACCGGGCATCGCGCAGTGCCTCGCAGACGCCGACCGCGATCGCCAGTGCGTGGTCGACCCCGGGGCAGCGGTGCGCCCCGGCACCGAAGGGCAGGGCGGTGAGGTCGACCTGGACGACGGACGCAGAGGCGGTCGACCTGCGGACGGTCGCTCGGACGGGAGGATCGGTGAGCAACGTCTGCTCCACCAGCAGCTCGGCCGAGCCGGAGGGCGCAGTGTCGCTGCGTAGGGCGTTGTCGATCAGGCCCGCGGTGGCATCGCAGGCCTGGACGAGCAGCCCGATCCGGGCGGCTGTCGACTCATCGGCGACACCGCCGAACGCCTTCACCAGGACCGCCACGGCCGCATCGGCTTCCGCGTCGCCAGTGTCCTGCTTGTAGAGGGCGGCGATGCGGCGTACGGCGGCGGTATCGGTGTCGGCGAGTCCGAGGGCCTCCCCCAGGACCGCGACCGGCACCTGCCCGGCGAGGTCCGCCGCGCCTCCGGCCGGCAGCGCGGCGGCGCGGTCGCGTGCCCGCTCGCGGAGCAGCGCGGGATCGATCTCGTCAAGGAACCCTATCGCCAGCCGACGTCGGCGCAGGTGTGTCTCACCGCTGGAGAACCGGGCGACACGGGCACGCAGCCAGCGGATGCCTCCGGGGGCACCGTCTTGCGCAGGAGGGGGAATGAAGGCCGGGTCGGTGAGAATACGGGCGGCTTCGCGCTGGATCGCTGTCACGGCCGCAACCTTAGATCCGGAACGGTTCGGTGGGCGCCGAAGTGTCGGGGGCGCACAATGTGCGGGTGACGAACGATGTGGGCGCGGACCGGCTGGCCGAGCTCGCGCGGGCCCTCGCGGACCCGACGCGGGCGGCCTTCTGCCTGGCGCTGCTCGACGGACGGGCTTGGACCGCCGGGGAACTGGCCCGGCGCGCGGGAGTCGCGGCCTCGACGGCGACCGAGCATCTGCACCGGTTGACCGCGGTCGGCGTGCTCGCCGAGCGCCGGCAGGGCCGCCACAGGTACGTCGAGCTGGCCGATGCGCGCGTGGCCGCGCTCATCGAGGACATGGCCGCGCTCTTGCCGCCGGTACCCGCCCCGGTCACGGGTCTGCGGTCGGCAGCGGCCTCGACCGCGCTCGCCAGGGGCCGCACATGCTACGACCACCTCGCCGGTCGCCTCGGTGTCGCGCTCACCGAGGCCATGGGGGCGCACGGGTACCTGGAGACCGAGGGCGGGTTCGCCTTGAGCCGCGAAGGGCGCCGATGGATGGAAGCGTCACTGGGCGTCGACACGGCGGCCTGGGGCCGACGCCGCCCGGTGGCGCGGGCGTGCCTCGACTGGACCGAACGCCGCACCCATCTCGCCGGTCAGGCCGGCGCGAGCCTCTGCCGGGCCCTGTCCGACCGGGGTTGGACCCGAGGTGTCGGCTCGACCCGAGCCGTGCGCCTCACCGATGACGGCCGCGACGCTCTGCAAGCGCTCCTGGACATCGACGCCTCCGAGCGGGGCCTGCTCTGAGCCGCGGTCCGAGAGCCCTCCGCGGGCGCCCGGATCCGCCCGGAGCGCGACGTCACTGCTTCACTGCTCCCGCGACGGAACACCGAGTCGGTCCGTCTTGTCGCGCGCCAGCGCGAATCAGCATTCGTCGGCGCTACTGACGGATCGGAGGCGGTGCGGTCGAGGCGCGGACGACGAGGCGGCGGCGCGGCGGCGCGGCCTCCTGCTCCGGCGCTTCGGCCCCGGGCAGGAGCCGCAGCAGCACGTTGAGGGCGTGCGCCGCATCGCCCGCGAAGTCCTGCTGAACCGTGGTCAGCGGCGGCGAGAGGTACGCGGCGGCGGGAATGTCGTCGAAACCGACCAGCGAGACGTCCTCGGGGACGCGGCGACCGGCCTCGCTGAGCGCGCGGGCGAGCCCGATCGCGGTGTCGTCGTTGGCGCAGAACACGGCCGTGGCCTCGGGCGGCAGGGCGAGACCGGCCGCGTACCCGCTGGCGGGGGTCCAGTCGCCTGCAAGGGGCGGCGGCGGCTCGATGCCGCGCGCGCGGTGGGCCTCGGCCCAGCCTTCGAGGCGTTCGCGGCCCTCCCACCAGTCCTGCGGCCCGGCGGCGTGCCAGACCCGCTCGTGCCCGAGGTCGAGCAGGTGGTCGACGGCCTCGCGGCAGGACGCGGCGGTGCGGCCGCGCGCGAGGGCCACGCGCTCGTCGGGGAGGTCCCCGGCCTGGCCGAGGCTCACGATCGGGACGCCGGCATCGGGTCGCAGGCGCTGGCCCTCGTCCTTCGGCTCGGAGAGGATGATGCCGTCCACGCCTTGGGCGAGCAGCCAGTCGATGGACTCCTGGATCGCCTCCGGTTGGCCCTCAGGGGTGTTGGCGACCATGAAGGAGAGCCCGGCGGCGCGGGTGGCGCGCTCCAGCGCCACGAGCATCGAGGCCGGGCCGAAGAGGGCGGAGCCGAGGGAGACGACGCCGATGCGCTGGAAGCGACCGGTGATGAGCGCGCGTGCGGCGGTGTTGGGCCGGAAGCCGAGCTCGGCGGCGGCGCGGAGGACCTTCTCGCGCAGGGCCTCGCTGACATAGCGCTCGTTGTTGACGACGCGGGAGACCGTCTTCTGTGAGACCCCGGCCAGGCGCGCCACGTCGGTCATCCCGGGCGGCCTGCGCCGGGCATCGCCGTGCGAGGCTTCGCCTTTGGAGGCGTCGCCGGGTGCGGCTGGGGAGGACATAGGGCTCCAAAACGTTTCTGACTACGTAGTCAGGCGTAACCTACGCCGCGCTTCGGAGCCCTGTCAAGTCGACGATCAGATCGTACCCACCAGTTCCGGCAGAGCGCCGTCGCGGGCGAACACCGGGATCACGTCGAGCGGAGCCGCAGCGTCGATCCACTGCCCGCCCTCGTGCACCGTTCCAGAGTGGAGGTCGGTCCACGTCGCGCCCTCGGGAAGGTAGACGCGGCGGCTCGTCGCCTCCGGCCGGACCACGGGGGCCACGAGCACATCGGCGCCGAACATGTACTGGTCGGCCAGGTCCCAGCAGACCGCGTCCTGCGGGAACTCGTGGAACATGCCGCGCATGACCGGCTGCCCCGACTCGTGCGCCTCGGCCATGAGGCCGCGGGTGTACGGGCGCATGGCCTCGCGGAGCTTCACGTAGCGGACCAGGATCTCGTACACCTCCTCGCCGAAGCTCCACAGCTCGTTCGACGCGCCGGTCCCGCAGCGGTTCGATCCATCGGCAGCAGTGACCTGCTCGCCCGGCTGACGGTCGCCGTGCATGCGCATGACCGGGCAGAACGCGCCGAACTGGAACCAGCGCACGAGCAGTTCGCGGAACTCCGGCTCGTTGATATCGCCGCCCCAGAACCCGCCGATGTCCGTCGTGAACCACGGGATGCCCGCGACGCCCATGTGGATGCCCGCCGTGATCTGCTTGCGGAAGTCCTCAAAGGAGGACTGGATGTCGCCCGACCACACGAGCGCGCCGTAGCGCTGGCTGCCCGCCCACGCGCAGCGGACGAGGTTCACCACCTCGTCCTGCCCTGCGGCCCTTTGGCCTTCGTAGAACATGCGTGAGAACGCCTGCGGGAAGACGTTGCCGACCTCGAGATTCGGGCCGACGTGGTAGCGGTAGTTGTCGAAGTCGTAGACCCCGTACTCGGGTTCGGCCTCGTCGAGCCAGAAGACCTTGATGCCGAGGTCGTGGTAGTTGCGCTTCAGGATCTCCCAGGCCCGCTCGCGGGCGCGGGGGTTGGTGGCGTCGAGGAACATGCTCGGCCCGAGGAAGCCCATCTGGACATCCAGGCCGCGCTCCGTGCGCACGAGCAGGTTGTCCTTCTTGAACTCGTTGAAGTTCTCCGATTCAAGCGAGACCTGCGGCCACACCGAGACCATGAGCTCGACGCCCATCTCCTTGAGCTCGGCCACCATCGCGGCCGGGTCCGGCCAGAACTCCTCCTCGAACCGGAAGTCCCCCATCTTGGGCCAGTGGAAGAAGTCCGCCACGATCACGTCGAGGGGAAGCCCGCGCCGCCGATACTCGCGGGCCACCTCGAGAATCTGCTCCTGGTTCCAGTACCGCAGTTTGCACTGCCAGTACCCCAGACCGTATTCGGGCATCATCGGCGCGTGCCCGGTCGCGTCGGCGTAGGCGGCGCTGATCCGGGCGGGGGTGCGGCCGGCCGTGATCCAGTAGTCGAGCTGCTGCGTGGCCTCGGCGACCCACTCGGTTCGGTTGGCCGCGAACGAGGCCGAGCCGATCGCGGGGTTGTGCCACAGGAACCCGTACCCCGCGCTGGAGACCACGAACGGCACGCTCGCCTGCGAGTTGCGGTGCGCCAGTTCGAAGGTGGAGCCCTTGATATCCAGGATCGCCTGCTGGTACTGGCCCATGCCGTACAGCTTCTCGCCCTCGACCGGTTCGAACGCGGCCCGCAGGCGGTGCGCGCCGCCGGGCAGCGGCCGGAACTCGCGGGCGGCCAGTTTGAGCGAGCCGCCGCTGCCGAGTTCGCGAAGCAGCGTCTTGCCTTCGGCGTCGCGGAACTCCAGCGAGCAGTGGAACGTGTCGTAGCCGGTCTGCCAGTCGCGTCCGCCGCGCGCGCTCAGGACGACGGTGATCGCGCCGTTCACCAGGATCGCCGTGTCACCGTCCACAGTGATTTCGGCGTCGACGGGCTCAGGGTCGAGGAGCGCGAAGTCCGTGTCCAGCACCTCTCCCGCGCGGGTGCTCCGCACCCGCAGCGAGTCGCGGCCCCAGGCCTGGACGACGAGGGTCTCGCCGTCACCGCGCCAGACGATGGCGTCCTTCGTCGTCTCGAACGTGTTCATCGGGTCCACTCGCTTTCTCGACATGGCAGACGGTCCGCGACCCAACGGCAGCGAACCGGTTCGCGGCAGATTGTGCCAAGAGTTCCCGTCTACGTCAAGGCCTGCTCATTCGTTGGGATCGACACTCGACTTCCGGTCGAGCCGCGGCATGAGCAGACGCCGCCGCGCGGGCGCCTGCGGTGTTTCGATCCGCCTGCACAGCACCTCGACCGCGGTCTCGGCCACGGCCGTCGGATCGGACTCGACCGCCGTGTACGACAGCACGTAGAGCCGCGCGAGCTCCGCCGAGTGCAGCGAGACCACGCTCAGGTCCCCGGGCACCTCGAGGCCGAGGTCGCCGAGCACGAACGGCAGCATGGCCACGGCGGCGTCGTTGTGGATGAGCAGCGTCTTCGGCAGCGCCGGGTCCTGCAGTGCGGCGCGCAGCGTCGCCCGCACCTGCTCGGGCCCGACCGGGACCGGGACGGGCGCGAGCCGCAGCCCGCGCTCGGCCGCGCGGCGCAGCGCCTCCCGCTCGAACCGGGTGGCGTACGTGCTGCCCGACGCGTACAGCTCCTCGGGCCACTGCACGAACATCGCGTCCCGGTGGCCCGCGTCGACCAGGTGGTCCACCAGCATCGTCGCGGCGGCGGTGAAATCGAGGTCCACGGCGTCGATGCCGCGCGGGTCTTCAGGGTTCCCCACGAGCACCGCGGGGAAGCCGGAGCGGCTGATCGGCTCGAGGCGCGGGTCGCCGTCGAGCACGTTGAGAAGGATGAGCCCGTCCACTTGGCGGCCGGCGATGGCGCGGCGGACCGCTTCGGCGCCATCGGATTCGGTGAGCAGCATGACGGCGTAGCCGCGTTCGCGCGCGGCATCCGAGAAGGCCACCAGGTAGGTCGCCAGCGCGGGGCTGAACTCGGCCTCGTGGAAGCGGACGACGACGCCGAAGGTCATGGTGCGGGAGGTCGCGAGGGCGCGGGCGCCGGTGTTGACCGAGTAATCGAGCTTGGCGATGGCCGCCTCGATGCGCGCTCGCGTCTCGGGGGTCACGAACTTCCGCCCGGTCAGCACGGATGAGACGGTACTGCGCGAGACGCCCGCCTCACGCGCGACGTCGCCGATCGTCGCCACACCTGCTCCTCTCATGGCCCCTGTGGTTCGGTAGCGCGAGTGTATCGGCCCTCCTGGTGGTGGCGGCGGCGTCGGAGGCGGCCGGGAAGGCCCGGCCGCCTCCGAGCACTCAGTCGGACAACGGAGCGAGGGTGATCCGGTCGAGGTTCGGCGCGTACTGCGAGCGCAGCAGGACGCCGGGCCAGGCGTCGGAGCTGTAACCGGTCCCGTCGAACTGCGGCTTCTCCTCGCCGCTCACGCGAATCTCGTTCGCCCCCGCTTCGAGTTCGACGTACACGGTGAGCTCCCAGAAGTTGTTCTCGTGGAACGAGTGCGGGAAGATCACTCGGATCGGCTCGGCCCCGTTGATCGAGACGAGCGCGTAGCGGGCCACGGGGTCGGGGTTGTAGTGCGTGGCCGGTGACTGCTCCTCGTTGGAGTAGCGGAAGGTCAGCGCGTAGGTCCCGGCCTCGGGGGCTTCGACGGCGTCGAAGGTGAGCGTGTTGCCGTTGCCGGGTTCGCCGCCGACGCCGGTGACGGCCAGGCCGCCGGAGGCGAGGGACAGCTCAGAGGCGGCGGCGGTTCCGGCGAGCGTGCCGTCCTCGGCCTCGTAGGCGGTGGATTCGAGCGCGTCGGACGGGGTCACGGCGAGCCGGTCGACCTGGAGTCGCTTGGCGCCCTTGACGACGATCTTGTTGACGCCGCCGAGGAGGAAGGCGTTCACGGTGCCGTCCTTCGCGGTCGTGACGTGCTCGCCGTTGACCTCGAGCTTGACCCGCTTGCCGAAGTCGAGGAGCGCGGGCGCGTCGGTCGGCGAATAGACCCAGAAGGTCGCGGTGGCGCCCTTCGGGATCGAGGCGCCGCTGGTCTCGCCGTAGACCGGGGTCGCGCCTTCGAGTTCGGCGTGCTCGGCCTCGTAGACGTCGCCCGCGCGGTCCGGGTTCGGCAGTGACAGGTCGATCTTGTCGATGAGCACGTCGCCGGAGATCGCGCCGCTGCCGTCGAGGCTCTCGGTGGCCAGGGTGATCACGTGCTCCCCGGCGGTGAGCTCCACTGTGGTGTCGGCGTGGTCCCAGACGACCCACTTGTAGCCCAACGGCAGGAAGATCTCCTGCTCCGCCCCGCCGTCGACGTTGAGGAACATGTTGGTCGGCCCTTGTGCCCGCACTTCGGCATCGGTGTTGAGCGAGCTCGCGAAGACGCTGAGGTCGTACTCGCCGTCTTCGGGGACGCTCACGGTGAACCGGAGCCCGTTGTCGGTGCCGGTGCGCATGCCGCCGACGTTGTAGCCGCCCGAGGTGTAGAACTTCGAGACGTTCGAGGGCGAGCCCTCGGGGCCGTTGACGTTGAGGCCCGAGCCTTGGAAGGCGGCGTCCTCGGCCTCGTAGGTGGCTTCCCAGGAGGTGCGCGGCTCGGCGCCGGCACCCGTGTCGGCGCCAGGGGTCACGATGACCTCGTAGGAGGATTCGGCGTCCAGCTCCGGCAGGTCGCCGGCGCCGAAGTGCACGGCCGCGTCGCCGTCGGCGACGGGCACGTCGAGTTCGGCGATCACCTCCGGTTGGGCGCTGTCGCCGATCTGGCCGCTCCAGCCGATCTCGCGCACGGTGACGCGCACGGATTCACCGAAGACGCCCGTGGGCACGTTGCCGAGGCGGAGCGTGTAGTCGCCGCCCGCGCCGCCGAAGATGACGCGGCTCTGCTTCAGGCTCTCGTCCAGGGTCGCCACGCCCTGGAGGGTGTAGCTCTGACCGGGATTCGGCGGCGTGACCTGCACCGTGGTGCCGCTCATCTGACTGTAGGCGTGCAGGAGCCACCACTGGCCGTTGGCGCGGTTGGCCTGCACGGCCGAGTCGGAGAGGTTGCCGTCGATGTTCCAGTAGGCGATGTCGCCGTAGACCTTCTTGTCCTCCAGCGCGGAGATCCACTGGATCATCTGGCCGGGAACGGAGGTGTGGTAGTTGAAGGCGTACTCGGTGATGTTGATCGGCAGTTCGGTGCCCTCGTGTTCGGTGCCGGCGAAGAGCTCGGCCTCCCAGGCGCGGTAGCGGTCCACATTGGCGCGGATCTTGGCGGGGTCGGAGAGCTCGTGCCACACCACGGCGTCCGGTACGGTACCGGCCTCGATCGTGTGCGCCATGAAGCCCTTGACCTGGTTGTACAGGATGCTGGTGTTCGGGCCGCCGATGCGCGCGTCGGGCAGCACCTCATGGATCACCGCGTAGGCGCGGTCCCAGGCCGCGAAGAAGTCCGTCGGGTCGTCGAGCCAGCTCACCCCGTCGTAGCTCCACTGGCCGGTGCCGAACATGTTGCCCTCGGGCTCGTTGTACGGCATGAACACCACATTGGACTGCTGCTCGGCGGGCAGGGTCGCGACCTGCTCGGCCTGCGTCTTCAGTTTCTCCATGTAGAGGTCGAGCTTCTCCTCCGGGGTGTCGCCCGGCCATTGGTAGGGGAAGCCGCGGTGGATGTCGGTCATGTAGATGTACACGTCGCCGTTCGAGGCCTCGACCAGCGGGCCGAGCACTTCGAGCGCGTCGGCGCCGGGGTGCTGCGGTCCGTCCTGGGCCTTGGTGGCGACCGTGGTGAGGTCGATGCCGTCGATGAGGTTCTCGGAAGGCAGGCCCTCGTCGTAGAGGCCGTAGAGGGTGCCGGAGGCGCCGCCGAGGAAGTCACCGGTGGGGCTGCCGAGGTCCACGTTGATGGCGTTCTCGATCACCTCCACAGTGGCCGTGACGGTGAGGTCGTGGCCGATCACCTTGCCGGACACGGTGAACGTGCCGGGCTTGCCGTACCGCTCGGCCGGGATCTCGTCCCAGGCGATGCCCACGCTACGGCCGATGCCGTCGCTGAAGTCGGCCGGAGCCGCGGCGGGCAGCTCGGGCGCTTCGCCCACCATCGTGCGGGCCTCGAACGAGTCCTGCTGCAGCCCTTCGAGGACCGGCAGTTCGCCGCCGTAGAGCTCGGCGACCTGCGTCGCGTCGAGCGCCAGGTCGTAGACCTGGAACTCGTCGATCGCACCGTCGAAGAACGGGTGCCCGGGCCAGAACGCCTTGCCGAGGAAACCGGAGGTCGCACCGTTCGGGTCGTGCATGACCGCATCGAGGTCGAGCTGCGCCTTGGTGCGGCCGACTTCGACACCGTTGAGGTAGTAGACGATCTCCTGGCCGTCGATGGCGGTGACGGCCTGGACCCAGGTGCCGGTCGGGAGCTTGCCGGTGCCGTCCACGCCGACTTCACCGCCGCCGTTCACCGGCTTGATGGAGGAGCGGTTCGTGCCGGGTCCCTGGTAGGAGGGAGTGAGGAAGGTGGCGCTGGCGTTGTCGCGGCCGAGGTTGTAGGCCCACTGGAAGTCCGCGCCGCCGTCCCAGCGCAGCCACGTGGCGATCGTCATCTGGTCGCGGCCTTGGAAGAGTCCGTGCGGGACCTCCACATAGGGCGCGGAGATGAAGGTCGCTGCGCCGCCGGTGAGGTCGAGCGCGGTTGAGCCGTCGGCGCGGCCGGGCACTGAGGGCGCCTGTGCGGGGTTGACGACGGTGCCGTCGAGGCCCGAGGGCGACAGGTCGTCGACGATGCCGTTCGCCACCTGTCCCTCCTCGAACGAATAGGAGAGGATCAGGTGCTCGTCTAGGGGATTCGCGGCGGCCGGCACGGCCGCGAGCGGCACGATGGCGATCGCGGCGAGGGCACTCGCCGTCCGCCATAGAGGTGCGCGGGACTTCATGTCGCCTCACTCTCGTCATTGAGAGGTCCGCCGGAGTGATGGCAGCCCAGCGAACCGGTTCGCTCCACACCGTACCGAGCCTGAACGCCCATGGCAAGGGTCTAGTGAACCGGTTCGCTGATGATTTCCCCGCGAACGATCGGCCGCGCGGTTGCGGCCCTAAGTGAGACGGAACGTGGCGTCCGTGCGCTCTTGAGCGGTGGCGACCGGCAGGATATTGGCCAGGCCGCCCGATGCGCGGATGAACCGGCCCGGGAAGTTGTAGGACTCGAACGACTCCGCGGCCGGGTCGGCGAGCCCGTCCCGCTGGAAGAAGCTCGCGTCGGGCTTGAACACCGCCGCGCCGTCGTCGGCCTCGATCCACAGCTCGTAGTTCTTGTGCCGCAGGTATCGGCCCGGGAAATTGGCCGACTCCAGCGAGACCGTCCCCGAACCGGCCAGGCCCGGCACGATCCGGAACTGCGAATCGGCGAGCATCGCCACCGACGTGCCCGCTCGGACGCGGTAGTCGTAGTGGTTCAGGTAGGCGCCGCTCTGCCCGTACAGCGCGAAGCGGTACGGCGTCGCGCCCGCCGCGACCGGGATGCCGAAGTCGGGCGTGCCGTCCGCGCGCCAGTAGACCTTCTGAATCCTGGTGTGCCGGTTGGGGTCGTAGAGCGGGTCGCCGCTGATGGCCTTATAGGGCCGGGCGTGGTAGACGAGGATGTCGCTCTGCCCGTCCTCCGAGACCGTGAACGAGTTGTGGCCGGGGCCGTACTGGCTCGTCGCGTCGTTGCTGCGCAGCACCGGCTGCGCGCTCTTCGTCCACGAGGAGGCGTTGAGCAGGTTGGCGCCCGAGGAGGCGGTGAGCAGGCCGACCGCGTAGTTGGCGTCAGTGGCGCTGGCGGAGAACGTCATGAAGATCCGGCCGTTGCGGGTGATGACCGCCGGACCCTCGTTCACCTTGTGCCCGATGGTCTCCCACGAGTTGGTCGGCTTGCTGATGCGCACCGGCGTGCCGGTGATCGTCCACGGGTTCGTCATCGCGGCCAGGTAGAGGCTGGTGCCCGAGCCGAGCTCGGGGTCGCTCTGGGCCCAGCAGAGGTACCGGGTCGAGCCCTGGGTGAAGGTGGTCGCGTCGAGCGAGAACGAGTCGCGCGGCGTGGCGATGCGGCCCTTCTCGGTCCACGTGCCGCTCATGGGGTTCGCGTTCGCGTTCTCCAGCACGTACATCCGGATGGCCCACACGTCGTCGGTGCGGCCGGCGGCGAAGTAGATGTACCACTTGCCGTTCACATGGTGGATCTCCGGCGCCCAGATGTGCGCGCCCATCTCGCCGCTGGCGTGTTTGGTCCAGATCGTGGTCTCGGAGGCGGTCGCGAGGCCCTGGAGGGTGGTCGCGCGGCGCAGGATGATGCGGTCGTAGGCGGGGACGCTCGCGGTGAAGTAGTAGTACCCGTCGGTGTGCCGCCAGATGTGCGGGTCGGCGCGCTGCTGGATGAGCGGGTTGACGTACCGGACGCCGGGGGTGTCGGCGGCCTGCGCGGCGCCGGCGGCGAGGGCGACCCCCGCGCTGGAGGCGGCGGCGACTCCGGCGGCCTGGAAGAGTCGGCGGCGGCTGATCGGCGGGAAGGGCATGTCGGACTCCTCGAGGGGCGGTGACCACGGGTTGTGATCGATAACCATCTTGCCGACAGATTAGGCAGACACTCTCCGAAAGTCAACATTTTCGATCTGTCAATATCGATGGGCGGAGGTCCGGTGCCTCCCGGAGGCACCGGACCGGACTACCAGCGGTGGTGGACCTGCGCGCGGATCCTCGCGTCGTAGAGGTCGCGCACGGCGGCGAGCGTCGATTCCGGCAGCGCCGCGAGATCGGCCGCGGCGGCGTTCGCCCTGGCCTGCTCGGGGTTTCGCGCCCCCGGGATCACCGTCGAGACGCCGGGCTGCTGGATGAGCCAGCGCAGCGCGGTCTGCGCCGGCGTCGCGCCCTCGGGGGCGAGCGCGGCGAACTCGACGGCGGCTTCGACGCCCGTGGCGTAGTCGACCCCGGAGAAGGTCTCCCCTTGGTCGAAGGCCTCGCCGTGGCGGTTGTAGTTGCGGTGGTCGTTCGCGGCGAACTCGGTCGCGGCGGTGTACTTGCCCGAAAGCAGACCGGACGCGAGCGGCACCCGCGCGATGATCCCGACGCCGGCCGCCTCCGCGGCGGGCAGGACGGCTTCAAGCGGCTTGAGCCGGAACGGGTTCAGGATGATCTGCACGCTGGCCGTTCCCGGCCGCGCGATGGCGGCCAAGGCCTCGTCGCAGGTCTCCACGCTCACGCCGTACGCGGCGATCCGTTCCTCCTCGACGAGGGTGTCGAGGGCGTCGAAGACCGCGTCCGAGGCGTACACGGGGGTGGGCGGGCAGTGGAGCTGCACCAGGTCGAGCCGGTCGACGCCGAGGTTCACGCGGGACCGGTCGGTCCAGGCCCGGAAGTTGTCGAGGGTGTAGAGGGCCGGGTCGAGTTCGACGCGGCGGCCCATCTTGGTGGCGACCATGACCTGCGCATCGGGCCGTTCCTTCAGGAACCGCCCGATGAGCCGCTCCGAGCGGCCGTCGCCGTAGACGTCGGCGGTGTCGAAGAAGGTCACGCCCGCTTCGGCGGCCGCGTCGAGGACGGCGAGCGCGTCCTCCTCCTTCACTTCGCCCCAGTCGGCCCCGAGCTGCCAGGTCCCGAGCCCGACCACCGACACCCGCTGGCCGCTCCTGCCGAATACGCGCTGCTCCATTGCTCCCCCAAGTCGTCGTGTCGTTCGCGGGCCAGTCTAGGGCCCTTCACCGCCTGGAAGTGGAGCGCTCATCGCGAAAGCGGGGCCCTTCTCGCGGGTATGCTTCGTGCCGTGCGTTACTACGTTCAGTTTCCTGCCGGCACCGGCGAACTGGTCGCCGAGTCGATCGGTTCGTACGTCGACCGGCCGGAGACCGTCTACGCCGACGACAGCTCGCTGATCTTCGAATCGGCGAGCCGGTATTCGCAGGTGGTGCAGATCCCGTTCGTGAAGAACTCGTTCACGGTGATCGCCGATGTGGTCCGCCGCGATCTCGACGAGGGCGTGCTCGAACTCGCGGACGGCCTCCGCTACGACGGCCTCGACAGCCACGCGGACTCGTTCCGGGTGATGTTCCACGTCGACGGCGCACTCGTCCCCGTCAACCCTCGCGTGAAGCGCGCGCTCGAAACCGAGATCACCTACGCCTCGGGCCAGCGCATGGTCGGCCGCGGTTCGGGAGAGGAGTACTGGGTGGTCGGAAGGACCGACTTCGACTGTTTGATGCTCTGCCGCCGCCATATCCGGCCCAAGCGCGCGACGAAGGCCGCGGGCGCGATCTCGCACGAGTTGTCGTCGCTCCTCGTCGCGGCCTCGAGGCCCGAGCCCGACGACGTGTTCCTCGATCCCTTCGCCGGATCGGGCTCGTTCACCAATGCGCGGATGTCGTTCCCGGCCAAGCGCATCGTCTATTCGGATGCCGATCTGGCGCGACTCCGCGAGGATTTCCCGGCGGCGGTGCGCGAGGGCCGCGACATCGAATTCCTGAGCGAGGACGCATTGGCGCTCCCCTCGTTCCAGGACCACGAAGTGGACGTGATCGTCACCGATCCCCCGTGGGGCGAGTACGAGGAACTGCCGCTCGAGCTGCCCGTGTTCCTCGACGCGATGGCGCGCTCCTTCGACCGCGTGCTGGCTGCGCGCACCGGGCGCTTCGTGCTCCTGATCGCACGCATGACGGCGGAAGCGGCCGAGAAGGCCCTGACCGCCAACCACCTCGCGATCGCCTCGCGCCACGAGATCCTCGTGAACGGCCACCCCGCGACCGTCCTCGTCGGAGGCCGCGAAACCGCCTGAAGCCGGGTCGGGGTTTGACCGTGTTCCTCAGGGCACATCTGGGCTATGCTCAAAAGCTACTCGCTGTGCATACAGGAGGGTCTCCGTGCGGATCAATGACATCTTGCGGTCCAAAGGCGCTGCCGTGGTTACCATCCGGCCCGAGGAATCGGTCCGCGACCTGGTGGCCAGACTCGCCGAACACAACGTCGGCGCGCTCGTGGTGAGCGCGGACGGCCTCGCTGTCGCCGGCATCGTCTCCGAACGCGACATCACCCGCGGACTGCACGCGGACCCCGGCCTGCTCGACGCGCCCGTCGAGCGGATCATGACCGCCGACGTGCACACCCGGGTCCTGAACGACTCGATCGAGGACCTGATGGTCCTCATGACCGAGCAGCGCATCCGTCACGTCCCCGTGGTCTCCGACAGCGGCGCCCTCGTGGGCATCGTGAGCATCGGCGACGTGGTGAAAGGCCGCATCGGACAGCTCGAGTTCGAGAAGGAGCAGCTCGAGGGCTACATCTCCGGGGCGAGCTGACCGAATGCGCCCGCCGTGATGGGACGCCCGGGAGGCCGCTCGCCTCGAGGGCGCTCCGTCACGCCCGGGTGATGACGGTCTTGCCTCGGTGGCCGCCCTGCTCCAACGCCTCCAGGGCCTCGACGGTCTCGACGAAGGGGACGGTCTTGCCGACGATCGGGCGCAGCACTCCGCGGTCGACGAGCGCGGTGATCTCGCGCAGCTGGCCGCCGTCGGCGCGCATGAAGAGGAACTCGTAGCCGACCCCGAGTTTCCTGGCCCGGCGGCGGACGCCGGCGCTGATGGCGGTGACCGCCGAGCGCATCAGCGCATTGGCGCCGATCTCGCGGGCGAAGGAAGGGTCGGGCGGCCCGGCGATGCCGACGACCTTGCCGCCGGGCTTCAGCACGCGCAGCGACTTGGCGAGGTTCTCGCCGCCGATGCCGTCGAGCACCAGGTCGTATCCCGATAGCAGCTGCTCGAAGTCCTGGGTGCGGTAGTCGATCACGATGTCGGCGCCGAGTCCGCGGACGAAGTCCGCGTTGGCGGCACTGGCCGTGGTCGCCACGCTCGCGCCGAGGTGCTTGGCGAGCTGGATCGCGATCGAGCCGACGCCGCCGGAACCCGAGTGGACGAGCACCTGCTGCCCGGCCCGCACGTCGCCCTTCTCGACGAGGGCCTGCCAGGCGGTCAAGGCGACCAGCGGCAGCGAGGCCGCCTCCTCCATGCTGATCGACGCGGGCTTGCGGGCGAGGTCGGCTTCGGCGACGGCGATCCGCTCGGCGAACGTGCCGATGCGGTCCTTGTCGGGCCGGGCGTAGACCTCGTCCCCCGGCTTGAACGCGCGCACCTTCGCTCCGACTTCGAGGACGGTGCCCGCGACATCGTTGCCGAGGACGAAGGGCGGCCGATACGGCAGGATCTGCTTGAACTCGCCCGCCCGGATCTTCTCGTCGAGCGGGTTGAGTCCGGCGGCCTGCACCTGGACGAGCACGTCGCGCTCGCCCACGAGAGGCTCGGGGACGTCTGCGAGCTGCAGCGGTGCCTTGTACTTGCTGACGACGAACGCTTTCATCGCGGTTCCTTGCTCCTTGCGTCGTATTTGAGTTGACTCAAGTATGAGTCAACTCAGAAATAATGTCAAGGCAGTCCCGGTGTGAGCCGTTCGAGGGACCGCAGAGCTCCGAACCCGCCCGCCATGAAGTCCGCGCGCAGAACGTTTGACACCTCCCGTCGGGACGGAAGGACGACCAGGCATGGAACGCCGAGGTCGGCACGAGCGGCCGCGGCGGACGAGCCCGCTCCGGTCTCGTAGGGTGGACGGCGGCTACGGGGAGGGCATTGTGGGCGATGCGATCGGAACGGCGAGAGAGGCCGCCGGCAACGAGTCGGTGGTCGCCTTCGGGCGTTTCCTGGGTGCGGCGAACCGGCTGGAGCACGTGCTCGGCCGGGCGCTCGAGGAGCGGTGCGGCATCTCGCACCTGATGTTCGAGGTGCTGCTGATCCTCGCGCGCACAGGGGATCCGGGGCTGCCGATGCGGGCGATCAGCCGCGAACAGGTGCTCACCACGGGCGGCGTGACCAGGCTGGTCGACCGCATGGAGGCCGCGGGCCTGGTCGAGCGGGGCGACAACCCGGCCGACCGGCGCGGCCGCCTGGTGCGGCTGACCGAGGCCGGCGAGGCGAAGGCGGTCGAGGCGTCCCGCGTGCATCTGGAGAACATCCGGCGGTACTTCCTGGAGCCGCTGCCCGTCGAGCATCGCGAGGCATTCGCCGAGGACCTGCGGATTCTCAGCCGTTCGGCGGGCGAGGCGGTCGGGCGTCTGCGATAGTCGGGTGTGATCCGCGCCGCGGACCGGCACGAGGGAATATCTGACTAATCAGATACTGTTGTGTCAGGCGAATGGTTCCCGTGCTGGGCGGGGGCCCCACACGATATGAGGAGTACTGATGGCCGCGCTCGACTTCACCATCTTCGACCTGGACTTCCCGGCCGGAAGCCCGGCCAAGACCGCCACGCTCGTCACCGGCGAGCACGAGGCCCTGCTGGTGGACGCGGGCTTCACCCGCGCCGACGGCCACCGCCTCGCCGCCGCCGTCCTGGACTCGGGCAAGACCCTCACCACCGTCTACATCAGCCACGGCGACCCCGACTTCTACTTCGGCGCCGAAGTCCTCGCCGACGCGTTCCCCGGCGCCCGCTTCGTCGCGACGGCACCGGTCATCGAGCACATCGAGCACTCCTACGAGGGCAAGCTCAAGGCATGGGCCGCTTCGGGAGCGAACCTGCCGACCCGCCTGGTCGACTTCGAGGTACTGGACGGCGACCTCGTCCTCGAAGGCCACCGCCTCGAACTCAAGGGCGGCGTCGCCGGCCTGGCCGACCGGCACTACCTGTGGGAGGCCGAGCAGCGGGCCGTGGTCGGCGGCGTCCTGGTCTTCTCGGGCCAGCACGTGTGGACCGCCGACACCGACGAGGCCGCCCGCGCCGTCTGGCGCGACCTGCTCGACGAGATCGAGGCCCTCGAACCCGAACTGGTGGTCCCCGGCCACCGCGCGCCCGGCGCGGCGGCGAACGTCGAGGCCGTGCGCTACACCCGCGACTACCTGAACGCCTTCGAGGAGGTCTTGAAGGAGCAGCCCGACGGCGCGGCGGTCACCGCCGAGCTGGTGCGACGCTACCCCGACGCCCGACTCCTGGTCGCGGCCCAGATCGGCGGCAAGGTCGCGAAGGGCGAGATGGCATGGGGCTGAGCGACTTCGAGGCATCGACCGCGCCGCGCGACGTAGTCCGCCGCCAATACCTGGCCTCGGCCGCGGGAGACCTGGAAGCGCTGCGAGCCACGCTCGCGCCCGATGTCGAGTGGACCGAGATGGCGGGCTTCCCGCTGGCGGGCACCTACCGCACGCCCGAGGGCGTCACCGCGAACGTGATGGAGAAGCTCGGCGCCGACTGGATCGATTGGACCGCCCACGACGACACCTATGTCGTCGACGGCGAGAACGTCGTGGTCCTGGCCCGGTACACGGCGGCCAACAAGGCCACCGGCCAGCCGATCGACGTCCGCGTCGCCCACCACTTCATCGTGAGGGGCGGGCGCATCGTCCGCTTCGAGCAGTTCGTCGACACCGCCAGAGTCCGCGACGCCATGGTCACCCCCTAGAGGCCGAGACGCAGCAGGTCCGGGTCCGGCATCTCGTGCCGGCCCGGACCTTCGCATTCCGGTTGCCGCGCAGTTCGATCAAGGGGCCTGATCCGGATCCGTCAAGCATGCCCGCTGTTCGGCGTGACTTGCATCATCTCGAATTGACATTCATTCTCGCCTTAGTTGAAGCTTCTAGTGCTCAAACACGTCCGCGACCGACCGTCGCGGGCCGGGCGCGGCCGCGGTTGGGTCGGCCGCGCCCTTCTCCTCCCCCGAAGCCGCCGTTGCGGAACTGCGGGCCGCCGGATGCGATTCCGGCGGAACCGCGTCGGCGGCCCGCTGCGCCTCACCACCATTGGCGAACGGTCACCGGGGCGTAGCCCCCGTTGTCGCTCAGATTCGAGTCGTTGAAGCTCAACTGCAGCTTCCGGCTGGTGGTGCCGAGGGACTCGTACAGCATGCAGGGTGTGCCGGTGTGCACCGTCCCGATCGCCGGGAACCATCGGTTGGCCTCGTACCAGCCCCAGCCGTGGACGTACATGGCGCCGGCGTCGACCCGGCCGATGAGCGAGTACGGGGCGAGCTCCGGCGCGGGACCGCCCGGATTGTGGGCGAACAGGTCGCCGAACACCGATTCCTCGCGTCCCCAGTAGTCGACCCTGATCACGCTGCCGGGGGCCGCCGTGACCTTCAGCGCGTCCCCGTCCAGAAGGTTCCACGATCGGTTCCAGTCGGTCACCGTGTTGCCGTAAGCGTTCCAAGCCGCGGGGTCCTGCGAGTCGTGTGAGACGTTGCTCGTGCACAGGACCAAGGGCGTTTCCGGCGGAGGCAGCAGGAAGCCCTCGCTGCGGTACGAGGTCCAACCGGCCGGCGGCGGCGTCCACGTGCGCCAGGTGGCCATCGCCGCGTTGTCCCCGAGGTCGGGGTTCCAGAAGCTGCGGAGCGGGACCGCGCCGCTGGGCGACAAGGTCGACACGTAGCCCTCGATCCGGAAGAGCACGTACTCCTCGCCTGAGGTTCGGCGGTCGCCGACCTCGCCGGCCCAGTTCGGATCGGTGGTGAGGAAGTTGTCGCCGCGGGCGGCGCTCCACCAGTGGTAGAGCGGCGTGGAGTTCGCCGGCTGCGGGTTCGCCGGGTTGTAGACGTAACCCTGGATCCCGACCGCTTGATAGCCGGGATCCGCCGCGCAGGTGCGGAAGTACTTGCACGTCCATGACGACTGGGTCGTCGTGAAGTGGTCGCCCCTGCTGGGGCTGAAGAAGGAGACGAGCGGGACCAGTGCCGGACCGTCCGCCGCAGCGGGCAATGCCGGGGTCGTCACGATGACGGTCAGCGTCAGGGCGATAGCGAGGGCGATTCGCTTGAGAAGGCGCATGAAGGGCTCCTTTCGGGCTCGGTATGCATTGCTCAGTATGAGCGCCCAACGTGGACTCATGGGTACATGCCCTACGTCCGCAAACTGCCGTTTTGCCTTGTCGCCGTGGGCATTCGAAAGCACCACTGAGGCAGCGCGAGAGCAATTCGCCGAAAGGTTCGGATTGGGCGCCCGAACCGGGCTTTCGGAGGAGGTGCCACCGCGCTCTCACGCCGCTTCTCCCGATCACCGCGGCAGATGCGCTGTTCACCGTGCCACGGGATGGGATTGACAGATTCATGTCTCTCAATATATTGTCGCCTTCCGATCGATGTTTCGGTCATGCCCCGAAAGTTTTCGGGGCTTGACGCGATCACCCTCCCAAGGAGTGCATATGACCCAGTCCCCGCAATCGAAGCGGAGGCGCCGCCGGACGATGCTGTCCGTAGCGGGCCTTCTCGCGCTCGGCGCCGGCGTCGCGGTGCCGTTGACGGCCTCAGCAGATCCGGCACCTGCCGAGGCCGATGTCCAGCAGTCCACGCTCGGCGAGCTCGCCGAGAACCACGGCATCTACTTCGGATCGGCCATGGACGGCTTCCCGAACGACGCCTATAACGACATCCTCGGCGGCGAGTTCGGCTCGATCACCCCTGGCAACGCGCTGAAGTGGGACGCGACCGAGCCCAACCGCGGCCAGTTCGACTTCACCCGCGCCGACTCCTACGTGGACTGGGGCCTGGCGAACGGCCAGGAGGTCCGCGGCCACACACTGGTCTGGCACAACCAGCTGCCCGGGTGGGTGCAGAACGTGCCCGCCGGGGAGCTGCTCGGCGTCATGCAAGAGCACATCACCACCGAGGTCGACCACTTCGAGGGCCGCCTCGTCCACTGGGACGTGGTGAACGAGGCGTTCGAAGAGGACGGTTCGCGGCGGCAATCGGTCTTCCAGCAGAAGCTCGGGGACGGCTACATCGCCGAGGCGTTCAAGGCGGCCCGGGCGGCCGACCCGGACGTCGGCCTCTACTACAACGACTACAACATCGAAGGCATCGGCGCCAAGAGCGACGCGGTCTACGAGATGGTGAAGGCGTTCAAGGAGCAGGGCGTCCCGATCGACGGGGTGGGGATGCAGGCCCACCTCATCCTCGGCCAGGTGCCGGACTCGCTGCAGGCGAACATCCAGCGCTTCACCGACCTCGGCGTCGACGTCGCCATCACCGAACTCGACATCCGGATGGACCTGCCTCGGGACGCGGCGAAGGACGCCCAGCAGGCGGACGACTACGCCGAGGTCACCGCGGCCTGCCTGGCGGTGGACCGGTGCGTCGGCATCACCATCTGGGACTTCAGCGACGCGCACTCCTGGATCCCCAGCGTCTTCCCCGGTCAGGGCGCGGCGCTCATCTACGACGAGGACTACCGGAAGAAGCCCTCGTACTGGGCCGTCAGCCAGGCCCTCGGCGGTGACGGCAGCGGCGAGGAGGAGCCGCCTCCGAACGGTGAGTGCACCGCGGCGATCGAGGTCGTGAGCGACTGGGGCTCCGGTTGGCAGGGCGACGTCTCGGTGACCGCCGGGGAGGGGAACGTCGACGGATGGACGCTGGAGTGGACCTGGCCGGGCGGCCAGACCGTCACCAGTTCCTGGAATGCGGAACTCTCCCAGGCCGGTTCGGCGGTGACGGCCGCCGACGTCGGGTGGAACGCAAGCGTCGCGGCGGGCCAGACCCGTCAGGCGTTCGGATTCATCAGCTCCGGTCCCGCGGTTGAGCCCGCCGTGACCTGCGAAGCCGCCTAGCGCCGACCGCACCTCGGCGCCCCGCGTCCGCGGGAGCCGACACCTGCGGCCCGGGCATCGCCGTCGACCCTCAGGGCGTCCGGTGCCCGGGCCGCTCGCCTTCACGCACCAGCGGCGGCACGCACACTCCATTTCGACATGAGAGAGCCATACGATTCCAGCATGAGCACCGGCATCGCCCCCTCCAGCGGCTCGAACGGGACCACGATCGCCCAGATCGCCGCGCATGCGGGTGTATCGGTGCCGACCGTCTCCAAGGTCATCAACGGCCGCGCCGACGTCGCCGCCGCGACACGCGAACGCGTCGAGGCGGCGATCCGCGAACACGGCTACCGACGCCCGAATCCGCCGGGTTCGGCACGACTGGTCGAACTCACCTTCCACGAATTCGAGGGCCCCTTCGCCATCGAGGTCATCCGCGGGGTCGAGCGGGTCGCACGCGAGCACCGGCTCGGCGTCGTGATCTCAGAACTCCACGGACGCCTCACCCCCGACCACACCTGGCTGCAGGACATCCTCGAACGGCGACCGCTCGGCGTCCTCGCGGTCTTCTCGCAACCGCATCGGACCCAGCTCGAGCGGCTCGCCGCCCGCGGCATCCCGATCGTCCTGGTCGACCCGACCGGTGAACCGACCCACGACACGCCCTCGGTCGGCGCCGCCAACTGGAGCGGCGCCCTCACCGCCACACGCCACCTCCTCGGCCTCGGACACCGCCGGATCGGCGTCATCACCGGGCCCGAGCACATCCCCTGCAGCCGCGCGCGCCTCGACGGATACCGGTCCGCGCTGCAGGACGCCGGGATACCCGTGGACCCGGACCTGATCCGCTTCGGCGACTTCCGCACCCGAGACGGGCGCGAACACGCGGCCGACCTCCTCCGCCGAACCGAGCGCCCCACCGCGATCTTCACCGGGAACGACCTCCAGGCGTTCGGGGTCTACCAGGCCGCGAGAGCCGCCGGACTCGCCGTCCCCGCAGATCTGAGCGTCGTCGGCTTCGACGACCTGTCCGTCGCGGCATGGGCCGACCCGCCGCTGACGACCATCCGCCAGCCACTGACCGAAATGGCCGTGAGCGCCATGGAGACGCTCCTTCGCCTCACCCGCGCAGAGCAGCCGCCGACCACCAGGATCGAACTGGCCACCACCCTCATCGAACGCGAGAGCACCGCCCCGCCGGCCCCACGGCCCTGACCGACCCGCGAACGGGTTCGGCGCCGATCGAACGCGCCGTCGGTGATCGGCTCGGCTTCCGGTTTCGTCGGTTGAGCCGCCGTTGCCGGACCAAGGTGGCGTTCGGTGCCGTCTCAGTGAGCGGTCGGGTCAGTGGTCCTCGTAGTCGAGGACGATGACGCTGTCGACCGGGTCCGGTGGCTCGGCCGGGACATGGATCATGACGCTCCGGTGGTGCAGGTCGACCTGGAGCGGCGTCTGCGCGGGGTCGGCGAGGAGGTACGCGCGTTCGAGGCGGTGGGGGAAGTCGTTGTAGAACACCCGCCCGTCGTCGGGCCAGTCGTCGACGTGGAGGTACTCCTTGCCGGGCCGCCGGGTGACCGCGGCGAGGTTCGTCTCCCAGCGCATCGACGGGCCCCCGGCGGTGCCGAATACGGCTTCGCCGTTGACCGCCAGCCAGCGGCCGACCTCGCGAATCGACTCGGCGTCGCCCTCCCGGATGAGGCCTTTGTCGCAGGGGCCGACGTTGAGCAGGTAGTTGCCGCCCTTGCCGACGACGTCCACCAGGTTGCGAATGAGGGTCGGGCCGTCCTTGACGGCGTCGTCGGGGTCGTATCCCCAGCCGTCGCCGACGGTCATGCAGACTTCGAACGGGCGGGTGCCGCCGCTGCCGGGGATGGTCTGCTCGGAGGTCGCGAAGTCGGCGCCGACGCCGCCGAGGCGGTCGTTGACGACGCAGCCGGGCTGGAGTTCGCGGACCATGGCGATGATCTCGGCGGCGCGCTCGCGCTCGTCTTCGCGCTCGAAGGCGTCGCCGTACCAGTCGAACCAGAGCGCGCCGATGCGCCCGTAGTTCGTCATGAGCTCGCGGAGCTGGCCTCGCATGTAGTCCAGGTACCGCATGAAGTCGGGGTCGGCTTTCGGGCGGCCGTGGAAGCCGTCGGGGTGCCGCTTGGTCCGGTAGGTGTAGCGAGTGGGGTAGTCCTGGTGGTGCCAGTCCTTGACGGAGTAGTAGACGCCGAAGGCGATGCCCTGGCGTTCGCATTCGACGGCGAGTTCGGCGATGGGGTCGCGGCCGAACGGCGTGGCCTTCACGATGTTGTAGTCGGTGAGCGCGGTGTCCCACATGCAGAAGCCGTCGTGGTGCTTGGCGGTGACGACGAGGTACCGCTGACCGGCGGCCTTGGCCAGCGCGACCCATGCGGCGGCGTCGAACCCGGTCGGGTCGAACCGCGGAGCGTATTGCCCGTACTCCTCGGCGGGGGCGCCGTCGCCGAATTGGACCCATTCTCCGCGGGCCGGGATCGCGTAGAGTCCCCAGTGGACGAACATGCCGAACTTGGCCCGCTGCCACGCGGTGACGCGTTCGGGCAGACCGCCTCGGGCGGGGTCCGCGAATCGGTGTTCCATCTGCTTCCTTCGTTCTCGGTGGTGGTGTGCCCCGGCGCGGCGGGTGCTCCGCGCCGGGGTCGACGGTGTTCGGCAGCGGTCAGGTGAGGGTCACCTGGTCGAAGACCGCGGTGCTCAACGCGAGCGGGTTGCCGGAGACGACGGCGAGGCCGGCGTGGTACGGCGCGGCGCCGAAGGCCGGGATGGCGTGCGGCTCCCCGACCGGGGTCCAGGTCTCGCCGTCGGCGGAGGTCGCCGCCGCGAAGGCGTCGCCTTCTCGGGCGAGCCGCAGCCAGATCGGCGCTCCGACGCCTCGTGGCCCGTCGGTCGTGTTGGGTCGGAAGGCCACTCGCGGACGTCGGAAGAACTGGACGGTGCCGTTCGCGCCCAGGACCGTGGCGGCCATCTGGTCGAACGGGTTGAGCGACTTCGCCATGACCAGCCCGACCCGGCCGTTCGCGGCCGCACCGGACCATTCGGCCAGGCGCGCGACGATCGCACTGTCGCCTTCCATGGGTATGGAGGCGAAGTGGACGGTCATGCCCTGGTTGATGACGTTGAGGTCCGTGCCGGCGCCTCGCAGGGTGAACGTCCCGGTGTCCGGGTCGTGGCCGGTGATGCCGGCCATGCCCATCGCGACGACGCTCCGCGAACCGAGCCTCCGCTCATCGGGGACGACGTCGCCGATGTCGCGATAGGCCCACGGTGACGGCGGCGGCGCCTCGACCGTGAGCGTGATGCTCGCCGTGTCGCTGCCGGTCGCGTTGGCGGCACTGACTTGGACGTCGAACTCGCCTTGCGCGTTCGGGGTCCCGGTGATCATCCCGGTGGTCGCGTCGATGCGGAGTCCGTCGGGCAGGCCGTCGGCGGTGAATCCGGTCGGTTCGCCGCCGGCGCGGACCAGATGGTTGAACGGCTTGCCCGCGTTGGCGAACAGCGTGGTTTCGGTCGCGATCGCCGGTGGCGGCGGGGTCGGCATGACCGCGCGGGCCTCCGATGAGGGCGGGCCGTCGCCGTCCGCGTTCGCGGCGCGGACGACGTATCGGTATTCGTCTCCGGGCGTGCCGGTCGAGTCGCGGTATCGGGCTTGGACGCCGTAGCCGACCGGGCCGATGCCGCAGGCGAGGACCGCGTATCGCCCGCCGTTCGCCGGGGCGCGCTCGACGGTGTAGCGCCCCGCGAGGTCCGTTGCGCTCCAGGCGAGTTCGACGGCGCTCGCGCCGGTCCAGGCTCGCAGGTCCCCCACGGGGGCGGCGGGGCGCTCGACCGACCAGTCGGGCGCGGTCACGTTGTCGAAGACCGCCGAAGTGGTCTCGGCGTGATCGGTGTCGGCACCGAGCGCCGAGCAGGCGGCGAGGCCGACGTACAGGTCTCGGTCGAGTGCCAGTTCGGAGGACCCGACCTTCTCCCAGTCCTCGCCGTTCGGCGAGATCCAGCCGGTGAATTTGGAGCCTTTGCGCCGCAGGCGGACCCAGTAGGGTCGGCGCCAGCGGTAGCCGTCGCTCGCGCCTTCCGCGTACGGCGCGGGCAGCGGACTCGCGGACGCGGGCAGCGATCCGAGGTTCGAGATGGGGAACCCGGCGCCCGAGGTGATCTCGGCCTGCTGCGTCGGCGGGACGAGGGTGCTGCCGGTGCCGGAGGTGTCGCCGCCGGTCTCGGCGCGGGTGGTCCAGACACCGCTCCAGGTGTGGAGGGGCAGTCCCTGGACGAGCATCGACGCGTGCGCGGCGTCGGGTTCGAGCGACTCCCGCATCATCAGGCCGACCTTCGCGTACTGCGAGCTGACGGGGTGGGCGATCCGCGCGGTGACCGTGCCGTCGCCGGCGAGTGGCAGGTAGGTGAAGCGGAACGAGTCGTGAGAGCCGGCGATGTCGCTGCCGCCGGCCTCGATCCGGAAGGCCTGTCCGTCGAAGGCGGTGGCGCCTGCCGGTGCGGCGTCGCCGATGTCGGCGGCCGCCCAGTCCGCGGGCAGGCCGGCGGTCGCGGCGATGCCGAGCGAGTCCGGGCCCGCACCGGCCCCGTTCTCGGCGGCGACGGCATAGAGGTAGGTCCGGCCCGGCTCGACGTCCTCATCGGTGTACGAAGTGGACGTGACACCGGTGGCTATCACCTCGTACTCGTCGTCGTCGAGCGCCGCGCGCTTGACGGTGTAGCCGTCGGCCGGGGCCATGCTGGCCGGTTCGACCGAGGCGACCCAGCTGACGGTGATCGCATCGGGGGCGTCGTGGGCGGCGAGCCCGGCGGGTGCGGGCGGCGGTGCCTTCGGGGTCGACGTCTCGGCCTGCGGGCGAGCGAAGGTGAGTGTGCCCCAAGAGGGGTGGTCGTCGTTGTGCCCCTCGGTGAAGCGGGTGCCGCCGGTCCCTCTGAAGACGACCCGCTCGGTGTAGGGGGCCGGGACTCCCCTGCGGCTTGCGTAGTGGCCGTAAGCGAGTTCGTGGATCGGCCGCCACTGCCCGCGGTTGCCCGCGGCGACGGCGGTCTTGAGGTACTTGCCGGTCCGGTCGAGGTCGGCGGTGAACGGCACCTCCTCGCCCAGGTTGTAGCGCGAGACGTACTCGTACCCGGCGAGGATGCGGTCGTCCTTGTAGCCGTACAGGTCCACGCCCTGGTTCCAGGCGACTTCGGCGACGTCCGCGAGCAGCCCGATCGCGAGCTGGGCGTAGGCCTGGCTGCGGCCGCTCTCCTGACCCTGGCCGGACTCGTCGACGACGATGCCGGTGATCGAGCCGTTCCCGGCCCCGTTCGCGGCGTAGCGGACGGCGTCCTCGAACATCACGCGGTCCTCGCAGAACACCGCGATCGCGATGACCAGTTGCAGGGCGGCGACGTCCCAGTTGCCGTTGGCGAACAGGGCGTAGCCGGAGATCGCCGGGTACCAGACGTCTTTGAAGGACCGCTCGCACCGGGCGATGTCCGCCTCGGCCCAGCCTTCATAGCCGCTGTGCCGCAGGAGCTCCGCCGCGTTGACGAGCTTGAAGCCCTGGAGGCCGGCGCCGAGCTGCCCGTCCGCGCCGGTGATCATCTCCAGGCTGGACGACCAGGCGTTGAGGAGGTCGCGGGCCTTGTCCGCGTGCCGCGCATCGCCGGTCACCGCCCACATGAGCGCGTTCTGATAGGCGGCCCCGGCGTCCTCGGCCGCCTCGGCGGTGTGGTCGGTGGGGCCGCGGCCCCAGGTCGTGACCTGACCGGTGTTGCGGATGCGGTAGTCGAAGGAGGACCGGGCATGAGCGGCCATCGACGCATAGCCCTGGTAGATCGGTGCTTCTTGGGCCGCAACGGCTTCACGCATGCGTTCGAGGTCCGCCGCGGTGTGCAGCAGGCCGGGGTGAACGAATGCCGCGTCGCCGCTCGAAGTGGTGGGCGCGGCCTGTCCGGCCCCGGCGGGAAGGGCGTTCGCGGCGGTCACCGCGATGAGGGAACCCGCCGCGCCTCGCAGCAGCGTGCGCCGGGTGGTCGTGATCGTCGTCGACATCGTCTCACAGCACCTTGATCGCGACGGTGTGGTCGGTGGTCCCGACGGTGTTGGCGGCGCTGACCGTGACGGCGTAGGTGCCGGCCGCGGCGGCGCCGGTGACCACACCGGTGGCGGTGTCCAGCGTGAGGCCCTCGGGCAGGCCTGCGGCGGCGAACGACTCGGGGTAACCGGTCGCGCTGACGGTGTAGAGCAGCGGCGCTCCGGCGGCGGCCTCGACCTCGGCGGCGGCGGTGATCTGCGGCGCCTCGGCGGTCGGCGCGGTCGCGGCGTCGATGAAGCGCAGATTCGTCACGTGCTCGTTGACGTGCATCGGCACCATGTCCGTCATCTTGAACCAGCGGGGTTTCTGCATGGTGTCGGCGATGACCTTCCCGTTGATCGAGAGGTTCTGGAAGGTCACGTCGTCGATGCCGTGCTCGGCGTCGTAGCCGAGCATGATCGGGGTGGTGGCGCTGTCGCCGTTGTAGCTGAGGTTCTTGATGAAGACCCCTTCGATGCCGCGCCCGGCGGAGGTGTTGTAGTCCCGGTTGAAGGCCACGCGCATGTGGATGAGCTGGCCCCAGCGGAAGTCCTCGACGCGGACGTCCTCGATCCGGACGTTCCGCACCAGGTTTCCGTCGCCCGGGTTGAGCGCGATGCAGCCCTGGTAGTTGAGCTGGGGCTCGCGGTGGTCGAGGATGTCGACGTTGTAGAGGGTGATGTTCTCGAGGACCTCGGGGTCCTCGGTGTTGCCGTGGGTGCCGACGTTGAACGGGTGCGCCACATCGGCCCACAGGGTCGAGTCGCGGACGGTGATGTCGCGGACGTCGCCGTAGTACTGGTTGCGGTGCGAGTACAGGGCGATGCAGTCGTCGGAGCTGCGCAGGAACGCGCCCTCGATGAGCACGCCGCTGCTGCAGAACACGTCGATGCCGTCGCCCCAGGTGCCGTGGCTGAAGTAGCTCAGGTTGCGGATCGTGACCTGCTCGGACTCGGCGATGGTCGAGGCGTTGCCGGTCGGGTTGTTCGAGATGGTGACCCCGTCGACCAGGATGTTCTTCGAGTTCTCGATGGGGATCGCGCCCCATTGGACGCCGTAGATCATGCCGCGGCCGAGGAGCCGGGCGTTGTCGACGTTCTGGAAGACCACCTTGCGCCGCAGCACCGCGCCTCCGGCGAGGTACACGGTCTGGCCGGCGGCGACCGCCAGGTCCCCGCCGTCGTGCACGCCGGGCCCGAAGTAGACCACGTTCGGGTCGCCGAGGTCGGGGACGTCCGTCTCGATCGGCTTGGCCAGCAGGTGCAGGCAGTCGAAGATCTCGCCGTTGACCTCGATCACGACGTTGCGGGGGCCGTCGAGGGTGAACTCCACGGTGCTCTCGTCGATCTCCGGTTCGATGCCGTACGACAGCGGGCGGACGCGCGCGGTCTCGACGGCGGCCCTGGTGTAGGTGACCTTGACGTTCACTTCGCCGGAGACGTCGAAGTAGGCCATCGAGGAGTTGAAGGTCCGGCCGCCGCCGGTGTCGGGGTTGATCTCCTTGAGCCGCACGTTGTAGGCGTCGACCGGCTGCCACTCGCCGTGCGGGACCCGCACTTGGATCTGGAACGAGTCGTTGCGGGCGATGCCCGCGGGGATCGGGTAGGTGGCCAGGCGGGCCTCGGCGTCTTGGGCGGCGGCGGGGCTCCCGGTCGCCAGGTAGCCGGCGACGGCCGCGGCGCCGGTCGCCTGGAGCACGATGCGGCGGGACAGGCTGGGTGTCGAAGGGTTCTCAGTCATGATTCCTCATTCGTTGCAGGGGAGGGAAGGTCGCAGGGCCGGACCGGGTCCGGCCCCGCCTGTGGTCGCGGCCGAAGGCCGCTGGGAGTGGATGCCGGAGGTCAGCGCGAGTGCGTGAGCGTCCCGAATCCGAGGTCGTCGAAGCCGCCGGAGGTCGTGCCGTAGTCGCCGCCGCCGCCCTCGGCGCCGCTCTGCTCGACCATCCGCTTCAGGTTGGGCAGGGTGAAACCCCACCGTGAGAGGTAGTGGCCGTACACCCGCGCCCACACCGGCCGCGGCTGGCCGCGCCCGCCCGCGCCCATCACCGTGTGCTCGTTGTAGCTGCAGTTGACGCCGGAACCCCACGTGTACTTGGTGAACGGGAGGTCGTCGTGGCCGAGGTTGTAGCGCGCCACGTAGTCGGCCGTCCGGGCGAAGGCGTGGTCCCGGGCGGAGTACAGGTCGACGCCCTGGTTCCAGGCCATCTCCATGATCGAGCCCATCAGGCCCATGCCCATCATGGCGTGCCCCTGGTCGCGGCCCGACTCCTGCCACTGGGCGAGGGCGCCGTGGATGAACGGGACGGCGTTCTTGATCGACCCGTTGCCCGCGCCGTTCCAGAAGTAGTCGACGGCCCGGTCGAACAGCGCGTCGTCGTCGTTGAAGATCCCGATCGCCATGATCGAGGCCATGCTGCACAGGTCCCAGTTGGCCCAGTAGTTGGTGATGCAGGCGCCGTTGTGCCGCACCAGGAAGTCCTCGTTCATCGGGTAGAAGAGGTTCCGCAGCATCGACTGGAACCGGCCCCGGTCGAAGCCGGGGGCGTCGCGGACGAGTTCGGCGGCGTTGGCGGCCTGGTAGCCGTAGATGCCGGCGGCCAGCCAGCGGTCGGCCGAGCCGTTGATCTCCTGGAGCGTGCCCGACCAGGCGTTGAGGATCCGCACCGCGCAGTCGCGGTGGGTCGTCGTGCCGGTGATCCGCCAGCGCAGCGCGTTCTGGTAGGCGGCGTGGATGTCGTTGTAGAAGAGGTGGTAGTTCTGCGGCCAGCCGCTCCCGCGGTAGATGCCGGTCTGCGGGTTGGGCTGCCAGTCGGGCCAGGAGTGGTTGTTGGCGATCAGCTTGTTCCAGCCGGAGATCCAGGGCTCCTCCCCGGCGTAGACCTTCTGGCGCATGCGGTCGAGGTCGGCCTGGGTGTGCAGCATCCCGGGGTGGGCGCCGGTCCGGGCCTGGGCGATGCCGACGCCGCCGGCACCGGCGGCCGCGAGACCGCCCGCGACGATCGCTCCTCTCAGGAGGTTTCGCCGGTTGAGGTTCGCGCGGAGGCGCGGTCGATCCTGTTGTTCGGTTGACATGGTGCTCCTTTGCGCCATGCGGTGTGCGATGCCGGGGAATGCCACCGCGTACTCGTGAAGGTTCACGTTGAAACGTGTGCCTTCCCTGGAAGTATAGCACGATATATCTGCATCTTTCAATAAAAGATGACGATAACCGACATTTGCGCACACCCGGTCAGGGACGGGGACCGAGACAGCCCCGCCCCTGACCGGAGCCTCTGCGAACTCAGTACACGCGGATCTCCTCCACGTCGATCGGCCGCTGCGGGAACGAGAGCCGGACGGCCGAAGCCGTGCGGCTCGGGAAGTCGAGGTACACCGCCGGCGACTCGCCGTCGGCGCCCGCGCAGTGCAGCTCGTCGAAGTTCCTGCCGTCCTTGCTCGTCTCGACCGTCCACGGCTGCGTCGGCGGTTCGGCGAAGACCACCTCGATGCGGGTGATCTCGTAAGGGAACTCGAGCAGGGCCTTGAGCCATTCGCCCGGCTCGCGGCTCGCCGCCCTCCAGTAGGTGCCGCTGCCGGTGAGGGTCGCGTTGCCGCCCTCATGCCGGGGCAGCGCGCTGCTGACGGCGACCGGCCGGTAGGCCACGAGCGACGTATCGCCCTGACCCACAGGGGGTTCGGTGACATATGGAGCGGGCGGGGCAAGCTTTCGCAACCGCGGCGGCCGCGGCGGTCCGACCGCGACCAGCGTGATCTCGGCCGGTTCGAGACCATCGGCGGTGGCGCGGATACGCTGCCGCCCAGGCGCGTACGAGCGGAGCTCGATCGCGGCGGCCCCGTCGTTCATGCTGTCGGTCTCCGGGCCGAGCGTGATGCTCGGACCGGACGGGAAGATCCCTTCGCCCTCAAGCACGGTCAACCGCACCGGGCGGTCATCCGCCACGCGCTCACCGTGGACGTCGACGAGTTCGACCCAGAGCTGCGCGTCGCCGGTACCGTCCGTCGGGATCTCGCGCACGTCGGACCGAAGCCGCAGCGCGACCGCCTCGCCGGGTTCGGGGAACTTCGGCGGCGCGATGCCGAGCAGTCGCTCGCGGTACCAGTGGTACGGCCGCCTCGGCACCCTGAAATAGTCGATGAGGCCCTGGAGCCCGGCCCCGTCCGCGATCGACTTGTAGTGGAAGGCGCACCAGAAGAGTTTCCCTGAGCGCCATGGATAGTCGACCTCGACGCCGTGCTCCCACTCCACTTCGTACTCGCCCGGGCCGCGGCCACGGACGCCGTGGTATTCGGAGACGACGCTCGGGATGCCCGGGTCGATGAACAGCTCCGCGCCGTCGCCGTTGTATCCGGCGATGTCGCCGAGCACGTCGAAGCCCTTGCGCTGGGCCCCGCCGACCGCTACGGGCCGGGTCGGATCCAGTTCCTTCGCCAGCGCGACCAGTTCGACCGTGAGCGCCTTGGCCTTGTCGACCACCAAGTCCGCGCTGAAGAACGCCTCGTTCCCGATGCTCCAGGTGACGATGCTCGGGTGGTTGCGATGGGTGCGGATCATCTCGCGCAGTGCACGGCGCAGGCTCTCCTCGAACTCCGGTTCGTCGGCTTCGTCCACGGGGTAGGCGCTGGCGAACCAGAAGCCCTCGATGTTCTCGCCGCCCATGCCCCAGAAGTGCAGCTCGGACCAGAAGAGCACACCCTGGCGGTCGCATTCCTCCGCGAAATAGGGATGGTGCGGGTAGTGGGAGCCGCGGATCATGTTCATGCCCATGGACTTGACCAGGGCGATGTCGCGGCGGATCCCCGCTCTCGTTCCCGCCTCGCCCCAGCCGCCGCGGTTCTGGTGCACGTTGGCGCCATGCAGGTCGAGGTGCTCGCCGTTGAGGAAGAACCCGCGGTCGGCGGTGAACTCGAACCAGCGGAAGCCGAAGTGAGTGGTCTGCGAGTCGCGGGCGACCCCGTCGACGGAGACCGAGGCCGTCAGCTTGTAGCGGTGCGGCTGGTCGGGGTGCCACAGCAGCGGATGACCAACGGCCCCTTCCAGTTCGATCACGGCACGCGACCGGGCCGGGATCATGCGGTTCACGGGCGCGAGCGAGGCGACCGTGCGGGAGGGGTCGGCGACGACCGCAGCGACGTTCACGCGGACGGGTCTCGGTTCGTCGTTGACGATCTCGACCGAGGCGGCCACGGTAGCGCGCTCGCGGCTCACTTCCGGTGTGGTGACACCGATCCCGTACCAGTCGATGCGGACGCGGTCGGCCACGATGAGGCTCACGTCGCGGTAGATGCCGCCGTTGAAGCTGTAGTCCCCGGCTCGCGGTGCCAGGCGCGGGTTCCACAGGTTGTTCACCCGCACGAACACGTCGTTCGGCCCTTCGACCACCGCATCCGATATGTCCACTGTGAACGGCGTATAGCCGCCTTCATGCCGATCCACGAAGCGGCCGTTCACGAACACCTCGGCCACCTGGAACACCCCGAGGAACTCCAACGCGATCCATCGGCCCAACCACGTCTCGTCCACGTCGACGGTGCGCCGATAGCAGCCGTGGCCGACGTAGAACCGCTGTTCGCGGAAGTCCGGCAGGTCGAAGGAGTGTGGCAGTCCGACGTCGTACCAGTCCGGGCTCGGGGGTTCGCCCTCCGCCCTCGGATGCTCGCCGTAGGCGAACGTCCAGTCGTCGTTGATGAAGCGCTGCTCGCGGAACAAGTGGACCTCTCAGTGTTCGGGTGTTCTGGCGGGGGGGGGGGGGGGGGGGGGCCCGCGCCCCCCCCCCCCCCGGGGGGGGGGGGGGGGGGGGGCCGCGCCCCCCCCCCCCCCCCCCCCCCCCCCCCCCCCCTACTGGGGGGCTCTGACGGGACTACTTGGAGGCGTCCCAAGCTTCCCGGTAGATCTCGACGTACCGCTCGGCACCGAGGTCGGTGAGGTTCTGCTGGAAGTCGGCCCAGTCCTCATCGCTCTCGATGTCGCGCGTGCCGGTGACGAACTCCGCGGTCGCCTGGACGATGAAGCTCTCCACGTTGGTCTGGACCGTGGCCAGTTCCGTCGCGGTGTCACCGGTGATCGACACCTCCCAATAGGGGAACGCGTCTGCGGACTCGTGGCCCTCGTACAGCTTCGTCGCCTCGAACAAGCGTCGCTCGTAGCCGGCCGGATCGTAGATGTCGGTCGCGACGATCTGGCCACCGCGGAACGTCTCGTCGCTGAAGTACTGCGTCATCGCGCCCCAGGCCGTGTTCACGCCCTCGCCCTCGGGAGCTGCTTGCGTCTTGAACAGCGGTTCCACGGATTCGTCGAGGGCCACGTCGCCTTCCTGGGGCCCGACCCAGTTGACGCCCTCGACGCCGAACTCGCCCTGGAGGTGTCCCTCGGTCGAGTGAATGAAGTCCATGATCTGCATGAGCTTCCGCTGCTTGGCCTCGCTGGCGCGGTTGGTGATCACGAAGGTCGCCCCACCTGCACCGGCCGGCCCGGCCCAGGACGTGTCACTGCCGTTGGGCCCGGTCAGCGGCGGGACCGCGTCGTACTGAGCGCCGCGTCCGTCAGCAGCGGCGAGATCGACATAGACCGCCGGGTGCAGCGTGGTGACCGATCCGAGGATCACCCCGTCCGCACTGTTCCCCTTGGCGTAGATCGCCTCGCCGTTCTGGGTGAACGCGCCCTCGTCGATCAGCCCGTCCTCATACAGCGAGGAGACATAGGAAATGCCCGTCCGCCACTCATCTCGGGTCGGCTGCAGGACGACTTTCCCGTCGACCGATGCGAGCGAGACCGGCGTGGAGCCTTCGGCGTTGACGCCGGCCGTGTACACGAACGGATTCATCAGGTACGGCAGGGGCGAGTGGCCCACGGCCCCGGAGAGGGGGATCTCGTCGGCCTTGCCGTTGCCGTTGGGGTCCTGCGTCTTGAACGCCTCGAGCACCGTCCGCAGCTCATCCGGCGTGGTCGGCTGCTCGAGGTTCAGCGCCTCGAGCCAGTCGGAGTTCATCCACAGTTTCGTGCCGTACGAGCAGTGGAAGCACTCGTTCCACTGGGGCAGGCCCCAGATCTTCCCGTCCGAGGCCGTGGCCGCGTTCTTGTAGTCCGGCTCGTCCTCGAACGCGGCGACGATGTTCGGAGTGTCCTCGCCGATCAGGTCGTCGAGCTGCACGATCACGCCTTGGCCGCCGAGCTTCACCAGCTCGTCGTTGTTGAACTGGTCGACCCATGGGATGAGCATGTAGGCGTCCGGGTAGTCGCCGCTGGCGAGGGAGATCTGCCGCTTCTCCCCGGCCGCGGCACCGTCGTACGTGGTGGTCTCGAACTGGAGGTCGACGTCGAACTTCTCCTCGATCACCTTCGTGAACGCGTTCTCGTCCATGTCCATGTCGGGATTCTCGGGCGCGAAGATGGTGATCACGTCGTCCGGAGTGGTCTCCGGTTCCGAGGAGCACGCGGCGAACGCGCCGGCCGACACGGCCAGTGCCGCTCCGGCCGCTGCCGCTCGGGTGAATCTGCTGGTCATCGTTGACTGCCTTTCAATTGAGGAGTTGATGGGATTGAGGGGGAAACAGGGGGCCCGCGCTCCAGCCGGTCACGGCGAAGCTTGCGAGCCGTCAATCAGCCCTTGACTGAGCCGAGCATCACGCCCTTGGTGAAGTGCCTCGCCACGAACGGGTACACGAGCATCACGGGCACAGTGGACACGACGATCAGGGAGAACTTCATCAGGTCGGCCATCTGCTTGGCCGCCATCTGGTTCGCCAAGTCCGTCCCCGCGCTGTTGTTGTTCAGCACCAAGATGTTCCGCAGCACCAGTTGCAGTGGGTACAGGTCTTCACTGCGCAGGTAGATCAAGGCGGAGAAGTACGAGTTCCACTGTCCGATGCCGTACATCAGCGCGATCACCGCCAGCAGCGGCTTCGACAGCGGCAACACCACCGACCACAGGAACCGCAGGTCCGAAGCGCCGTCGAGCTGCGCCGCCTCGTACAGCTCGCCCGGGATCGAGGAGCGGAAGAACGTCATCGCGATGAGCACCTGCCAGGCCCCGATCGCGGCGGGAATGATCATCGCCCAACGGGTGTCCAACAGGCCCAGAGCCCGCACGACCATGTACGTCGGGATCAGTCCACCCGAGAACAGCATCGTGAACAGGACCCCGCCGATGAGGACCTTCCGGCCCACCAGCTCTGAGCGCGAGAGCGGGTAGGCGATCATCACCGTCAACGTGACGCTGACGAGCGTGCCGAAAATGGCGTAGAACAGCGAGTTGCCGAAGCCGGTGAGGATGTCCTCGTTGCTCAGCACCGCTTCGTAACCGATGAGGGTGAAGTCGACCGGCCACAGGAACACCCTGCCGCCCGACACGGCCGCGGGGCTGGAGAAGGAACTGGCCACGATGTTGATGAGCGGGACCAGCACGATGAGCAGGAAGGTCGTCAGGAGGGCGTAGACGCCGACCATGAAGATCCGGTCGATGGGAGTGTCCTGGAGCTCGGTGGCGCGGCGGCGTTTGGGCTTGCCGGCCTTGGGCTCCGGCTCAGTGACCGCTTCGACGTTCGCGCGGCGCTCAGTCTGGATGCTCTGTGTCATTGCAGGGGCTCCCTTCACCAGAGTCCGTTGCCGGTCACGCGCTTGGACACGGTGTTCACGGCCAGGAGCAGGATGAGATTGATGACGGAGTTGAACAGCCCGATCGCCGTCGCGAGGCTGAAATCGGCATTCAACAGGCCGATCTTGTACGTGTAGGTCGCGATGATCTCCGACTGCGAGAGGTTCAGCGGGTTCTGCAGCAGGAACGCCTTCTCGAACCCGATCGCCATGACACTGCCGACGCTGAGGATCATCACCACCACCACCGTGGGGGCGATACCCGGCAGGTCCACATGCCAGATCTTCTGGAGACGGCTCGCACCGTCGAGGCGGGCGGCCTCGTACAAGCTCACGTCGATCCCCGCCAGAGCGGCCATGTAGATGATCGCCGAGTACCCCGCGGTCTGCCATATGTCGCTCCACACGTAGACGCTGCGGAACGCGTCCGGGTCGGCGAGGAGGTTCGAGTCCATCCCGAAGAAGCCGAGGACGTCGGCCATGAAACCGATCCTGGGCGAGAAGATGAGGATGAGCATCGAGACGACGATGACCGTCGAGATGAAGTGCGGCGCGTAGGTGACCATCTGG
>NZ_JAERMK010000050.1 GCF_016918015.1 Glycomyces sp. YM15
CACCGATTACAACACGACCCGGAGACACTCGTCTCTGGGCCAGATCTCACCGATCGACTACGAACAGCGGCAGGCTAGCCTCGCCCTCGCCGCATAGGACGGTGTCAACACCAAAGGGGTAAGCCCCGTCACCGCCCGGATCACCATCCACCACAACTGGATCCAGGGCACCAGCCAGCGCAACCCCAGCACCGACAACGTCGCCTACGCGCACCTGTACAACAACCACCTGGAGGGCATCACCGGCTACGGCAACTACTCGCGCGGCCAGACCAAGATGGTCCTGGAGAACTCTTACTTCCAGAACGTCGACAACCCGTACTACCCCGACTCGACCGCGCAGCTGCGCGAGAGCGGCAGCATCTGCTCCGGTTGCACCGGGCGCCGTGAGACCCTCGGCTCCGCCTTCAACCCGTCGAGTTTCTACACCTACACGCTCGACCCGGCCGCCGAGGTGCCCGGCCTCCTCGGCACCTACGCCGGCCCTCAATCCTGGCTCGGCGTCTGACCCGACGGTCCCCGGACGGCAGGCCGGGGGCCCGGCGGTGCGGGCGATAGCGCAACGCGGGGCGGGGCCGTTTGGCCCCGCCCCACCGAACGCTGATGCCCGCGCGAAGCCGACGCGTCAATCCTGCGAGGACGCCGACGCGCCCATGACTCGAGCCTTCTCGGTCTGGAACTCGGCATCGGTGAGCTTCCCCCGATCGTGCAGATCGGCGAGCACCCGAAGCTGCTCGGCGGCATTGTCGGGCGCGTACTTGGCGACGAATGCGCGGCCGCTCGCATCGAGCGCCTCCCGCTCGGCGGCGGTGGCGCCGGCCGGGCGGGCGATCAGGTAGATGAGCGTGCCGAAGAACGGCAAGACGACCACGACCACGACCCACAGCGCTTTGAGCCAGCCCTTGAGATCGTCCCGGCGGAAGATGTCGAGCAACGCGAACGCCCACATCATCATCAGTGGCAGCCAGATCAGCAACAGCCAGAAGAAATCCCAGAACGACACGGCGTCCCCCTCATGCCCGGATCGGGAGCGATGCCGCCCCGATGATGATTCACTATCGCAAGATCCCGAATGACATGTCGCGGATTCGCGATTGCTATTCGCCGATGCGTTCGCCGACGGTGTGGACCACGGTGACCGGCGGATCGGTGGGGAGGGCCGCGTCGACCGCCTGCTGCAGTTCGGCGATGTCCGGCAGGTCTTCGGGGCTGCGAACCTCGACGACAAGGCCATGGGAGTGCCAGGAGACGTCGCTGACCTCGGCTTCAGGGATGCCGCTGAGCCAATCGTCGGCGAGTACCTGGACCTGCTTCGCCCAGATCGAGGTGATCGTGTTGAGGGTCATGGGGATGCCGACCGCGACCAGGACGACGGCGAGGGCCGCATAGGCGCGGCCTCGCCATTTCGCCTGCGGCGATTCGGCGGACTCGCCCGCATACCCGGCGATCATGAGGACCACCACGGCGGCGATGATCAGCACGACCATGTTGGAGGCGAACAGGACGAGCGCGCCGAGCGCAAGCTCCGGTTCACCCGAACCGAGGCACACCCCCACCACGCCGAGCGGCGGCACGAGGGAGATGGCGATCGCCACCCCGGGGAGCACGTCGCCGACGTCCCGGCGCGTGACCGCGATCGCGCCCGCGAACCCGGTGGCGACGGCCGCCGCGAGGTCGGTCAGAGTGGGGGAGACGCGGCCCACGACTTGCGAGTTCGAGAGCACACTCGTCGGATTCGGCAGGACCAGCGCGAAGAGGTATCCGATCGCGACCACGACCGCGACGCTAGCGACCACGTACCGCAGGGACCTTCCGACCAGCGAGAGGCGACCGGTGACGATCCCGAGGCCCACGGCCAGGATCGGTGTCGACAGGGGAGCGACGATCATCGCGCCGATCACCGTCGCCGTGGAGTCCCCGATGACGCCGGCCGTCGCGATCACGCCGGACAGCACCAGCATCGTCCAGAACGCGGACCGTTTCGTGGACCGGTCGCCGTGGCCGAGGTCGATCCGGTCGGACAGCTCCGCCAGCGTTCGCCGCTGACTCGACGGGATCAGAATACTCATCATCATTGCCTCCAATGTCCATTATGAGGTATTAATGGTGATTCGATGGCCGGACGTCGTAGGCGAACATCTGGAAGCCGCCTGTTTCGATCGGGTCAACGCCGCGACCGCAAGGGCCGCGGCGGTGACCACGAGGCGAATCTGGAAGCACACGGCTTCACCTCGCCTCGGAGAGCAGTTCGGCCTTTGCGGAGGCGAATCCACCCGCCTGTTCGACTCCCTCACCGCGCTGGCGAGCAGGGCCGCCCAAGCGGCCCCGATGGGGCGCTGAACGCGAGAACGCCCCGGTCAGGCCCCGATAGGTCTTAGGATCTGGAGGCCCACGCGGCATTGTTCGAAGGAGCGAGACCATGTCCGACGACGCGTTGAACCGGGCCGAACGCGACGAACTCGAACGGCTCCGCGCCCAGGTCTCCCGCACCGGGAAAGGCCGGCGCGGGCTTCGCTGGACCGGATCGGTCGCACTGCTGGTGCTCGCGGCGATCGTGATCATGCTGGCCTCCGTGACCGTGTTCGCGCGCAACGAGGTCCTCAACACCGACCGGTTCACCGACACCATGGAACCCCTCTACCGCGACGACGAGGTCCGCGCGGCCATCGCCGCCCGCATCTCGGACGCCGTCGACGAAGCCCTCGACGTCGAAGCGCTCGTGGACGAGGCCATCGCCGCCGTCCAGACCAAGGGCGGCCCCGAGGTCCTGGACCAGCTCGCCGTGCCGCTCGCCTCCGGGATCAACGGTTTCATCGACAAGCAGGTCAACACGGTCGTCTACTCCGACCAGTTCACCGAACTGTGGCGCGAGGCCACCCGGAGCGCCCACACCGCGCTCGTCGCCGTCCTCCGCGGCGACGACGGCGGCGTCCTCGAACTCCAGGGCGAGGACCTCGTACTCGACCTCGGGCCCGTCGTCGAACGGGTCAAGGACCGCATGGTCGAGGCCGGATTCGCGCTGGCCGAACGCATTCCGGCGATGTCGGTTACGTTCACGATTGCACGGTCGGAGGCGTTCCCGCAGGTGCGGACCGCCGCGGCCCTGCTCGACGCGGCGGCCTGGATCCTGCCGATCGCCGGGCTCGCGCTGCTGGCGGCCGGTGTCGCCCTCGCGCCGAGCCGCCGCCGGGGCCTGCTCATCGGCGCGCTCTGCGTGGCGGGCGCGATGCTGCTGCTCTCGGGCGGGCTCGTGGTCGGCCGGGGCGCCTACCTCGCCGGGCTCGGCGACGCGGTCCAGTCGCCGGCGGCCGCGGCGAACGTCTACGACACCGTCACCCGCTTCCTCAAGAGCGCGGCAGAGACCATCGCGGTGCTCGCGCTCATCACCGCCTTCGCATGCTGGCTGCTCGGACCCGGCACGGTCGCGCGGGGTTCGCGCCGCCTCGGCGCTTCGGGCCGCAACGCCGCCGCACGGGGCCTGGCCGGTGCCGGGCTGACCTTCGGCGGCTTCGGCGGTCTCGTGTTCCGCCACCGCCGGGCCATCCAGGCGCTACTGGTCGTCGGCGGCCTGCTCTGGCTCGTCCTGTGGCGGCAACCCGGCGTCTCGGGGGTCGTCACGGTCGTCGTGGTCGTGGCGGTGCTCGCCGCGGTCGTGGAGCTGATCGGCCGCACCGCGTTCGAGGCCGAACGCGAGCCGGGCCCGACCCCGGCCTGAGCCCTTCACCAGTGCCGCGCGACTTCGTAGTGCTCGGCCAGGTGGATGAGGTACCGGCTGTCGTATTCGAGCAGTTCCCGGTAGAGGTCGGCGTCGGGCGCCTCGCCGGGGAGCGTCAGCGCCAGCTGCGCGATGTAGGAGACGAGCGGGTCGCCGGGATAGCTGAAACCGTCGGTGGGGCTCTCCTCCATCCAGGACAGCAGCGGGTGCAGCGCTGCCCGGACGGCCGCTGTGACGCGCTCGGCGTGCTGCAGCATCACCTGCGGCCCTTGCAGTTCGGGCCAGTACTCGGTCTCGGCCGCGATGGTGAGGGCCACGGCGAGGGTCAGCTCGTACTTGAACTCGGAGTCGACGGTCCAGTCCGGCAGCGGGTACCGCGCGTTGAGCGCGGTCCTCAACGACGCCTCGGCCAGCATCGTCATGCGCTCTTCCGCTTGGCGGGCGCCTTCTTCGCCGTCTGCTTGCGTGCGGCCGCCTTCTTGGCGGTCTTCCTGGCCGCCTTCTTCACGGTCTTCTTGGCGGCCTGCTTGGCCGGCTGCTTCGCCGCCCGCTTGGCCGGACGCCGCCGTCCCGTGCCCGACTTGGTCTGGTCGACGCTCTTGGCCAGCGCCTCCATGAGGTCGATGACCTTGGCCTTCGGCTCCGCCTTCACCTTCGCCTTGAGCGTGCGGCCTTCCGCCTTGGCCTCGATGAGGTCCTGCAGGGCCTCCTGGTAGTCGTCGCTGTACTCCTCCGGGTCGAAGTCGTCGATCGCCATGGACTCGATGAGGGTCGCGGCCATCTTCAGCTCCGCCTGCTTCGTCTCGCCGCCCAGCCCGGAGGCCTCGGGCTCGCGGATCTCGTCGGCCCAGACCATAGTGTGCAGGACCAGCACCTCGTCGCGGGGGAGGAGCGCGGCGAGGCTCTCGCGGCGGCGCAGCGTGACGCGGACGATCGCGACGCGGTCGGCTGCGACCAGAGCCTCGCGCAGCAGCGCGTACGGCCTGGCCGCGGCCTTCCCCGGCTCGGCGTAGTAGGACCGCTCGTAGAAGATCGGGTCGATCTGCTCGGCGGGCACGAACCCGATGACCTCGATGGTCTTCGAGGTGCTGACCGGCAGGTCCGCGAGGTCGTCCTCGTCGAGGATCACGATGTCGCCCTCGTCGGTCTCGGTGCCCTTGGCGATGTCCTCGGGGTCGACGACCTCGCCGTCCAGCTCGCAGACCTTCTGGTAGCGGATCCGGCCCCCGTCGGCCGCGTGATACTGGTGCAGGGAGAGGTCGTGGCTGCCGGTGGCAGCGCGGAGCCGGATCGGGATGCTCACCAACCCGAACGCGATCACGCCGTCCCAGATCGCACCTGGCATGACCACAGCATGGCACTGAGAGTGATGAGGTACGTGCGATAAGTGATAATTCCTCGTTTGTCGGCGCCGCCGCTCGGGTATGTTTCGCTCATGCCACGCAAGCTCGACGAATACCGCAGCAAACGGGACTTGTCGAAATCCGGCGAGCCCTCGGGCGGCCGCAAGCGCGACCGCGGCGACCGGTTCGTCGTCCAACGCCACGAGGCCTCCCGACTGCACTTCGACTTCCGCCTCGAGATCGACGACGTGCTCGTCTCCTGGGCCGTTCCGAAAGGCCCCTCGCTCAACCCCGACGACAAGCGCCTCGCCGTCCGCACCGAGGACCACCCCCTCGACTACGCCGAGTACGAAGGGCGCATCCCGGAAGGCGAATACGGCGCGGGCACCATGATCGTCTGGGACGCCGGCACGTACGAGAACCTCACCGAGAAGCGCGGCAAAGCGGTCCCGATCGGCGACGCCCTCGAACACGGCCACCTCGTGGTGCGACTCGACGGTGAGAAGCTCAACGGCGGGTTCGCACTCTCCCGCATGGGCGAAGACCACGACTGGCTGCTGGTCAAGGTCGACGACGAGGCCGCCGACCGCCGCCGCAAGCCCGCCAAGACCCGTCTCGAGTCCGTGCTCAGCGGGCGCACCAACAAGGACCTGGCGTGAGCGGCTTCCGCGAACCCATGCTCGCGACGCTCACCGAGCGCCGCTTCTCCAACGCGGCCTGGGTCTTCGAGCGGAAGTTCGACGGCATGCGCGCGCTGGCCGTCCGCGAAGGCGGTGCGCCGCACCTGTGGTCGCGCAACGAGAAGCCCCTGGACAAGCGCTTCCCCGAGCTCGTGGACGCTCTCGCCGAGCTCGGCGGGCCGGAGTTCACCGCCGACGGTGAGATCGTCGCGTTCGACGGAAAGCAGACGAGCTTCGCCCGCTTGCAGGCCCGCATCCACCTCACCGGTGCGGCTCGGATCGCCGCCACCGGCGTCGACGTCTACTACTATCTGTTCGATCTGCTCTCCTTCGAAGGCGAAGACCTGACGCGGCGGCCGCTGCGCGAGCGCAAGCGGATCCTCAGGGGCGCGTTCGACTTCCGGGACCCGATCCGGTACTCGGCACACCGCAACACCGCCGGCGAGGCGTACTACGAGGACGCGTGCGGGCGCGGCTGGGAAGGGCTGATCGCCAAGCGCGCCGAATCGCGCTACCGCAGCGGCCGGTCCACCGACTGGCTCAAGTTCAAATGCGTGCGCGACCAGGAGTTCGTGGTCGGCGGCTTCACCGACCCGCAGGGCTCGCGCTCCGGTTTCGGCGCGCTGCTCGTCGGCTACTTCGACGGTGGCGGCCCGCTGCGGTACGCGGGCAAGGTCGGCACCGGCTACGACGACCGCACCCTGCGGGACCTGCGGGCGCGAATGAACGGCCTGGCCCGGGACTCCAGCCCCTTCGCCGACCCGGTCCGCGAGAAGCGCGCGCACTGGATCGAACCGGAACTGGTCGTGCAGGTGGGCTTCACCGAATGGACCACCGGCGGCATGCTGCGCCACCCCCGGTATCAGGGCGAGCGCACCGACAAGGCCCCTGAGGACGTCGTGCGGGAAACGGCCTGACATGGCGCCCCTGATCCATGTGGCCGGACACGACATCAAGGTGACCACACTCGACAAAGTGCTCTTCCCCGATGACGGGATCACCAAGGGCGACATGCTCGTCCACTACCTCGCCGTCGCCGAGGCGATGCTCCCGCACCTGGCCGGACGCCCGTTGACCCTGCGCCGCTTCCCGCACGGGCTCGCGACCGAGGGGTTCTTCCAGAAGGACACCGGCGGGCGCTTCCCCGACTGGATCGACACCGTCGAAGTGGCGCACCGGCACAGCGAGGGCAGCATCCGGTACGTCATGTGCGATGACGCCGCGTCGCTGCTCTACTTGGCGAACCAGGGCACCATCGAATTCCACATCTGGACCGCGACCGCCGCGGACCTCGACCATCCCGACCGGCTCGTCATGGACCTCGACCCGCCGCCGGGCGTCACGGTGGCCGAGCTCCGCTCGGTCGCCCGACGTGCTCGCGACCTCTACACCGGACTCGGCCTCACCGCGTACCTCCAGGCCACGGGCGGTCGCGGCTACCACGTGGTCGCGCCCCTCGACCGCGGTGCGGACTTCACATTCGTGCGGGACCTCGCCGGACGCCTCGCCTCCCGCCTCGCCGCCGACGACCCCGACCGCCTCACCACCGCGCAGCGCAAGAACCGCCGCGGCGACCGCATCTTCCTCGACGTCAACCGCAACGGCCACGCCCAGACCTTCATCGCCCCGTACTCGATGCGCGCCCGTCCCGGCGCCACGGTCGCGACTCCGCTCGACTGGGGCGAGCTCGGGCGCTCCACGCCGAACGGCTTCACCACCGCCTCGATCCGCCGCCGCCTCGCCCGCAAGGCGGACCCTTGGGCCGGCATGGACGACCATGCCGCCTCCCCTGCGGCCGTGCGCGCACGTCTGGACGCCCTCGACGCCGACCGTCAGGCCTCGACATAGCACGGCGACGTGCCGGTCGTCGACGTCCGCGACGGGGTCTTTCCAGACTGCGGTATTCGGGAGGCCCCGTCGCCAATGTCCGAATCGAAGGGGCAATTCATAGATTCGATCAATCAATGATTGATTGATGCCTATACCGGGCAAAGTGCTCACCAGTGATGACGGTAGTCCGACTATTCGAACGCTCCCATGATAAAGATCTGATCTTTTCTCGTTCAGAGTATTGACGAACTTGAGTATCCATGTTTACCGTGAACATTCACGAATCTGGATCGCAAAGGAGCGGGCGTGAGCGTCTTGAGCTGGGAGTGTCGCCTAGCGGCACACAGGATGACGGGTCCGAAGCGGTGACCGCGGCATTGGACGCGCCGGCCCCGGCCACCGTCCGTGAGCGCAGCCGAAGGACCCGCAGGCGGAATCTGCGCCGTCACTGGCAGCTGTATGTGCTGCTGGTCCTGCCGGTCGCGTATTTCGTGATATTCCAGTACATCCCCATGGCGAACAACGTGATCGCCTTCAAGGACTACAACGTGGTCCAGGGCATCTGGGGCTCGCCGTGGGCCGGATTCGAC
>NZ_JAERMK010000051.1 GCF_016918015.1 Glycomyces sp. YM15
CACCGATTACAACACGACCCGGAGACACTCGTCTCTGGGCCAGATCTCACCGATCGACTACGAACAGCGGCAGGCTAGCCTCGCCCTCGCCGCATAGGACGGTGTCAACACCAAAGGGGTAAGCCCCCTCTTGAGAGATCACAAGTCCACTGAATCGGATATTGAGTACATGAGCGGTTATCAGGTTGATGACCGCTCTTTGCTGGTTCAAGGGTGATTGCGGGGCGAGAAGCCCTCTGGGCAATCCTTAACAGCAACTGGGCCGTATCTGTTAGGGACGAATCCCTGCCTCGGCGCTGACGGTAATCGCCTCGACGATCTCCCGGACGGCCGAGGAGTCGGGCAGTCCGCCGAGTTCACCCGCGAACAGCAGGTGGCCGGTGCCGATCAGGGTCATGGCGAGCGTGCGCGCGTCGGCGTCCGCCCTGATGCGCCCTAGGCCGCGTTCCGACTCCAGGTAGGCCGCGAGGCCGAAGCCGGCCTCGGTGAGGATCGGGATGCCGCGCGGGGTCGTCGTTTTCAGCCGGGACCGCAGCTCGTCACGGGCGATCACGATGCCCACCAGGCCGAGATTGACCTGCGTGAAGATGCGAGTGAGGGCGTCGGACAGGTTGGCGACGAGTGTGGCCGAACCCGCCGTGAGCGAGCCGATCGCCGCTTCCAACTGGGCGATGCGGTCGCGGACGAGCTCGGCCAGGAAGTCGTCGAAGTCCGCGAAGTGGCGGTGCAGCACGCCCTTGGCGACCCCGGCCGCCTCGGTGACGGAGCGGCTGGTCAACCGGCTGCCGCCCTCGCGTGTCAGGACCCGCTCGGCGGCGGCGAACAGCTGCGCCCGCGCGTCGTGCAGGGCTACACCGGTCGGCACGGGTCCTCCTACGAGCGGTCAGGAACGGGCGCGCGGCCACCAGAGGTGGGCACACGGTCACTCTACCGCCGCCGTCCGGCGCCTCACCACCGCCCGTGCTCAACCTCGCGCAGCAGGTGTCGGAAGTAGTCGGACACGGAGGCACCGTCCCACTCGCTTCCCGCCAGGGCGACGTACCCGTCAGGGCGGATGAGCACGAGGCCGTCGCCCTCGACCCCGTAGCGCTCATGCACTTCCCCAGTCGGGTCGATGAGCGCGTTCTCGTTGTCACAGTGGGGAAGTCCCGAGGCGAGAATGCGGTGCACTCGGACGTCGCCGCATAGGTCCTGGTCCGCATCGGAGGCGGGGCGGGAGCCGAAGACGAGCAGTGTGAAGTGCGTGCCGCGGAACAGGTCGAAGAGTCTCACGCGCTCCTCGGTCGCCGGGTCGACGCAGTGGGCGTCCGGTGCGCGATCGCCCGCCCGGACCCCGATCGTCTCGTCCAGGTCACGGGCCAGACTGCTCCCGCGGTAGGTGATGCTCAACTGGCTGACGTCGCTGAACGGGTCCTTGCCCTGGAAGGTCCCGACGATGCGCTCCGACACGCGCGCGGTGTCGGCGCCGGCCCAGAACCTGCCCCGAGCGGTGGTCGAGGCCAGTACGTGCTCGGCGATCGGCAGGCGCTCCTCCTCATAGGTGTCCAGCAGCAGTTCGGGCGCGCCGCGCAGCACGCGCGCGAGCTTCCAGCCGAGGTTGTACGCATCCTGGACGCCCGTGTTCATGCCCTGGCCGCCAGCGGGAGTGTGCACATGGGCGGCGTCCCCCGCCAAGAAAACGCGCCCGTCGCGATACCGGTCCACCATACGGATATTGACCTGGTATACCGAGAGGTAGACGGGGTCGAAGAAGCGCACACCGGGCAGTCCGACCCGCTGCGCGAAGATCTCGGCGAAGGCCTCCACCGACACCGAGGACGAAGGGCCGCCCTCCGGCGGCAGCGGCGCGGTGAAGAACCAGGTGTCGCTCTTCGGCATCGGGGCCAGAGTCAGCATCCCGCCGGGGCCCTTGGCCCACATGTGCGCGGCCGAGTCGTCCAGCCCCTCGACGCGGAGGTTGCCGAACAGCATCTGCTGGCGCTCCCACGTCTCGCCAAGGAAGCTGATCCCGACCCGCTTGCGCACGGTGCTGCCGCCGCCGTCGCATCCGACCAGGAACCGGCCTCGTATCTCCTCGTGACGCTCGCCGAATCGGACGAACGCTGTGACCTGGTCGCGGTCCTGCGCGAGCTCGACGAGTTCGCCGCCGAGCTCCACCCGAACGCCGACCGATTCGAGCCGTTCGCGAAGGGCCGCTTCAGTGAACTGCTGCCCCACCATGAGGCTGCCGGGGTAGGGCGCGCCCGGCACCGCGGGAGCGTCGTACATCACCGCTTCGCGCACCACGTTGCCATCCGCGTCGTAGAAGCGCGTGGGAAGCGGCGACTCGGCATGCTCGACCAGGCGGTTGCGAACGCCGAGGTCCTCGAACACCTCCTGGGTGCGGGCGCGAATGCCGCGGGCCCGCGTCCCGACCTGATAGGCGGCGGCACGGTCGACGATGCGTACCCTCACGTCGCGGCGGGCGAGATCGCACGCCAACGTGAGCCCCACCGGTCCTGCGCCGACGATGACGACGTCGGTTGCGTCCGATGTCTCCATGGGCACCTTCCCTCTCTGTGGCGACCGTAGAGTGACCGCGCGCCCATTATTAGCGGGCAAGTGCCCACTTGTCAATGACGCCCCTCAGCCATGCTCAGACCAGGGCGCCGAGCAGGCAAGACATCCGAAATCGAGAAGAGATCCGAGGTCGAGTCCTTGAAGTTGTTGCATCGTGCTCGTGATCGGTTGGAGCGCAACGTGTTCGGATTACGGGCGGATTGACGGCATGAAGAAGCTCCTGGTAGAACGGCGAATGCTACTTCTGCCAGAACGACCACCAGGAGCTCCGGTTGCTGTTCTACCCTGCCGCGCTGCCCTTGTCCACCTCGACCCTCAACCGAGTTGCCCGACTCATCCGCACCCACCGCAAGACCATCGGCTCCCGCTGGCGGGCCGTCGATCCCGGCACCCAAGCCCTGCTCACCATCGCCTACCTGCGCAAAGGCGAAGCGCTGCGCGACCTCGCGGCCGGCTTCGGCATCTCGGCCGCCACCGCCTGGAGACGCACCCGCGAGACCATCAGCCTCCTCGCCGCCCGCGCCCCAGGCATCCGAGACGCCCTGCAACACGCGAAGCGATCAGGGGCGGCCTTCGTGATCCTCGACGGCACTCTGGTCCACATTGACCGCAACCAGATCGACCGGCCCTTCTACTCCGGCAAGCACAAACAGCACGGCATGAACCTCCGGGCCATCGCCGACGCACGAGGGAACCTGCTGTGGATCTCCGGGGCGATCCGTGGCTCGATCCACGACACCAAGGCCGCCCGGATCTGGCAGATACCCCGGCTGCTGGCCGAGTACGGCCTGTTCGCCCTGGGAGACAAAGGCTACGACGGACTGGACAACGACGTGGTGATCACGCCGTTCAAAGGGAAAGGCAAGCCCGAGTGGCAGAAGGAGCACAACCGCCTTCACGCCCGGCTCCGCGGACCCGGTGAACGCATGTTCGCCCAGCTCAAAGCCTGGTCGATCCTCGACCAGGTCCGCTGCGACCCGAACCAGGTCACACAGATCGCCAAGGCCGTCCAAGTCCTCAACGACTACGAACACCGATCAAGTTGAAACAGGCTCAGCGTGACCTCGCAGTCCAGTATGGCGTCAGCGTCCGCAGTGTCAAACGCCTGATTCGAGCAGCTCGCAACACTGGCGCGATCGCGTTACCTTCACACCCACCCGAAGCCAATTGGATCTCCACAGGTGGGCCTGACGGCCCAGCGATCAGGGTGGAATTCCTGCCGCTTTCCTGCCGGTGTTCCGCCTTGTAAAGCACGCCTTCCGCAAGCAGACTGATGCAGGTGGTGATGTATGACGGCATTGTCCGCAACCGTAGAGGAAACCAACGCGAGGCGTCGCGTCGAGGCGATCGCTCATCCGCGCGTTCACCGCCCCAGTCCGTCTCAGGGATGGGCCGGTGCGATCGGTTGCGACTACTTCGCCTCGACTTCCGGTACACTCTGGAGTCGACCGCATCTTGCTCACGGCGGCGGTCCGCCGTCTACCGATTCCAAGATCGCGACCATCGCCGAGTCGATTGCCGCCCTGGGCAACGCGCTCGTGTCTTGGGTGTGGGCGCGCCTGCCGCGAAGTGGGCCTCGATGAACGCACCGACTCTTCGCCGGGCTCCGTAACAACCGCCGAGGCCGAGGTCGTCGAGGTTGAAGTCCGGGACCGTCTGCCGGGCCGCCGCTTCCCCACAAGAACTCGGCCTGCGTCCCTATTGATTCCTGCCCTCCCACCAGGAAGACCTAAATGAGCAAACGAATCTCATACGAGCCCGATGACATCGAGGCGGTCGGCGACGAAGTTTGCCCTGACATCGCCAACTTCTATGACGAGGCCGGCTCGAAAGCCGCGACGGCAGGCCGTGGGCGCGACTCGGCGTTCGGCGCCCACGGGCTCACCGACACCTGGGGTGAGCTCTACGACCTGTTCTACAAGGTCGTCTACGAGTCCGGTGAGAACATCCGGGCCATGGGCCCGACCCTCAAGGCCATCGCCGAGGACCAGCGCATCCTCGAAGGGGAACTCGCCCAGACTTTCGAGCAGATGGAAGGCGAGATCAGCGGGGGCGCTTATGCTCCGCAAGCCACGGAGCACTTCGAGGACGCGCCGCGCCAGGCCCCCGACCCCGCACACAAGGACTACAACCCGTACGACAGGTTCCTTGACGGCACCGGCTGACCCCGGGGCCCTCCGACAACCCCATACACACCCCAGGAGCGACGCACATGGCCCTCTACGAGCCTATCGACTTCTCCAGGCTGGAGAACTCGTACCTCGACATCTTCGACAAGCTCAATCAGCTGCACCCGGACCTGCTGTACATCTACCAGCAGGAGAAGGGCATCGAACGGTGGCCCGACTACGAGCCCTATATCCAGCTGTCCATCGAGGACGGACTCAACGCCTCCCACTACCAGGCCGATCGGAACTCGGTATACGGGAACTACGTCAGGCACCCGGACATCCTTCCCTACATGGTCCCAAAGGACTCCACCGCTGCCGATGAACGAGCGATCGAAGAGGCCTCACAGGCCGACGCCGCAACCGCTATCGATGAGATCAGCGCGGCGTTCGCCGAGGTGCTTGACGACGGCCAGCTGGGACCGATCGACGCGCTCCTGTCGGGCCTGAGCGGTGTCCACGAGATCATCGACGACCTGATCACCACGCATGAAGGCGACGGCTTCCGGAGGATCCGGGAGCTGTTCGAGACCTGGGAGGGCAGCGACTCCGAGGCAGGCATGGAAAAGTTCGGAGCCCGGCTCCGCCCGGCAGCCGGCTTCCACCGCGAGATCCTGGCGGCCCTGATCGCCGGTGCCGCAGCCGAGTGCGCCGCCCAGCTGACGGCCCAGATCCAGCTCGGACAGGTCCTCGACACGGTCCTCGACAACGTCGAAGTGCTCAAGAACGGCAAGGACTTCGGCTTGATGGTGCTGGTGCGAACCGGATACTCCAAAGTCCCGTTCGCGAGCGAGATCACGGCGGTCGTGGACGCGGTGTACGCGTTCGCCACCGGCGCGGACGACCGTCCGGCGAGTACTTGGACCGATCAATTCTTCGCACTCCTCGAAATGGAGTACGAGCTCTCCCTGAAATCGCAGGACGCCACGAGAATGCGCCAGGAGATGCTCAACGCCGCGGCGGAGGCGAAGTTGGGGCTGCAGGAGGCCCGCGACAAGGCCAAGGCCATCCTTGACATCGATCTCGGCACCTGGCAGAGCTTCTATGACACCGACCGGGGCGTCCTCGTCCCTGGTGAATCCGACTGACCACCATTTCGAAGGAAGTCACGGTGCAGGCGATGACCAGTTCCCGGCAAGGTGGCCAGTATTGTGCGTGCCTGAAACCCGTTGAGCCGCAATGGATCAGACACTGCCCTCGGGTGATCTGTCCGGTACGGGGCTTTCCGTACGCTCGCAGCAATGAGCGCAATCGCGTCGCGCCGAGAAGTGGCGCGGCATCCGGTCCATCAACTGCCGGAGCTCCCTGATGGCGAGTGGTGACAAGCTCCCTTACGTCTACCGGATCACCAAGTACGATCCCGCCGACCGCGACGCCTTGGGCCACTACATCGGCACGGAGGTGACGACCAGCGACCATGGCCCGATCGAAGCGGCGTACCTGCAGGCGGTGGCCGCCTTCGCGGCGGACGCCGGCGTCGAGCGACTGGCCATTCGGGAACCGGAAGCCACCGGTTTCGTCCACTTCGGTGCGGAACCTGCAGTGCCCGGCCATGGCCTGGCCGAAATCTTCCCGCCGGATCTGACCGGTTACCACGACGGCGCGGAGATCACCGTCGATGTCGCATTGGAACTGGTCCGGGCAATGCTCCGCGACAACGGCGCATGGTGCCGACTGGAAGCAGAGGGCGCGTTCGCCGTACACGTCGGATGGGACCAGTACGTCTATGTACGCACCAGCTCGCCGAGCACCGACGCCATGGCCCGCACCCGCGCTCTCGGGCTGTTCCCCGAACGTCTGGACGCCTCCGCCTACGATCACGCCACCGACGAGGACGACATCGAGCAACGACCCGCCGACGACGACTTCTGGGCCCGACTGCGATGGTCCGTCGCTATAGGCCAGGCCACGATCCTGGAAGAAGGCTTCGTCCTCAACGCCTCGCGCTGGCACCGCCTCACCAAAGACAACCTGGACGACGTGCGTGCCCGGCTCGCCCCACGCGCGATGTTGACCGTCTGGCCGGACCTGTCCACGGACGTCGAGGCAGTCATCGCCGATCTCCCCGACGAGGGCCTGGTCGAATTCGTCTGGGAAGACGAAAACGGGCAGATCACCAGCACCATCGCTGACGAAGCCCAGTTCAGCGACGTGACCGAACAGATCAGGGGTGCCCGAGCCGCGACTGCATTGCCCATGTACGCCGATGATCGCCATCCCCTCTTCACCGCGGTCCTGCCTGACAGCGATGGCGTGCTGCGGGCTCGGTGGCGGACCGAGCCGACTGAGAGCGACCGCCGCTGGGCCGTCATGAAGGCACTGCGCAGGGGCCAGGTCTGCACCGGGACTGTCACCGCCATCCCTCCGTTCCTTGTCACGTTCGTCGACATCGGCGGCGTCATCGGCCAGATCAACGTTCCCGAACTGTCCTGGCGGCACATCGAGCACCCCACCGACGTCGTCTCGGTCGGCCAAGAGATCACTGTCAAGATCCTCGATGTGGACATGGTGCGGGAGCGAGTGGCCCTGTCACTGCGGGCCGCCGGCCGCAACCCCTTGGAGGCACTTGTTGACCGAGTCGGCGAGATCGTCACCGGTCATGTCACGAAGGTCCTGCCATTCGGGGTCATCGTGCGAATCGAGGAACGCCACGACGACGTCGAGGCACTGGTGCGCCACTGCGCCAACGAAGGGCAACACCTCACCGTCGGTGACACCCTCACCGTAAAGATCCTCGACGTCGACCCGTCCCAGCGTCGAATCACCCTCGCGCACACGCCAACGTCCGACAGCGAAGGCGACGGACCCGATGCCAGCTGATCAGCCGCTGCAAAAAAGACGGCGGTGG
>NZ_JAERMK010000052.1 GCF_016918015.1 Glycomyces sp. YM15
GGGTGTTGATGGTCGGATAAGACCATTTCTCGCCTTACCGTCAAGTGATGATCTTGCACTTTTTCTCCCGTTCGGGCTGGGAGGACTGGGAGGTAAGCCGGCAGCCGCTGATCCGCGAGAAGATGCCGGTGCTGGTTGATGACGACCTCCGGTTCGAGGACGATGGCGTGCCACGCGCGACCGTGGCCATGAACCGGTGGCTGCGCGAGCTGCCGATCAGTGGCGCCCCCTCACCGAAGACGTGGCGGGCCTACGCCCGAGTCCTCAAATCCTGGTCCGAGTTCCTTGACTCGCTTGGTATCCACCTGTTCGCTGCCCGCCAAGAGCTTCGCGACGCGTTGTCCTGCTACGCCGAGCACCGACTGTCCGGACCTGCGGACGCGCGATGGGGTAGTTCCAGTTGGAACCAGGCCGTCACGGTCCTGGCGTCGTTCTACCGGTGGGCGGTCGAGGAGGGTCATGCCCAGGCGGTCCCCTTCAGCTACGCCCAGCAGACGGTGTTGCTTCCCGATGGCACCCGGGTCGATATGGTCCGCAACCAGGCCACGGTCCGCGGCAGCAACGCGCACGCCACCCGGCGATATCTGGAGCGGGACTACGAGGCCCTGCTCATGCACGCCCTCGCCGGCAACACCCCGAGCGGCGACCGCGACCGGTCCTTCCGCGGCCGCGAAACCGGCCGCAACGCTGCCGTGGTCGGCCTGGCGCTGTCCAGCGGCCTGCGCAGCCAGGAGTTCACGTTCCTCACCGTCTATGAGGTCCCGAGGATGCCTCCGCGCCGCACTGAGGTCCCGCTGCCGCTCATCCTGGCGCCGGCTACAGCGAAGGGCGGCAAGGGAAGAGCGTCCTGGATCGAGTACGACGACTTGGCGCGGGTCTGGGACTACATCGACATGGAGCGGTCCCTGTCGGTTGAGCAGTCCCGTTGGCGTCCTGAGGATGCCCTGCAGATTGAGGAGCCCGATTACGAAGGCGCCCGAATCAACGGTGTCCGGCGCCGTTGGCGGTCGCTGAACGTCGACGAACGGCTCCGTCTCGTCCAGCCCGGCGGCGGCAGCGCACTGTTGGCCGTCCAAACCGGCGGGCAGCCGTTCAAGGACTGGGCGAGCGTCCTGGGGCGGACTGCTGCCCGGATCAGGAACCGATTCGACGCCGCGTTCCCGCATATTTTCCCGCACCTCACACGGCACACGTTCGCGATGAGAACCCTGGAGCGGCTGGTCAAGGGCTACTACCGGCAGGCGGCGCAGCTCGAGCACGACACTGGCGGCGACGCTGCTCTAGCGCTTTACCTGACCAAGGCCGATCCGCTGCTAGTGCTGCGCGACCTGCTCGGGCACAGCAGTGTCGTCACGACCCAGGTCTATCTCCATCTGCTTGATACGCAACGGATCTACCAGGAAGCCGCTGCAGAGGCAGCGGCTGACACGGCAGCGACCGCGGCCGCGAATGCCGAATTCGAAGGAGAGCACTGATGCCCGCCGAGATCCGCGAACCGCTGACCGTCGTGTTCACACTGCAAGGCGGGGTGATTTACGAGCGGAAACTGCACGACCTCCCTGACCAAGTTCTCGCCGCGGACATCGCGACCGGACTGGCTGGAGCGACGCAGCCTCATGGGCCGATCCGAACGATTAGTGTTGCGCGCCAACATCTTTCAACGATGCGGCGCATGGCTCGCGAGCTGCACGAGAGCGGCTTTCGGGGCGGTTTCGCCGACTTGACTCCGGCAAGGGTCGTCGAGCACTGGCTCGGATGCCATTACTACGCGGAGCGAATCATCCGCGTCAACCTCCGCGCTTTCGCGGCGAGCGGAGGCGAACTGCACCAAGGGATACGCGCGCACCTTGACGGGCGCCGCATCAACCTGCGAACCCCCAGCCAGCCGAACCAGCCTTACAGCGATGCCGAGTGGCAGCGGCTCAAGGCCGCATGCGATGCGATCGTCAGAGCCGACCGGCGGGCCCAAGCGCAAGTCCTTGAGGCAGTCGAACGCGGCAAGGACCCCGTCCTGCACGGCCCGAGCGCGGACAATCTCGCATGGCTGGTCGCCCGCGCAGGCCCGGCGCCCAGTAAACAGCTGATCGCCGCGTTGCAGCTTCCGAGCTGTCCGTCTCGTCACCGCGAAGCGCTTCAGGGACAGTTTCGCGACCTGCACCGGGCGCTGTTCCCGGACCGGGTGACGGCGTTCACCTACAACATTCTGTTCGCCATGAAATCCGGCATTGTTCCCGACGGCATCGACAAGCTCACACTGGGCGACCTGCACCGGACCGGCGAGCACACTGCGCTGCTCTCATATGTCAAGGGACGCAATGGGACCGAGTCACTGAACCTGCCGCGCGACGCGATCCGACTCCTTGATGACTGGTTGCAGCGCTCCACGATGCTGCGCGACCGAGCCACAGCGTTCGCCGACCAACTCTGGGTCTATCTCCAGCCCGGCATCATCCGCTCCCGCGTCGCTTCGATCCCACGCGCCCAACACCTGCGTCACGAATGGCCGCTCAAGGCGGGCTTGCTCGACGATCAAGGTGAACGGTTCCAGCTTCACGGCGGTCGCATCCGGGCGACCTACCAGCACCGCCGCGACCGGTCGACCTGGACCGGACGCACCACCATCGACCCCAACCACACGCCCCAGGTCGAAGGCGACCACTACCTGAGCCACCACACGCCCGCCCAGATGGACGCCATCGAAGGCGTCATCGAGCAAGCCCAGGCTGACCTGCTGCGCAAGGCCGAACCCCCAGTCGTCATGGCCAGTGAGGATGCCGCCCGCTTCGCTGAGGAGTTTCCCGGCCTGGTCAAGGCGGCCGGACTCGACCTCGGCGCCGTCAACGCGCTGCTGGCTGGCGAGCAGGACGTGTTCGTTGCCGCCTGCGCCTCGCCGCTGAAGAGCCCCCACGCCCCGGCCGGGACGCCCTGCCCGGCGCGGCCCTGGGTCTGTCTGCTCTGCCCGCTCGCGGCGTTCGCGCCGCGGCATCTGCCGAACCTGTTGCGGCTCAAGGACTTCTTTGCCCGCCAGGCCACCCAGATGACCACACCGCAGTTCATGGCCGTTTTCGGTCCTTATGCCGCGCGATTGAACGAGGACGTGTTGCCTCGGTTCGGCACTGCCGCGATCACTGCTGCGGACACCGCCGCCGCATTGCCGTTGCATCTGGAGGAGACACCGCTGTGATCGACGTTGCTGCTTCCTCACATGCCAGAGGCGATCGACACCCGTTCCGCTCAATGGACGTCCTTGCCGCGGCCGGCTTGGCCGTCGAGCCCGGCAGCCCCAGGCCCCGGTTCGACCAGACCGTCTGGGACTTCACCGGCCTCGCTCACGCTCCAGCGATCATGGGAACCCATCACAAGGTCCTGGACTTCTCGATCATCACGAACCCGCATTGGCAGTCGGTCGCTCGCGAGTACTTGATGGCCCGGATTGCGCCCTTGCACCCGGCCGTCGCCGTCCTGCCGCGGGCGTTCCGGACCCCGCTCAGCCCGATGAGCTGGTCATCGGAGCTGAAACACCTCCGAGACTGGTTCAACCACCTCACCGACAGCGGCCTCACCCGTCTCGGCCAGGTCGCTCAGGAACATTGCGACACGTTCTTGGAGTCGGTTTCGATGTCGAGGAACACCCCGGGCCAGATGCTGACGCCGGGAGCGTTGACCGTGTTCATCAGAGCCGTCAAATACTTGGAGCTCTACTCCGAAATCCTCAGCGACGCTTACCAGCCGGAATTTCGCCCTTGGGCCAACCGCAGCGCCGACGAGATTGCCGGATACCAGCGGTCGACGATGAACAGGACCCTCCCGGTTCCCGACACGCTGCTGGGCCCACTACTGGCCAACACCCGCTACTTGATCGATGTCATCGGCCCTCACCTGGCGATAGAAGCCCAACACCTTCGCGAGGCCGATCACCGCCAGGCAACAGCCCAGGGCGGTCCCCTTCCGGCTTCGAAACGGCCGGCGATCCGCGACGCCATCGAACGCAGGCGCGTCCACGGCGTCCCCGCTCCACAGATCAGCCCGACCGGGTTCACCACCCGAGTCCGCAGCGGATGGGATACGAACGACCCGCTGACCCGTCTGGCCTGGCATCCCATCGTCCTCGCCGCCGCCGGCAAACAAGGCCGTCGGATCGACCTCGAGAGGTTCCGACCCGAGCTCGAGCGTTGGATCGGCGAATGCGGATTCGAGCTTCCCTGGGGCCGGAACGCGACCCTGGTCCCACGGCTCGACAACAACGAGATGGTCCCCTGGACGCTTCCGACCCACCGCTCACACCTGAGGAAGATGACCTCGACGATCACGACGGCGGCATTCCTGGTCACTGCCACACTGTCGGGAATGCGGTCCTCGGAACTTCTCGAGATCGAGGCAGGCGCGCACCGGCTCGAGGAACGCCCGAACGGCACCCGCTACCGCGTCATTTCTCGACGCATCAAAGGAGAACCGTTCGGCGGCGTTGAAGACTCCTGGGTCGTCATCGAAGCCGTCTACCGGGCCTTGGAGAGGGCCCAGGACGTTACAGGGACGCCACCTGGACAGCTGCTGTTCGCCAACAATCCCAACCCTGCTCACTCGCGCTACGTCCGCATGAGGGAATGGATCAACGGCCCATCGGGTCGCCGTCTTGGGCTCGAACCACTGCCTGAAGGTCCAGTCCATCCCCGAGCGCTGCGCCGCACTCTCGCCCTGATGATCGCCCAACGCCCGCACGGGCTCATGGCCGCGAAGATCCAGCTCAAACACATCAGCACCGCCACTACCGAGGGCTACGCGGCCCGACCGGGCGGCCACCAGGCAGCGTTTCTCGCCGAGGTCTCAGCCGCGGAGGAAGCCGAGCACACCCGTCTCACCGTCGAGGCCTACGACCAATACCGGCAGGGCGTCATGCCCACCGGGCAAGGAGCCCGCGACCTCATCGCAACGTTCCAGACCGTCGACCAGGCACTCGACCGGCACGAACCGGGACCGGTGACAGTCATCGACGACCGCCGCGTTGAACGGCTGCTCAAGGCCAAAGCTAAGAACCTCCACGTCGGCGTCGGCAACTACTGCTGGTTCACCGACCCGCGCAAAGCCCTCTGCCTCACCCTCGCCGGCAACACCGAAGCGACTGAACCCCTTCTGGGCCTTTGCGATTCGGCGCGTTGCTCGCAAGCGACCCACCATCCGCGCCACCGCGAAGTCTGGGCCGACCACGCGGAGCAGACCAGAGTCGTGTTCCTCGGCAACCCGCGACTGTCGAAACTCGAACGCGCCCGAGCCCAGGAGACCTACGACCGCTCCATGCGGATCGTCAACGAAATCGACACGGCCGCAAGCGAACAGGAGGAAAGCGATGAGCAGTGACCGGCAAGCCCAAGCCGAGCGGCGACTCCGCGAGGCCATGGCACAGCTCCTCGGCGGGGACGTCCCCGAGGGCATGAAATGCGACGTCACGAGCCTCTGCACGCTCTCCGGGGTCCCCCGATCGACCTTCTACCGCACCTTTCCGCACGTCAGAGCCGACTTTGAGGAGCAGTTGGAGCGGCATCACGCCTCGGGCAGCCAACCCGATCCACGCGTTGCGCAGGTCGAACGACTCAAGCAGGAAGTCGTCGGGCTTCGCAGACGCCTCAGTCAGAAGAAGAGCGAAGTCATTGAGCTGCAAGCATTCCGAGCGAATGCTCTCTCCCAGATCGCCGCTCAACACGAGGAGATCCTGGCTCTCCGCCGACCGCCGACTGACGTTGCCCTGCCGCGTCTTCGGGCGATCCACTCTTGAGATGACCCGACGATAGGGATCTTATCGGGATTCATTGCAGCGCAAGGGAAATACATTTGAGCATCTGACCGATATCCTCAGAGGATGCGCGCACTCCCACTGACGCTGGCTCTGACGATCATCTCTTGGGTCTTGATCTTCCAGCTCGATGACCCAGCTTGGTGGTTGTGGTTGCTCGCGATCCTCATCTCGCTGATCTTCGCGGCCATGATCATCTTGCCGCTCATACCCCGACGCAGGGACGAGGACAAGGATTACGCCCTTAGCGCTGGAGCAGATCCTGAAATCCTCGCCGCGATCGCTTCCCTTGCCGCAGCAGGGGCGGTAGTCCTCAAGGAAGCCGTCAAACAGATCGGCATGACGATCCGGACTTCCATGCGGGAGAAAACGATCCGACAAGCTCAACCCGGCGGAAGCCTCCCACAGCGCCAAATCGAAGGCGACGATAGCCCAGAGGATGAAGATCCGACTCCCTAGCTCACCGAGACACGTCTAATGCCGGGATAACG
>NZ_JAERMK010000053.1 GCF_016918015.1 Glycomyces sp. YM15
CGGCTTGGTGTGGCCTATGTGTTGTTTGAGATTTGTATAGTGTGCGTGAGTGTCTTTGTTTCTATCTGATTTGACCGTGTTGGTTAAGTTGTGTAGGGCGCATGGTGGATGCCTTGGTGCCGGATGACCGATGAAGGACGTGTGAGGCTGCGATATGCCTGGGGGAGTTGCCAACTGGACTGTGATCCCAGGGTTTCCGAATGGGGTAACCCAGCCAGTTTGATGACTGGTTGCCGCTGGCTGAATGTATAGGCTGGTTGGTGGTGTGGCGGGGAAGTGAAACATCTCAGTACCTGCTGTGGAGAAAACAAGAGTGATTCCGTGAGTAGCGGCGAGCGAAAGCGGAGGAGGCTAAACCTGGTTCGTGTGATAGCCGGCAGGCGTTGCGGGTCAGGGGTTGTGGGACATCATCGTTGGTTTCTGCCGAGGCCAGGTGCACGCAGCATGATCTAGTCGAACGGTGTGGGAAAGCCGACCGGAGAGGGTGAGAGTCCCGTAGGTGAAGGATTGTGTTGGTGTTCGGATGATGCACCCGAGTAGCGCGGGTTTCGTGGAGGCTCGTGTGAATCTGGCAGGACCGTCTGCTAAGCCTAAAGAGGTCCGGTGACCGATAGTGGAGAGTACCGTGAGGGAATGGTGAAAAGTACCCCGGGAGGGGAGTGAAAGAGTGCCTGAAACCATGTGCCTGTAAACCGTCAGAGCCCGGCGTGGAACTTGTTTCTGCGTAGGCGGGTGATGGCGTGCCTTTTGAAGAATGAGCCTGCGAGTTATGGTATGCCGCGAGGTTAAGCCGTGTGGTGGAGCCGGAGCGAAAGCGAGTCTGAATAGGGCGTTGAGTGGTGTGTTGTAGACCCGAAGCGGGGTGATCTACCCATGTCCAGGGTGAAGCGGCTGTAAGAGGTCGTGGAGGCCCGAACCCACCTAGGTTGCAAACTGGGGGGATGAGGTGTGGGTAGGGGTGAAAGGCCAATCAAACTCCGTGATAGCTGGTTCTCCCCGAAATGCATTTAGGTGCAGCGTCGTATGTTGCTCCGTGGTGGTAGGGCGCTGGTTGGGTGATGGGCCGTGTCGGTTACTGAGCTCAGCTAAACTTCGAATGCCATGGTGTTGAGTGCGGCAGTGAGTCGGCGGGTGAGAAGATCCGTCGTCGAGAGGGAAACAGCCCAGATTACCGGCTAAGGCCCCTAAGGGTGCACTGAGTGGAAAAGGATGTGGGGTCGCGTTGACAGCCAGGAGGTTGGCTTAGAAGCAGCCATCCTTGAAAGAGTGCGTAATAGCTCACTGGTCGAGTGGTTTTGCGCCGATAATGTAGCGGGGCTGAAGTGCACCGCCGAAGCCGTAGCAATGCCTGTCAGATGCGTCTGGCGGGGTTGGGTAGGGGAGCGTCGTACATGGGGTGAAGCTCCGGGGTAACCCATGGGGTGGACTTTGTACGAGTGAGAATGCAGGCATGAGTAGCGAAACACAGGTGAGAATCCTGTGCGCCGATTGACTAAGGGTTCCAGGGGACGGCTGTTCCGCCCTGGGTTAGTCTGGGCCTAAGGCGAGGCCGAGAGGCGTAGTCGATGGATAACCGGTTGATATTCCGGTACCCGAGTGCCGCGTATGAGTGATAGCGGTTGTGCTAACCGGCTGCAAGCCGGTGTTGGTGGTCCTTCGGGATTGCCGGCATCAGTGAGTGGTTGGGGTCCTTTCCGTGTGTAGCGTAGTGATGGAGTGACGCAGTGGGGTAGCTGTACCGTCTGGTGGATTAGGCGGGGTAAGGTGGTAGCCCGCATTCCTAGGTAAATCCGGGAGTGTCCAGTTTGGTCTGGAGGGTGAGCGCTGAAGCATAGGCCGTTTGGCTGAATTTGGTGATCCCGTGCTGTCGAGAAAAGCTTCTAGCGAGTGGTAGTCGGCCAGTACCCTAAACCGACACTGGTGGTCAGGTAGAGTATACTGAGGCGTTCGAGTGATGTGTGGTTAAGGAACTCGGCAAATTGCCTCCGTAACTTCGGGAGAAGGAGGGCCCTTTCTGGTGGAGCGTGCGCTCATGAGCTGGAGGGGGTTGCAGAGGCCAGGGGGAAGCGACTGTTTACTAAAAACACAGGTCCATGCGAAGCCGTGAGGTGAGGTATATGGACTGACGCCTGCCCGGTGCTGGAACGTTAAGAGGATCCATCAAGGCCTTTGGCCTGCAGTGGTGAATTGAAGCGCCAGTAAACGGCGGTGGTAACTATAACCATCCTAAGGTAGCGAAATTCCTTGTCGGGTAAGTTCCGACCTGCACGAATGGCGTAACGACTTCCCCGCTGTCTCAACCACATGCTCGGCGAAATTGCAGTACGAGTAAAGATGCTCGTTTCGCGCGGCAGGACGGAAAGACCCCGGGACCTTTACTATAGCTTGGTATTGATGCATTGCTTGGTTTGTGTAGGATAGGCGGGAGCCTGGGAAGCTGCGACGCTAGTCGTGGTGGAGGTGTTGGTGAAATACCGCTCTGATCTGGTGGTGTGTCTCACCCGCGGCCCTGATCGGGTCGGGGGACAGTGCCTGGTGGGTAGTTTAACTGGGGCGGTTGCCTCCTAAATGGTAACGGAGGCGCCCAATGGTACCCTCGGGCCGGTTGGAAACCGGTCGGTGAGTGTAAGCGTAGAAGGGTGCTTGACTGTGAGACCGACGGGTCGAGCAGGTGCGAAAGCAGGGGCTAGTGATCCGGCACCGACGTACGGATGTGGTGTCGCTCAACGGATAAAAGGTACCCCGGGGATAACAGGCTGATCTTCCCCAAGAGTCCATATCGACGGGATGGTTTGGCACCTCGATGTCGGCTCGTCGCATCCTGGGGCTGGAGTTGGTCCCAAGGGTTGGGCTGTTCGCCCATTAAAGCGGCACGCGAGCTGGGTTTAGAACGTCGTGAGACAGTTCGGTCCCTATCCGCCGCGCGCGTAAGAGATTTGATGAAGGGCTGTCCCTAGTACGAGAGGACCGGGATGGACGAACCGCTGGTGTGCCAGTTGTCCCGCCAGGGGCATGGCTGGTTGGCTACGTTCGGGAGCGATAACCGCTGAAAGCATCTAAGCGGGAAGCGTGCTTCGAGATGAGATCTCTGTCAGCGTTTGCTGGTGAGGCGCCCTGTAGATGACGGGGTTGATAGGCTCGACATGGAAGCGTTGCAAGGCGTGGAGTGGACGGGTACTAACCGCCGAGAACTTAACATCAATACGTGTTCCAGGTAGAAACGACATTCACGCACACTATGCGATTCTGAGACAACACTGGTTGGCTCGATCGCGGCTGGTCATCGCCCTATTGTGGGGTGTGTGGTTGGTCGGCTTGATCGCTGAACAGTGCCCTCATGGGTTTGTTTGGTGGTGAGAGCGGAAGTGACACACCCGGTCCCATTCCGAACCCGGTCGTTACGGCTTCCAGCGCCGATGGTACTGCACTCGAGAGGGTGTGGGAGAGCAGGACACCGCCAAACATT
>NZ_JAERMK010000054.1 GCF_016918015.1 Glycomyces sp. YM15
GTCCACTGCTGGTTCGCCCCGGTCCAGCAGTCGTAGATCTGCAACTGCGTACCGTCCGTCGTCGACTGATTCGGCACATCCAAACACCGATTCGAGCCGGTGCCGCGCAGCTGGCCCGAGTCCCCGCCGCCGCCGCTGCTTCCGCAGTCGGGGGTGGGGTTGGTGTTCGTCAGGAGCCCGAGGCGGTAGGGCAGCTGCGAGTAGTCGCCGCCGATGTTCGGGTTCCTGCCCTGGTAGAGGTACTGCATGTTGCAGGGGTCGATCTCCATGGTCTGGTCGCCGTCGACCCTGACCATCTCGCCGTGGCTGATGTCGTTCGTCCAGGACCCTCCGGGGAAGGAGACGTTCGCGGTGCCGGCGAACGGGTTGGACTGGGTGTCGGCCAGCGGGGTCCACTCGCTGAAGTTCGCGTCGAGCCGGTTGGAGGTCCAGGACCGGAAGTAGCGGGCGCCGTTGGAGCCGATGCCCTCGATGATGAGCAGGTACTGACCGGTGTCGCCGACCTTGTAGACGTTGGTCGCCTCGAAGAGGCTCTGGTTCGGGGCCTCCATGAACAGCTCGACGTCGCCGAACCCGTTCGGGAACTCGGCCACGGTCGTCTGGGCCCGGTAGAACTTCTGCTTGTCGTTGTTGAAGTACAGGTAGCAGTTGACGTCGTCGCAGGCGACCCAGTAGTCGAGGAGGTACGACGACCCGGCGTCGGCGATGCCGTGGTTGTTCATGAAGTTCCTGGGCGCCGAGGCGCTCTGCGGCTGCCCGGGGTGGGTCAGCGTGGAGAAGGACGGCAAGCCGGTCTGGTAGATCAGGTACCACTGGTTGTCGGGTTCGAAGTAGAACACCTGCGGAGCGGCGCGGTAGCCGCCGCCGATCGGGGTCTGGGACAGGTGGTACTGCTGCGCCTGCCCGGCCTGCGACCAGTCGGTGAACCCGCCGAAGGAGGTCAGGGACCAGCCGCCGTTGGTGTCCGCGGTGGTGGCGTAGACGTAGTACTTGCCGTCGACCTGGACCACCGACGGGTCCTTGATCGACACCAGGGTTCGGCCCGGGGCCGTCTGCTGCGGGGCGACCAGCGCGCCCGTCGAACTCCATTGGAAGGGCGAGGGAAGCGGGGCGGCCTGTGCCGGGGCGGCGCTCAAGGTCGCTGCGGCGAGGGCCGCGGCCAGCGTCGCCGCCAGCAGCGCGATCCACGATCGCCATCGAGTGGGGTGCCTCATGGGTTGCCTCTCTGATCAAGTCCACTGTGTGGTTATCGCTAACAACATCAGGGTCTGCGAAAGTTTCGGCCCGGAGGCCGAAACATGAGATGTACACACAGGATAGCCAGACGTTTCGGCACATGTAAATAGATCGATGCTATTTCCCGGAGCCGGGCGCGCGGCGGCGCTCCCGTGGCGACGGGGCATCGTCCTACTTGACGTGATATCGAAACATATCTATAGTTCGTCGAAGACGTAAGTTTCGGGACGTACACCGAAACTTTCGATCACGCTCCCTTCGACGACCCTCCCCGCGAGCACCAAAGGAACACCATGATCACCAGTTCACCGCGGCGACGGCGCCGCGTCTGGTCGACGATCGCCGCAGTCGCGACCGCGAGCCTGGCCGCCACGACAGCCCTCGTGATGTCCTCCGGGACAGCCCAGGCCGGAACCACGCTAGGCACGTCGGCGGCCGAGAGCGGCCGCTACTTCGGCGCCGCCGTCGCCACCCAATTCCTGAACGAGTCCGGGTACGCGAACACGCTCGCCACCGAGTTCAACTCAGTTGTGGCCGAGAACGCCATGAAGTGGGACGCCACCGAGCCCAATCCGGGCCAGTTCAACTTCTCCGGCGGCGACCAGATCCTCAATTGGGCGCAGGCCCGCGGCATGAAGGTCCGCGGCCACACGCTCGTCTGGCACGCCCAGCAACCCGGCTGGGTGCAGGGCCTCACCGGCCAGAACCTGCGCAACGCCATGCTCAACCACATCGCCGGGGTCGCGAACCACTACGAGGGCAAGATCTTCGCCTGGGACGTGGTGAACGAGGCCTTCGAGTGGGACGGCAGCCGCCGCCAGTCCAACCTCCAGCAGCAGCTGGGGAACGGCTGGATCGAGGAGGCCTTCCGCGCCGCCGACGCCGCCGACCCGAACGTGAAGCTCTGCTACAACGACTACGGCACCGACGCGATCAACGCCAAGAGCACCGCGATCTACAACATGGTGCGCGACTTCAAGTCCCGCGGCGTCCCCATCGACTGCGTCGGCTTCCAGACCCACATCGCCCACAACGAGAACCTGAGCAGCTACCAGGCCAACCTGCAGCGCTTCGCCGATCTCGGCGTGGATGTGGAGATCACCGAGCTCGACGTCGGCCAGGGCACCGGCCAGGCGGCCACCTACGGCACGGTCACCAACGCGTGCATGGCGGTCGCCCGCTGCACCGGCATCACCGTCTGGGGCGTCACCGACAAGTACTCATGGCGCGACGACAATCCGCTGCTCTTCGACGGCAACTACCAGAAGAAGCAGGCCTACCACTCCGTGCTCGCCGCGCTGAACAACGGCACGCCGGGCGGCGGCGACGGCGGCCATGTGGTGTCGGTGGCATCGAATCGGTGTTTGGATGTGCCGAATCAGTCGACGACGGACGGTACGCAGTTGCAGATCTACGACTGCTGGACCGGGGCGAACCAGCAGTGGAC
>NZ_JAERMK010000055.1 GCF_016918015.1 Glycomyces sp. YM15
GCGGTCTGTGTCCGGCTCTCGGGCGGGGCGGGTTCGCCGTGCCCGACGCGTGTGCTTCCTTGCCGCGCTGGCGAAGTGAGCACGAACATGAACTGTCCACACAGTACTTTCACTCTTCCGGGTGATGACGATCAGATCGCCACCTGTCATCATTGAACTACGCACAAACAAGCGAAAACAGGTAGCCCATTCGAGCATCGGTGAGGAGGTGCACACCAATGACCCAGGCCATCACTCCCTCCCGCACCTCCCGGGCCTCCCTGGTCTGCGGTAGGGGCCATGCCGAACGCGAAGCCCGGGCCGCAGCCATGCGCGCCGACCTCGACGCCCTCGCCGCCCAATCCCGTACCCGCGACGCCGCCGCACTGCGCACCGTCCTGGCCTACACCTCCGCGGGCATGCACAAAGACCTCGACGGCCACTCCGGCATCCTGCAATGGCTACGCGAATGCTTCGACTTCACCCACACCACCGCCTCCCAGATCGCCCGCATCGCCCGCCTGGCACCGAAGTTCCAGACACTGGCCCACATCGCCCGCACCGGCGCGGCAAGAATCGACGCCGTCGCCTACGCGATGCTCGCCCTGGACCGCAAGAGCCTGCGCGTCCACGCCCGCCTCCCCTACCCCGACGGCCCCAAACCCTCCCCCTACGACCCCACCGTGCAATGCGCGACCCCCGAGGCACTCATCGGACAGTACTGCGTCCACGCCCCACACACCGAACTGCGCGAGGCGATCGACCAGATCACCGCAGCCCTGTTCGACCAAGCAGCGATGATGGACCACGCCTCCCAACAGGCGCTGGCGCACCTGGAGGTCACCGAGCGCCCCGACGGCATGTGGGACCTCGAGGGGATCCTCACCGCCGACACCGGCCGCCTGCTCGACAAGTACCTGCAGACCGCGATCACACCCCCGCGCCAAGACGAGGCCGACACCGACGGTGTCCTGCCCTCGCAAGCGAACCGGGCCGCGGAGGCCTTCCACCAACTGGTCGCCGCCGCAGGAACGGCCAAGGGAGCGCCCACTCGCCACGGGCACACCGCGACACTGTCACTGATCGCCGATGTCCAAGTCCTCAAAGGCGAGATCGCCCTGGCCGACCACCCGGAACGGACACCCCGGCTGGAAGGGGCCCCGATCAGCCTCACCCGCGCCCGCCACCTGGCCTGCGAGGCCGGTGTCGTACCGATGGTCTTCGACTACGAGCGGGGCGAAGCGGTCGAGCTGGGCCGCACCGAGCGGCTCCCCACCACCGCGCTGCGCCGCAAACTCGAAGCCGAGCAGGCCAGGGGCTGCGCCTGGCGGGGGTGCGGACGACCGGTGTCCTGGCTCGAAGCCCACCACCTGGACCACTGGCTCGACGGCGGACCCACCAACGCCGACAACCTGATCCTGGTATGCCGCTTCCATCACGGACGCCTCCACACCGACCGGTGGCAGATCGAGAAGACCGGCCCGGGCACGGCAACGATCACCCGCAGAGGCTGCACACCCGACACCCCCTGCCAGCGCTGCCCCGCATGCGCCGACGCCGGCCGCATCGTCAAGCCCTTGGTGGACACCGACGACCTGTCCGCCGCCTTCGACATCGACCTCGAACGCCAAGAATGGTCCCCGGTCTATCGGACCGAACTCGACGCCCTCGCCCAATACGGCACCGACAAAGCCATCGCCGCCGCCATGACCGCCCACACCCGCGCACACGACACCCACCAGACCCCGTCCCCCAAGACCACCACCGACACCACCGACACCACCGACACCACCGACACCACCGAGACCGCCGAGGCCGTCAACGGCACCACCGAAACCGCCGAAGTCGCGACCCCACCCTCCACCGCGCCAGCGGAGGAATCGGACCCCACCCGGGAACGGAAACCCAACCCGCCCACCAGCACCCCGAGCGGAGACACCCGACCCACCCCGGCCCCACCGCACCTGACCGGTGAACGATGGTCGACCCTCGACCCCATCCCGTTCTTACCTCGCCCTCGGCAGGCGGCACCTGCCGAGGGGACACACCGCAACACCCAACACCACACGCCACACCCCCGTACGGGTCCGGCCCCATCCCCATGTCC
>NZ_JAERMK010000057.1 GCF_016918015.1 Glycomyces sp. YM15
GGCGGCCCGCACCCCCGCCGCCGGGCGCCAAGGCAATACAAGTCCCTCTAACCCCTCTGGAAAACGCAAGGCGCCGCCGAGGCGCTCGGAAGGAACCAGCAAAGATGCATTTCCTCAATCGCAAGAACGGCAGGACCGCCCTCGCGGCCATCGCCGCAGGAGCCCTCGCGGTCACGGCCGCCTGCAGCGGCGACGGTGGCGGCGGCGACGACGACGCCACCACCGAGGACGGCAAGATCAAGCTCACCGTCTCCGTCTTCGGCACCTTCGGGTACACCGAGGCCGGGCTTGAAGCCGAGTACGAAGCCGCCAATCCGAACATCGACGTGGTCATCGAAGGCGACGGCGTCAACTTCGACCAGGAGTTCCGTCCCGCGCTCGAGACCTCCCTCGAGACCGGCTCCGGCGCCGGCGACGTCGTCGGCATCGACGAGCAGGGCGTCACCCAGCTGTTCAGCAACTCCGAGCACTGGTACGACCTCGGCGGAGAGTACGAAGGCCGCTCCGCCGACTACGTCGACTGGAAGTGGGAGCTCGGCAAGTCCGAAGACGGCACGCTCGTCGGCTTCGGCACCGACGTCGGTGGCATGGGCATGTGCTACCGCACCGACCTGTTCGCGGCGGCCGGCCTCCCGACCGACCGCGACGAACTCGCCGCCCTCTGGGCCGACTGGGACGGCTTCAAGGCCGTCGCCCAGCAGTACGTCGACGCCGACACCGGCGCCGCCTTCCTCGACGGCCCGACCCAGCTGCAGAACATGCTGCTCGGTCAGCTCGCCGGCCAGGGCGACGGCGCGATGTACGTCGACGGCGAAGGCAACCTGACCCTCGACTCCCCCGCGGCCACCGAGTCCGTCAACACCGTCCTGGAGCTCCAGGACATGGGCGCCATCGGCAACTTCGCCTCGTGGAGCGACGAGTGGAACGCCGGCATGATCGAAGGCGGCTACGCCGTCATGCCGTGCCCCGGCTGGATGGCCGGCGGCGTCATCCAACCCACCTCCGGCCCGGACAACGCCGGCAAGTGGGACATGGCAGCGGCTCCCGGCATCGCCGGCAACTGGGGCGGCTCCTGGCTCGGCGTCCCGTCGCAGTCGAAGCACCCGGAGGAGGCCGCTGCGCTCGCCGCGTGGCTGACCGCCCCCGAGCAGCAGATCAAGGTCTTCGAGGCCGTCGGCAACTTCCCGTCCTCGCCTGTCGCGCAGGCGGACCCGCGGGTCGCCGACAAGACCAACGAGTACTTCAACAACGCGCCGGTCGGCCAGATCATCGGAGCGTCGGTGCAGAACTTCCCGGCCCTGACCTACTCCTACTACCACCCGGCCGTCAAGGGCTCGATCGAAGGCGTCCTCAACGGCGTCGCCGACGGCACCTTCAAGTCCGACGACGCCTGGGCTGAGATCCAGTCCGCCGCTGAAGAGGCGCTCCAACTGGCCTCGGCCGGTATGTAACCCCCGGCGGCCCGTCCCGGCGGCACCTGCCGCCACCGGGACGGGCCAAAGGTCCGGAACCGTTCCGGCCGCGGCGCCGATCGCGAGCCGGACCCCGGATCCAGTGCCGCCCAGCGAGGGACCGGCGCCGAACGCCTCCCAGCATCCGTTCGGCGCAACCCCCCAGGACCCGGTCCCTCCAGGCGGCACCGTGTCGGCCCGCCGCGCCC
>NZ_JAERMK010000058.1 GCF_016918015.1 Glycomyces sp. YM15
GGCGGATTCTAGGGGTGGTTGCAACACTGCTGGTTATTCGCTGGTGTGGATGAGTTTAGCGAGGCGCTCGGCTGGGGTTTCCCAGGCGAGCGTTTTGCGTGGGCGTCCGTTGAGTTCGGCGGCGACGGCGGCGAGGTGTTCGGCGCTGTGGACGGACAGGTCGGTGCTCTTGGGGAAGTACTGGCGCAGTAGCCCGTTGGTGTTCTCGTTCGAGCCGCGCTGCCAGGGGCTGGCCGGGTCGCAGAAGAACACCGGGATGTCGGTGGCGAGGCTGAAGGCGAGGTGTTCGGCCATTTCCGAGCCCTGGTCCCAGGTCAGCGACTTCAGCAGGTGCGCCGGGAGGGTGCGGGCGGTGTCGATGAGAGCGTCACGGACGCTGACGGCGTCGTGGCGGCCGGGCAGGTGGACGAGCATGACGTAGCGGGTGGAGCGTTCGACCAGGGTCCCGATCGCCGAGCCGTTCTTCTCGCCGGTGATCAGGTCGCCTTCCCAGTGGCCGGGGACGGCCCGGTCGGCCGCCTCGGCGGGACGCTCGGAGACGTTGACCATGTTCTTGATTGCGCGGTGCTGGCGGCGATCAGCTTGGCGGCGGGGGCGGCGCATCGCGCGGCCGGTGCGCAGCGCCGCGGCGACCTCGCGGCGCAGACCGCCACGGGCCTGGACATAGAGCGCCTGATAGATCGTCTCGTGGACCACGTGCATCTCCGGCCGGTCGGGGAAGTCCCTGCGCAGTGTCGTGCTGATCTGCTCAGGACTCCAGCGTAGGTCCAGGCGGCGTTGGAGGAGCGTTCGCAGCTCGCTGTTGGCGGCGATCTTGCTCGTCTTGGGGCGGGCCCGGCGCGCATCGCAGCGCCGCTGCGCGGCGTGGGGGCGGTAGTCACCAGAATCGGGGTGGGCGTTGCGGGCCAGCTCCCGGCTGATCGTCGATGGGTCTCTTCCAAGTTCGCGGGCGATGTCGCGGATCGAGGCGCCTTCGCGGCGTCGGTCGGCGATAACGATCCGCTCGTCCTCGACCAGGAACCGCGACCGCCCCTGGGGCGCGGCGGGGGACGGCGAAGCGCTCACCGTCCCCGTCGCGGTCCGGACCACGGTCCCGGACCTGGTCACATAGGTGCGGCCGTTGCGCCATTTGCGGCCGGTCCGCTCGTCGATGCCGACGATGCGGCATGCTTCCCTGTTGCTCTTGCCCTCTGACATGAGCTGCAGGAAAGCATGCCGCTCCGCGGTCAGCTTCCTCGGGCCCTGAGCTTTGGTCCGGTTCTGACGGATCTGGAAGTCCATCGCAATCCCTTGTAGATCAAGGTGTTGCAACGACTCCTAGAACCCAAG
>NZ_JAERMK010000059.1 GCF_016918015.1 Glycomyces sp. YM15
GGGGCTTACCCCTTTGGTGTTGACACCGTCCTATGCGGCGAGGGCGAGGCTAGCCTGCCGCTGTTCGTAGTCGATCGGTGAGATCTGGCCCAGAGACGAGTGTCTCCGGGTCGTGTTGTAATCGGTGATCCAGGACTCGACCTGGAAGCGGGCTTCCAAGGCGTTGGCGAAGGTCCGGCGTCCTTGCAGGACTTCGCGTTTGAGGGTGGCGTTGAACGATTCGGCGAGGGCGTTGTCGGCGGAAGAGCCGACCCGGGCCCGCGATTGCATTACGCCGAGTTCCTTGCAGCACGTGGCGAACTGAGCGGACACGTATTGCGAGCCGCGGTCGGTATGTATCAGGGCACCGGCCAGGCCGCCGCGGATGCAGTGCGCGCGGCGCAGCGCGGTTTCGACCAGATCAGTGCGCATGTGGTCGGCGATCGCCCACCCGACCAGGCGGCGGCTGAACAGGTCGATCACCGTGGCCAGGTAGAGGAACGAGCTGTCCCCGACCGGGAGGTACGTGATGTCGCCGACGTAGCGTTCGTTCGGCGCAGGTGCGGTGAAATCGCGTTTGAGGCGGTCTGGCACCGCGGCTTCGCCCGGGTCCTCGGGCGGCGGAGCCGGGCGCCGGCGGCGCAGCGTGACGCCCTCGATCCCGGCGACCCGCATCAAGCGCGCCACGCGCTTGCGGTTGACCTGCTCGCCGGCCTCGCGCAGATCGACGGTGATCCGCGGCGACCCGTACGTGCCCTTGCTGCGGCGGTGGAACGCCTTGATCCGCACCGTCGCCGCTGCGTCCGAGGCGGCTTTCGCCGCCCGAGCCGGGGCGCGGTCCCTCCACTGGTAGTAGCCCTGCCTGGAGACCTCCAGGGCAGCGCAGAGCCGTTTGACGCTCCAACGCGTACGGTGCTCGTGGACGAACTGGAAACGGCTCACCAGTTCGTCTCGCCCGCGAAATACTTCGCGGCTTTACGCAGGATATCCCGTTCGGTTTTGACCTTGTCCAGCTCGGCGCGGAGGCGGCGGTTCTCTTCAGCGATCACGGCGTCGTAGCCTACGAGGCCCTCGTTCTCGCTGGTAGGCGCCTGGAAACGGGGTGATTCGCCTTGCTGCTTGCGGGCTTGCTTCACCCAGTTCCGCAGCGTCTCGGACGAGACACCGAGATTCTTCGCGACCGAGGCGTAGGTAGCGGCCGGATCGTCGCGGTACATCTGGACCGCTTCGGCCTTGAACTCCTCGGGAAACCGGCGATGATACTTCGAGGTCGACACTCTTCACTCCTTGCAACCCGAACCCTACCGGCCCGGGAGATCAAGGTGTCAACGTCAAAGGGTTAAGCCCC
>NZ_JAERMK010000006.1:0-4188 GCF_016918015.1 Glycomyces sp. YM15
GCCCCACGGTCGCGGAGAACCTGATCCTGCTGTGCCGGTTCCACCACGGCCGCATCCACACCCCGGGCTGGTCGGTGGAGAAGACCGGCCCCGGTCAGGCGATCATCACCCACCACGACGGCCACGAAGCACCGGCCGGGACCGGTCAGAGCGCCCCCGTCGATGCCTCGGCCGGGTGCGGCTGCTCCGACTGGCGCACCGATGCCGACATGGATGCCGAGCATGCAGGCTCGGACTGGGACGTGTTCCCCACCGGGCTCTACCGGACCGAATGGTCCGAAACATTGAAGCCCGAACTCGACGGGATCGCCGAGATGATCGACCGCGACCGGGCGATCAAAGCCATGCGGGAGGCGAAAGCGAAATGCCGAGCGAGGTTCGGCATACGCGACGCCTCAAGCGCCGAAGCAGCAGTCGCGGCGCCCGCGCCACCGGCACCGGTAGGGGCGGGGTCGGCGACCGACGACTACGGCGACCCGCCGTTCTTACCCTGCCCCAGCAGGCGACTGCTGGGGGAAGCGCCGCACACACCACGCAGCGCCACCCGAACCCCAAGCGAGGGTTCGGGCCCTCGGCATGCCCACACCAGGAAACCCACCCCAGCACACCCCACCATCGCCGCTCGCCCGAACCCCAAGCCCGACCGAGCCGGGAAGCCGGAGACGACCCGGCCCCTCCTCCACCTCTTTGTCGCCGCCCGCCTGAACCCAGAGCCCGATCCGGCCGGGAAGCTGCAAAAGGACCCGACCCCTCTCTCACCTCTTCATCGCTGCCCGCCTGAACCCCGAACCGATCGAGCCGGGAGGCCCGAGACGAACCCGACCCCGCCCCCACCTTGTCGTCGCTGACCGCCTGAACCCGGACCGGGCCCGAACTGGAGGCCGGAGGCGAACCGAGTTTCTTTCTTCCTGATTGTCGATGCCCCATCGAACCGCAGGTCGTCTCTCGTTCAGCGCGATCGAGCAGCTCCGGAGCAACTGCTCCTTCCCACCGGGATCAGAGAGGAGGCTCGTTGATCGCCTCCGGCCAGGTGAGCTCGCTCGGGTCCGGGTTCCGGTGGAGACCTTCGAAAGCGCCTTTCATCAGGTGCTGCCGCGCTGCGGCTTTGACTACCAGGCGGGCCACTTCGATGGCTCCGGTCGCCTGGAAGTGCGTGTTGTCCTGGATGCCGTCGGGGTAGTTCGGATGGCCGGGGTCGATCCAGAGGAAGTAGTCCTTGGTCCGCTCCTCGCCGAGCTCGCCCCATAGGCCGAGGCTTGCCGCGTGGAGGTCGATCAGGGGGACGCCTTCCTCCTCCGCCAAGGCGCGCATGGCCTCCGGGTACTCCCCCAGGGACTCGACCGGTTTGCCGTCCTTGAATCGGCGGCGTTCGACCGAGGTGACCAGGACCGGGTTCGCGCGGTGGAGGCGCGCGACTTCGATGTAGCCGCGCAGGTACTGCTGGTAGGTCGTGTACGGGTCAGTGCCGCGGTTCGGGTCCTCGATTTTCGAGTCGTTGTGGCCGAATGAGATCAGGAGCCAGTCGCCCGGTTCGATTCTTGCGGCGATCGCGTCGAGCACGCCCCTGTCCGTGTGGCTCTTGGAGCTCGCTCCCGACCAGGCCCGGTTCTCCACGGACACGGCACGGGTGGTGAAGACCTCGAGTGCCTGGCCCCAGCCCGCTCTCGGGGAGCGCCGGTCGGGGTAGGTGGAGGCGGTCGAGTCTCCGGCGACGAAGATCGTGCAGCCGCGGGGTTTCGGGGCGGGTGCGTCCGGTGCGTTCTGTGGATTCCAATCGCCCAAGTAGGCCTCCATGGTGTGTTCGGCCGCTTCGTCTTCGCTGAGTTGGCGCGGCCGGGTGGCGGGGTCGATGATCGCGGCGCCCGGCCCGATGTTCGCGTATTCGGCGTACCGCTGGTCCTGCCAGGGGTAGCCGCTGCTCATGACCGTGTACGGCGCGGCGGCGTCGATCCCGGGGCCGAGCCAGCTGTCGCGGATCGTGAGGGACGGCCAGGCGGACGTGTTCGAGCCGGGGACCCAGGGCCTGGAGAGTTTGTACTCGGCGTCGCCCGCGGCGGAGGTGACGCGGCAGCCGGTCGCCAGATAGCCGTACTCGAACTCCCTGGATGTCGAAGGGGCCCAGGGCATGCCTTTCGGCGTGAAGGTGACGTCGCGTTCGACGCAGTGGATCTCGCAGCGGTCGAAGACCGCCGTGCCGCGCCCGAAGATGAAGTCGACGTCGCCTTCGATGTGGCAGCGGCGGTAGTACTGGCGCGCGGCGACGGTGACCGCCGAGGAGTCGGCGTACAGCGTGTCCTGGTGGCCGAGGAAGCGGCAGTGGTAGAACGCCGAGCGGTCGCCGCGGACGCGGCAGGCCACGGCCTGGGTGCCGCTCGTGCCGGGGTGGTCGGCGCGGAGCCAGTCGTTGGCGAAGGTGACGGCGTGGGCCGTGAAGCCGGCGCCGTCGAGCTTGACGGTGGCGGAACCGGAGGTGCCGACCGTGGTGCCGTCGGGGTTCAGTGTCCCTGCGGCCAGGTCGTAGACGATCACGACGTCGTTCGGGTCGTCGGTCGCGCCGATGAAGGTGAGGTCGGTGATCCGCACATGGACGAGTTCGCGGTAGGTGCCCGCGGCGATCACGACGGTGGAGCCGGGTGCGGCGGCGTCCACGGCCTCCTGCACTGTCGTGTGGTCGCCTCGGCCGCCCGAGTGGACGTAGCGGGTGTCGGCGTTGAGGCGGTCATCCGGGGAGCCGTAGCGGCCGAAGTGGCCTCGGCGTGCTTGGGCTGCAGCGGGGACCGCGACGGCGGCGGCCGTGGCGGCACCGGTGGCGAGCAGGAGTCGGCGCGAGAGAGGGGCCATGGCGACTGCTTTCAAGAAGGAGTGACAGCGCTTACCTCGAGTACGGTAACCGATTGCCTTTCGATATTCAAGTACCTCGATAAATTGATCTTGCCGGGCTGCGATATGGGAACGGCCCCGCGGCGGCGGCCGCGGAGCCGTTCTGGGGCAATGGCTATGCCTCTGCCGCTTCGCGCTCCTCCTGGGTGTCCTTCACCGGACGGCGGGACCAGTAGGCCGCCAGCAGCGAACCGGAGATGTTGTGCCACACCGAGAACACCGCTGCGGGCAGGGCGGCGACCGGGTTGAAGTGGGCCGTGGCCAGAGCGGCGGCGAGCCCGGAGTTCTGCATGCCGACCTCGATGCTGACGGCCCGGCGGCCGGTCGCCGGCATCCGGCCGAGCTTGGCCAGCGCATAGCCGAGCGCGAGGCCGAAGCCGTTGTGCAGCACCACGGCCAAGACCACGAGCCCGCCTACCTCGAGCAGCGTGTCCGCGCTGCCGGCCACGACCGCCATGACCACGAGGGTGATGCCGAGAACCGAGACGAGCGGCAGCGCGTCGAGGACCTTGTCGATGAGGCGCGGCGCGAAGCGGCGCAGCAGGAGGCCGACCACGACCGGGACGAGCACGATCTGGACGATCGAGACGAACAGCGAGCCGGCGTCGACGGGCAGGAACTCGCCTGCGAGCCAGAGGACCAGTACCGGCGTCAGGAGCGGGGCGAGGAGGGTCGAGACCGAGGTCATCGCCACCGATAGCGCGGTGTCGCCTTTGGACAGGTAGACCATGACGTTGGAGGCCGTGCCGCCGGGTGAGGAGCCGACGAGGATCATGCCGACGGCGAGCATCGGCCCCATGTCGAAGGCCAGCGCGAGGCCGTATCCGGCGAGGGGCATGACCAGGAACTGAGCGAGCACGCCGAGGGCCACGGGCCACGGGCGCCTGCCGATGATGGCGAAGTCCTTGGGCCGCAGGGTCATGCCCATGCCGAGCATGATGACCATGAGGAGGTAGGGAACGGCCGGGCCGAGCGGGGTGAAGGTCGCGGGGGTCGCGAAGGCGACCGCTGCCGCCGCGAGCACGATGGCGGGCAGCCAGGTGCCGGTGAGGGCGCTGATGCGTTGCAGCTTGGTCCGTTTCGACATCGGGGGTTCGCTTTCTGCTTGGACCGCTTGGGGCGTCGTTGGCTCTGAGCAGGGGCGCGAGGGGTGGGTGGGTGGAGGCGGGACGGCTGACACTCTACTCGTCCGCCGAGGGTTGGGAATCTGATTCCCAGGGTGTGGATGATGAGGGCATGGAGAAGGGGGGGGGGGGGGCGCCCCCCCCCCCGCCAGCAGGGCGGGGTGGTCGGGCGCCCGGCCCCGTG
>NZ_JAERMK010000006.1:4198-98784 GCF_016918015.1 Glycomyces sp. YM15
TGTGTTTTTGTTTGGGGGGGGGGGGGGGTGGGGGGGGGGTGGGGGGGGGGGGGGGGGCCCCCCCCCCCCCGCCGGACTGCTTCAGTCGTTGATCGTCCGCAGGACCGGTTTCGCGGTCAGTGCCCGCTGGAGTTCGGGCGAGGCGGCGATGGCCTCGCTCTGGACGGTGAAGGTGACCTGCTCGCCGGGGACGAGCGTGATGAGGGCCTTGTCCACCACCGCATCCGGGTCGAGACGGTCGGCGAACAGGCAGAGGTCGCGGAGCACGCTCTCGGCGTGGACGGTGACCGTGACGCCGCCGTCGATGGCGGCGACGTCGGTCGTGAACCGGGCCTTCGGCCAGTTCATGTCCTTGTCCTCCTTGGTGAACCAGGTCGCGCGGGGGAAGTCCTCGCGGCCGGTCAGCAGGAATTCGCCGTCCTTCGGGATCGCGCCGGGCTCGAGTTCGAGCACGGCGGTGTCGCGCGGGTCGATCTCCATCTGGACGAGCGCCCGGCCGATGATGCGGCCCTCGGCGTTGCACTTCCAGAAGCCGATCACGCCGGTCCAGGCCTCGGCGGCGTCGTTGACCACCACCATGTTCAGGCCGTCGCCTTCGGGCTGGAAGGTCACGAGGCGTTCGGCGAAGACGTCGCGCAGCGCGTACCAGAGCGGCTTGAGGCGCTCCTCGCCGTCGATCGCGGCCCACGAGGTGACGGGCCAGCAGTCGTTGAGCTGCCACACGATCGCGCCCGAGCAGTAGGGCTGGAGCGAGCGGAAGTACTCGATGCCGAGGCGGATCGCGCGGGCCTGGTTGACCTGTGTGTAGTACAGCCAGTCGTCGAAGTCGCGGACGGGCGGCAGGTGGGCGTCGAGGCCGCGCTGGAGCTTCTCCTGGCCGTTCGCGGCCTTCTGGTGCCACAGCATCGACGGGCTCGCGGCTTCGAGCGGTTCGTCGGTGACCATGCGCCGCACCGTGGCCCAGGCGGGCGGGGCCTGGTAGCCGAATTCGGCGACGAAGCGCGGCTTCCAGTCGCGGTAGTGGGTGTAGTCGAGGTCGTTCCAGACGTCCCAGATGTGGGCGGAGGCGTGCGCCTGCTCGTTCGGGTGCAGGTCGCGCGCACCGGAGTAGGGACTGCCGGGCCAGTACGGGCGGGTGCCGTCCACTTCGGCCGCGAGTTTGGGGAGGAGGTCGTGGTAGTAGCCCGCGCCCCAGGTTCGTTCGCCGAGGTCGCCCTGCCAGTCCCAGTCGTGCCAGCCCCAGAGGTTCTCGTTGTTGCCGGTCCAGGTGACCAGGCTCGGGTGGGGCGCGAGGCGGGCGAGGTTGTCGCGCGCTTCGGCCTCCACTTCGGACCAGAACGGTTCCTCTTCGGGGTAGGCGGCGCAGGCGAACAGGAAGTCCTGTCCCACGAGGAGGCCGAGTTCGTCGCAGAGCCGGTAGAAGTCCTCGGACTCGTAGACCCCGCCGCCCCAGACGCGGATGTAGTTGATCCCGGCGGCGATCGCCTGCCGGAGGCGGCGTTCGAGGCGCGCGGGGTCGATGCGGCTGAACAGGGCCTCGTCGGGGATCCAGTTGACGCCCTTGACCCAGATCGGCTCGCCGTTGACCTTGAGGTTGTAGGGGCGGCCGTCGTCGTCGGGCTCGGTGTCGAGTTCGACGGTGCGGAAACCGATGCGGTGCTCCCAGGTGTCGAGGCCGCCGTCGAGGGTCACCTTGGCGTCGTAAAGCCTGCGCTCGCCTCGGTCGTGCGGGCGCCACAGCTCGGGGTCGGGGACCTCTACGCGCACGTTCGCGGTCGCCACCCCGGCCGCGAGGCGGATCGCGGAACGCCGCCCTGCGACCTCGCAGACCAGTTCGGCGTCGGTGTCGGCGGCCTTCGCGAGGCTCACCGAGAAGTCGACGGCCCCTTGGCCGTCCTCAAGGGAGACTCGCGGGACGACCTCGTCGATGCGCGCGGTCTTCCAGCACTCCAGGCGCACCGGCCGCCAGATCCCGGCGCCGGCGAGGTTCGGCCCCCAGTCCCAGCCGAAGTTGCAGGCGGCCTTGCGGATGAAGTTGCCGGGCTCGGGGTAGGCGTTCGGCCGGTCGCCGAGGCGGTCGCGCTGGGCCTCGGCGTAGGTGTACGGCGCGGTGAAGTGCACCTCGAGTTCGTTGTCGCCCTCGAGGATCTGGTCGCGCACGTCGAAGCGGTAGCGGCGGTGCATGTTCGCGGTCTCGCCGATGACGGTGCCGTTGAGGCTGACCCGGGCGACCGTGTCGAGCCCGTCGAAGACCAGGTCGATCCCGTCCCAGTCGCCCGCCTCATGGGTGAAGGCGGTCCGGTAGGTCCAGTCGTGGCGGCCGACCCAGGCCAGGTCGCGCTCGGCCTCGTCCACGTACGGGTCGCCGATGAGGCCGGCGGTCAGCAGGTCGGCGACCACATCGCCTGGCACGGAGGCCGGGATCGCGTCGACGGCCACCGGTGCCCCGGGGTCGCCGGTGACGGTCCAGCCTTCGTGCAGGGTTCGCTTGGCGGTCAAAGAGACTCCTATGCCTTGGTTAGCGAGCGGTGGGCACGGCGCGGGACGCTCGCCCTCGAGCGTCCCGGTCCGAACGTTCTCATGCCTTGGTACCCGACAGGGCGATGCCCTTGATGCTGCACTGCCGCTTCATCAAGAGCATCGCGAGGTACCTCACGCTTTGATACCGGACAGGGCGATGCCCATGATGCTGTGCCTCCGCTTCATCAAGAGCATCGCGAGGTACCTCACGCTTTGATTCCGGACAGGGCGATGCCCTTGATGAAGTGCTTCTGGAACAGGAAGAAGAACACCACCGTCGGCAGCGTAGCCAGCAGCGAGGCGGCCATCGCCACGCCCATCGACCCCGGGCTGGAGACGATCGAGTTGTTCAGGCTCGACAGCGCCATCGGAAGGTTGAACAGCTCGTCGGTGCGGATGATGATGAGCGGCCACAGGAAGTTGTTCCACTCCCCCAGCGCCACGAAGATCGCCATGGCCGCCAGGGCGGGCCGCAGCAGCGGCAGGATGATCTGCCACCAGATCCGCCATTCGCTCGCGCCGTCGACCCGGGCGGCGTGCACGAGGTCGTCCGGGATCGACCGCAGGTACTGCACCAGGAAGAACACCACGAAGGCCTTCGCGAGGCCCGGGATGATGTAGCCGAGGTAGGAGTCGGTCATGCCGAGGTCCGAGGTCAGCAGGTAGTTCGGGATGAGGCTGACCTGCCACGGGATCATCATCGAGGAGATGATCGTGACGAACACGATGCGGCGGCCGGGCGCCGCGGTCTTGGTGAGCATGTACGCCGCGAGCGAGGCGATGAGCAGGCTGATCACGGTCACCGTGACGGTGATCCAGAAGCTGTTGAACGCGAAGCGGAGGAACCCTCCCGCGACCTCGTCCCAGCGCTGGAAGACGCCCTCCACGCTGTCCTTGTTCCCGAGGGTCGGGTCGTAGAACGAGTCGAGCGAGGGGTCCTGCGGGAAGAACGTGGGCGGGTTCTTCATCAGCTCGGGCACGGTCTTGAAGGCGGCGATGATCATCCACCAGAACGGGATGAGCACGACGAGGGCCCAGAGGTAGAGCGGAAGGCGGGCGAGTTCGGCGGCCCAGTTCACGCGCCGCTTGAACGGCGTCGGCCGCTTCGTGGCGGTGCCCGCCGAGGCGAGGGTCTTGACGCTCATCGGTCGAACTCCTTGAAGGTCTTCGTGACGCGCAGCTGGACGAGGGTCACCAGGAAGATGATGAGGAACAGCACCCAGGCGATCGCGGAGGCGTAGCCGAGCTGGAAGCGGTTGAAGCCCATGTCGTACAGGTACGGGACGATCGTGAGCGCGCTGTCGAGCGGTCCGCCCACAATGGAGGCCGAGCGGCGCCAGAGCAGGTAGACCGGTTCGAAGATCTGGAACGCGCCGATCGTGGAGGTGATGACGACGAAGACGAGCACGGGCCGCAGCAGCGGCAGCGTGATGTGCCAGAACTGCCGGGCCTTGGAGGCGCCGTCGATGGAGGCCTGTTCGTACAGCTCGTCGGGGATGGCGTTGATCCCGGCGACGAAGAGGACCATCGCGTAGCCCGCGCCGCCCCAGACGGCCATGGTCGTGAGGATCGGGATGCTCACTCCGGGCTCGGCGAGCCAGGCGCGGTTCTCGCCGCCGAAGAAGCGCACGACGGTGTTGCCGAGGCCCCAGGAGTCGACCATGAAGATCCAGCGCCACACCAGGATCACGCCCACCCCGGCCGAGACGGAGGGAAGGAAGAAGATCGTGCGCAGGACGCGGTCCCGCAGCGAGGTGGTCTTGAAGGCGATGGCGAGGACGAGACCGAGCGCGATGGTGAGGATCACCGAGCCGAGCACGTACTTGACGGTGTTCCAGATGGCCTTGTGGAAGCGGTCGTCGTTGACGATGAGCTCGCTGAAGTTCTGGAAGCCGACGAACTCGGGGGCCTTGATGCCGTTGAAATCGGTGAGCGAGTAGTAGAAGGAGCGGCCGAGCGGGAAGATCAGGAAGACGATGAACAGCAGCGCGAACGGCAGCAGCATGGCGTAAGCGGGGCCGTACCGCTGGAGGCGGTGGGACGGTCGGCCGCGGCGCGGCGCGGGCGCGGGGCCGGGCGCTGCGGCCCGCTCGGGGTCGGCGGTCTGCTTGAGGGTCAAGGGAGTGCTCCGGGACGGTGAAGGCGGGCGGGGCGCGGCGGTGCCGCTCGAGGGCACCGGGCCGCGCCCGCCCGGGCGACTGCTACTGGTTGGCTTCCATGGCGGTCTTGGCGTTCGCGAGGGCCTCCTCGACCGGCACGCCTTCGAGCACAATGGACTGGAGGGCGAGCTGCACGTCAGGGGACGAGGGCTCCCAGCCGGTGCAGTTGGGCGGTCCTACGGAGGTCTCGAAGATCGTGGTGAGGGCCTGCTTGTTGGCGTCGTCGAGGTGGGTGTCCGCGACCTTGTCCGTGCGCGGGGGCAGCCACAGGACGTTGTTCTCGGCGGCGGTGGTGAGCATGGCGTCGACGCCCGCGTCGGAGTAGACCATGTCGATGAAGGCCGCGGAGGTGCCCGGCGCCTCGGACTGGGCCATCACGCCCATGACGTTGCCGCCGATGAAGGAACCGGCGTTGGCGGGCCCGGCCGGGAGGGGCGCGGAGCTCCACTTGCCCGCGAGCTCGGGGAAGCCGACGGTGAGCGTGTCGTAGTTCCAGGAGCCGCCGGTGGCGAACACGTACTCGCCCGCGGAGAACCCGGCGCCCAGGTCGGGCTGGTCGGTGGGCACGTTCTGCTCGCTGAAGCGCTTGGCCCAGTACTCGGTGCCCAGGGCGACCTCAGGGGAGTCGATGGTGACCTCGGAGCAGTCCTCGCTGTAGAGGGTGCCGCCGGCCTGGTGCATGTAGTTGAACCAGTCGAGCCAGCCGATGGGTTCCCAGGTGGCGGCGAACGGGGTCGCGTAGCCCGCGCCCTGGAGCTCGGTGATGGCCGCGTCCATCTCCTCCCAGGTGGCGGGGACGGCGATGCCCTCGGCCTCGAGGATGTCGGAGCGGTAGTACATCGAGTACGTGGTCATGTTGAGCGGCACGCCGTAGAGCTCGCCGCCGGGCGACTCGATCGACTGCCACAGGCCATCGATCACATTGGACTCGAGATTCTCGGTCTCATACTGGCGCAAGTCGACCAGGCCGCCGAGCTCGCCGAACTCGATGCCCCAGGAGAGGCCGCCGGTGAAGATGTCGGGGCCGTCCTGGCTCTGGATGGCGGTGAGGATCTTGGCGTGGGCGTCGGCCCAGTCGATGGCCTCGACCTCGACCTTGACGCCGTGCTCCTCCTCGAAGAGCTTGCCGACGGCCTCGATCATCGGCAGCTGGGTGGCGTCGCCGGTGTGCCAGACGGTGATCGAGTCGACGTTCTCTTCTTCCATGCTGGTGGCGTCCTGGCCACCGCCGCCGTCGGAGCAGGCGGCTGCGGTGAGCGCGATCGCGGCCGCGGCGGCGGCCGCGCCGAAGCGCTTGGTTCTCGAGATCACGGTGACGTTCACTCCGTTCAGGGGAAGGGGTCCACCGGCGGGCACAGCGCGGCTCACGGGACTCGTGGGACCACAGCGCTTAACCGGATAAGTGACCCGAACTTATATCCCGGATCACACTCAGTCAATGCCTTGACCGCACCGTGACCGAATTGAAATCATGGTTGTCGATGTATCGAAAAACTATGCTGAACCGGTTCGTCGAACCGGTGCGCTAGAGTCTGGAAACCGGCGGCGCTCAGTGCGCGACCGTGCCGAAGCCACCTGAGAGGACCACCGATGACCAGGCGAGTCACCATCGCCGACATCGCCGCTGCGGCGGGAGTGTCGAAGGGCGCGGTCTCCTACGCCCTCAACGGGAGGCCCGGCGTCTCAGAGACCACGCGGGCCAAGATCCTCGCCATCGCCGCCGAAATGGGCTTCGTCCCCAACCGGGCCGCCCGATCCCTCTCGGTCTCCTCGGCGCAGGCCGTGGGCATCGCACTGCGCCGCTCCGCGCGGACCATCGGCATCGAGCCCTACTTCATGGAGCTCATCAGCGGCATCGAGGCCACCCTCTCGGCCGGGTCCTACGGCCTGACGCTCCAGATCGTGGGCACCGTCGAGGAGGAACTGGAGGTCTACCGGCGCTGGTGGGCCGAACGGCGCGTCGACGGCGTGCTGCTGTGCGACATCGGCACCAGCGACCGCCGCCTCGACTTCATCGCCGACCTGGGACTTCCCGCCGTGGCAGTGGGCGGCCCGGTCGAAGGCGCACGGTTCCCGGCGGTATGGCACGACGACGTCGAACCGTGCCGCGCCATCCTCGAGTACCTGTACACGCTGGGTCACCGACGCGTCGCCCGCGTCGCGGGCATCCCCGGCCTACTGCACACCGCGATCCGCGACCAGGCGTACGCCGACATGGCGGCCGAACTCGACTTCGCCTCCGTCACGACCGTCCACAGCGACTACACCGGCGAACAGGGAGCCCAGATCACCAGACGACTGCTGTCCTCTTCCAAGCGCCCCACCGCGATCGTCTACGACAACGACGTGATGGCCGTGGCCGGCCTCGGCGTCGCGCACGAACTCGGGCTCGAGATCCCCGAGCAGCTCTCCGTCGTGGCCTGGGACGACTCGCCGCTGTGCCGCCTCACCCACCCGGCGCTCACCTCGCTGACCCGGGACATCCCGGCGTACGGCTCCAACTGCGCCGAAGTCCTCCTGACGCTCATCGGCGCCAACAGGGAGAGCGGGCCGCCGAGCGCCGAGTCGCGAACTTTCTCGGTTCAGTGCAGGCCCGCGCAGCTCTCGCCGCGCGGCTCCACGGGACCGGTCCAGTCCTGAACCGCCCGAAGCGGTCCCCGCAGTACCGGCGCGGCCACGGCCAATCTCACGGCACGTCTTGAACCCCATCAATATTTATGGTTCTCTATGTTGAAGTGGTGATTAACCGATTCACCTCCCACCCGGATCTACAGATGGGATCGACATGGAAACCGGCTCACCCGACGCCGCCCCGGCACGGCGTCGAATGACGCGCCGCCGCCGCATGCGCAAGTGGCTCATGGCAACCGCCGCCGCACTGGCCGTCGTCTTCGCGGGCGTATGGCAGCTGGTCCCTGCGGGCGCGCAGCAGACCGGCGGGTTCTCGATCGAGGGCACGCAGCTCGTCGACGCCAACGGCAACCCGTTCATCATGCGCGGCTCCACCCACCCCGACGTCTGGTACCAGGGCGAGTTCGAGAGCTTCGGCGAGATCAGCGACCTCGGCGCCAACACCGTCCGCGTCGTCCTCGGCTCCGGCCATCGCGACTGGGGCACCACCAGCGCCGCGCGCGTGCAGCAGATCGTGGACGAATGCAAGGCCCAGCGCCTCATCTGCGTCCTCGAAGTCCACGACACCACCGGCTACGGCGAAGAGGCCAGCGCGGCGAGCCTCGACCAGGCCGTGACCTACTGGGAGGGCCTGTACTCCGTCCTGGAGGGGGAAGAGGCCTACGTGCTCATCAACATCGGCAACGAGCCGATCGGCAACACCGACCCGGGCCAGTGGACCCAGGCCACGGTGGACGCCGTCGACCGCATGCGCGACATCGGCTTCGAGCACACCCTGGTCGTGGACGCGCCGAACTGGGGCCAGGACTGGACCAACACCATGCGGGACGACGCCCCCACGGTGGCGGCGGCCGACCCGCTCGGCAACACGCTGTTCTCGGTGCACATGTACCAGGTCTACAGCTCCCCGCAGACCGTCATCGACTACTTCGACGCGTTCGAGGCGATGGGGCTGCCGCTCATCGTCGGCGAGTACGCCGACACCCACCAGGGCTCCACGGTCGCCTGGGAGACCATCCAGTCCGAGGCGCACGCGCGCGGCATCGGCTGGATCGGCTGGTCCTACTCGGGCAACAGCGACCCGATCCTCGACCAGGTGCTCAACTTCGACCCGAACCAGATGACCACCTACGGCGAGCGGATCTTCAACTCCACTTATGGCATCGGGAACACCGCCGAGCGCGCCACGGTCTACGGCGACGACCCGGACCCGACCACGCCGACCACCAGCCCCACCGAAGAGCCGACCACCGGCGGCCCGACCGAGGGCGACTGCACCGCGAACATCACCGCGGTCAGCTCCTGGGGCGGCGGCTGGCAGGGGAACGTCAGCGTCACCGCCGACCAGGGCGCCGTCGACGGCTGGCGGCTCACCTGGACGTGGGCCGGGGCCGCCCGGATCACGAGCAGCTGGAACGCCGACCTGACGGCCTCGGGCGCGAACGTGACCGCGGAGGACGTGGGCTGGAACGCCGCCGTCGCCAGCGGCCAGAGCCGCGAGGTCTTCGGCTTCATCGCGTCCGGCGCCACCGAGACGCCGGTCGTGACCTGCGAGGCGATCTGATCAGGGCATGAACGCGGGCGGCGGGCCTTTCGGTCCGCCGCCCGTTTCGCTCATGTACCGGTCGTTCCGGCCTCAGCCGTTCTTGGTCGGGAGCTGGAACTTGCCGGGCCCGCCCTTCGGCATCTGGGAGCGGACGCCGCCCTTCTTGTTGCCGATGGGCTGGTGGCCGGTCTTCTCGGCCTTCTTGCCGCGGGCGAGCGCACGGCGCTGCTCGCGGTTGAGCGGCTCCTCGACGGGAGCTGCTTCTGCGGCCTCTTCGGGCTTGGGAGCTTCGGCGGTCATACGGATCCCCTTTTCGGGTAGAGCGTGAAGAGACGTGAGCGCGAAACGGAGTCAATACTCGACGTCTCAAGAACTTGGCACTCAGTCGTATTGGCGGCCCCATCGTAGGGGGCGGCCGAATCTCTTCTAAAGGATCATGCCGCCCACTCTAGCGGCTGCGCGTGCGCGGCACAACAACGTTTGCGAGTGGCGGGCGGGTGACTCTACCCTCATACGCATGACTCAGTCCAGCCGCCGAGGTTCGACGGCCGCCCCCGCGCACAGCCCGGCGAAGCTCGCGCGCGTGCGCACGGTCGCCCAGGACGCCATGCGCGGCGCCCGCTGGTGGACCCTCCTCGACCTGGAGCGGGTCCTCCGCGCCGACACCGAGTTCTGGCGCGACCTGTGGGCCCCGTCCCTCGCCATCGCCGCGCACAAGGTCGGGTTGAGGAACGCGCGGTCGCGGTTCGACGAGGCCATCGAAGCCGGATTCCACCAGATCGACCTGTTCGAGCCCGAGCTCTCGGCGGCGTTCGGAGCGGACCCGGACTGGCCGCTGGTCATGGAGCGCGCCCGCGCGAACGTCCCGGTGCCCGCACTGCGGCTCACCGCCTGGCCCGAGCCGGGACCGGCCGCGCCGTTGCGCCTCGACCGCGCTGAGGCCCACCGCGAGCCGCAGCTGGTGCCACGCCTCCCCCGGCCCGGCGCGGGCGCCTGGGAGAGCGCCAAGGCGCTCCTGGGGTGGACGTCCGGGTTGTGGCGGCACGCCAACGCTCGCATCAACGCGGGCGACGCCCTGGACGTGCTCGAGCAGGTCGCGAACGGCGCGCGCTACTCGTGCGTCGAGTACTCGATCGTGCTCGCCCAGGGGCTCAACGCGCTCCGCGTCCCGGCCCGCCGGGTCTGGCTGCGGCGCGGGGACTACCACGACGGCGTCGGCCAGGGCCATGCCGTGGCCGAGGCCTGGATCGACGACCTGGACCAGTGGGTGCTGCTGGACGGCCAGCACGGGGCGTACTGGGCGGACGAGAACGGCAAACCGCTGAGCCTGCCCGAACTGCAGGCGCGCGAACGACCCGCGCGGCCGGTGCACGTCGGCGCGCGCGAGCTCATGAAGGACCCGGCGCTGTGGGCGGCGTACTTCGCGCACGCCTCGGTCACCGGGATCGCCTGGGAGCCGACGGGTTTCGTGCCGGTCTTCCAGGACGGGCAGGTCCTCGCCACCGAACGCCTGGTACGCGACAGCGCGGACGCCTATCCGCGGCTCTCCGACCTCGGGATCGGCGTGACCGCGCTCGGCGGGGCGCCGGCGGTGGAACTGAAGCCGGTGCACCCCTATGCGATCGGCGGGTCCTGGAACGGCGAGACCATCACCGGGCAGGGTCGGCAGCGGTTCGCCCGGGTGCTCGACCGCGAACCGGGCGAGCACCGGGCGGCGCTGGCCGCGGTGACCCCGTTCGGGCCGTTGGCATCTCGCGAGCTGCGCTGGACCGCGAGCTGAACCGATACCGATCAGCAGATATTGACATTTGCCTATCTATTGACAGGCAAGCGCTCGCACGATAGATTTGCTGCACTTCCCTCGAAAACCATCAAGAAGCCGCACCGGCGGCGCTCCGGCACAGTGAACGACAGCCCACCGCCGTTCATCGTTGGGAGCGCTCCATCGATGCGGACCGCCTGGCCTCGGGCCCTGCGGTTTCGGCGAAGGCCCCCGGCTCCCGGCTCGTCGGGAGTCTTCGTCGCAGAGGGCCGCCCGCGTCGGACAGCGCGGGCGGCGTTCAGCGCAGCGCCTCGTCCAGGATGTAGCGCTCGGCGTCCAGCAGCCGCAGGTCCCGCGCCGGGCGGCGCAGATGCCCCTTCTCGACGATCCGCTCGAACGCGGGATCGCCCGCCTGGGCCATCCGCCGGATGCCCTCGATGTGGTCCACGATCCGCTTCCGGATCACCTTGATGAAGCGCTGCCGGTCGCGGTCGGAGAGCCCGTACGCGTCCGCGAACATCCGCAGCCGCCGGGCCCGGTCGGGCTTCTTCCAGCCCAACGTGATCGAATCCCGGTCGGTGAAGATCGGCACCCAGGTCCAGGCCGCGTACGCGACGTCGTAGATCCGCGCGCCGGGGCTCGCCAGGTCGAAGTCGATGAGCGAGAGCGTCCCGTCCGGCCGCCACACCACGTTGTGCGGCGCGGCGTCGTGGTGGCAGATGACCTCGGTGTCCGGCGGCGGCGGCCCGAAGGACCGCCAGGTCGCCCCCTGCGGCGGCCGGAAGCCGTACTGCGCGTCGTGGAACATCCGCAGCATCTTCGCGACCGCGCTCATGGTCTCGTCCGTGGTCCAATGCGGCGCCAGCGGGTACTTGCCCGGCTCGCCCTCGACGAACGAGAGCACCTCCCGGGCGTGCTCGTCGATGCCCAGCACCCGCGGCGCGCCCGTGAAACCGGCGCCGTCCAGGTGCCGCAGCAGCGCGTGGACGGCGGGCGTCCAGGGTCCCGTGTTCCGGCGGACCGTGTCGCCCAGCCGGACGACCGTGCTCGTATTACCGCCGATCAGCGGAATCTCGTCTTGGCTCACCGGTCCCCGCAGTGCCTGCCGTCTTCGTTGATAGGGGGTGTCAGGACTCGTCGCCGTCGCCGGCGCTTCCATCGACGATCGCGTCGACGAACGCCCCGACTTCGAACGGGGCCAGGTCGTCCGGCCCCTCTCCGAGTCCGACCAGCTTAACCGGTACCCCCAACTGCCGCTGAACCGCGATCACGATCCCGCCCTTGGCACTGCCGTCGAGTTTGGTGAGCACGATGCCGGTGACGTCGCAGACCTCGCCGAAGACCTTGGCCTGCTGCAGCCCGTTCTGGCCGGTCGTGGCGTCGAGCACCAGCAGCGTCTCGGCCACCGGGCCCTGCTTCTCGACGACCCGTTTGACCTTCCCGAGCTCGTCCATCAGCCCGGCCTTGTTCTGGAGCCGGCCCGCCGTGTCGATCAGGACGACGTCGGCGCCCTCCGCGGCCCCGGCCTTCACCGCGTCGAACGCGACCGATGCGGGGTCGGCGCCCGCGTCGCGGCGCACCACCTTCGCGCCCACGCGCGAACCCCAGGTCTCCAACTGCTCGGCGGCCGCGGCGCGGAACGTGTCCGCCGCGCCCATGAGCACGGTCTTGTCCTCGGCGATGAGCACGCGGGCCACGCGGCCGCACGTCGTGGTCTTGCCGGAGCCGTTGACGCCGACCATCAAGATCACGGCCGGGCCCTCCCCCGACGGCGCGACGGTCGCGATCGAGCGGTCGAGCTCCGGTTCCAGGACGGCGGTGAGCTCGGCCTTCAACAGGCGGCGCAGCTCCTCGGGGTCGCGGGTGCCGAGGACCTTCACGCGCTCGCGCAGGCTTTCGACAACCGCGGTCGTGTCCGCGATGCCCACGTCGGCGGTCAGCAGGGTCTCCTCGACCTCGTCCCACACGTCGTCGTCGAGCTTGTCGCTCGCCAGCAGCGCCAGCAGGCCCTTCCCCAGCGCGTTGTTCGAACGGGCCAGCCGCGAACGCAGCCGCACCAGGCGACCCTCGACGGGCTCGGGCGTCTCGACGGCCGGAGCCCGCGGCTCCTCCACCTTCGGCCCGGCCTGCTTCGGGGCCTCGACCTGCGGTTCCTCGGGCGCCTCGACGGGCCCCGACTGCGCCGCTTCAGACCGCGACCGGGACGAGCGAACACCGAACGCGACGCCGACCACCGCGGCGATCACGACGACGGCCGCGACCAGCCAGATCCACAGGTTGTCCACAGGTAAGTCCTCCACCAGAGCTTCGATCGCACCCGCGCGACCGCGAGTCGCGCACGTGCGACCACTCTACTGGCAGGGGCTCAGTCCTCTTCGCGGGAGAACTTCTGGCTGATGACCTGCGTGACACCCGCGCGCATCGTCACGCCGTACAGCGCGTCGCCGATCTCCATCGTGCGCTTCTGGTGGGTGATGATGAGCAGCTGCGAGTTCTCCTGCAGCCGCCGCAGCAGATCCAGCAGGCGGCCGAGGTTCACGTCGTCGAGCGCCGCCTCCACCTCGTCCATCAGGTAGAACGGGCTGGGGCGGGCGCGGAAGATCGCGACCAGCAGCGCCAGCGCGGTCAGGGACCGCTCGCCGCCGGAGAGCAGCGAGAGCCGCTTGACCTTCTTGCCGGGCGGGCGCGCCTCGACCTCGACGCCGGTGCGCAGCAGGTCGTCCGGGTCGGTGAGCAGGATGCGGCCCTCGCCGCCGGGGAAGACGGTCTGGAAGACGTTCTCGAACTCGCGGGCGGTGTCCGCGAAGGCCTCGGCGAAGACCTGCTGGATGCGGTCGTCGACCTCCTTCACGACGGTGGTGAGGTCGGCGCGGGTCTTCTTGACGTCCTCGAGCTGCTCGTTGAGGAACTTGTAGCGCTCCTCGAGGGCGGCGAACTCCTCGAGCGCGAGCGGGTTGACCTTGCCGAGGAGTTTGAGTTCGCGCTCGCCGCGGGCGGCGCGCTTCTCCATCGTGGCGCGGTCGAACTCGTAAGGCCCGGGTTCCGGCCTGCCCTTCTCCAGCGCGGCGTTGACCTCCTCGGTGCTGGGCGGCACGAGCTGGTCGGGTCCGTACTCGGCCAGGAGGGTCTCGATGTCGACGCCGAACTCGGCTCCGGCCTTCTCCTCGAGCTGCTCGATGCGCAGGCGCTGCTCGGCGCGGGCGACCTCGTCGCGGTGGGCGGCGGAGGTGATGCGTTCGAGTTCGGCGGCCGTGGCTCCGGCGCGGTTGCGGAGGTCGGCGAGGGCGGCTTCGCGGCGGGTCTGCTCGGCGGCGACCTGGTCGCGTTCGATCGCCGCGGCCTCGAGGGAGTCGGTGAGCGCGACGCCGGCGTTCTCGGCCGCCTCGGCGACGAGCGCGGCGACCTTCGCGCCGCGGGCGCGGGCGGCGCGGCGGGCCTCGGCGCGGGCGCGCGCGGCGCGCTCGGACTGGGCCTGACGGGCGAGGGCGTCGGCCCGGCCGGCGAGCGCGGAGGCGCGCTCTTCGGCGGTGCGGACGGAGAGGCGGGTCTCCATCTCGTTCTGGCGGGCGGCGTCGAGTGCGCGGGAGAGGACGTCGCGCTCGTCGGTGGAGGGCTCCTCGATCGCGGGGAGCGATTCGAGTTCCTCGAGGCGCGCTTCGAGGTCGGTGAGCCCGGCGGCGTCGGTCTCGCGGGCGGCCTGGGCGCGGTCCTTGGCCTGCTGGAGGCGGGCGACCTCGGCTTCGGCGCTGCGGGCGGCGGCGCCGAGTTCGGCGAGGCGGCGGGCGAGGACACTGTGCGCGGCCTCGGCCTGGCGCTGCGCGGTGCGCACCGCTTCGGCGGCGGCCTCGGCTTCGGCGTGGGCTTCGCGGGCGGCCTCGTACTGCTCGCGCAGCTGGGCGGCGAGGGACTCGGAGCCGAGCTTGCGGTCGCGGGCCTCGTCGACGGCGGCCTGGATCTCGATGTAGGACTGGGCTTTCGCGGAGCCGCCGAAGGCGGTCGCCGCGCCGAGGACGTCGCCCGCGCGGGTGACGGCGGTGAGCTGCGGGTGGGCGTCCACGATGGCGCGGGCGGCGTCGAGGTCGTCGGCGACGCACATCCCGGCGAGCACGGCGCGGACGGTGGAGGCGAGTTCGGCCGGTGCCGAGACCATGTCGGCGACGGCCTTGCAGCCGCTCGGCAGGTCCACATGCGTCGTTGCACCTGCTGCCAGGCCGCGCTCGATCAAGAACGCGGCTTGTCCGCCGTCCTCGTCGCGGAGGAACCGCAGCGCCTCTGCGGCGCTGGCGGGATCGGCGACGGCGATGGCGTCGGCGAGGCGGCCGAGCGCGGCGGCGAGCACGGACTCGTAGCCGGGTTCGACGGTGAGGAGCGCGGCGACGGAGCCGAGGACGCCGGGCATGGCCTCATCGCGGGCGAGGAGCGCGGCGGCGCCGTCCTTGCGGCGCAGGCCGACGGCGAGGGCTTCCTCGCGGGCGGCCCACTGCGAGGCTTCACGGTCGGCCTCGCGCTCGGCGGCCTGGAGGCGGTCCGCCGCAGCCTTGGCGGCCGCGACACGGGCCTTGGCTTCGGCGACGGCTTCGTCGAACTCGGTGTTCGATTCGACCGCTTCGTTCTCGGCCTCGGCTTCGGCGTAGGCCTCGGCGGCGGCTTCGGCGCGTTCGCGGGCCTCGGCGAGCGCGATGTTGGCGCGTTCGAGTTCTTCGGCGGCGGCGGCGGTGCGGGTCTGCAGGGAGTCGACGCGGCCGCGCAGGGTGGCGAGGGCTTCGCGGCGCTCGGCGGCGGCCTTCACGGCGGTGACGATGCGCTGCTCGGCCTCTGCGAGCGCTGCTTCGGTCTCCTCACGGGCCTCCACGGCGGAGGAGAGCCGTTCGGAGTCCTCCGCGATGGACTCGCGCAGTTCGACCTCCTGCTCGCGGATGCGCTCGGCTTCGGTCTCGAGGACGTCGGGGTCGCGCCCGGCGCGGTCGTCGACGGCGTCCTCGGAGAGGTAGCGGCGGCGCTCGGCGGCGAGCTGGGCGGTCGAGCGCAGGCGTTCGGCCACGGCCTGGAGGCGGTACCAGGTCTCCTGGAGCCGGGCGAGGCGCGGCTTGTCCGCGGCGTGAGCGGCCTCGACCTCACCCACCTGGGCGTTGAGGCGCTCGTGCTCGTCGGCGAGGACTTCCTTGCGCTCCTTCAGGGCCTCTTCGTCGGCGAGGTCCTTGGCGATGTTGCCGCGCAGCGACGTGAGGTCGTCGGCGAGGAGGCGCAGGCGGGCCTCGCGCAGGTCCATCTGGATGGTCTGGGCGCGGCGGGCGAGCTCGGCCTGGCGGCCGAGGGGCTTGAGCTGGCGGCGCAGTTCGCCGGTGAGGTCGGCGAGGCGGTCGAGGTTGCCCTGCATGCCCTCGAGCTTGCGGAGGGCCTTCTCCTTGCGCTTGCGGTGCTTGAGGACGCCCGCGGCCTCTTCGATGAACGCGCGGCGGTCCTCAGGGCGGGCGTGCAGGTAGGAGTCGAGCTTGCCCTGGCCGACGAGGACGTGCATCTCGCGGCCGATACCGGCGTCGGAGAGCAGGTCCTGCACGTCGAGGAGGCGGCAGCGGTCACCGTTGATCTCGTATTCGCCCTCGCCGGAGCGGAACATGCGGCGGGTGATCGAGACTTCGGAGTAGTCGATGGGGATGGCGCCGTCGGAGTTGTCGATGGTCAAGGTGACCTCGGCGCGGCCGAGCGCGGGGCGGCCGGTGGTGCCGGCGAAGATGACGTCCTCCATCTTGCCGCCGCGCAGGGACTTCGCGCCCTGCTCGCCGAGGACCCAGGCGATGGCGTCGACGACATTGGACTTCCCGGAGCCGTTCGGGCCCACGACGCAGGTGATCCCCGGTTCGAAACGCAGGGTCGTGGCCGAGGCGAAGGACTTGAAGCCCTTCAGCGTGAGGCTCTTCAGGTACAACGGTCGCTCCGGGCTGGTGTGCGTCGGTTCGGGTGCGGGACCGCCCCAGCCTACAAGGCCGCCGTCACGGAGCGTGGTATATCAAAGGCCCCAAAGGGGACGAACCGGGGAGGGATCGGCGGGGATATCGGCGGGCGCGGCGGGCCCGACGGCCCCTGAACATGACAATGCGCGCCGGCTGTCCCGCAGCAGGCGCGCTGGTGTTCCGTTGTCGCGAGACGAAACTAGGTCAACGCGGGCTCTTGCAGCCGCATCAACTCCTCGACATGATCGTGCTCGATCTCGTCTTCTCGGGCCCGCAGCTCGGCAAGCTCGGACTCGAGGTTACGTACTCGCGCGCGTAGCTGGACCACTTCTTCGAGCAGGCGCTTGTTGGGAGCCTGGCCGATGTGGCCGTAGAGGGCTTTCGCCATGGTTTCTCCTTGCGATCACGTCGACTGGTGGCGTTGGCGTACGCACCATGAAAACGTCGCATTTTGCTGAGTGAATTTTTTTAGCCGCTGGGGCCGATTGCCCCTAGCCGGACCAGTGGAGCACGGCTCGTGAACACTGGCCGTCTCCTGACATCATCCGCCTGATCGACGGTTCTCGTCAAGCTTTGCACATGCTTTGCCCACTGGATTCGACGGGGGTCACACCTGAGGGGGGTGCCTCGCGGCCGATCGCGGCCGAACTGGTCCGTGCACGGGCCGCCAGAACCTGGTAAGGTCCCGGAAAATCCGAACGATCTACACGTAACGCCACGTGACGAGGCCGTACCCTCATGCGAAGACTCCAGGGCGGACGCCACCGCGACCGCGCCGAGCAGCGCCGCCGGATGCTCATGATCATCCCGGCGGTCTTCGGCCTCACGGCCGGCGCGACCTCACTGTGGGCGCTCGGATCGCCACTCGACGGCCTCGCCGTCTCAGGCGACGCCCCCACCACCGCAGTCGTCGAGACCACCCCCGCGGAAGACCCCTCGTCCCCTGAGGCCCCGGGGCAGGCCGCGCCCGGCGAAGCGGGCATGCGCACGCAGGAGGCCGAGGAAGTCCCCACCACCGAGACGCCCGAGGAGACCACCGAGGCGCCTACCGAAGCCGACGACGGCGGATCGGGCGACGGCGAGGGCGGGGCCGAATCCAGCCCCCACGCCGACGTCGAGGCCGCCGTGGCCGACCTCGTGAACGATGAGCGCGCCGAAGCCGGTTGCGGCGCCTTGGAACGCGACCCCCGCCTCGACGCGGCCGCCCGCCTCCACGCGGAGGACATGGCGGTCAACGACTACTTCGACCACACCTCGCAGGACGGCCGCGGCCCGACCGAACGGGCCGCCGAGCAGGGCTACGAAGGCGGCGTCGGCGAGAACATCGCCGCGGGATACCCGGACGCCGAGGCCGTGATGGAGGGCTGGATGCACTCCGACGGGCACCGAGCCAACATCCTCAACTGCGGTTACAGCGTGATCGGCATCGGCGTCGCCGACCGCGACGGCACCCTCTACTGGGTCCAGAACTTCGGGTAGCGAGCCTGCATTATCGCAGGTGAAGACCGCTGGAACCTCTTACTGTCGTCCATCCGACTCAACGCTGGACTGAATGATTACCAACAGTCATGCTGGGATGGCCGCCCGCTGAGGCGCGCATCTGGGGAGGCGACCAAAAAACCTGAAGGACGAGGTGCCAACCGTGCGTGTCATGCTGTACGACCCGAATCAGGTCTTCTCCGCCAGCATTCGACCCCTGCTCCACCGACGCGGTGACATCCCAGTGGAGGCCAGGACCGCGAAAGCGCTCGTGGCGGCGGATGCGCAGATCGACTGCTGCCTGGTCGCACTCGAGGCGGTCTCCCGGAACCGGGTCCTGACCGACTGCAAGCGGCCGCTCTTCCTCATCACCGACCGCGAGGACGGCTCGGTCCTCCGCAAAGCCGTCTCGGTCTCCGCCGCCGGGATAGCCAACACCCACATCATGCCCGGCGACCTGCTGGAAGCCATCGACCGCGGGCTCCTCAGTCCGCCCTACTACGATCCGCAGCTCCTGCGCGCGGCCCTTCAGCCGGCCCCACTCCTCGGCGAGCACGACGCACTCGAACTCGCGCACCATCTGACACCGAGAGAGGACGACGTGCTGCGCCGCATCGTCCGCGGCGAGCCCACGGCGCAGATGGCCACGCAGATGGGCGTCTCGGTGTCCACCGTCCGCTCGCACGTCCAGAACGTGCTCGGCAAACTCGGCGTCAACTCGCGGCTCGCGGCCATCGCCTTCGCCATCAACTACGGCATCGACACGGTCAGGGAGCAGCACCCGCAGCTCAGCTGAGCCGCGGGAGCGGCGCGCTCCCGAAGGCCCATACTTGAGCGGTGCCAGAACTTCCCGAAGTAGAGACCGTCCGCCGCGGGGTCGATCAGGCCTTCCGCGGCGGACGCATTCACAGCGTCGAGGTCTACAACCCGCGGACCGTGCGCCGCCACGCCCCCGGCGTCGACGATTTCTGCAGGCACGTGCAAGGGCTCACGATCACCGGCAGCGGGCGCCGCGGCAAGTTCATGTGGCTCGAACTCGATGACCGCCGGGCCCTCGTGTGCCACCTCGGCATGAGCGGCCAGTTCCTGGTGATCACCCACGAGCGCGAGGCGCACAAGCACCTGCGGGTCCGGCTGCGTTTCACCGACGGACGCGAACTGTGGTTCGTCGATCAGCGCACGTTCGGGTTCCTGGAACTGGCCGAGATGGACGGGCCGGTGCCGGCGACCTTGGCGCACATCGCCCCTGACGTGTTCGAGGACGAGTTCGACGCGGACGCCTGCGTCGCGAAGCTCCTGCGTCGCCGCATCGAGGTCAAGAAGGCCCTGCTCGACCAGCGCTGGATCAGCGGCGTCGGGAACATCTACGCCGACGAGGCGCTGTGGCGCGCCCGACTGCGCGGCAGGAGAAGCGGCGACTCGATCTCGAAGCGCAAGGCCATGGAGCTGATCGGCCACGTCAAGGACGTGCTCGCCGAGGCGCTCGACGCGGGAGGGACCTCGTTCGACAGGCTGTACGTCGACGCCAACGGCGAGAACGGGTACTTCGCCCGCGAACTCGCGGTCTACGGCCGTGCGGGACAGCCGTGCAAACGCTGCGGCACGCCGATCAGACGGGAGGTCATCGGCGACCGATCGGCCCACTACTGCCCGAAATGCCAGCGTTGAGCCACGCTTTCGGGTGACACGAGCGCCACCGGGCCACCGTTTCGTCGGACCCCCGCGCCACGCTGGAGGCTACATTCCCCTCTCGTGGTGGGTGGGGGTTGGTGGACGGGGGTTTCGGCCGCGGCGCAAACGCGAGGGGCGGAACCGAAACCGGTTCCGCCCCCTCTTCGCGAAGCCTGCAAGTCATGAAGCCGCTTCGCGACTATGTCGTGATCACCGCTGTTTCACGCCCAGGCGTTCTGACAGGACCTGCCAGGCCAGCTGGGCGGCGATCTGCTCGGCGTCCTTCTTGGAACCGCCGGAGCCCTCGCCGAACTCCTCGCCGGCCACGACCGCCCAGGCCGTGAACTGCTTGGCGTGGTCGGGTCCGGACTCGCTGATCCGGTACTCGGGCACGCCGAGTCCGGAGTCGGCCGTCAACTCCTGAAGGCTGGTCTTCCAGTCCAGGGCCGCGCCCTGACCGGCCGCGGCCTCCATGAGCGGGTCGAAGAACCGGTGCACCACGGTCTTGGCCGTTTCCACGCCGTACTGCAGGTAGACGGCGCCGAGCAGCGCCTCCACCGCATCGGCGAGGATCGAGTTCTTGCCGCGACCGCCCGAGGTCTCCTCGCCCTTGCCGAGCAGGAGATGCGGGCCGATCCCGCCGGCGCCCATGCGACGCGCCACCCCGGCCAGCGCCTTCATGTTCACCACGGACGCGCGCAGGCGCGCGAGCTGCCCTTCGGGCAGGTCGGGGTGATCCTGGTAGAGCGCGGTGGTGACCACCAGGCTGAGCACGGAGTCCCCGAGGAACTCCAGGCGCTCATTGGTGGGCAGTCCGCCGTGCTCGTAGGCGTAGGAGCGGTGTGTCAGGGCGAGACGCAGCAGTTCGGGGTCGATATCGCTGACCCCGAACACCGCTTCGAAATGTTGTACTGCCTTGTCGCCCATGTGCGGGAGGACTTTAGGCCTCGAGGACCTGACGGCCCCTGTAGGTGCCGCAGGTCTCGCAGACCTGGTGGCCGCGCTTCTTGGCGTGGCACTGCGGGCACTCGATCAACTGGATCGGGGCAGCTTTCCACTGCGACCGACGGTGTCGGGTGTTGCTGCGCGACATACGACGCTTCGGAACAGCCACTTCAGAACTCCATACCTATACGCTTACGCTGTGCTATTTCGATTCGCCGTCATTGTCGGCGAGTCGAAGCTTCTCCAAGCCCGCCCAACGGGGGTCCACGGTCTCGTGAACGTGGTCGTCGGGCAGTTCGTCCCAGGGAACGCCGCATTCGGCGCACAATCCCGGGCAGTCAGGTCGGCACAGCGGGGTGACTGGCATCGCCAGCACCAGCGCGTCCCGGACCGCGGGCTCCAGATCGAGCAGATCCCCCTCGAGCCGCAAGATCTCGTCGGCTTCTGTGGTCGCTTCGGTGACGGAGCCTTCATAAGCGTACAGCTCCTGCACCTGGACGCTGAGAGCGTCCTGCACCGGTGCGAGGCACCTCGCACACTCGCCTTCGGCGACCGCCTCGACCTGGCCGGTGGCGAGCACGCCTTCGCTGACGCCGGTGAGGTGGACGTCGAGGTCGAGGACCGCGCCCTGGGGGACCGCGTACACCGCTTCGAGGCCGTAGGCCTCGGGTGCGGGGATCTCGCGCGCGACGTGCATCGTCGTGCCCGCGCCACGCAGCTCCGCGGTGTCGAACACCAGCGGCGCGGCGGGATCCAGAGCGGTCGTCGTCATGGGTGTACTGCGGTCCTTCGATAGGGAGGTGCGCCTCGATCGAGGCCGACCGGTAATGCTACATCAGCGGCGGCAGCGGCCCCAACCCAGGTGGCGGGCACCGTGACGCGACTCCTGCCCCTGGACGCGGGCGCGCGGGAGCACCGGCCGTCGCCGGTCGGCGCACTCCCTAGAATTGCGGCAGCGGCTTCTCTTCTTCGACGGGTTCCTGCGGCGAGGGCGCGAAGGTGCCGATCTCCCGGAGGGTGTGCATCTTGTCGCGGCCGCGCTCCACGCCCGAGAGGGCGCGGTGCAGGAACTGCTCGAAGTTGGCGAGCGTCGTGTCGACGTACTCGTCCACCTCGTCGCGCAGCCGCTGCGCCTCGCCGCGGGCCTCCGCGATGATGCGGTTGCCCTCGTGCTCGGCGGAGACGGTGATCTCGTGGCGGGAGACGAGCCGCGCGTGCTCGGTCTCGCCCTCGGTGATGATCCGCTCGGCTTCGCGTTCGCCGGCGTCGATGATCTTGTCGCGCTCTTGGAGCATGGCCTCGGCGCGACGCAGGTCGCCGGGGAGTTCGTTCTGGAGCTCTTCGAGCATGGCGATCATCTCGGCCCGGTCCACTTTGCAGGCCCGGGACATGGGCACGGCCTTGGCCTGCTCCACGTAGGCGATGATCTCTTCGATCCGGTCGAGCGCACCCACCGATTTGCTCCCGTCGATGTCAGTCATGGGGACATTGTCCCGGATGAGGGTGTGAAACGTGGCTAATCCTGCCCCAAACGCTCGATCAGTCGCGATTGGACGATTTCAGGCGCGTAGGGCGAGATGTCGCCGCCCCATTTCGCCACGTCCTTGACCATCGAGGACGACAGGAAGGAGTACAGGGGGTTGGTCGGAATGAAGACCGTCTCGATGCCTCGCAACCCGTAGTTCATTTGGGCCATCTGCAGTTCGTAGTCGAAGTCCGAGACCGCGCGGACGCCTTTGACGAGTACACCGGCGCCGTGCTTCTGGCAGAAGTCGACGACGAGCCCCCGGAAGGACGCCACTCGTATGTTGGGAATGTCCGTGGTGGTCTCGCGGAGGAGTTCCACCCGCTCCTCGACGCTGAACAGCGCGTTCTTGGAGGCGTTGTGGAAGACCGCGACCCAGACCTCATCGTACAGCTGGGCGGCGCGTCCGAAGATGTCGAGATGACCGTAGGTCACCGGATCGAATGAACCGGGGCACACGGCGATGCGAGCTTCAGGTTTCACAGGGCGTGACCGTAGCAAAGGGCCGTGGTGCCGTAGCGCCGGACGCGGTCTTCTGCGATCTTGTCCGGCCACGGGACGGAGGCGTCCTTGCCGCCGCGTTCGACCACCACGTCGGCGTCCTCGGCGAGCCAGCCGTTCGCGACCAGCGCAACCAGCACATCGGCGATGGCGGTGTCGGTGACCGCGTAGGGCGGGTCGGCGAAGACGATGTCGAACGGCTCGACCGGTCCGTTCTGGAGGGCCTTCTCGACAGGGGCGCAGATCACTTCCGCGCCGGTGACGCCGAGGTCGGCGATGTTGCGGCGCAAGAGCTTCGCGGTGAGCACGTGCGACTCGACGAAGAGCGCCGACGCGGCACCGCGCGAGAGCGCCTCGAGGCCGACCGCGCCGGACCCGGCGTAGAGGTCGGCGAAGCGCAGTCCGTCGAGGTCGCCGCCGGGGGCGAGCGAGTTGAACAGCGCTTCGCGGACGCGGTCGGAGGTGGGCCGGGTGCGGTCCCCCGGGGGCGTGGCGAGGCGGCGGCCCTTGAGGCTGCCGGCGATGATCCTAGTCATTTGCCCCCAACAATAATGCGGCGCGGCGCGAGCCGTCAGTCGTGCCGCGGTGCGATGCGGGCGACCCGTCGCGCGGCGAGCGCCGCCGGTTCGCCGCGATGCGGCTCGCGGGTGTCCCTTCGGTGTTCACGGCGGTCGTCCGAGCACGGTGCACGCAGGACCGGGTCGTGGCCCCGAGCCTTCCAGCCTTCCCGATTCGCTCGGGTCAGCCCTTCTCCAGGAACTCGCCGCGGTCGGCGGCGAGGTCGTCGACGAGCGCGGCCAGGCCCGGCTCGGCCTTGAGCTTTGGATCAGCCCGGATGAGCTCGGTCGCCGCGGCGCGGGCCGCCTCGATGATGTCGGCGTCCTTCAACAGCGACAGGAGCTTCACGTGCGATTTCATGCCCGACTGGGCCGCGCCGAGGACGTCGCCCTCGCGGCGCTGCTCCAGGTCGAGTTCGGCCAGCGCGAAACCGTCGGTGGTCGAGGCGACCGCGTCGAGGCGCTCGCGGGAGGAGGAGCCTTCGGCGGCTTCGCTCACGAGCAGGCACAGGCCGGGATGGGCGCCGCGGCCGACGCGGCCGCGGAGCTGGTGGAGCTGGGAGATGCCGAAGCGCTCGGCGTCGAGCACGACCATGGCTGTGGCGTTGGGCACGTTGACGCCCACTTCGATGACGGTGGTCGCCACGAGCACGTCGATCTCGCCCGCGGCGTAGGCGCGCATGACGCGGTCCTTCTCGTCGGCGTCGAGTCGCCCGTGCAGGAGGCCGAGCCGCAGGCCGCTGAGGGCGCCGGCGCGGAGCTGCTCGATCACGTCGACGACGGCCAGCGGCGGGCGCTTGTCGCCGTCGGTTTCGACGAAGGCTTCGGGCTCGTCGCCGTTGGCGGTCTTCTGGTCGGAGTCGCCGACGCGCGGGCATACGACGTAGGCCTGGCGTCCGGCGGCGACCTCCTCGCGCACGCGGTTCCAGGTGCGCGCCATCCAGCGCTGGTCGGTGTAGGGCACGACGTGGGTGGCGATGGGGGTGCGCCCGGCCGGGAGCTCGGTGAGGCGGCTGGTCTCCAGGTCGCCGTAGACGGTCATGGCGACGGTGCGCGGGATCGGGGTGGCGGTCATGACGAGCGTGTGCGGTGTCCGGCTCGCTTTGGCGCGCAAGGCGTCGCGCTGCTCGACGCCGAAGCGGTGCTGCTCGTCGACGACGACGAAGCCGAGCTCGGCGAAGTCGACGCCGTCGTAGAGGAGGGCGTGCGTGCCGATGACGATCCCGGCGGTGTTGGTCTTGACCTCGTCGAGGACGGTGCGGCGCTGCGCGGCCGTGGCCGAGCCGGTGAGGAGCGCGACGCGGGTGGCTTCGGGCGGTGCGCCGCGCCCGGAGGAGTTCTCGAGTTCGGCAATGAGGTCGGCGCCGCCGCGGGCGAGGTCGCCGAGCATTTCGACGATGGACCGGTGGTGCTGGGCCGCCAGGACCTCGGTGGGCGCGAGGAGCGCCGCCTGGCCGCCGTGGGCCACGACTTGGAGCATCGCTCGCAGCGCGACGAGGGTCTTGCCGGAGCCGACGTCGCCTTGGAGGAGGCGGTGCATCGGGTGCTCCCCCGCGAGTTCGGCGGCGATCTCGTCGCCGACCTGGCGCTGGCCCTCGGTGAGCGCGAACGGGAGGCGGGCGTCGAAGGCCTCGAGGAGCGCGCCGCCGCGGGCGTAGGCGGTGGCGGCCTCACCGGCGGCCTCGGCCTTGCGGCGTACGAGGACGGCCTGGAGGACCAGGGCCTCCTGCCATTTGAGGCGCTTCTTGGCCGCGCCGAGGGCTTCGTGGGAGTCGGGTCGGTGGATCTGGCGCAGCGCGGTGCCGTAGTCGAGGAGGTTCAGGCTTTCGCGCAGCGAGCGCGGGAGCGGATCAGGCGGGTTCGGGACCATGTCGAGGACCGTGTGGATGGCCTTGGCGATGTTCCAGGTCGGGATCTCGGCGGTGGCCGGGTAGACGGGGATGAGCGTCCCGGCGAACTCCTCGATCGCGCTCACCGCGGTGTCGGCGGGCCCGGCGACGGCGTCCTCGGCGAGGAGCCGGTACTGCGGCGAGTTGAGTTGGAGGCGGCCGCGGAACTGGGCGACCTTGCCCGCGAACAGGCCCCAGCGTCCGGCGACGAGTTCCTTCGCCCGCCAGGGCTGGTTGAAGAACGTGAGGGTGAGCGAGCGCCCGGCCTCGTCGGCCACGATCACTTCGAGGAGGTCGCGGGGTTTGCCGCCCGGCCGCCCTCCGCGGCCGCCTCTGTCATGGGCGGAGGCTTTGGGGACGAACGACTTGGGTATGGCGGCGCGCACCTGCGCGGCGACCGTGACGTCCTCTCCGATCTGGAGTGCGCCGAGGTCGGTGCGCTCGCCTCGTTGGGCGTAGCGGAACGGATAGTGTCCGAGAAGGTCGCCCACGGTGTCGAGGCCCAGTCCCTCGCTGAGGGCCTCCACCGTCTTCTTGCCCAGGACCTCTCGCAGCCGGGTCTCCAGCCCAATGGTCATTCGGCTCCTAGCAGCAACAGTGGTTCGTCGTCTCCGGCGGGCAGCTGCTGGATCTCCACGAGCGGCCACGCCTCATGCACATGATCGCTCAAGGCTGTGACAATCCCGGCGTTCGAACCGGCACCGGGCAGGACCGTGAGGAGTTCGGCGCCGTTCGAGCAGAGCCGGTCGGCGAGATCGCGGGCCGCTTCCTCCACCGTGTCGAGCACGCCGAAGTCCGCTTCGCCGACGACGACCGCGATGCCCTCGGCCTCGGCACGGAGCTCGCCGGTGCGGCAGGAACTGATCGCCTCGGCCATGGCGGCGACGTCGTCGTCGAACTGCCGCTCGGGGTCGTGGACGGCGACGGCCGCGACGGCCTGCACGAGGGTGCCGGTGGCGAGGACGGTCGCCCGGTGTCCCTCGCTCCGGACGGATTCTGCGGCGCGGTGCGCGGCGCGCTCGGCGTCGAGGCTGTCGGTGAGCACGACCGCGTTGCCCACGCCGTCGGCGAGGGCCGCGGCGAGTTCGGTGCCGACGGTGGCGGCGGTCGCGGTGCGGCAGCCTTCGCCGGCGAGGAATTCGCGCATCCCCGCGGCGTCGGTGACGACGACGAGGGCCCGCGTCGGCGCCTCGGTCTCCTGGACCGGTCGGCGCGCGGGCGCGGCGTGCATGCGGGCGCTCGCGTGGCCCCCGAGGGTGTCGTCGAAGCGGGTCACGGAGATGCGGTGCACGCGGCCGCGTTCGATCCCGGCCTCGATGGCCGCGCCGATGTCGTTGACGTGCACGTGGACGTTGAACGTGGTGACGGCCTCGGCGGCGCGCGAGCCGATGATGACCACTGAGTCGCCGAGCGCGGTGAGGTCGTGCCGCAGGTCGGCGGCGGCCGCCGCGTTCGCTTCGAGGAGGTACTGGACCTCGTAGCCGAAGACCTCGGAACCGGTCTCGCGCGGCACCTCCTCGACCTCGGACACGGTCCGCACGCGATGGCGTTCGAGGAGGTCGAGCGCCCCCGTCGAAACCGAGCCGGTGAGGGTCTCGACGAGCGCCTCGAGGATCACGGTGAGCGCGAGGCCCCCGGCGTCCACCACCCCGGCGCGGGCGAGCGCGGGCAGCTGGCCGGGGGTGGCCGCGACGGCCTCGGCCGCGGCCTCAGCGGCGGCGCGGGCGGCCGAGACGAGCCCGAACGGGGCGGCCTTCCCGGCCGCTGAGGCGGCGGCTTCGGCGACGGTGAGGATGGTGCCGGCCGTCGGGACGGCGACGGCGGCGGTGGCGGCGTCGGTCGCGGAGCGCAGTCCGGCGGCGAAGCCCTTCGCGTCGATCTCGTCGCTGTTCCAGACGTCCGCGAGCCCGCGGAGCATCTGCGCGAGGATCACGCCGGAGTTGCCGCGGGCCGAGAGCAGCGCGCGCCCGGAGGCCTCGTCGAGCAGCGCTTCGAGTCGGAGCCTGGGCGTGGCGCCTTGGAAGGCGGCCTGGAGGGTCGCGACCATGTTCGTCGCCGTGTCCGAATCGGCCACGGGGAACACGTTGAGCTCGTCGACGCCGCGGCGGTGGCGGGTCAACGTGTCGATGCCGCGCGCGGCCCACTCACGCATGATGTCGGCGTCGAGGACCTGGCGTCCGGTTTCAGGGATTTCGGCCACGGGCCATGAGGATACGCCCCTGCGGCGTCCGGCGGAAGCGCAAGTGGCCGAGCCGGGCGGGGACGAAACGGCCCGCACGTTCGCACGTGCGGGCCGGTCGATGCCTATGCGCTGGTCACGAGCCGAAGCTGAGGCTGTTGCGGGCCGCTTCGAGCGCTTCGACCTGGTCGGCGGTGGCCGAGCCGACGAAGCCCACGTAGCCGTCGCCGTTGATGATGACCGCGGTCATCACGGTCAGATCGCCGACGGTGAAGGTGTCGAACACTGCCTCCCGGGCGTCGACCCGGTACGGCGCCGCGGTGGCGCCCTCAGCGGTGCCGCCCGCCCAGGTCGCGGCCAGGCCTTGCAGCGTCAGGCTGAGGTCGTTGGAGGTCACGCCCTCACCGGCGCCGATCACTGCGGGGTCGAGGGCGCCGAAGAACACCGTCGGTCCGCCGTCTCCCAGAATGAGTCCGGTCGCTTCCGTGAAGACGGCGGGCGGGTTCTCCGCCGCGGCCGAGTTCTCCGGGGCCAGGATGCTCAGCCCGGAAGCATCGGCGGCCACTTCGGGTTTCACCGTCTCGGCGGCTCCGGTCTCGATCGTGCCGGTCGGGTCACCGCCGTCGCCGTCGCCATCGCCGTCCAGCGGGTTGAAGAGGATGAAACCGCCGACGCCGAGAGCCAGCGCGACGACGACGATGCCGGCGACGATGAGCCACATCGGGCCCTTGCCGCCCTTCTTCTTGTTCTTGCGCTGGATCGTGTCGGGAGCACCCCACGGCTGGGCGCCGCCGCCCGAGACCGGGACTAGCTGACCGCCCTGGGGTCCGAACTGACCGCCGCCGAACGGCGGCTGGCCGACCGGGGACGAGACGGGCATGCCGGAGACCGGCATTCCCGAAGCGGGGATCGAGGAGACGGGCGGCATCCCGGAGACCGGCATACCCGAGACGGGCATGCCGCCGGCGGGGCCGAACGGATCCGAGGCCGCCTGAGGCGGCGGAGACGCCTGGAAGGGCTGCTGCGGTTGTGCGGGCATGCCCTGGAAGTTCTGCTGCATCGGCGCGTCGAACGGAGAGACGGGGACACCCGGAGGCGGACCGAACTGCTGTGGTGAGGGCTGGCCGGGTCCGCCGACGTACTTGACGGTCCCGTCCTCTTCGACCGGGCCCTGCCGGCCCGACTGCGCCATGCGCTGGCTTTCCGGCGACCACGGCGCCTCCTCCTGAGGAGGCTGCTCGTTCGGGCGGTACACCGGGGGCTGTTGCTGCGGCGGCTGCCAGCCGTCGGCAGGCTGCTGCGGGGTGTGGCTCATGTTCGACTCACCAAAGAAGATATGGGCATCGGCACATCGTGTGTATGCGGCCAGCCTACGGGATCTGAACCCATCCTAGAGTCACCAACGGTAGCCGACCGCGGCAGCCGCCACAGCGCAGTGCCGCCGCGGAGCGTCCTGGGAGGACCGACGAAACGGCGCGATACGGGCCTGGGTCCGATTGCGGCGCAGGTGTTCCGCCCGGGTGGGACCGGACCCGTCCGCGGTCGGCCCGGCTGCCGGGACCTGAGCTCCCGGCGGTTGTGGCGCAGGTCCCGCCACCTGGATGGCCGGCGGTCTGCCGGGTCCGTTAGAATTACCGGGTTGCCCACCGTCGGGGTGGGCCGAATGAACGTCAATGCAGGAGTTTTGGATTATGTCGAGCGTGTGTGAAGTCTGCGCCAAGCGCCCGGGCTTCGGCAACAACGTCCCGTGGTCCCACAAGAAGACCCGTCGTCGTTGGAACCCGAACCTGCAGACCATCCGCATCGCGACTGGCTCCGGTGACAACAAGCGCCGCGCCAAGGTCTGCACTTCGTGCATCAAGGCCGGCAAGGTCACCCGCTAAGGGCTGACGCCGCGAAGTCTTACGCCGCCGGGGCTGTGCCCCGGCGGCGCTTTGTCGTATCCGAAGCAGTGCCGAGTCTGGATCGCCGTGCGGCCATCCGGGCTCGGCGCTTGTCGTGAGTGCGCCGACACCGACGGCGAAACCGCCGCCGTCTTGTCGGACCCGGGTGGGAGGCCGACCGACCCGCCCAGGGCGGGCAGGCAGGCGCGGCCGACCGCGCCGCGCGCCTACGTGCTCCAGCCCCAGCCCCAGCCCCAGCCCCAGCCCCAGCCCCAGCCCCAGCCCCAGCCCCAGCCCCAAATGGTCGAGCCGCCTGCCGGCGCGCGGCGGGTCGCACCGGCTCCGCGGGCGTCTGCAGTGCCGCGCCTGATCGTCATGCTCTCGCGAAGTGGTCCCAGCCGGTCGGGCCGGTCCAGCGGTGGCCGTCGACCGTGACGCCGGCGCCTTCGCTGACGGCGCCGATGCGGCGCCAGCTTTCGGGGAGGAGCACGTCGGGCGGGAAGACCGCGGCCAGCGCGTGGTCCTCGCCGCCGGTGAGGAGCCAGCCTCGGGCGTCGGCGCCGAGGGCTTCGGCGGCGTTGCGCATCGGTTCGGGGACGGGAAGGGCCGCGGTGTCGACGTCGATGGCGACGCCGGAGTCGTCGGCGATGTGGCCGACGTCGGCGAGGAGGCCGTCGGAGACGTCGATCATGGCGCGCGCGCCCATGAGGGCGGCGTCACGCCCGGCCGGGTACGGCGGTTGCGGCCTGCGGTAGGCGCCCACGAGCGCGCCCGGGGATCGGAAGCCGCGGGAGAGGACGTTGAGTCCTCCGGCGGCCCAACCGATCCGGCCGGCGAGCGCGAGCACGTCGCCGGGTTTCGCACCGGAGCGAAGGACCGGATCGCGGCCTTCGAGATCGCCGAGAGCGGTCACGGTGACGGTGAGGAGTTCGCCCCGGGTGGTGTCGCCGCCGATGACGGCCGCGCCGACCGCTGCGGCTTCGGCGGCGAGGCCGGAGGCGAGGCCTTCGAGCCATTCGGCGGGGAGGTCCTGCGGCGCGGCGACGGCGGCCAGGAGCGCGGTGGGCCGGGCGCCCATGGCGGCGATGTCGGCGAGGTTGGCGGCGGCGGCCTTGTGGCCGACGTCGGCGGCGGAGCACCAATCGCGGCGGAAGTGGTTGCCTTCGACGAGCATGTCGGTGCAGGCGACCACGCGACCGTCGGGGGCGGTGACGACCGCGGCGTCGTCACCGGGGCCGAGCACGACGGCGGGTGTGGTCGCGAAATGGCGCGTGAAGCGCTCGATGAGGCGGAACTCGCCGACCTCGGCGACGGTCTCACTCACGTGGGGATCATTTCTCGGGCGTTTGTTGGTCGGTGAAGCACTGGGTAATCTTCGCTCAACGGCGATCGCGATGCGGTCAGGCCCGCCCGTGTCGGGTTAGGCCCCACGATCCCTTTCTGCCCGTTCTCCTGAGGAGGCCTGTCGCATGGTGCAGGCGTACATCTTGGTCCAGACCGAGGTCGGCATGGCCGAGCAGGTGGCCGAGGGCGTGACGGCGATCGAGGGCGTGGTCCGGGTCGACATCGTGACCGGTCCCTATGACGTGGTGGTGCTCACCGAGGCCGCCTCCGGAGACCATCTCAGGACGCTGGTGGTGAGTAAAGTCCAGCGTGTGCCGGGCATTACCCGCACGTTGACCTGTTCGATTCTCAACGCCTGAGGAGTGCGGTCCTGGTGGGTTCCGAGAAGAAATCGCGCCTTCCGGCGATCGTGGCGACCGCGGTGGCCGTGCCGGTCGCGGTGGTCTCGGGTGTGCTGGTGTTCAACGCGATCGCTCCCGAGGCCGAGGAGCACGCGCGGCAGGACCTGTCGGCGGTGTCGGTCGAGGTGCCCGTGTTGAGCGACGAGGACGCGGTGATCTGCCTCGCGCTGACGGCGACCGCGCCGGAGACGGCGGGCGGCCTGCGGGCGCGCCCGGTTTCGGGCGGCGAGGGCGACGCGAGCGCGGCGGAGGCCGTTCTGGCGTACGGCGATCCGGCGGTGGTGGCGTCCTGCGGGGTCGAGCCGGTCGCGGTGGAGGACACGGCGCTGGTCTACAAGCTCAACGGGGTCTGCTGGTACTCGGACGAGGCGGGCGTGGAGTGGACGACGCTCGACCGGCAGGTGCCGGTGGGCGTGAACGTGCCGGATGCCGACGAGCAGCCGGTGGACGTGCTGAACGACCTGTCGACGGTGATCGCGGCCAAGGTTCCGGCCGCCGCGGAAGCACCGACCGGGTGCGCGTGACCGAAGGAGGCCGTCGCTCCGCCCCGGCGCCGCGCGCCGGGGAGTTCGACCGTTCGTTCTTCGAGCGCGATTCGGTGCAGGTGGCCCCGGAACTGCTGGGCTGCACCGTGACCGCGAACGGCGTCACGGTGCGGCTGACGGAGGTCGAGGCGTACCGCGAGGACGATCCGGCCTCGCATTCCTTTCGTGGGCAGACGAAGCGGACGGCCGTCATGTTCGGCCCGCCCGGGTTCCTGTACGTCTATTTCACGTACGGGATGCATTACTGCGCGAACCTGGTGTGCGGCCCGGACGGGTCGGGGGCGGCGGTGCTGCTGCGAGCCGGGGAGGTCGTCGACGGCCTCGATGCGGCGCGCGAGCGGCGCGGCGCAAAAGTCCCGGACCGGGATCTGGCGCGCGGCCCGGCGCGGCTGGCGCAGGCGCTGGGCTGGGACCGCGAGGACGACGGCAGCGACATGATCGGCGCGGTGCGGCAGGGTGGCGGCGCGGCGGCGGTGGCCGCCGGGCCGAGGACCGGCATCACGAAGGCGGCCGACACCGCCTGGCGTTTCTGGATTCCGGGCGACCGGTTCGTGTCCCCGTACAAGCGCCACCCGAAGGCGCCGCAGGCAGCGGGCTGATCTTCCGCTCAGGACGGGTGCCGCGACCCACCGCCCCGAGCATCCCGCCCCGGTCCCCGGTGCCGGGCGGGCGATCGTCCCTACCGTCACGCCACCGCCGTTCCGCTACCTCGGCGGGTTTTCGGGATCCAGATCGAGTCTCACGTTCAGATACGGCGATCGCATCAACGCCCTGAAGGATTCCAGCGCCTCCGGATCCTGGTCCACTTCGGAGTTGCGACCTTCGGCGTTCGGGGACGAGAAGTACACGATCGCCTTCAGCCGCGGATAGTGCGCCATCTGGTCCATCGCGGCCTCGAACACCGTCTGCTGGCGGCCTGGATGCTTGTCGTCGGTGAAGACGCCCCACTCGGCGAGCATCATCGGCTTCCGCGGATGGTGTTGGGCGACCCAGTGGTAGTAACCGGGCCAGCCGAATTCGGGGTGGGTCGTGTCCAGAAGCTCCCCGAAGTCGAACCGGCCGTCGTCCTTGAGGGACTGGCCGTAGCCCGACAGGCCGATCCAGTCGACCACGTCGTCGCCGGGGTACAGCTCGTCGTGCCACGGCACCTCGACCCATTTGAGATAGCCCATGTAGTTCATGACCGACACCAGGTTGTCCACGCCGTTCCCGCGCAGGCGTTCGATGACGTAGCGGTACATGGCCGGATAGTCACGGGCCTCCATGCCCGAGCCCGGCCGCTGGACGACGTCGTTCTCGGGTTCATGGTGGACGGTGAAGAAGAACGGCTTGTCGAAGTTCGCCTTGATGTGCGCGGCGAGCCGGTCGAGGTAGGCGTCCACCTCCGGGTCGCCTTCGGCGATCTCGGCCCATTTCGCCATCTGCGGCTTCCAGTTGATGAACAGGGTCCGCGGGCGCTCCGGATCCTCGGTCAGCGCGATCTGGTCCCTGGTCGGGAACAGCCGGTTGTCGGCCCGCTCATATGCGTGGTAGATCTGCTGCGTGCGATCTACTGTGGCCTCGAAATCGAGGAAGGCGTCTTCCTTGTCCAGTGAGGTCTTCCCTCCGGCCGCGGCGCCGACCAGGGCCCCGCAGGCGGGCACGAGCTTCTCGTCCGTGGCGCATTCGGTCAGCGTGTCCGCGGCCTGACCGGACTCGGGCTGCAGCGGCGGGCCGGAGGAGGGCGGGGTCGGCGACTGGTGGGAGCTGGGAGCCGACGGCAGCGTCGGGTCGGACGGCACCGGGGCGGTCGGCGCGTCGGTCGGCTCGACCGGCGAGGGCGGCTCCATGGTCGGATACGGGCTCGGCGACACCGGACTCACCGGTGGCACCGGTGAGATGGCGCGCAGGCTCGGCCCCTCGCCGTATGCGGTGCCCGCGAGTTCGAGGTACGCATCGCGGTCCGGAGAGGTCACCGCGAATCCGTAGCGGCCGGGCGCGTCGATCGCGCCCGTCACGTCGAAGACGACCTCCGTCGTGCCGGCGTCGACCTCCACCGCGTCCCATACGGCCCCGTACGGCGGAGCGGTCGCGGCCGTCAGCGCACAGAGGCAGCTCACCGGGTGCACGGAGGCGACCTCCAACGTCATCCCTTCGCCGCCGGGCGGGACCGCGACGGGCAGGCGCAGCTCGGCCGTGTGTTCGGGCCGGACCGTGGACTCGTCGAGGAAGAACTGGAGGTGCGTGACGGTGACGCCGAGGTCCGCGGAGAAGCCGACGGGCAGCACGGCGGGCGACTGGGGAGCCGGATTCTCGAACTCGGTGGCCGTGAAGGAGGCCGCGAGCGGCTCGTGATCGTAGGTGCCGTTCCCGTCCTGCCAGGCTTCGCCGACGGTGTCGCCCAGACGGTCCCCGCCCACGCCGACTCCGTAGCCGACCACGAAGCCCGCCAACACGAGCGGGAGCACCGCCAGGGCGGTCACGATGCCGCGACCCGCCCGCAGGCGCTGGCGTGTGTCAGTGTCGCGCATCTTTCACCTTCTTCCGTCCAATGTGATCTTCGACCAATTGCCGCAATCCTCCATATTATCGACCATAATGGTTTTTACTCGCTTCTTCTCGCAAACGCAACCTCACCCCGACGCGGGCGTGTGGCACGCCCGTCACCTCAAGGTCGCATCGCTCGTTACTCAACCGAGATACCGAGAACGAGAAAGGCCTTCGCGTTGAGGACCCCTGCCGCCCGCACGCTCGCCGATTACGGCGTCATCGTCCGCCGTTCCTGGTGGCTCATCATCGGAACGGTGGCCGCGGCTCTGGCCGCCGGGTTCGCCCACACCTCGCTGAGCGAGGAGGTCTACGAGTCCACATCCTCGATCCTGGTGCTGCCCACCGCGAGCGACACCGCCGTCGCGGGCGCCCGCACCGCCGGACAGGTCAACCTCGACACCGAGGCCCAGCTCGTCAAATCCACCGAGGTCGCCCTGGCAGCCGCCGAAGCGCTCGGCACCAAGGATCCCGACGACCTCGTCCCGCGCGTGTCGGTCACCGTGCCGCCCAACACCGCCGTGCTCGAGATCACCTTCCGCGCGGGGGACCCTGAGGCCGCCCAGTCCGGGGCCGTCGCGTTCAGCGAGGCCTACCTCGAGCACCGCCGCTCCGGCGCCACGGCCTCCATCGACCGCGCGATCGCCGCCGCCGCCGTCGCACTCGACGGGGTCAAGGCCGACGTCGCCGCCGCCGAAGACGAACTGTCCCGGATGGACTCCGGCGACGACGACCGGTCCGGTCTCGAATCCGAACTCGACGCGCTGCGGCAGGAGGCCGAGGAGTTCGAAGCCGAGATCGCCGAACTCGGCGCTCAGCAGGACGCGGTCTCGCCCGGCCGGGTCATCAACCAGGCCTCCGTGCCCCGGGCGCCGGTGAGTCCGAAGGCGATGTTCAACCTCGCCGCCGCACTCGGCCTCGGCCTGCCACTCGGCCTCATCCTCGCGTGGGCCCGGCACCGCCTGGCCCGCAAGGTCGGCTACCCGACCGACCTGGTCGAACGGTGCGAACTCGACGTGCTCGCCTCCGTGCCCCCGGCCGTGAAGTTCCAGCGCCGCGAGGTCTTCGGGGCCTACAGTCCCGGCGGCAGGGTCTTCTCCCAACTCCGCAACGTGGTCGCCTCCCAGCTGACGCACGACCAGCGCGTCATCGTCGTCGCCGGCGTGGCCCCCGGGCCCGCCGCGAGCGTCGTCGCCGCGAACCTCGCCACCGCGATGGCCCGCGCGGGCGACCGCGCCACCGCCGTCGCCGCCAACCCGAGCACCACCGTCGGCCTGCCGGAGCTCTTCGGCACGGACTCGGTGCCGGGCCTCGCGGACGTCTGGTCCGGCCGCGTCGACCTCGCCGAGGCCGCGCATGCCGCGCCCAGGCAGCCCAGCCTCAGCGTGATCGGCCCCGGCGCAGCGGCCCGGGCCGCCGGCCCCACCAGCGAGGCCGCCGCCGAGACCTTCTCGAAGCTCGCCGAAGCCGGACGCTTCGTGGTCGTCGACGCCCCGCCGCTGTCGTGCAGCGCGGACGCGCAGCTGCTCGCCGGGCACGCCGACGCGGTGATCCTCGCCGTCCAGTCCGGGCGCGACGCGATCGCCGAGACCGCCGCCGCCGCGCTGGCGATGCGTCAGATCGACACGCCGCTGCTCGGGGCGGTCCTGCTGCCGAGCGCGCTCGGTCCGATGAACACGGTCCCGCTGCCGAGCGCGCGCCGGGAGAACCCGTCGCCGCGCAAGGTCTCCCAGGACGAGACGCCCACGGACTCGCTCGAGCCCGTCGAGGGCGAGGCGGAGGAGCGGGCCGCGACGACCCAGGTGATACCGGTCGTGCCCGCCGCAGTCCCTTCGGCTGAGTCGCGATGACGCTCCTCGCGGCCGCCCGCGCCGCCGGGCGCGGCCGAATCGGCCCGGAGGCGCGCGGCGCGGGCGAAGGCGCCTCGCTCACTTGGCTGCTCGCGGGTTTCCCGCTGTGGTGGGCACTGGGCATGGGAGTCCTCGTGATCCCGTTCGTGGCCGCCGTCGCGGCGGTGAAGCTGGTGCGCCGCAGGTCGATCAGTGTGCCGCCCGCGTTCGGGTGGTGGCTGCTGTTCCTGCTCGCGGTCACGCTGAGCCTCGCGAACCTCGGCGTGGACCCGCCGGGCACCGTGCGCGAGACGTGGTTCTCGAGCCTGCCCGGCGCGACCTTCCGGCTCGGGTTCTACTGCTGCTGCACGCTCATCGCGCTGTGGGCGCACAACCTCCTGGCGGAGGGGAAGCTCGAGCGGGACAGGCTGATCCGGCTGCTGGGGTGGCTGTTCGTCGTCACGGTGGCGGGCGGGTTCCTGGGGACCTTCCTCGGCTCCTTCGAGTACACGTCGCCCGTGGAGGCGCTGCTGCCGAAAGCCGTGGCGAAGGACGGGTTCGTCCAGTCGCTCGTGCACCCGGCGGCCGCGCAGACGATGGACTTCCTCGGCTACGAGACGCCTCGCCCGGCCGCGCCCTGGGGCTACACCAACACGTGGGGCAACAACTTCGCGATCACCGCGGTCTGGTTCGTCGTCGCGGCGTTCTGCACCCCGCTGCGGACGAAGTGGCGGGTCGCGGCGGTCGTGCTGCTCGTGGCCTCGCTCGTGCCCGCGGTGTACTCGATGAACCGCGGCCTGTGGCTCGGCCTCGCCGCGATCGCGGTGTTCGCGGCGCTCCGGCTGCTCGTCTCCGGGCGCCCTGGCGGGATGCTCGCACTCGGCGGCGCCGGGTGCGCGGCCGTGCTGCTCGTGGTGCTCACACCATTGGGGACGGTGGTGCAGACGCGGCTCGACAACGGGCATTCCGATGACGGCCGCGCGTTCTCCTCGGAGCGCGCCACGGAGCTCGTGATCGAGCACTCCCCCGTGATCGGCTTCGGATCGACGCGGAAGACCCTCGGCTCGGGCGAGTCGATCGCCGTCGGGCCGACCCCCGAATGCCCGCGCTGCGGCGGACGCACGCTCGGCGGGAACGGCCAGCTCTGGCAGGTCATGTTCGCCCACGGCATCCTCGGGACCGTCACGTACCTCGGGTTCGCGCTCGCGGTCCTGTGGCGGTTCCGCCACGACCACACCGCGGTCGGCATCGCGGGGAGCGCCGTCGTCGGCTTCTCGCTGATCACGATGTTCTACTACAACGCCCTCGTCACGCCCCTCCTGTTCACCCTGCTCAGTTACGTCCTCCTCGCCGCGGGCCGCCCGCCCGGGGTGTCACACCACGGCCCAGATACGGAGAACCGATGAGCCGAGCCCTGAAGACCACTGACGACCTGCGCCGGCGCGCGACCTACCTCGCGGAGGTGCTCGACCAGTTGTATCCCGGCGCGGCGCAGGACGACGCACCGCGGCCGTACATCGTGGTGCCCGGCCGGCGCAAGCCGCGCGTGCTCATCCCGGCCGCCGACCGCAAGGTCGCCGCGGCCGCGCTGCACCGCTACGCCCGGCCCGCCGCGCGCGGCGCGCGCCTCAAGCGCGACGCCGCCGTGTGGGCCCTGCGCCTCGGCCTGGACCGGATGCTGCTGCCGCACCGGATCAAGGTCGGCGGCGCCGAAGGCATCGACGACCACCTCGCGTCCGTGCTCGGCCACGAGGTGCATTTGAGCATCCACATCGGACCGGCGCGGGCGAACCGCAAACCGGTGCTGCAGATCCTCGACGGGGACGCGGCGACCGTGGCGTTCGCCAAGCTCGGCGTCAACCCGCTCACCCGCGAGCTCGTGGAGGCCGAGACGAACGCCACCAGGCGACTCAACGAGTTCTGCGACCTCAAGCTGCTGCAGGTGCCGCGGCTCCTGCACGCCGGGAACTGGAACGGCCACAACCTGATGGTGACCTCGGCGCTCCCGTCCTGGGACGCCCCGGCCGACACCGGGCCCGCCCGCCGCGTCGCCGCCATGCGCGAGCTCGCCGACGCCTGCGGCACCGGCCGCTTCCCGCTCGGCGAATCCGACTACGCGACGCGGCTGCGATCGCGCCTCAAGGACCTCACCGCCCGCGGCGAGACCGACGCCGACACGCTCCAGACCGCGGGTGAGACCCTGCTCGACCGGTACGCGGGCACGGAACTGACCTTCGGCGCGTGGCACGGCGACTGGGCCCCGTGGAACACCCGCGAGACCGAGACGCTGGTGTACCTGTGGGACCTCGAGCGCTTCGAGACCGGCGTCCCCTACGGGTTCGACGCCGTGCACTACCAGTTGCAGGACCACATCGTCACCCGCGGGGCCGATCCGACGACGGCCGTGCTCGGCCTCGTCGCCGACGCACCGGCCGTACTGGCGCCCATGGGGATCGCGCCCGGCGAGGCCGAGCCGACCGCGCTGCTGTACCTCGTGGACCTCGCCGCCCGCTACATGGGCGACCAGGCCGAACGCGCGGGCGCGGCGCTCGGCGCGCTCGGCCGGTGGCTCCTGCCGACGCTGCTGCGCCACATCGCCCGCCAGCGCACCGCCTCCGAGGCGGGGGGACAGTCATGAGCCAGATCAGGGACCGCATCCCGAGCCAGTTGAAAGCCGTCGTCGGGCACTCCACCCGCACGTTCGGGCGACTGACGGCCTCGTCCCGGATCCTGCCGGGCCTGCTGATCTGCGGCGGCCAGCGCTGCGGCACCACGTCCCTGTACCGGGCCCTGGCCCAGCATCCGGCGGTCCTCAAGCCGGTGTTCCACAAGGGCGTGCACTACTTCGACACGGGCTACGACAAGGGCATGTCCTGGTACCGGGGGCATTTCCCGACGCAGGCGGCCGCGCGGCGGATCGCCGACCACACCGGGCTCGCCCCGATCGCGTTCGAGTCGAGCCCGTACTACCTCTACCATCCGCTGGCGGCGGCGCGCTTCGCGCGGGACCTGCCCGGGGTCAAGGTGATCGTGCTGGTGCGCGACCCGGTGGAGCGGGCGTGGTCGCACCACGCGCACGAGGTGGCGCGCGGGTTCGAGCCGATCGCGGACTTCGAGGAGGCCGTGGCGGCCGAGGAGACGCGGCTCCACGGTGTGGAGGAGCGGCTGCGGGCCGATCCTTCACTGTACGACTTCGACCACCAGCACCACGCGTACACGGAGCGGGGACGGTACACGGACTTCCTCGAGCCCCTCGCGGAGCAGGTGGGCCGGGACCGGGTGCTGGTGCTCGACTCCGGGGAGTTCTTCTCCAGGCCGGAGGACGCGTTCGAGCGCGTGCTGCGGTTCCTGGGCCTGCCGTGGCTCGGGGAGTTCGCCTTCGCGCGGCACAACGCGCGCGGGCGTCCCTCCCCGATGTCCGCGTCGTTGCGCGAGCAGTTGACGGAGCTGTACGGGCCCTATGACGAACGGCTCGCGGATTGGCTCGGGAGCGTGCCGAGTTGGCGGCGCTGACTTCCACCGCGACCGCGGAGGAAGCCGGGCGTGAGGAGCTGCGCGGCACGGCCCGCGGCGGGCTGGTCAACCTCGTGGGAGCGGCGGTCTCCGGGTTCGGAGGCCTGGCGGTCACCTGGCTGGCGGCCGTGGCGCTCTCGCCCGCCGAGGCCGGCGCGTTCTTCGCGGCGACCTCGGTGTTCCTGCTGGCGGGCGCGATCGCGCGGCTGGGCACGCCCACGGGGCTCGTGTACTGGGTGGCGCGGCTGCACCGGAACGGACGGGACGGCGCGGTCGGCTCGGTCCTGAAGCTCGGCCTGTGGCCCGCGGCGATCGTGTCGATGGCGGCGGCGTTCGGCCTGCTGCTGGCGGCGCCGATGTTCCAGAGCCCGGATCTGGTGCGGCTCATCGCGGTGTTCCTGCCCGCGTCGGTCGCGATGGAGGCGCTGCTCGCCGCCACGCGCGGGTACCGGCTGATGGGGCCTTCGGTCCTCATCGACAAGTTCGGGCGCACGGTGGCGCAGCTGGTCGGTTTGGGCGCGATCGCGTTGGCGGGCACGGCGTCGCCGTTCACGATCACGTTCGCGTGGGTGCTGCCGTACCTGCCCGCGGCGCTGGCGGCGGCCTGGTATCTGGCGCGGCGCCACCGGAGGTCGCGGACGGATCAGGGGTTCCCGGACCGGGTCTCGGCCCGGGCGTTCTGGGGGTTCACGGCACCGCGCGCCGCGGCGGGCGTGGCGCAGCTGGGGTTGCAGCGGCTCGACATCATCATGGTGGCGGCGCTGGCCGGGCTGGGCCCGGCGGCGGTGTACACGGTGGCGACGCGGTTCGTGATCGTCGGGCAGATGGCCTCCGGGGCGGTCGGGCAGTCGGTGCAGCCGCGCGCGGCCGCGGCGATGGCGGCCGGGAAGCCCGCTTCGGCCCGGTCGCTGTACCAGGAGTCGACGGCGTGGATCGTGGCGCTCACGTGGCCGGTGTACCTCGGGGTGGGTCTGCTCGCGGACTGGTACCTGCGTCTGTTCGGCGGCGAGTACGTGGGCGGGGACGCGCGGCTGGTGGTGTGGATCCTGGTGCCCGCCATGATGATCAGCTCGGCGTGCGGGGTGGTCGACTCGATGCTGGCGATGGCCGGGAAGACCTCGTGGCAGCTGATCGACGTCTCGATTTCACTCGTCGTCAACGTGGGGTTGAACTTGGCGTTGATCCCTTCCATGGGGGTCGTCGGCGCGGCGATCGCGTGGTCGGCGGCCGTTCTGGTCAATAATTTGATTCCACTCGTGCAACTGTGGCGCACGTTCGGCTTGCACCCGTTCGGGGCGTTGACGAGGCGGGCGCTGTCGGCGGCCGGTCTCGGATTCGGGGTCCTGCCGCTGGCGGTCGCACCGCTCGGCCCGCTGTGGACGACGGCCGCGCTCGCGGCCGCGGGCCTCGCGTGGGCGGTGGCGCTGCTGCGCTACCGGACCAGGATTTGAAATCGAAAGGGACTTCGTGGCCAGCAATTACACCGAGGTGTTCCAGGACCCGACCGCGGTAGAGAAATACGCCGAGCGGACGTACGCTCCGGGGACGTTCTCATCGATCGTCTCCAACCGCCAGGCCGGATGGCTGCGCGGGTTCGTCCCGAACGCGTTCGGGACCAAGCCGACCCACCACGACTTCGCGTGCGGCACCGGCCGCGTGTCGCGGATGCTCGCGGGGATGGTCGCGGTCTCGCACGGCTACGACACCTCGGAGGCGATGCTCCAGAAGGGCCGCGAGCTCGGCACGCCCGGGTACGCGCACCTGGTGCAGCCGGGCCTGGCCGCGCCCGAGGTCGACCCGGGACGGCCGGCGCTGGTGACGGCGTTCCGGTTCGTGCTCAATGTGGACCTGCATCTGCGGGACCAGATGATGGACTTCGCCGCGGCGGCGCTGCCGGACGCGGACGCGGGGCTGCTGCTGGTGGAGAACCACGGCAACGCCTCATCGCTGCGGCACCTGCGCAAGACCTTCGGGCGGCTGGACGCGAGCACCTGGTTCCAGGAGCTCTCGCACCTGGAGATGCGGGACCTGTTCGCGCGCCACGGCTTCGAGCTGGTCGGCATGCAGGGCTTCACGCTGTTCACGCAGGGCTGCTACCGCGCCCCGTGGGGCTGGGCCTCCAGGGCCGCCGACGCGGCGCTGGCGTCGCCGCTCTCGAAGTGGGCCACGGACGTGGTCTACATCGCGCGGCGGCGCTGATCGCTCAGGACAGGCCGAGGATTCGGCGCAGGACCAGCTCGATCTTCATCATTTGAAGGCTGTCGACTGCGCCGACTCGCTTGACGAACCGCTGGGTCGAGACCGTTCGCAGATGCTCGCACTGGGCATAGCTCGGGACCGGGAGGACCTCCTCCAGTTCCACGTGCGTCGGGTACTCCTTCCGCGTGCGCGAGATCGGCACGACGACCGGTATGCCGAAGCGGGCCATGTCGTCGCGGGACACGATGACGGCCGGACGCTGGTGGCCCTGCTCGTGGCCGATCGGGTCGCCGAAGTCGCACAGGTAGATGTCGCCTCGGTTCACAGGATGTCGCTCCAGTCCTCGGCTTCGAGCTCATCGCCCAATGAAGGCGCGAGTCGCTCGCTCTCCCGCTGAAGGCCGACCCTGGCCTCGACGGTGCCCATCACGGCCCTCGCGCGAGCCCAGAATTCCTCTTCCTCGGCGACGTCGATAGCGCGCTCGACCGCGCCGGCCATGGACAAGTGTCGCTCTTCCGCGAGTCTTGCGATACGGTCGCGCAGCTCAACCGGGACCTTGATGGTAGTCATCGCGCTCATACCGAAAGTATACCGTCATGAATACCGGTATGACGTCATCGGCGCCGGCGGTAGGCCTCCGCGAGGAGGCGCAAGGCTTCGGGGACGTCGTCCTTGAGGTAGCGGCGGACGAGGCGGCGGGGTTCGGAGAGCATCCGGAAGAGCCATTCGGTGCCGGTGCGCTGCATCCATTTGGGGGCGCGGCGGCGGTAGCCGGCGATGAAGTCGATGCTCGCGCCGCAGCCGAGGAACCAGGCTCCCGGGGCGACCGCGCGGAGGCGCACCATCACGTGCTCCTGCTTGGGGAAGCCGAGGCCGACGTAGACGAGGTCGGGGTCGGCGGCCACGACGCGTTCGACGAGGGCGCGCCACTGCGAGTCGTCCCGGTCGAAGCCCATGGGCGGGCACCAGGCGCCCACGACCTTGAGGCCCGGGTAGCGCGCCTCGAGCAGATCCGCGGCGCGTTCGGTGGGGCGCGCGGCGCCGTCCGGAGTGCCGCCCAGGAGGGCGATGCGGAGGCCGCGTGTGGCGGCGGCCTCGGAAAGGGACCAGACGAGGTCCGAGCCCGCGACGCGGGCGGGCAGCGGCGTCCCGGCCACTCGGGAGGCCCAGACGAGGGGGGCGCCGTCGGCGACCACGAGGTCGGACGCGGCGATGATCGCCCGCAGTTCGCGGCTCCTGCGCGCGGCGGCGACGATGTCGACGTTCGGCGTGACGATCTGGCCGCCGCGCCCGGCTTCGATGGCGTCGATGACGCGCGCCACCGCCTCCGCTTCGGTGACCGGGTCGATCGCGATGCCGCCCAACGCCACCCGCTTCACGGGTCCCGAGTCCGACCGAGGGGAAGCCGCGCCGCTGCCGCGGTCCGCGCGCGAAGGGCCCAAACGCTCCATGCGATCAGACGTTAGAGGTCCGCGTGCGATTTTCCGGGAATTTTGGCCCCAGGGCGTGTCCCCCACCCCACCCCGAGTCGTTATAGGAATCATCAAGGGGCGTCTGCGGGTTTCCGAGCCCGGCTCGGATCGCGGCCCCGAAAGCAGTGGAGCACCAGGGTGAGCGAGGGATCAGTGAGTGTGAAGATCGCCGACACGGCCGAGCAGTCCGAGAACCGCGTCAAAGTGGTCTTCATCGGAGGACTCGGGCGCAGCGGCACGACGCTCCTCGAACGCCTGCTCGGCCAACTGCCCGGGGTGGTCCCACTCGGCGAGATCACCCACCTGTGGGAACGGGACCTGGTCGGCAACGAGATGTGCGCGTGCGGCGCCACGTTCTCGCACTGCGAGTTCTGGCAGCGGATCGGGCAGCGCGCCTTCGGTTCCTGGGACCGGGTCGACATCGAGCGGCTCAACGCCCTCAAGGCCACGGTGGACCGCACCCGGCACATCCCGGCGCTCGCGGCGAAGCGGCTCGCCCCCGCGCAGCACCAGCTCGTCACCGAGTACGCCGAGTACTTCGAGAAGATCTACACCGCCGCCGCCAAGGACACCCGCGCCCGGGTCGTGGTCGACTCCTCCAAGCACGCGTCCCTCGCGTACTGCCTGCGCTGGTCGCCGAAGATCGACCTGCGGGTGCTGCACGTCGTGCGCGACTCGCGGGGCGTCGCGTACTCGTGGACGAAGAAGGTGGCCCGCCCCGAGTCCCCCACGGGCGACCAGATGACCCGCTACTCCCCCGCGAAGGCCGCCATGCTGTGGAACGCGCAGAACGCCGCGTTCAGCCTCCTCGCCCGGCGCGGCGTGCCGGTGCGGCGGGTCCGGTACGAGCGGGTGATCCAGCGCCCCAGGAAGGTGATCGCCTCACTCGGCCGGTTCTGCGGGCTCGACCTTGCGGAGTCGGACTACAACTTCATCGGGGACGGTTGGGCCGATCTGGGCCCGAGCCACTCGGCGGCCGGCAACCCGATGCGGTTCACCGTGGGGCGCATCCCGATCTACCCCGACGAGGCCTGGACCGCCGACCTGCCCGACGGCACGCGGCGGATGGTCTCCACCCTGACCCGGCCCCTCCTGGGCCGCTACGGCTACCTCGACGACGAGGAGGCCCCTGTGGACGAACCCGCTCTGGAAGAGGTGACCGCCCGTGACTGACTGGCCTTCGGTGGGCGTCGTGATCCCCACGCACGACCGCCCCCAGCAGGTGCGCGCCGCGCTGCGATCGGTGCTGACCCAGTTCTACCCCGGTGAGCTCGAAGTGGTCGTGGTCTTCGATCGCGCCAAAGTGGACGAAACGCTCGCCGCCGACGGCGAGCGGCTCGTGCGGGTGGTCAAGAACGACCGCACACCCGGTCTCGCGGGCGCCCGGAACACCGGGATCACCGCGCTGGACACCGACCTCGTGGCGTTCCTCGACGACGACGACGAATGGCTGCCCGGGAAACTCGCGGCGCAGGTCACCGCACTCGGCACCGAAGCCGAGCTGTGCACCACCGCGATCGAGGTCGACTACCGGGGCCGCCGGAACCCGCGCCTGGCGCAGAAGACCATGGTGCGCCATGTCGACCTGCTCCGCTCGCGCATGATGATGCTGCACTCCTCGACGTTCCTGTTCCGCCGGTCCGCGCTGCTCGGCGGGCTCGGCCTGGTCGCGGAGGACGCGCCGGGCAGTCAGAACGAGGACTGGGACATGCTGCTGCGCGCCTCGCGGCGGCGGCCGATCGCGCACGTGGACGTGCCGTACGCGCTCGTCAACTGGGCCGGTTCGCACTTCGAGACCCGTTGGGACACCAAGATCTCCTCGCTGCGGTGGATCCTCGACCGGCACCCGGAGATCCACGGCAGCCCCGAGGGCGCCGCGCGCGTCTACGGCCAGATCGCCTGCTGGCACGCCGCCACGGGCGACCGCAAGGAGGCCCTGCGCTGGGCGATCAGGGCGACGAAGGCGAACCCGGGCGAGCCGCGGGCGGCGGTCGCGGCCGCCGCGGCGGCGGGCATCGTCGGCGTCCCCGCGGTGATGGCCGCGCTGCACCGGCGCGGCCGCGGCATCTAGACGAAGCGAAGCGGCCCCGGAACCGTGAGGTTCCGGGGCCGCTCTCGTTCAAGCACTGCAGGGAGGGCTAGCCCTTCTTGCGGAGCTCCTCTTCGTTCTTGTGCAGGTCCTCGAGGCCACCGCACATGAAGAACGCCTGCTCGGGGAAGTGGTCGTACTCGCCCTCAGCGATCTTCTTGAAGGCCTCGACGGTCTCCTTGACGGGGACGAACGAGCCCTCGACGCCGGTGAACTGCTTCGCCGCGAACGTGTTCTGCGACAGGAAGCGCTCGATGCGGCGCGCGCGGCCCACGACGAGCTTGTCCTCTTCGGAAAGCTCGTCCATGCCGAGGATGGCGATGATGTCCTGCAGTTCGTTGTACTTCTGCAGGATCTGCTTCACCGTCGAGGCGACCGCGTAGTGCTCGGCGCCGACGACCTCGGGCTCCAGAATGCGGGAGTTCGAGGCGAGCGGGTCGATCGCCGGGTAGATGCCCTTGTCGGAGATCTTCCGCTCGAGGTTCGTCGTCGCGTCCAGGTGGGTGAACGCGGTGAACGGCGCCGGGTCGGTGTAGTCGTCCGCGGGGACGTACACGGCCTGCATCGAGGTGATGGCCTTGCCGCGCAGCGAGGTGATGCGCTCCTGGAGCTCACCCATCTCGTCCGCGAGCGTCGGCTGGTAACCCACGGCCGAGGGCATGCGGCCCAGCAGCGCGGAGGTCTCCGAACCGGCCTGCGTGAACCGGAAGATGTTGTCGATGAAGAGCAGCACCTCCTGGTTCTTGACGTCCCGGAAGTACTCGGCCATCGTCAGGGCCGACAGGGCGACGCGAAGACGCACGCCCGGCGGCTCGTCCATCTGGCCGTAGACCAGCGAGGTCTTCTCCAGAACGCCGGCCTCGGCCATTTCGGCGATGAGGTCGTTGCCCTCACGGGTGCGCTCGCCGACACCGGCGAACACCGAAGAACCACCGAAGTTCTGGGCGACACGGATGATCATCTCCTGGATGAGCACCGTCTTGCCCACGCCGGCGCCGCCGAACAGGCCGATCTTGCCGCCCTTGACGTACGGGGCGAGCAGGTCGATGGCCTTGATGCCGGTCTCCAGCATCTCGGTCTTCGGCTCCAGCTGCGCGAACGCCGGGGCGTGGCGGTGGATCTCCCAGTAGTCGTCGGCCTGGAGCTCCTCGCCCTCTTCGAGGTTGAGGCAGTCGCCGAGGACGTTGAAGACCTTGCCCTTGATGCCGTCGCCGACCGGGACCTTGATCTGCGCACCGGTGTCACGGACCTCGGTGCCGCGGACCATGCCGTCGGTCGGGGCCATGCAGATGCCGCGGATCTGGTTGTCGCCCAGGTGCTGGGCCACTTCCAGGGTCAGCGTCTTGTTGTGCTCGCCGTAGGCGACGTCAACGTGCAGCGCGTTGAAGATCGCCGGGATGGCGTTGCGCGGGAACTCCACGTCGACGACCGGCCCGATGACCCGTACGACGCGTCCCACTCCATTAGTGTCGGTCATCGTTACTCTCTTCCTGCGGCGGAAAGGGCACTGGCCCCACCCACAATTTCGCTGATCTCCTGCGTGATCGCCGCCTGCCGCGCCGCGTTCGCGCTCCGCCGCAGGGTCTTGATCAATTCATCGGCATTGTCCGTGGCCGCCTTCATGGCCCGACGCCTCGCCGCCGACTCGCTCGCCGCGGCGTCGATCAGCGCCGCGTAGATCCGAGTCGTCAAGTACTTCGGCAGCAGCGCGTCGAGCAGCGCCTCCGGGTTCGGCTCGAACTCGTAGTCCGGGAGGAGCACGTGCTCTTCGAGCTCGCTCTCCTCCACCTCCTCGACTTCGAGGGGGGCCAGTTGCCGCGGCTCGGGCGTCTGCGTCAGCAGCGAGACGAACTTGGTGTGGACGATATGCAGCTCGTCCACTCCGAGGATACCGTCCGCGCCCGCATCGTCACCCTCGTCGTCCGCGCCGGACATGAACGCCGCGAGCAGCGTCCGTGTGATCTCCTGCGCATCCGAGACGGCCGGCTTCTGCGAGAACCCGGTCCAGGACCGCTCGATCGTGCGACCGCGGAACTGGTAGTAGTCGACGCCCCTGCGGCCGGCGACGTACAGGACCGGGACCTTGCCCTCTTCCGTGAGACGCGTGACCAGCTGCTCGGCGGTGCGGATGACGTTGGCGTTGTAGCCGCCGCACATCCCCTTGTCGGCAGTGACCACGAGCACCCCGGCGCGACGGACCTGCGCCCGCGGCTGGAGCAGCGGGTGGTTGATCGACGCGTTGCTCGCGAGCGAGGTCATCACCGAGGTCATGGCACGGGCGTACGGCAGCGAGGCCGCGACCCGTTCCTGCGCCTTGGCGATGCGGCTGGTCGCGACCAGCTCCTGCGCCTTGGTGATCTTCCGGATGGACTGGGTCGACTTCAGCCGCTTGCGCAAAGTACGAAGCTGCGCTGACATGGCTAACCCTTCTTGACGCGCTTGACGGTCTCGACGTCGACGTCGCCCTCGAGGGCGTCTTCGGCGGCGTCGGTCACGTGCAGGTCGTCGGCGTTGGCCTTGAACATCTGCTTGAACTTGGCGATGGCGCGCTTGAGGGTGTCCTCGATGTCGCCGGCCACCTTGTCCTTGCCCGCGTTCAGCTGGGCGACGACGTCCTTGTGGTTGGCGCGCATGTAGGTGAGGAACTCGTCCTCGAAGCGGCGGACCTCGCCGACCGGGATGTCGTCGAGCGAACCCGAGACGCCGGCCCAGATCGAGATGGTCTCCTCGCCCATCGGGAGCGGCGCGGCCACACCCTGCTTGAGCAGCTCGACCATGCGAAGACCGCGCTCCAGCTGCGCCTTCGACGCGGCGTCCAGGTCGGACGCGAAGGCCGCGAAGGCCTCCAGGTCGCGGTACTGGGCCAGGTCCAGACGAAGCGAACCCGCGACCGAGCGCATGCCCTTGGTCTGCGCGGCGCCACCGACACGGGAGACGGACGTGCCGACGTTGATCGCCGGACGCACACCCGAGTTGAACAGGCCCTCTTCGAGGAAGACCTGGCCGTCGGTGATCGAGATGACGTTGGTCGGGATGAACTGCGAGATGTCGCCGGCCTTGGTCTCGATGATCGGCAGACCGGTCATCGAACCGCCGCCCAGTTCGTCGGAGAGCTTCGCGCAGCGCTCCAGCAGACGGGAGTGCAGGTAGAAGACGTCGCCGGGGAAGGCCTCGCGGCCCGGCGGACGACGCAGCAGCAGCGACACGGTGCGGTACGCCTCGGCCTGCTTCGACAGGTCGTCGAAGATGATGAGGACGTGCTTGCCGCCGTACATCCAGTGCTGGCCGATGGCCGAACCGGTGTAGGGCGCCAGGTACTTCAGGCCCGCGGGCTCGTCGGCGTTCGCCGCGACGATGGTGGTGTACTCCATCGCGCCGTGCGCTTCGAGCATGCCCTTGATGCCGGCGACGGTGGAGCCCTTCTGGCCGACCGCGACGTAGATGCAGCGCAGCTGCTTGTCCGGGTCGCCGGACTCCCAGTTGGCGCGCTGGTTGATGATCGTGTCGATCGCGACCTGCGTCTTGCCGGTCTTGCGGTCGCCGATGATCAGCTGGCGCTGGCCGCGGCCGATGGGGGTCATCGAGTCGATGGCCTTGATACCGGTCTCGACCGGCTCGAACACCGACTGGCGGTTGATGACGTTCGGGGCCTGGGCTTCGAGCTCGCGCTCACCCTCGGCCTCGATCTCGCCCAGGTCGTCGATGGGGTTGCCCAGGGCGTCGACGACGCGGCCCAGGAACTTGTCACCGACCGGCACGGAGAGGACCTTGCCGGTGCGCTTGACGGTCTGGCCCTCGCCGACCTTGGTCGGGTCGCCCAGGAGGACGGCGCCGATCTCGCGGACGTCGAGGTTCAGGGCCAGGCCCATCACGCCGCCGGAGAACTCCAGGAGCTCGTTGGCCATGACGGAGGGCAGGCCCTCGACGACGGCGATGCCGTCGCCGGCGGAGGTGACGACACCGACCTCTTCGCGGGTGATCTCCGGCCGGTAGGACGAGACGTAGTCGTCGAGCGCACTACGAATCTCGTCTGAGGAGATGGTCAATTCAGCCATCTGAACGTTTCCCTTTCTGTTGATACCGGCTGGATCAGCGTCCGGCCAAGGCTTGGCGGGCTTCGTCGAGGCGGCGCGAGACGGTACCGTCCCACAGTTCCGAGCCGACTTGCACCCGGATGCCCCCGACGATCGCGGGGTCGACCGTGACCTTGAGCGCCACCGGGCGCCCGTAGACCAGGGTGAGCTTGGCCGCGAGCTGACGCTCCCCGGCCTCGTCGAGCGGCCTCGCCACGGTCACGTAGGCCACGGTCTCGTCGTGGGCCGCGGCGGCGGCCTCGACGAGGTGGGCCAACGAGGCGTGGAAGCTGCGGCCGCCGATGCCGAAGCACGCGGCGGAAGCGAGCGTCACCGTCACCGGCTCGGCCTTGCCCGCGAGCAGGCGCTCGACGAGCTCGGACCGGCCCTTCGGGTCGGAGCCCGAAGCGCCGAGGACCGAGGCCAGTTCGGCGTCGCCGTCGACGAGCTGTCCGAAGCGGAACAGCTCGTCCTCGACGTTCGCCAGGCTGCCTTCCTTGGTCGCGGCGAGCAGCAGCGCCTTGACGGCGAGCTGCTCGGTGCCGCCTACCAGTTCGGACGGGCTGCCCCAGCGGCCCCGCACGAGCGCGGCCACCACGTCAGCGGCGGTCCCGCCCACTTGGCCCGCGATGAGCCCGCGGATCAGGCCCTCCCGGTCGTCCGCCTCACGGGCGGGGTCGGACAGGGCGCGACGCAGCCGAGGCTGGTCGACGAGGAAGCGCGTCACTCCCAGCAGCTGATCGCCGCACTCGGTGAGCTGCTCGGCCGACGCGCCGGAGGCGGCTGCCTCCAGCACGGCACGGCCGGCCTCGATGCTTTCGCGTCCAGTCGTCGACATCAGCGTGCTCCGCTCGTCTCGGCCGTGTCGTCGGCGATCTGGGCCAGGAACTGGTCCACGGTCGCCGTCGTGTCGGCGTCGCCGGCGAGGCGCTGGCCGATGATCTTCCCGGCCAGGTCAACGGCCAGGTTGCCGACCTCGCTGCGCAGCTCGCGGACGAGCTGCTGGCGAGAGGCCTCGATTTGCGCGTGACCGGCCGCGATGACGCGGTTGGCCTCTTCGCGGGCGGAGACGAGGATCTCCTCCTTGGCCGCCACAGCGTCGGCACGAGCCTCGTCGCGAATCGCGGCGGCCTCTTCCTGCGCGGTGGCGAGCTTGCGACGGTATTCCTCGAGCGTCTGATTGGCCTCTTCTTGAGCCCGCTCAGCCCGCTCGATGCCGCCTTCGATCGCGTCCACTCGTGCCTCGAAGGTCTTCTCCATCATGGGGAAGACGAACTTCATGAGCACGAAGCACAGCAGACCGAAGGCGATGGCACCGACGAGGATCTCTTGCCAGATCGGGAAGAGAATCGCCGTGCCTCCTTCGGCGGCGTGAATCATGTTCGCTCCGTGAGGTGGTTAGTTGATGAACGCGAGGACGAGGCCGAACAGGGCCAGCACCTCGACGAGGGCGAAGCCCATGAAGAGCATCGGACGGGTGATACCGGCCGACTCGGGCTGACGCGCGGTGGCGGTGATCCACGCGGCGAAGATCAGGGCGACACCGATACCGGGGCCGATCGCAGCGAGGCCGTAACCGATGACGTTGAGGCTGCCATCCATGGCGTTTTCTCCTAGGTGTCAGCGTGGCGTGTCCGTCACGCGCACGATGTTCTTCAATTGCGAAATCTGGGTCGGGGTGAATTCGGGGAGCGCTAGTGCTCGTCCGCGAGGGACCCCTGGATGTACATGCCCGTGAGCAGCGTGAACACATATGCCTGCAGCAGGATGACGATCAGTTCGAACATGGTCATGGCGATGCCCATGGCGAACGAGAAGACCGACAGGCCCTGGATGAAGATGTTGCCCGCGTTGAGCATCTCGAATCCGCCGAGGATGAACACCAGCAGGATGAGGTGGCCGGCGAACATGTTCGCGAAGAGCCGCAGGGCGAGCGTCACGGGACGCAGGATCAGGTTCTGCAGGAACTCGATCGGGATGAGCAGCGGGTAGATGAACCACGGGGCGCCCGGCGGGACGCAGGTCATCTTGAGATACCCGAGGAAGCCGTGCTTCCTGATGCCCACCACGTTGTAGATGATCCACGAGAGCGCGCCGAGCATGGCCGGGAACGCGATGTGGGAGTTCGGGGAGATCTGAATGCCGGGCACGATGGCCCACATGTTCATGATCAGGATGAAGAGGAACAGGGTCGCCAGGTACGGAGCGAACTTGACGCCGTCCTTCTTCCCCATCAGGTCGATGGAGACGGTGTTCCGAATGAAGCCGTACGCCGATTCGGCGATCCATTGCCTCTTGGTGGGAACGATCTGGGGCTTGCGATAGGCCCACAGGAAGAAGACGATGAGAATCGCGACCGATGCCCACACCGCGAACGTGATCGTGGTGAACATGTGGACGAGAGCCGTGTCGCTGAGCCCGGTGAACCAGTCCCGGAAGTTGAAGCTGTCAGTACCGGGCGGGAAGTGGGAGTCCCCTTCGGCCAGCACGATGGCTGAGTCGGTCACGTGAGCCACGCCTCTCAGTCAGTGTCGGTCAAATTACGGCGACATCTGCTTGATCAGCAGGTAGATCCCTGCTGCAGCACCGACAAGCATCCCTACCAGGAGCCCGACTTTGGGCAGTTCGAGCCAAAGGTCGACCAGATATCCAAGACCACCCCAGAAGATGATCCCGGACAGCAGATATCCCAGCGCGCGCCAGCCCATGTCCGAACCATCCGGCTGGGGCTTGCGATCGGGGGGTTCCATGTCGGCCATGTCGAGCTGAACTCTAACAGCTACTACACAGGAACTGCCCAGCGGGTTCGCGGAGATGAGTGCCGTCGGTGCGGAGTTGTCAACCTACGGGAAACACCGTGTGTCGCGCTCGGCGTCAAGAATTCGTCAAGATCGCGGGTCGAGTTCGATGTAGGGGATCTTGGCCTTATATGCCCAGGCGACCTGGGTGGACAGCCAGGCGATGGCCCCGCCGATGACGCCGTAGGCGAAGGGCGGCAGCGCGTCGGGCGCGGCCGTCTTGACGATCGAGAGGATCGTCAGGACCAGCGCGAGCTTGATCGAGTACGTGATCAGAGCCATAGGCAAAGTGAGACGCAAGTCAAAGGTCTCGGCCAGTGCGACCGCCGCCGCAGAACCCGCGAAACCCAACGCGGCCAGGGCTACTCCCGCCGGAGCGGCCCACGCGCCGGTGCCACCGGCTGTGATGCCGCCGATGAACGCGGCGATGACCGCCGCGATCCCCGCGACGATGAGGCACGGCTTGAGAAAGCCCTTGATCTTGGTCATGCGCGAGGCTCCAGGGCGCCCGCGACGGGTTTCAGCGCCGCCTCGAGCTGGTCGGCGATCTGCGCGTAGACGGCCTGGCTCATCCCCCACGGGTCGGCGAGGTCGATCTCGTCGTAGTCGCCGCGCCGCGTGGAGGCGGCATCGACGAGGGCCTTGCCGCGGACGGCGGTGTCGCCGTCGGGCAGCGAGTCGGCGAGGTCGGCGGCCATCGGCCCGAACGAGCGGACGAGGAAGGTACGCCCGAAGGCTTCGGGGAAGCGCTCGGCGATGTACTCCAGGTGCCCGATCGTGGCCACGAGGATGAGGTCCGAGGCCTCGACGTGCTCGCGCAGGAGGTGGCGCGCCCGGTGGCCGTCGAAGTCGTAGCCGCGCGATTCGAGTTCGTCCATCGCGGGGTGCTGCATGTTCTCGCCTTCGTGGAAGGCCGAGATGCCCGCGCCGTGGTTGTACACGTCCTCGCCGGTGAGCCCGGCGAGGATGCGTTCGGACATGGGCGACCGGCAGATGTTGCCGGTGCACACGTGCAGCACGGTGAACGGCGAGGTCACGCCGACTCCTCGTCGGCCTTCGGCTCGGCGGTCTCGTCGGCTTCGGCCTGGTTCGCCTCCGACTCGTCGTCCTCGGGGCCCTGACCGGGGCCGTAGCCGTCGCGGTCGAGGGTGTCGGGCACGATCTTGCGGATCTGGTCGAGGCTCAAGGCGCCCTCGCGGAGGAGCTGCGGCGGGTGCGCGACGCAGTCGATGATCGTCGACGGCAGGTTGTCCTCGCTCGGACCGGCCTCCAGGTACACGGAGACGTCGGAGCCGAGCTGGGCCTTCGCGTCGGCGGCGGTCTCGGCCGGGGGCTGCCCGGTCTTGTTCGCCGAGGAGACGGCCATCGGGCCGGTCTCCTTGAGCAGTTCGAGCGCGAGCGGGTGCAGCGGCATGCGCACCGCGACCGTGCCGTCGGTGTCACCGAGGTCCCAGGTCAGGGACGGGGTGTAGGGCACGACGATGGTGAGGGGCCCGGGCCAGAACGCCTCGATGAGCTCCTTGGCGGAGTCGGGGATGTCGGAGGCGATGCCGTCGAGCGCCCGTTTCGAGCCGATGAGGACCGGTGGCGCCATGTCGCGACCGCGCCCCTTCGCGGCGAGCAGGGCCTTGACGGCCGTGGGATTGAACGCGTCGCAACCGATGCCGTAGACGGTGTCGGTGGGGATGACGACGAGCCGACCGCCGGTCACGGCCCTGGTGGCCGACTTCAGCCCGGTCGCGCGGTCCTTGATCTTCCTGCAATTGAACAGCCTCACGGCGACAAGCCTAGCCTTCCCGTTGCGAACCTCGGGCGGCCCGCCAGGTCCTCGTGGTCCTCGGTCTCGGTGAAGCCGCTGACGTTCAGGATCTCCGGGGCGGCCTTCCCATGCGTGTCGTCGTGCTCGAAGCCGAACCAGCCGCCCGGTTTGAGCCAGGACGCGGCGCGCACGGCCAGCGGCTGGATCACGGCGAGACCCGCCTCGGCGGCGTAGACCGCGCCGGACGGGTCGAAATCGACCTCGGGCGCGACCTCGATCGCGAAGGGCACGTACGGCGGATTCGCGGTGACGAGGTCCACGGTGCCGTCGAGCTCGTTCAGGGTCGAGGCGGCGGTCGCGTCGGCCAGCACCGGGGTCGCCCCGGTGCCTTCGAGGTTCGATTCGAGCCATTCGAAGGCGTCGGGGTCGATCTCGACGGCCCACACGGTCGCGTCGGGCCGCTCGGTCGCGATGGCGTGCGCCACCGCGCCGGAGCCTGAGCATGCGTCGATGACCGTGCCGCCCTTGGGAAGGCGCGAGAGCGCCCAGTCCACGAGCAACTCGGTCTCGGGCCGGGGGACGAAGACGCCGGGCCCGACCGCGAGCTCGCCGTAGCGGAACGCGGCCGAACCGGTCAGGTGCTGCAGCGGCTCACGGGTGGTGCGGCGCGCGACGAGCGCGTCGAACACCGCGAGCTGCGCGGCGGTCGGCGCGTCCGCGATGAGCAGCTGCGCCCGCTTGAGCCCGGAGACGTGCGCGGCCAGCAGCTCGGCGTCGTTTCGCGGGGAATGGACGCCGGCCGCTTCGAGCCGCTTCGCGGCCTGGGCGATGACCCGGGGCCAGGTTGCTCGGGATGCCGGAAGGTCCATCAATCGTCGGTGCCGCGGGCCATGCGCTCGGCCCGGTCGGCGGTCGCGAGGGCGTCGAGGACCTCGTCGAGCGCACCGTCCATGACCTGGTCGAGGTTGTAGGCGGTGAAGCCGATCCGGTGGTCGGTGAGCCGGTTCTGCGGGAAGTTGTAGGTGCGGATGCGCTCGGAGCGGTCGGCGGTGCGCACCTGCGAGAGGCGGGCGGCGCCGGCCGCGGCCGCGGCCTCCTCCTGCTGCTTGGCGAGCAGGCGGGCGCGGAGGACCTTGATCGCGGCCTCCTTGTTCTGCAGCTGGCTCTTCTCGTTCTGGCTGGTCACGACCACGCCCGTGGGCACGTGGGTGAGGCGCACGGCGGAGTCGGTGGTGTTGACCGACTGGCCGCCGGGACCGGAAGAGCGGTAGACGTCGACCCGCACGTCGTTCATGTTCAGCTCGAAGTCGACCTCTTCGGCTTCGGGCATCACGACGACCGCCGCGGCGGAGGTGTGCACGCGGCCCTGCGACTCGGTCACGGGCACGCGCTGCACGCGGTGCACGCCGCCCTCGAACTTCAGCCGCGACCAGACGCCGTTGCCGCCCTCGGGCGTGCCCTTGGTGCGCACGGCGATCGAAGAGTCCTTGATGCCGCCGAGGTCGGTCGGCACCATCTCCAGGGTCTCGACGGCCCAGCCCATGCGCTCGAAGTAGCGCAGGTACATGCGCATGAGGTCACCGGCGAACAGGCCGGACTCCTCACCGCCCGCGCCGGCCTTGATCTCGATGATCACGTCCTTCGCGTCGTCGGGGTCGCGCGGGACGAGCAGCTCGGCCAGCTTCGACTCGAGTTCGGGGATGCGCTTCTTGATCTGCTCGGCCTCGGCGGCGAAATCCGAGTCCTCCTTGGCGAGCTCCTCGGCGGTCTCGAGGTCGTCCTTCGCTGCCGCGATGTCCTCGGCGGTCTTCGCGATCGGGGACAGCTCGGCGTAGCGGCGCCCGACCCGCCGCGCCTGGGCCTGGTCGGCGTGCAGCGCCGGGTCGCCCATCTGGACTTCCAGGTCGCGGAACTCGGCGAGGAGGGAGTCCAGGCGGTTGTCGGCAGCGGTCGTCATTGCAGATCCTTCGAAAGAGCCTTGCGAGCAATCATGTGATACGAAAAACGCAGCGCCCGCGTCAATCGACACGAGCGCTGCGCGGCAAAGCTACTTACCGGCCTGAGCCTTCTCCTGCGTCTTGGCGTAGCGGGCCTTGAACTTGGCCACGCGACCGCCGGTGTCGAGGATGCGCTGCTTACCGGTGTAGAACGGGTGGCACTTGTTGCAGGTCGCAGCCTGGATCTTGCCACTGGCCACCGTCGACCGGGTGGTGAAGGCGTTCCCGCAGGAACAGGTCACCTCGGTGACGACGTACTGAGGGTGGATCCCGTCTTTCATGACTTCCCTTTCTCTGGGTCGCCGGGTCGGCTGCAAGCCGTGAACCGGAACCGCATCGTGCCCTGAAAAGGGCGCTTAGGGTGCGCGACCTGCGCACCAGCTCTCAATGATAAGGCGTGAGGCCGCTCTCAACGAGGGCGGCCTCACGCCTCACACGCTTACTCGCCGGGCGTGTTCTTGACGATCTGCATCAGGAACTCGGCGTTCGTCTGCGTCTTCTTCAACCGGTCGATCAGCAGGTCGATCGCCTGCTGCGGGTCCAGCGAAGACAGGACCCGGCGGAGCTTCAGCATCACTGCCTGCTCCTCGGCGCTCATCATGAGCTCGTCCTTGCGGGTGCTCGACTGGTGCACGTCGATCGCCGGGTAGGTGCGCTTCTCGGCGATCTTGCGGTCGAGCTTGAGCTCGGCGTTGCCCGTGCCCTTGAACTCTTCGAAGATCACCGTGTCGCCCATGGAGCCGGTCTCGACCAGCGCCGTGCCGATGATGGTCAGCGACCCGCCGTGCTCGATGTTCCGCGCCGCGCCGAGGAAGCGCTTCGGCGGGTACAGCGCCGTCGAGTCGATACCGCCGGAGAGGATCCGGCCGGACGCGGGCGACGAGTTGTTGTACGCGCGGCCCAGTCGCGTGATCGAGTCGAGCAGCACGACCACGTCGTGGCCGAGTTCGACCAGGCGCTTGGCGCGCTCGATCGCGAGCTCGGCGACCGTGGTGTGGTCCGACGGCGGGCGGTCGAAGGTCGAGGCGATGACCTCGCCCTTGACCGAGCGCTGCATGTCGGTGACCTCTTCGGGCCGCTCGTCCGCGAGGACCACCATGAGGTGGCACTCGGGGTTGTTCGTGGTGATCGCGTTGGCGATCGCCTGCAGCACCATCGTCTTACCGGCCTTCGGCGGGGAGACGATGAGGGCGCGCTGGCCCTTGCCGATCGGGGCCACGAGGTCTATGACCCTCGTGGTGATCGCGTTCGGCTCGGTCTCCAGACGCAGGCGCTCCTGCGGGTAGAGCGGCGTGAGCTTGTAGAACTCGTCGCGCTTCTTCGCGTCGTCGGGGCTCATCCCGTTGACGGTGTCGAGGCGCACCAGCGGGTTGTACTTCTCGCGGCGCTGCTGCTGCTTGCCGCCCTGGCCGTTCGACTCCTCGCCGCCACCGCGGCTGGGCTTGACGGCCCCGGTGATGGCGTCGCCGCGGCGCAGCCGGTACTTGCGGACCTGCGACATCGAGACATAGACGTCGTCGGGGCCGGCGAGGTAGCCGGTGGTGCGGATGAACGCGTAGTTGTCGAGGATGTCGAGGATCCCCGCGACGGGCACGAGCTGCTCGTCGTTCTGGACGCCGCCGCCGGCGGTGCCGCGCTCGGGGGCCTCGTCGCGGCCGCCGCGCTGGCGGCGGTCGGAGCGGTCCCGGCGCTTGCGGCGGCGGTTGTCGCCGTCGCCGTCGCGCGGGCCGCGGTCGTCGTAACCGTCGTCCTCGCCCCGGCGCTCGCGGGTCTCGGTGCGGGCCTCGGACTGCTCGGAACGCTCGCCGCGCTCGGAACGCTCCGGGCGCTCGTCGCGGCGGCCGCTCTCACGGCCTCCCTCGCGACCGCCTTCGCGGTTCTCGCGCCCGTTCTCACGGGAGCGGCGGCGACGCTGCGGCCGGTCCTCATCGGACTCGATCACGGCGACCGTCGATTGGCCTTCGGGCGGGGCGGCTTCGGTCTGACGCGCTTCACGGCGGCGCGGCTGCGGAGGACCGGCCGGGCGGGTCGCCCGGCGGGCGGCGGTGCCGCCCTTGGCCTCTGCACTCTCGGAGCCGTTGTCGGCGGGAGCGGCGTCGACTGTGGTCGACGGGGCTTCGGCGGTGGGCGTTTGGTCAGAGTCAGGCACTGGCGGGGCCTCCTTTTCCGCGCTGGCACCGCCGGGCTGCGAGCCCGCATCCTGCCGTTCCTGGATGGCGGCGATCAGCTCGCTCTTGCGCATCCGGCCAACGCCGGTGATGCCGAGCGATTGCGCCATCTGCTGGAGCTCGGGCATCAGCATAGAGGCCAGACCGGTTCCTGCCCGACGGCGCTTCTTGGTCTCCGGAATCGCTTCCGAATCCGACGCCTCATCGATCATCCGGTCCGACGTCGTGCCGGTGGTGTCGCTCAATGGATTCCTTCCCTGGCGGAACTTCGAAGTGAATTCGAGGAGTTTCCGCGTCTTTCAAATAGCCGCAATGCCGATGTTCTGGTCTGCGTCCCGCCACCGCTTCGGCCGCTTTCGGTCACGGTGTGACCTCGGCGGTTGGAAGACGACGGTTGACACTGGGTGCAACACCCCTGGGCTGTCCGCTGAGCAGACGGTCCTGATCGTGATGAGCAGCCTCTGGGCCTGCGACTGGACGGCTTGCGATGAATGATCGTGCACGTTGAGACACGTGATTCCGATCTCCGCTGATTGCGATCCTCGCCTTTGCGATCCGATCCGGGCGGAGGCCCGGCGCCACAAGCGGACAGCGACTGTTCCTTGGTCGAAACCGTGCCATGCCACGCTGGAGCTATGCAAAGTCACAAATCCATGGTTGAGGGTGATGACCCAAACAAGAGATCAGGCGTGCGCTGGATGCGCCGCAGCTGTTGTGACCACAAGCATAAGCAAGGCTTCGAGCAGTCACGACACCGGGTGGTCGTCTAACTGGAATGGTAGCGCACTCTTGCCATTCGCAACAACGGACCCGAGGATCACTCGTTCGGGGAGGTCGCGACCTGGACGGCACCGTCGGCGACGTCCAAGCGCATGGCCTCGAACTCTGCGGGGACTTCGGGGACGCGCGCGTCGTCCACCGTCAGGGCGAGCACGGTCGGACCCGCACCGGAGATCGCGGCGGCGATTCCGGCGGAGCGCAATGCTCGCAACAAATGGGTGCTCTCCGGCATGCCCTTCGCCCGGTACGACTGGTGGAGCCGGTCGTCGGTGGCCTCGAAGAGGCGCGAGGGGTGGTGCGTGATCGCGGCGGTGAGCAGCGCGGACCGGGAGAGGTTGAACACCGCGTCGGCGTGCGGGACCTTCTCGGGCAGGGCCGCGCGGGCGACCGCGGTCAGACCCTTCGACTGCGGCACGAACACCCACGGGTGGACGCGCGGCGACGGGTCGAGGCTGATCGCCTTCGCACCGTCCTCAGTGGTGTAGGCGATGGTGAAGCCGCCGAGGAGGCACGGGGCCACATTGTCCGGGTGGCCCTCGATCGCACTGGCCAGCGCCAGTTTCTGCGAGCGGGTCATGCCGGCGCCGGCGAGCGCGTCGGCGAGCATGATGCCCGCGACGATCGCCGCCGACGAGGAGCCGAGCCCCCGCGCGTGCGGAATCCGATTGCGGCACTGGACCTTCATGCCCGGGGCCGCGAGGCCGAGGTGCTTGAAGGTGCGCAGCATCGTGGCGGCCACGAGGTGGCGCTCGTCGAGGGGCACGGTGCCCTCGCCTTCGCCCTGGACGGAGACTTGGACCGCCGTGCCGCTCGTGGCCTCGGCGGTGACCTCGTCGCAGAGGTCGAGGGCGAGGCCCAGCGAGTCGAAGCCGGGGCCGAGGTTGGCTGAGGTGGCCGGGACCCGCACGGTGGCGCGGGGGCCGGTCTGGAAGGCCTCCAACTACAGTCCCAGTGCGGTCGCGGTCTCGACCACGTCGACCGAAACGGTGTGCGGCTGCGGCGCGGTGGAGACGGCCCAGTCGGGGTCCTTGAGGCCGTTGCCCGTGACGGTGCAGACGATCGTCTGTCCCTTCTCGACCCATCCGGCCGCGGACTGCTTGAGGAGCCCGGCGACCGAGGCGGCCGAGGCGAGCTCGACGAAGACGCCTTCAGAGCGAGCCAGCAGCATATAGGCGGCATGGATCTCGCGGTCGGTGGCGGCGATGATGTCCCCGTTCGACTCCTTCTTGGCGTCGAGCGCCTTGGTCCAGGAGGCGGGGTTGCCGATGCGGATCGCCGTGGCGATGGTCTGCGGGTGATCCACGACATGGCCGTCGACGATCGGGGCCGAGCCGGCGGCCTGGACGCCGAGCATCCGGGGAAGCTTCGTCGAGTTGCCCGCGGCGTGGTCCTCGTTGTAGCCCAGCCAGTAGGCGGTGATGTTGCCCGCGTTGCCGACCGGGAGGCAGTGGATGTCCGGGGCGTTGCCGAGGACCTGCACGACCTCGTACGCGGCGGTCTTCTGCCCGAGGATGCGGTTGTAGTTCAAGTGGTTGACGAGCGTGACCGGGTAGTCCTGGGCGAGCTTGTCGGCGATCATGAGGCAGTCGTCGAAGTTGCCGTCGACCTGGAGGACCTTGGCACCGTGGACGAGGGCCTGGGCGAGCTTGCCGAGGGCGATCTTCCCGGCCGGGATGAGCACGGCGCAGGTGATCCCCGCGCGGGCGGCGTAGGCCGCGGCCGAAGCCGAGGTGTTGCCGGTGGAGGCGCAGATGACGGCCTTCGAGCCCGCTTCCACCGCCTTCGAGACCGCGAGCGTCATGCCGCGGTCCTTGAAGGAGCCGGTCGGGTTGAGGCCTTCGACCTTGAGGAAGACGTCGCAGCCGGTCTTCGCGGAGAGGACCGGGGCGGGCAGCAGCGGCGTGCCGCCCTCTTGCAGGGTGACGACGGGGGTGGCGTCCGAGACCGGGAGCCGGTCCCGGAACTCTTCGATAAGACCACGCCACCCCGGGCGCCCGCTTGGCGAAGCTTGCGAGCCATAACTTGGCACGGCACTTTCGGACATGGCGTCCTATTCTCCTTCGACGCGCATGACCGAGGCGACTTGGTGCACCGAGGTCAGTTGCGACAGTTCCTCTACGGTGTCCGACAACTGCTTGTCGGCGGCCGTGTGGGTCACGACCACGAGCCGGGCCTCATCGCCCTGGCCGGATTGATGGACGGTGGCGAGGCTGACGCCGTGGTGGGCGAAGGTGGCCGCCACGCGCGCGAGCACGCCGGGCTCGTCGACCACGTCGAGACTGACGTGGTACCTGGTGCGGGCCTCGCCGATGGGTTTCACCGGGAGGTCCTGGTAGGCGGCCTCGGGCGGGAAGGCGGTGATCCCGCCGCGCTTGTTGCGCGCCACGGCCACGATATCGCCGAGCACCGCCGAAGCGGTCTCGGTGCCGCCCGCTCCCGCTCCGTAGAACATGAGCCGGCCGGCGGACTCGGCTTCGACGAACACCGCGTTGTAGGCGCCGTTGACGTTCGCGAGCGGGTGGGTCGCCGGGATCATCGCCGGGTGGACGCGCACGGACACGCCGTCGGCCTCACGGGTGGCGATGCAGAGCGGCTTCACGACGCGGCCCTGGGCGGCGGCCGACGCGATGTCCGCGGCGGAGACGTCCCGGATGCCCTCGCGGTAGACCTCGCCCAGGTCGATGTGGGTGTGGAACGCGAGTGAGGCGATGAGCGCGGCCTTCGCGGCGGCGTCGTAGTTGTCGACGTCGGCGGTCGGGTCCGCTTCCGCGTAGCCGAGTTCGGTGGCCTCGCTGAGGGCCTCCTCGAACGCGGCGCCCGTCTGCGACATCTGGCTGAGGATGTAGTTCGTGGTGCCGTTGACGATCCCGAGCACGCGGTTGATCGTGTCGCCGTGCAGCGACTCGCGCAGCGGGCGCATCAGCGGGATCGCGGCAGCGGCGGCGGCCTCGTAGTAGAGGTCCGCGCCGCCCGCCTTCGCGGCGGCCGACAGGGCCGGGCCGTCCTCGGCGAGCAGGGCCTTGTTCGCGGTCACGACCGACTTGCCCTCGGCCAGCGCGGTGGTGATCCAGGTGCGGGCGGGCTCGATGCCACCGGCGACCTCGACGACGATGTCCACGTCCGGTCGCTTGACGAGACCGAGGGCGTCGGTCGTGAAGAGTTCCTTCTCCACGGGCAGGTGCGAGCGGTCGCGGTCGAGGCGGCGCACCGCGATCCCGACGATCTCGACCGGCTCCCCGACCCGGGACGCCAGCTCCTCCCCGCGCGTTCGCATGAGGCGCACGACTTCACTGCCGACGTTGCCGCATCCGAGTAGCGCGAGTTTCATCGCTGGTGTTCCTCTTCCTTGTGGTTTGGAGCCGTGTCTAGCCGACGTCGAGCCGGAGCAGGTCGTCGACGGTCTCACGCGCCAGGATCACACGGGCCTCGCCGTTCCGGACGGCGACGACCGGCGGGCGGGGCACGTGGTTGTAGTTCGAGCCCATGGAGCGGCAGTAGGCGCCGGTTCCAGGGACCGCGATCAGGTCGCCCGGCACGACGTCGGCCGGGAGGAACTCATCTTTAACAACAATGTCGCCCGCTTCGCAATGCTTTCCCACTACTCGGGCCAGCGCGGGCGTGGCGCTGGACGAACGTGAGGCGAGCGTCGCCGAGTAGGTGGCGTCGTAGAGCGCGGTGCGGATGTTGTCGCTGATGCCGCCGTCGACCGAGACGTACAGTCGCGCGGCGTCCCCGGCGAGGGTGACGGGCTTGACGGTGCCGACCTCGTAGAGGGTGAACATCGCGGGCCCGATGAGGCTGCGCCCGGGTTCGATGGAGAGGCGCGGGACGTCGATGCCGGCGGCGGCGCACTCCTCGTCGACGATCTTGCGCAGGGACGCGGCGATGTCGGCGGGCGGCTGCGGGTCGTCCTGGCTGGTGTAGGCCATGCCGAAGCCGCCGCCGAGGTCCATCTCCGGGATCTGGACGCCGAAGTCGGTCTGGAGCTTCGCGTGGAGGCGGGCGACGCGGGCGGCGGAGATCTCGAACGCGGCGGTGTCGAAGATCTGGGAGCCGATGTGCGAGTGGAGGCCGAGGAGTTCGAGGTGCTCGGCGGCGATGACGCGGCGGGCGGCTTCGAAGGCGGCGCCTCCGGCGAGGGAGAAGCCGAACTTCTGGTCCTCGTGGGCGGTCGCGATGAACTCGTGCGTGTGGGCTTCGACGCCGACGTTGACGCGGATCATCACGTTCGGGCGCTTGCCGAGTTCGGCGGCGATGGCCTCGAGGCGTTCGATCTCGGTGAAGGAGTCGGCGACGATGCGGCCGACGCCGATCTCGACGGCCTGGCGCAGTTCGGCGAGCGACTTGTTGTTCCCATGGAGGCCCAGGCGAGCGGGCGCGAGCCCGGCGGCCAGCGCGATGGCGAGTTCGCCGGCGGTGCAGACGTCGACGAAGAGGCCTTCTTCGGAGGCGGCGCGGAGCACGGCTTTGGAGCAGAAGGCCTTGGAGGCGTAGAAGACGTCGGCGCCTTCGAAGGCCTCGGTCCAGGCGCGGCAGCGGGCGCGGAAGTCGTCCTCGTCGAAGACGTACGCGGGCGTGCCGAACTCGGCGGCGAGCTCCGCTACGGAGATCCCGCCGATGTGGAGGACGCCGTCGTCGGCGCGTTCCACGTTCGAGGACCACAGCTGCGGGAGGAGCGTGTTGACGTCCCCCGGCACGCCGAGCCAGCCCGGGCGCAGCGCGGAGTAGTCGAAGTCGCCGTGCAGTGCGCCGGCTTCGTGGGTCCGCATTACATCCGCTCCGGGGCCGAGACGCCGAGCAGGCCGAGCGCGTTGGCGAGGACGACGCGGGTGGCGTCGACGGCCCAGAGGCGGGCCTGGTTGACCGGGGTGGTCTCCTCGTCGGGGAAGGGCAGGACGCGGCAGTCGTGCTGGAAGCGGTGGTAGGCGGCGGCGAGCTCTTCGGCGTACCGGGCGACCCGGTGGGGTTCGCGCAGCTCGGCGGCGGTGGCGACCACGGCCGGGAACTCGGCGAGGGCCTTGAGCAGGTCGGATTCGCGCGGGTGGGTCAGGAGCGAGGCGTCGTAGGACTCGCCCTTCTCGACGCCGCGCTCGGCGGCGTTGCGCAGCACGCCGGAGGTCCGGGCGTGCGCGTACTGCACGTAGTAGACCGGGTTCTCGTTGCCGTGCTTGGTCCACAGGTCGATGTCGAGGTCGATCGTCGAGTCGGCCGAGTACCGGGTGAGCGCGTACCGGGCCGCGTCGACCCCGACGGCCTCGACCACGTCGTTCAGCGTGATCATGTTCCCGGCCCGCTTCGAGAGCCGGATCGGCTCCCCGTTCTTGAGCAGGTTCACGAACTGGCCGATCAGGATCTCGAGGGTGCCCGGCTCGTCGCCGAACGCCTGGCTGATCGCCTGCATGCGGCCGACGTATCCGTGGTGGTCGGCGCCGAGCATGAGCACGAGCTTCTCGAAACCGCGCTCGCGCTTGTCGAGGTAGTAGGCGCAGTCGGAGGCGAAATAGGTCCAGCCGCCCTTGGAGTTCTTGAGGACCCGGTCCTTGTCGTCGCCGAACTCGGTGGTGCGCAGCCAGAGCGCGCCGTCGGCTTCGAAGACGTGGCCGAGCTCGGTCAACCGTTCGACGGCCGTGTCGAGCTCCCCGCGCTCGTGCAGGCCCTTCTCGCTGAAGAAGACGTCGAAGTGGGTGCCGAAGTCGGCCAGGGTGCCCTTGATCTCCTCGAGCATCAGTTCGAGGCCGACGGTCCGGAACACGTCGAGGGGGTTCTCGGCGTCGAGCGCGTCGGGGCGCCGCTTCAGTACGTCGGCCGCGATGTCGTCGATGTACGCGCCGACATAGCCGTTCTCCGGGGTCGGCTCGCCCTTGGCGCGGGCCAGCAGCGAACCGGCGAAGTGCTCGATCTGGGCACCGGCGTCGTTGACGTAGTACTCGGCGGTGAGCTTCGCGCCGGACGCGCGCATGACCCGCGCGAGCGAGTCGCCCATGGCGGCCCAGCGGGTGCCGCCCGCGTGGATCGGGCCGGTCGGATTCGCGGACACGAACTCGAGGTTGGCGTAGACGCCTTCCATGGAGTTGTTGGTGCCGTATGCAGGTCCGGCGGCGACGATCTTCCCGGCGATCTCTCCCGCGGCGGCCGCGTCCAGGGTGATGTTGAGGAATCCGGGTCCGGCGATGTCGACCTTGGCGACGCCGTCGATGGAGGCGAGGTGCTCGGCGATCTTCTCGGCGAGCGCGCGCGGGTTCGTGCCGGCCTTCTTGGCGGTCTGCAGCGCGATGTTGGAGGCGTAGTCGCCGTGCTTGGGGTCCCTGGGTCGCTCTACCGCCGTCTGGGTGGGCAGTACGGCGTCGTCGAGGGCCAAGGCCTCGAACGCGGCGCGCGTAGCGGACAGCACTTTCTCTGCGAGCGTCTCAGGAGTCACCCGGTAATCGTAGACGCCGCTCTCGGACGCCCGCGAGTGATAAACGCCCTTGTGGCGCCCACGGCGTCGCGTGCGAGCCGGAAATGCGCGCCGCCCGGTAGGTTGCTTCTGTGCAACCACGACGGAAGGCCTCGAACATGCGCCCGCTTCGCAACCGCTGGACCGCCCTCGCCGCCGCTCTCGCGCTCACCGCGCTGGCCGGATGCACCGCTGAGGGGGGCGGGAGTGCCGGGGACGGCGACTCAGCGGCAGATCCGAACAGCGCCGCCGCGCAGCGGTCGATGGAAGGGGTGGAGAGCTTCTACGGCGAGTACGGCGACTACGTCGCGGTGACGACGGCGATCCAGGACGGGAAGGTCACGGCCGAGGAGCTCGATCACCCGTTCGTGGCGCAGCAGGAGCACCTGGACGCGCTGAACAGCTGGGACGGCCAGAACCCTGTGTACGAACTGCGGCCGCCCGCGGGCGGGAACCACCTGTCGGCCTGGCAGACGTGCACCGGCTCGGTGTACGAGGGGCCGATCGTGGACGGGAACGCGGTGCACTCGATGGAGCACGGCGCGGTGTGGCTGACGTACGACCCGGCGCTGGTCGAGCAGGCCGACATCGACGCGCTGGCGCTGCTGATCGGCGCCCGCGACTACAGCCTGATGAGCCCCTACCCCGGCCAGGGGGTCGCGGTCTCGCTCCAGTCGTGGGGGAACCGGTACCAGACCGAGGACCCGTCCGATCCGAAGATCGGCGAGTACCTGGACACGTACGTCCTGAACGAGCGCTTCAACCCGGAGCCGAACGCGATCTGCGCGGGCGGTGTGACGACGACCGCGTCATAGGCGGGTCGCCTTATGTCGGTTCGGGGCGCGCTCTAAAGGAGTGTCCGGGACCGACCAGGTAAGGTGGCGTACGCGAGTGGATTTCACACCGGGCGCTCCCCGGCTCCGCTCCGGCTCATCCCGACCTCGACGAATAAGGCTCTCCCCGAGATATGGCATCGAAGAAGCAGACCGCCAGCAAGGGCTCCGGCAAGAGCACCGGCAAAGGCGCAGTCGTTGAAAAAGGCCCGGCCGGCAGGAAAGACGCAGGCACGGGCGACAGCAAGGGCGGCCTGAGCAAGTCCTCGGCGCCCGCCGCCTCCCGCAAGGGCCGCGCCGTCCAGGTCAAGCAGCCGAAGCCGTGGGGCCTCATCCTGACCTTCACGGGCGTCGGCGTCGTCGCGCTCGGCCTGATCGGGGCCGCCGTGTTCGTCGTCTGGGACCGGAGCCAGCCGCCGCAGGGCATCACCGACTTCTACGGCGAGTACGCGAACTACTCCGAGGTCTCCAGAGCCCTCCAGGACGGCGACGTCACCGAGGACGAGCTCGAGAACCCGTGGGTCGTCCAGCAGACCCACATCGACGGCGAGGACCCGGCCGCGGTCCCCGAGTACGAGATCACCCCGCCCGCGGGCGGGAACCACCTCTCCCAGTGGCAGAACTGCACCGGTTCGGTCTACGACGCGCCGATCATGGACGGCAACGCCGTCCACTCCCTCGAGCACGGCGCGGTCTGGCTGACCTACGACCCGGCGCTGGTCGACGGCGACGGCATCAAGGCACTCGCCTCCAAGGTCGAGGGCCGCGACTACTCGCTGATGAGCCCGTACCCCGAGTTGGGCGTCGCGGTCTCGGTCCAGGCCTGGGGCGTGCAGTACCAGACCGACGACATCGACGACCCGAAGATCGACGAGTTCATGGACTTCTACATCCAGAACGCCGACAACACCGCCGAGGCGATGGCGACGTGCTCCAACGGTCTGACCACGACCACCGCCGACCAGCAGATGCCCACCGGCTGATCTACGCGAACCTTTCGGGACGACGCTCGTTAGGCAAGTAGGACGCGGGCGCTCCGCGGAGCGCCCGCACGGAGAGGACGACGAATGAGCCGCTTGTGGCGACGGCCCGCACTGCTGATCGCGATCACCGCCGTGCTCATGCTCGGCGCGGGCATCGGGGTCGGCTGGGTCGCGGGCACTTCCGCTCCCGGCAACGACTCCGTCGAAGCCGGGTTCGCGCGCGACATGCAGACGCACCACCAGCAGGCCGTCGAGATGGCCATGTACGAATGGCAGCACGGCTCGGACCCGGCGATGACGGCGATCGCGTACGACATCGCCACGTCGCAGAGCGCCGAGATCGGCATGTACCGCACGTGGCTGCGGGACTGGGGCGTCCAGCTCTCCTCCGGCGAGCCGATGGCGTGGGCGGGCGACGAGCACGAGCACGACAGCCAGGAGACGGGCGGGCTCATGCCCGGTATGGCCACCGACGAGCAGATGGCCGAGTTCAGGTCCCTCACCGGCAGCGAAGCGGACGTCATGTTCGCCGACCTGATGATCGCCCACCACATCGGCGGCGTCGACATGGCCAAGATCGTCATCGACCTCAGCGACGACCCGCTGGTGCTCGACGCGGCCCGGCGCACGATCACCGTGCAGCAGGCCGACATCGAGAACCTCCAGAACCACCGCGACAACATCCTGAACGCCGTCGAAGAGTAGGGATACCGCTGTGACCCAGGACCAGTGGGGACCTCGATACGGCGACCCGGCGCATCCGACCACAGGAGAACTCCCCCGGGTGGGCGACGGTCGCACGGACGAGCAGCGCACCATCCAGGTCGACACCGTCGCCGAAGCGCCGCCCCGCGGTGAGTCGCGCTCGCGGTACCGCTACAGCTGGGAGACCTCCGCGCCGCGTGAGAACGAGAAACCCGGCGGGTTCTCCGAACCCCGCTACACCGCTTCGGAACCGCAGGACTTCTCGCAGCCGCGAGGCGAAGGCTCGGCCCCCTCCGGAACCGACTTCACGAACTGGTCGGTCCCCCGCGTCGGCCGCGAAAGCCCGGCCTCCGGCCTCACCGGCGAACACTCCCGGCCCAGCCTCAGCGGCTACCGCCCCGGCGACACCGCCCAGTTCGCCCGCGTCGGCGACGGCCTGCGCGGGTCGGTCGGCCCCGTGACCGTCCAGGTCGATCACGTCCGCATCGACAACGGCGTCAACGGCGACACGCAGCTCCTCGACATCGCGAACTTCAAGCGCCCGCAACCGGCCGACCTCCCGCCCGCAGAGCAAGCGCCGCAACCGGAACCGGGCACCGGCTCCATGCCCGCCATGCGCCACCAGATCGGCCCCGACTGGACCCAGACCCCGCTGCGCCTCCTCGCCGCGGCCGTCGTCGCCACCGCCGTCCTCGGCGCCTCCGCGGCCAGCCTCATCACGATCGGCAACTGGATCAACCCCTGAGATTCGCCCCGATGTCGCACCCGTGCGGGACAATCGGGACGACGAAAGGGGCCGACATGCCGACCTGGGACGACGTAGTGGCCATCGCGACCCGCCTACCCGAAGTCGAGGTGACGACCAGCTGGCAGACCCCCTCCCTCAAGGTCAAGGGCAAGTTCTTCGCCAGACTCCGCACCGAGGCCGAAGGCGGCCTGGCCATCGTCTGCGAACCCGGCGAGAAGGCCGCCCTCCTCGCCTCGGCCGACCCGGCCTTCTACACCACCCCCCACTACGACGGCTACGCCATGATCCTCGTCGACCTCGACCGCATCGACGAACAGCGCCTCACCGAGATGATCGAGGACGCCTGGCACCTCAAAGCCCCGGCAAGAGTTCGCAAAGCCTACGAGCAGCAGCAGTGACAAAGGCCCGGCCGCTTGCGCGGCCGGGCCTTTCAAAGTCAACGCGGTGCGTGCTCAGTCGAAGATCTCCTCGACGCGGTCCACCGTCACCGCTCTGATGAACCAGCGGTCGAGCTCTTCCTCATCCGAGACACCCTCGATTCGGGCGAGCGCCGACGCGGAGACTTCGATGCCACGGGCGTCGAGTACCTTGAGCAGCCCACCGATCTGCCCGAGCCGCTTGCCTCGCTGCTCGCCCTTGAGTTCCAGCTTCCCCGCCGGGCTCTCAAGGTACTCCTGGTACGTCATGCTCATGTATTCCTCCAGTACGTTGTACGCCTCGTCTGAGAGAAGTTGCATCGCCCATCCAGCATACTGCTGCCGGTCAGACTCGGGAAGCTCGTTGAGTCTCCGGCCGAGCTTGTGGGCGACCTGCTCGGCCTGCGGTCCCCCGCAGGCCGCTTTGAGAATCAGAATCTCGACCGCCTCTTTGGCGCTCTGGTCCTCCGCAGTCTCCAAGAGATCCTCCGGGTTGATGACATCTGGAAGAAGGGTGAACCCGGGCGGTCCGATTTCAATCGCCCGGCGCGCCCAGTCCGCCGTCGCCGCATCGGTGCAGACCGCCAGCAGCCGCACCGGGCACTTCAGACGGGCACGGAGAATCGTCACGTACATCGGCCAGCTGTAGTGCTTCCGGTTGTCCTGGCCGCGTTGGATCTCGATGATGACCGCGAAGACAGGCACCCCCGCCTCGTCGCGGAACACAGCTGCGTTGTCGCAGTTGAGTTCGAGTGGGTCGTTGTTGGTGAGCGCCTCCGATTCGGGCAGTGCGCTGGCATACGCGGGGAACGCGGCGCCGAGCGATTTGACGAGCAGTTCGGCCGCGAGCTCCGGGCGTACCTGGAACAGGCGGATGGGGACCTCATGGGAATGGGTGACCATGACATGAAACGGTATTGGAGCTCAGCACGCGATTCGCGTTTCGACACTTCGACACGAATCCGCACCTACGTGACACCTGCCACCCAGGCGGACAACGAGTTCGGGCCCGGCCGCTTGCGCGGCCGGGCCCGGATTCATTGTGTCGCTTAGACGATGATGCCAGCGCCTACAGTCCGGTTGTCGGCTTCGTCGATGATGATGAAGCCGCCGGTGGCCCTGTTGCGGCGGTAGTCGTCGCACAGGAGCGGCTTGGTGGTGCGGAGCGTGACGCGGCCGATCTCGTTGAGCTTCAGCTCGGTCGCGGACTCGTTGCGGTGGAGCGTGTTGATGTCCAGCTGGTACTGCACGTCCTTCACGATCGCGCGCACGTCCGAAGTGGTGTGCTTTATGGCGTACTTGCCGCGCAGCTTGAGCGGCCGCGACTCGTCCATCCAGCAGACCATCGCCTCGATGTCCTGCGAGACACGGGCCTGGTTGCCGGGGCGGCAGAGCATGTCGCCGCGGGAGACGTCGAGCTCGTCCTCCAGCCGCACCGTGACGCTCAAGGGCGGGAAGGCCTCTTCCAGAGGCCCGTCCGCGGTCTCGATCGAGGCGATGCGGGAGGTGAATCCGCTGGGCAGCACCATGACCTCGTCGCCGGGCTTCATGACGCCGGAGGCGACCTGGCCCGCGTAGCCGCGGAAGTCGTGGTTGTCGTTGGAGTGCGGCCGGATCACGTGCTGGACCGGGAAGCGCACGTCCACGAGGTTGCGGTCCGAGGCGATGTGGACCTTCTCCAGGTGGTGGAGCAGGCTCGGGCCCTGGAACCAGGGCATGTTCTCGGAGCGGTTGACCACGTTGTCGCCCTTGAGGGCCGACACGGGGATCACCGTCAGGTCCGGCACTTCGAGTTTGGTGGCGAAGGCCGAGAACTCGTTCTCGATCTTCTTGAAGACGGCCTCGTCGTAGTCGACCAGGTCCATCTTGTTGACGCACAGGACGATGTGCGGCACGCGCAGCAGCGAGCACAGGAACGCGTGGCGACGGGACTGCTCGACGAGGCCCTTGCGGGCGTCGACCAGGATCAGCGCGAGGTCGGCGGTCGAGGCGCCGGTGACCATGTTGCGCGTGTACTGGATGTGGCCGGGCGTGTCCGCGATGATGAACTTGCGCTCGGGCGTGGAGAAGTACCGGTACGCGACGTCGATCGTGATGCCCTGCTCGCGCTCCGAGCGGAGCCCGTCGGTGAGCAGCGCGAGGTCGGTGTACTCGTCGCCGCGGCCGGCGCTGACGGCCTCGACGGCGTCCCACTGGTCGTCGAAGAGCGCCTTCGAGTCGAACAGGAGGCGGCCGATGAGGGTCGACTTGCCGTCGTCCACCGAACCGGCCGTGGCGAAGCGCAGCAGCTCGTGCGTGTCCTCGCGGGAGGTCAAGGTGTCCGTCATTAGAAGTAGCCTTCCCGTTTCCGGTCTTCCATCGCGGCCTCGGAGGTCTTGTCGTCGCCGCGGGTCGCGCCGCGCTCGGTGATGCGGGTGACCTCGACCTCGGCGATGATCTCGTCGATCGTGGCCGCTTCCGAGCGCACGCCGGCGGTCAGGTTCGCGTCGCCGACGGTGCGGTAGCGGATCTTCTCGTAGAAGACCTCCTCCCCCTCGCGCGGCTTGATGAACTCGTTGACGGCGTAGAGCATGCCGCCGCGGTCCACGACCTGGCGCTCGGCGGAGAAGTACACCTCGGGGAGCGGGATGTCCTCGGAGCCGATGTAGCGCCAGACGTCGAGCTCGGTCCAGTTCGACAGCGGGAACACGCGGATCTGCTCGCCCGGGTGGACCCGGCCGTTGTACAGGTTCCACAGCTCGGGGCGCTGGTTCTTGGGGTCCCACTGGCCGAAGTCGTCGCGGAAGGAGAACACGCGCTCCTTGGCGCGGGCCTTCTCCTCGTCGCGGCGGGCGCCGCCGAAGAGGGCGTCGAACTGGTACTTCTCGGCCGCTTCCAGGAGGACGGGGGTCTGGATGCGGTTGCGGGTGCCGTCCGGCGGTTCGACGACCATGCCGCGGTCGATCGCGTCCTGGACGGAGGCGACGATGAGCTGGACGCCCGTCTCGGCCACACGGCGGTCGCGGTAGTCGATGACCTCGGCGAAGTTCTGGCCGGTGTCGACGTGCATGACCGGGAACGGGACCGGCGCGGGCGCGAAGGCCTTCTGCGCCAGGTGCAGCATGACGATGGAGTCCTTGCCGCCGGAGAAGAGCAGCACGGGTCGCTGACAGGTGGCCGCGACCTCACGGAAGATGAAGATCGCCTCGGCCTCCAGCGCGGCGATGTGGCTGATGCGGTAGTCGCTCACCGGCGCAATGCTCCTCTCGGCAGACCCCGTTGCGGGGTGTTCGGTTGTCGTCGGGTCCGGTCGGGGACCGGGTGGTCAGTTCGTCCCTCTGATGGCCTCGAGCGCGGGCCCGGCCAGGTCGGGGCGGCAGACCAGCAGGTCCGGCAGGTACGGATCGGCGTTGTTGTACTGCAGCGGAGCGCCGTCGATCCGCGTGGCGTGCCAGCCGGAGGCGAGGGCCACCCCTACGGGCGCGGCAGAGTCCCATTCGAACTGCCCGCCGGCGTGCACATAAGCGTCAACTGTACCGGCGACCACGGCCATGACCTTGGCACCGGCGGAGCCCATCGGGACGAGTTCCGCGCCGAGCGCGGCGGCGACCGCTTCGGCCTCGGCCGGTGGTCTGGTGCGGGACACGGCGATCAGAGGCTTGCCGTCGCGAGGGGCGGGGACCGCATAGGTCTCATCGGTGCGCAACGTCACAGCCTGCGCGGGGAGCGCGACGGCGGAGGCGGTGAGACCGAGGCCCCGCTGCCAGAGCGCGACGTGCACGGCCCAGTCGTCACGACCGGCCTCGGAGTACTCACGAGTCCCGTCGAGCGGATCGATGATCCAGACCCGGTCCGCTTCGAGGCGCTCGGTACCGATACGCCCCGTTTCACCCTTGCCCTCCTCAGAAAGCACGGCGTCACCAGGTCGCTCGGCAGCTAGGCGCCCAAGCAGGTAGTCATTCGCTTCTTGGTCCCCAGCGGCCTTGAGAGCCTTCGGGTCAGAGAACCCCATCTCCGCCCGGAGCTTGAGGAGCACCTCCCCCGCACCGCTCGCCAGTTCAGCCGCGAACGCGACATCGGCCGACGAAGCAGCCTCGGGCGTGGCGGTGGGAACTCCGGTCACCGAAGCGGAGTCAGGGGCGTCATGCATGCGCGTCAGTCTACGCCGCAGCCCAACCCCGCCCAAATATTGGGCCACCCAATCCCGCTATCCGGAACCCCCTCGCGTTTCTCCAAACACCACGGGTCCGACCCCGGAGAGAATCAAGCGCAGGGCACCGACAAATCCCGGGGCTGCGCTTCCACGCGTCTACCCGATCAGAGTCAAACCCCGCCTGGACCGAGGTCCAGCGCCCTGACCATTTCCGTCAGCCGGTTTTCCTCAAGGTATTCGGTAAGCCTGATCAGTGCATCACGTTCTGCCGCGGCGACAGCGATCTGGTTCTTTGTCAAACTGAATACCAATTCCTTGATCGCGATGGAGAACTCACCTCCTGCAAGTGCAGAGTCGATGGTACTGATCGTGTTTCGAGGTGTGCGAGGCTTGAGCCTGTTCAGGATCTCCTCGGCATCATTCATGAAATCTGTGAAATCCATTTTTCTTCCTATCGAGGGTTCCTAGTAACGCCGGGCCCGCTGATAGGCCACCCCGCTTCAATACTGCCATCTGGCCTCACGACTACGTTCACTAGAACTCCGTCAACCACGCCTTCGGCGAAATAGTTCCCGCTAGATGTCGGCCATGCGTCGGTGGGGTTGCCGGCCACTTCCTGAAAAGCATCCTTGACATCATCCATCTCCCAGCCTTCTGGAAATTCCGTTTTTCCAGGAACTCCCGTTCCAGAAAGATGGCCACCGCTGCCCTGAGGCTTATTCGGGTCTCCATTGCAGACATGAAGTAGGTCTGAAAAGCTCATGTTGTGCGGTGCGTCTTGCGGATAATCGGTGTGGATTCCGTCGCCACGACCACTGGCATTGGGGTTTCGAGGCGAGCCGCCGCTATCAGCGCCGCCGTTGTTACCGCCCTGGTTTTGTCCGCTGCGTCCGGCTGGGCCCTGGTCGAGGTTGGCCTTGGTTTCGACTTTGCCCGATCTCCAGCCGCCGACGGGCGGGCTGGGCACTGGACCGTTCCCACCGTTTCTGCGCGGTGGAGGTTTCGGCTTGGCGAAGGCCAGGCCGACGGCGGCGACGACCAGGAGTTTTATGAGGGTTCTCATGAGATCTTCGCCTAGTTGTCGAGGAGTGCTTGCAGGGCTTGGAAACTTTGCACGAGCGCCATGATCACGCCGATGAGCGTGCTTGCCACCCTCAACACCATGCCGGTGGCCTGTGCGGCGACGAGGGGGATGCCGACCCCCGTAGCGACGAGCCCCAGCCATACCGGGATGCGGATCAGGAGCGTTGCGACCAACTCGGAGATGATGTCCCGTACCAGCTCACGGGTGATAGTCACCAGAGTTCCCGCTCCGGTGGTAGCCGCGCTCATCGCTGCGCACAGCCCGGACAATCCATCGAGGCCTTCGACATTGAAGTCCATCCGCTCGCGGTAGGCGTTTGCGGCCTCGCCGCTCCAAGTGGCGATGTCGGCGTCGATGTAAGCGTCGAGTTCGTCCTTTACCGCGAGCAGTTCTGCGGCCATGTTGTTCCAGGTCGCCGCGTGCGCGGTGAGGATGTCGGCGTCGCCTGCGATGTCGTCGAGGAATTCGCGAAGCGGCTCGACTGCTTCCATGATCCAGGAGATCCCGGTTGAGGCGATCGTCCCGATCGGGTCCAGGAACCCGCCGACGCCTTCCAAGCCCGTCATGAATACCGCGAGCGAGGCGTCGACCCATTCGCCGTTCTGGATGGCGATGACGACGTCCGCGATGCTTTCTCCGATTCCCGACCCGGTGTACCAGCGGTGCGAGTCCTGGACATCGGCGACCAGGTAGTTGTCGCTCATCTACAGCCCCCCGGCGAGATCGTCGAGATCGGATGCGGCCGCGGCGTCGGCGTCCTCGTATGAGTCCGCGGTGGCACCGAGCTCCGTCACGTGGGTCTCCAGGTTGTATTTAGCCTGGTCGATCAGTTCATCCGTCTCGCAGTGCTTCTCTTCGAGAAGGGGGGCGATCCACTCGCACAGCGGCCCGAACGCGTCGTCGGCCTGGGTGATCGCGGTCGATGCCGAACGCACGGTAGCGATCCGATCGATGAGGCCCTGGAGGTGGCTGATGTGCGCGCGCAGGTCTTCAGGATCGACACTGAGGCTGTCGCTCACCGGGCGTCGTCCTCCGTGTCGGAATCGAAGCGCGCCTTCAGACTCGCAGCGACAGCCTTGCCCGTCTCGGAGTCGGCCCCCACCGTGTCCGCGATGACCGCCTGAGTCTGTTCAATGATGCGCCGCTTCGCTTCGGCAATTGTCTCCATGATGGTGCGCGAGACGACGTCTGGGTTGGTGCGCTGGATCCGGGCCGAGAGCTGGATGCCGGTGAGGTTCCCGGTCGAGTCGACCGCGACGGAAACCAGCTCGTTCGGGTCCGTCACCGTCACCGTGAGCTGGTTCATCTGTTCGGCCATGGCCTGCGTCTGGGCAGCCATCTGCTCGAAGCGGGCCTTGCGCTCTTCGAGCATGGCGCGGGTGGCCTCGGGATTGAGAAGTCTTCTCTCCATCAGCGAGTTCACCGCCAATCGGGGTTGAGGTTGGCGCGAAGCGCTACTGAGGAGGCGAGGGTTGACAAGGCAGAGTCCTGTTCTGGCCGTTAGGGAATCGGTGAGACGGATGCTACTCAGCGCATGCAACGCTCACGGTTCCATGTCTTGAATGCTGAGATCAAGTTGGTTCAAGCCCGCGAAGGTGCCGCGTCCACCTGGCTGGGTTTGCGAGGGACCTGAGTGACCACGTGGTTCTTCGGTGGGGTTCGGAATCGCGCAACGGCCGAGTTGTTCGGGCTCGGCCGTTGCGCATGGCTATTCGGGCTTTGTGGTTAGGCCAGAGGGTCGTTTTCGTCGTTGAAGCGGGCGATGCCCCAGACGTCTTCGTCTTCGGTGAGCCAGGTGCCGGTGTTGGCGTCCTCGTCGTCGCCTACGCCGCCAGCGCCGCGGCCACCGCCCATCATGCTTCCGGCTCCAGTCCGGAGACTACGTGCTTCAGGATCGGATCGAGCGCTTCGAAGCCAATCTGCGGCACATCGATGTCTTCACGAGGGCTGGCAACGCCGTGGGTGAAACATATTGCGAGATTCGCCGTCGGTCTCATCGTTGCGAGGCCTCAAGCCTGTCCACGAACGCGGTGAGCAGGTGATCCTGAACCCCGGGGTTCCAATCGGAGCGCCGCTGATTGTTGCCATTCGAGTCCCACACGTAGGACCAGATCCGGACCAAGTACACGTCGTCAATCAAGAGCAGCAACGTCGGGGCCGCGCTCTCCGGATGGCACCGCTTGATCAACGTCAGCCTGGCAACCGTTTCGGCGGACCAGCGAGAGTCCGATTCGAAGGCCTCTAGGCCGATCTGCGCACAGGCGCCGTATCCGTTCCGAGAGTTCGAAGATTCTTGAAGCACCTCAGCACCCCACGGCCATGGCATGACACTCAAGCCCGCGGCCTGTCCGCTTATCGGATCCTGTTCATCGAGCGCGTCGCCGATCCAGGTCTCAACCAACCACGATGCCGAGCAATGCAGCTCTCCGGAGTCACCAGTACCCCATCTGGCGGAGTCCTCGAGTGCGACAGGCGAAAGCTCGTATCTGATCCAGTCGCGTTCAGGTTCCATAAAGACGGACGGCTCGATCTCGGCAAGGTCAGAGCACCAGTCTTCACCGGGGGTCGCTGTCCACCCGGGCAGTGCTTCCCCACCGCTGAGTTGCTCCAGCATCTGCGTGTCGACGGCTCCAGTGGGATCGAGCTGCGCAGAAAACGCTGCCGCTACCCGGTGTTCAAGGTACTCACTTGCCGCCACAGGCACCGTGAGATCCACTGAGAGGTACCCCTCTTCAGATTCGGGCCAGATCTCGATCTCGACCTCGACCTGCTCTCCGAACCTGGCAAGGAGCAATCTTGACCTGATCGCCTTTCGCTCCTGGCTGCCGGGGAATGCATCCGCGAAGACACAGAAGCCACCGCGACCGGGAATATACCTCGATTCACCCGTAGCCCCGAACTTGAACAGATCGCACTCACCGCCGGCCCAAGGATTTTCGAGTCCCTTGTAAGGGCCATAATCGGCATTGAACTCAGTGCGGGAAACACGAATCTCATATTTCCAGAGATCCACCTCCTCCGTCCCCGTCCTGAAAAACACCGAACAGTCCTGGCCGGACTCAGTCAGTTCAGGCTCAACCTCGATGCCATCGAGAGCCTCCTCGAGTCCATCACCACATGCGAACGTGCCTGGTGCCGAGGAGAATACGGGTGCATGAGCACGAAGGTCAATACGGGTGTCGCGCCATGCGGTCAGTCCCGTGGCAATAAGGGCCACAACGATCGCGACAGCACCGATCAGCGTCCATCGCCTGCGCGATGATCGAGCGAAGCTCGAAGTGGCCCATCTGCCCACAGATCAGTTCCCGTCCTCATAGTTCTCGCCACCGGGGATCTCGTCTTCCCTGCGCTCGCTCTCCCCTGTGAGTGAATACGCGTCCGTCGCGGCGAACTGATGAGTTTCCCCGTCGATCTCGCCTTCAATGTCCGGACCGCGTGAGTTCTCCGTGTACGCCGTGCCCCCGACAGTCGGAACCCAGTTCGATCCCATTGCCTCCGTGAACTGGGAGAGACTGGTGACCTTGCCCTGGAAATTGTCGGCAGCGATTACCACCGCCTCCACGAAATTCTCCAACGTTGCAAGGGGATCGCTAATGCCGAAGAACGCCTTAAGGCCGAGCCAGCCAACCTCCTCCTTGAAGTTGCCTAGGTTGTCACTGCACGCTGCGCTTACATCTAGGATCATGCTGTCGATGGCAGTGCAGTAGACACCGGTAGCGGCACCGTGTGCTGCTGCTGTCTCCCGAAGTTCGGAAAGGTACTTCCGCAGCCCTGAGTTGTCGCCGTCTCCAACGTATTTGGTGAACGCCTTGGCATCTCCGGTCGTCCACGTGGTCAGCAGCTCCTCGTAGGGCGAACTCGCACCGAAGACATGTTCGAACGGTGTTCCGGCTGCTCCCAACTGCTGGATGGTCTTGGCGCGTTCGGTGAGGACGTTGGTATCCATCACCGCGAACCACTGAATGATCGCTCCCGGGTACTGGTCCTCCTCGTATCCCAATTCCGACGCCCAGCCATCTGCTTCGGCGATGTCGTCTTCGTGCCCGTCTTGGAAGGCTTTCACTGCGTTGTCGGCCATGGCGTCACCAGTCCCGGTCGCTGTAGTCGATCTCGCTGTTCTGTGCAGCGATCTCGGAGGCGGAGGCATCATCCGCATCGCGCCAGCTTTGCGCTACCGCTTTCAGGTCGTCGGCCAGGCGTTCGAGTTCGTCGTACGCTCGTTCCAGGTCGGTGACTCGACCGCGAACACCCATGTTCCATTCCTGAGCCATCGCGTGCGCCCATGGTGAGATGCCTGAATCCCCGGGGGACGCACCGAGGTCCACACCGGGTGGCGGACCGGCCGCCTCCGACCAGCTGACTTGGCCGAGATCGAGGAGTTCACCCGAGAACTCGGTGCCGTCGGAAACCGCCGGAATGCTTCCGACCGGAGCGGCCGGATAGTCACCTCCGGCGAGGCCACCCGAAGTCATCGGCTCGCCGTCGAGATTCGATCGATATTCGCGCAGTACCAGCGCCATGTTGGCGCACCAGTCGGCGAAGGCATCGATCTTGTCCGGGTCGACATCTGCCATGGTCAGCCTCCGTTCCGTCGAGCTGCCGCTAGGTTCCGCATCGCGTTGGTCCTCTGCGCCTGGGCTGCAGTAAAAGCCGAGTTATAGGCGTCGATGATCTCCCGCTCGAGCACATCCCGGATGTCGTATCCGGCTGGTCGAATCTCGCACGATCGCAGTTCGAGGTTCGGTCCGATGTCGATGGCGACGGCACCGCTGACTGACTCATACCGGAAGCCAGGGAAAGCTTCGGCACGCGCAGCCCGGCTCTCCGCGATCTTCGCTCGGGTTCGGTTCGCCCATGCCCCGATTGCTGCGGTCAGATCAGGTGCGGTCATCGGGCCACCCTCTGCTCTCGGATGAGCCGGAAGGTGGCGCGCTGCGCGGTCTTTCGCATCTCCTCTAGCAAGACAGTCGTCTTCTCGGAGATCTCCTGCTCCTGCTCAAAGACCGCGCCGGGCAGGCTCAGCCGGATGAGTCTGCCGGTCAACGACATCGTGGCGGAGACGGTCGGTGGCTGGGTGCTTCCGCGGAACTCGACGGTTTCCAGATAGGCAGCAAGATCTGGGATCTCGTGAGCTGGAGCGGTGTCAGGGTCGGCGACACTGACGATGTGGGTGGTGGGGGACATCGTCTCTTCTCTATTCTGCAATTTCACAGCGATTGATTTGAAGCTGCGGTGTCACAAGGGGAAGTCCACGCCCGCCCGGCTTGAGCTCGTGACAAAGCCGGACGGGCACGGTTTGTCTGCGGGAGCGAATCACTGCGCCCGCAGGTAGGTCTTTCGCTACGCGTATGGGTCGTTGTCCTCGTCAGGGGCTCGACCCCAGTAGTCCTCGTCTTCAATGAGCCAGGTCCCAGTGGAAGCCTCTTCTTCATTGCCAGTCCCGGTGGCGCCGCGGCCACCGCCCATCATGCCTCCGGCGCCACCGGCCCTACCGCCAGCTCCCATGGCGCCCTTACCACCGGCGCCCATGCCGGCCTTGCCGCCCGCACCGGCTCCTCCGGCGGTCTTGCCGAAGAGGCCTTGGCCCTTGCCGAGCGAGCCCGCACCGCCGCCGCGGCCACCGCCGACGCCGGTCATGCCGCCCGCGCCTCCGACCGCGGGGCCGAACAGCCCCGAACCCGGGCCGAGGCCACCGCCGCCCGCCCCCAAGCTGCCGCCTCCAGTGCCGAGGCCGGGACCGGTGAGAGTGCCAGCGCCCGCGCCGAGGCCGCCGCCTGAGGCGAGACCACCAGAAGGCGGATCGCCATCGTCACCCGTGGAGGACTCCCATGGGTTCAGGCCACCGGTGTCGGTTCCGGTGTTCGAGCCTCCGGTGAGGTTGCCGCCGGGACCGAAGGTCGACGTGGTGGGCGGAGGGGTGAGTCCTGCGCTTCCCGCACCGGAGGGCGAGCCATTGAAGTCGCCGCCACCGGGAGGCGAATAGCCCGAGCCGGTCAAATCGCCTGCGGACTCGCGGAAGGTCGAGTCACCAGAAGGTTCGACGGTCGGGTGGAACTCGGAGGTGGAGGTCTCTGCGTCGGTCCAGCGAGCCGTCACAGTTTCGTTCTGCTCGGTCGCACGTGCTTGGTAGTCCTGGGAGCCCGAGTCATAGTCTTCTTTGGCGCGACCATTGGCGTCCTCTTGAGCAAGGCGTTCGGCCTCAGCTCGAAGCGAGGATTCTTGCTCCGGGGTGAGGGTGGTCGCCTCGGTCTTCTCGGCAGAGGTCATACCGGCGGTGTCGACTGCGTCGATGTGCTGGGCTTTGAGCTGAGTGTAGTGGTACTCGGCCTGGTCGACCACGTATTGGTTTAGTTCATTGGTGTACTCGGAGTCGAACCCGCCGTATTCCATCGCTTCTTCGGCGCCCTGATCACCGTTCCAGGAACAGCCCGACGAGATTTCGCACTCTCCGGAATGGAACGGAGGCCGCATGTGGATCTTGGTGTCAGTGAAGATGTTCCACTCGTCCTCGACCCAATATTGCGGAGCCGGGTATGGCAACTCGCCCGAGCCGCCACCTTGGAGCGCGTAGATCTCATCGCCCTTTTGGTTCAGCAATCCCCTCATGCCTGTGGAGTCGGTGCCGATGTCGGCAGCGATCTGCTCACAGTTGGCGAACACTGCCTCCATCTGCTCAGCGAACGCATCGAAGTCGGTGCCCTGCCAACCGTTCGACAACTCCGTCAACTTCGACCGCAGAATCGGAGCCACAGCCATCTCCGGATTGTCGGCAAAGTCGAAGTTGAACTCGCCCCACTTCACCGCGATTTCCTTGAGGGCATATTTATCTGCGTCGGAGGGGCGGATCTGGCCGACCAGGGACTGGACTTCCTCCTGGGTAGGCGCGGCGATGCCGGTGGCGATGCACTTGAGGTTCGCAAGTTGCCCGGCAACGGGAATGGCCGAGACGAGCTTGACCCAAGCTTCTTCGGCAGGGTTGTGGGTGTTCTGGCAATCGCCGTTGGGGCATGGATCGCCGGACAAGTACATGCCGTCGGCACTGGTCTGCTGGCGGTCGATAGCCTCTTGGCCCGCGAGGTCGCCGTTGCCAGCGTAGGACTCGGTTTGGAACTCAATGTCGCTCATGGCTACTGGACCTCCGCGATCCGGTCGTTGACGATCTGGTTCACCTCAGGCAGGTAAGTGTCGACAAACCACTGATTGAGTTCGTCCGTCGTGAACGCAAGTGCAGGCTCACCGCCGCCACGAAGCCCGTAGTCCTGGGTGTAGTACAGGTCGATGTGAAAGACCCATTGACCGTCGCGGGCAATAACCTGCACGAATGGTTGACTGGTGTCACCAGTCCAGGAGACGATAGTGCCCGCGTCCCAGGGGTCGCCGAATTCCTCAGACTTCGCCTGCTCCCACTGAGCAGACTCAGCCTCCGCCCCGGAAACACGATCGTCGTAAGCGGCCGTCGCCTGTTCTTCATTCTCAGTCGGAACGATCTTGACTTTGATCTCACCGCTGCCGCCGACGCCTTCGTTCGGGCCGAGGTAGATAAGGTCGTTGCAGCCGATGGACTCCGGGTCCCATGTATTGCCGATTTTCGCAGTACTCGGATCGCCGCCCGCACTGGTGGAGGAGCCGTAGCCCTGAATTCCCATTTCATCGGTGATGGGCTGGAGGTTGCCGAGGACCTCGCAGGCGTCCCACGAGGCCATCTCGGTGTAGACGGCGTTGTCGCTGCCGCCGTCGTCGCCGTTCGAGTTCCCGCCTGTGTCCGTGCCTCCTTGGAAGAGGCTGCAGCCGCTCAGCAGAAGTGCAGCGGCGCCGGTCGCGGCGAAGGTCTTGAAGAGTATGCGCTTCATCAGGTCCGGGGTCCTAGGAGTTGTTGTCGACATCGGATTGGCTGGCGTTGAACTCGGCGAGGTTCAGTTCCTCGGAGTCCGTGTGGACGCCCAGCGAGTCGTTGATCGTGACGATCGCGCCGTAAAGGTCCGCACGGAGCTTCTGCAGGTTGTTCCACAGCTCTTCGTGGGCGGCCGCATAGTCGCGGCGGGCCTGCTGCGAAGAGTCGAGAAGACCGAACCCAGGCTCGACACCCAGCTCGTTGCCAGTGGCGAGCATCTGGAGCTTCTCTGTCACGAAGTTGAAGCGCGCGACGATCTCGTCGCGGTACGCCTCCAGGTAGGCAGGGTCGAGAATGCGCTGAGCCACGGCGGGGACCTCCGGGGTGTATTGGGCGAAACGTCTGCAAAACCATCTTGATTTTAACGGTTCGCTGCCACACCGTGTGATCACGGTGTTGTCGCACAGTCGCCCGAACGGGTGTAGACACTCCCGGCGTGTCGCCTTGACGGAGAACAACAATGCGTGTCAGGGTTTTTGGACGCGCAATGCGTGTTCCTCAAGTCCAACTGAATATGGCCGGTGGGCCGCCCACAACGACTACCAATCAAAGCGGCGGCCCACCATTCAAACCCTGGAAGGAAGCCTCCCATGGTCAGTCCCACCCTACGCGAAAACCGGGCCGCGTCAACAGCTCAAAACGCGCGTTTCACCGAATCGGGAACCGACAAGGTTCTCGGTGTTCCTGCTGCTCAGCAACAGGATTCCGACGCCTGCTGGACGGCCGTCCGGCCCGTTTCCGGTACCCCGCTCTGGGCCCGTCCGGGTCCCGACGGAGTTCGGGCCGCCGTTCCTCCTTGGGAGCCGTGGCCTCGGACGCCGCAGGACCCGGCTCGCTTCGCCGCCAAGCTCGCGGCCGTTCGAGCAGCGTCCAGGCCTCAGGCGTCCTTCGCCTGGCGGGTCGACTTCGAGAAGCCGGCGGTCGCTTCGCCGGTCAGAGCGGCACGCGCAGCAACAATCCCCAATCCGGCTACGGCCCTTCGCAAGCGGATCGCGATGCTCCTCGGCTTCGCCTACCTCCTGCTGTACGCGCTGGCCTCCGGTCCCGCGCTCCCGCTGGTCTCGGAGCCCGGGCCGCGAGAGGGCGACGATGAACCCGACGAAGGCACCACGCCCGCAACCACTCCCCCGCAGGTCGGCTACCGGCCCAGGCCGCATCGACGTGATCCGCATGAGCCGGGCCTGCACTTCCGGCCTGACGGTTCGCGATATCTCGTTGTGCCGCTGCACTTCGCAGGGGCCGCCGCGTGAACCGGGAGCGAATGAACGCGCCGCTGGACCCGACCTACGTGCTCAGCAAGGCCTGGATCGGCGGCCGGTTCCTGCGGTTCGATGCGAGCTTCTGCCAGGCCCGTATTCGGGTGACGTTCGCTGGTACCGAAACGTACGCGGTCGGGTCGGTGATCTACCTCGACCAGCCCGAACCCGCGCTCCGAGTAAGTTCGCCGCCCGATGCCGAGTGGGCCGGGCTGCACCATGAGGCGATCATCCATCAGGCCAAGCGGATCTGGGCCGAAGCGCTGCGCGAGTGCGAGGGGTAGACAGAGGAGCGCCTCGCCCGGTCATTGACTGGGCGAGGCGCTGACTAACCCCGTTTCAGTATGCGCCCTGCGGTCGCAGAATCGCGGTAACCGTGCGCAGCAGGATGACGAAGTCCAGGGAAAGGTTCCAGTGCTCGACGTAGCGCAGGTCGAGGCGCACGGCCTCTTCCCAAGGGAGGTCGGAGCGGCCGGAGACCTGCCACAGGCCGGTCATGCCGGGCTTGACGGCCAGGCGGCGGCGCATGTCGGATTCGTAGGCGGCGACTTCGATGGCGAGCGGCGGGCGGGGGCCGACGAGGCTCATGTCGCCACGGAGGACGTTGACCAGCTGGGGGAACTCGTCGATGGAGAAGCGGCGCAGGTACTTGCCGACGGTGGTGATGCGCGGGTCGTCCTTCATCTTGAAGAGGACGCCGTCGCCTTCGTTGAGATGCGCGATCTCGGCGAGACGCCGTTCGGCGTCGGTGTGCATCGTGCGGAATTTCCAGATCGTGAACGGCTGGCCGTCCTTGCCGATGCGCTCCTGCTTGAACAGGGCCGGCCCGGGCGAGGTGCACCGGATGAGGAACGCGGCGCTGAGCAGGAGCGGCGAGAGCGCGAGCAGCAGGAGGGCCGCACCGACGCGGTCGACGACGTCCTTGGCGAGGCGGCGGACGCCGGTGAGGCGGGCGTGGTCGAGGTGGAGCATGGGCAGGCCGTCGACGGGGCGGACGGTGGTGCGGTCGCCGGCGACGTCGACCAAGGCGGACGCGACGATGAGGTCGACTTCGCTGCGTTCGAGCTTCCAGGCGAGGCGGCGGAGGGCCTGGCCGTCGATTTCGGGGCAGCCCAGGACGATCACGGTGTCGGCGCGTTCGGCGGCGACGGCTTCGGCGATGCGGTCGAAGCTGCCGCGGACGCGGGTGTCGAAGTCCAGCAGCGCGCCTTGGGGTTGCTCGGTGGGCAGACAGGCCGCGACCACGTTGAGGCCGTGGTAGTGCTCGCGACGGAGCTGGACGATGAGGGCGGCGACCGAGGACTCGTGGCCGACCAGGACGACGCGTTTCATGCAGCGTCCGTCACGGCGCATGTGGTGCAGCCATTTGCGCCAGCCGAAGCGGGCGACGATGGAACAGGCCGCGGCGGTGGGGATCGCGATCAGGACGAAGACGCGCGACGTCGGCAGTTCGAGTCCATAGGAGACGATGGCGACGGCGGCGGTGAGGGCGACTGCGGCGTGCACGATCCGCTGGTACTCCTCGGTGCCCACGAAGAGGTACCGCTTCTCGAAGGCTCGGGAGAGGCCCAGGATGGCGAGCCACACCGCGGGCAAGGCGATCAGGGCGAGGGCGTAGACACGGGTGCCGTCGTTGACATGGCCGAAGCGGGCGAAGAAGGCCAGCGCCGCACCGATGATGCCGGCGGCGATGTCGGAGCCGATGATGCCGGCGAAGTACTTGCGCTGCCAGGCAGGCGGGCCGCCGTATGGCCGGGTCGCTTGGGGTCCTATGGAATAGACGCGCCCTCTTGGGGGGCTGTCATGCACGCCTTCGAAAGCCGTCGAGTCCGCAACCACTGTCATGATCGGATAACGACCGACGGGACATTGAGTGACGGGGTTGTCACACCATGGAGTACATGAGATCTAATCCACTCTGGGCGGACAGGAAGGTGATACGGGCAGGGCCTTGCCGAACTTCGGGTTCGATTTCACTTCGATGCGTTGAAGTGGTTCTGCGCCAGTACGAAGCCCTTTTCGATGATCGCCTCGACCGCGTCGGCGGCGAGTTCGATGTTCAGGTCCACTTCGGGACGCTCGGCCTTGGCGAAGTCCTTGAGGACGAAGTCCGCCGCGTCCTGGCGGCCCGGAGGGCGGCCGACGCCGAAGCGGACCCGGGCGTAGTCCTTGGTGCCCAGCACCTTCGTGAGCGAGCGGAGGCCGTTGTGGCCGCCCTCGCCGCCGCCGCGTTTGAGGCGCAGTTCGCCGAACGGGACGTCGAGTTCGTCGTGGACCGCGATCACCGATTCGGGTGCGACACCGAAGTACTGGGCGAGCGGGCCGACGGCCTCACCCGAGAGGTTCATGAACGTCAGGGGTTTGACGAGTATGACGCGAGGCCCGCCTACCCCCAAGCGGGCCTCGCAGACTTCGGCGCGGGCCTTGCGGGCCACGGCGAAACGACCGCCGACGCGTCGGGCGAGCGCGTCGACGACCATGAAACCGACATTGTGGCGGTTCGCGGCGTATTTCGGCCCGGGGTTACCCAGGCCGACCACGAGCGTCGGGGCGTCGGTCATGTGGTTCTCGGTTGTTACTCGGCAGCGGCCGGGGCGGCTTCGTCCTCGGCGGCGGCCTCGTCCTCGTCGGCGGCTTCGCCGCGCGGCTCGGACACGGAGGCGAGCACCAGGTCGCCGTCCGAGAGGATGACGATGCCCTCGGGGACCTCGACCTCGCGCACGTAGCGCTGCGAGCCGATGGCCAGGCCTTCGATGCTGACCTCGATCGACTCGGGAATGTGGGTCGCCTCGGCCTCGACGGTCAGGGTGTTGAGGTCGTGCACGACCAGGCCGCCCTTCTCCGCCTCGCCGACGAAGTGGACCGGGATGTCGGTCGTGATGGTCTCGCCGCGGCGGACGATCAGCAGGTCGGCGTGGACGATTTCGTCACGCAGCGGGTCGCGCTGGATGTCCTTGGGGATCACCAGCTCGCGGGTACCGTCAGTGACCTCGATGGCGATGAGCTGGTTGGCGCCGCCCTTGCGGATGGCGGCGGCGAGCTCAAGCGAGGGAAGGGAAATGTGGAGCGGCTTCTCGCCGTGGCCGTAGACCACCGCGGGAACCTTTCCAGCCCGGCGCGTACGGCGGGCACCGCCCTTCCCGAAGTCAGTGCGAGGCTCGGCGCTGATACGAACTTCGGACACGGAAATACTCCCCTGTTTTTTAGCAACATTTCATGCGGCGCTCGACGCTCACGTCGGCATTCAGAAGGGCACACGAGCCCTGAAAAAGACCTACGCCTTTGCGTCGATTACGGCGCCCTCTGGAGGACACCCTCGCCGTCGGCAACCCCACCAGAGTACTACGCGCATCAGATCAGGCTTGACACGGGCGTCGATATGTGACTTACGAGAGACCGCCGAAGAGGGTCGTGACGGACCCGTCGTTGAAGACCTCCCAGATGGCCTTCGCGACGAGCGGCGCGATGGACAGGGTGGTGATCTTCTCGAGGTCCTGGGCTTCCTTCGGAAGCGGGAGCGTGTTGGTGACGATCACTTCGCTGACGGGCGCCTTCGCGAGGCGCTCGACGGCGGGGCCGGACATGATCGCGTGCGTGGAGGCGATGACGATGTCCTCGACGCCGGACTCCTTGAGCATCTCCGCGGCGGAGCAGATGGTGCCGGCGGTGTCGATCATGTCGTCGATGAGGAGGCAGGTGCGGCCTTCGACGTCGCCGACGACCTTGTGCGCGACGACCTGGTTGGGCTTGAGCGGGTCGCGGGTCTTGTGCACGAACGCGATCGGGCAGCCGCCGAGGCGGTCGGACCAGCGCTCGGCGAGGCGCACGCGGCCGGTGTCGGGCGAGACGACGGCCATCTGGCGGTCGGCGTACTTCTCCTCGACGTAGCGGGCGAGGGTGCCCATGGCGAAGAGGTGGTCGACGGGACCGTCGAAGAAGCCCTGGATCTGGGCGGTGTGGAGGTCCACGGTGAGGATGCGGTCGGCGCCGGCGGTCTTGAGGAGGTCGGCGATGAGGCGCGCGGAGATGGGCTCGCGGCCGCGGTGCTTCTTGTCCTGGCGCGCGTACGGGTAGAACGGGAGCACGACGGTGATCCGCTTGGCCGAGCCGCGCTTGAGCGCGTCGATCATGATGAGGGTCTCCATGACCCATTCGTTGATCGGCGCGGGCATGGACTGCACGACGAAGGCGTCGCAGCCGCGGACGGACTCCTGGTAGCGCACGAAGAGCTCGCCGTTGGCGAAGGAGTAGGCGCTCATCGGGGTCGGTGCGACCCCGAGGTGCTTGCCGATCTCCTCCGCCAGCTCCGGGTAGGCACGCCCGGAGAAGAGCATCAGCATCTTGGAGTTGACAGCGGACATGCTCGCCATGACGTGGGCTCCCCCAGTAGGTCGTCTCACCTGAACCTCGACGGTTCCAGTGTCCCCTGCCCTGCGCCGAAGCGCGAGGGGACCGGGGGGTTTAGTGTCCCGTCACGCTTCCGACACTCCCGCCTCACCCTTCGCTCGCCTCGCTGCTTCATCGGAGACGGTGCCGGGGCGCTTGCGGGCGACCCAGTCGCCGATCGAGGTCTGGCGGGCGCGGGCGACGCCGAGGTCGCCGGGCGCGACGTCCTTGACGATCGTGGAGCCGGCGGCGACGTACGCGCCGTCGCCGATGTTCACGGGCGAGACGAGCACCGCGTCGCAGCCGATGAACGCGCCGTCGCCGATCTCGCTGTGATGCTTGTGCACACCGTCGTAGTTCACGAGGATGACGCCGCAGCCGATGTTGGCATTGGCGCCGACGGTGACGTCGCCGAGGTAGGCGAGGTGGGCCGCCTTCGAGCCGGGGCCGAGCTCGGCGTTCTTGGTCTCGACGAACGCGCCGATCTTGGACCGCTCGGCGAGCTTCGAGGCGGGGCGCAGGTGCGCGAAGGGGCCGACGTGGGCGCCCTCACCGATGTGGGACTGGTCGGCGTGCGACCGCACGACGACGGCGCCCGCGCCGACGATCGTGTCGGTGAGCGTGGTGTCGGGACCGATCTCGGCGCCCGAGTCGACGGCGGTGGCGCCCTTGAGCTGGACACCGGGACGGATGAGCACGTCCGGGGCGACCTTGGCGGTGGCGTCGATCCAGGTGGTCTCGGGGTCTTCGAGGGTGACGCCCGACTTCATCAGCTCGGTGTTGATGCGCTGCTGCATGATGCGGCGGAGCCCGGCCAGCTGGGCCCGGTCGTTGCAGGCCAGGACCTCGGTGGGGTCGTCGACGACGACGGCGCCGATGGCGTGCCCGGCTTCGCGGGCGAGTTCGAGCACGTCGGTGAGGTAGAGCTCGCCCTGGTCGTTGGCGGAGGTGAGCTTGGCCAGCTGCTCGCGCAGGACCTGCGCGTCGAAGGCGTAGGTGCCGGAGTTGATCTCGCGGATGGCGAGCTCGTCGAGGTCGGCGTCGCGGTGCTCGACGTTGCGGAGCACGTTGCCCTCGCCGTCGCGCACGATGCGGCCGAACCCGGTGGGGTCGTCGACTTCGGCGGTGAGGACGGTGACGGCGTGGCGGGCCTTCTCGTGGACCTCGACCAGTTCGGTCAGGGTGCTGCGGCGCATGAGGGGGGCGTCGCCGCAGAGGACCACGACGGTGCCCTCGAGCTCGGGGTAGGCGTCCAGTGCGGTGCGCACGGCGTGCCCGGTGCCCAGCTGCTCGGTCTGCATGACGGTCTCGGCGTCGGGGGCGGCCTTGTCGAGGAACGCGGTGACCTGGTCGGCCGCGGCGCCGACGACCACGATGCGGTGGTCGGGCTGGAACGACTTGGTGCTGCGGAGGACGTGCCCCAGCAGGGTGCGGCCCAGGAGTTCATGAAGGACCTTGGGTTTCGCCGACTTCATGCGGGTTCCCAGGCCAGCGGCCAGGATGATCGCCGAACGCTCACTGCTCATGATGGGCCATGGTAGTCGGTGGCCGAGGGGTGAACGGCCCGACCCGGGGGCGCGCGTCGTCACCGAATCGTTACGAATGGAACACGTTCTCCATCGCCCTGACACTTGTGCGAGCTGCGTCACTCATCATATGTTGCAGACAACAACAAACCTCGGAGGTACCTCTCATGCACCTTCCCAGCAGCTCCCGACCACGAATCGCATGGGCCGCCGCCACCGGCGCGGTCCTCGCCCTCACCCTCACCGCCTGCGGACAAGACGGCGGCGGAGGCGGGGACGACGCCCCCCTCATCGGCGTCATCCTCCCCGACTCGGCCTCCTCGGACCGGTGGGAGACCGCCGACCGCAAGTACCTCGAGGCCGCGTTCGAAGCGGCCGGCGTCGACTACGACATCCAGAACGCCCAAGGCAGCCGCGAGGACTTCCAGACCATCGCCGACCAGATGCTCACCAAGGGCGCGGACGTCCTCGTGACTGTGAACCTCGACTCGGGAACCGGCAAGACCGTCATCGAGAAGGCCAAATCCCAGGGTGTGGCCACCATCGACTACGACCGGCTCACCGAAGACGGCGGCGCGGACTACTACGTGAGCTTCGACAACGAGAAGGTCGGCGTGCTCCAGGGCGAAGGCCTCGTCTCCTGCCTGGAGGGCGTCGCGAACCCGCTGGTGGCCGAACTCAACGGCTCCCCCACCGACAACAACGCGACCCTGTTCAAGGCCGGATACGACTCGGTCCTCCAGCCGCTCTACGACGCCGGCACCTTCACCAAGGGCCCCGACGAGTGGGTGCCCGACTGGGACAACGCCCAGGGCGGCACGCTCTTCGAGCAGATGCTCACCGACACCGGCACCGAAGTCGACGGTGTGCTCGCCGCCAACGACGGCCTCGCGCACGCGGTCATCACGGTGCTGGAGCGCAACAACCTCAACGGAACCGTCCCGGTCACCGGGCAGGACGCCACGATCCAGGGCCTGCAGAACATCCTCACCGGCGACCAGTGCATGACCGTCTACAAGGCCATCGAGCAGGAGGCGAACGCCGCCGCCGACCTCGCCGTAGCCCTTGCGAACGGCGAGAAGCCCGAGACCGATGCGACTGTCACCGACCCCGTGAGCGGGGCCGAGGTGGCCTCCGTGCTGCTCGAACCCGTCGCCATCACCATCGAGAACATCCAGACCGTCGTCGACGACGGCTTCGCCGACCCGGCCGAGCTGTGCGCCGGCGAGTACGCGGCGCTCTGCACCGAGCACGGGATCGGATAACGCGCCGTGTTCCTTGAGCTCACCGGACTCTCGAAGCGCTTCGGACCGGTCGAGGTCCTCTCCGACGTCGATCTCGCGATCGACGCCGGAGAGGTCTGCGCCCTCGTCGGCGACAACGGCGCCGGAAAGTCCACACTGGTCAAATGCGTGGCCGGGATCCACGCCATCGACGGCGGCGCGATCACCGTCGACGGCGAGACCCGCATCATCTCCGGGCCGCGCGACGCGGCCGCGCTGGGCATCGAGGTCGTCTACCAGGACCTCGCGCTGTGCGACAACCTCGATGTCGTCGAGAACCTGTTCCTCGGAAGGGAAAAGGTGCGCGGGCTCGTGCTCGACGACGACGCCATGGAGCACCTCGCCGCCGAGACGCTCTCGTCGCTCGCGGTGCGCACCATCAGGAACCTGCGCCAGCCCGTGGCGAGCCTCTCGGGCGGCCAGCGCCAGACCGTCGCCATCGCCAAAGCGGTGCTGTGGAACTCGCGGCTGGTCATCCTCGACGAGCCGACCGCCGCGCTGGGCGTGGCCCAGACCCGGCAGGTGCTCGAACTCATCCGGCGCCTCGCCGACCAGGGTCTGGCCGTCCTCTACATCTCCCACAACCTCAACGACGTCTTCGCCGTGGCCGACCGGATCGCCGCCCTGTACCTGGGGCGCATGGCGGCGGTGCTCGACGCCGCCGACGCCACCCAGTCGCAGGTGGTCGAACTCATCACCAGCGGCCGGTCCGGATCCCTCGGCATCGGCGCCGCCGACACGAATGGAGCCCGGCCGTGAGCACTCAAGTCGAATCCCGGCCCGAGGCCGGGACGGAGCCGGGCGCGGTGCGCGCCGTCGCCGACCACCTCAAGGGCTACTGGGCCGAAGTCCGGTCGGGCGAGGTCGGGGCGCTGCCCGCCGTCGCCGGGATCATCGCGCTGTGCGCGTTCTTCGGGATCTCGCAGCCGGTGTTCCTCTCGGTGGGGAACCTCGCGAACCTCTTCGGGCAGGGCGCTGCCGTCGCGTGCATCGCCATGGGACTCGTGTTCGTGCTGGTCATCGGTGAAATCGACCTTTCGGCGGGGTTCGCGTCGGGCGTGTGCGCGGCGATCATGGCGGTGTTCCTCACGAACTGGGGGACGCCGTGGCCGCTCGCGATCGGCGCGGCCATCGCGACGGGCGTGGTGATCGGGCTGCTGCTGGGGACGCTGGTGGTGAAGCTCGGCATCCCGTCGTTCGTGGTGACGCTCGCGGCGTTCCTGGCCTTCCAGGGGGTCGTGCTCATGATCCTCGATGAGGGCAGCAACATCACGATCCACGACGAGACGGTGAAGGCCGTGGCGGGCGGCAACCTGGAGCGATGGCAGGGGTGGACGCTGCTGGTGCTCACCGTCGCCGCTTACGCTGCGCTGCAGGTGAACCGGTGGCTGCGGCGCGTGGCGCGGTCGCTCGTGCACGAGCCGCTCGCGGTCGTGGTCGCGCGGATCGCGTCGCTCGGGGCGCTGCTGACGGCGACGGTGTTCCTGCTCAACCTGGAGCGCTCGGCGAACCCGCAGATCATCTCGCTCACCGGCGTGCCCGTGGTGGTCGTGATCCTCGGGGCGCTGTTCGCGGTGTGGACGTTCGTCCTGCACCGCACCAGGTTCGGGCGGCACCTCTATGCGGTGGGCGGGAACCGGGAGGCGGCGGTGCGCGCGGGCGTGAACGTCGACCGGGTGCGCATCGCGGCGTTCGTGATCTGCTCGGGGATGGCCGCGATCGGCGGGATCGTCGCGGCGTCGCGCGCGGCCTCGGTGGACCCCAACACGGGCGGGTCCAATGTGCTCCTGCTTTCTGTGGGGGCGGCGGTGATCGGCGGTGCTAGCCTCTTCGGTGGCAAGGGCACGGTGCGGGCGGCCCTGCTGGGAGGAGCGGTCGTGGCGATCATCAACAACGGTATGGGCCTGATGGGGCTGAGCGCCGGGGTGCGGTTCGGCGTGACCGGCGCGGTGCTGCTGCTCGCGGCGGGCGTGGACGCCATGTCCCGGGGCCGGGGCAAGCTCTTCGGCAGGCACTGACCGGTGGCCCTGCCTCCGGCCGTGGAGCTGCGGCGGCGCAACCGCGCGGCGCTGCTCGAGCAGCTCCACCGGCACGGCCCCCAGACCCGCGCCGCGCTCACGGAGGCGTTGGAGCTCAACCGTTCCACGATCGGCGCTCTCGCGACCGACCTGGCCGAGTCGGGGCATCTGCAGGAGACGACGGGGCAGTCGACCGGGTCGGCCGGTCGGCCCTCGACGCTCGTGGCGTGCGTGCCGCAGTCGATCACGGTGGCGGCGGTCGAGATCCGCGCCGACCGGCTGCGGTTCGCGCTGGTCGGCCTCGGCGGCGAGGTGCTGGAGCGGTCGGAGACGGCGCTCGAGGACGGCGACGACCCGATGACCGCGGTCGCGGTGATCACCGGCGGCACTGCCGGGGACGCGGACGAGGCGGTGGCGGCGATGCCGGGCCTGGTCGACGAGGGCACGGTCGCGCACTCGACCGAACTGGGCTGGGTCGACCGGGATGCGGCGGCGGATCTGGAGGCGGCGACGGGCCGGGAGTGGCAGGTCGTCGACACGGCGACCGCTGCGGCGGTCGGCGAATGGTCGCGCGGGGATGCGCATGAGGCCCGGAAGCTGCTCTACCTGCACGGCGGCCGGGGCTTGACGGCCGGGCTGGTGATCGAGGGCCGCTCGCAGCGCGGCGGCTCGATCCAATTGGGGCACATCGTGGTCGAGCCCGGCGGGCGTGAATGCGCGTGCGGGCTGCGCGGGTGTCTGGAGGCGGAGATCGCGGCCTTCGGCTTCGCGGAGGACATCGAGAACACGACGCTGGCCGCGGGCATGGGCGACGCGGCGGCCCGCAACCGGCTGCGGCGCTCGGGCGAGGATCTGGGCCGGGCGCTGGGCGCGGTCGTGACGGCGACGGGGCCCGACGAGATCCTGTTCGGCGGCTGGCTGCGGGAGCTGTACCTGTCCACGGCCGCGCCGGTGCGTTCGGCGCTGGCGGAGACGACGCTGCCGCATCTGCGGTCCAGGCTGCGGCTGCGCACGCCGGTGCTGGGCGACGAGGGCGCGCTCATCGGCGCTGCCGAGACGGGGTTCGCGGCGATCTTCGATCGGATGCGCTGACGCGGCACTGTGCTTCCATGGTCAATTGGAAGCGGATCAACCGCCTGGTCGCGGTCTCGGGGTGCGGATCGACGCTGTTGGCTGGCCCGCCAGGACTCGAACCTGAAATGACTGAACCAAAATCAGTAGTGTTGCCAATTACACCACGGGCCATCGCGGGCCACGCCTGTCGGCGGCCCGCGCGCAGCCATTCTAGCAGTCGGGACGCGAGCCCCCGTTGCCCTCCGAGGCCTGCCGCAGCCGCCTGGACCACCCCGATGCGCCGCGTCGCGATCCGGCGTCGCCGGGCCGCGATCCTCATCCGGGCCGCGCGTTCGCGCAGACCGGCGGTCAATCCGACCAGACGTGCTTCGGCACCTGGGCGAGCACCTGGTGCAGGAATTCCGCGTAGTAGAAGATCTCTTGCGGTTCGAGCCGACCCGGCCGGAAGGTCATCAGCCACGCGCCCTCGAAGCGCCAGCGGATCGTGTGCGCCCGCGGATCGGCGAGCATCCACTCCATCGTGCGCGGATGGATCACGTCGTACGCGAATCGCGGGCTCGGCGACACGATCTTGAACTTGTCGTTGAACTCCCGGTTCTCGAAGTCGATGTCCTTGTCGAACCGCCGCGTCAGCGCGTTCTCGTGCGCGATGTCGAGCAGCGGCCGCATCGCGGGCAAGCTGAGCGCGACCACCTGGTAGTCGTGGGTGCTCTGCGAGTCGCCGCTGCTGACGCGGTACCTGAGCTGGAAGCAGTGCAGGTGCACGTCCCGGAACGTGCCGCGCAGGACGTCGAGCGCTTCGTGCCCGCTGCCGGTCGTGAACGGCGCCTGCCGCGAGAGCCCCAGGGCCGACTGGTCCTTCGGCCAGTATCGGAAGCCGTGCTGGGCGGCCCACGCCGCGAGCCGGGCGATGTGCCGCTGCCGTGCCCGCCGCGTGTGGAAGATCGCGAGTCCGACGGCCAGGCCGGGGATGCCCACGCACAGCGACAGCAGGACCGAGGTGAGCAGCGCCCCGGTGACGGCCTCGGTCACAGCCCCTCCTTCTCCTTGCGGAACGCCGCCGGGGGGGGGGGGGGGGGCGGGGGGGGGGGGGGGGGGGTTGTTGGTAAAGAACACGGGGGGGA
>NZ_JAERMK010000006.1:98794-239351 GCF_016918015.1 Glycomyces sp. YM15
CCGGCGCCACCCCCCCCGGGTGCCCGGGGCGCCCCGGCGCGGCCCGGCGCCGCCCCCCCCCCCCCGGCGGGTCGTCAGTTGTTCGACCAGACGTGTCTGGGCACCTGGGCGAGGACGTCGATCAAGAAGTCCGCGTAGAAGAAGACCTCTTCGAGCTTGAGCGCCCCCGACCGGAAGGTCATGAGCCACGGCCCTTCGAAGCGCCAAGGGTAGGAACGGGCGCGCTGGTCCTGCAGCATCCACTCCATGGTGCGGGGGTGGATGATGTCGTACGCGAACCGGCGGTTCGGCGACTTGATCCGGAAGAAGTCGTTGAACGCCTGGTTCTCGAAGTCGATGTCCTTCGCGAAACGCTTGGTCAGGAAGTTCTCCTGGCCGATGTCCAGCAGCGGCCGCGCGGTCGGCAGTCCGATCGCCACCACCTGGTGGTTGAACGTCTTGCGCTCCTTGCCGCTGCCGGTGGAGTACTGGTACTGGAAGAACACGACGTGCACGTTCTTGTACATGCCGCGGAAGACGTCGATGCCCTTGCGCGAGTGGCCTTCATTGAAGGGATCCTCAGTGGACAGTCCGGTGACCGAGTTGTCGCTGGGCTCGTAGTGGAAGCCGTACTGGGCCGCCCAGGCCCGGTACATCGCGATCTTCTTCTGCCGGGCGCGCCAAGCGAAGTACGCGCCGGCGCCGACCACGATCAGGCACAGGACATAAGCCCACCAGGGCATGTCGCCGCTGCTGCTCGAGGCGAGCAGTGTCTCGTTCACTGGGGTGGTTCCTTCTTACGGGCTTTTCAGGACTGATGTGCGGCTCGCAGGCTTCGCCGGAAGTGCTGGATCACGGCTCGCAGGCTTCGCCGAGAAGGGCGGAAGTGCGACTCACGAGCGTCGCCGAGGGCGCATCGAGCAGGAAGGGCGCTACCGGCCGTAGGGCTGCTGGCCGTATCCGGGCTGCTGGGGCTGCTGGGGCTGCTGCGGGTAGCCCGGCTGGGGCTGCTGGCCGTACCCCGGCTGCGGGGCGCCGTAACCGGGCTGGGGCTGCTGCCCGAAACCGGGCTGCGGGGCGGGCTGGCCGTACCCCGGCTGCGGCATCTGCTGCTGGTAGCCGACCTGCTGCGGCTGCCCGTAAGGCATCTGGCCGGGCGCGGGCTGCGGCGGCATCTGCTGCTGCTGGCCGGCCGGAGGCTGCTGCATGTAGGCGGGCTGGCCCATGTCGCGCATCTTCGGGGCCGTACGGGCCGCCGGGTTGTCCAGCTCGAAGTACTCCTCGGGCTTGAAGCCGCCCATCTTCGCGGAGATCGAACCGGGGAAGACCTGCAGCGCGGTGTTGTACTCGCGCACGTTCGCGTTGTAGAACCGGCGCGGGGCCGCGATGCGGTTCTCGGTCTCGGTGATCTCCTGCTGGAGCTGCAGGAAGTTCTGGTTGGTCTGCAAGGCCGGGTACGACTCCTGCATGTGGATCACGCCGCGGATGGCGTTCCCGAGCTGGCCTTCGGCCGCGCCCTGCTGGCCGTGGCCCGCGTTCGGGTCCTGCCGGGTCTGCATGGCCATCGCACGCGCCTCGGCGACCTGCCGCAGCGTGGCGTTCTCGGAACCCGCCGCCTGCTGCACGACGTACATCAGGTTGTCCAGCAGGTCGTAACGACGCTGGAGCTCGACATCGATCTGCGCCCAAGACTCCTGGGTGATGTTGCGCATTCGCACCAGCTTGTTGCGGCCGCCGAGGGCCGCGAAGACCAGGATCAAGCCGATCAACAGCAGGAGGATCAGGATCCAGATGATTGGGTTACCCATAGAGCGTGAGCTTAGTGCATCTATGCCAACGGGAGGGCACCGCTCAGGAGCCCTCCCGCTGCATCGAATATGGTCGAAATCAGCCCATGGCGTGCTCGACGACCGCCACGAGCTCTGCCGCCACCGTCCGCGCCACCGGCTCCTCGGAAGCCTCCACCATGACCCGGACCAGCGGCTCAGTACCGGAGGGCCGCAACAGGACCCGGCCGTCGGAGCCGAGCTTCGCCTGCCACAGCGCCACCGCGCTGCGCACGTCCTCATGGTCGATCACGGACTTGTCGGTGACCCGCACGTTCACGAGCACCTGCGGCGCGGGAGTGAAGACCGAGGCGAGTTCCGCCAAGGGCTTTCCGGTGGCGGCCATGCGCGCGAGGAGCATGATCGCCGTGAGCGTCCCATCGCCCGTGGTCGCGTGGTCGGAGATGATGATGTGCCCCGACTGCTCGCCGCCGAGCGAATAGCCGCCCTCGCCGATGCGCTCGAGCACATAGCGGTCACCGACCCCGGTGACCTCGAGTTTGATCCCCGCCGCGCCCATCGCCTGGTGCAGGCCGAGATTGCTCATCACGGTCGTGACCAGCGTGTCGCCGCGCAACTGCCCGGCCTCGCGCATCGCGAGCGCCAGGACCGCCATGATGGCGTCGCCGTCCACATCGGCGCCGTTCGCGTCCACCGCGAGGCAGCGGTCCGCGTCGCCGTCGAGCGCGATCCCGGCGTGCGCGCCGTGCTCGACGACGGCCGCACGCAGCCCCCCCATGTGGGTGGACCCGCAGTTCTCGTTGATGTTGAGCCCGTCGGGGTCCGCGTTGATCGTGATGACCTCGGCACCGACCCGTCGCAGTGCCTCGGGGGCCGCGCCGGTGGCCGCGCCGTTCGCGGGGTCGAGCACGACCTTGATGCCGTCGAGCGAGTGCGGGCAGGCCGCGACCAGGTGCTCGATGTACGCCTCGACCGGATCGACCGAGCGGGCGATGCGCCCCACGCCGTCGCCCTGCGGCAGCGGCGAATCGTCGTTCATGGCCGCCTCGATGGCGTCCTCGACCTCGTCGGGGAGCTTGCGGCCGCCGGCCGCGAAGAACTTGATGCCGTTGTCCGGCATGGGGTTGTGCGAGGCCGAGACCATGACGCCGAAGTCGGCGCCCGTCAGGGCCGTGAGGTGGGCGACCGCGGGAGTGGGAAGAATGCCCAGGTCGATGACTTTCACGCCGGCCGCGGCGAGGCCCGCGGCGCTGGCGGCGGCGAGCATCTCGCCGGAGGCGCGGGGATCGCGGCCGATGACGGCGACGGCGCGGCGGTCAGTCGCTCCGAGGACGCGCGCGGCGGCGATGTTGAGGCGGAGTGCCAGGTCGGGCGTGAGGTCGGCGTTCGCCCGCCCTCGTACGCCGTCGGTCCCGAACAGTCGTGACACGGTGTGGCTTCCCATCGTTTTCGGCATAAAAAACGGGGGCCGCCGAGGATGTCCTCCTCGGCAGCCCCGTCGCTTGTGCAGACTAGCGCGTATCCCCGCTCCGCGAAACCTACGGCTCGCAGGCTCCGCCGTGGGCGGGGAAGACGTGCTAGCGCTTCGAGTACTGCGGTGCCTTGCGGGCCTTCTTGAGGCCGTACTTCTTCGATTCCTTCTCGCGCGCGTCGCGGGTCAGGAAGCCGGCGGCCTTGAGGGCCGGGCGGGTGTTCGGGTCGATCTCGACCAGGGCCCGGGCGATGCCGAGGCGAAGCGCGCCGGCCTGGCCGGTGGCGCCGCCGCCGTGGATGTTCACCAGGACGTCGAAGTTGTCGCCGGCCTCGACGGTCACGAAGGGCTCCGCGACGGTCTGCTGGTGGACCTTGCTCGGGAAGTAGTCCTCGAGGGTCTTGCCGTTGACGACGTACTTGCCGGTGCCGGACACCAGGCGGACGCGGGCGATCGCGCGCTTGCGGCGACCCACGGTCTGGATCGCGCGGTCGGCGGGCACCACGGGGATGCTCGGCACTGACGGCGCGGCGGCGACGTCGGCGGGGACCTCGGGGATCTCGACGGGGGCTTCGACAGCCTCGGTCTCGACGGCTTCGGGGGCTTCGGTCTCGGCGACCTCGGCGGCTTCGGTGGCCTCAGTGGCCTGGATCTCGTCACTCATGTGCATGCTCCTCTACGCCCGCGCCTACTGCGCGATCTTCTTGATCTCGTACGGCTTCGGCTGCTGGGCGGCGTGCGGGTGACCGGGACCCGCGTAGACCTTCAGCTTCTTGGACACGGCGCGGCCGAGCTTGTTCTTCGGCAGCATGCCGAAGACGGCCTTCTCGACCACCTTGTGGGGGGCCTTCTCCATGAACTCGGCGTAGGACTTCTCCTTGAGACCGCCGGGGAAGCCGGAGTGGCGGTAGGCCTTCTTGGTCTGGAGCTTGTTCCGCGTCAGCACGATCTTCTCGGCGTTCACGATGATGACGTAGTCACCCGTGTCCGCGTTCGGCGCGAAGGTCGGCTTGTGCTTGCCGCGGAGCAGATCGGCAGCGTGCGTCGCGAGCCGGCCCAACACCACGTCGGTCGCGTCGATCACGAGCCACTGCGGGTCAATGTCACCCGGCTTAGGGCTGTACGTGCGCACAGGTTTACCTAGCTTTCGTTGTCGGTGTGGAACGAATCCCGCAGATGAGCGCGGGACCGCCTGAATCCCCGGGGCCGGTATCGGCGCGCTCGGCGGCGAGGCCGTCGGCGTGGGATTCGTTGGACAGCGTCTCCGCGTGGAACTGCGAGCCGCTGGTCGGCTCAGTGCGGAGGCACTCGAACAACAGGTACCGAGTCTACGCGGTGGTGGCGGCCCCCTTGAAGGCGGCCGCCGTGACCTCGGCTACAGCCCGAGCGCGGGCTCCGCGCACAGTACGACGTGCCGATGCGTCGCACGCTGCGCCTCGTACATCGTACGTTGTACGTCGTTTCCCGTACCGCGTACTGGGTACGATCAGGTCGTTTCGACCACCGGGAGATAGACCTTGCCGCCGGAGGAGGTGAACTCCTCGCTCTTGTCGGCCATGCCCTTCTCCGCGTACTCCTTCAGTTCCTGGCTGATCTTCATGCTGCAGAACTTGGGGCCGCACATGGAGCAGAAGTGCGCGGTCTTCGCGGGCTCGGCGGGGAGGGTCTCGTCGTGGTACTCGCGGGCCCGGTCGGGGTCGAGCGAGAGGTTGAACTGGTCCTGCCAGCGGAACTCGAACCGGGCCTTGGAGAGCGCGTCGTCCCATTCCTGGGCCTTCGGGTGGCCCTTGGCGAGGTCGGCGGCATGGGCGGCGATCTTGTAGGCGATCACGCCTTCCTTGACGTCCTCGCGGTTGGGCAGGCCGAGGTGCTCCTTCGGCGTCACATAGCAGAGCATCGCGGTGCCGAACCAGCCGATCATGGCCGCGCCGATCGCGGAGGTGATGTGGTCGTAGGCGGGGGCGACGTCGGTGGTGAGCGGGCCGAGCGTGTAGAACGGGGCCTCGCCGCAGATCTCCTGCTGGAGCTCGACGTTCTCCTTGATCTTGTGCATCGGCACGTGGCCGGGGCCTTCGACCATGACCTGGACGTCGTACTCCCAGGCGATGTGGGTGAGCTCGCCGAGGGTGCGGAGCTCGGCGAACTGGGCCTCGTCGTTGGCGTCGGCGATGGAGCCGGGGCGCAGGCCGTCGCCGAGGGAGAACGCGATGTCGTACTTCGCGAAGATCTCGCAGAGCTCGCGGTAGTGCGTGTAGAGGAAGTTCTCCTCGTGGTGGGCGAGGCACCAGGCGGCCATGATCGAGCCGCCGCGGGAGACGATCCCGGTGACGCGGCGGGCGGCGAGCGGCACGTAGCGCAGGAGGACCCCGGCGTGGACGGTCATGTAGTCGACGCCTTGTTCGGCCTGCTCGATGATGGTGTCGCGGTAGACCTCCCAGTTGAGCTTGACCGGGTCGCCGTTGACCTTCTCGAGGGCCTGGTAGAGCGGGACGGTGCCGATCGGGACCGGGGAGTTCCGCATGATGTGCTCGCGGGTCTCGTGGATGTGCTTGCCGGTGGAGAGGTCCATCACGGTGTCCGCGCCCCACTTGGTGGCCCAGGTGAGCTTCTCGACCTCGGCGGCGACCGAGTCCGAGACGGCGGACGTGCCGATGTTCGCGTTGATCTTGGTGAGGAAGTTCTTGCCGATGATCATCGGCTCGGTCTCGGGGTGGTTGACGTTCGCGGGCAGGATCGCGCGGCCCGCTGCGATCTCGTCGCGCACGAACTCGGCCTCGAGTCCTTCGCGGATCGCGACGAACGTCATCTCGGGGGTGACGATGCCCTGCTTCGCGTAGTGGAGCTGGGTGGGGCAGTCGAGCTGGGCGCCTTCGTGCTCGATCCTGCTCGCGGCGGCGTCGGCGCGCTCGGCGATCCACGCCTCGCGGAGCTTCGGCAACCCGACCTCCGGGTCGGAACCGGGCCCGGAGGTGTCGTAGAGCCGGACCGGCGGCTCGCCGCCGGTGAGCTCGACCTGGGTGAACGGGACCCGGATGTCGTTCTGGGGCCCTTCGACATAGACCTTGCTTCTGCCGTTCATGCTGTCTCCTCGCAAATATCGATCGATCGGCTCCGGCCGGCCGCGCGAAGCGGCGGCACGGAAATGTCAAACCCCTCTGTCAGGGTGAAATCGGGGGCCACCTGAGCCTCCCGCCGCGGCGGAGCGGTCAAGCCCGCTCACAGGGGCGCGCTCTTTCGGCCGTGATGGTGGTGGACGGGACCTGGGCCTAGGCCGAGACGCCAATCGGCCGCGGCCTTCAGCGCCTCGGTCACATATGCCTTCGCGCCCGCGATCGCCTGGGGCAGCGGGTGTTCGAGCGCGAGCCGCGCCGCGATCGCCGAGGCGAGCGTGCAGCCCGTGCCGTGGTCGTTGCGGGTCGCGACCCGCGGCGCGGCGAGGTCGAGCATCTGACCGTCGCACCACAGCACGTCAACGGCCGTGCTCGATGCGCCTGGCGCGTAAGCGGAGTCGCCCGGCTCGTCGCCCTGACTCCCTTCATCCGATCCAGTGCCCCGCTCACCTGCTGAGGGCTCCTCGCGGTGGCCGCCTTTGATCAGCACCGCTCGCGGCCCGTACGTCGCCAGCGCGCGTGCGGCTTCGCGCATGTCGTCCACAGTGGTGATCTCGCGGCCGAGCAGCTGCCGGGCTTCGATCAGGTTGGGCGTCAGGATGGTCGCGAGCGGGCCGAGTCGTGCGAGGTACGCGGCCGGGTCACCCGCGAACAGGGAGTCGCCGGTGGTGGTGACCATGACCGGGTCGACCACGAGGTTCGGCAGCCGGTCGGCCTCGCCGTACTGGGCGACGAGCGCGAGCAGCGCGTCGCCGCCGAGCATCCCGGTCTTGACGGCCGCTACCGAGAAATCGCCGAGGACCGCGTCCAGTTGGGCGCGGACCAGGTCCGCCCCGACCGCCTCCGCGGCGCTGACGCCGCGCGTGTTCTGAGCGGTGATCGCGGTGACGACGCTGGTGCCGTGCACGTGATGCGCGGCGAAGGTGTGGAGGTCGGCCTGGATGCCGGCGCCGCCGCCGGAGTCGGACCCGGCGATGGTGAGGGCGACGGGCGGCGTGTGCCGAGCTCCGCCCCGCGGGCTCCGCCGCGGCGGATCTGCCGGGTTCACAGGTCGGCCATCCCTTCGAAGCTCGACGAGGCGTTGGCCAGGTGGCGCTTGGGGATACGGCCGGCGAGCCGGGCGGCGCGGCCGGCGTTCACGGCGTCGCGCATGGCGGCGGCCATGAGCGCGGGGTCGGCGGCTCGGGTGACGGCGGTGGCGAGGAGCACCGCCGAGCAGCCGAGTTCCATGGCGAGCGCGGCGTCGGAGGCGGTGCCGATGCCCGCGTCGCAGATGACGGGGACGTTGGCGTTCTCGCAGATCAACGCCATGTTGTGCGGGTTGCGGACGCCGAGTCCGGTGCCGATGGGCGCGGCGAGGGGCATCACCGCGGCGCACCCGGCGTCTTCGAGGCGGCGGGCGAGCACGGGGTCGTCGCTGGTGTACGGCAGGACGGTGAAGCCGTCGGCGACGAGGGTCTCGGCGGCGTCGAGGAGTTCGACCGGGTCGGGGAGGAGGGTGTCCTCGTCGCCGATGACCTCGAGTTTGATCCAGTTGGTGCCGAAGGCTTCGCGGGCGAGTTTGGCGGTGCGGACGGCTTGCTCGGCGGTGAAGCATCCGGCGGTGTTGGGGAGGAGGTCGACGCCGCAGCGTTCGATGACGTCGAGAATCGAGCCGGAGGCGCTGGGGTCGACGCGGCGCAGTGCGACGGTGACGAGTTCGGTGCCGGAGGCGGTGATGGCCTCGGCGAGCTGGGCGTGGTTGGCGGCGCCGCCGGTGCCGAGGATGAGGCGCGAGCTGAAGGTCTTGTCGGCGATCTTGAGGTCGGCGTCGGTTCTGGTGGCGTGGTGGTCCATGGCTAGCCTCCTTGGGTCGCGGTGAGCACTTCGACGGCATCGCCGTCGGCGAGCGGACGGTCCCATTCGGATCGCGGCACGACTTCGCCGTTGAGCGCCACGGCGATCCCGCGGCGGGCGCCGGTGACGGCCGCGACGGCGTCGGTGATGGTGGCGATGCCTTCGCGCGCTTCGCCATTGACCTCGATCTTCACGATTCCTCCTGCTGAGCGGTCGTGCCTTCGGCTGGGGCGGATCTCCGACTCGCCGCGGTCGTGTCGACCCGTGCCGCCTTTCGGCGATCGGCGTCGGCTTCGACCGGCGCTGCTTCGCCACGGGTCGCGCGACCCGGTCCGGGTCCGCCCGTGCCCGCGCGCGGAACCGGATCGAGTCCGCCGGCGTCCTCACGCCGATCGGGCGTGTCAGATCCATGGGGCGATATGGAATCGGGGGCGCCTTCGAATCGCGACCCGGACAGACCGTCCCTGCGCCCGAAACGATCGGCGTCCTCGCTCCGCGACCGTTCGAACCGCAGCGGGTCGAAGGCCGCCGGGATCACTTCTTCCTCCCCGGCGAGCAGGGCCGCGACTCCGGCCGCGGTTGCCGGGATGAGCGCGATGCCGTTGCGGTAGTGACCGGTCACGGCCACAGTGCGCGGGTCGAGGCGGCCGATGAGCGGCAGGTTGTCGGGCGTGCCCGGGCGGAAGCCGACGCTGACTTCGTCCAGGTGGTACTCGGCGATCTCGGGCACGAGCTCGATCGCCCGGCGAAGCAGGTCGTGCACCGCTCCGGCGGTGCCGGTGCGCTGGTCGAACCCGCGTTCGTCACTCGATGCGCCTACGACGATTTCGCCGCTTTCGCGGGTCACGATGTAGATCGGGTGGCCTTTCACGTAGCCGCGCACGGTTGTTCGAGGGCGCGGTTGATCGCCGACGGCTCGCAGTCGCAGCACTGCGCCGCGCACTGGGCGAACCGGCAGGTTCCAGCGGGTTGCGGATTGGCCGCGGTCTCCGATGGGGCCGTCGCCTGCGGCGGTATCAGAGCACTCGCCGCGCGCCGCTATTCCGCCTCTGTCCGTGGCGGCACCCGTGTTGTCGCGCGGCGCCTCGACGCTGTCACCCGCACCCGCACCCGCACCCGCACCCGCACCGACGAAGTTCGCCGATCCGCATCCGGCCGCGATGACCACCTGGTCGGCGTCGAGCGCGGCCAGGTCGTCGACGCGTTCGGCCCGGAGTCCGACCCCGGCGCGCTCGGCGGCGATCAGTAGTGCGTCATGTACTGCTCGCGGATCGACCGCGCGGTCCTCCGGGACGAGCACGCCGCCGCGCACGCGATGACTGAGCAGAGGTTCGACCTTGCGCGCGACGCGTGCGGCGAGGGTCTCGACATTCCTTGCGGTGAACCGGTACAGCTCGGCTTGCCGGTCGATCTCGGCCCTGTCGCCGTCTTCAACGCCGACCAGCAGCGTGGGCACATCGCGGAACCCGATCGCGAGTCCGGACGCCGCTTCGAGTTCGAGGGCGAAGCCGGGCCAGGCGTCGGCCGATGCGGCCATGAACGGGCCGAGTGCCTCTTCGCCGTAATGGGATTCGGTGACGGGTGCGATCATCCCGGCGGCCACGCGCGAGGCGCCCGAACCCGGGTCCGGATCGTGCACGACGACCTCGGCGCCGGACTGGGCGGCCCGCCACGCGACGGCGAGCCCGATCGATCCGGCGCCGACGATGGCGATGCGCATCAGGCTTCGCCCGCCCCTCGCAGGAGGCCCGGATCGGGAGCCTCACCCGCTGGTAGCGGCCCTACACGCCACTCCGCCGGGTTCTCCCCCACGGCTTCAAGGAGGTCCGCGGTCGCCTGGCGCGGGTCCGAGGCGGCCGAGACCGCGCCGACCACCGCCACACCGTGGGCTCCGGCCTCGCGGCAGAGCGCCGCGCGCTCCGCGGTGATGCCGCCGATGGCGATCACCGGAAGGTCGACGGCCTCGCAGACGGCGGCGAGACCCTCGATTCCGATCGGTTGCGGCAGACCGGCTTTGGTGGTGGTGCCCCAGACCGGGCCGACGCCGAGATAGCTCGCCCCGGCACGGCGCGCGGCTCGCGCCGATTCCGGGTCGCGGGCGGTGCCGCCGATGATCGAGGCTGCCGGGAGGAGGCGTCGGGTGGCGTCGATCGGGAGGTCCTCCGCGCCGAGGTGGACGCCGTCGGCGCCGATCGCTTGCGCGAGGTGCACGCGGTCGTTGACCAGGCACAGTGCGCCGTACTGGTCGCAGAGTGCGGCGATCGCGGTGGCGAGGTCGAAGGCCGCGCGATCGGTGTAGTGGTCCTCGGGCCGGACCTGGACGAGGCGGGCTCCGGCGGCCAGCGCCGCTTCGATGGCGGCGAGAGGGCCGCTCCGCAGCGCGTTCGCCGGCAGTGCGACCGGGCCGCGGGTGTCGGTGATGACGTGGAGTCGAGGTAGACGAGTAGCGCGCATAGCTCCTTCTCCCTGCGCCAGCATGATCTGGATCAGGTTCGACGGTCGGGACTACCAAGTCCCCTCTCAGCCCGATGCATCGGACTCCCGTGGGTTTATTCGTTTACGGCCGTTACGCTACGTCATCGCGAGGGCTCCTCGCAAGTGCGGTGTCAGGAATTGGACACCGCCTTCCAGCCCGCGAAGCGGTCGCCCAGGGCGGCTAGTCGCCGCGCGCATGGTGGCGGAAGCGCGCGACGATGTCGGTCCGCACCCGCTCGAGACCGGTCGCGCTCTCCTCGAGTCGCCACAGCCCCATGGTGAGTCGGTGCGCCTCGCGCGGCTGCTCGGAGTGCCGGTACGTCCATTCGTACATGTCGAACAGGGGCCACCACGTGTACCCGACGACGTCGACGCCGGAGGCGCGCAGGCCGTGCAGGGCCGCAACGGATTCGTCGAGCCAGTCGATCCGCTCCTTGACCGAGCCGGTCACGCAGGTCTCGGTCAGCATCACGGGCGCGCCGTACCGGGCGTGGGCCTCGCGGAGGAGTTCGTCCATGCCGGCGACGCCGTCGTCGCGGGTCGGGCGCGGGTCGCGGAAGCCGCCGCCGTGGAAGACCCCGGCTTCGAACAGCTCGGTCGAGTGGCGCGGGTAGTAGTTGACGCCCATGACGTCGGGTTGCACGGGGGCTTCGGCGAACCAGGCGAGGTCGGCGTCGACCCAGCCGTTGGCGCGCAGGTGCACCTCGAGCGGGTGGTCGGCGTCGACGCGGCCGGTGACGAGGTCTTCGACGAGGAAGACCTGGTCTTTCAGGCGCGCGGCGTGCTCGCGGTGCTCGGGTGCGTCGGTGTCGCCGACGTAGCGCATGCCGGCGTCGACGTGGACGAAGACGGCGCGGTCGCCGAGGACGTCCCGCATGGCGCGCTGCGCGAGCACGAAGCCGCGGGCGAGTTGTCCGACCATGGTCGAGAGTCCTTGCGGCCCTGAGAGATACGGGGGCCAGTACGCGTACTCGCCGGAGAACAGGGCGTGGATCATCGGCTCGTTCACCGGCGTGTAGTCGGTGACGCCGAGGTGCGCGTAGCGTTCGGCGACGCGGGCGGAGTACTCGGCGACGAGCTTCGGGTAGTCCGGGTTCGCGAACTGACGATCGAGCCACAGTGGAGTGCCGTAGTGCATGAGGTCCACAATGGGCCGAAGGTCGAGTTCGGCGTAGCGGTCCATGACGCGGTCGAGCCAGCCCCAGTCCCAGCGCCCGGGTTCGGGCTGGATGCGGTGCCACGGGACGCCCCAGCGCACCAGCTCGGCGCCCGCCTCGACGGCGAGGCCGAGATCGGAGTGCCACCGCTCGTAGTGCTCGGTGAGCTCGTACTCGTCGATCGGCCGTTCGCCCGGTCCGGCCTGGGGCACGAAGGTGTCCTCGACACCTACGGCGAAGTGCATGCCGCCGTCGCGGTGCCAGTTGGGAGAGCCGGTCATTTGAGTCCTGTCGTTGCGATGTTCTCGATGAAGCGCCGCTGGATGAAGAGGAACGCGATGACGAGCGGCAGGATCGCGATGAGCGAGCCGGCCATCATCACGCCGTGGGGCACGATGCCGCTGGGTCCGGTGAGCTGGGTCAGGCCGGAGGTGATCGTGCCCATCTCGGCGTCGGTGGTGAACACCAGCGGCCACAGCAGGTCGTTCCAGTTGTTGACGAACGTGAAGAGCCCCAGTGTGAGCAGGGCGGGAACGGCATTCGGGAGCACAATGGACCTGAAGATCCGGAACTCCCCCGCGCCGTCGATGCGCGCGGCCTGGTCGATGTCCCGCGGGAGCGCGAGGAAGAACTGGCGCAGGAAGAAGATCCCGAACGCGTCGGCGGCGCGAGGCGCGATGAGCCCGGTGTACGTGTTCACCCAGCCGAGGTCGGCCACGAGCTGGTACAGCGGGATGAGCGTCGCCTGGAACGGGATCATCAGCGTCGCGATGATGGCGATGAGCAGGAACTTCCGGCCCGTGAAGTCCAAGCGCGCCAACGCGTACGCGGCGAGCGAGTCGAAGATGAGCGCGAACAGCGTCACGCCGCCGGCGAAGACGAAGCTGTTGCCGACCAGACGCGCGAACGGCAGCTCCGAGGTGACGGTCTTCAGGTTGGCGAGCGTCCAGTCCTCCGGGAGGAGGCTCGGCGGGTAGGCGTTGACCTCGGCCACGGGCTTGAACGCGGTGAGCACGATGATCGCGATCGGCAGCAGCACGACGGCGGTGACGACCACGAACGCGATCGTGGTGAGCACGGTGGAGGGCCGGAGGTCGCGCAGCGAGCGGCGTGCGGTGCTCATGCCAGGTCCTTTTCTTTGCGGCCGAAGAACACGAACTGCGCCAGGCTCAGCAGCAGGGTCGCGACGAGCAGCACGTACGACAGGGCCGAGGCGAAACCGATCTCGAGCTTGCGGAAGCCGGACTCGTAGATCTCCATGACGAGGGTCTGGGTGCTGCCGTAGGGGCCGCCGCCGGTCATCACGTAGATCTGGTCGAAGGCCTGGAGGGCGGCGATCATCGCGAAGACGAGCACGAACGCCATCGTGTTCGAGAGCATCGGCAGCGTGACGTTGCGCAGCCGCGACCACACCCCGGCGCCGTCCATGCGGGCCGCCTCGTAGATCGAGGTCGGGATGTCCTGCAGGCCGGCCAGGAAGATCACGAAGTAGAAGCCGAAGAGCTTCCAGACCGCGACCAGCACGACCATGGGCATGGCCAGGTTCGGGTCCTCCAGCACGTTGCCGAGCTGGATGCCGAGGCCGCGCAGCCAGTAGTTGAGGAGGCCCACCTGCGGGTCGACGAGGTAGCTCCAGGCGAAGGCCGCCACGGAGAAGGAGACCACGAACGGCACGAACAGGGCGGTGCGGAAGAAGCTCCGGAAGGGCAGCCGCGGGTTGTTGAGCAGCAGCGCCAGGCCGAGGGCCGCGGCGACCGCCACAGGGGTGAACAGGACCGTGTAGAGCGCGGTGTTCGTGACGGCGCCCAGCAGGTCGGGGTCGGTGAAGACCTCGATGTAGTTCTCGAGGCCGACCCATTCGGGCTCGCCGAAGCCGCTGGCGTCCGTGAAGGACAGCCGCAGGGCCGAGAGCATCGGCCAGATCGTGAACAGGCCCAGGACGATCAGTGCGGGCGCGAGGAACGCGGCGGCGATCGCGGTGCGGTGCTTAGGGCTTTCGACGCGGCGGCGTCCCCCCAGCGGTGCGGGCGGGCGGTACCGGCGGCCCGTCGGTGGTGCGGTGGTCATGGTCTCCTTCACTCCCCTTGGGGCGGCGGGGACGCCGAGGGGCGGCGTCCCCGTCGATCGCTGTCCTGTTTGACCGTCTCTTGAGGACGGCTGATCCGGGCCTAGAGCGCGTTCTGGACGGTCTCCTGCGCTTCGGCGAGCAGCCCGTCGATGTCCTCGCCCGCGATGGCACGCTGGGTCAGCTCGTCCACGGCGGCGAGCACGTCGACGCTGTTGACGACGCCCGGCAGCAGGGGCCGCCCGAGGTCGGCGATCTCGGTCAGCGCGGCGACGACCGGGTTGGAGTTGACCGCCTCGGCGGGCACGTCGGTGCGCAGCGGCGGCCAGCCGGAGCCGAGCGACCAGGCGGCCGCGTTCTCGTCGTTGAGGAAGAACGCGAAGAACTCCTCGGCGGCGGCGCGGGCGTTGTCGTCCGCGTCGACCGTGACGGCCATGGAGACGCCGATGGCCGACGCGGCCTGCGTCACGGGACCGGCCGGGATCGCGGCGATCGCGCAGTCGATGCCGTTCTCGGCGGCGATCGAGGCCATCCACGGACCGCCGATCGTCATGGCGGCCTTGCCCGCGCCGAACAGCTCGTCGGCGCCCACGCCGTCGATGCCCGTCGGCGAGATCTTGTCATCCACAATGGCCTTACGCCAGTACTCGAGGGTCGCGGCGTTCTCGGGCGAGTCGATGACCGCGTCGATCTCCTCGCTGACGATGTCACCGCCGTTGCCGTAGAACAGGGACGGCCAGAGTCCATTGGCGACCGTGGCGTGGTCGGGCAGGACCACCCCGTACTGCTCCGGCGTGCCGTCGCCGTCCTCGTCAACGGTGAGCTGCTTGGCGGTGGCGACCCACTCGTCCCAGGTGCCCGGGAACGCGGTGACGCCGCCCGCCTCGAAGAGCGCGGTGTTGTAGTAGACGGCCAGCGGCACGAAACCGGTGGGCACGCCGTACTTGGTGCCCTCGACCTCGATCATCGAGACCGCGCCCGGGATGAGGTTCGCGGTGTTGGAGGAGTCGTCGGCGTAGAAGCCGGTGAGCTCGACGAACGCGCCTTTGTCGGCGTAGATCGGGAGCCGCTCGGCCGGCATCGCCACGATGTCGGGGCCCTCGCCGGCCGAAAGCGCCGTCAGCAGGGTGTCGTCGATGCTGGCCCAGGTCTTGACCTCGGTGTTGATCGTGATGTCACTCTGCGAGGCGTTGAAGTCGTCGACGATGCCCTGGAGGACGTCGCCGTCGGCCTCGGTGTAGCCGTGCCAGAACGTGAGGGTGGCCGGGCCGCCGACCTCGTTCTCCGAGCAACCGGAGCCGAGGAGCGCCAGCGCGGCGCTCCCGGCGCCGCCGATAAGAACGGTCTTGCGTTTCATTTCAGTTCCCTCCCACCGCGACTGAGAATCACAGGCGGTGCTGTCAATTGGTGGTGTGACTGCAATCGGTGACGTACAACGTCGAGGGGGTCCTGTACTGGGGGAACCGTCTTGTACAACGTTGTAAGTCTGGGAATCGTACGCACACCCCGCCGAGGCTGTCAACGGGACCCACCGTTCGTGTCCACTTCGTTTCCGATCTGTGACCGGATTCGCGACCATGGGCTTGACCTGCGGGCATTGATGGTCATACGATGTCCCGCACGCATGATACAACGTTGTAAAGATTGGAAGTCACATGCGAAGCCCTCAACTCCTCAGCCTCAGGCGAGGCGGCGCCGTGATCGCCGCCGCCGCCTTCCTCCTCGCCCTCGTCGCCGCGTCCATCGGCTGGTCCCCCGCGCCCGCCGCGGCCGTGACCACCGGCAACGGTGCGCTCGTCTACTCGCCCGCCGCCGGCAGCTCGTTCAACCCCGAAGGCGGCACGCCCGCCGGGACCACCTACGCCAAGATCATCGTGCTCAAGAACAGCGGCAGCGCCAACGGCACGCAGCTGGTCACGTTCGACAAGCTCGTGCTCCAGAACGGCGTGCAGGTCTACCCGATCTACCGCAGCACGAACAACGGCGCGAGCTGGAGCCACGTCGCCGACGTGAACCCGAGCGCGACGTTCCCGGCGCTGACCCGCACGGCCCAGCCGTTCCTCTACGAGGTCACCCAGACCACCGGGGACCTGGCCGCGGGCACGATCCTGCTGGCGGGCATGGTCATGCCCGAGGACCGCTCGACGAGCCGCCTGGTCGTGTACAAGAGCACCGATCAGGGCACGAACTGGAGCTACCTGAGCACCATCGACTCCGGCGGCCCGGCCGTGTACGACCCGTCGCCGTCCTCGACCACCACCACGGTGTGGGAGCCCTCGCTCGCGATCGACGGGAACGGCGGCCTCGCCGCGTACTTCTCGGACGAGCGCCAGAAGGCGAACGGCGTGCTCCAGGCGATCTCCTACCGCCGCTCCACCGACGGCGGCAAGACCTGGGGTTCGCTGGTCAACGTCTCGGCGCCGACCAACCAGAGCGACCGGCCCGGCATGATCACCGTGACGAAACTGCCCGACGGCCGCTACATGGCGACCTTCGAGGTCGTGAACCGGCCCAGCCAGTCCCAGAACACCGCGCCGGTCTACTACAAGATCTCGGCCGACGGCCTGAACTGGGGTTCCACCAACAGCATCGGCACCCAGATCAAGCTGGCGAACGGCCGCGGCATCGGTTCTTCGCCGTACGTGAAGTGGGTGCCCTCCGGCGGCCCGAAGGGCATGGTCGTGGTGGCCTCGAAGTGGTCGCTCGACGGGAGCGGCAACATCGACGGCGGCCAGAACTTCTACGTCAACTACAACCTCGGCGATGGCCCGTGGGAGCGGCTGCCGATGGCGGTCACCTACGACGCCAGTGACACCCAGGGCGGGAACTTCAGCGGATTCGCGCAGGGCATCGACTACGGCGCCGACGGCCGCACGCTCTACCAGGCCGTGAACGTCGAGAACACGACCACCGACCTCAACGACATCCGGGTCGGGTCGATCCCGCTGGACGCCCTGCAGTACGAGGCCGAGAACGCGACCTTGAACGACGTGTCCACCGTCAACCACGTGCAGGCCTCGAACGGGTCGAAGATCGGGAACATCAACAACAGCGGCAGCTACGTGCAGTTCACCGTGAAGGTGCCGACCGCCGGGACCTACACGATGAACGTCCGGTACGACAACGGCTTCGGCTCGACCGCGACGCATTCGGTGAGCGTGAACGGCGGCTCCGGCTCGTCGATCAGCTATCCGGCCACTGTGGACTGGGCCCGGTACGGCTGGGCGCAGAAGACCGTCACGCTGAATGCGGGCACGAACACGATCCGGTTCACCAAGGGCACCGACTTCGCCGAACTCGACGCGATCCACCTGTACTCGAGCAGTGCGCTCGCGCCGGTCTTCCAGGTCGCGAACCGGGGCAGCGGCAAGTACCTGGAGGTGCTGAGCGCCTTGATGACCGACGGCGCGGCCGTGGGCCAGTGGGGCGACACGAACAACGCGACGCAGCGGTGGACCGTCAGCGGCGGCGCCACGGTGCAGTTGACCAACCAGAACAGCGGCAAGCTGCTCGAGATCCCCTCGGCGCAGACCGCCGACGGGGTGGACGCGGTGCAGTGGGGCCCGACCGGGAGCGCGACGCAGTCGTGGACGGCCGCGACCAGCGGCGGCTGGTGGACGTTCACGAACGCCAACAGCGGCAAGCTGCTCGAGATCGCCGGATGCTCCACCGCGGATGGCGCGGTCGCGCAGCAGTGGACCGCGAACGGCGCTGCGTGCCAGCAGTGGCGACTCGTGAAAGAGGGCATCCAGTAGCCGGCCGCCGGGGGCGGCGGGCGCTCGACGGCCCGCCGCCCCCGGACGGCGCGCAGGCGCGGCCCGCCAGGCGTCGCAGATCCGCTGCGAGACTTCGCTTCGAGTTCGGAGGTCCGATGTCCAAGGTCGAGGAGCCCGGGCGCGCAATGCGCCCGTCCTTCGGGACCGCGAAGGGATTCGGTGCGCGAACGGCGCTCGGTGCCGCGGCGCCTCCGGCGCTCAGGTCGGCGGCATCGTTTCGCGCCCGTACCTCAGTTCCTCGGCGCCGACTCGCGCTCGACGATGGTGAAGTCCGCCAGCTCGGTTCGCGGCGGCTGCTTGGGGCCCGTCTCGGCGATGCGCTCGAGCAGCGTCCCGAGCGCGGTGCGCGCCAGCCACTCCCGCCCCGGGTCCACTGTGGTGAGCGAGGGGATCGAGTAGGCGGCCTCGTCGAGGTCGTCGAAGCCGATCACCGCCACGTCCTCGGGGACGCGGCGGCCGGCCTCCTGGAGCACGCGCATCGCGCCGAGCGCCATGGTGTCGTTGAAGCCGAAGACCGCGTCGAACGGCACGTCGCGGTCCAGGAGCTCGTGCATCGCGCGGGCGCCGTCGGCGCGGTGCCACAGGGTCGCGCGGACCACGAGCGAGGCGTCGTACGGCACGTCGTGCGCGGCGAGGGCCTCGCGGTAGCCGCGCAGGCGGAGCCGGGCCGAGCCCATGACCTCGCCCTCGTACTCGCCGATGACGGCGATCCGGCGGCGGCCCGAGGCCAGCAGGTACTCGGTCGCCGCGCGGGCGGCCTCGACGTTGCGCATGGTGACGTGGTCGCACGGCCAGTCGAAGGTGCGCTCGCCGAGGAGCACGAGCGGGAACGGGACGTCGAGCGCGCCGGCGTCCTCCTGGCCCATGCCGAGCGGGCTGAGGATGAGGCCGTCGGTCATGCTCAGGCGGGGGCTGCGCAGGAGCGCCAGCTCGCGGTCGCGGTCGCCGCCGGTCTGCTCGACGACCACCGTGAGCCCGGATTCCTCGGCGGCGGCGATGACCATGCCCGCGAGCTCGGCGAAGTAGCTCAGGTTGAGCTCGGGGACGGCGAGCGCGACGGTGTCGGTGCGGCCGGACCGCAGGCTGCGCGCGTTGAGGTTCGGCTTGTAACCGAGCTCGGCGATCGCCCGCTCGACCTTCGCCCTGGTCGCGGGGCGGACGTGCGGGTAGTCGTTGATGACGTTCGAGACGGTCTTGAATGAGACGCCTGCCAGTTTCGCGACATCGCGCAAGGTCGCCGCCATCGCACCTCCTCCGTTCCGCAGAATTCTACAACGATGCAAACCGGGTTTGCCGGACCGCTCCCACGAATTCGCTCCGCAAGCGGCGGTCGATTCGGCGACAGTTTATCCGCACATTTCCATCAAGCGATACTTCGGCTTCTCTCACACCAGGAGACAAGGATGTCCACCTCCATACTGCGGCGGGGCCGCACGCTGCTGGCGCTCGCCGCAGCCGCGGCCATGGCCGCCCTCGGCCTCGTCGCCGCGACCCCCGCGCCCGCCCAGGGCGCCGTGACCACCGGCGTCTGGTTCACCATCACCAGCGCCCACTCCCACCTTGCCCTCGACATCGAGGGCGCCTCCACCGCCGCCGGCGCCGAACTCGTCCAGTGGGGCCGCAATGCCGGCACCAACCAGCAGTTCCGGTTCGTCGACGCGGGCAGCGGCTACTACAAGATCCAGGCCCGCCACTCGAACCTCGTACTCGACGTCTGGGGCTGGGACGCCGCCGACGGGGCCGTCATCGCCCAGGCGTCGGACCAGAACTTCACCAACCAGCAGTGGTCGGTCACCGAGCACGCCGACGGCTCGTACAGCTTCATCAACCGCTTCTCGGGCAAGGCGCTCGACCTGTGGGAGTGGTCGACCACCGCGGGCAGCCGCATCTCGCAGTACACCTCCAACGGCCTGAACGCGCAGAAGTGGTTCCTGAGCGAGGCCGCGGACACCGGCGTCGCCAACCCGATCCGCTCCAACGGGGCCGACCCGTGGATCGAGTACTGGGACGGCTACTACTACATGTCCACGACCACTTGGGACTCCACAGTGATCATGCGCCGGGCGACGACCCTGGCCGGGCTCAAGACCGCTGCGGACTCGGTGGTGTGGAACGACTCGGGCAACGCGAGCCGCTGCTGCTCGCACTGGGCGCCGGAGTTCCACCGCATCGGCGGCGTCTGGTACCTGATGTACACCTCGGGGAACTCGCAGACGAACTTCGACGGCCAGCGCCTCCACGTGCTGCGCTCCACCGGGTCGACCCCCATGGGGCCGTATGAGTTCATGGGCACGCCGCTGCCGGACCAGTGGAACATCGACGGGTCCTATCTGGAGCTCAACGGCTCGCTGTACCTGCTGTGGTCGGAGTGGGTCGGCGCGAACCAGTCGATCCGGATCGCGGCCATGTCGAACCCCTGGACCGTGACCGGCTCGCAGGTGACGATCGCGACGCCGACGCTCTCGTGGGAGACGGTGGGGGCCAATGTGAACGAGGCCCCAGTGGTGCTCCAGCACGGCGGCAGGACGTTCATCGTCTACTCGGCCTCGTCGTGCACGACGGACGACTACAAGCTGGGGCTGCTGACGTACGACGGCGGCTCGGTGCTCTCGGCGTCCTCTTGGGACAAGAGCGCCGACCCGGTGCTGTCGCAGGGCAACGGGGTGTTCGGGCCGGGGCACAACGGGTTCTTCGCCTCGCCGGACGGCTCGCAGCAGTGGATCGTGTACCACGGCAACCCGCAGAGCGGCCAGGGCTGCGGCTCGGATCGGGAGACGCGGGTGCAGCCGTTCACGTTCAACGCCGACGGCACCCCGAACTTCGGCACGCCGGTGGCCAGCGGGATCGTCCTGAATCCGCCGTCGGGAGAGTGACGGGAGCGCGTTGAGCGCACCATGCGGGGTCGCGCCGTTCGCCTCGAGCGGGCGGCGCGGCCCCGCATTCGCGGCGGGGTCGAGTGCCCGTGTCGCGGCGGTCCTGGCCTGTTGCCCGCGTCGAGTTCGCGGGCTTCGGCCGTACGCCGGATCGCGGCGGCGCGAGGCGCACCGGCCGGCTTCGAGCAGGCGGCCCTTGCCGCGTTTCCGGCGTTTCGCCTGAAAGCCCGATCGTTCGCGGCCGCGGAACAAGTGGCACGCCGGTCGGTTCAGCCGTTCGCCCGCAGCCCCGGCTGCCCCTTCGATCCCGAATCGCGGCGCGCGCTTCGGGCGCGCGCCGCTACGGTTCGGCTCGCTCGACCTTCAGGACCCGGTAGCCGTTGGCGCTCGCGTGCTTGTCGACATCCCAGCCCTGCTCGGTGAGCCAGCGCGCGAGCGAGTCGGCGCCGAGGTGCTTGGAGACGACGAGCCAGGCGACGCCGCCGTCCTTGAGGCGCGGCAGCCAGGTCTCGAGCAGGTCGTGGAGGGCCTCTTTCCCGACCTTGATCGGCGGGTTGGACCAGATCTCGTCGAACCGCACGTCGGCCGGAACGTCCTCAGGAGCGGCGACGTGCACGGTGCCCGGGGCCTTCTCGGTGTTGCGGCGGGTCAGGTCGAGCGCGCGTCGGTTGACGTCGACCGCCCAGATCTCGGCGTCGTCGCGCTGGGCGAGCACGGCGCTGATCGGACCGTAGCCGCAGCCGAGGTCGAGGAAGGTCCCGGCGGACTCGGGCGGCACGACCTTGTTGAGCAGCACGCTGGTGCCTGGGTCGAGGCGGTTGCCGGAGAAGACCCCGGTGGAGGCGGTCAGCTCGTACTTGACGCCGTCGAGGTCGAACTCGACGGTGCGTTCGCGGTCGTCGACTGCGGGCTGCTCGCTGAAGTAGTGCTCTGGCTGGTCGGCTGGGCCTTTGGACATGTCCCCCATTGTCGCGCGCCGAGCCCGCGCCGGCCGCCGGGATCGGCCCGTAAGAGACCTGCGCCGTTCTCGCCCCCAGGTCCGCTGCGTGACATGTGATATGCCACCCGGCCGATGGAGTGCTCGTTCCTGATCGATCCGCAGTGCGACATGTGATATGTCACGTGCCACGGCTTGTCACCCGAGGAGATGAACGACGCTCGACGCCGTCCATCTCCCGGGGGAACGTTTACCGGTTTCGACGGTTTCCGGGTCTAAGCTGCCCCCATGGCACATGGCCCGTCACCGTTCGGAGTTCCCCAGGAGACGCAGTCGCACCGGCCTCCGGACAATCCAGGTTTCGACTGGTCGGAGTACGACGAGCGCTCGCAGATGCGCGCACCCACAGCGCGGCTCAGCCCCGAAGACCGCACGCCGACCGTGCGTCTCGGATCGGGGGGCCGCTCGCCGTCGCCCGCGCCGGGGCAACGGTCGCCCGAGGAGGAGATGGAAGCGCACCTGGACCAGATCCAGGCCTCGCGTCCCCTGCGTCGCGCCGCACAGCGCGCCCGGCGCCGCACGAAATGGTGGCTGGTCGCGCTCGCGGTCGTGAGCGCGCTCGCGGTCGCCGCCGCCTGCGCGGCGGGGGCGTTCATCGTGCTCCGCGAAGGCGAACCGGACCCGTCCGCGCCGACCGCGAGGCCCGCGGCCGATCAATCATCCTCAGTGGATGAATCGGTCGGCGCACCGGAGGTGGTCGACCCGATCGCCAGCCGCGCCACCGACACGGCGCCGATCTCGATCGCGGAGCTCTTCGGCGCGGGCTCGATCACCCCGGACGGGGGCACGGGCAGCTACAAAGTCCTTGAGACGGAAGAACTCGCGAACTGCTCGGACGCCGGACTCGACGAACTCGCCGACCTGCTGGCCGACGCCGACTGCACGCAGACGGTGCGCGCGACGCTCATCAACCCGGACGGCGAGTACGCCGCGACCGCCGGCGTCCTCAACCTCGCCGACACGGCCGAGGCGGACTCGCTGCGCGCCGCGATCGAGGCGGGACTCGAGGGCGGCTTCGCGGCCCTGCGGACCGACGGCGAGGCCGCGGAACTCGGCCGGGCCGCGACCATGGTCGGGTACAACACCTATGGGCACTACCTGATGTACGTGGTCATCGGCCGCACCGACGGCGAACCCATCGAGGAGGCGTCGGAGCCGGTGCGCGCCATCGTGAGCGACCTCGTGGACGTCTGGTTCATCGACCAGCTCAACCCGAGGCGCGAGGTGCAGTAGGCGTCCACATCGCAACCGCCCGCGCCTTCGGCGCGGGCGGTTCTCTTTGCGCTCCCGGATGCGAGCGGTTCCCGTTGTGCACCCGAGTGCGGCGGTATTCGTCGTGCGCCTTCGACTCTCGGGGAACTTCCGACCGCTCGGCCCCGACCGGCTCGTGTCGGGAATGTGAACAATCTACTGTGACTATTGCCATAGCCGATCATCCCATGATTTGATCAATCCAGGCCCGCGTCCCATCCCCGGCGGGCCCGCCTCCCGCGGCCGACCCCATCGGCCGCTCCCCCGACCGCCTCACCTCAGGAGCCGAGCAATGCCTTCCTGGACCCTCCCCGCCCGCCGCGCCGTCGCCGCACTCGCCGCGGCCGCGCTTGCCGTCCTCTCCGTCGTCATCCTCGACGCCGCACCCGCCGAAGCCGTCCGCCCTCCGGGCATCCCCTCCACCGCGACCGCGCAATCCGAACTGAACGCGCTCACCGTCGCCGCCGAGTCCCACGGGTCGAGCTACGACCGCAGCCTCTTCCCGCACTGGAGGTCCGTGAGCGGCAGCGGAGGCTGCACGGCCCGCCAGTACGTCCTCAAGCGCGACGGCCAGAACGTCGTCACCGGCGACGGCTGCCAGCCCACCTCCGGCAACTGGCAGTCCGACTTCGACAACACCTGGACCACCTCGGTCTCCAACGCCACCATCGACCACGTCGTGGCCCTCTCCGAAGCCTGGGCCTCCGGAGCCTGGTCCTGGACCACCGCGCAGCGACAGGCCTTCGCCAACGACATCAACTCCCCGCAGCTGTGGATCGCCACCACCTCGGCGAACTCCTCGAAGAGCGACTACGACCCGGCTGAGTGGATGCCCGCCAACACCTCGGTGCGCTGCGACTACGTCAAGGCCTGGATCCACGTCAAGTACCTGTACGACCTCACGATCGACGCCTCCGAGAAGTCCGCGATCCAGTCGCACCTGACGAACTACTGCGGCTCCTCCGGCGGCACTCCGACCAACTGCTCCGGCTCGAAGACCACCGCGGCCGCCATTCCCGAAGGCTCGCCGCTGAACTCCACGATCAGCCTGTCCTGCACCGGGACCGCCTCCTCGACGAGCTCGGTCACGGTCAACATCACCCACCCCTACAGCGGCGACATCACGATCGCGCTCATCGCCCCTGACGGCACCAGCCGCACCCTCAAGGCCGCGGGCGGCTCCGGCGCGAACATCGCCACCACCTACAGCGTCAACCTTTCGAGCGAGAACCGTTCGGGCACTTGGACGCTGCGCGTCACCGACACCTACTACGGCGGTTCGAGCGGCACCCTGAACAGCTGGTCGCTCAGCATCTGATCCCGCGCATTCGACAGCGCGCACCAAGGAGGGCCGGGCACTGGCGCGCCCGGCCCTCCCTCATCCACCGCAGGTGTCAAACCTTCCCCGAAGCGGTCAGCTCCCCAACCGACTGCTCCAATGCGAGACGCCGCGGCGGATCGAACCACCTTCTCCCGCTTCGACGCCTCCGCGCGCCTCCCCGTTCCATTCGGGCGACTGCGTCAGATAGAACAGGTACCCGAGCGCCGGACCGACGATCACCGCCGCTATCCCCACGGCCACCAGCAGACCCTGCAGGGTCGCCCGCGCGCCGGCGCCATCGGCGATGCTCACCTGGTCGACGAGCACCCACGGGTACTGGCCGATCCCCCACCCGGCCATCACGGCCGCCACCGCGACCACCGCCGCCAACCGGGCCGGGCCGAACCGCCCGCGCCACAACAGGATCAGCGTCGCGATGCCGCCCAGCGCCGAGAGCGCCATGACGGGCGCGGCGCGGCCGGTCAGGCCGTTCCAGAACGTCGGCGCGTCGTGCTCGACAGGGATCAGCCCCGCGAAGACCACGACCCCCGTCGCCGCACCGACCACAAGGGACCGGATCCGGAGCTTCGCGGCCAGTGCGGTCTCGCCGCGCCGCGCGGCGTCCGCCGTCAGGAACGTCGCGGCGAGGAACGCGCAGGTGCCGACCGAGATGCACCCGGTGAAGAGCGCGGTCGGGTTGATCCACGAGGACCACGGGTCGCCGTTCCCGGCCGCCGGGACCCGGCCCGAGGCGAGCGCTCCGACGATGGTGCCGAGGAAGAACGGGGCGAGCACCGATGAGGTCGCGAAGACGATCCCGAACAGCTTCGCCTGCCAGAGCGTCTCGCTGTGCTTGCGGAACGCGAAGCCGGCGCCGCGGAGCACGATGCCGACGAGCGCGAGCACGAGCGGCACATAAAGCGTGGTCATGGCGGCGGCGAACGACTCCGGGAACCCGGTCCACCACATCACCAGCACGTAGATGAGCCAGACGTGGTTGGCCTCCCACACCGGGCCGATGCTGTGGTCGATGAGCGTCCGCAGTGGTGCGCCGCGGCGGGCGCCGCCCGCGGTGAGGTCGTGGAATCCCGAACCGAAGTCGGCTCCGCCCAGTACCGCGTAGGCGACGACCCCGGCGAACAGCGCTGCGGCGACGGCGAACTCGAGCGACATCATTTCGCGGCCTCCTGCTCGGCGGTCGGGCGGCTCATGGCGGCGTTCTCGGCGTCGCCGTCCTTCTCATCGGCGCACTCCCGGACCTCGCCGGGCCCGTCGACCGTCACAGGCTTCGGCCCGTAGGGGCTCGGCAGGTCCGCCGCGCCCGAGCGCCAGCGCCGCGCCATCGACCGCAGGATCACGATCGCGGCGATCGTCATGCCGCCGTAGAGGGCGACCGAGGCGCCGTAGACGCCCCAGAGACCGGCCGAGTGGTCGCTGGCGGCTTCGGTGGTGCGCATGACGCCGTAGACGATCCAGGGCTGCCGGCCCACTTCGGTGGCGATCCAGCCCGCTTCCATGGCGGTCATCGCGAGCAGTCCGGTGACCGCCATGAACCGCAGGAACCAGCGGTTCTCGAGCAGGTCCCGCCTGCGCCATCGCAGGAACCAGTACAGCGCTACCGCCGCCAGGAGGAGCAGGCCGATGCCGACCATCGCCTGGAACGAGTAGTGGGTGAAGTTCACCGGCGGCTGGTCCTCCTCCGGGATCTGGTCGAGGCCGGGCACGGGTTCGGTGAACGAGTTCAGTGAGGCGACCGAGGAGAGGTACGGGATCTCGATGGCCCACTTGACTTCGCCGTCGATGTAGAAGCCGCCGATGGTGAGCGGCGTCGCGCCGTCTGCGGTCTCGTCGGCGTATTCGAACGCGGCGAGTTTCGCGGGCTGGCGTTCGGCCAGGTCGTGGCCGAGGAAGTGCCCGGCGAGGGGCTGCGCGAGGGCCGCGATGGTCGCGAAGGCGAACGGCACCATGAATCCGAGCCGGTGGTGGCGGTCGCGGCGCCCTTTGAGCATCCCGACCGCGTAGACCGAGGCGATGGAGAACCCGGCGACCATGTAGGCGGCGAGCCACATGTGGGCGAAGGCGAGGAACGCGTGCTGGTTGAACAGGACGGCCCAGGGCTCGATGTTCACGACTTCGCCGCCGACGATGTCGAAGCCGACGGGGGCGTTCATCCAGGCGTTGACGGCGAGGACGCAGTAGGTGCCGATGACGCCGGTGATCGCCATGGGCAGCACCATGAAGAGGTGCAGTCTGGGGGGCATCTTGCCCCAGCCGTAGAGGTAGATGCCGAGGAAGATCGCTTCGAGGAAGAACGCGAGGCCTTCGAAGGCGAAGGGGAGTCCGAGGACGTCGCCGAAGGTGCCCATGAGGCCGGGCCACAGGAGGCCCATCTCGAAGCTGAGGACGGTGCCGGAGACGGCGCCGATCGCGAAGAGCACGGCCGAGACTTTGCCCCAGCGCTTGGCGAGGTTGAGGGCGACGGGGTCGTTCTTGCGGATGCCGCGCAGGTGCATCACGAAGATGATGGCGGGGAAGGCGACTCCGAAGCAGGCGAGAATGATGTGCCATCCGAGGGACAGCGCCATCTGCTGGCGCGCGGGCATGAGCCCGGCGGGGTCGGCGGCGGCGACTACATCGGACGCCTGGGCGAGGAGCTGGGTTGCATCCATGCCTTGAAGCTACGGGCTGGAAAACCCGAAATCACCTTCTTGTGAATGCTTTCACAAGCCTGCGGAACGTGTGATCGAACGTGTTCAAAAACTTCAGGACCAGCGGATATGCGCACGGACCTCGGCTTCCGGCCAAGCGGCTAGGACGCCGGGGCGGCGGCGCTCAATTTTCTCGACGGGCGCCTCGGACATCGCTCCCCGGCGCCCCGCCGCCGCTTCCCGACCGGATTGCACCGACCCGCGCTCGGCCGATTCGCCGCCCCGGAGAGACACGGCCCGGTGCCGCCCGGACCCGAAGGCCCGGGGCGGCACCGGCGACGAGACTACGCCCCCAGATCCGAGGCGATCGCGATGAGCGCCGCCAGCTCCTCCACATCCGGGTCCTCGCTCGTCTCGGCGAGTTCCCGGGCCGCGGCGAGGAGGTCGTCGCAGTCGAACCCGGCGCTGCCGCGCAGGACCTCGGCGAAGGCCGCCGCGACCAGGTCGACGCTCAGGTGCGCGTCGGGATACGCGGACGTCGCGCTCGTCGGCAGGATCGCCTCCGCCGAGCCGGTGTGCTCGCCGGACGGGTCCCGCCAGCGCACACCGACCTGGGCGACGTCGCCGGACGCGCCGGTCAGTGTCAGCGCGTACAGGGCCGTGACGCTGTGCCCGGGACCGACCTCGCCGCCGTCGACGCTGTCGTCCTCGAACTCGTAGTCCGCGATCGCCCGGTTCTCGAAACCGATGAGCCGGTACGCCTCCACCGTGGTCTCGTCGAAGGTCACCTGGATCTTCGCGTCTCGCGCCGCCACCCCGAGCGTCGAGGTCAGCCGCTCGGAGAAGACGCGCTCGGCCTCGGACTCGGTCGCGAAGTAGACCGCCCAGCCGTCGCCGTTGTCGGCCAGCTGCTCCAGCATCTCCTGGTTGTAGGAGTCGCCGACCCCGACGGTGAGCAGGGTGATGCCTTCGGCGACGTCCTCGCCGAGGGCGTCCAGCATCTCGTCGTGGTCGGTGATGCCGACGTTCGCCTCGCCGTCGGAGAGCAGGATGACCCGGTTGTCCTTGTCCGCGTCGAAGGCCTCGCCCGCCAGCGCGTAGCCGTCCTCCAGGCCGGCCTGCATGTTCGTGGAGCCGCGCGCGTACAGGTCGTCGATCGCCCCGCGCAGTTCCTCGCCGTTGCCGACCGCCGTCATCCGCTGCAGCACTTCGGCATCGGACTCGTAGGTGACGATCGCGACCGCGTCGGTCGGCCGCAGCCGGCTCACGAGCAGGTCGAGCGAGTCGCGGACGACGCCGATGCGGTCGTCCTGGTCCATGGACCCCGAGACGTCGATGACGAAGGTCAGGTTCACATCGGCGCGTTCGCTTTCGGGCTCGCTGCGGGTCTGGAGGCCCACCCGCATCACGTGGGTCGCGTCGCCCGCGTCGTACCAGCTCGGGAGCTCGGCGCTGTCGACGCTGACCGCGAAGCCGTTCCCTTCGGGTTCGGCGTAGCCCTGGTCGAAGTAGTTCACGAACTCCTCGGGCCGGATCTGGTCGGCCGGGGGCAGCACACCGTCTTCGAGTGAGCGGCGCGCATAGTCGTAGGAGGCGGTGTCGACGTCGACCGCGAACGTCGATTGAGGATCGTCACCCGGGGAGACCGGCTGGTCGGTGCCGTAGGTTTCCTCAGGCCCCATGGGTTCGGCCTCGCCCATGTCCTGCGCGGTACCGGATTGCGACTCGCCGGGGCCGGAGCAGGCGGCGAGGGCGATCATCAGGAGGGCAGCCGGAATACCGGCCATTCGGTGGCGCCTCATGGAGGGGTTCCCTTCTCGCTCGGGATAACGGGGTACTTCCATGAGACAGCCGTTTCCGCGCTCCGGTTCCCCTCGTGGCCGAACCGTGATGGGGCGGTGAGCAAACAGGACCCGGTCGTGACCGTGCCGTCATCGGGTAGCGATTCGGTCGCTAACGGTCGCAGTATCGCTTCGGGAGACGGAGTCCGTAGTCCCGCATGACTTCTCGGAGCACGTCCGGGTAGTCGGTGATGATGCCGTCCACGCCGTCGTCGATGAGCTTGCGCATCGTGGCCTCGTCGTCGACGGTCCACGGGATGACCTCGATGCCGAAGCCGTGCGCGTGGTCGACCATCGCCTCGGTCACGTACGGCACGTAGTCCGCGTCGGTGGCCTTGCCGTTCTGCGGCGAGCCGTGGACGGGCGAGAACGCGTCGGCCCCGAACGAGTCGATCGCCGCGATCGGGTCGCCCCCGAAGTCGTCGATGTCGATGCCGCCCAGCCAGGGCGAGGCCCCGGCCTGGCCGGTCTGGAGGAACGAGATGTTCGTGAGCGCGACCAGCGGCAGCTCGGGCGCGGTCTCGCCCATGAGCATGAGCGTGCCCCAGTCGAAGCTCTGGATGGTGACCTGGCGGCCGATCCGGGCCTCCCGGATGTCGGCGACCACGGTCTCCACGAAGGCCTCGCGCGGCGCGGTCTCATGCGGCGCTCCTGCCTCCACTTTGGTCTCGATGTTGAGCGTCACGCCGCGCGCGCGGTAGTCGCGCACCAGGTCGAAGACCTCGCTGAGCAGCGGCATCGGCTCGCCCGGGTGCGCCTCCTGGTTCGGGTGGGCGGTCTGAACGAGACTGCCGCAGTCGAGGGTGCGGACCTGGTCGAGCGTGAGGTCCTTGACGTACTCGCCGACGTACGGGTACTCCGGGTCGCCCTCGAAGGCCGGTGCCGTGTCGAGGCACTTGCCGCCGCTCACGCGGCGGTCGTGGGTGACGACCGCGAAGCCGTCCTCGGTGATCTGGACGTCGAGCTCGAGCGTGCTCACCCCGAGCTCGAGGGCGTTCGCGAACGCGGGCAAGGTGTTCTCGACGACCAACCCGAGCCCGCCGCGGTGGGCCTGGAGGTCGAAGTCACGCGAAGGGTGCGCGTCGGCAGGGGTGGGCAGGGCTACGAACAGCGCGGTGGCGGCGACCGCAGCCACCGCTCCGACAGTGAGGAAGCGTCTCATGGCCTCAGCGTGGGCGGAGCACGTGACTCGGTTGTGAACGCGAATCGACAGAGGCCCGTCGGATCGGTGCACACCGGACGGATCAGCCGGTGACGATGTCCCCCTTCAACGGCGCGAGCGCCCCGGCGATGACGCCGATCGTGTCCCCGTCGACGCCCGCCTCGACGAGCGAGGCGGCGAGGTGCTCGACGACGCGGTCGAAGTCGGCGCCGGTGATGCCCCGGCCCTCGTGCGCCTTCTGCATCGACCGGCCGCTGTAGGGCCGAGTGCCGCCGAGCGCTTGGGCGACGAACCTGGCCTGGTGCTTCTTGAGCTGATCCATGTCGGACTCGATGAAGTAGTCGGCGAGCTGGTCGTCACCGAGGACCTTGCCGTAGAAGATCTCGACGACCGCTTCGACGGCGGCCTCCCCGCCGATCTGCTCCAGGATCGTGGTCGTGCTTTCAGGCGATGCGTCAGTCATGACCCGAGTGTCCGTTTCCGGCGATTCCCTGCGGTGGCGGTCAGATTGGATCGCCGTAACGTAGGTCTCCACAACGCCGCCAACGACAAATGCGATGACGGAAACGAGCCGTTCACACCCGAACGCGGGCCTGCCGGCCTTTCTGGCCCTCCGAGCAGGTGACCTCCGGCAATGTCAGCCTGTGCGGGCCTGCGGTCAAGGGCGAACGGCCCGGCACTGCGCGCCGGGCCGTCCCGATTAACTCCGGGTCAGACGACCACGGCACCGAGCATGCGGTACGTCCGTTACGGAAGTCGAGGACGCCATCGCCGCCGTGCTGGAGGACGAGCTGGGCGAGCGGCCCACGATCGACTGCGGTGAGGCCAACGTGATGCTGTACGAGGGCCGGACCGTGTACTGCCAGGTCACCGACGAAGCCACCGGCGACGTGTTCGATGTCAAGGCGACCTTCAGCGGTGTCACGAACGGACAGTGGAGGTTCGACATCGAACTCGTCGAAACCTTCGACTAGCCGACTCCCACTCCAGGGGCCCTCTGCAGCGCAGGAACGCAGAGGGCCTGCTCGGTCTACAGGGTCCGCACTCGGCGGGTCAGGTCCACGCGGGCCTGCCAGTCCTTCGGGTCATCCGAGTAGGAGACCTCCAGCAGCGTGAGCCCGTGCGGGCCGACCACGTGCACGTCGTTGGCGCGCTCACTGAGGGTGAGGATGGAGGCGAGCCAGTCTTCATCCCTGCGGCCGTCGCCCACCGCGAGTGCCGCGCCCACGAGGCTGCGGACCATCGAGTGGCAGAACGCGTCCGCTCGCACCGTCGCGACCGCGACGCCGTCCTCGTCACGCGCCCAGTCGTACTGCTGGAGTTCGCGGATCGTCGTCGCGCCTTCGCGCTGCTTGCAGAAGCCCACGAAGTCGTGCTCGCCGATGAGGCGCTGGCACGCCGCGTGCATCCGCTCCACGTCGATCGGCCGCTGCCAGGCGAGGGTGTCCAAGCGCCGCAGCGGGTTCACGCCCCAGGTCGCGTCCGCGACACGGTAGCGGTACCGCCGCCACTGGGCCGCGAAGCGCGCGTTGAACGAACGATCGACGGCCGCGACCGAGGTCGCGCGCACATCGGCAGGGAGGATGCCCCGGAGCCGCCACAGCAGTCGCTCCTCCAAGGCCTCCCATTTCGCGGTCGGCACGTCGACGTGCACCACCTGTCCCGTCGCGTGCACGCCCGCGTCCGTCCGCCCGGCGACCGTGAAGTCGCTGATCTCGCCGAACAGCAGCTCCAACGCGCGGATGACCTCCGCGGCGACCGTCCGCAGCCCCGGCTGCAGCGCCCACCCCGAGAACTCGGCTCCGTCGTAGGCGACGCCGAGCCGCAAGCGGGTCCTGTCCACAACCTCGTCCACAGCAGTCCTTCCGGATAAAGCGAACCGCGCGCAGAGCATGAGCCCTGCGCGCGGTTCACTCTTGGCGAAGCCTGCGAGCCATGAATCGGCTCAGACCTTGCTAGTCGACCAGCTCGATGATCGCCATCGGAGCGTTGTCGCCCTTGCGGTTCCCGGCCTTGATGATCCGGGTGTAGCCGCCTTCGCGGTTGGCGAAGCGGGGCGCGACCTGCTCGAACAGGTCGTGCGTGGCGTCCTTGTTGCGCAGCTTGGCCAGCGCCAGACGGCGGTGGTGCAGCGTGCCCTTCTTGCCGTACGTGATGAGACGCTCGGCGTAGGGGCGCAGGCGGCGGGCCTTGGTCACCGTGGTGGTGATGCTGCCGTGCTCGAACAGGGAGGCCGCGAGGCCCGAGAGCATGAGCTTCTCGTGAGCCGGGGAACCGCCCAGGCGCGGGCCCTTTGTAGGTTTGGGCATTGTCTTGCTCCTCTTGGTTTGACGCGGCCGGCCGTCTTACGGAACCGACCGCCACTGGTCGGGAAGCTTAGAGCTCCTCGGTCTCGCGGAGATCTTCACCGTCTTCTTCGTACTCGTCGTTGTCGGCGACCGGCGACCCGCCGTAGGCCACAGCGGCCTCGCTCGGGTCGAAGGTGCCGGGCGAGTCCTTCAGGCTCAGGCCCATGCCGGCGAGCTTCATCTTGACCTCGTCGATCGACTTCTGCCCGAAATTCCTTATGTCGAGCAGGTCGGCCTCGGTGCGGTTGATGAGTTCGCCAACGGTGTTGACGCCCTCGCGCTTGAGGCAGTTGTAGGACCGGACGGTCATGTCCAGGTCCTCGATCGGCAGGGCCAGATCGGCGGCCAGCTGCTGGTCGGCCGGGCTGGGCCCGACGTCGATGCCCTCGGCCTCGGTGTCGAGCTCGCGGTACAGGCCGAACAGCTCCACCAGGGTGGAACCGGCCGACGCCAGCGCGGTGCGCGGCGTGGTGGACGGCTTGCTCTCGACGTCGACGGTGAGCTTGTCGAAGTCGGTGCGCTGCTCGACGCGGGTCGCGTCGACGGAGTAGGCCACCTTGAGCACGGGCGAGTAGATCGAGTCGACCGGGATGCGGCCGATCTCGTTGGTCTCACCCTTGTTGGCCGGCGACGAGACGTAGCCCCGGCCGCGCTCCACCACGAACTCCATGTCGATGCGGCCCTTGGAGTTCAGGGTCGCGAGCTTGAGTTCGGGGTTGTGGACCTGCACGCCGGCGGGCGGCTGGATGTCCCCGGCGAGGACCTCGCCCGGGCCTTCCTTGCGCAGGTACATGGTGGCCGGCTCGTCGTTCTCCGAGGAGACGCAGATCTGCTTGACGTTCAGCACCAGTTCGACGACGTCTTCTTTCACGCCGGGAATGGTGGAGAACTCGTGCAGGACGCCGTCGATCTTGATCGACGTGACCGCCGCGCCCGGGATGGACGACAGCAGCGTGCGCCGCAGCGAGTTGCCGAGCGTGTAGCCGAAACCGGGCTCCAGGGGTTCGATGGTGAACTTGGAGCGGGTCGGGCTGATCTGCTGCTCGGTGAGCGTGGGCCGCTGAGTGATAAGCACTGTTGCGTGTTTCCTTTGTTCGGGGCGCCCGCTATTTGACGCCTAAAACTCATGGATTTTCGGTGACGATAACCGCTTGGGTGCCGCTGCGCGTACTAGACGCGGCGGCGCTTCGGCGGACGGCAGCCGTTGTGGGGCTGCGGGGTCACGTCGTTGATCGAGCCGACCTCGAGGCCGACGGCCTGGAGGGAGCGGATCGCGGTCTCGCGGCCCGAGCCCGGGCCCTTGACGTAGACGTCGACCTTGCGCATGCCGTTGTCCATCGCACGGCGGGCGGCGGCCTCGGCGGCCATCTGCGCGGCGTACGGGGTGGACTTGCGCGAGCCCTTGAAACCGACCTGGCCCGAGGAGGCCCAGGCGATCACAGCACCGGTCGGGTCGGTGATCGACACGATGGTGTTGTTGAAGGTGCTCTTGATGTGGGCGTGCCCGTGGGGCACGTTCTTCTTCTTGGCGCGCGGGTTCTTGGAACCGCCGCGAGTCTTCGGTGGCATCAGCTGGTCTCCTAACGTGCCTTCTTCTTGCCCGCGACGGTCTTCTTCGGACCCTTGCGAGTACGGGCATTGGTCTTGGTCCGCTGACCGTGGACCGGAAGGCCGTAGCGGTGACGGAGACCCTGGTAGCAGTTGATCTCGATCTTGCGGCGAATGTCCGCCTGCACCTCGCGGCGCAGGTCACCTTCGACCTGGTAGTGCTCTTCGATGTGCGTACGAAGCTGCACGAGCTCTTCGTCGGTGAGGTCCTTGACGCGCTTGTCGCGGTCGAGGCCGGTCGCCGCGATCGTCTCAAGCGAGCGCGTGCGGCCGATGCCGAAAATGTAGGTGAGTGCGATCTCCAGGCGCTTGTCGCGCGGGAGGTCGACTCCAACCAGGCGTGCCATACAGGCGTACTCCTAGCGTTGTCGGAGGTCTGACCACTGCCTTCTCGCCGGGGTCTGATCCCCTGCCCTGATGGGCGATGCGAGCCTCGGCCTCCGAGCCGAGGGTTGTGCTTGCGCACTGGCGGCGGTTTCCCCTTCTGGGGCCTTTCTTGCTGGCGTTGTGCTGCGTTAGCCCTGACGCTGCTTGTGACGCGGGTCGGACGAGCAGATAACCATCACTCGTCCGTGCCTGCGGATCACGCGGCAGTTCTTGCAGATCACTTTGACGCTCGGCTTGACTTTCACGAGTCCTACTTACGTGTAGTCGTCAGGTCAGCGGTAGCGGTAGACAATCCGCCCGCGCGACAGGTCGTACGGCGAGAGCTCCACCACGACCCGGTCCTCGGGGAGGATTCGGATGTAGTTCTGGCGCATCTTGCCACTGATGTGGGCGAGTACCTTGTGGCCGTTGGTGAGTTCCACCCGGAACATAGCGTTCGGGAGGGACTCGACGACCTTGCCCTCAATCTCGATGGCACCGTCTTTTTTCGGCATGTCCTCCGCTACCGTGACAACTCGGTCTGAAAACCCCGCACCCATGACAGGTCGGAGCTACTGGCACACCGGCCCGAGGATTCGGGCGGCGTAGGAATGATGCGGCGCTACGTCGGTGAACTCGGGAAAAACCACGGTTCGCACGACGACCCACCTGGGGACGCACTGCACCACTCAGCGAGTCTACTCGCGCCCCAATACCGCCTACCAGGGGGTTGACCGTGACGGAGGGCACTCGGACGCAAGCGGAGCGCCGCTCGGAATCCCGGTCGCCCGGAAAGCCGGGCGGCGCTCATTGCTCACTCAGGCTTTACTTCGAGTAGAACTCGACGATGAGCTGCTCGTCGCAGATCACGGGGATCTGCTTGCGCTCGGGCACCGAGAGGAAGCGGGCGATCAGGCCTTCGAGGTGAGCCTCGATGTAAGCCGGAGTCGTCTCGCCCGCCCAGGCGCCGGCGGCGGCCAGCTGGAACGGCGTGGTCTCGCGGGACTTCTTGCGCACCTGCACGAAGTCGCCGGCCTTGAGCCGGTAGGACGCGATGTCGACCTTGCGGCCGTTCACGGTGAAGTGGCCGTGGTTCACGAACTGCCGCGCCTGGTAGATGGTGCGGGCGAATCCGGCGCGGAGCACGAAGGCGTCCAGGCGGGACTCGAGCAGCGACACCAGGTTCTCACCGGTCTTGCCGGACTTGCGCACGGCCTCGGCGTAGGCGTTGCGCAGCTGGCGCTCAGAGATGTTGTACTGCGCGCGCAGACGCTGCTTCTCGACGAGCTGGTTCTTGTAGTCCGATTCCTTCTTGCGGCCGCGGCCGTGCTGCCCCGGAGGGTAGGGACGGCGCTCCATGTACTTGGCGGCCTTCGGCGTCAGAGCGATGCCGAGGGATCGGGAAAGCTTGACTTTCGCCTTAGCTTGCAATGATCTCTCCAGTAATTCATGCGTCGCCTCGAAGAAGATACGAGGCACAGTACGCTCCCGACCAGCGGGAACGCGTGAGTGTAGCGCGCTCAGTTATGCACTCGGGGAGACCCTGAGGACTGGCGCGCACACGGTGATGCAGTGGCTGAACACCTCTACGGGAGACGTGTCAACTCAGCCAGGGTACTCGCCGTGCTCAGGAGCGTCGAGCACGGGCCTCCGCGAGAGTGACCAGGCGCTCCACGAGCTCGCCGTACGAGATGCCGTAGGCGGCGAACGCCTGCGGCACGCCGCTCATCGGCGTCATGCCCGGCATCGTGTTCACCTCGTTGAGATAGACGACACCGTCCTCGCCGAGGAAGCAGTCCACGCGGGCCAGGTCGCGGCAGTCGAGGAGCCGGAAGACCTTGCGCGCGAGCGCCTGGGCCTGCTCGGCCACGCCCTCGGGGTAGTCCGGGCGGAGGTTGAACGGCTCGGGGTTGTCGAGGTACTTGGCCTCGAAGTCGAACCAGCCGTCCTCGCCCTTGGCGAGCACTTCGAGCGGGAACGTGATCTCCAGGTCGCCGTCGAGCGTCTCGACGACGCCCATCTCGATCTCGCGGGCGCGTCGGAAGGCCGCCTCGAAGACGACCTTGTCGTCGACCTCGCGGGCCTTCTCGACGGCCGTGGCCAGTTCGGCGCCCGAGTTGACCTTGCTGATGCCGAGGCTCGAACCCGCGCGGGCGGGCTTGACGAAGATCGGGAGGCCGAGCCTGCCGATCACGGCTTCGGCGTCGAGCTTCTCGCCGGCCTTGAGGACGTCGAACGCGCCCTGCGGGACGCCCTCGGCGGCGAGGAGCCGCTTGCTGAACTCCTTGTCCATGCACAGCGAACTCGAGAGGACACCGGAGCCGACGTACGGCGCGCCGGCCATCTCGAACAGGCCCTGGATCGTGCCGTCCTCGCCGTAGGGGCCGTGGAGGACCGGGAAGAGGACGTCGGCGATCGGCTGCGCGCCGGGGCCGAGGTCGATCGCGACGGCCTTGCCGGCCTCGGCGGTGACCTCGGGCAGGGCCTCGGGGGATTCGATCGCGAATGCCACGTCCGGGGCCAGCTCGACCCATTCGCCGCTGCGGGTGATGCCGATGGTGGTGACGTCGAAGCCCCGCTCGCGCAGGGCCTTGGCGACTCCCGAACCGGAGGCGCACGAGACCGGCTGTTCCACACTGCGTCCGCCGAAGAAGACGGCGACGGTCGGTTTAGTCATTGTCGGACCTCAAACTGTCGATTTCGGGTTTGGTCTCGCGTCCCATGAGTTCGGCGACCGCGGCTCTGGGGTCGAGTCCTTCGTGGCAGACCCGTTCCACGGCATCGCAGATCGGCATCTCCACGCCCACCTTGCGAGCGAGGTCGGTGATGGAACGGCAGCTCTTGACGCCTTCGGCGGTCTGCTTGGTGACGCGGGCGGCCTCTTCGAGGGTCGCACCGAGTCCCAGCTGCTCGCCGAAGGTGTGATTGCGCGACAGCGGGGACGAGCAGGTCGCGACGAGGTCGCCGAGCCCGGCGAGCCCGGCGAACGTGGTCGGGTCCGCGCCGAGCCGCATGCCGAGGCGGGTGGTCTCGGCGAGGCCGCGGGTGATGATCGTGGCCTTCGTGTTGTCGCCCATGCCCATCCCGGCGGCCATGCCGTAGGCGAGCGCGATGACGTTCTTGACGGCGCCGCCGAGCTCGCAGCCGACCACGTCGGTGTTCGTGTACGGGCGGAAGTAGGAGGTGGTGACGGCCTTCTGCACCTCGACGGCCCGGCCGTGGTCGATGCACGCCACGACGGAGGCCGTGGGCTGCTCCTCGGCGATCTCGCGGGCGAGGTTCGGGCCGGAGAGGACCGCGATGCGCGACTGGTGCGCGCCGGTGACCTCGGCGATGACCTCGGTCATGCGTTCGGTCGAACCGAGTTCGATGCCCTTCATGAGGCTCAGGAGCGTCGCGCCGGACTCCAAGTGCTCGGCCCAGGCGGCGAGGTTGCCGCGCAGGGTCTGGCTCGGGACGGAGAGGACCACGAGGTCCGCGCCGCGCAGCGCCTCGGCGGGGTCGGCGGTCGCGCGCACCAGTCCCGGCAGTTCGATGTCCGGGTAGTAGTCCGGATTGCGGTGGGTCGCGTTGATCGCGTCGGCGACCTCGGCGCGCCTGGCCCACACCGTGGCCGGCGTTCCGGCGTCGGCGAGGATCTTGGCGAACACGGTTCCCCAGGAACCGGCCCCCATGACGGCTGCTCTCACTCGGAAGACTCGCTTTCATCAGATCGGTGCTGCCGGGGATCGAACAGTGGGGGTGCTTCCTGGCCGCGGATCTCGGCGAGGCCCGCGCGGAGGTCCTCCATGATGCGGTCGGTGACCGCGGCGAGGTCCTCGCGGGTGGGTTCCTTGTCCTGCCAGGGGGAGAGGTCGACGGGCGGGAGCGCCCGGACCGTGACGGGCTTGCGGCCCAGCTTGAACTTGGGGTCGCGCTTGCGGTCGTGGATGCCGAGGGCGCCCCACTGCACGATCGGGATCACGGGCGCGCCGGATTCGAGGGCGAGACGGGCGATGCCGGTCTTGCCGCGCATCGGCCAGCGGTCCGGTTCCTTCGTGACCGTGCCTTCGGGGGACATGATGACCACGTGTCCTTGGGCGAGTTCGCGTTCGAGGGTGCGCAGGGAGTCCGCCGCTTCGGCGCTGCCGCGCTTGACGGGGATCTGGCCGGTGCTGCGCACGAGCGGGCCGACCAGCGGGATGCGCAGGATCGACTCCTTGAGGAGGAACCGGGGGTGGCGCCCGGCGTTGTAGACGTAGTGCACGACCAGGAGCGGGTCGATGTCCGAGTAGTGGTTCCAGACCAGGATCGCGGGGCCCTTGAGCGGGATGTGCTCCATGCCGGACCAGTTGCGCCTGCTGAGTCCGAGCATGCCGCCCTTGACGATGTTGGCGTAGATGCGGACGTCGGGGCGGAGGGCGTCGCCGCCGCGGCGGCGGAAGGTGTACTGCGCCTCGGGCCTCGGCTCGGTCACCTGCTGGCTCGCTTTCTCGGGGAAGGGCTCGGCCGTCTGGGCTCGGCCTGTGCCGTCGTGTACGGGATCGTCAGTGCATTGCACTCTAACTCCCGCGCCGGGCCCTTCAGGCGACGGTAAGCAAAGGGTGGGGTTTGACTCCTCGCCGCGGGGTACGCCGCTACGTCGAGTGAACCCCCAGGTACGCGGCGCGCGGGACGCTAAGCGCGGCACGGGAGCGGCGGTACCCGCGGGTTGCGCGAAACCCGCTATGATGTCATCATAGAGTCACAATGACATCTACACTGCCGACCGGACGTGTCGGCTCGAATCTCGACTCGCTGGAGTGAGTTACATGAACTGGCGTCTCTTCGGTTGGCTCGCGGCCCTGTTCGGCGGCGCGGTCATCGCCGTGATCATCGTGGTGAACGTGATCCAATTCGTGCTCGGTGCGATCGGCGGGATCCTCGCCTTCATCTTCAACTTCGCCCTCTTCATCGCCATCGTCGGCGGTGTCATCTGGCTGGGCCTCAAGGCCAAGAAGGCCATCGGCGGGCGCAACAACCCCCAGATTCGCAAGTAGCGCGGCCGGAAGCGTCCCGGACCGGACGGCGCGCCCGCGAGGAGCGCCTGGATTTCCGGCCCCGCATGGGCCAAGCTGAGACCATGCAGGGCACCGTCTCGAACTTCAACGAGGACACCTCCGGCGAGGTCGTCCTCGACAGTCCCCCCGAACTGAGCGGCCGCCGCGTCGGCTTCGACGCGGCGGCCTTCGCCGTCTCCGGCCTGCGGTTCCTCCGCCTCGGCCAGCGCGTCGACCTGGACACCGATCCCGACGGCAAGGTCGTCGCCGTCCGCATTCCCACGATGCACGCGTAGACACGGCGTGCCGCGCCTACCCCGCGCGAGTGGCAGACTTCCCGCGATTGGGTGAGTCCCAGTACCGTATGAAGCGTGAGTGTGGAACAGGACACTGTCGGGAACGGGGCGCCGAGGCGGATCGCCGCCGCTGGCGGCCTGTTGTGGCGCAACGGCGAGCGCGGCCTTGTGGAAGTGATCGCCGTATGGCGGCCCAAGGTCGGGAACTGGTCGCTGCCGAAGGGCAAGCTCGACCCTGGAGAGCACCCGCTCACGGCGGCGTGCAGGGAGGTCGAGGAGGAGACCGGGATTCCGGTCATTCCGCAGATGCGGCTGTGCCGGGCCTCGTATGTGCTGCCGAATCCCGAAGGAGACGTGCTGAAGTACGTCGACTACTGGTCGATGCGCACCGAGAAGCCGGATGCGGCGTTCACGGCTGACGAGGAGATCGGCGAGCGGCGCTGGATCACCCTCGCTGAGGCGCGGGAGACGTTGACGCGGCCGCGGGACCAGCAGGTGCTCAAGGCGTTCGGGGCGCTGCCGGCGGTGACCGGGACGGTGCTGCTGGTGGCTCCCGCGGAGGTCGAGCAGGACTGGGACGGGCCGGAGGTGACGCGGCCGCTGAGCGCGCGCGGGCAGGACCAGGCGGTGCGGGTGGCGGCGCTCGCGTCGCTGTACCAACCGGATCGGGCGTTCAGCGCCTCCGGCCGGGCGAGCGTGCAGACGGTGGAGCCGATCGCGCAGGCCGTGCGGTGCAGGCTGAGCGGCGATTCGGCGTTCGACACCGAAGCGCACGAACGCAATCCCGAGCGGTCGAGTGCGCGCGTCCGCGAGCTCGCGGGCGGCGGCGGTGCCGCGATCGTGTGCGCCGAGGCAGAGGTCGTGAGCGACACGGTGGCGATCCTGGCGGACGAGGACGGGGTGGAGACCCCGGACGTCTCGACGAGGCCCGGGGAGGCGTGGGTGCTGTCCCTGTCGGGCCAGAAGCTGGTGGGAGTGGAAAGGCTCTAGGCTCCCGGGGAACCGTACGGCCGAGTTCCCGCCCCCTGGGCCGCTCGGGGTCTCCTGCGCGGGGTTCGCGGTACCGTTGGCCGCCCCACCGCTCTGTGTGCGCTCTGGCGCGCTTACAAGGAGGAATGCCGCCGTGTCGGACCGCTCCCCCACCGCCCTGCAGAACTGGGCCGGGAACATCCGCTTCTCCCCCAGCCGCTTCGAGGCGCCCGCGACGCTCGACGAGGCCAGGGCGGCCGTGGCCGCCGCGTCCCGTCTGCGCGTGCTCGGTTCGGGCCACTCGTTCAACGCGATCACGGCCTCCGACGCGACGATGATCTCGCTCGCGGGCATCGAGCCCGAAGTGACCGTCGACGCCCGCACGGCCACCGTCCGCGCCTCGGGCTGGATCACGTACGCCGCGTTGAGCGATGCGGTCCACCGCGCCGGCTTCGCGCTGCACAACATGGCGTCCCTGCCGCACATCTCCGTCGCCGGTTCGATCGCGACCGGCACGCACGGTTCGGGCGACGGCAACGGGAACCTCGCGACGGCCGTGGCTTCCATCGAGTTCATCGGCCCCGACGGGGAGCTGCGCACGGTCGCGCGCGGCGACGAGGACTTCCCCGGTTCGGTGGTGCACCTGGGCGCCTTGGGCGTCGTGCACGCGGTGACGCTGGACCTTCTGCCGGGCTTCGAGATGCGCCAGTACGTCTACGACGACCTGGTCTTCGACAAGGCGGTGTCGCACTTCGACGAGCTCACCTCGGCCGCTTACAGCACCAGCCTGTTCACCGCGTGGGGCGCGTCCCCGCGGTTCCAGTTCTGGGTCAAGCAGCGCACCGCCGACCAGACCCACCCGTTCCCGCGGGCGAACTGGTTCGGGGCGCCGCTGGCGGACGGGAAGCGCCACCCGGTGCCGGGGGTGGACCCTGAGGCGTGCACGGTGCAGCAGGGTCAGACGGGCCCGTGGCACGAGCGCCTGCCGCACTTCAAGCCCGAGTTCACGCCCAGCGCGGGCGACGAGCTCCAGTCGGAGTTCCTGGTCGACCGGGCCGACGCGCCGGCCGCGCTCGAGGCGCTGGCCGGGCTCGGGGACGAGCTCTCCTCGGTCGTGCAGATCTGCGAGGTGCGCACGATGGCGGCGGACGATCTGTGGCTCTCGCCCGCATTCGGGCGCGACACTGTGGGCCTGCATTTCACTTGGGTGAGTGACTTCGCGGCGGTCGAGCCGGTGATGTCGGCGGCGGAGGCGGCTTTGGAACCGTTCTCACCGCGGCCGCATTGGGGCAAATTGTTTTCGATACCAATGGATGAAGTGCGCTCGCGTTATCCGAGAATGGGCGACTTCGAGAAACTTCGCGCTCGCGTCGATCCAGAGGGGAAGTTCGGCAATGACTTCTCGGACGCAGTCGCGGGCGGTGCCGCGTCCCACTGAGCGGTGCCGTCTGAGGCACGCTTCCAGGTAAAGCCGCGGTAAAGCAGCGAGGGCATTCAGGTGGCTCCTGAATGCCCTCTTCCCCGTGCGAGAACGGACGGGCGCCTCACCGTGCCCCGAACCGGTTCGGGGCACGGCATCAGCTACGTCCGCGCTTCGTGGTCTTCTTCGCCGCGGTCTTCTTCGCGGCGGGCTTCGCCGCGGTCTTGCGCACGGCCTTCTTCGCGGTCGCGGCCTTCTTGGCCGTGGTCTTCTTCGCCGCGGTCTTCTTGGCCCCCACGCGGCTCGTGGCGGTGGACCGGGTCGCCTTGGAGGCGGCCCGCGTGGTCTTCTTGGCAGCCGTCTTCTTGGTCGCCTTCTTGGCGGCGGCCTTCTTCGCCGGCGTCGCCTTCTTGGCGGTGGTCGACTTGACGGCCTTGCGCTTGCCGGTCACGAGCTCCTTGAACCCGGTGCCCGGACGGAACGCGGGAACGACGGTCTTCTTGACCTTCACCGCTTCCCCGGTGCGGGGGTTGCGAGCCATCCGAGCGGCGCGTTGGCGCTTCTCGAAGACGCCGAAACCGGCGAAGGAGACTTTCTCCCCTTTCACCACCGCGCGCTGTATCTCGTCGATCGCGACATCCACGACTTCTTTCGCGGCCGCCCGGTCGCCAGTGCGTGCGGCGATCCGTTCGACGAACTCTGCCTTGTTCACGAGTCCTACCCTCCCGATAGTCCTTGAAGCCATACCAGCTTGTTAAGCGCACGTTATGACGTTTCGAAAGCGAACGCAACTGTTTCCGCGAAAATAGACCCGTTGTGTCGCAGGGAATTTTTATTCAGGTGCCCGAAATCGACGCTCGCAACCCCGTTGGGAGGGACCCGAACACGCCTGGAGCCGGTGGCGATGCCACCGGCTCCGTACGTGATTGCTAACTGGATCGGGCTCAGGACACTAGACCTGAACAGGGAGAGTCCTAGGCCGCCAAGCGTCCCGGTTCGACTCGAACGCCGCGATCTTGTCCTCGTCGCGCAGGGTCAGCGCCACGTCGTCGAGGCCTTCCATCATGCGCCAGCGCAGGAACTCGTCGAATTCGAAGCCCCAGGTGCGGTCCCCCGCACGGACTTCGCAGGCCTCGAGGTCCACGGTGATCTCCGACTCCGGGTGGAGTTCGGCGCGCAGCCACAGCTCTTCGACGGCCGCCTCGGGCAACTCCACAGTCAACAGACCGTTCTTGAGGGAGTTGCCGCGGAAGATGTCTCCGAAGCGCGGGGCGATGACCGCCTTGAACCCGTAGTCCTTCAGGGCCCAGACGGCGTGCTCGCGCGAGGAGCCGGTACCGAACTCGGTGCCGGTGACCAGGATGGTCGCGGACCGGTACTCGGGCCGGTTGAGGAGGAACTTCTCGTCCTCGCGCCATTCGGCGAACAGGCCGTCCTCGAAACCGGTCTTGGTGACCCGCTTGAGGTACACGGCCGGGATGATCTGGTCGGTGTCGACGTTGGAACGTCGCAGCGGCGCGACCTGGCCGGTGTGGGTCGTGAACTTGTCCATGATTCCCTGCCCTTCCTACAGATCCGCCGGGCTGGCGAGATGGCCGGTGACGGCCGTGGCGGCGGCGACGGCCGGGCTCACCAGGTGCGTGCGCCCGCCCTTGCCTTGGCGGCCCTCGAAGTTGCGGTTCGAGGTGGAGGCCGCGCGCTGGCCGGGCGTCAGCTGGTCCGGGTTCATGCCCAGGCACATCGAGCAGCCGGCGAAGCGCCAGTCGGCGCCCGCGTCGATGAAGACCTTGTCCAGGCCTTCGGCGATGGCCTGCTCGCGCACCTTCGCGGAGCCGGGCACGACCATCATGTTGACGCCTTCGGCGACCTTGCGGCCCTTGATGACCTCGGCGGCGGTGCGCAGGTCTTCGATGCGGCCGTTGGTGCACGAGCCGAGGAAGACGACGTCGACGTCGATCTCGCGCATCGGCGTGCCGGCTTCGAGGCCCATGTACTCGAGGGCCCCGGCGGCGGTGGTGCGCGCGATCGGGTCGTCGAAGTCCTCGGGGTTCGGGACGTCGCCGGAGAGCTCGACGCCCTGCCCGGGGTTGGTGCCCCAGGTGACGAACGGGCTCAACGAGGCCGCGTCGATGACGATCTCCTTGTCGAAGACGGCGCCCTCGTCGGTCTTGAGGGTCTGCCAGTACGCGACGGCGGCGTCCCACTCCTCGCCCTTGGGCGCGTGCGCGCGGCCCTTGACGTACTCGGAGGTCTTCTCGTCAGGCGCGATCATGCCGGCCTTGGCGCCCCACTCGATCGACATGTTGCACACCGTCATGCGGCCTTCCATCGAGAGCTCCTCGATGGCCTGGCCGCGGTACTCGACGATGTGTCCCTTGCCGCCGCCGGTGCCGGTGATGGAGATGACCTTGAGGATCAGGTCCTTCGCCGAGACGCCTTCGGGAAGCGAGCCGTTCACGGTGACGGCCATGAACTTCGGCTTCGCCTGCGGCAGGGTCTGCGTGGCGAGCACGTGCTCGACCTCGCTGGTGCCGATGCCGAACGCGATCGAGCCGAACGCGCCGTGCGTCGAGGTGTGGGAGTCGCCGCACACGACGGTCATGCCCGGCTGGGTGAGTCCCAGCTGGGGTCCCACGACGTGGACGACGCCCTGGTTCTCGTCACCGAGCGAGTGGATGCGGACGCCGAATTCCTCGCAGTTGGCGCGGAGCGTCTCGATCTGCTTGCGGCTGGTCGGGTCCGCGATGGTGAAGAGGTTGTCGGTGGGCGTGTTGTGGTCCTCGGTCGCGATCGTGAGATCGGTCCGGCGGACTTTGCGCCCGGCCACCCGGAGGCCGTCGAAGGCCTGGGGGCTGGTCACCTCGTGGAGGAGGTGCAGGTCGATGTAGAGCAGGTCGGGTTGCTGGCCGCCCGTGCGTACCACGTGGGCGTCCCAGACCTTCTGCGCGAGGGTGCGCGGTGCCGTTCCCTCGGATTCGTGTGGTGTAGGTGACATCTCTGTTCCCAGTCGTTGGACTTCTCGAAATATGGGAGGTAATGTTCAGCTCGTGAGAACGAATACTATCAGCGGAGTCGGCGTCCTTGACAAGGCGGTGCTCATCCTCACGGCTTGCACCAACGGCGCCAGCCTGGCTGAGCTCGTGCACGAGACCGGATTGCCCAGGGCCACGGCCCACCGGCTCGCACAGGCCCTCGAAGCCCACGAGATGCTGCAACGCGACCACGAAGGCCGTTGGCGCCCGGGCCCGAAACTCGGCGAGCTCGCCGGGTCGACGGCCGACGTCCTCCTCAGTGCCGCCGAACCAGTGCTCAACCTCCTCCGCGACCAGACGGGCGAATCGACCCAGCTGTATCGCAGGCGGGCCGACGAACGCGTCTGCGTGGCCGCCGCCGAGCGCGCCTCCGGGCTGCGCGACACGGTGCCCGTCGGTGCGGGCCTGCCGATGACGGCGGGTTCCGGCGCGCAGGTGCTGCTCGCATGGGAGCCCCCGGAAGGGATCCTCCCGCTGCTGCCCAAGTGCCGCTTCTCCTCGAAGACCCTCGCGGAGGTCCGCCGCCGCGGCTTCGCGCAGTCGGTCGCCGAACGCGAACCCGGAGTGGTCAGCGTCTCTGCCCCGGTGCGCGACAAGACCGGCCGCGTCGTCGCCGCGATCTCGGTGTCCGGCCCCATAGAGCGTCTCGGACGCCGTCCCGGCGACCGCCTCGGCATGGCCGTCATCCGCGCCGGCCAGAAACTCTCCGGCCTCTGACCCCCATTGTCGTCCCCTGAACGGCCCGGCGGATTCCCTCCGCCGGGCCGTTCCACGTGCTGGCCCCACCGGTCCCGGCGCAACCGAACCGGGCCGCCGGATCGTCTGTGAACCATGCGATACAACCCCATCCGCATGACCGCACCCATCGCGTGCGCCGCCCTCGCGCTCACCGCCTGCACCGCTGAGGAACCCGAGCAGACACAGACGCCGCTCGAAATCGGTCTGGAGGCCACGGAAGAGGACGAAGCACGCCTCATCGCCGCCCTCGCCGAAGCCGACGAGGTCGGCTACGAGATCACCGGGATCATCAACCGGCTCGAACGCCGGTGCATGGAGGACAAGGGCTTCAGCGTCCACGACGAGACCATCTGGTACCAGCCCGAATACGTTCCGGAGGAAGAGGAGGACCAGCTCGAATTCGACGCCCCCACCGACCACATCCCCACCGCCGAGGAAGCCGCCGAGAACGGGTTCATGGTCTGGACCCAGACCTTCGACGGCAGCGAACTCGCGCCTCCCGACCCGATGGACGAGCAGATGGAGCCGTACTGGGAGCTGCTCGACGGACCCTTCTACGAGCTGCCCACCGAGGAACGGAAGGCCTGGGAGCGGGCCTATGAGGGCGTCCAGACCGTCAAGTGGCGGGATGACGAGACCTCCGACGACGCGTCGCGGCCCGAACCCGGCGGCTGCTACGGCGAGGTGCACCGCGCCGTCTACGGCGAGCCGTACCAGTGGTCCGCCCCGGACGAGACCGAGGGCTACTTCAGTTGGGCCTGGGGCGAGGAGAACCCGCTCTACGCCGGCTGGAACCCCACCGACCATATGCGCGCCTGGCGCGACCTCACCCGCGACGAGGAGCACGCGTTCCTGACCTGCCTCGACGAGGGCGGCAATCCCGGCTGGGACTTCAACGACGACGGCTACATCGACACCTTCTTCTACCTGCACGCGCTGTACCCGCAGGACCCGGCGAACGCCGGCATCGAGTTCGACCCGCTGCCGGACTGGCAGCTCGCCCTCATGCCCGAAGTGCCCTCCGACGCGCCGTACGACTACGACACCGCGTTCGCCACCGAGCTCGCCCTCGCCGAGGACTTCGCGGCCTGCGCCGACGGCACGGGCTACCGCGAAGCGGGCGAGACGCGATGGCGCGCGCTCCACATCGGACGAATGCTGGAGCACGAGACCGAGGTGTACGCCTGGCAGGAGAAGATGAACGGCTACCTCGCCACCGCCCAGGACCTGCTGGAGGGCTGAGCCCCTAGCTCCCGGCCTTGCGGTGGCGTCGTTCCGCCTCGGCCGCGGTCCGCTGGAACGCGCCCAGGACCCGCTTGACCGCCAGCCGCTCGGCCCGGTCCGGTCGCGAGATCGCGGTGACGTGGCGCCGCGTGGGGATGTCGGCGATCTCGCGCAGCACCAGACCCGTGCCCGTCGGGGTCGTGAACCGGGGCAGCACGGCTATGCGGCGGCTGCCGGCGACCAGCGACTCCACGAGGCGGTTGTCGCGAAGCCGCTGGGCCACGCGGAGCGAAGTGCCCGTCGCCCGTTCGATCGACTCGAGCACCGAGTCGAACGGGTAGCCCTTGGGCACACCGATCCACTCCCAGTCGACGAGGTCCGCGGCCCCGACGGTCTCGTGCGCGGCGAGCGGATGGTCCGCGGCCATCGCGACATCGAGCGGTTCGCGGGCGAGCGGAACGGCGACGAGCGCGGACGCCCCCTCCGGGCTCACACTGACGAAGCTGTGCGCGATCACGATGTCGTTGTCCGCCGCGAGCGCGGCGAACTCGCCCTCGGCGATGTCGATATCACTGCACCGCAGCTCGATCGCGGTGCCCTCGATGTCCCGCAGGACATCGGCGAGCATGAAGGTGGCCGCGCTGGGCAGCGCCGCGACGGTCACGGTGCCGGACGGTTCGCCTCGGAACGAATCCCATTGGGCGCGAACCTGTTCGAGCGTGGTGGCGACCGCCGCGCCGCCTTCGGCGAGCACCCGGCCCGCGTCGGTCAGGCGCAGGCCGCGGCCCGAGGGCTCCACGAGCGCCATGCCGAATTCCCGCTGCGCGGCCTTGAGCTGCTGCGAGATCGCCGACGGGGTCCGGTGCGTGGCGCGGGCCACTTCGGTGACGCTGCCGCGCAGCGCCAGTTCGCGGAGCAACTCCAGATGGCGAACATCCATGTAGTGATGCTACACAATGAGTTAAGTATTTTTCATTTGTGCTTTACAGTTGTGGCGGGCAAGCTGGGCACATGCCTGCTCGCCACGTACTGCTCGCCTTGGCCGTCGCCGTCATGTGGGGCCTCAACTTCATCGCCATCGACGCCTCACTCCAGCACTTCCCGCCGATGTTCCTCGTCGCGCTGCGCTTCGCGCTCATCGCCGTCCCGACCGTGCTCTTCGTGAAGCGACCCGACGTGCCGCTGCGCTGGCTCATCGGCTACGGGCTCGGATTCGGGACCCTCCAGTTCCTGTTCCTGTACTGGGGCATGGCCGCCGGGATGCCGGCCGGGCTGGCGTCCCTCGTCCTGCAGGCCTCAGGGCCGTTCACGATGCTGCTGGGCGCGACGTTCCTGCGCGAGCGGGTGACCGGCCCGCAGCTGCTCGGCGTCCTGGTCGCGGTGGGCGGCCTCGCGGTGGTCGGCTGGCAGCGCGCCGAGCACGCCAGCGCGATCCCGTTCCTGCTGACATTGGCAGGAGCCCTCGGGTGGGCGATCGGCAACATCTGCAACCGTCAGGCGAAGGCGGCGAACCCGCTGCACCTGACGCTGTGGATGTCAGTGGTGCCGCCGCTGCCGATGCTGGCGCTGGCGATGGCGGTGGAAGGGCCGTCGCGCATCGGCGGCTCACTGATCGGCTTCAACGAACCGGGAGCGGTCGGCGCGGTGGTCGGCCTGCTCTACACGGTGCTGATCGGCACGATCCTGGGTTCGGGCCTGTGGACCTGGCTGATGTCGAAGCACCCGGCGGGCGTGGTGGCGCCGTTCTCGATGCTGGTGCCGGTCACCGGCATGACCGCGGCCTGGCTGATCCTGGGCGAGACGGTGACGCTCCCCGAAGCCTTGGGCGGCGTCCTGGTCATCGGCGGGGTCCTGCTGGGAAGCCTCCGGAGGAGAGTGAAGGCCTTGCCGAACAACACGGTCCCGCAGGTCTCCGTGGCACTCGCGGCCACGCCGGGAGCGGGACAGAACTCGGCCCCGTAGGATTCCGCCCGGCCCGAGCTGGCAGTCGCGCATGGGCTTCCCGTCGCGACGCCGGGGGCCGAATGAGCGGGGACGAGACACCAGTGACCATGTCGCTAGAGGCCGGGTCGTTGGTGCACGGCCCGACCTTCAAAGCGCTGCTTCGCAAGCCGCCCTATCCGGACGATCTCCCGGACACCACCGACCCCCGAGAGAAATTGCCGCAGGACCGGGACCTCTGATCAACGGAGCGGGCCTACGGCGGTTTCGATTTCAGTTCGGAGGGCCGACCCCTCGAGGAGGTGCTTCACCTGCTCGATCACGGGCGCTAGGAACTGGTCGGGGCCCGGCTTTCCGGCTATCGGACCCACCGCTGCGACCGCGACTCGGGCCGCCGGGCTCGGGATCAGGGGTTGCCTCAGTTGGAGGCCCTGCGCTCCGGCCAGGAGTTCGACCGCCAGTAGCGTGCCCAGGTTGTCGATGATCGTCCTGAGCTTGCATCCTGCGGCCCAGCCCATCGACACGTGGTCTTCCTGCATGCCGGAGGTGGGGACCGAGTCGACGCTTGCGGGTGCGGCCAGCCTTCGGTTCTCGGCCACGATTCCGGCGGCCGTGTACTGGGCGATCATCAGGCCCGAGTTCACCCCCGGGTCCGGACTCAGAAACGCCGGTAGGCCGCGGTTGCGGGTCACGTCGAGCAGGCGGTCGACCCTGCGCTCCGAGATCGAGCCGACGTCTGCCGCCGCGATGCCGAGGAAGTCGGCCGCGTAGCCGAGCGGGGCGCCGTGGAAGTTGCCCGTCGACTCGACCCGGCCATCGGGCAGGACCACCGGGTTGTCGACGACCGAGCGGAGTTCTTGCGCGGCCACGGTCTCCGCGTACGCGAGCACGTCCCTTGCAGCGCCCGCCACCTGCGGGGCGCAGCGCATCGAATACGCGTCCTGGACCGCGTGCGCGAGGTCGTTCCGGTGGGAGTCCATCACCTCGGAGTCCTGCAAGAGCCTGTGAATGTTCGCGGCGCTCTTCGCCTGGCCCGGTTGCGGTCGGATCTCGTGCAGTTCAGGCTGGAAGGGGCGGTCCGAGCCGAGCATCGCTTCGTTGGAGAGGGCCGCGCAGACGTCGGCCATCGTGAAGAGGTGACGCAGGTCCGCGACAGCCAGAATCAGCATGCCGAGCATCCCGTCCGTGCCGTTGATGAGGGCAAGTCCTTCTTTGGAGGACAGGGTGATCGGCGCGATTCCGGCCCGTTCGAGGACCGGCCCGGCGTCGACGCGGCCGCCGTCGGCCTCACGGACCCAGCCCTCCCCCAGCATCACCAGCGCGCAGTGCGCGAGTGGAGCCAGGTCGCCCGACGCGCCGAGCGAACCGTGCCGCGGCACCCAGGGTGTGATGTCCGCGTTGAGGAGCGCCGCGAGCCCGTCGGCGACCTCGGGGCGGACGCCGGAGCGGCCCATGGCGAGGGAGCGCAGGCGCAGCAGCATCATGGCGCGCACGACCTCGTCGGGCATCGGGTCGCCGACGCCCGCAGCATGGGAGCGGATGAGCGCGTGCTGGAGTTCGGCGCGGCGCTCGGGCTCGACGAAGGTGTTCGCGAGAGCCCCGAAACCGGTCGAGACGCCGTAGACGGGGCGGCCTTCGCGCTCGATCGCGTCCACGATCGCCCGGCTCGCGGCCATGGCCTCGCGGGCCTCGGCGTCGATCACGACCCGGGCGCGCTCGCGGGCCACCGCGATGACCGCTTCAGGGGTGACCGGGACCGGTTTGATGTGGACTGTGGACATCGCTGCTCCTCAACGCGCTGTTGTCAAATGCACAGTGGTGCCGTCTTGTACGACGGCCTTCACCAGGGGCGTCCCCGGCCGGTAGGCCAGGTGGACGTGGCTGGGCGCGTCGAGCACGGCCAGGTCGGCGCGGGCGCCGACGGCGATCCGGCCGATGTCGGTGCGACGCAGGGCATGAGCACCGCCCGCGGTGGCGGCGGTGAGGGCTTCGGTGGGGGTCATGTGCATCTCGCGCACGGCGAGGGCGATGCAGAACGCCATGCTGCTGGTGAACGAGGACCCGGGATTGCAGTCGGTCGCGAGGGCCACCGTCGCCCCGGCCTCGATGAGGCGGCGCGCGTCCGGATACGGCGAGCGCGTGGAGAACTCCGCGCCCGGCAAGAGGGTGGCGACCGTGTCGCCGCTCGCGAGGGCGTCCACGTCGGCATCGGTGAGGTGGGTGCAGTGGTCGGCGGAGGCCGCGCCGAGTTCGACGGCGAGGCGGACGCCGGGCCCGGCGGTGAGCTGGTTGGCGTGGACGCGGAGGGCGAGACCGGCGTTCGCGCTCGCGGTGAGCACCGCGCGCGCCTGGTCGCCGTCGAAGGCGCCGCGTTCGCAGAAGACGTCGGCCCATTTGGCGTGCGGCGCGCAGGCTTCGAGCATCGCGCCGCAGGCGAGCGCCGTGTACTCGTCGGAGTCGGCACCGGCCGGGACGGTGTGCGCGCCGAGGTACGTGGTCTCGGCGGTGAACTCCTCCGCGATGCGCAGCGAGCGGGCCTCGTCCTCGACGGTGAGGCCGTAGCCGGATTTGATCTCCACTGTGGTCGTGCCCTGGCGGAGCATCTCCTCGGTGAGGCGGGCGGCGTTGGCGCGCAGCGCCTCGTCGCCGGCCATCCGTGTGGCCGCGACGGTGGTGCGGATCCCGCCGCCGGTGTAGGGCTCGCCGCTCATGCGGGCGGCGAACTCGGCATGGCGGTCCCCCGCGAAGACGAGGTGGGCGTGGCTGTCGACGAAACCGGGGATCACCGCGCGGCCGCCCGCGTCGAGGCGCTCGTCGGCCGGCGGCGCATCGGCGTTGAGGCCGATCCAGACGATGCGGTCGCCGTCGGCGACGATCGCGGCGTCGAACATGACGCCGTTCTCGGGGTCGGCGGTGAAGAGCTCGCCGATGTTCGCGATGAGGAGGCTCATGCCCACAGCCCTCCGATGGCGGCGGCGAGTTCGGCTCCCGCATCGACGCGCAGGTGACGGCCGCCCGCGACGATGCGGCGGCCGTCGACGATCACGTCGGTGATGTCGGCGGCCGTGGCGGCGTATACGACCCCGGAAGGATCGATCCCGGCGGTGCGGGGCGTCGTGAGGCCCACGGTGACCAGGTCGGCCCGCGCGCCGACCTCGATACGGCCCGCGTCGGGCCAGCCGAGGCTGTCGTGCCTGGTCATCGCGTCGAGCAGTTCCCCGGCGGTGAACCGGCCACGCTCCTCGCTGACCAGTCGCTCGTGCATCTCCATCGCGCGCGCCTCCTCGAACATGTCCACAATGGCGTTGCTGTCGGTGCCGAGCGAGAGCCGCACGCCCGCTTCGGCGAGCGCCCGCGCCGGTCCGAGGCCGTCGGCGAGGTCGCGTTCGGTCGTGGGGCAGAAGCACGCGGTCGTGCCCGAGCGGCGCAGCAGGTCGATGTCGTGCCCGGCCATGTGCGTGGCGTGGACGGCGGTGAGGTCGGGGCCGAGGAGGCCGCAGCGTTCGAGCAGTTCAGTCGGGCTGCAGCCGTGTTCGAGGCGGCAGGCCTCGTTCTCGGACCGCTGCTCGGAGAGGTGCACGTGGACCGGGCGGCCCTCGGTGGAGCACGCGAACGCGGCGATCGCCTCATCCGGGACGGCCCGCACCGAGTGCACCGCGCCGCCGATCAGGGCGTGTCCGGGCGGGTCGAGCTTCTCGACCCGGTCGAGCCAGGCCTCCAGGCTGCCGTCGCCGAAGCGCCGCTGCGCCGGCTCGAGCGGCAGCCCGAAACCGCCTGCGAGATAGAGGGTGTCGAGCAGGGTGATCCGCAGCCCGGCGTCGGCGGCGGCCTGGATCAGGGCCTCCCCCATGGCGTTCGGGTCAGAGTACGGACGACCGCCCGGCGAGTGGTGCAGGTAGTGGAACTCCCCCACCGTCGTGATCCCGGCGAGGACCATTTCGGCGTAGACCGCGCGCGCCAGCCGGTAGTACGAGTCCGGTTCGAGGCGCTGCGAGAGCGCGTACATGCCTTCGCGCCATGTCCAGAATGAGCCCAGGCTGAACGTGCCGGCGCCGGTGTTCTGGGTGCGGCCGCGAAGCGCGCGGTGGAACACGTGCGAGTGCGCGTTCGCGAATCCCGGGAGCGTCACGCCCGCGAGTACATCGCCTCGGCGCCTGCCGCCCGGCGTCACCTTGGTGATCCGGCCTTCCGCGACCTCGATCGCCACCGCGTCGGCCGGACCGCCCGGAAGCAGCGCGTGCTCGGCCCAGAACGTCAGCACGCCAGTTCCCGCAGCACGGCCGCGAGCGCTTCGACGCCCGCCGCGCAGTCCTCGTCGCTCGCTGACTCGCCGGGCGCGTGGGAGACCCCGGTCGGGTTGCGCACGAACAGCATCGCCGTCGGCACGTGCGCGGACAGGACGCCCGCGTCGTGGCCCGCCGCGGTCGGCAGGACCGGGGCGCCGCCGAGGAGCGCGGCGATCCGGTCGCGCAGGGACGCGTCGAACTCGACGATCGGCGTCTCGGACTCGGGGGCGATCGCGACGCCCGTGCCGTCCCGGCCCGCCCGTTCGGTCACTTTGGACTCGAAGCCGCTGAGGATCTCCCCGAGCACCGCCTCGTCGGGAGCTCGGGCGTCGAGCCAGGCGGTGACCGTGGAGGCGATCGCGTTGGTGGCGTTCGGCTCGACCTCGACCCGGCCCACGGTGGCCACGCCTCCGGCCAGGCGGGCCTCTTTGCGGGCGGCGAGGACCGCGAACGCGAACGTCAGCATCGGGTCGCGCCGGTCGGGCAGGCGCGTGGTCCCGGCGTGGTCGGCCTCGCCGGTGAACGTGACGCGCCAGCGGCCGTGCGGCCAGATCGCGGTGGCGACGGCGACGGGCGATTCGCTGCCGTCGAGGGCGCGGCCCTGTTCGATGTGGAGCTCGATGAACGCGGCGAGGCGTTCGAGCCGTTCGGGATCGGGGCCGAGGGTGGCCGGGTCGGCTCCGGCGTCGCGCATGGCCTGGGCGAGCGTGACGCCGTCGGGGTCGGTGAGCGCGCGGGCGCGGTCGGAGTCGATCACGCCGGTCATGAGGCGCGAGCCGAGGCAGGGAACGCCGAAGCGTCCGCCTTCCTCTTCGGTGAACGCGGCGATGCCGATGGGCCGCTTCGGTTGCGCGTCCTCGGCTCGGAGCCGGTCGACGGCGAGGAAGGCCGAGACGATGCCGAGCGGGCCGTCGTAGGCGCCGCCGTGCGGGACGGAGTCGAAATGGCTGCCCGTGAGGACCGCCCCCTCTCGGCGAGGCTTGCGAGCCGTCAATTGGTCCAGTGGCCGGGGCCGGTCGGGGTCGACGACCTGCTCCTTCTCCGCGTCCCACCAGGCGTACAGGTTGCCGTTGCGGTCCTCCTCGCAGCGGAGGCCGCGCAGCCTCGCCTGTGCTTGGAACCAGAGCCGGAGGCGGAGGTCGGACTCGGTCCAGGAGAACCGCAGGTAGCCTCCCGCCTCGGTGCGACCGATCGGTTCCAGTTCATTCCATAGTCGACGGAACGCGTCCGTGTCCATGTCAACCCCCGTTCACATTGCGGCAGCGCTTCAGGACTCCCGGGCCGGGCTCGGCTCTCGCGAAGGCACATGAATGCCGTGGTCCTCCGCGACCTGTTCGGCCTCCTCGTATCCGGCGTCCACGTGGCGGATGACGCCCATCGCCGGGTCGTTCGCGAGCACCCGCGCGAGTTTCTCGGCCGCGAGCGGCGTCCCGTCCGCGACGGTGACCTGCCCGGCGTGGATGGAGCGGCCGATGCCGACCCCGCCGCCGTGGTGGATCGACACCCAGCTCGCGCCCGAAGCGGTGTTGACGAGGGCGTTGAGCAGGGGCCAGTCCGCGATCGCGTCGGAGCCGTCCTTCATCCCCTCGGTCTCGCGGTAGGGGCTGGCGACTGAGCCGCAGTCGAGGTGGTCGCGGCCGATCACGATGGGGGCCTGCAGGGTTCCGTCGGCGACCATCTCATTGAACCGCACGCCGGCGACGTCCCGCTCGCCGTGGCCGAGCCAGCAGATCCGGGCCGGCAGGCCCTGGAAGGCGACGCGTTCGCGGGCGAGCGAGATCCAGCGGTGCAGGCTGCGGTTCTCCGGGAACAGGTCGAGCACGGCCTGGTCGGTGGCGGCGATGTCGGCCGGGTCGCCCGAGAGCGCGGCCCACCTGAAGGGGCCCTTGCCTTCGCAGAACAGCGGCCGGATGTAGGCGGGCACGAACCCGGGGAACGCGAAGGCGCGCTCGCAGCCGCCGAGGAGGGCCTCGCTGCGGATGGAGTTGCCGTAGTCGAAGACCTCGGCGCCCGCGTCGAGGAAGCCGACCATGGCCGCCACGTGGTGGGCCATGGATTCGCGGGCGCGGTCGGTGTAACCGTCCGGATCGGTCCTCGCGAGTTCGGCCGCTTCGGCGTAGTCGACTCCGGCGGGCACATAGGACAGCGGATCGTGCGCGGAGGTCTGGTCCGTGACGATGTCGATCTCGACGCCGCGGCGGAGCAGCTCGGGGAAGACCTCGGCGGCGTTGCCGACCACGCCGATCGACTTGGCCTCGCCGCTCCGCTCGGCGGCCATGGCCTGCGCGATCGCGTCGTCGAGGTCGGCCGCGACGGTGTCGAGGTAGCGGGTGCGCACGCGCCGTTCGAGGCGGTCGGGATCGACTTCGACGATCAGGCACACGCCGCCGTTCATCGTGACGGCGAGCGGCTGCGCCCCGCCCATGCCGCCGCACCCGGCCGTCAGTGTGAGCGTCCCTTTGAGACTCCCACCGAATCGTTTCTCGGCGACGGCGGCGAAGGTCTCGTAGGTGCCCTGCAGGATGCCCTGCGTGCCGATGTAGATCCACGAACCGGCCGTCATCTGGCCGTACATGGTCAGGCCGAGCGCTTCGAGGCGCCGGAACTCGGGCCAGGTGGCCCAGTCCGGCACCAGGTTCGAGTTCGCGATGAGCACGCGCGGCGCCCACTCGTGGGTGCGCATCACGCCGACGGCGCGGCCGCTCTGCACCAGCAGCGTCTCGTCCGCCTCCAGCGTGAGCAGGGTCCGCAGGATCGCCTTGAGATCGTCACGGCTGCGCGCGGCCTTGCCGGTGCCGCCGTAGACCACCAGGTCCTCGGGGCGCTCGGCCACCTCGGGATCGAGGTTGTTCTGGAGCATCCGGTAGGCCGCCTCCGCCTGCCAGGTCTTGCAGTGCAGGTCCGGGCCTATTGGTGCGTGCATATGTCCGCTCCCCGTCGGTGCCGCTTGAACATCACAGATTGCCGCGCTTGGCCTGCTCCTTCTCCAAGGCCTCGAACAGGGCCTTGAAGTTGCCCTTGCCGAAGCTGAGCGAGCCGTGCCTCTCGATGATCTCGTAGAACATTGTCGGCCGATCCTGTTGCGGCTTGGTGAAGATCTGGAGCATATAGCCGTCTTCGTCGCGGTCCACCAGGACGCGCCGCGCCTGCAGCTCCTCGATCGGCACCCGTACCTCGCCGATGCGTTCACGCAGCTCAGGGTCTTCGTAGTAGGCGTCCGGGGCCTCCAGGAACTCGACGCCGCGCTCGCGCATCGCGTCGACGGCGGCGAGGATGTCGCCGGTCGCGAGCGCGATGTGCTGGACGCCGGGGCCGCCGTAGAACTCCAGGTACTCGTCGATCTGGGACTTCTTCTTGCCCTCGGCGGGCTCGTTGATCGGGAACTTGATCTTGCGGCTGCCGTTGGCCACGACCTTGCTCATGAGCGCGGAGTACTCGGTGGCGATCGCGTCGTCGACGAACTCGACGATGTTGGTGAAGCCCATGACCCGCTCGTAGTAGCGGACCCATTCACGCATCCTGCCGAGCTCGACGTTGCCCACGACGTGGTCGATCGCTTGAAAGAAGCGCTTCTGCGGCGGCGCGACCATGGGTTCGGCGGCGACGAAGCCGGGCAGGAACGGGCCGTCGTACTTCGACCGGTCGATCAGCACGTTCCGGGTCTCGCCGTAGGTGCCGATGACGGCGCGGCGGACGGTGCCGTGCTCGTCGGTGAGGTCGTGCGGCTCCTCGATCGCGATGGCGCCCTGCTCGATCGCGTGCTTGTAGTTCGCGTCCACATCGGGCACTTCAAGGGCGACCTCGATGACGCCGTCGCCGTGCGCGGCATAGTGCTTCGTGGCCTCGGCGTCGGCGGTGACGCCGCCGGCGAGGACGAAGACGACGCCGCCGGACTTGAGCGCGAACTCGGCGTGCTCGCGGTAGCCCTGCTCGGGGCCGCGGTAGGCGAACACGGTCATGCCGAACGCGGTCGAGTAGTAGTGGGCGGCCTGGCGGGCGTTGCCCACGTAGTAGCGGACGTGGTCCCAGCCCTTGATCGGGAAGGCGTCCTCGCGGATGTCGTGCTCGACCGCACCCACGAGACTCGGCGAGTCGGGGCCGACCAGCTCGGCTTCACTGGGGCGGTTGGCAGTGTCGACCATGGCGGCCTCCTCGTCCTCGAGAGCAGTACCCCCGGATCATTGTCCAAAACGTGAGACTGGGCAAGCAGTCGTTCCGACGATGGGCAACTTGCGCAAATCTTGCAGTAGGAGGGCGCATACACTGGGCAATATGACCAACGATGCGGGTATCGACGCGCTGGACGCGAGGCTCATCGAACTGCTCGAGGCGGAGCCGCGGATCGGCGTCCTGGAGTGCTCGCGGCGGCTCGGCGTGGCGCGCGGGACCGTGCAGGCGCGGCTCGACAAGCTGACCGAGCGGGCGGTCGTGCGCGACTTCGGGCCGCGGGTCGAGCCCGCGGCCCTCGGGTATCCGGTGACGGCGTTCGTGACGTTGGAGCTGCGGCAGGCGGTCGGGCACGAGCATATGGCGCAGCGGCTCGCGAAGATCCCGGAAGTGCTTGAGGCGCATACGGTCACGGGGCAGGGCGACATGCTGTGCCGGATCGTGGCGCGCACGAACGCCGAGCTGCAGGGCGTGATCGACCGCGTCCTGGCGAGCGAAGGGGTCCAGCGGGCCACGACGGTGATCGCCCTGGCCGAGCAGATCCCGTACCGGACCCTCCCGCTCGTCAAGCAGGCCGCGGACCTGGGGCCTGTCCGGTGAATCCGGATGGCGGCCACCCGGATTCACTCGACAGGCCCTAAGTTGAGGGCGGGCAGGATCGTCCCGGTCACCTCGCCCAGGCCGATCTCGCCGCCGTTCACGCCGTGCGCGGTCGCGCCGATGACCACCGTGTCGCCGTCCTCGAGGAACGTGCGGTGCTCTCCTTCGCCGACCTCGACCGGCTCCTTGCCGCCCCAGGTCAACTCCAGGAAAGAGCCCCGCTGCCCGGGTTCGGGACCGGAGACCGTGCCGGAGGCGTACAGGTCGCCGGTGCGCAGCGAAGCACCGTTCACGGTCATGTGCGCGAGCATCTGCGCGGGGGTCCAGTACATGCCGGCGAACGGCGGCCGCGAGACCTCGGTCCCGTTCCAGCGCACGGACATCCGGAGGTCGTAGCCGAACCGCTCGGCCTCCTGGAGGTAGCCGAGCGGGGACGGATCCTGCACGGGCGCGGCAACTTTCGCTCCGGCCAGCGCGTCGAGCGGCGTGACCCAGTGCCCGATCGAGGTGGCGAAGGATTTGCCCAGGAAGGGCCCGAGGGGCACGTACTCCCAGGCCTGGATGTCGCGCGCGGACCAGTCGTTGACGAGGACCGCGCCGAACACGTGCTCGGCGAAGTCGTCGGGGCCGACCGGGGTCCCGAGCTCGGTGCCGACTCCGACGACGAAGCCGACCTCGGCCTCGATGTCGAGGCGCGCGCTCGGGCCGAATTCGATCGGGCCGTCCTTCGACTTCCGCTGGCCTCGGGGCCGCACGATCGGGGTGCCGGAGGGAACGACGGTGCCGGCGCGGCCGTGGTAGCCGACCGGGAGGTGCTTCCAGTTGGGCAGCAGCGGTTCCGAGTCGGGGCGGAAGAGGCGGCCGAGGTTCGTGGCGTGTTCCTCGGAGGCGTAGAAGTCCACATAGTCCGCCACGCTGAACGGCAGGTGCATGCGGGCCTTGGCGACCGGGGTGAGGAGGGTCGCGGACTGGTCCTGGAAGCGGCGGTCGCTCAGCAGCTCGGTGAGCTGGTGGCGCACGAGGCGCCACGCGGACGGGCCCATCGTCATGAAGCCGTTGAGGTCGTGCTCGTGGAACGCGGGCCGGATCCAGGGCAGGAAGAACGTGCCGGTGGCGAGCGCGCGGAGGTCGAGCACCTGGTCGCCGATGCGGACGCCGATGCGCGCGGCGGGGTCCTTCGCGGTGGAGAAGACGCCGTACGGGAGGTGGTGGAGGCCGAACGGGCCGTCGTCGGCGCCCTCGACCCAGCTGGTGGCGGTCATACGCTGTCCTTCGTGTGCTGGGTCCCTCGGTGCAGGAGTCCCAGGTCGATGAGGTCGCCCAGCGGTTCGTCGATACTGCAGGAGCCGTATCCGGTCCACAGCGCGCGCGGGCGGCCCAGGACGCGGCGGGCGCGGTCGGCGAGGTCCTCGGCGTCGGTCGAGTCCAGGGTCGCGGTGAGGTCCTCGGTTCGGGCGCCCTCGGCGGCGTCGGCGGCCGCGACCAGCACGTTCAGGAAGCCGTGATGCTCGAAACCCGTCACGGGATCGCGGTGGCGCACGGCCTGGTGCAGCCCGGCGGTGAGCTTGAACTGGAGGCCGCGGAGGCGGCAGCCCGCGATCGCCGAGGCGAGGGTCTCGGGCGCGGGGAAGAACTCGGCGGCGAGGCCGCCGGTGCGGAACTTCGGGGTGAAGCCGGTGGCGCGTACCGCGTCGAGGGCTTCGTCCCCGAAGGGCAGCTCCGCGAACACCGGCCCGCCCCATGAGGGCGCGTACTGGCTGAGGTGCTCGAGGGCGTGCCGCGACTCGTAGTGCACGACGGTGACCTGCTGCGGGAGCTCGTCGACGTCGGCGGCGACCGTTTCCAGGTCCCCGTCGACGATGACGCCGATGTGCAGTTCGCCCCTTCCCGGATGGAGTTCGCGGCTGAGCTCGGGGAGCCGCGTCTGCGGTACCAGGAACGGGCCGATCATGGCCTCGTACCAGGACTGGCGGTACCCGCGGTGGGCGGGGACGGCCGCTTCCATGGGCGCGTTTCCTGGTGGGAAGAGCGCCGCGTCATCGATCAGGCCCCGCAGCATCGCGGGTATCGGTCCAACCATGCTGCCGAGCCTAGGCGGTCCCCGGAGTCCGGGTCCAGCGCTCCGCGCAGCTCGTGCGCGATTGGGCCCGGGTCGCGCGCGGGCGCGCGCGGACCTCTCGAAATGGAACGGCCGGAAGGTTATCCTCAGGGCATAACCGCCGCCGAGCGGGCGTCACCCTCGCCCGCCGCGCGAACCGACAAAGGAGTCGACGTGCCGTTCTACCGTTCCGTCGGGCAGATCCCCGACAAGCGACACACGCAGTTCCGCCGGGAAGACGGGGGCCTGTACTCCGAGGAGCTGATGGGCCAGGAGGGCTTCTCCTCCGATTCATCGCTGCTCTACCACCGCTTCCGGCCGACCGCGATCTCCTCCAGCACCGAGCACCGGCCCGAGAAGGCCGAGCCGGTCGCGAACCACCCCCTCAAGCCCCGCCACTTCCGCACCCACAAGCTCGACGGCGCGGGCGATGCGATCTTCGGCCGCCACCACCTGCTTTCCAATGCGGACTGCCGTATCTCGTACGCACTGGCCGACCAGCCCTCCCCGCTGTACCGCAACGCGATCGGCGACGAGTGCATCTACGTCGAGTCCGGTGAGGCGCACGTCGAGACGTCGTTCGGCGCGATCGACGTCGCCCAGGGCGACTACCTGATCATGCCGATGTCGACGATCTACCGGGTCGTCCCGACCGGCAGCGAGATGCTGCGGACCCTGGTCGTGGAGTCCACGGGCCACATCACGCCGCCGAAGCGCTACCTGAGCGTCCGCGGCCAGTTCCTCGAGCACAGCCCCTATTGCGAACGCGACCTGCGCAGCCCCGCCGAACCCCTGCTCGTGGACGGCGAGGACGTCGACGTCTACGTGCAGCACCGGGGCCGCGGCAGCGCGACGCTCTGGACGAAGTTCACGTACGCCCACCACCCGTTCGACGTGGTCGGCTGGGACGGCTGCCTCTACCCCTGGGTGTTCTCGATCCACGACTTCGAGCCGATCACCGGCCGCATCCACCAGCCGCCGCCCGCGCATCAGGTGTTCCAGGGCCCGAACTTCGTCATCTGCAACTTCGTGCCGCGCAAAGTGGACTACCACCCGGACGCGATCCCGGTGCCGTACAACCACCACAACGTCGACTCCGACGAGGTCATGTTCTACTGCGGCGGCAACTACGAGGCCCGTCGCGGATCCGGCATCGAGCAGGGCTCGATCTCCCTGCACCCGTCCGGCTTCACGCACGGCCCGCAGCCGGGCGCGCCCGAACGCTCCATCGGCGCCGACTACTTCGACGAGCTCGCCGTCATGGTCGACACCTTCCGCCCGCTCGAACTCTGCGAACCGGCCCTCGACGTGGAGGACACCGACTACGCCTGGACCTGGAACCGCGACCCGGCCTGACGTTTGCGGCGGTCGGCTCCTGTGCCCGGCGGGCTCGGCGAGTCGACCGGCTGCGCTGGGTCAGCGCTTCGTTTCGGGCCAGGGGACTCGCTTCGCGTAGTGCGCGTGGACGATCACGGCCGCAAATGCGGCGACTACGCCGCTGAGCGACATGATCGCCGCGGGCGAAGCACGGTCGACGACGACGCCGCCCGCGAGCGCTCCGACGGCGATGGTGGCCTGGAACGACGCGGTGAACAGCACCGATGAGGCCTCAATGGACCGCGGTGCGGACTTGGCGAACCAGGTCTGGGAGCAGACCGGGACGCCGCCGTAGGAGACGCCCCAGAGCGTGAGGAGCGCGATCGCTCCGAAGAGGCCGTCGCCGAGGACGGGCAGCAGCAGCGTGCTCGCCGCGATCGCGGTCGCCACGGCCGCGAACGTGGCCCGCGGGTACCGGGACACGGTGGCCCCGCAGAGGAAGTTGCCGATCATCCCGGCCGCGCCGTAGACGAGCAGGACCACGGTGACCGTGGCCGGACCCGCCGACGTGACGTCCTCCAGGAACGGCGTGACGTAGGTGTAGGCGCCGAAGTGGGCCGCCACGATGAGGAACGTCAGCGCCAGCGCGAATCGCGTGCCGGTGCCTCTCAGCATCCTCCCCAGCTCCGACAGGCGCGTCGGCCGCTCCGGCGGCAGCTTCGGAACGGTGAGGGCCAGCGCCGCGAGCACTGCGGTGCTCAGGACGCCCATGACGACGAACGCCGTGCGCCATCCGGCGATCTCGCCGATGAAGGTGCCCGCCGGGACGCCGAGCACCGACCCCAGCGGCACCGCGGAGAAGATCACCGCCGTCGCCCGGCCGACCGCTGCGGGCGGTACGAGCCGGTTCGCGAGGCCGGCCCCGATCGACCAGAAGCCGCCGATGGTGACGCCGACGAGCACCCGGGAGAGGAGCAGCAGCCAGTAGTCCGTGGCCGCCGCCGCGAGGAAGTTGGCCAGGGCCAGCAGCAGGATGAGGGCGCACAGCATCGCGCGCCTGTCGAAGCGCGCCGTCGCGACGGTCACCAGCGGGGCGGCGACGGCGGCCAGGAGGCCCGGCATGGTCATCATCAGCCCGGCCATGCCGTCGGTGATCGCGAATCCGGCGCCGATGGAGGTCAGCAGGCCGATCGGCAGGATCTCGGTGGTGACGATGGCGAAGATGCCGGTCGCCACCGAGACCACGGCCGGCCATGGGGCGGGGCCGGAGCGGTTCGCCGGCTCGGTCGTCCTCGTGTGTCCTGGAGCGGTGGTGTGCATCGACGTGCGTCCTGTCCTGGCTGCGGGAAGTGCGTGCGTTCCAGCTCATCAGGCGGCGCAGCGGGATGCTGGCACGATGGCGACGTCAACCCTGGAGGCGCGCTGCCAAGTCCTCGCTGTCGAGGTCGGTGGCGGGGCGCCATTCGGCGGCGTGGACCTCTTCGAGTTGCGGGGCGAGTTCGGGATCGTCGCAGTCGAAGCGGTAGCGCACGTCGAAATGCCGGTGGGCGCCTTCGTCTTTGCGAGGGTTGGCGGGGATCGGGTGGATGTCCACGTGGACGGGGACCGGGTCGGCGAGGGTGAGGGCGGCGGGGTCGATGCCGGTCTCTTCGACGGCTTCGCGCAAGGCGGCCGATGGCAGTGAGTCGTCGGTCGGTTCGACGTGGCCTCCGGGCTGGAGCCAGCGGTCGAGGGACTTGTGGTGGATGAGGAGCACCTCGCCCTTGGGGTTGACGAGGACGGCCGAGGCGGTGACGTGGCCGGTCATGGTCGAGCGGTCGAACGCGTCCGGGCCGGTCAGGGCGAGGAGCGGTGCGACGACTTCGAAGTCCTCCGGCCAGCGCACGAGGTAGGCGGCGAGCTGGTCCTTGAGATGAGCGATCGTGATGGGCACCGCCGTATTCTGCCAGCGCGGGAATGCGGCGGTGCCCTTGCCTAGTCGACGGTGATCACGAGCTTGCCGATCGCGCTGCCGGTCGCCATCGCTTCGTGGGCTTTCACGAAGTCCTCGAGCGGGAACGTCTGGGAGACATGGACTTTGAGTCGCCCGTCGTCGGCGAGGCGGGCGAGGGCCTGCAGGCCGACAAGGTCGGGTTCGACGAGCATGAAGTCGGTGCGGATGCCGCGTTCGACCGCTTCGGGGAACTCGGCGTCACGCAGGGAGTAGTAGAGCTGGGCGAGCACGCCGCCGTCGCGGATGACCGAGACCGAGCGCTCGGCGTAGTCGCCGGGGAGGGTGGTGAGCGCGACGTCGACGTCCGAGACGACCTCGGCGAAGTCGACCGAGCGGTAGTCGATCACCTCGTCGGCGCCGAGCGCCCGCACGAAGTCGTGCTTGCCCGCGCTGGCGGTGGCGATGACCCTGGCGCCGATGGATTCGGCGATCTGGACGGCGAGGTGGCCGATGCCTCCGGCGGCGGCGTGGATGAGCACGGTCTGGCCGGCGGCGAGTCCGGCGTGGTCCACAAGGGCCTGCCAGGCGGTGAGTCCGCACAGCGGGAGTCCGGCGGCCTCCACATGCGAGAGCGAGGCGGGCTTGCGGGCGAACTGGCGGCTCGGAGCCGTCACGTACTCGGCGTGCGTTCCGGCCTGGTGCGGGAAGCGCGGCATCCCGAAGACCTCGTCGCCCGGCTTGAAGCGGGTGACGCCGATGCCGACCTTCTCGACGACGCCGGAGACGTCCCAACCGAGGATGAACGGCGGCTGTCCGATGTAGAGTCCGATCTCGCGGGCGGCCGGGTCGACGGGGTTGACGCCCGCCGCGCGGACCCGGACCTGGATCTCGCCGTAGTACGGTTCGGGCCGCTCGACCTCGGTCAGCGCCAGTACTTCCGGCCCACCGAGGCGGGATTGCGTCACGGCGCGCATCATCTCTGGCACGGCGGGTCCTTGTCTCTCCGAGTACTGACGAGTAGGGCTCGATTCTAGGTCGGACGCGGCGCGGGGCCCGCCGCGGCGGGCCCCGGGCATCGTCAGCGTCTGCGGCCGTAAGTGAGTCGCCGCAGGAGCGTCTCGGCCGGGCCGCGGTGGCCGCGACGGTGCGCCAGGTACGCGGCGACCACCGTGAGCGCCCAGACGGCGAGTGCGCAGGCCTGCGAGACCAGCAGCGGACTGCCGACCCGCTCGTCCAAGCCGAGGAGGAACGGCGTGGCCAGGACCAGCCAGGCCACGGACTGGAACAGGTACCCGCTGAGCGACCGCTGCCCGAGCGCGCTCACGGCCGTCACGATGACCCCCGCGGGCCTGCGGGTGAGGGCGTGGGCGAGGAGGCCGAAGAGGGCCGCGTAGCCCACGCCGCCGAAGAAGCCCGAGGTCTCGTACAGCAGCTTCATCGCCGCGGCGGTGTCCTCGCCGACGCGCAGGAAACCGCCGCTGAGCAGCGCCATCGGCATTCCGGCGGCGACCGCGACGGCCACACCGCCGAACGCGGTCCAGCGCAGCAGCGGCAGGTGGCGTTCGGGCTCCTCGAGGAAGCGGCGGCGGCCCGCCCACGCGCCGACCCAGACCATGAGGATCATCGGCAGCAGGATCGCGGTGTGCACCGGCCACTCGGCGAGCCGCTCGCCGACCGACGCGAGGTAGGCCGGCGCTTCGACGGAGGGGAACGGCGACACGGGGATCGCGGCATCGCCCGGCTGGAAGCCCGTCCCCAGCAGTGCGGCGAGGACCAGCACGTAGAGGCCGCCGACGGCGAGGTACCAGGGCGCGAAGCGGTGCACCCGGTCCGTGCGCTGCAGCAGCAGGAGCGTGAACGCGATGCCGATGAGCCCGTATGCGCCCAGGAAGTCGCCCGAGTACAGCAGCACGCCGTGGGCGATGCCGAACACGAACAGCCAGCCGTTGCGGCGCAAGAGGACCCGCCGCACTTGGCCGGGCGTCGCGCCCGCTTCGCTCTGGCGGCGGGCGAGCTGGACGAGGCCGTAGCCGAACATGATCGCGAACAGCGGGAACGCCCTCGCGTGGATGAATTCGACCATGAAGAGGTTGTAGAAGCGCTCGAACCCGTGAGGATCGGTCTCGACGCCGGGCGCGCTGGCGAGGAAGTAGCCCGCGCTGTTGGCGAGCGCGATGAACAGGAGCATCGCGCCGCGCGCGAGGTCGGGCGCGAGGGCCCTTTCGGTGGGGCGCACGGGGCCGCGGCGGATGCGCGGTTCGGCGAGGGCGGTTGGAGCGGTCATGTCGATCCTTCGGGGTTCGCGATCGGTGGCATTAATATCTCATAGATACTATCCTAGAGATATTAATAGCATGTGCGATGATGCTTCCGCAAGCCGAGCGGCCAAGGGACGGAGGTGACCGCAGCGCATGGACGAGGCAGCAGTGCCTGCCGAGCTGGCACGACTGTGGCGGATCTCGTCGGAGTCCCGCCTCGGGCGGCCCGCGAAGCTCGACGTCGGACAGGTCGTCGACGCCGCCGTCGCACTGGCCGACCGCGAGGGTCTCGCGGCGGCGACACTGCCGAGGGTCGCCGAATCCCTCGGGGTCACGAAGATGTCGCTCTACCGCCACGTCGGCTCCAAGGACGAGCTGCTGGCCCTCATGCAAGACGCGGCAGCCGGCCCGGTTCCCTCCTCATTGGATGGCACCGGGCCGTGGAGGGAACGGCTGCGGCTGTGGGCCGGCGAGCAGCGAGCGCTCTTCACCCGCCACCCGTGGCTCGCGACCGCACCCGTCTCGGGACCGCCGCAGGGTCCCAACCTGATCGGCTGGTTCGACGCCGCGCTGCGCGCACTCCGGACCACCGGACTCGACTGGGGCGCGAAGGTCGGCACGATCATGCTCGTGGGCGAGTACGTGCGCGCCAATGCCCAACTGACGCAAGGACTCGAAGCCGGCCGGTCGGACACCGGCAAGGACCAGGCGGCGGCCGAGCAGGCTTACGGCCGCGCGATGGCGGCCCTCGTCTCCCCCGAGCGGTTCCCGGACGCCGCCGCGCTGTTCGCTTCGGCCGCATTCGAAGACACCGGCGCGGACACCGCGCAGGCCGACTTCGACTTCGGCCTCGACCTCATCCTCGACGGCGTCGCCGCCGCGATCGGGCGCTAGGGCCAGTTCCAGTCCGCGATCTGGGCGCGCATGAGGCGCGCGGCCGCGGGAAGCCGGTCGCTGTTCACCCAGTGGAGACTGAGCGTGCGGCTGCAGTGCGGGTGGTCGATGCCCACCCAGGCCACGCCCGGCTCGGGGAAGGTGAAGCGGGCGATATGCGGGAAGATGCTCAAGCCCAGACCCGCGCCGACCAGCGTGTACGTGGCGGCGGGCTCGTCGATCTCGCAGACGATGTGCGGCTGGAGGTTGCGGTCGGCGAAGAGCCAGTCGAGGAGTCGCCGCTGCCACTGGCCCGGCCGGGTGATGACGAACGGCTCGTGGGCGAGGTCCTCCATCGTCACCTGCGATGCGGCCGCGAGACGGTGGTCCGGCGGCGTGGCGAGCCAGACCTGCTCGACGTGCACGACTTCGGAGGCGACGCAGGGGGCGCTCACCGGCTGCGACGCGAGGCAGAGGTCCACCTCGTCGGCGCGCAGGGCCTGCTCCATCTCGTGCGGGGCCATCTGCGAGAGCCGCACGTCGACCTCGGGATGCGCGGCCTTGAACGCGGCGATCGGACCGGTGAGCGGCAGGAACGTCTCCGAGGCGAGCCGCACGCACGCCGCACCGCCGAGCGCGGATTCGGCGACCGCCCGGCGTCCCGCCTCGAGCTCACCGAGCGCGCGCTCCACATGGTCCCGGAAGACTGCACCGGTCGCGTTGAGCCGCAAGCGGCTCGCGCGGTCGAACAGCGGCGTGCCGAGCTCGGCTTCGAGGCGTGCGATGGTGCGGCTGAGGGCGGGCTGCGCGACACGGAGCCGCGCCGCCGCTCGACTGAGGTGCTCCTCACGTGCGACCGCGAGGAACTGATGCAGGGCGTTCAGCTCCATTGACGTCCTCTCATGCCATCGGTGTTATAGCACCATAGCGATATTGGTCTTTGCTGACTTAACCGCAAGGTCATAACGTCGTCGCCGTGGAACCACAAGCGACCCTCGACGAAGCGCCGCCCGAAGCGCGCACGGCCGCCAGCGGCTGGGTGCTGCGCGCGGCGGCGACCCTCCTCCTGATCTGCGGATTCGCCCAGCCGACGTTCGCGGGCGTCTACCTGAGCGGCGACTTCGAGGGCCTCGCCGCGCACGCGATGGGCGCAGACCTGCTGTCGCTCATCAGCATCGCGCAGGTCGGCGCGGCCGCCGCGGTCTGGATCCGGGTGCGCCGGGCCTGGCCGTTCTGGGCCTCGCTGGCCCTGCTGCTCGGCGGGATGGCGCAATACCTCGCCGGGATCGAGGGGGCGCTCTGGCTGCACCTCCCACTCGGCGTGGCGCTCATCGCCGGGATCACCGTGACCTTTGCGGCACTGTGGATGCGGCCGTTGCCTCGCCGGATGAAGGAGGCGCGGGCCGATGGCTGAGCACGTGTCGCGGCGGCGACTGCTGGGCATCGGCGCGGGAATCGGCGCCGTCGCCGCCGGAGGCCTGGCGCTCTCGGCCGCCTGGGCCCGCCGTCCCGCTTCCACGGGCGAACAGCTGGTGAGCGAAGTGCCACTGCCCCAGGCGTTCTGGATGCCCCTGCCGATCCCGGCAGTGCTCGCGCCCGTCGCCTCCACTTCCGAGGGCGACCGGTACGAGATGGTGCAGATGGAGACCGAGGCCGAGATCATCCCCGGCCATTCGACTCGACTGTGGACGTACAACGGCGTCTTCCCCGGGCCCACCATCGAATCGCGGCGCGGACGGCATGTGACCGTGGCGCACCGCAACGAGCTCCCGGTGCCCACCGTGGTCCACCTTCACGGCGGCCGCACTCCGGCCTCCTCCGACGGCTACCCGACCGACCTCGTCCTCCCCGAAGGCTGGACCGCGACCGCCGCGCACGGACACGGCGGACACGCCGGGACCGACGACCTCGCCGTCGTCACGAATGTCCAGCGCGAGTACGGCTTCCCGCTCGACCAGCGCGCCACGATGCTCTGGTACCACGACCACCGCATGGACTTCACCGCCCCGGCGATCTGGCGCGGCCTCGCCGGGCTCCACTTCGTGCGCGACGACATCGAGGACGCGATCGACCTGCCTCGCGGCGACCACGAGCTCCCGCTGATGATCGCCGACCGCGCCTTCGACGCCGACGGGCAGCTCGCGTACCCGTCGCTCGATCCGACCCTGACCGGGGAGATCGGCGTCGAGGAGCGGTTCACCGCGGGCGTCCTCGGCGACGTGATCCTCGTGAACGGCGCTCCCTGGCCCGTGCACGAAGTGGACACGGGGCTCTATCGTCTGCGGATCCTCAACGGCTCCAACGCGAGGCACTACGAACTCGAAGCGGTCACCGATGTGGGCCGGCGGCTGCCGCTCGTCCAGATCGGCGCCGACCAGGGCCTCCTCGCCGCCCCGGTGCGCCTCCAGCGGCTCCCGATCGCCCCCGCCGAACGCTATGACCTGCTACTTGATCTCAACGGGGTGCCGGTCGGCACGAAAGTGCGCCTCGCCAACCGCCTCGGCTCCGGCCGCACCGGCGACGTCATGGCGTTCCATGTCGTGCGCGAGGGAGCGGGCATGCCGATCCCCGAGACGCTCGCCTCCGACCTCCCGGAATGGGACCGCTCAGCGGCGGCCGTGGTGCGCGACCTCGCGTTCCGCACCGGGAGGATGAACGGCCGCCACGGCTGGCTCATCGACGGACTTCCGTTCGACCCCAATCGAACCGACGTCACCGCAGAACTCGGCGACATCGAGGTCTGGCGCCTCATCGCCGACGTCCACCACCCGGTGCACCTCCACCTCGTGGGCTTCCGCGTCCTCGGCCGCGGCAACGGCGGGCCGCTCCCCCACGACGCCGGGCTCAAGGACACGATCGCCTTGCGCCCCGGCGAGTCCGCGGAGATCATCACCCGCTTCGACGGCTACCGCGGCCGCTACCTCTTCCACTGCCACAACGCCGAACACGAGGACATGGGGATGATGGCGAACCTCGAGATCATTTAGCCGAGCAGGAATGCGAGGCGGCGGATGCCCGGGACGTTCACCGGCGAGCTCGGAACGCCGCCGCGCTCGTCGCGCCCGTTGAAGGTGGGGTGGACACCGTCACCCGACTACTGATCGCGGGACTGCGCCGACAGGACTGACCCGCCGGACCGAAGACGAGCAGGCGCCGATCGGCGGCCAGTCGGTCGATCGCCCTGAAGCGGGCCGGATTCCGTGCGCGTCCGCAATCGGCTCGAGCGGAATAGTGAAGCGCGCCGAGAACGTTGCCACACACATGTGGAACAGCGAGGACTTCGACCTTGACGCGTATCTCGAATTCCTGCACTTTGAGGGCGACCGCGCTCCGACTCTGGAGACCCTCCGGGCCCTGCAGCGCGCGCATGTGCTGACCGTGAGATGGGACACCATCGACGGATTCCTGTACCAGAAGGTCCGGCTTGACCTCGCCACGTTGCAGGACAAGCTGATGCGTCGCGGCCGCGGCGGCTACTGCTACGAACACGTCACGCTCTTCGCCGCGGCCCTGGAGCGGCTGGGCTTCCGCTTCACGGCGGTCTCGGGCCGGGTGCAGCTGGGTGCGGACAAGCCGCGCCCGGCGACGCACGCGATGCTGCTCGTGGAGGTGGACGGCGCACGCTGGCTGGCCGACGTCGGTTTCGGCGCCAGTCCGCTGGAGCCCATCGCGCTGGTCGACGGCGCAAAGAGCGAGGCGGGGCCGTGGCCGTACCTGCTGCGCTGGCAGAAGATCACTTACGGCTCATCGGGTTGGGCCGTGCACCAGCTGCGGGACAGAGCCAATCCCCAGGAGGGCTGGGAGATCCGGCAGGTCTTCACCGAGAACCCGCAGTACCCGGTCGATTTCGCAGTCGGGAACCACTTCGTGGCCTCGAATGACCGCTCCCCGTTCGTCATCCGCCCCTTCGTGCAGCGCATGCGCACCGACCGGTACGACACGCTCGACGCGCTCGCCTGGACGACTGAGCGGGCAGGCGCGGCAGCGACCAAGGAGACGGTCAAGCCGCACGACGTGCCCGAGCTCCTCGACGACGTCTTCGGCATCCGCACGGACCCCGACGAGGCCGACCTGCTGGTGCGCAGGCTCACCGCCCTGTCCGAACAAGACTGACGTCGGCGTCGTGAAGAACCTGGCCGAACGCCTCGGCTCGCGGCCATCGGCTCAAACCTGACCGGGCGTCTCGGCTTCTTCTGCCGTTCCTGATGCCGCGTCCACTCGGAGATCTACGAGATCTGGGTTGTACTTGGCCAGAAGGTAGTACGGTCGCGCGGCTGCCACCAGGACGTCCAGGGAGGCGATGCCCCTGTCGAGCGCACGCAGTTCCAGGTCCTCCGGTTCAGTGCCCCACCGCCCGGCTAGGAATGACAGGATGCGGTCCGCCGACAGCGAGTGGATGTCGAAGTCGTCCTGGAGCTGCCGCGCCTGCTCGTTCATCTGCGCGGCAGCGCTGACGACCCGCGCCGCCTTCGCTGCCAACGGCTGGGAGCGGAGCCTGTCGAGCGCGAGGCCCTCCGGGGGTATGCCGGGCGCGATCTGGAAGCTGCGGACCAGGAACACGGCGAGCCGGTCGCGTACCGAACGCCTGGTCCGCTCGGCCGGGGTGAGCCACGGGTCGAGGAAGTCCAGGTCCCCAGGTTCGAGTGATCGAAGGTCGGGGATGACGCCGCGGTGCTGCGCGTGCGCCAAGGCCGCGTCGAGCAGATCGAGCGCGTCGCTCCGACCGCAGGTCTCAGTACATTCGCGAGCCAGCGCATCGAAAACCAGCTCACGTTGGAAGGCGGGGTAGTCGCTTGCGAAGAGCTGGCAGGCCCGCAGGACGCTCATCTCGGCGACCGGGCCGTCGGCGGTGTCGATGGAGCGCGCACCCAGCCGCCAGCGGTGCAGGAAGACGGTGGGCGCCCGGTTCACGCGCGGCCGGGCGGCGCCCGGCCGGTCGTCGCCGAGCCTGCGCACAACACCGATGAGCCGCAGAGCGTCCTCACGTTTGCGATTGACGGCCCGGGTCGCGAACACCGCCCGCAGCCGCTCGAGAGTCGCATCCGGCACGTTCGCCCGGCGAGCCAGGTGGAGCGCGTCCGGGTAGGAGCGCAGCCGGTACGGCCGGTGGGCCAGCGCGGTGACGAGTCCTTCTGCGGTGGCCGTGTCGAGGACGCCTTCCCGAATGCAGAGGTCCAGCGTCGCCCGGATGTTGACCAGGGGCTCCGAGACCGCCGGGTACCCTTCGTCCGCGGGCCCGTGCACCAGCGCGACCTCATCGTCGGCGATCAGCTCGCCGAGCCGGTAGGCGCGGTAGATCCCGCCGATGCCTCCCATGCCGAGGACGTCGAGTTCGGCGGCGCGCAGCGCCCCCATGCTGGAGGCCCCCAGGACCGTCACGCCGGCATCGAGCAGGTCGAGGATCTCCTTGTGCCGCACGGACCTCGTTTGGTGGAAGTACCCGTCGACGATGCCGACCACGTCCCCGGGGCGCGCTCCGAGCCGCAGCAGGTCGCCAGCCGCCACCGGTGGGCGCACGACGATGTCGTTCCCGGTGAGGAGGGCGGCGTCGGGCAGGCTCGGTCCGACGAAGAGGTAGCGGGTCATCGGTTCCTCACAGGATCACCGGATCGCACAGCAATCCGGGGGCGACGACGCGCACGACCGGGATGCCGACTTCGTCGATGGTGTGGTCGGCGACGAGCGGGGACCGGCCGGTCACGGCCATCACCCCGGCGACGGCGTCGCGGACGTCTTCGGCGAGGCTCGTGTTCCGGACGGAGGGGATCGGGTCGTACCCGACCATGTCGGCCTGCGGCGGCGGCGCCGGTTTCGGGGTGCGTCCGGTGCGGGCGCGCCGATAGGAGCCCGAGCTGAGGTCGTCCCGGGCGGCGGCGATCTCGGTGACGCGGGACTGGGCCGCCTCGGTCAGAGCGCGGCACAGAGCGACATCCCGGTCCAGATGCGCTCCGGCCCCGGCGAACAACACCGGGAACATCTCGCTCCAGATCGTGGCGCGGAAGCAGGCGAGGCCGGTCGGGGACGGCAGGACTTCGACGCGCACGTCGATCTCGGCCGCGGCCAACTGCTCCAGCACTCCGGCCGCAGACCCGTCCACAGTGGCAAGGTCGAGGAAGCGGGGCTCGGCGGTCTCGGCGCGACTCAGCGCGTCCCGTTCGATCACCTCGTACAGCCCGTGCAGGGCCGCTTCTGTGAACGTGTTGCCGCTTGCGAGGCCGTTGCTGTTCAACATAAACAGCGGAGGCGTCCATGTCGGACGGACCCGGCCGTCCAACTGCAGGAGGTCGCTGGGCAGGAAGGCGTCCGCATCGCCGTCGAGCCGTCTCGCCCGGGTCCATCGCAGTTTCAGGCCCGGTCGCAGGACGTGTCGCGGCTCCAGAGTCAGGTCGCTGACGCGGTAGCCGCACTCGCGCTCCATGTCGGCCACGGTGGCGACCGTGTCGCCGGGCTGCGCGCGCTCGGCGTGCCAGGACTCGATCGACTCCATCGCGGCGGAGATCTTGGCCAGTTCGGCCGTCAGGCCCTTGCCCTGGCTCACCGAAAGCGTCCATGAGTCGGGCCGCACCGCCTGGTAGATGGGGATGCCGATCTCGTCGAGCCAGGTGACGTCGGCCAGGCGGGTGATGCCGAAGACCGGGAAGAGCGGCTCGATCTCGCGCAGGGTCTCCGCAGGGGCCAGGGCCCGGTGCGTGCCCGACCAGCACGCCTTCGGGGCGTCGTCAGGTACGGCGTCCACTGCCGGACCGCCGCCGGGATCGGCGACGGCCCGGAGCTTCAATCCGTCGGTCACGCGCCGTGCACGTCGGCAGGGTCGACCTCCGCGGCCTGGGAGAACTGGAAGGCCCAGGACGAGTCCTTGCGGGTCGCCGCGGCGTCCAGGTAGTCGGTCGCGCGCTTTTCGAGTTCGGCGCGAAGTTCCTCGTCGGTGGGAAGAATGAAAGCCATGTCAAGCTCCTATCGTCAGCCGGCCTCACCGAGACGAGCCCGGGTAGGCCGAATCCTACGGGATCGTGTTGCGCGACACCAGACTTGCGTTCTGACCACCGACAGTGTACGGACGCGGCTCGTCAGTCCGTCCTCGTTCGCTCCGCCAGTGTTGCGGCGACCAGCACCACCTGGCCGGACTCGCCCTGTTCGAGCAGGCGCACAGCGAAGCCGCTGCGGGTCAGCTGGTCTACGAGCGCCGAACGGTCGACGTACAGGTATCGCCAAACGACCACGGTGTCGCCCGCCCTGAATGAGATGGTCCTTTGACGACCGTCCATTGTGACGTTCACGGCGACCGGTTCGCTGAACCGCACCCGGACGAACACCTCGCTGCGCTCGGGGTCGTAGCCGGTCTCAGGCACGTACCAGGACCGGTCGATGCCCAGCAGATCAAGCCCGGCCAGCTGCTGCGGCTTGTACGGCCCGCCGACGCTGACCCGGTCCATGAACGGGGGGCGGTCGACGCCGGTGTCGATGCGCAACGTCAGCAGCAGCACGTCCCCCTCGCGCATCGCCTCGCCGACATGGCGGAGCACCCGACCGGGGTCTGCGAAGTTGTAGAGGGTCCCGCCCGCCAGGACGACGAACCGGGCCGGACCGAGGTCATCGCGGTGCGGGTCCGCGGCGGAAAGGACCTGGGCCAGATCAGAGCCGGTGAAATCCCCGCGGCGCAGATCGAAACCCTCGGCGCGCTCGGGGAACTCGGCGACAAGGTTCTCACGTGCCAGCGCAAGCAGCTCAGCACTGATGTCGATCGCCCGGTACCCCTCCAGCCGGGACCGGTCCAGCAGACGCCGCAACAGCCCGCGCACCGGACGGGTCGTACCCGGCCCGAGGTCAACGATCCGTACCGACCAGGACGCCGGCGCCAGGGCGAGCAGCTCTTCGGCATACCGCGTCAGGAGCGTGTCCATGTCGCCGAGCACCGGCGTGTTGTCGCTGTTGGACACCGTCTCACCGTTGTGCCACAGCCGGCTGCCGCCGCCGAGATACGTCAACTCGTAAGGGAATTCGGCGCGCTCGCTCAGCGCCGCGACGACGGCCTTGACCTGCGCCGCCGTATACGTCCGATAGAACTCTTCGCCCGGCGACACCATGCGCTGCTCGATTTCCGCCACGCTCAGACTCTACCGACGCCCCCCTGCCGAGGCGAACACCGCTTCCGGCATCCCTCCACCCGCAATTGTCTTCTATTCTCTTGCGTCACAACGAAAGCCACCCGGCCGACTCAGTGCACGCGCGACCGCGGATCCAGGTCTTCCCGAGAATGGACGTCCGTCCCCTGGGTCCGGTTCACCGGGACCGTCATGGTCGGCGATCGCGGCGGGGCCTCGGGATCGGCCCGGTCGATGCGGGAGACGACGCCGATGACGAGTGCGCCCAGGGAGCCGGCGGCGGCGCAGATGCCGATCGCGGCCGAAGGCGAGATCGCCGAAGCCAGCACGCCGCCGATGGCAATGCCCAGGCCCCGCGCGGTCTGGAGGCCCGCCGCGGCGAAACCGATGGCGCGCGAACGCATGCCGTCAGGGATGAACTGCGCGAACCGCACCTGCGCGAGCACGATGTACGCGTGGAAGACGCCCACGAGCATCCACAGTAGGACGGTGTGCCACAGGGGCGGCGCCGCCGCCGTCGCCATGAGCGGAACGCCGACCGCGCCGGGCGCTCGCGGCTGCCAATGACCTGGAGAACCTCGACCTTTCGCTCCCTTCCTTCAGCGACCTCAGTCGGTAAGCCGTTTATAGCCGGTGCTCTTGCCGCGGCCTCCGATCTGTTCGATCAGCCCGTCGGCTCGCAGGTTGCGCAGTGCGTGCCGAATTGTCGGAGGCTGCAGTCCCAGCTCGGCTTCGAGTTGGGCCACTGTCTTCAGCTCGGTGGAGAGTGCGTCGTAGACCTTGGCGGCGGTACCCTTCAGCTTCGCCCTCGGAGCCGTGCGCGCTCGGGGCAACACGGCCATGAACCGAATCGCGGTGTCGGTGTAGCGCGCATCGGGCAGGCCGGCTTCAGCCAGGGCCTGGGCGACAGTCGGTATGCCGGTGGCCAGAGCCTCGACGATACGTCCGTTGGCGGGAGTTCGGAGATACTGGCAGATGTTGAGGAGTCGGGCGTTGCGGGCCGAGCTCACCGCTTCCCTACCCAGCCTTTCGACCGTGATGCCGTACAGCCCACCAGGATTGGACACGATGAGTCGGTCCGGCCGGAGGCGTACTTCCGTAGCCATGCCGGTGGACCATGGGGACAAATCGCGGTGTATCAGCGCGTTTGCCACCAACTCGCGGAAGGCGATGAGCGGGTAGGCGGTCTGGTCGACCACCGATCCATCGGCACCCGCCACGATGTCGGTGGCGAAGTTGGTCCTGGCCCACTCCATCGCTTGATCGAGGAGGCGCGGTATCGGTCCTGTGATCAGCCTCTGATCGCGGGCTCGCACCCCTTTCGCGCCACCTTGACCGGTATCGACGGCAGCCTGAATGGCGAAGCGCGGGAACCACTGTTGGGGATAAGCGCCGAGAGCCAGCACTCCGGCGACCGTCGGGACGCCATGAGTGTCAAGGACGCCTGAACGCCGCAGCAGTTCATCACGATCCGTAAAGCGTCCGAGTCCCTGTGGATCACGTTCGCGGACGGTGCGAACGTATGACTCGGTAAGGACCTCATCAAGATCCTGGAAAGTCGCTCCGGTACAAGCCTGACGGTCGGAGACCGGAGCGGTTCGCTGGGCAAGGAACGCCTGCTCCTCCAGAGCGGACATTCGATAGTCGCCATCCCAGCCTCGAAGGTATGCCGCTCCGGACTTGGCGGCACGGCATGGTTTGGCGGACGGGTCGCACTCATGAACACGCGCCAGTACCACCGGAGATCCTTCAATCACGGCGTCTTCGAAGGTCAGCCGGACCGGTGGCTCGAAGTGCCGAGCCTTCGAAGCCAGCGCCTGCTTGAGTTCTTGAGGGTCCGACAGGGCTACAGGACGGAACCCCGCGCGCTCATCGAGACCCAGAATGATCAACCCGCCTCCAGGCAGGTTCGCAAGCGCGCTCAGCGTAGACATCAGGGAATCGGGCAGCCCACCCGCAGCGGCCTTGACCTCGATGGACGCGGTGCCCCCGCCCGCCTCGCGGAGTTCGTTCAGGATGCTTTCGATGTCCTCTGCCATGCAGTAAATGTAAACCACATAGGTTTACATTTCCGGGCATGACATTTACATTTAATCGCTCTGCGGCGAGCCGTCCAGAGAACATGGAGGAGATGATCGAGGACGACAAACGGGCCCGCTTCGCGGACCCGATGTTCGGATGGAGATCTACTTGCTGGCCTGTTGGAGACGTACGGGCACTTATACCCCCAGGTACAGGCCCTGCACGCCCGCCTCACAACACCCCTCACCGCCGAGACCGACTCCGCCGCAACGGGAAGGCGGTGAGAAGCGGCATGTGCGCGAAGCGGATCCCAGGTACGAACAAGGGCGACTTCAACGAGATAACCAACCGCCTGACCAGGCGAGACTTTGACATCCTCAAAGCCCTGGAGAAGCACAAGATCATGACCGCCGGCATGATCGAGGCGATCTTCTTCCCCTCCCGCCACCAAGCCGGAGCCCGCCTCCTCACGCTCCACGAGCTAGGGCTCCTCGAACGCTGGCGAAACCCGGAGAGCAAGGCGTACCGCTACGTCCTCGCCTGGAGAGGCCAGTGCGTCCTCGCCCTGATCAAGGGCGAGAAACCCCCGACGAAGCAAGCGGCCACCTTCACGGCCCAACACCAGTTCCTATCCCGGAACCGACCCCACACCGAAGGCATCAACGCCTTCTTCAGCCGCCTGCACTACTCAGCGCGGAACCACTCCGACATCAGCGTCAGCAGGCTCGAGAAGGACCACTGGATCACGGGGATCGAACCCGACGGCAAGGGCGAGATCGCTTGGGGCGACGGCACGACGCTCCCCTTCTGGCTCGAACACGACCGAGGAACCGAGACCCTCGCCTACCTCGCCCGCAAGATCAAGAGCTACAGGGATCGAACCATCCGCAACCCAGACCTTCGAGATTCGGTCCTGCTGATAGAGCTCCCCAGCGAGCGCCGCCTCCGCAACTTCCTACCCGTCGGCACCGAGGTCTGGAAGGCAGATCTCCCCGATTGGGAGAACCCAACACTGGCGGTCGCCGTCTGCGCTTCGACACCAAACGAGCGCACCTTCACCCACCCAGAGGAATTCCCAGACGCCTTCACCGACCGCCGCTGGAACATCCTCGGCTGGACCGGCATCCACAACCTCCTCGAACTCCCTGCCGTAGCGCGGGAGATCCGAAGCCCGAACACCGCCAACTAACCCCAGGGGGTCGGCCGCACAAGATCGGCCCCCACCCAACCCCACGCACAACCCCCACCCGTCAGCCACACAGGCGAAACCGCAGTTTCCGCAGCTTGACTACCGTAAGTAGGCGTGACGGATTGCCGACAGTTGATCACAAACGTTGCAGCGCAACGGCATTCGGATTCCGTCCGGCCCAGGTTGGCGGTGGCGCTGGGGCCGGTGTCTGGGTAGCTTCTGATCATGGTGGGTGCGGTAGCGGAAATTGAGGCTGCTGAGGTGGCCTCGTGGCGGGATCGCCTGGGCGAATGGTTCGGACTCATCGCCGATGACTTCTTCCGGTTCGAGACCCGCAGGCATGCCAGGGAGTACCTGACGGCGCTGCTCGCACCGGTCGAGCGGAAGAACGGCTGGCAGATCGCCGAAGCGGTCGGACATGCCAGGCCCGATACGGTGCAGAACTTCCTGATGCGGGCGCTGTGGGATGCCGACCTGGTGCGTGACCGGCTCGCCCGGGCGGTCTCGGACACCATCGGCGGGGCCGATGCGGTGCTGGTCGTCGACGACACCGGGTTCCTCAAGCAAGGCCGCTATTCGGTTGGGGTGCAACGGCAGTACACCGGAACTTCAGGGAAAGTGGACAACTGCCAGATCGGGGTGTTCGCGGCGTTGGTCAGTCCCCGCGGGCGGGCGTTGGTCGACCGGGAACTGTACCTGCCGGCCTCCTGGATAGGTGACCCCGACCGGTGCCGCCGGGCCGGTGTCCCCCAGGCGCGCCTGGACCAAGGCCTCGTCACCAAGCCCAGTACCGCCCGGCGCATGATCGCCCGGCTGCGCGATGCGGGCCTGGCCTTCGGGTGGGTGGCCGCCGACTCGGCCTACGGCTCAGACCACCTCACGCGCCGCAGCCTCGAGGAGGCGCGCATTTCCTATGTGCTGGAAGTGAAATGCAGCCAGGTCGTCGCCGACGCCGAGGGTCGGAAGCGGGAGATCGCCAACCTCATCGCCGAGGCACCGGCGGCGGCGTGGACGCGGCTGTCGCAAGGCGAGGGCGAACGCGGCCCGCGTGAATACGACTGGGCCTGGGGCCTGCTGCCGCCCGGCGGCGAGCTGCGGGCCGGCTATGCCCGTTCGGTGCTGGCCCGCCGGTCGATCGCTGACCCCGCCGACATCGCCTACTACCTGTGCTTCGCGCCCGAGGGCACCGGCAAGCAGCAGCTCATCCGCATCGCCGGTGCTCGGTGGGGCATCGAGACCTGTTTCGCCGAAGCCAAGGGGCAGTGCGGGATGGACCACTACCAGGTGCGGACCTGGACCTCGTGGCACCGGCATGTCACCTTGGCGATGTTCGCGCACGCGTTCCTGCAGACCACCGCCGCGACCGACCCAAAAGAAGCAGCGGACGCGATCGCCTCAGCGCACCGGTCATCCGGCATCTACTGGGCCTGATCCTCCCCACCGCCCGCTCCCTAACCGAGACACTCGCCGCTGTCAACTGGCAACGCCGCTGCCGCGAAAAGGTCAGACAAGCTCACTACCAGCGGAAACAACGACCACCCTGAGAACTTACGGTAGTCAAGCTAGGCACGATAACCATGCACAGCCCGGAACCCCGAATACTTACTCCCAGGGCGAGAGATTCTGAAATCCTACGCACCCGGGTCATCAATTCAGGAACTCATAGATTTCGACATTTCTACACAGTCGTTAATTTTGTCCAGGGCACTTGCGCCACGTCGCCCGCCCAGCCGTCAAGTTTCCGCATGTCACGGTACGAACCGCTGTATCCCAATGAATGGAGGATGAGTAGCGCAAGATAATGGCGTGTACAACACCAGACTTCTCTGAGAAGGCTTTTATTTCGATACACCGCTTCTTGCGAACCCTTCGGATGAACCAATTTGTTGCGAATCCGTGTTATAACTTCGGGACCATCCAAAACCTCATCACCGTCGCCCTCGGAGTACTCGAACATAGCCGGTGACAAGATTTCATCGACAGCCGTTGATATATTCGCTTCACGGAGAAGCAAACGAAGACGGCCTGCCGCATTCATCTTGATCCCAAGATAGCAGATCTCCTGCCGATACTTCGTCTTGCTCATTCGGCCACTAAGCGCCAATTCCTGCCATTCTAGATGCTCCAAACCCGCAGCCCCGTTAATGATCCTTTGCTCCACGAAGCTTTGATCATTGATCGATGTGATAGCAAGCATCAACTGCAATCGAAGCTGGGCCAGCTTGTCGGGATTTGCAGTTTCCGGGATTATTCTGCTCAAGAGGTTGTCCAGAGAATCAAGATCTCGGTCGAACCACCACCCTGACGAAATGCTTCTAACGGGATCGCAGTGCCTCACACCCCACTCCATCCAGACTGTTTCTTCCGTAGCATCTTGTCCCACCGAGAGCATCGGCGCAGCCCAACGGCCCAAGGCAAACGAGATCCCGATATGCAAAGCCTCAAGGACCGGTTGAGCTTCAATAGCCGTGAACTTTCTGTCTTCCGTTCGACGCAATTCCATAACATGTGTCATCAAATACGATTGGGAGCGCTGGGTTTCCTTCAGCACTTGACTAAGATTCGGCCTGGAGTCAAATACGATCATCCATCCATTAGATTCCATTTCAAATCGGCCAAGCCACCACCATTCCTGGCCTTCCACTTCAGTTGTCAATTTGCCCCGGCCAATCCAGTTCGGAAGATTGAACCAATGAACGACCATGCGGTCAAGCAGTGCATCATCCGGACCATGCGACATACCATTCGAGATTCCACGATCGGGGCTAAGCCAAAATCCCGCCAGTCTCACATCCCCCGAGGGTTTCCGTAGATACAGTTCTACGTCGGACTCATTCAGATCTCTCAAAGGGCTACTAGTATTGATATTCCACTCGATACCTGGCCGCGGCGAGCAGACAAGTTGCACTTTTCCGTCGATGTCCGCATCTTGGACACCCCCGATCAAACCGTCAAATAGAATGACTGGCTCGCCTGGCCTGTTAAAGGGATAAACGGGCACCAGGGGTGTAGCTGCTCCAATACTCATGGGTCGATAATCCCAGCTTCGAAGCAAGCGCGCGACCCCATTCGCCAGATTGCCAGATACGTCAATGGCGGGCGTAAGTCAATTTGCCGGATTTATGTTAGTGTGCTACACCGTTTCCCTCGTCTGCCCCGCACCCGGACCGTCAATGTGACGCTGCCAGTCATCGACACCGGACAAGCACTGCACTCGGTCGCAATGGCTTGTCCCTCGGCGAGGCCGATGGGTTCCACTAGCCCGCTCAAACCGGGTCGACGCAGCGGACCTGAAACCAGATACGCTCTGACCATGGCCACACCCCTGAGAACTGCAGAATGGCCCGTAGACGCGGCCGCCCAGCGCGGAATGGCCACGCGATTCATCATTGCTCAAGACGCGCGATGGGTTCAGGATGTTGTCTATTCGGCGCGTAAATCAAGGGAGGCTAGTGCCTACACCGCCCTACTTCTGGGCCACCACTTCGTACGGATCGCGTACGAAGGGGCCGCAGCAATTCGGTCTGGTAATCCTCAGGTCGGCATCCCAGTGCTGGCCGATATACTCAAGGAGCGGTTCCAGTCAATCACCGCGCGAGCCCGTCACATGGCCAAGCTTCTCGACGACAAAAAGAAGACAAATGAGGATATTCTTGCGGCGATCGAGCTTGCGCTGGAGCGTATGCGTGGCGTGTTTACAGGAAGAGTGCCACGATGGTTGCGCTGGATGGAGACAGACCTCGGAATATATCAAATCGGACATTCAATTGTCGGGACGTCAATTTCAGCCGCCTACCGACTAGGTCTTGATGGAGCCAATGAAAGGTCAATGTTCGGCGAGGCTATCAGCGACGTGACAGATGAGTGGGCCAGTACTATGGCAGTTCTCATGGGGGCGGACCTGCAGCTACCCGAGCCGCAGGCCTCGCTTCATCTTTCTGCTCACAAAGTTATCGGGAAGAATAGGCGTTCAGATCGCTTTCTCGCCAGTCGCTATGAACCGAAATTCCCGGATAGGCTCAAATTGCTCCTCCTCATGATCGAGGGTGATCTGAATTGCACAAGGCTCTTCCTGCCGCAGACAGCTAAGGGACATGAGGATTCTGTCTTTAGAGCACGAGTTGTAACACTATATCATTCGCTAACCGCTCTAAAAGAAGTTTCAAAACGACATCTGTCGCTGGACTCGTCAGCCATGCGTAACATTCGAGTACTCTTGGAGAGCGAATCAACACAGCGTCTTCTTTCTCAAGGCGGCACGCGGATTCGAAATCGATGCATGCACTACGAGATCCCAAAAAGTGTAATCCCGATCGATCCGGATCGCCCGTTCTTCGGAATCGTTGAGGCTGTCTATCCTGGGGCGACTTTCGAGGGCTTTGACAGAGACGTTGCCGATGTGACAGAACGGCTGGCAAAGGTATTCAGCACCTGGTGAGGTTTCCGAACCTGAAGCTGATCTTACGAAGAGCGCAAACCACGCGTCCTGCCTCTAACCATAGTCGCTTGGCAATCTCGCATATTAAGTTCGTTTTGCCCCACTAGGCCAGATGATCGTTACGGGGATTCCGCGGGTCTGGGCCTGGGCTACTGCGTCGGCGGTCCCGCCCCTGGCTGCTGGGAGTTGGCCGTCCCAGACGGCGAAAAGGTGGTCGATCGAGGTGAGGATGTGATCGTTGGATGCTGCGTAGGCTTCTCGTCCGCCGGTCTCGAAGGACATTGCATTGACCTCGGCGGCTTGTGAGAGCAGGCGATCGTAGGCGGGCTGGTCCTCTGGGTCGACCTTCTTGTCGCGGTAGTCCGCGGAGGATACGACCACTGTCAGCTTGCCGCCGGCGTCGAGGACTGCTTGGGCGAAGATCGAGTCCGCGCCTGCTGCGAGGCAACTGAATCCGACCAGGTTTCCGTCCTGGAACTCCTCGAGCGCTTCGCTGATGGCGGCTCGCACCAGGTCAACGGTTTCCGGGGAGAGGTTCATGTGCCCGGTGATGCCGATCCGCAATTGGTGCTCCTTATGGATGAGGTCAGGCTGCCAAGGCCGTGTCGATGTGGTCTCGGAGTTCTGCGACGCAGGATTCGTTCTCGTAGGTCGCGGCGAGGGCGCGCAGGTTCTCGAGCTTGGTTCGGACGTGGGAAGAACCAGTCCTCGTCGCGGTTTCGACTGCTCGGTTGCCTTGCATGCAGGCTTCCTCAAGTTCCCCTTGCAGCATCCGCGCCTGTGCGAGCCCGAGTTGGTCTAGGGCGAGTGATCGGAGTTTCTGCGGGTCGCGTGCAGTGATGGCGGCTTCGATGGAAGAGGCGGCTTCGGCTGCGAGGCTTCGGTCTTCATGCGCCATCTCGAGGAGTCGTGCTCCGGTGGTGCCGGCGAACTCGGCCAGGTCGAAGGAGCTTCCACCGTCGTCGTTCGCGTCGGCGAGCAACTCGGCCGCTAGATCAGTGCTTCTGCGGAACTCGTTGATGTCGCTGAGACTGGACTTCGACCATGCGTGGCGGGTGTATACCTTCGCCATCAGCGCCGCGGAAACATGGCCGGAGGCGCGTTCAAGCGCACGGCTCGTGAGTTCCTGCGCCTCGCCAGGATTGCCGAGAATGAGTTCCTGGCGGCCCATGCCGACAAGCGCCTTCACCTCGCCGTAGCGATCGCGAGCCTCAACTGATGCGTGCAGCGCGAATTCGTAGCACCGGCGGGCCTTGCCGTCGTCGCCCGTGTCCCAGAACATCGTGGCCGCCGTCTGCGAAAAGCGGGCCATGACCTTGAAGGTTCGAGCACGACGGGAGCGGTTTCGGTCGACTTCCGCCAGTTCCGCAAGTTGGACGATCTGAACGAGGACGGCTCGGAGTTGAAGACCTCCTCCGGTGCGCTCGTTCCAGTCTCGGTAGTGAGTCGCCAGCGTTTCCAACTGATCGAGCTCGGTGTCGCCGAGGGACTTGAGGCCGTTGTCTGGGAGGAACGGTGATCCGGCGATGAGACCCGGCACCGCTGCGGCTCCGAGTGAGAGCAAAGCCCTGCGCCGCATGTCGTCCTCCTCGGCAAGTCGTCGACGTTCCTGACCGACGACTTCGGTATACGCCACTATCACTTCGCTCGGGACAGGGCGCTGATCAGTCTCGTAGAACCCTAGAGCTGCTTTGCTCCAGGGCAAGCGGCGGGCCATGTCGCCCAAGCTGAGGTCAACAGCGGTTCGCGCCGCTCGCAGTTGTTGTCCTGGGGTCATCTGTAGACACCTTGTAGACGGTTTGGGTCTTCCTGTCGGCTTCGCAGTAGACGATGCTACAAGCATGGCTCCCGAGAGTCATCCACCGCTTACACATGGGCCCTGGCTGCTCAGGCGGTGCGCAAGCCAGTGTTGTGCGGCCCGCCTTCGGGTTCCAAGCTTCGGGCGGGCCGCCTCACCAGATCCGCCAAAGGGAGAAATGGTGACGGCTCAGAGACTACGAGTCAGAGACGAGAAGGGCAACCGTGCGATGCCTGAAATCCTCGGCTCATGGCTGACAGGTCGGGGTAACAAGCTCACGGTCATGGCGCGGCGGGGCACCGGCTATGCATCCGTGTGGCTCAACCAGCAAGGGACACCGGTGAAGATCGGGTACGCGCTGCACGCGGGCGGTGTCGTCCGTGAAGTCCGGTGGGAAGAGCCGTGGCGGGAGCAGACCGACACCTGGAAGTCGCAGCAGCGGAGCCAGATTGCCGCGCTCGTTGCCGCCTGGCACGCAGACCGTCCGGAGCCACGCGAACCCGAGCCGCTTCCGAACAGTGTGGTCGGAACGTTCGAGATCGACGGCTTCCGCTTCGCCGTCGAGCCCGTCACGGCCGCTGAGCATGTGGTGCTCTGTCTCGTCAATGCGATGAACGAGCTGACTCCCATCGCCGATCTCCTCCATGAGAGCGGTCGAATCTGCGGGATGGTCACCCGTCCCAGATGGAAAGCCACTCCCGAAGAACGGCGGCGCCAATGGCGAGCCGAAGTGGAGGCGATCCTCCTTCGTGCCGTCGAACGCGGCGCGCTCTGACCCTTCTCCCCCGCGGAGCCACCGGGTGGGCGGTGGCTCCGCACCCCAGACTTCCTCTTGATTTGGAGATCATTGTGCAGTCTGTCGCCGTCGACCTCGATGAGATAGTTCTGGACTTGAATGTTCGCGGATACGCCCTCATCCGCTCCGAGGCGAATCCGCATTCGCTCACGGAGGCGGCGGTCCGGTTCGGTGCGCACGTCGGTGCTGCATGGGTGGGGGTTCGTGTGCTGGAAGCGCATGGTTCCCAGGAATGGCTGCCTCGCCACACCGAGCAGCTGGACGATCCTGAACCTTTGCGGTACTTCGCGCTCGGATGCCTGTCCGCGTCGGCCAGTGGCGGTGCGACCTGCCTCTACGACGGCCGGATTGCTGCCCGTGCTCTGCTGGAGTCGCGACCGGAGATGGCTCAGGTCCGCATCGCATACTCAACCGCCTGGCGGCCGACGTCCGCGACTCAGCCCCTGATCGTTGAGACCCCCGAGCATGGGCTGGCCCTGCGGTTTCGATCTGCACTTGAGACCAATACGGTCTGCGGACCGCTACCGCCTTCTCTATCGGAAGCGGCGATGTACACCGAGGTGGAAGCTGCTCTGTCCGAAGCGATCGCGGTAGTGCATCGGTGGCGCCCTGGTGACCTGCTTGTCGTGGACAACCGGGCAATGATCCATGCCCGTGAGCCATTCACCGGCGCGCGCCGGATGATCCGCTACCGCTACGACGACCCGCACTTCAGGACCGTCATAATCGCCCGATGAGACACATCCGCCTACCCGCCCCGATCCTCCGCGCGGTCGCGCCGGGGATGCGGCTGTGGTGGAGGGTCCGCAAGCCGGCGACGTTCGGAGTGAAGGCCCTTCTAGTGCATCCAGACGGATCGGGTCGGTTCCTCGTGGTCCGCCACTCCTACAGCGATCCCACCCGTTGGGGCCTCCCCGGCGGCGGCTACAAACCCGCCGGAGAGACACCCGAGCAAGCCATCTCTCGGGAGGTAGCTGAGGAGCTTTCGCTCTCGCTCCCGACACAAGACTTTATGGTCCTGAACACGGTGACGACAACCCTGGAGGGCAAACGAGACACCTTGACGATCCTGCGCGCAGTCGCTCCGGACGAGGAGGTTTCTCTCTCTCCTGAACTGGCTGAGGCACGATGGATCAAAGACGTGCGTCAGCTTGGCCCAGCACCTGTCTCACGGTGGCTCATCGCTGCGGTATCTCACGCAGACTGATGAACACGATTGCGGCCAAGACCTCCCGATCACCGATCCGTTGGATGCCGCCATCCTGCGCGCTTCGGCACCGCCGATGCCAGGGCTCGGCGATCTCCCACAGTCCATCGGCCACAAGGTGTCTCGTGAACTCGTCCAAGCATGATCTGGACGGAATCCTTGAGAGCCGGGCAGCGGTCAGCCAGCTACCACATCGGGGTCATCGCCCGGCCAACCCTTGGGCATGCCCCCAATGGTGAAGTCTTTGCGGTAGAGCGCGGCAAGGAAATCTACGACGCCTATCGCATACTCCGACCAGTCGCCGTTCTCACCCGAGACCACGACCGACCAGTCGTCGGGGGATTCCGACCAGGTTCGCCAGTAAAAGGTGTCTCCTACATCTGACGACGCCCAGTGCAGCAATCCACTAGGTTCTGGAAACGGGACGTACCATGCGGCGTAACCCTGATTGCGCCAATCATCGAGGATCTCGGCCGCTTGCCGATGGGCCGCAACGAAAAGCGACTCTTTCCCAGGCTCGGGCAACTCGAGGTAGAGAAAATTCTCCAACACCAGCGCTGGATAAGCCTCCGCCAAAGCGCGGAAGTCGGAGGGAAGCTCTACCCCCAGCTCTTCGTGCAGCACCTCCCAGCGCACGCCACGCGGCTCGGCGGCACGAAACTGCACCATTGCAGGGATCGCGGACTCCAGTCTCTTGATCGCGGACATGGCGTCTCCTTCGAAGTTCTGTTCATGATCGCTGTTTGGAACAACCGTCCGTCCCTCGTGTCGGCCGTCGTAGAGATGTTCGCACCTGTCTCAAGAACCTCGCCAACCGAGACATGCATCTAGCGTGCCGGAAGCATGTTCTCTGGCAGCCGTGCCCGCAGCTTTGCCAGCGCGCGGAGCAGGTCTTCGCGGTTCTTGCCGGACTTGATCCAGGCTGGGAGCCTGCTCGCGATGGTGCGGTTGAACGGGCTGACGTCCCGCACCCCGGCGGCGACGTAGGCCTCCAGGAAGCTCAGGTGCTGATCGTTCCGCGCCCACAGCGACTTACCGCGAAAATCTGTCTCGAGCCAGAGCTGCGGCCACTGATTCCGCTTCGGAGCCGCCCACGGGCGGTTAGCGGCCGGTTCCTTGGCCCAGCCGCAGCCTCGGCAGCGCAGTCGCTGCAGCCGCAGGTCGGATCTATAGGTGCCGACATAGCGGTTGCACTCAGGGCACATGACGATCTGGGGTGGCTCCACCGGCTTGGCCTTGGGCTCTCGCCGAAGCCTGTCCGTGAACGCGCATGACCCGCAAGTCACGTGGCACTGTCGGCGAATCGCCATGTCGTCGCATCGCGGGCAGTGCACCAGCGCGTAGTCGAAGCCGCCCATGTACTTGACAGGCTGATCCGCCTCGACGAACTTCGTCAGGTTGCGTCCCATGCGCTGTCTCCTTTCCTATGTGGCTGACCGAGCGTAGCGATCGAGTTGAGCTCCTGTCGCCTCGGTTTCTGTCCGCGATCGGAGACGCTTGACCTTGTGCCGTTATCTGGGCAAACGGTAAAATTGTTAGGTCCAGGTCATATCGATCGATGCGGCGAGACATCCCGCTTGATCGTTCTTTTGCTGTTTGCTGAAGGCGTCGTTCTTGGTGCCCTTCTCGGAGTTCCTCCTGACTGCGTGAAGCCTTTCCGTGCTCCGGAGTTGGATAGTTCGCGTCGCTCGACGTTGCCGCGAAGCGGGTCTATCTTGACATTGACCTGCTGTTTTGCCTTGGCGGGGCGGTGAGCCTCATGGGTGGCAGAGAGGTCCGCGTGCGGGTGACCGGGGCGCTTCGGGATGACGTTGATGTGCGGCTGATCGTGGAGAGTTTGATCGATGCCGTGCTGGAGTCGGAGCGGAGTGCTGGGGTCGAGCCTGAGCGGGCGGACGCGGCGGGTCGGACCGAATCATCCAGTCGGAAGGCCGATCAATCATGAGTCAGGAAGTCAGGGCGAAGCGTGCCGTTCTCTATCTGCGGGTGTCCTCGCGGGGACAGTTGGAGACGGACTACGACCCGGAGGGGAACTCGATTCCAGCGCAGCGGAAGGCGTGCCAGCGCCGGGCCGAGGAGCTTGGAATGGAGGTCGTGGGCGAGTACGTCGAGCCGGGGAAGTCCGGCATGACGGTCGACGGGCGGCCGAAGTTCCTGGAGATGATGGCGCGCATCCGGAACGAGAAGGATGTCGGGGCGATCGTCGTTTACGCGCGGTCGCGGATGCATCGGGATGCGGCGGATGCAGCGCTCACCAGGCGGGATCTCAAAAAGCTTGGTGTGCAGCTCATCTCGATCATGGACTACACCGAGGACACCTACATCGGCGATCTCGTGGCCACGATCCTCGATGGGGTCAACGAGTACCAGTCGCGCGCGTCAGGCGCGGATGTGGCCTACAAGATGGGTGCGAAGGCCGCCAACGGCGGAACTCCGCACCAGGCACCAATCGGGTACCGGAATGTCGGGGAGACCATCGAGGGCCGCGAGGTCCGGACCGTGGTCGTGGACGAGGAGCGAGCTCCCTTCATCCGGATGATGTTCGAGCTGTACGCGAGCGGGACGTACTCGCTCAAGGAGCTGCAGCGGGCCGTCACCGATGCGGGGCTTCGAACTCGGCCGAGCAAGCGGTGCCCCGCAGGGCGGGAGATCCCGATGTACACCGTCGGAACGATCCTGCGGAACCGCTACTACCTCGGGCGGGTCACCTTCAAGGGCATCGAGCACCAGGGACGGCACGAGCCGCTGGTGAGTCAGGAACTGTTCGACCGGGTGCAGGATGTGCTGCGACAGACCAACGGTGGGATCCGGAAGCGGGTGTACGACCACCCGTTGAAGGGCGTCATCTGGTGCGCGCGTTGCCGGACTCGGTTCTACCTCGACACCGTGACGAACGGCCGCGGAGTCAAGTACTCGTACTTCGTCTGCAGCGGCCGGGCAGACAAGACCTGCCGCAGCGAGCGGGTCCCGGTGGCGGTCATGGAAGCCGAAGTGCGGGCGCACTACGGCAGGCTTCGGATTCCGCCGGCCTTGGCGGCTGAGCTTCGGATGCAGATCGAGCAGGCAGTGGTCGATCGCCAGCGCGTCGATGAGGAGCTTCGGACTCAGTTGTCGAGCGAGCGTGAGCGACTGGGACGTCAGCAGGATCAGCTCTTGGAGCTGGTCGGTGAACCTGACTGGCCGCGAGCTCGGCTGAACGAGAAGGTTCGGGACCTCCGGGACCAGCTCGCTCGGATCGGCGAGCAGCTTGAGCGGGTCGGGAGCGCTGGACTGGAGACCGCCAGGCGGGCGGTGGACCTCGTGTTGGAGTTGTTGGAGGATCCTCGGCGGTTCCTGGAGGTGCTGCCGGAGGCACACCATCGGGCGGTTCATACCGGGTTCTTCGGGCGGCTCTTCGTCACAGTCGAGGACGGGGATCGGGTGCCTCGGGTTATTGATAACCAAGTCGCTGAGCTGCTGGAGCCGCTGGTTTCGGCGACTCGGAGTCGCGCGGGAGTTGATCGGGGCAAAACAAAAGGCCCGCTCAGCGGGCCTGTCTGTTTGGATAAGACGAAATTGGCTGGGGTACCTGGACTCGAACCAAGAACAACTGAACCAGAATCAGCCGTGTTGCCAATTACACCATACCCCAATGGTGTCTTGACGCCTCGAAGCTTGTGGCGCCGACGGGATGTAACTGTACCGGATGCGCCCGCGCCCCTCCAAACGGGTTCCTGTGATCGACGCAACGCGGGTGAACTCGGGCGGGCCCGGGCAACCCCGGGGTCGGTTCCCGCGTATTAGGCGTGTCGGGCCGCTCCGAATCCACCACGCCGCGGCCGGCCCGGCTCCGACCCGTCACCCGAAAGAGGCCCCGTGAAGTCCGAGGAGCAGCAAGAGGCCGAGTTCCGATCCTTCGCCATCGCCCAGCGCGAGAGCCTGCGCAGGTACGCGTACATGCTGTGCGGAGACTGGTATGAGGCCGACGACATCGTGCAGAAAGCGCTGACGAAGATGTTCGCGGCCTGGCGGCGCGTCGAGCCGGGCGGCGCTCCGGCGTACGTCCGCAAGATCGTCACCAACGTGTTCATCTCCCATCGGCGCCTGGCCTGGGTCCGCCGTGAGCGAGCCAGTCCCGAACTGCCCGTTCAGGAAGTCGATCGTCCGCAAGAGGCTGTCGACGTGCGGATGGAACTGGTGGCGGCGCTGAAGCTGCTGCCCGCCAGGCAACGCGCGACGCTCGTGCTCCGGTACTGGGAGCAACTGTCCGTCGACGAGACCGCGACCGCCATGAGCTGTTCGACGGGAACCGTGAAGAGCCAGTCCGCCAAGGGCCTGCGCAAGCTGAAAGAGCTCCTCAACGATTCCCAAGTCCTGGCCCGGGTCTAGCGGAAGGAAGCGAATACCGATGAACCTGCAAGACGATCCCAAGGCGTTGTTCCGCACCGCCCTGCCCGAAGCCCCGCCCTCCGAGTTCGACCTCGACCGGATCGTGCACGACGGCTACCGCGTGCGCCGCCGCCGGCGCGCCTTGGTGGGCGGGGCCGCCGCGACCGGCGTCGCCGCCATCGCCGCGGTTCTCGCCCTGACCGTGGTCGGGCTGCCCGGTGCCGACCGGGACGCGAATCCGCCCGCTGAAGCGGTCGATGAGACCGCGATGGCCGGTTACCCCTATGCACTCTCTGAGGGGTTCGGCACCGACGAGGAGCGGGAGTTCCTCGAAGAGAACGCTGTGGGGGCCTTCCAGCCGCTGCTCGACCGGGCGGGGGTGGTCCAGACTGACGGTGAGCCGTTCCGGTTCGTGCCCCGCCAGTCGCCCGGCAATTACGGCCAGACCTGGCTGCGCAGCTTTGTGGCCAGCGCTTCCTCGCTCGAAGACGACGGCAATGTCGAACCGGTGCTCAGCGTCGAGGCGCTGCTGCCCGGCGGCTGGACCGCCGAGCCGGGGCCGGTCACCGAGCAGCTCTTTCCGCAACATGTGATCAGCGCCAGCGGCAGTCCCTGGTACGAGGATGCCGACTGGACCGACGAGCTCGAAACCACCGATCTCGACGGCGGCCGCACGCTCACCACTGTGAATCACGAGTGCGCGTATGAAGCCCTGCTGACCTATCCCGACGGCAGCGGTCTGTACGCCGTGTGGGACATGGGCTGCGGGGAGGGGTCGCAGGAGTTCGCGATCGCCTTCGACGACTTCACCGCGGCCGTGGCGTCGATGCCCGAGGTGGCCTTCGACACGAGCGAGCTGCGTCCCGTTGATGAGCTGGTGGAGGTCCCGACCGGCTGGCTCTACGACGCCGAATGGGAAGGGTCGGCTCAGGGGTCGGCACAGGCCTCGGCCGATGCGGCGCGCTTCTTGATCCAGGCCGAGATGCCCGGCTCCTCGCTCGGCGAGGGCACGGCCGAGTACCTGGGAAGCTCGAATCACGGCTCGGTCGTCGAGCGCCGCTACCACGCGTCGGGGGTCATGGTGTTCGCCGACGGCGGCGGCGAGGCCCCGTTCGACCTGAACTACACGCTGCCGGGCGGTTGGCTTCCGGGCATCGCCGAGTCGCCCGAGTTCGGCCCGGAGCTGCACCGCTGCTTGGACGGTGCCGTCTGCGAGTCGGAGACGGAGGACGACGGGACGGTCTGGACGTTCGAAGAGATCATCGAACCGCAGGAGTCTCCCGAGGGCGCATCGGATCCCGATGAGTACACCAACCACCAATTCGAGGTCACCCGGTTCGACCCCGACGGCTGGGCCGTCGCGATCTCGGTGCGGTGGACAGGCAGCGTCCCGTTCGAGCGGGAGGAACTCACCGACGTCCTGAGCGCGCTGCCCGCTCCGGTGTACGACGCCGCGGCGGAGCCGCAGATCCCGGAGAACTAGCGCCGCAACGTGATCTGAAGCAGCGAGACGCGGGCCCGACTCCGTCGAGTCGGGCCCGCGTCATCCCCCGTCGGGGCGGCAGGGCCGCCTAGCGCAGGACCTGCCAGTCGCGGGAGCCGAGGTATTCCGGGCGGTGCTTCTCGGCCGCGAACGGCGCTTCCAGAGCGTTCTCGACGCTGTTGAACACGATGAACAGGTTCGAGCGCGGGAATGGCGTGATGTTCCCGTTCGAGCCGTGCATGCAGTTCGAGTCGAACCAGATCGCCGAGCCGGCGGGGCCGGTGAACTGGTGGATGCCGTGCTTGTCGGCGAGCATCCGCAGCGAATCGTGGTCGGGCGTGCCGACCTCCTGCTTCACCAGGGACGCCTTGTGGTTGTCCTCCGGGGTGGCGCCGACGCACGAGACGAACGTCTGGTGCGAGCCCGGCATGATCATCAGCGAACCGTTGAAGTGGTAGTTCTCGGTCAGCGCCAGGGAGAGGCTGACCGCGCGCATGCGCGGCATCCCGTCCTCGGCGTGCCAGGTCTCGAAGTCCGAGTGCCATTCGAACGGGGCGCCGCCGAAACCGGGCTTGTAGTTGACGCGGCTCTGGTGCACGTACACGTCGGATCCCAGGATCTGGCGGGCGATCCCGGCGATCCGCTCGTCGCGGATGAGCTCGGCGAAGTGGGACGAGAGGCGGTGCACGTCGAAGACCGAGCGGATCTCGTCGGTGCTCCGCTCGCGGATCACGCGCTCGTCGCCGTCGAGGGACCGGTCCTGCAGGAGATGGTTGAGTTCGGTCTGGGCCGCGGCGAGCTCGTCGGGTTCGAGCAGCTGCTCGATGGCGGTGAAGCCGTCGAGTTCATGCGTGCCGAGCTGCTCTTCGGTGAGCGGCCCGTCGCCGGGGCGGCCCCACACGGCGGGGTCTTCGGTGCGGTAGACCAGGCGCGGTTCCTTGAAGCGCCGTGTGGGGTAGAGGTCGGTGGACTGCATTGTCGTTCGCTCCTCACTGCGCCGCAGGGCATGCGGCGCACAGATCGGCTAGTCGTCTTCGGTGAGCAGGGGGTAGGTGCCGTCGGCGTCGTGGACCTCGCGGCCGGTGACCGGCGGGTTGAACACGCACACGCAGCGGAGGTCCTGCTCGACGTCGAGCGTGTGCCGCTCACCGCCGTTGAGCAGGTACATGGTGCCCGGAGTGAGGGCGTGGACGTCGCCGGTCTCGAGGTCGCGGAGCTTGCCCGAGCCTTCGATGACGTACACGGCCTCCACGTGGTTGGCGTACCGCATGGTGGTGGAGGTCCCGGCGAACAGGACCGTGTCGTGCAGCGAGAAGCCGACCTTGTCGCGGGCGAGCAGGAGGCGCCGGGAGCGCCACGTGCCCTTGGCCTGGTCGCGGTCGTGCCCTTCGACATCGAACTCGGTGCCGATGAGGTCTTCGAGTCTTCTGACGATCATGCGGCCCCCTTCGCGGCGGCTTCCTTCTCGACCGTGGCGACGGCTTCGCGCACGATGTCGACGCCTTCCTCGAAGTCGGCGCGGCTGGTGGTGAGCGGCGGGAGGAACTTGACGACTTCGTCCTCGGCGCCGGAGGTCTCCATGAGCAGGCCGTTCGCGAAGGCCTCCTTGCAGACCTGACCCGCGTGCTCGGGGTTCTCGAAGACCATGCCGCGGGCGAGGCCGCGGCCGCGGGTGGTGATGCCGAGTCCGGCGTGGCTGGCGGCGATGTCGGAGAGTTCACCGTCGAGCCAGGCGGCGTTCGCGTCGACCTGGGCGGTGAAGTCGTCGTTGCGCCAGAACGTCTCGAGCGCGGCGGTGGCGGTGACGAACGCGGGCGCGAACCCGCGGAAGGTCCCGTTGTGCTCCCCCGGGTCCCACACGTCCAGGTGGGGTTTCATGAGGGTGAGCGCGAACGGCAATCCCATGCCGGACAGAGACTTCGAGAGCGTCACGATGTCCGGGTAGATCCCCGAGCGCTCGAACGAGAAGAACGGACCCGTTCGACCGCAGCCCATCTGGATGTCGTCGACGATGAACAGCATGCCGTGCTCGCGGCACACCTCCTGGAGCCCGCGCAGCCATTCGTGCGTGGCGACGTTGATGCCGCCCTCGCCCTGCACGGTCTCCACGATGACCGCGGCGGGCTGGTCGAGACCGGAGCCCGAGTCCTCCAAGAGGCTGCGCAACCACAGGAAGTCGGGCGTCTGGCCGTCCATGTAGTTGTCGTAGGGCATGGTCGCGGCGTTGTTGAGCGGCACGCCCGCGCCGCCGCGCTTCATCGAGTTCCCGGTGACCGCGAGGGCCCCCAGGGTCATGCCGTGGAAGCCGTTCGTGAAGGACACGACGGTCTCGCGACCGGTGTACTTGCGCGCCAGTTTGAGTGCGGCCTCGACCGCGTTGTTCCCGGCGGGGCCCGGGAACTGGACCTTGTATTCGAGGTTCCTGGGCGCGAGTACGACGTCGCGGAAGGTCTCCAGGAAGGTGCGCTTCGCCCCCGAGTAGGTGTCGAGGGTGTGGACGACGTTGTCCTCGGCGAGGTAGGCCAGGAGGGCCTCCTTGAGCACGGGGTGGTTGTGCCCGTAGTTGAGCGAACCCGCACCGGCGAAGAAGTCGATGTACGACCTTCCCTGCTCGTCGTCGATGCGGCTGCCCTTCGCGGTGGTGAACACCGTGGGCCAGTTGCGGCAGTAGGAGCGGACTTCTGATTCGACCTGTTCGAAAACCTGCATGATCTCTTCTGGGTCGGCCTGTTGGCTGTTCTCCGCTTCCCGGCGGCCGTGGGCACGGCCTGACCGGGCGCATACCCGGGCCGGCTCAATTCGGTGCCCGGGTAGGGCTGGCTCAGTCCGGCAGCGCGCCGTCGTGCGGCTTCGCCGCACTGGTGAACGGTCCACTGTGCTCCTTGATCGGGTGCGCAAGCGGCCCGATGCGGTGAAGCACCTCCGGCTCATGGCCGGAGCCGAGCTCTCGCTCAGAGAACAGCACGTCGCGCGTCAGGTCCGCGCCGTTCGCTTCCGCGAACGACTCGAACAGGCGCATCGACGCTTTGTTGTCCGGAGTCACCGTCGTCTCGACGAATCGGACTCCGTTGGAGCGCATGCGAACGACCGCGTGGTCGAGCATGGTCCGAGCCAATCCCCGGCGGCGGAAGCCGGGTGCGACCGCGACCTGCCAGACGAAGTACACGTCCGGCGCTTCGGGCCTGCGGTAGCCGGTGATGAAGCCCGCGATCGTTCCTCTCGGATCGCGGGCGACGACGCTCGTGGCCGCGAAATCACGGCACCACAGCAGGTACGCGTACCTGCTGTTGACATCGAGGTTCCCCGCCTCGCTGGCGAGGTTCCACAGTTCGGCCCCTTCGGCGGGGGTGGGCGAGCCGAAGCTCAGGTCTCCGCTGGGGTCGATTCGTCCTCTGACCTGGGTGGCCGGGCCTTGCGAGCCGCTGTCACTTGCGTCACCGGATGGCATGGGAACGACCGTAGCAAAGAAAACGGCGATTGTTAAGGCTACGAGAACGATATTGTGAAGTTGTGATTGCATGATCTAGCGCTCGATCGCCTCCGCGACGTGTCCCTGCGGGTCGAGGCGTTCGAGCCCGGCCCGCTCGGTGATCGACTTGCGCAACGCCAGCTCGGGATCGACCCCGGCCGCCCGCGCGGCGGCCACGGCGGCGAGCAGGAAGTCGCCCACCTCGTCCGCTTCGAGTTTGAGGCCGTCGGGCAGTTCCGGCAGCTCGAGCGGCTCGCCCTGGTCGTGGAAGCGCTCGATGACCTTGGCGGCCAGCGACAGCGACGGCAATTGGCGGGAGACGCCGTCGGCCGGATGGTCGCGTTCCGGCTTCTCGGCGGCCTTGGCCTCGTTCCAGTGCTCGTAGAGGTCGTCCGGGTCGGCGTCGCCCCACACGTGCGGGTGGCGGCGGATGATCTTCTCGACCAGGTCGCCCGCGACGTCGTCGATGTCGAAGTCCTCGGCGAGCGCGGCGTGCAGCAGCGGCTGGAACAGCAGGTCGCCGAGCTCCTCGCGGAGCTCCTCGGCGTCGCCGTTCGCGATTGCGTCGAGGACCTCGTAGGACTCCTCGAGCAGGTACGGCCCGAGCGTCTCGTGCGTCTGCTCGAGATGCCACGGGCAGCCGTCCTCGGCGCGCAGCCGGGCCACCGCCTCGACCAGGTCGAGCAGCCTCGCACCGGGCGGATCCCAAGAGCCGTAGACGATCTCGAGCTCGATCTCACCGCCCGCAACGTATTCGGCGAGGGCCTCGCGCAGTTCCTCGTCGCCGTCCTCGCCGACGATCCAGACGCCGCCGGTCTCGATGAACTCGGCGGCGTCCTCGACCAGCTCGACGTCGATCCCGGCGCCGCGCACGGCCTCGACGGTCGGGCTCTCGAAGAACGCGGCCACGGCCTCGGCGTCCTGCAGGGCGTCCCAGGCCTCGACGGTGAGCAGCCCGGCGGGGATGCGCGGCGAGGTCAGGAGCCAGATGATGTCGCTCAACGCTGCGGCACCTCGACGGTGAACACGCCGACGAGCGGGCTGATGTCGAGCGCGCCGTAACGCGGGTTCACGGCGATGTCGTACTCGTCGACGTACTCGTTGAGGTCGTCGGCGAACCCGGCCTGCTGCTCGCCCCAGCGCCACACGGCCTCCTGGACCACCGTCGGGTCGGCCTGGGCGGCCATGTTGAACTCCATGAGCTCCTGCTCGGTGAGCCCCTCCGAGGCGATCCAGCCCTCCACCGCGCGCTGCAGCAGGTTCTGGTCGCCCGAGACCGCCGTGTTCAGCGCCTCGAGCTCCGCGTCGGTCATCTCGCGGGGCTCGGCCGCCGCGGCGATGTCGTCGTAGTACTTGGCGGCCTCCATGTACTGGGCCTCGAACTCGTTCGCGGCGTTGTTCGTGTCGGGGGCCTCCAAGTCCATGGCCTGCCCCAATTCGGCGAAGAGCACGATGAACGCGGCCTTCTGGCGGCTGTCCGCGTAGCTGATCTCCTCGATCGTCGCGCCCTGCTCGAGGTACGAGCTGACCTCGCCGTCGACATAGCTGTCGAGCGTGGCCTCCGTGACGCGCTGGTCGCCGACGAACATCGCGGCCCCTTGCTCACTTCCGCAGGCCCCCAAGGCCAAGAGCCCGACCGACGCCACCGTGACAAGCCTCAGTATGCGCACAGCACTTCCCTTCACTCGACTGCCCCTGTGACCTTAGCCTCACCAAGGATTCCTCCACAATCCGCCCACCTGAGACGCGGACGGCAGCGGCCGGGGCCGGGTCTCAGCGTTCGCCGCGGGGTTCGGATTTCGATGACGATCGATCTCGCGGCCATGCGTCGACGAAGCGTTCGAGCAGCTCGGCGAAGGTCCGCACCTCGCCATCGGTGAACTCGGCGAGAGCTTCTGCGACGCTCCCGCGACGGCCGGCGCGGACGCGGTCGACGAGGCCCTGGCCCTCGGCGGCGAGTCGGATGCGGGCGTAACGGGAGTCGCCCGGGGCGGTCTCACGTTCGATCAGGCCGTCGGCGAGCAGTTCCGCGGTGAGGCGACTGGCGCGCGGCCGGTCCACGTCGATCGCGTCGGCGATCTGCGAGATGGACAGGCCCTGCCCGTTCCCGTCGAGGGCGTCGAGGTAGCGGAAACGGGCGGCACTCGCCGCGGATGCCGCAGCCGGATCGCCTCCGGCCGTGCGGCGCTGGAGGCGCCGGGACTGCTGGTCGCGCCTGATGCGGACGAGAGCCCGCTCGATCACCTCGTCAGGCTCTGGCTCGCGACCGCTCATAGATGCCATCCTACAACAGTTGCACTTTGACAACTGTTGATCCTAGAATCAGTTGCATGATTACAACTGCTTTGGCGTCGGTGTGGCGGCGAATCCTGCTGGGGGCGATCGCGATCGTCGGCTACGGGATCGTCGCGGCCACCGGTGCCTTCCTCATCCCCGAGCGTGCTTGGCCCGCAATCGGCGACGACCAGTACTCCTCGGCACAGGCGACGATCGTGCCGGCACTGAACGTCTTCGCGTTGGCCATGCTGTGCTTCGCAATCGCGGCACCCCTGGTTCCTCGGGCCATCCAGGTCGCGTTCAACCTGGCCGCCGCGGTCGTCGCCGCAGTAGCCGGACCGCTGCTGGCTCGCTTTGCCGATGCCCGCACCGGCATCGACTTGCTCACTCCCGGCACCGCCGCGCTCCTCGCCACCGGGATCCTGGTCGGCCTCACCCTGATCTGGGCCACCGATCGACTGAAACCGCGACCTCACTGACGGGCAATGCCAAGCGGCGAGGCGGGCCGACCGATCCCCCACCAGGATCGGTCGGCCCTCGGCGGGGCGCTCGCACGGCTCGGACCTGGAGCTTCACCGAGCCGGGGCGCTCCCTATCGGTTGCGCTTCTTCACGACCTTGCGCGTTTCGGCGACAATCCACGGGCACCACTTGTCACTGTTCCACGCGCCGTGCCAGTACGGCGACTCGTTGATGCCCTCTTCGAAAGTGGCGCAAGGGTTCGGGCCGCCGCCGCTGTCGCGGCAGTCGACCCGGTAGACGCTCGGGTCGGTCGAGGTCTGGAAGACGGTGAAGAAGGCCGGCCCGCGCTGGAACTCGCCGAGGTACACGCCCTGCTTGTGCTTGGCTTCAGCCATTGCAGACACGGACCTTTCCGAGTGTCGGCGGCCGGCCGTCGTAGAAGACCATGAAGGCCTGGTCCTTGAACCACGACTTCCACTCCTCACTGGACGAGCGCCATCCGTCTCCCCAGGTGGCTCTCAGATTCCAGCTCGCCAGGCCGGACACGATCACCACGACGTCCGCCCGATTGGCCCCCGAGAACACCTGGAACGAGTCCGGCGCTCTTGAAGCGCGGACCGTGAATTGGCGCTGCCCGTCACTGAACCGGCCCCGCACAAGGGGGTCCGGAACGGCATCCGGCGCGGTCGATGGCTCTCGCATCTCTCGTTCTCCTCCCATCCGCTTCTGCGGTATTGAGTCGAGAGTAGGGAGAAGCGGGCTCTGTCTCAAGGCGAAACACCAGGTCGGACTGTTGGCAATCCGACAGATGAGATTTGTTGGGCCATAAGAATATGGCAGTTGGGCCTGCCAAACTGCCATCCGGAATCCAGCGGTTCTTGAGGTTGCACAATCTGTTGTGATTGCGATACTGAGTTGATGTCGACGGCATCTGAACTTCGCAGGCAGGTCGGGCGTGAGCTTGAGGCGCAACGAGAACTGGCCGGGATCAAAGTCACCGATCAAGAGGCTGCGGCGATCGTGGGATCGACTCGGACGCTGAAGCGGCTCGAAGCCGGAGTCAAAGTGCGGGTGACCTTCGTGGTCATCGGCAGGCTCGCGGAGTATTACGGAGCACCAAGGCAGACGAGGTTCGAGCTGGAGCGCATCTGGCGCTTTGTGGATGATGAGATCTGGGCGCAGCCTAGCCACGCGGTCGAGAACTCGGGCTGGGATGTCTACCTAGAGTTCGAGCGACTGGCAGTGGGCTTGAAGAAGTTTGAAACCATGTTCGTGCCAGGCGAGATCCAGACCGAGCGGACCATGCGGCGGCTCTTTCAGCGCGGCGATGTCTCCCCAGAGCGGATCCCAGTGCTGATCGAGGATCGACTTGCCAGGCAGGAAACGCTGTCGAGCCGACTTGAGTCGATCAAGTTGCAGTATCTGCTTACTGAGATGGTCCTGCGCTGCGGCTGCGATGAAGAACAGCTCGATCGATTGCTCGAAATCGAGGAGCATCCGAACGTGACCATCGAGTACTTGCCGTTCTCTGGCGGGCCATATCCAATGCTTGATGTCCCCTTCTACGTACTATCCTTCAGAGATCACGAGGATCCCAGCATCGTCTATCTGGAGAGCCCCTTCGAGCGCCGGTTCTACGAGAACAGCGATGCCGTGGGCAAGTATCACCAGATCTTCGAAGGAGGGCTCCGACAAGCCAAGTCTCTGAAGGAGTTCCAGCGATGAGCCAGGATGGGTGGCGCAAGTCGAGCCGGAGCCAGGGCACCGCGAACAGCGACTACGTGGAGCTAAGGGTCTCCCCGTGGCGCAAGTCGAGCCGGAGCAACGGCGCAGAAAACAGCGCCTGCGTGGAAGCCCGCCCGGCAGCTACCGGCTTCCAGGTTCGTGACAGCAAGCTTGGCGATGACTCCCCGATCTTCGAGCTGAAGACCGCCGACTTCACCGCGCTGCTCCAGCGAGCCGACCGGTAGTCCGACCCAGAACACAGCTCGGCCCCGCCACCTCGGCGGGGCCGTTCCGCATTTCGCGGTTGTCTCACTTGTCGTGGCCGCAGCAGCCGTCGTCGCTGGCCGATTCGGCCTTGGCATCATCGGCGAACGCGGCCGCCACCGGAGTGCAGCAGTTGTCGCCCTTCCACGCTTCGATGCCCTCTCTCACCGCAACCGCGGCGATGCCAAGGGCCGCAATCGGGTCGGCCCAGGACCAGCCGAACAGGCTGTTGAGCGCGAGGCCGACGAGCAGCACCGCCGACAGGTAAGTGCACAGCAGCGTCTGCTTGGAGTCGGCTACGGCAGTTGCCGACCCGAGTTCCCTTCCGGCCCTGCGCTGTGCGGCCGAGAGGATCGGCATGACCAGCACCGAGACCCCGGCGAGGATGAGGCCGACCGTGGAGTGCTCGGCCTCGGCACCACTGATGAGTCCTCGGATCGACTCGAACGTGACGTAGGCGGCGAGGGCGAAGAACGAGAACGCGATGATGCGCAGCGCCCGGTGCTCGCGCGCTTCGCGAACTTCGGGGTCCGTTGCGGAGAACTGCCAGGCGACTGCCGCGGCCGAAGCGACTTCGATGATCGAGTCGAGCCCGAATCCGATGAGCGCCGTCGAGGACGCGATCGTTCCGGCGGTGATGGCGACGACGGCTTCGATGACGTTGTAGGCGATGGTGCCAGCGACCAGGAACCGGATAATCCGCGTGAGTTGGGCGCGGCGTTCGGGGGTGGGGCCGGTCGGCTTGAGCGAGAGTGAGATCGGGGCGGCCATCAGCAGCAGTCCTTCTCGTCGGTCGCGTCGCAGGCCTGCGGGTCGACCGAGAGGACGACGCCGAGGAGGTCGCCCAAGGCGTGCGCGAGTCGGGGGTCTGCCAGCTCGTAGCGGGTGCGGCGGCCTTCGGGGACGGCGACGACCAGGCCGCACCCACGCAGGCACGCGAGGTGGTTGGACAGGGACTGACGCGAGACGCCGAGGGTCTCGGCCAGGTCCGCGGGGTAGCCCGGGGCTTCGCGCAGCGCTAGGAGCAGCCGCGAGCGGGTCGGGTCGGACAGCGCATGGCCGAAGCGGGCCAGGACTTGTCCGTAGGTCAGGGTCTCCACGACGCCAATAGTACACGGAATCGTGTATTCATCGAACCATGTACCAAAGAAGGGTTTCGCCAGGGATCAAATCCGGTTGGACCCCTTCGTCAGTCGGCGTCGGCTTCATTGGGGTCGTGGGCGATGCGGGGCCGGCGGCGGGGACGCGGCCGGGGGCGCATGCCCTGGATCTGGTCGATCTCGTAGCGCACGTACCAGGGTTCCCAGCCGCCTTGGCGGAACCATCGGCGGGCGCTGCGGGCGGCGAGGCCGCCGAGGACGCACAGGCCGATGAATATCCACAGTGGTGCGACGATGAGGGCGAAGACCTCGCCGTAGGTGCGCACCACGGCGGTCATGCCGATGATCACGTTCAGCGGGACGATCACGACCGCGGCGGCGCGGGCCCATTTGCGGCCGAGGCCGAGGGCCAGGACCACCATGACGTAGGGAACGGTGTAGATGACGAGGGCCGGGACGACCGCCGCGATCGGGTAGCCGCTGCCGATCTCGATGGCGCCCTCGATGTCGGAGAGCAGCGGGACGTTCTCGGTCTCGTCCTTGAACCAGTTGAAGACCCGGGGCCCGACGCCGACGCTCACGCTGACCAGCATGAAGTACTGGAACACCATCATCACCTGCGCGAGGTCGACCGAGTGCGGCTTGTCGTACAGCGCTTCCGAATCGAACTGGGTGCTCATGGCGGGGCTCCAAGCTGCCGGGTCCTCAAGCGTACGGCCGCAATGCCCCTGAGGGGAACCGCGAAGCGGCGATCGCGGCAGGCGCGGTTCGGTTAGGGTCTTCGAACAGTGGACACCTTGCGACCTTCCGACCTCGCCCGCGAGCACGGACTCTCGACCCAGGCGGTGCGCAACTACGAGCGGGACGGCTTCATTCCGGCGGCGTCGCGCACGCGCAGCGGGTACCGGGTCTACACCGAGGCGCACGCCGCGGCGCTGCGGGCGTTCCTGGCGCTGATCCCGGCGCACGGGCACGCGACGGCGGGCCGGATCATGAACGCCCTCAATGCGGGAGACACCGAGGGCGCGCTGGCCTTGATCGATCGCGGGCACCTGCGGCTGCTGCGCGACCGGGAGACGCTCGACGCCGTGCGCGCCGCGATCGGGCACCTCACGGCCGTGCCCGCGCCCGCGCGGTTCACCGGGCCGCCGCTCACCGTGGGGGAACTCGCGCGGCGGCTCGAGGTCACGGCCGCGACCATCCGGAACTGGGAGCAGGCCGGGATCCTCGCCCCTGAACGCGAACCGGTGACCGGGTACCGGTTGTTCCGGCAGGAGGACGTGCGCGACGCCGAGCTCGCCCATCTGCTCAGGCGCGGCGACCATCCGCTGGAGCGCATCGCCGTGGTCGTGCGGCAGGTCCGGACCGCCGGCGGTACCGAGGAGCTGGCCGGGGCGCTCGAGGGCTGGGGCCGGAGGCTCACGGAGCGCGGGGTCGCGATGCTCGACGCCGCCGCGCAGGTGAGCCGGTACCTGCGGCTCATCTGATGAACTCGCTGATTGACAAGTGTTGATATCCCACTTACCATGGCACGGTCATTCTCGGAAAGTTTCATGAAACTTGTCGAAACTTCCGAAGCTTCGTTTTCCCTCCTCCGCAATGGAGTCGCAAAGCCATGGAACGTCAACCCCGACCTGGGCGCCTGCGCGCCCTCGCCGCCGGAGCCGGAGCGCTGGTCCTCCCCGCCGCGCTCGCCTTCGGCCAACCCGCCGCCGCCCAAGACGAGGGCACCGTCGTCTACGCCGCCGACTTCGAGGACGGCACCGTCGGCGACTGGGCCCCGCGCGGCCCTGTCACCCTCGCCGTCGAGGACGGCGCCCTCCTCACCACCGGCCGCACCGCCGACTGGAACGGCCCCGCGCTCGACCTCACCGACCACATCACCGCCGGTGGCGTGTACGAGATCTCACTGGACGTCCGCTTCGCCGCCGAAAGCGCCGGAAGCCAGATCAGCGCCACCGTCCAGCGCGAAGCCGGCGGCGAGACCGCCTACGACAGCCTCGTCTACCAGGCCGCCGTCGGCGGCGAATGGGCCACGCTCAGCGGCGAGTACAGCATCGCCTCCGCCGCCGACGCCCTCACGTTCTATGTGGAGTCCCCGACCCCCGACGCCTCGTACCTGATCGACGATTTCCAGATCACCGAGATCGCCCCGCCCGGCGTCGACCTGAGCATCCCGTCGCTCAAGGACGTGCTCGCCGACTCGTTCCCCTTCGGCGCGGCGATCGACCCCCGGGACCTCGACGGCCCCAACGGCGAACTGCTGAACAAGCACTTCAACCAGGTCACCGCCGAGAACCACATGAAGGTCGAAGCGATCCAGCCGACCGAGGGCACCTTCACCTTCGACGCCGCCGACGACATCGTCGAGCACGCCGAAGCGAACGGCATGGAGGTCTACGGCCACACGTTCCTGTGGCACAGCCAGACCCCCGACTGGTGGTTCACCTACCCCGCCGATCACCCCAATGCCGGTGAGCCCCTTGGCAGCTCCGCAGAAGACCAGCAGATCATGCTCGACCGCCTCGAAGCGCACATCGGTGCCATCGCCGCGCACTACGGCGACCGCGTCTGGGCCTGGGACGTCGTCAACGAGGTCATCAGCGACAACGCCGCCGAGGTCCACCGCAACAGCCGCTGGTTCCAGATCTTCGAAGGCCCCGAGTACATCTCGCACGCCTTCCGCATCGCCCGCGAGCAGCTCGACGCCGTCGGCGCCACCGACGTGAAGCTCTTCATCAACGACTACGGCACCGACAACCCGGCCAAGCGCGACAACCTCTACAACCTCGTCGCCGACATGCTCGCCGACGGCGTCCCGGTCGACGGCGTGGGCCACCAGACTCACATCAGCCTCAACACCCCCCTCAGCAACATCGAGGCGAGCATCGACAAGTTCGCCGGACTCGGCGTCCTCCAAGCGGTGACCGAGCTCGACGTCGCCATCGGCGCCCCCGTCGAAGGCGTGGAGTTCCCCGAGTACGAGGCCCGCATCGTCCAGCAGGGCCACTACTACCGCGACCTGTTCGCCATGCTCCGCGAGAAGGACCTCGCATCCGTGACCGCCTGGGGCGTGCACGACGGCCGCTCCTGGCTGCGCGGCTTCAACGGCACCCGCCCGCTGGAGTCCCCGCTGCCCTTCGACGACGACCTCCAGGCCAAATGGGCCTACTGGGGCATCGTCGACCCCAGCCACCTCCCCGAGATCCCCGAGGAACCGGTGCCCGACTACGCCCGCGTGCAGGTGCCGCAGGCCAAGACCGCCCCGGTGATCGACGGCGACAAGGACAAGGCCTGGAAGAAGGCCGCCACGGTCGCCACGGACGTGCTCGTCGAAGGCGGCGCCGACGGCGCCACGGCCGACGTCTCGCTGATGTGGGACGAGCACGCGATCTACACCCTGTTCGAGGTCACCGACCCGACTCTGGACGAGAGCAGCGCCAACCCCTGGGAGCAGGACTCCGTCGAGGTGTTCCTCAACCCCGGCAACACCAAGCAGGGCGGCTACGGCGACGCCGACGGCCAGTACCGCGTGAGCTTCACCAACGTGGTCACCTTGGGCGGCAACGGACCCGAAGCGGGCGAGATCACCAGCGCCGCCGCGGTCACGAGCACCGGCTACACCGTCGAGATCGCGATCGCGCTGGCCGAGGGCCAGGGCGCGGTCGGCGCCGAGCACGGCCTGGACCTCCAGGTCAACGACGCCACCGACGGTGTCCGCACCGCCGCGCACACCTGGTACGACCCGACGGGCCAGTCCTGGAGCACCAACAAGAACTGGGGCATCGCCGAACTGGTCGAAAAGGTCAAGAACGACAACGGGGGCGGCGGCAAGCTGCCGATCACCGGTGCCGGTCTGTCCGTCGCCATCGTCTCGGCCGCGGTCCTCGCGGTCGGCGGCACCATGCTGGTCCTGCGGCAGCGCCGCGCCGCCGCCTGGGGCGAGTGACGGGATGAGCGCATGAGAGGGCGGGACCGCGAGGTCCCGCCCTCGTGCGCATCCGGTGCGATGTCGTCCCCGCGTGCCACCATGGGGGTATGTGTCGCAGTGTGAAGACCCTGTTCAACTTCGATCCGCCGGCCACGGACGAGGAGGTCCACGCCGCCGCGCTCCAGTACGTGCGCAAGATCAGCGGCTCGACCCACCCGTCGCAGGCCAACCGGGAGGCCTTCGACGCGGCCGTCGCCGCGATCGCCGCCGCCACCCAGGAGCTGCTCGACAACCTGGTGACGACCGCGCCGCCGAAGGACCGGGAGGTCGAGGCCGCGAAGGCGAAGGCCCGCGCGGCCCAGCGCTTCGGGGCTTAAGACCGGTCCGAGGAATTCCCCGCGGAGTCCTCGGTGGGAAGCTGAGACTTCCACATGTGAGGAGGTCGTCATGCGGTTCGAAGGGTATCGGGTGGTCGTGACCGGGGCCGGTCGCGGTTTCGGGCGGAGCCTGGCGGTCTCGCTGGGGCGGGACGGCGCCGAACTGTTCCTCTCCGCCCGCGATTTCCAGGCGGTGGAGGCGGTCGCGGAGGAAGTGCGGCACGTCGGCGGGCGGGCGCACGCGTTCGAATGCGACCTGGCCGACCCCGAGTCGGTGCGCGAGTTCGCCGCGGCCGCGGGCGAGGTGGCCGACCGGATCGACGTGCTCTTCAACAACGGCGCCCCGTACCTGGACGCGGGCGGGTTCCTCGAAGCCGACGACGCGCAGGTGGTCGCCACGATCAACGCCGGGGCGACCGGGACCGTGCTGGCGACCAAGGCGTTCCTGCCGCTGCTGCTGCGCAGCGGCAGGCCGGACATCGTGACGATGGTGTCGGGCTGCGGCGAGCACGGCAACCACCGGTCGGAGGCGCACGAGGCGTTCTACGCCGCGAAGGCCGCCCAGGCCGGGTTCACCGATGTGCTGTCGAAGCGGCTGCGTCCCAAAGGGGTCCGAGTGATCTCGCTGTACCCGCCGGACTTCGACAACCCCGACCCGCTCGGCCCCGCATGGGAGTCCGAGCGCGGCGACGGGGACGCCCTGTCGGCGCGTTCGCTGGTCGACTGCGTCCGCTTCGCCATCGGGCAGCCGCGCGACTGCTTCATCAAGTCGTTCTACTTCGAGCAGGCGTGAAGGGCCGGGAGGTCAGCTGCGGGGCAGGTGCAGTGCGACCGCGCGGCTGATGTCGCTCGGGGTGACGATGCCGACGAGCCGGTCGCCGCTGAAGACCAGGGCGCGCCGGTCGGCGGCTGCGGAGAGGCGCGGCAGCAGGTCGGTCACCGGTTCGCCGGGGTCGGCGACCGGCACCTCGCCGGGCGGGCAGGCGGCCTCCCGGAGGGTCGTGGTCGGGCGTTCTCGGGCGGGGACGGCGATCAGGCGGTCGAACGTGATGAGCCCTTCGAAGCGGCCCCGCTCGTCGAGCAGCGGGAACGAGGAATGGCGGCGGACCAGGGTGTAGTCGTGCAGGAACGCCTCGACCGGGAGGTCGCCGGAGGCGGTGTCGGGGTCCTGGGTCATGACGTCGCGTACCCGCAGACCCGCCAGGGCCGCCCCCGTCTGGGCCTGCCGTTCTTCGGCTCCGGCCATGAGCAGGATGAACAGGCCGAGCATCAGCCACCACAGGCCGGCACTGTAGCCGAACAGGAACTCCATGCCGCCCAGGAGGAGCAGGAACATGCCGAAGCCGCGGCCCGCTCGCGCCGCCCAGACGGCCGCGCTCACGCGGTCGCCGCGCGCGGCCCAGAGCGCGGCCCGGAGGATGCGGCCGCCGTCGAGCGGCGCGGCCGGGATGAGGTTGAAGGCGGCGAGCAGGACGTTGATGACGGCCAGGTACGAGGCGACCGCGACCCAGAGAGGGCCGGCCCCGATGAACGCCAGGAACCAGGCGAGGGCGGCGAAGACCAGGGCGGACGCGAGGCTGGCCGCTGGCCCGACGATGGCGATCGCGAAATCGGCGCGGGGACGGGAGGCCTCGCCGCGGATGCTGGAGACCCCGCCGAGCAGCCACAACGTGATGCCCTCGACCTCGAGGCCCTGGCGTTTCGCGACCACCGCATGGGCGATCTCGTGGGTGAACAGGGAGGCCATGAACAGCACCGCGGCGACGAGCCCGGAGGCGACATGCGCGACGGTCGACTGGTCGGGGTAGGCGTGCGCGAGACCGGAGGTGACCAGGGCGAACAAGAGGACCACGGTGCCGAGCGCGCTCCAGTGCACGCCGATCTTGACTCCGGCGACGGTCCCGAGCTTCAAGGTCGCGCCCATGCTCGGGGGTACCCCCGGCATCGCGCCGTGTAACGGCCGCGACCGGGAAGTTCAGTCCGTAACGGGCGAAGCCGGCGCCGGACGCGCGCGTGGAGCCCGGCTTCGGGTGCAGCGCCGAGTCGAAGACGACCGGCTCGGCGTCCGCTCAGGCCGCCTCGGGGATGATGTCGTTGACCAGGTCGGCGCACCACTGCAGGAGCGCCAGGCCCTCCAAGGGCTTGCCGCCGATCTTCGACGTGGTCGGGCGCGGGACGCTGATGAGGCCCGCGGCCTCCTTGTAGTGCGCGTCCGGGTAGTGCCGGCCGAGGCGCAGCTGCTTCGAGTCCGGCAGCTCCACGGTGGAGAACCGGAGGTTCTTGCCCTGCAAGGCGACGTCGGTCAAGCCGTGGTTCCTGGCGAGGAGGCGGAAGCGCGCCAGGTGGAACAGCGTCTGCACCTGGTCGGGCGCGGGACCGTACCGGTCCTCCATCTCCTCGCGCACCTCGTCGAGCTCGGCCTCGCTGTGGACCTCGGAGATCTTGCGGTACATCTCCAGGCGCAGGCGCTCGACCTCCACGTAGTCGAACGGGATGTTGGCATCCAGCGGAAGCTCCACTTTGACCGGTGCGGGCGGCTCCTCCGCCCCGCCCTTGAAGGACGCCACCGCCTCGCCGACCATGCGGAGGTACAGGTCGAAGCCGACGTCGGCGATGTGCCCGGACTGCTCGGCCCCGAGGAGGTTGCCCGCGCCGCGGATCTCCAGGTCCTTCATCGCCACGTACATGCCCGCGCCGAGCTCGGAGTGCTGGGCGATCGTCGCCAGGCGCTCGTGCGCGGTCTCCGAGAGCGGCTGCTCCGGCGGGTACAGGAAGTACGCGTACGCGCGCTCGCGGCTGCGGCCCACGCGGCCCCGGATCTGGTGCAGCTGCGAAAGGCCGAGCAGGTCGGCGCGCTCGACGATGAGCGTGTTCGCGTTCGGGATGTCGATGCCGGACTCGATGATCGTGGTCGAGACGAGCACGTCGTACTCGCCCTCCCAGAAGCCCTGCATGATCTGCTCGAGCTGTGTCTCGGTCATCTTGCCGTGGGCCACCGCGACCCTCGCCTCCGGGACGAGTTCGCGCAGGCGCGTGGCGGCCCGGTCGATGGACTCGACGCGGTTGTGGAGGTAGAAGGCCTGCCCGTCGCGCAGCAGCTCGCGGCGGATCGCGGCGGCGACCTGCTTGGCCTCCCAAGCGCCCACATAGGTCAGCACCGGGTGGCGCTCCTCGGGCGGGGTCGCGATCGTCGACATCTCGCGGATGCCCGTGACCGCCATCTCGAGGGTGCGCGGGATCGGTGTGGCGGACATGGTGAGCACGTCCACGGCGGTGCGCAGGGCCTTCAGCTTCTCCTTGTGCTCCACGCCGAACCGCTGCTCCTCGTCCACGATGATCAGACCCAGGTCCTTGAAGCGGGTCTCGGCCTGGAGGAGCCGGTGCGTGCCGACGAGGATGTCGACCTCGCCCGCCGCGATGCCCTTCTGGATCTCCGCGGCCTCACGCGTCGACTGGAACCGCGAGAGCTGCTTGATCTTCACCGGGAACTGGCCCATGCGCTCCACGAACGTGCCGTAGTGCTGGCTCGCGAGGAGCGTGGTCGGCACGAGCACGGCCACCTGCTTGCCGTCCTGCACGGCCTTGAACGCGGCGCGCACGGCGACCTCGGTCTTGCCGTAGCCCACGTCGCCCATGACGAGGCGGTCCATCGGGACGCGCGCCTCCATGTCAGCCTTGGTGTCCATGATGGCCGACATCTGGTCGGGGGTCTCGATGTACGGGAAGGCGTCCTCGAGCTCGCGCTGCCACGGCGTGTCCGGGCTGAACGCGTGCCCTTGGGCCGCCTGCCGGGCCGCATAGAGCTGGATCAGCTCGGCCGCGATCTCGCGCACCGCCTTGCGGGCGCGGCGCTTCGTCTTCTGCCAGTCCGCGCCGCCGAGCTTGTGCACCGAGGGCTGCTCGCCGCCGACGTAGCGGGTGAGCTGGTCGAGCGAGTCGGTCGGCACGAACAGACGGTCGCCGGGCTGGCCGCGCTTCGAGGCGGCGTACTCGATCACCAGGTACTCGCGCTCGGCCCCGCCGATCGCGCGGCGCACCATCTCGACGTACTTGCCCACACCGTGCGAGTCGTGCACCACGAAGTCCCCAGGGGACAGTTCGAGGGGGTTGACCATGCCGCGCCGCTTGGTCGCCTTGCCCTTCCGCGGCTTCTGGGCCGCGAGGGCCTTGCCGCCCGCGATGTCCGCGGCCGTCACGACCACCAGACCCGAAGCGGCATCGGCGAACCCGAGCGCGAGCGTGCCGGTGCAGGCGACGACCTCGCCGGAACGGAACTCCTGCGGCACGGACTCCAGATGCGCGCCGATCCCCTCGGCCCTCAGTTGCTCGGCGGCGCGCTCGGCCCCGCCGAGGGCCGGGTAGACCACGGCGACGGCGCGGCCCTCGCGGGTCCAGGCCTGCATGTCGGCCACGAGCTGCGGCGTGTTGCCGTGGTAGCGCGGGGTCTCGGTGATGCCGAGGTCCACGGTGACCGACTCGTCCGCCTGCACCGATCCATAGTGGATCGGCTCGCCGGTGATGGCCGCGAGTTCCGCGGCGATCGCGTCCTGCTCGGCCTCCTCCGGGGCGACGGCGAACGGCGAGACCGTCCACCAGCGCTGGCCCTTGGCGAGCGCGGCGGTGCGCGCCTCGGCGAGGTCGTGGAACGTGCCGGCCCCCAAGTCGACGGGCGCTTCGGCGCCGACCGCGGCGGCCGCCCACGAGGCCTCGAGGAACTCGTTCGAGGTGGCGACGAGGTCGAGCGCGCGGGTGCGGATGCGCTCGGGCTCGATCGCGACGACGAGGGCGTCCCGTGGCAGGACCTCTTGGAACAGTTGCAGCTCTTCGGGTCCGGCGAGCGCGGGCAGTAGCGACTCCATGCCCTCGACCGGGATGCCCTGGGCGAGTTTGGCGCACATCTCGGCGAGCCCGGGATAGGACTCGCCGAGGGCGGCGGCCTTCTCGCGGACCTCGTCGGTGAGGAGCAGTTCGCGGCAGGCGACGGCGCGGAGCTCGGGGGCCTCGTCGAGGGAGCGCTGGTCGGCGACCGAGAACTCGCGGATGGAGTCGACCTCGTCGCCGAAGAACTCGAGGCGCAGCGGGTGCTGCGCGGTGGGCGGGAACACGTCGAGGATGCCGCCGCGCACGGCGAACTCGCCGCGCTTCTCGACGAGGTCGACCCGCTCGTAGGCGAGGTCGACGAGATGGGCGGCGAGGTCGAACAGGTCGGTCTCGTCGCCGCGCCGCAACCGCACGGGCTCGCGTTCGCCGAGGCCCTTGAGCTGGGGCTGGAGGGCGCCGCGCACGGGGGTGACGATGACGCGGGGGACGTCGCCGGCGTGGATGCGGTGGAGGAGTTCGAGGCGGGCGCCGACGGTGTCGGAGCGCGGGGAGAGTCGCTCGTGCGGCAGCGTCTCCCAGGCGGGGTAGAGCGCGATGTCCTCTTCGCTGATGAAGGAGGCCAGGGATTCGGCGAGTTCTTCGGCTTCGCGGGAGGTCGCGGTGATCGCGAGCACCGGGCCGCGGGCGTGGGCGGCGGCCTGGGCGAGCGCGAGGGGGCGCGCGCCGGGCACGGCGACGACGTCCACGGAGCGGTCGGAGGAGGAGGCGAGCTCGGCGATGCGGGCGAGCTTCGGCGCTGTCGCCGCCAGCGTGAGCAGGCTGGCGAGTTTCGGAACGGATCGGCCTTCGGACATGCGGACTCCTGCGAGGTTCCGGGTTCGGCTGTGCTCGAGGCACGACGATTGGCCGGAATCCAGGCTCAGGGCCTGGTTCCGGCAACCGGTCGAGTCTACCTCGCGGGTTCCGCCGGACGGACCGAGATTATTCGGTGGCGCCCACGCCGGGACCGCGGTCGAAGAGGAAGTCCTGGACCTCGGGCAGGAAGTAGATCATGCCGAGGACCGTGAGCACGGTGAGCGCCGGCAGGAGGACGCGGGTCTCCTCCGGGCCGCCGGCTTTGATGCCGTGGCCGCCGCCCACATCGAACCAGCGCTTCTTCTGGATCGGGAGCGGGAAGAACAGGGGCGAGCCCATCTTGGTGATGATGTCGCCGAGGACGTGGATGAAGCAGCCGATGCCCATGGCGAGGCCGATGATCCAGTACGAGCGCCGTTCGTCGAGCAGGTGGAACATGCCGTAGGCGAGCGCGATGGAGGCGCCGGTGGTGACGACCCAGCCGTACTTCCTGACGGTCTCGCCCATGAGCCCCCGCACCGCGAGCCCGGTGAGGATGAACAGGATGGCGATGACGGCGTACTTGCCGACGTACGCGCCCAAGAGGCCCGCTCCGACGCCGACGATGCCCGCGTGCAAGGCGGTGTGCGTGAACGTGCGGTGCCCGTTCTTCCGCTTCTTGTCCTTCTTGGATTTCGTGATCAGATAGAACCAGTAGCAGAGGCGTTCGACCACCTCGGCGACCATCAGGGAGGCGACGCCGAATGATCGGGCCACAGTGGACCCGCCCTTGTTCTCGGTGACCTTGCCGGCGCAGTCGATGTCGGGGTAGAGGGCGGCGCCGGCACAGGCGACCGTGCCGACGGCGAGTTCCGCGGCGGTCTGATCGATGCCGAACGCGGTCGCGGCTACGGCCGAGCCCGCGAGCCACAGGGCGGCACCGGACATGGCGTGGGTCGGGCCCATGACCATAGTGGGGACTCCTTCAAGGGCGGTATAGGGAGCAGAGTCTGAAAGCTGTGGAGACTATCCCACACGCGCACGACATGCCCGGTCCCAGGCGTGACGAACCTTCAGCCCCGCAACATCATTCCCATATCGGAACCATCACGACGCCTGCCCGCCGCGGGGTCTCGCGCTATGGTCGAGGAGTGTTCGACTCCTCGCAGCTCGCGGCTTATCTCAAGCGCGTCGGGATCAGGGCCCCGAGGCGCCCGACGCTGCACGCGCTGCGCCGGATCCACCGCGCCCACATCGACGCGATCCCGTACGAGAACCTCGACATCCAGCTCGGCAGACCGATCCGGCTCGACGCGGACGCGCTGTACGACAAGCTCGTCGAACGCGGCCGCGGCGGGTACTGCTACGAGCACAACGGGGTCCTGGCACATGCCTTGGAGGCCATGGGCTTCGACGTGCGCCGCGTCCTCGGCGGCGTGGCCCGCGAGACCGAAGGCGACGGCAACTGGTGGAACCACATGCCGCTCGTGGTGCGGTTCGCCGGGGGCGACGAGTACCTGGCCGACGCGGGCATCGGGACGGGCTTCCGCGACCCGCTGCCGATCCGCAACGGCAGCTATCGGGTCGGCCCCTTCAACTTCGGGATCTGGAGCCTCGGCGACCACGAATGGCGCTGCTCGATCGACCCGCGAGTGGCGAACCTGACCTTCGACTTCACGCTCGACCGCCGCGAAGCGGCCGAGTTCGAAGCGAAGTGCACAGAGCTCTCGACCGCACCGGACTCGCCGTTCGTGAAGACCCTCACGGTCCAGAACCCCGGCGAGACCGACATCTGGGTCCTGCGCGCCCGAACCCTCACGGTCTACGATCCCAAACAGCCCGAAGGGAAGACCGCACGCGTCATCGCCGACTCGGCCGACTTCGCGGCCGTGTTGCGGGGCCGGTTCAACCTCACCCTCGCCGACGCCGAGATCCAGACGCTGTGGACGAAGGCCGCCGAGCAGCACGAACGCAGGCTTGCCGACGACGCAGCCGCCAAACAGGCCCCGGTCTAGTCAGTCCCGGCGACAGAGCCGGACCCCGACCAGCGACCAGACCAGCCCGGCCTGCCCCTCGGTAGCGGCCCAGGTGACGAACCCTGAGGCCGGCTCACCCAAGCTCAAACCGGCAGCGACACCGAGGACCAGCAAAGGCAGGCTTGCGATCATCAGGACCGCTGCGGGAAGCGGACCTGATCGCTTCCGCAAGCACGCCATGCCGAGCACCGTCGCACCTATATAGACCAGATGCGAAAGAACCCAGGCGGGCACACCCGCCAGCCCCACCATCCCCTCGGCCCCGCCCGGCACCAGCGGCCCGACCGCGTTCGCCAGGAAGCCGACCGCCGTCGCCACGAGCCCGGCCATCACCAGGCCGCGCCCCCAGGACCCGAGCCGCCCCGATGCCGCGCGATGACGGATCCCGAACACCCGGAACCCCGCGAACACCAGGAGCACTCCTGCCAACCCCGCCCAGTTGGTCGACTGCGGCAGTGCCGCACCGACCCCCGGAAACCCGGTGGCGGCGAATACGATCGCGCCGCCGCACATCGCGGCACCGAAGGCCGGTGCACGGCGAGGCGTCGAACCGGTCGCCGACAAGTCATTGCCGGCCAAGGGATCGATAAGCGCAGTCATGTGTCCTCCCATGCTCAGGTGGTGGTGCCCGCCGAACAGCGGGTTCGAATCCATGGTCGCTACCAGCGGTGCTCGCGAACTCCCCTTCGAGGGTGAGCGTGTTCCCCCGCCAGAGTGAGCGAGAGCCGCGATCAGCGCGACCGGAGTCGCCTCCCTTCCTTTCGTCTTCTCCCGATGCGCTTGCCCGGGAGGTGGTTCCGATCCCGGGAATCGTGAGTCAAGACCAGGGATGTTGCGTTGCCTCGCATGGAGGAATGGGTAGACCGGGTCCTTGTTGCCCGGCCGTCATTGCCGATCATGCTGGCGGTCTTACCGGTGTGCGCCTCGTTCTGGACACTGCCTCCGGTCGAGGTGATCCCGACCGGCGATCTCCCACCCAGCACGTCCCAAGGAAGGGCCGTGGTCCGCTGTGGATCCCGATAGCACGCGGGGACTGAGCGCGATGCCCTGAGAAGGAGCGTCGGCTCGGAATCGGTCCGGTTTGGGTTTCGGCCAGAGGCTTGGCTTAGTCTGCTTGCACCTAATCGCCACCTGTACGTTTTCCGTATCCCTGTGCGTACATCAATCATCCCTCACGCAGCCCCTGACTGTCATCACCCACAGGGATAGAGGGATCTCATGTTTTGCCCCAACCTCACTGTGCGCCAAAGGAACCGACCGCGCCGACCCCCGCGGCCGGGAGTGTCGCCCACCCCGAAACGCCACCCGCCACCCGCCAACCAACCCCACCCCGAATCCCACCTCTCCGTCGCCGCCCGCCTGAACCGCAAGCCGAAGCGACCTTGGAGCAATCCGAGATCCAGGCACTGTGGATACACGCGGCAAAGCAGCACGAGCAGAACCCTCGCCGACGACGAGACCACCGAGCGGGCGAACAAGACCTCTGCCTGAGCGGCTGCGACAATCGGAGTCCTCAACCGCCCGACGGCCAGGGGACGAACGATGACGCCCGAGTCCAAAGCCCGCGAACACGAGGTCGAAGTGGCCGAACGGGTGCGCCCTCGCGACGCGGTCCTGTTCGCGATTGCAGTTGCGGCAATGGCCGCCTCGCCGTGGGCGTTCTCGAGCGCGGGCACCGAACTCGTCACCTATGAGGACTCGAGTGGCTCCGAGAGCGAAGCGCCGGCGTGGGTCGGGGTGCTGGTCCCCCTCGTGCCGCTCCTGCTCTGGTCGGGGTTCAAGGCCTACCACCTGCTGCGGCGACCGGCCGCCGCGATAGTGGGGCCGCACGGCATCCGCCTGTTCTCCGAGGCCTTCACCGGCATGTACATGCGGCACGAAGAGCCGGACGTCGACCTCCCCTGGGAGGAGGTCGCCCGGATCGTGTTGTGGCGCATGCCCTGCAGAGTGCTGTGGCTGATCCCGGCCTGGGAGGCGCGCATCGGTGTCGAGAAGACCAACGACTGGTACGGGGTCTCGCAGCGCGAGCCGACCGAGAAGCAGCTGCGGAGCCGCGAGGCCCGACCGGACGGCTCACCGGTACGACTGGGGGCCATGCTCAACTCGCGCAGCGTCCGCCTCTCCCCGCGCAGGGCGGTCCCGATCGCCGAGGCCGCGGCGCGTTTCGCACCGCGGGTCGAAGTCGTCGACGAACGGTTCCTCGGGAAGCGGGCGACCATCACGCCGAAGCCCGCCCGTCGCGGCGGGACCTACTGACCGGTGCCGTCGAGACCGGCGGACCCGGGCCGCTCAGATCGTTCAGGCGGTGCGCTGGCGGGCGGCCTCGTAGAGGGCCACTGATCCCGCGTTGGCGGCGTTCAGCGACGAGGCGGCCTTGGGCGACATGGGGATCCGGGCCGTGGCGTCGGCGAGTTCGAACCAGGACTTCGACATGCCGGTGGTCTCGTTGCCGACCACGAGCAGGGTCGGGCCGCGCAGGTCGTGCGCGGACAATGCCAGCTCGCCCCGCTCGTCGGTGCCGACGATCGCGGGCGCGTGCTCCTGCTTCCGCGCCCATTCCACGACCTCGTGCGCCGAGGCGGCGCTGACCACGGGCATCGCGAAGAGGCTTCCGGTCGAGGCGCGGACCGCCTTGGGGTCGTAGGGATCGGCGGCGTTGCGGCCGGTGATGATCACGGCGTCGGCGCCGAACGCGTCGGCCGAGCGGATGAGCGAGCCGACGTTCCCGGGGCTGGTCGGGCGGTCGATCACGATGCCGAGCCAGTCGGGACGGAACGGGAGGTCGGCGAGCTTGCGGTGCGGGATCGCGACCTGGGCGAGGAGTTCGGGCGGGTTGTCGTCCTCCTTCTCCCCCAGCTCGGCCAGCAGCGGGGCGGCTACGGCGGCCTGCTCGAGGTGCGGCCGTTCGAGGAGCCCGCGGGCCCAGTCGGAGAGGCGCGGGCGGTCGGCGTCGTAGAGCAGGGCCTCGATGTTCCAGCCGTGCTCGACCGCGAGCGAGATCGGCCGGACCCCCTGGACGAGGAACGATCCGGCGCGGTGTCGCTTGGTGCGGTTGCGCAGCAGGGTCTCCCACTGTTGGAAGCGGGCGTTTCGGACGCTTACCTGCAGGACTCTCGCCATGGCCTCCGCGTTTCGGGTAGTGGGGACAAGTGCGCAGAACCTACCACGCGTGGCCGGGCGGGCACCGCCGAGAAATCCAGGCTGTGCGCGGGCCCGCGCAGCGGCTCACGCCGCGAGCAGGCGCCGCAGGCTGGTTTCAAACGCCTCGGTCGCGGCGTCGACCGTCATTCGCCCCTCGTCCCGAGCTTCGGCGGCAGTGTGGGCCAAGGCGATGGTCGCCGACGCCAGCCACGCGGCCGGCAGTTCGTCGTCGAATTCGCCTTCGCGTTGGCCCCGTTGAATGACGCGGGCGATCCTGTCGGTCAGCGGCGCGTGCCGTTCGCGATCGGCCGCGGGGTCTGCGGGCAGGGCGCTGAGCGTCGCGAGCAGCACCGGGTGGCGCCGGGCGGCCCGGGTGGCGGCGTCGAGCATCCGCAGCAGGGTGTCGGTGGCGGGCCCCGGCTCGTCCTCGGCCGCGTCCATGGCGGCGGCGGCCGATTCGGTGATCCGGTCGGCGATCGCACGCAGCAGCCGCTCGCGGGTAGCGAAGTGGGCGTAGACGGTCTGGCGCGTCACACCTGCGGCGGCGGCCACGGCCGTGAGGCCCGCGTCCGGGTCGTCGTCGAGGGTGCGGACGGCGGCGTCGAGGATGGCCGCTCGGCTGCGGACGGCGTCGGCGCGCCGGTTGCGGGCGGGGGCTTCACTCAATGTTTACACCTTGACAAACTTATTGATCGATGAAACTCTTACAGACTGTCAAATATTGTAGTACCACCGCGAAGGGAACACCATGAGCCCGTTCGACCGGACCGACCCGAAGCAGTTCATCGCCGACTTCTTCACCGGCTTTCACGAGGCCCTGCTGTCGAGCGACGAGGAGGCCGCGGCCGTCGTCGACCGCTTCCACACCCCGGACGTCGTGCAGATCGCCGACGGCGTCCGCATCGACCGGGAGCGGCTCATCGCGCACACCCGGCCGGTGCGCAAGAAGCGGCCGAACGGCCGCTGGGAGGTGCACGAGGCCGTCGCCGACGGCGACCGCATCGCCGCCCGGTACACGCTGCACGCCGTCCAGCAGGGCAAGGACCTCGCGATCGAGGTGCACTTCTTCGGCCGCTTCACGCCCGACGGGCGGATGCGCGAGGGGCGGATGCTGACGCGGACCCTGCCCGACCCCGAACGCAGCTGATACGGGAGGCCCCGGGTACCCGCCCGATCCCACCTTCACCACTACCAGTGAAAATGACACCCTCCCACACGGGTACGACAAAGGCCCGCCACCTGCGGAAACAGGTGCGGGCCTTCGAAGTGGTCGGATCGGCCGCGACTCGGCTCACGATGTCGAAGCCGTGGCGGATCAGCCGGTGTTGCGCAGGCCCGCCGCGATGCCGTTCACGGTGATGAGCAGGGCTCGCTTGAGCTGCGGGTCGACGTCGCCGTCGGCGCCGCCTTCCGAGCGGTAGCGCTTGAGCAGCGAGATCTGCAGGTGGTGCAGCGGCGCGAGGTAGCGGTCGCGGACCTCGAGGGTCCGGGCCAGCTGCGGGTTCGCGTCGAGCAGCCGCTCCCCGCCGGTGAGCGCGAGGACCTCGGCGACCGTGCGCTCGTGCTCGGCCCTGATCACGTCGAAGATCGGCCGCAGCTCGGCGGGCACCAGGGTCGAGACGTACTGCTCCGCGATCGACAGGTCCGTCTTCGCCAGCGTCATCTCCACATTGGAGACGAAGTTGCGGAAGAAGTGCCACTTCTCGTACATCTCGGCGATGTCCTCGCCCAGGCCCGCCTCGCGGGCGGCCGCGAGGCCCGAGCCCACGCCGTACCAGCCCGGCACGATCTGGCGCGACTGCGTCCAGCCGAAGACCCACGGGATCGCGCGCAGGCCGCCCAGGCCCGCGTCCGTGTTGGGGCGCTTCGACGGGCGCGAACCGATGTTCAACGCGCCCAGCAGCTCCGTGGGGCTCACCGCCCAGAAGTAGTCGGCGAGGCCGGGCTGCCCGGTCAACTCCCGGTACACGGCCTTCGAGGCCTCCGAGGTCTGGTCCATGACGCCGAACCAGCGGCCCAGCACGTCCGGCTGGTGGCGCGGCTCGGTGTGCAGCAGCGTCGCCTTCAGCGAAGCCGCCACGGTGAGTTCGAGGTTCTCGCGGGCCAGCGCGGGCAGCGTGTACTTGTCGGACAGCACCTCGCCCTGCTCGGTGATCTTGATGGCGCCGTCGAGCGTGCCCGAGGGTTGGGCCAGGATCGCCTCGTGGGTGGGGCCGCCGCCGCGGCCGATGGTGCCGCCGCGGCCGTGGAAGAGGCGCAGGCGGACGCCGTGCTTGTGGGCGACGTCGCGCAGCTGCCGTTGGGCGCTTTGGATGTTCCACTGGCTGGCGGTGATGCCGGCGTCCTTGTTGGAGTCGGAGTAGCCGAGCATGACCTCCTGGACGTCGCCGCGGGCGGCGACGATCGCGCGGTACGCGGGGAGGCTGAGCAGCCGGTCGAGGAGGGCGTCGGCGCCCGCGAGGTCTTCGACCTCTTCCATGAGGGGGACGAAGCCGATGTCGGCGCGGCCGCGGGCGACGTCGACGAGCCCGGCGTCGCGGGCGAGGATCGCCGGGGCGAGGACGTCGGCCGGGTCATGCGTCATCGAGATGATGTACGACTCGACGATCGACTGTCCGAACTGGACCTGGGCGTCGCGGATCGCGTGGAAGACGTTGAAGGTCTTGCGGTTGCGTTCGGCGAGCTCGACGTTGGAGGGAGCGAGGGGGCGCTGGCCCGAAAGCTCCTTCTCGAGGAGCGCGTCGCGCTCTTCGGCGGTGAGGTCGGCGTAGGGCTTGTCGAGTTCGCCGGTGGCGTCGTAGAGCTCGGCGAGGACCGCGTGGTGGGCCTCGGAGTGCTCGCGCACGTCCATGGTGGCGAGCTGGAGGCCGAAGGCGGCGACGGTGCGGATGACGCGGTCGAGGACGCCCTTGGCGGGGAGCTGGCCCCGCTGGCGGGCGAGGGAGTCGCGCATGACCTGGAGGTCGGCGATGAGCTCGCGGCCGTCGGCGTAGTCGAAGCCGGCGCGGTGCGGGAGGCCCTCGGCGTGCCGGGTGCGGGTGTTGGCGAGCTTGGCCTCGATGGCGCGGGCCTTGAGGCGGTAGGGCTCTTCGCCGTAGATGCGCTTGTAGCGCTCGGGGATGTTGTCGAGGACCTTGAAGTCGGCGGCGACGGAGTCGAGGAGTTCCTGGGCGGCCGGGCGCACGGTCTGGGAGACGGAGAGCTCGTTGATGAGTGTGGCGACGGCGCCTTCGGCGGCGGCGATGCCGTGCTCGTGCTGCATGAGGAGCACCTGCTTGGTGACCTCGGGGGTGACGAACGGGTTGCCGTCGCGGTCGCCGCCGATCCAGGTGCCGAACTTGAGCGGCGCGTGGCCGGGGCGGGGGGAGCCGCCGAGGTCGGTGAGGGTGGCGTTGAGGTCGGTGAGGACCCGCGCGGCCGCGTCCCGGTAGAGGTCGGTGAGGTAGTAGATCGCGTTGCGGGCCTCGTCGGTGGGCTCGGGCTTCTCGACGCGGAGTTCGTCGGTCTGCCAGAGGAGGTCGATGATCTCGGCGAGGCGGGAGTTGACGGCGTCGACGTCGGCGGAGCCGAGGACGGCGCGTTCGGCGGTCTCGGCGTCGAGGAGGTCGGCGATGCCGCGGAGCTTCATGAGGATGGAGCGGCGGGCGGCCTCGGTGGGGTGCGCGGTGAACACGGGGCGCACTTCGAGGCGCTCGGCGGCGGCCGCGATCTGGTCGGCCGGGACGTCCTCGGCGGTGATCTCGGCGCGGGCCTGGGAGAGCCAGCCGCCGTTCTCGGCGCGGGAGCGGCGCATGTCGCGGGCGCGGTGGACCTGCTCGGTGATGTTCGCGAGGTGGAAGTAGGTGGCGAACGCGCGGGCGAGGTCGACCTCCTCGTTCACGTCGAGTTTGGCGAGGCGGGAGGCGACGGCCTCGGGCTGGTGACGCACCAGTCCGCGGACCTCTTCGACGAGCTCGAGCAGTTGCGGGCCCTCCTGGCGGACGAGCGCCTGGCCGAGCAGGTTGCCGAGCCGGCGGATGTCGCGGCGGAGCTGCTTGTCGTCGGTTCCGCTGGAGGAGTCGAAGTAGTCCATGGAGGTCTCCACTGGTGGTCTGGGCAAACCCGAGGGGTTGGCCGCGCCGACGTCCTTGTCCGCGGTCACTGCTGCACTGGTCGGGCCCGCCGGGCGGTCGCGTTCAGCGCCGTCAGCGCCCGCTTGCGTAGCCGTAGTCAAGCACTCACGGCATCCGCTTGCGCAGCCGTGAATGAGCTCCGTCAGCGTAACTTACCGGTAATGGCTGCGCCACTTTCTCAGTCCGCCATGCGGGACGATCCGGTTCATAAGCGCACGGCGCGGGTGGTGCGAGTGACGGACCCGTGGCATACGCTGGTGCGACCGAAAACGATGACGCCCCGCCCGAAGCACTGCGAAGGGATCCCGACCGCCGATGTCTGACTGGGTACTGCCCGATGAGATCCTCGCCGAGGCGCCGAGCCACACCCCCTTGCCGCACGAACTCGCCGACCTTGAACTGCTGCTCTACGGCGCGTACGCGCCCCTGCGCGGGTTCATGGGCGAGGCGGAGGCGCGGGCGGTGACGCGCACCGGGGTGCTCCCTGACGGGACGGCGTGGCCGGTCCCGGTGACGCTGGACGTGCCGATCGCGACCGCCCGGCTGCTCGACAACCCCGACCCGAAGCGTCGTGTGCTTCGCATCACGGACCCGGAGGGGGCACCGGTCGCGGCGGTCGAGTGCCACAGCCTCGACGCGCTCGGGCCGGACATGGTCCGCGTCGGCGGCCCGGTGCGGCGCATCGCCGACGCCGCGCACGGCGTGTTCACGGGACTGCGCGCGACTCCGGAGCAGGCGAAGACGACGTACACGAAGCCGCGGGTGCTCGCGCTCGTGGCCGACCGGCCGCTGCACCGCCCCCAGCTGGCGCAGCTCGCGCGCGCCGCGCACAATCTGGCCGCGCACGTGCTCGTCATGATCCCCACCGGCGACGAGACGAACGGCGACCGGGAACTGCGGCTGCCGACCGCGGCGCTGGTGCGCTCGGTGCTGGCCGCGAAGGACCGGCTGCCGACCGCCACGGTGCTGACCGTGCCGCTGTCGAAGCGCGGCGACAAGCTCCGCGACGGACTCCTCACGGCGAAGGTCGCGGCGGCCTACGGCGCGACCCACATCATGACCGGCCGCGACGGGCTCGGCGGCGGCGACGGCGTGCGCTCGATGGTGCCGCGCGAGCTGGCGTACGACACGCGCGACGGCCAGTGGCGTCCGATCGAGGACATCGAGCCGCCGTTCCGGCGCAACGCGTTGAGCGACGCCGAGATCGCCGACATGCTCGACCGCGGTTTCGGCCTCCCCGAATGGCACACGCCGCCGAGCGTGGCCGCGGAGCTGCGCAAGGCGCGGCCGCCGCGCCGCCAGCGCGGGCTGGTGCTGTTCTTCACGGGCCTCTCGGGTTCGGGCAAGTCCACGATCTCGCGCGGGGTCTACGAGGCGCTGCTGGAGGACGGGACGCGCACGGTGTCGCTGTTCGACGGCGACGTGGTGCGGCGGCTCCTCTCCAGCGGGCTCGGGTTCTCGCGCGCGGACCGGTCGGTGAACATCCGCCGGATCGGGTTCGTGGCGGCCGAGGTGGCGCGGCACGGCGGCATCGGCATGGCGGCCCCGATCGCGCCGTACGAGGCGGATCGGGCCGAGGCGCGGCGCATGGCCGAGGCGGCGGGCGCCGACTTCGTGCTCGTGCACGTGGCGACGCCGCTCGAGGTGTGCGAGTCGCGGGACCGCAAGGGGCTGTATGCGAAGGCGCGTGCGGGGCAGATCGCGGAGTTCACCGGGATCTCGGATCCGTACGAGGAGCCGCCCGCGGCGGAGCTGACGATCGACACGAGCGAGATCACCATCGGGGAAGGGGTCGAGCAGGTGCTCGAATTCCTTTCGGACGGCGGCTGGCTGGAGCCGACCGGGCTGCGGCTGGGTTAGGACCATGGGGAAGGCCCCGGGCTCGTGCCCGGGGCCTTCGTCGTGCTCGCTAGAAGAGGGTGGACCAGTAGTCCCAGAAGCCGGTGCCGACGATCATGACGACCGCGGCGTAGAGCAGGGTCAGGCCGATCCAGTGGTAGCGCAGGAGGTCGTCGACGGCGTCGCGCCAGTCCTGCCCGACCGGGATCGCGCCGGTGCGGAGGTTGCGCACGGTGGAGAACCAGAAGATCGGCAGGACCACCGTCCACACCGCCATGCACCAGGGGCAGAGCACGCCGATCCGGTACACGGACTGGTAGATCAGCCACGACACGAAGACGAGCCCACCGAGGGTGCCGAGGTTGAAGGCGAGCGCGATCCAGCGGGGCAGGGAGACCTTCGACAGGAGCAGGACGCCCGTGAAGACCACGAGTGGGAACGCGACGAGGCCGATCATCGGGTTCGGGAACCCGAACACGGAGGCCTGCCAGGTGTTCATCACGGTGCCGCAGGACAGCACCGGGTTGAAGTCGCAGGAGATCGCGTGCTCGGGGTCGATGAGCGAGGCGATGCGCTCGTACGTCAGGTCGAAGGCGGCGGCCAGGCCGACCAGCCCGCCCAGGAGCAGTACGAGGCCGGTGACCGTGCGCCCCCGGATCTCGAGTGTGCTCTCCCCGAATGCCTCGTCCATCCGCGATTCCTCCGTCTCGGCCGATACGGCCGGTGCAATCATGCCCATGCGAATCTAACGACACCGGCAAGGCGGAAGTTGCGGACCTACGTCCCGACTTGTCCCGCCTTGCAGCGGTTCAGGCCCGGAGCGACTTGCCGCCGTCGACGACGAGGGTCTGCCCCGTGATGTACGAAGCCGAAGGCGCGCAGAAGAACACGGCGGCCGCGGCGACCTCCTCGGGGCTGCCGGGGCGGCCCATCGGGCCGTCGAGGCCCTTCTGGAGTTCGGGGACGGTGGAGGAGCCGGTGCGGATGAGGCCCGGCGCGATCGCGTTCACGGTGACGCCGTCGGCGACGACCTCGGTGGCGAGGGCCTTGGTGAGGCCGGTGACCCCGGCTTTGGCGGCTGCGTAGGCGGCCTCGGCGGGGACGGCGTTGACGACCCCGGTGGTGGCCGCGACGTTCACGATCCGGCCCCAGCCGCGCTCGGCCATCGACTGCACGAAGGCGCGCGAGACGAGGAACGCGGTGTCGAGGTTGCGGGTCAGCTCCGTCTGCCAGTCCGCATAGGACAGTTGCGCGACGGGTTTCACCACGGTCGGATCGGACTTCGAGGTGAGCCCGGCGTTGTTCACGAGGATGTCGACCTCCCCGAGCGCTTCGACGACCGCATCGGCGAGCCCGCCCACCTCGGCCTCGTCGGCGAGGTCGGCGACGAAACCGATCGCGCCGATCTCCTCGGCGCGTTCGTGGATCCGCTTGGTGGTGGAGACGATCGCGACCGCCGCACCCGCGAGCCGCAGCCGCGTGGCGATGGCGAACCCGATACCGTCCGGCGAGCCCGCACCGGTGACCAGCGCGATCTTCCCGGCGAGCGAGTCGAGTTCCTGCAGCCGCCCGCGAGCGGGCTGCGTCGCCTGCGACCCGCCGTTCGACGGCAGGTCGATCACTTCGGCGAGGCCCTGATCGACGGTGGCGTACGCGTCACCGTCGTAAGCGGCGCGGTCGAAGGACGAGTCGAATGCGTCGGCGCTCGTGCGCGGTTCACTCATTCCCGCAGTCTCTCACGTGACCGTTACCAAACAGATCACCGGCAGGCCGAACCGCGCCAAACCGCCACCATCGGGTCACCCGCGCCCCGAGAGCCCTGCGAAGACGAAGCGCCGCAGGCGATCGGGGCCCCGCGGACGGCCCTCCGCAAACCCCCGCCCACCACGAGAGGCGATGCCGTCGGCCCTGCTCACCGGGAACCGCGGGACACCGGCACCAGGACCGACAACCCGACCACCGCCTGAACCGAAACCGCATTGGAGCGCGAAGGGTAAGCAGGGCCCCCGGCGACTATCCCGCCGGGTCCGACACGAACGGACATCGGCCGGACCTCGCGTCCCGCCGCATGGCACCATCGGTTGATGGACGCGCACCCCGAGTCGGGCCTCGGACCGGTGCTGACCGCGCTGGCGAGCAGCGCGGTCGCGACCTCGTTCGACCCGCGGCCGCCCGGCGCGGCCACCCTCATCGGCACCGTGCTCGACAGTGCCGTCTGCACGAGCGGCGTCCTCGACAACGCCGCGCCGGAGGCCGCCGCCCACACCGCCGCGCTCGCGAAACGCGAGGCGACCTTCGTGACCCTCCAACGCGACGGCCGCCTCCGCGGCTGCGTCGGCACCCTGACCGCGCTGCGGCCCTTGGGCATCGACGTGGTCCGCAACGCCCGCCTCGCCGCGCGCGACCCGCGCCTGCCGCCGGTCGAGGCCGCCGAGGTCGGGTCGCTGCGCATCACCGTCACGATCCTGTCCCCGTCCGAACCGATCGCCGTGCGGGCCTTCACCACCCTGCTCGACCACCTGCGCCCCGGCCGGGACGGCCTGACCCTCAAGGACACCGGCGGCCGCCGCGCGACCTTCCTGCCGTCGGTGTGGGCGAGCCTGCCCGAACCCGACCGGTTCGTCACCGCGCTGCTGCGCAAGGGCCGCTGGCCGCGGCACCTGTGGACGACCGAACTGCGTTCGGCCGCCTGGCCCGAAGACCTTGCGGCCGAACGCTACGCGGCCCGCGAATTCGCCGCCTGAACCTAGGGCAGCGTCACCAGCGTGCCCTCGGCGACCTTCACGGCCGCGCCCGTCACCGAGACCGACACGATCGCGCCGTCCTCGACCACGACCTCGCCGTGCAGCACGGACGGGCGGTCGATCTCGGCGCCCTGCGCGATCTCATACGCGTGCATGCCGTCGCCGCTGAGCAGCCCCTGGTCGACCAGGTGCACGCCGAGCGCCACGGCCGCCGAACCCGTCGCAGGGTCCTCCCCGACACCGCGGTGGAACAGGCGCGCGTGGACCGCATGCGAGGCCTCGTCGAAGCTGAACATGTAGACCTTCTCCAGGTGGCCCGGCACGTCGACCGCGGCGGGCACGTCCTCGTCGGCGAGGCGCACGAAGTTGTGGTCGAGACCGGCGCTGGCGTTCTTCGGGGTGCCGATGATCTTGGCGGGGTCGAGGCCGATCGCGGCCGCGGCGGTCGCCGGGTCGAGCGCGGGCCCGACCGCGATCGCGGTCGAGGTGAGCTTCGCGGTGCCGCCGTCGACGGCGATCGTCATGAGACCGGCGCCGCATTCCTGGACGACCGTGCCGTTGTCCGCCTGCACCCGCCCGGACCCGACGGCGGCGATCGCCGCGCCGATCGTGGGGTGCCCGGCGAACGGGAGTTCCTCCGCAGGGGTGAAGATCCGCGCGAGATAGTCGGCGCCCGGCGCGGCGGCCGGGAGCACGAACACGGTCTCGGAGAAGTTGAACTCGAGCGCGATCGCCTGCATCTGGGCCGTGGTGAGGTCCTTGCCGTCGTAGACGACCGCGAGCTGGTTGCCCGCGTAGGCGCGGTCGGAGAACACGTCGTAGATCGCAAAGGGAAGCATGGGCCAGTTATAGCGCGGCGCGGTCGCGGCGGGCGGGACCTCGGGTGCGGTAAGGCTACGCTCACATTGGCGAACCGAATTGCGTGGTTACGATTGAGTCATGTCTGACAACGCTGCCGTCGTCGAGGCCGTGCACGAAGCACTCTCGCACGTCAACGACCCCGAGATCCGCCGCCCGATCACCGAGCTGGGCATGGTCGACACCGTCGATGTCGACGGCGGTCGACTGTCGCTCAAGATCCTCCTGACCGTCGCGGGCTGCCCCATGCGCGACACGCTGCAACGCGACATCGCCGGCGCCGTCGACGGCGTCGACGGCGTCTCCGAACTCGAACTCGAATTCGGCGTGATGAGCGAGCAGCAGCGCGCCGACCTGCAGACGAAACTGCGCGGCGGCCGCGCGGGCGCCGAACCGGTGATCCCGTTCAACCTGCCCGAATCGCGCACGCGCGTGTTCGCGATCGCCTCGGGCAAGGGCGGCGTCGGCAAGTCGTCGATGACGGTGAACCTCGCCGCCGCCCTGGCGCAGAAGGGCCTGTCGGTCGGCGTCGCGGACGCCGACATCTACGGGCACTCGATCCCGCGGATGCTCGGCGTCGAAGGCGCGCCCACGCAGGTCGAGGACATGATCATGCCGCCGCAGGCGCACGGGATGAAGGTCATCTCGATCGGGATGTTCACGCCCGGGAACACCGCCGTGGTGTGGCGCGGTCCGATGCTGCACCGGGCGCTCCAGCAGTTCCTCGCCGACGTGTACTGGGGCGAGCTGGACGTGCTCCTGCTCGACCTGCCGCCCGGGACCGGTGACATCGCGATCTCGGTGGCGCAGCTGCTGCCCACCGCGGAACTCGTGGTCGTCACGACCCCGCAGCAGGCGGCCGCGGAGGTCGCCGAGCGCGCCGGCGCGATCGTCACCCAGACCCACCAGAAACTCGCCGGTGTGGTGGAGAACATGTCGTGGATGGCGCTGCCCGACGGCTCGCACATCGAGCCGTTCGGCTCCGGCGGCGGCAAGACCGTCGCGGAGGCGCTGACCCGGGACGTGGGCGCCGACGTGCCGCTGCTCGGCCAGATCCCGCTCGACCCGAAGCTGCGCGAGGGCGGGGACGCCGGCGTTCCGCTGGTGATCTCGGACCCCGACTGCGAGGCGTCGCAGGCGATCCGCGCGATCGCGGACCAGCTGGCGGTGCGGAAGGTGTCGCTCGCGGGCAAACAGCTTGGTCTGAGCCCGGTCTAGATGTGATGTCCAAGGACGTTGTTCCGCCGGGTAGTAGCGGATTCGTCTGACAGGTGAAGGCCTCCGGTTGTGAAGTGGAGCTGTCGAAACCGACCGCTTCACGCACCTGGAGGCCTTCATGTCCCACGCTAACGCAGCCCTGACCCCGCTCGGGCCTGATCCGACACGCCGACCACGCCCGAACCGAACGGCATCGGGTCCGGACATTTTTTGAGCGGCGGCCCTCGGGTGTTGAGGGCCGCCGCTCGTTTTCCCAGTTTCCTGAATGAAGCTTTAAGCGGTCTTCCTGCGGACCGTGACGGCCGTGCCGTAGGCGCACACCTCGGTGCCCATGTCGCGGGCGTCCGAGACGTCGAAGCGCATCATCACGACCCCGTTGGCCCCCAGGGACTTCGCCTGCTCGACCATGCGCGTGAGCGCTTCCTCGCGGGAGGCGGCGAGGGCCTTCGTGAGGCCCTTCAGCTCGCCGCCGAGGAGGGATTTGAAACCCGCGCCGACGTCGGAGAAGAAGTTCCTGGACCGCACCGTGAGGCCGAAGACCTCGCCGTGGGTGTCGGTGACCTCGTAGCCGGGCACGTTCTCGGTCGTGACGACCACGAAGCCCGAAGCGGTGGGATTGGCGGCGCCGAACTCTCCAACTCTGTCCATGCCGACCAGGCTATGCAAGATCCGGCGGCCGTACCTCGATCTCCGGGATGAACCGCGCGAACGCGAGTAGCACCCGGGTACTACACCCTGGGCAGGCCGAAGGCCCCGGCGCATGCCGGGGCCTCGTCGTCTGCTCGTCTACTGGGCGCTGTGCAGGGCGGTGTTCAACTCGCCCCAGGTGCCCGAGCGGGGGCGCACTTCGAGGACGCCGGTCTGGGTGTTCGTCCAGAACTGCAGGTTGTCCTTGCCCGAGAGCGCCGCGGCCTTGACGACCGCGCCGTCCGGGGTGGTGACCTTCGAACCGGCGGTGACGTAGCAGCCGGCGGCCACGACGCAGTTGTCGCCCAAGGAGATCCCGATCCCGGCGTTCGCGCCGAGCAGGCAGCGCTCGCCGATCGAGATGACCTCCTTGCCGCCGCCCGAGAGCGTCCCCATGATCGAGGAGCCGCCGCCGATGTCCGAGCCGTCGCCCACGAGCACCCCCGCGGAGATGCGGCCCTCGACCATCGAGTTGCCGAGCGTCCCGGCGTTGAAGTTCACGAAGCCCTCGTGCATGACGGTGGTGCCCTCGGCGAGGTGCGCGCCCAGCCGCACCCGCGAGGCGTCGGCGATCCGCACCCCCGTCGGGGTCACGTAGTCGGCCATCGGCGGGAACTTGTCGAGGGACTTCACTTGCAGAGTGCCCCCCTCGCCGCGCAGTTTGAGGCGGGCCTCGTTCACCTCGGTGGCCGGGACCGGGCCGAAGTTCGTCCAGGCGTTGTTCGGCAGCAGGCCGAAGATGCCGGAGAGGTTGATGGAGTGCGGGATGACGAACCGGTGCGAGAGCAGGTGCAGCCGCAGGTACACGTCGGCGGTGTCCGTCGGCTCCTCCGCGAGGGACTTGACGGTGATCGACACGCCCTTCGAGGTCGTGCCCGTCGGGTTCACCCGGTCGAGCTCCGGCGCGGCCGCACCCGTGGGGGCCTCGCCGAGGCCGAGGCGCGTGAACCACACGTCGAGGACCGTGCCGTCGGCGGCGACCGTGGCCACACCGACGCCCCATGCTCCGTCAGTCAGGAAATCACTCATGCGGAGAGCCTATCCACGCGGCGAGTATCGTCTTCGGATGTGACAGTTTTGAGTGAGGCAGTCCTCGCCGACCCGGTCGCGCTGACCCGGGCCCTGTGCGACATCCCGTCCGTGTCCTGGAACGAGGCCGAGATCTGCGACGAGGTCGAGTCGGCCCTCAAACACATGGGGCACTTGACCACCGAACGCGTCGGGAACACGCTCATCGCCCGCACCGACCTGGGCCGGGGACGGCGCGTCATGCTCGCCGGGCACCTCGACACGGTCCCGGTCAACGACAACTTCCCCACCCGCCTCGACGGCGACGTGCTGTGGGGCCTGGGCACCTCCGACATGAAGTCGGGCACGGCGCTCGCGCTGTGGATCGCGGCCACCGTGCCCGAGCCGAAGTTCGACCTGAGCTTCGCGTTCTACGACTGCGAGGAGATCGAGGCCGAGCACAACGGCCTCAACAAGCTCTCCAAGACCCGCCCGGAGCTGCTGGCCGCCGACTTCGCGATCCTCCTCGAGCCGACGTACGGGCTCGTCGAGGCCGGCTGCCAGGGCACCATGCGGGCGCGCGTGGCCACCGGCGGGAAGCGGGCCCATTCGGCGCGGTCCTGGAAAGGCGAGAACGCGATCCACAAGATCGCGCCCGTCCTGGAGCGGCTGAACGCCTACGAGGCCCGCGAGGTCGACGTCGACGGCTGCACCTACCGGGAAGGCCTGAACGCGGTCTTCATCGGCGGCGGTGTGGCCGGGAACGTCATCCCCGACGAGGCCTGGGTGGAGGTCAACTTCCGGTTCGCGCCCGACCGCGACGAGGCCGCCGCCGAAGCGCACGTGCGCGAGGTCTTCACCGGTTTCGACGTGCAGGTCTCCGACTCCGCGCCGTCCTGCCGCCCCGGCCTGGACCGGCCCGAAGCCGCCGAGTTCGTCGCCGCCGCCGGAGGCGGGTTCCGTGCGAAACTCGGCTGGACCGATGTGGCCCGCTTCGCGACACTGGGCATCCCGGCCGTGAACTTCGGCCCGGGTGACCCGAACCTCGCCCACAAGCATGACGAACGCGTCGAGATCCCGCGCATCCGCGCCTGCGCGGACGCGCTGCGAGCCTATGTGGAGGAATCATGACGATCAAGCGCCGCATCACCGCCGACGAGCGCCTGCTCGACGTCGCGCACAGTGAAGAGTGGAAGCAGAAGGCCGCCTGGCGGGTCATGAAGATCCAGGCCGAGTTCGTCGCGGGCTTCGACACGCTCGAAGCGGCCGAGCTGGGCGACGCCGTCGGCGTCTACGGATCGGCGCGCACCGGCGTCGACGGCGACGAGTACAAGCTCGGCATCGAGCTGGGCCGCAAGCTCGGCGAGGCCGGGTTCAACGTCATCACCGGCGGCGGCCCCGGCGCGATGGAGGCCGCCAACCGGGGCGCGGCCGACGCGGGGGTCAAGTCCGTGGGCCTGGGCATCGAGCTGCCGTTCGAGCAGGGCATCAACCCGTACGTGGACATCCAGCTGGACTTCCACTACTTCTTCGTCCGCAAGGTCATGTTCCTCAAGTACTCGTGCGGGTTCTGCGCCCTCCCGGGCGGCTACGGGACCATGGACGAGCTCTTCGAGTCCCTGACGCTGGTGCAGACCGAGAAGGTGGGCAAGTTCCCGATCGCGCTCATCGGCGTCGACTACTGGGGCGGCCTGGTCGCCTGGCTGCGCAGCGCCATGGTCCGCGAGGGCAAGATCAGCCCCGACGACGTGGACCTGCTGCTCGTCACCGACGACCTCGACGAGGCCGTGGAGCACATGCAGCGCGGGCGCGGATAGCAGACGAACCGGCCGCCGTGCACGCGCACGGCGGCCGTTCGCGTGCTCAGAGGCTGCGCTGCGGGGCTTTCGGAGGCTTGTCGCCCTTGATGGCGGCGACCATGTCGAGCACCTCGCGGGTGGCGGCCACATCGTGGGCGCGGAAGACGCGGGCGCCGTTCCACGCCGAGATCGCGGTCGCGGCGAGGGTGCCGTTGAGGCGGCGGTCCACCGGGAGGTCGAGCGTCTCACCCACGAAGTCCTTGCGGGACAAGGCGACCAGCACGGGCCAGCCGGTCGCCGCGAGTTCGTCGAGGCGGCGGGTCAACTCGAGGGAGTGGTAGGTGGTCTTGCCGAAGTCGTGGGTCGGGTCGATGAGGATGCCGTCGGCGCGCACGCCCGCCGCGACGGCGGCCTCGGCGCGCTCCACGAGCTCGGTGCGGACCTCCGCGACCACGTCCCCGTAGACGGCCTTCGCCGCCACCGTCCGCGGTTCGAGCCCGCCGGTGTGCGAGACGACGAACCCCGCGCCGGTGTCGGCCGCGACCTCGATCACCGTGGGATCCCAGCCCGCCCACGTGTCGTTGATGAGCTCCGCCCCGGCCGCGACCGCCTCCCGGGCGACCTCGCCCCGCCAGGTGTCCACCGAGATGACGAGGTCGGGATGCTTGTCGTGCACCGCGGCGATGAACGGCACCACGCGGTCGATCTCCTCGGCCGCGCTCACCTCCGGGCCGTCGCCCGCCTTGACGCCGCCGATGTCGACGATGTCCGCACCGTGCGCCACCGCGGTGTCGACCGCGGCGACCGCCGCTTCGAACGCGAACGTCGCCCCCGAGTCGTAGAAGGAGTCGGGCGTGCGGTTGACGATCGCCATCACCGCGTAATCGCCCTCATCGAACACCCGTCGGCCCAGTTTCAACGCTCGCATCGTCCAATGGTCGGTTACTCGCACCGAGATGTGCAAACTCGCTGGTCCGGAGGCAGGCGCGGCCGACCGGCGCCCGAGCGCCCGCCAGTGAAAACTTCTCCGAATTTGTCCTGATACGTACCTTTCGGCAAGCCCGAGTCGTACGATGAGGGCATGTGGACAATTCTCTGGATTCTGATCATCGTCTGGGTGGTGCTCGCGATCGTCGGCATCGCACTCGAAGGCCTGCTCTGGCTCGGCATCATCGGCATCGTGCTCTTGCTCGGCACGATCGTCTTCGGGCTCATCCGGCGCAAGTCAGGCCGCGGCGCGGCCTGACCGACCGAACCCGGCGGTCACGACCGCCAGGATCTCCACCGCACCGGCGCAGCCGGCGCGAGGCGCCCCTGTTCGGCCCGAACCCCCCCGCCCCGAATCCCCCGCACATCGACTCCCGCACCAGAGTCCGCTCCTCCCGCAGGCCGGTAAGCTCGCTCCAGCCGCTGCAGCCACCCGCCTAAGGAGCACATCGATGCCTCGCTTCGACCGGTCGCACACCGACGACCTGGCCGCATACATCAAGGCAAGCCCCACCCCGTACCACGCGTGCGCCGAAGCGGGCCGCATGCTCGAGGCGGCCGGGTTCCGGCGACTCATCGAGGCCGACGAATGGCCGGTCGACATCGGCGGCTACTACACGGTGCGGGACGGCTCGATCATCGCCTGGCGCATCAACGACGAGGCGTACGACGCGTTCCGGATCTTCGGCGCGCACACCGACACGCCCACGTTCAAGGTCAAGCCCCGGCCCGACACGGGCGCCGCCGGATGGAAGCAGATCGCCGTCGAGGTCTACGGCGGCGTGCCGCACCAGACCTGGCTCGACCGGGACCTCTCCGTGGCCGGACGGCTCGTCATGCGCGACGGCTCCGAAGTGCTCGTGCACGTCGACCGACCGCTGCTGCGCGTGCCGCGCCTCGCGATCCACCTCGACCGGGGCGTGAACGAAGGCCAGAAGCTCAACGCCCAGTCGCAGCTCACCCCGATCTGGGGCCTCGGACAGCCGCGCGACGGCGAGTTCCTGGAGTTCATCGCCGCCGAGGCCGGAGTCGACGCCGCCGACGTGTTCGGCCACGACCTCTTCACCGTCGCCCTCGACGAGCCCGCGTACCTCGGCAAGGACGAGGAGCTGTTCGCCGCCTGGAGACTCGACAACCTCACCAGCACGCACGCCGGCGTCAGCGCGCTCATCGCCGCCGAGGCCACCGGAACCCGCGTCCCCGTGCTCGCCTCGTTCAACTACGAGGAGATCGGCTCGATGACCTACTCGGGCGCGCAGAGCCCGTTCCTGGAATCGGTGCTCCACCGGCTCATGGGCGACGACTTCGACACGTACGCGCGGGCCATCGCCGCCAGCGCCATGATGTCCTCCGACACCGGGAACGCGGTCCACCCCAACTACCCCGAGAAGCACGAGCCGGGCCACCGGCCGATCCCCGGCGCGGGCCCGATGATCAAGGTCAGCGCCAACCAGCGCTATGCGAGCGGCGCGGAGGAGCAGGCGCTGTTCCGGCGCTCTGCCGAGGCCGCGGGCATTCCGTGGCAGACCTATGTGAACCGCAACGACATCCCCGGGGGGACCACGATCGGCCCGATCTCGGGCACGCAGCTGGGGATGCTCACGGTGGACGTGGGCCTGCCGATCCTGTCGATGCACTCCGCCCGGGAGCTGTGCGGCGCCGAGGACCCGGGGCTGCTCGCGGACCTGGCGCTGGGTCTGTTCACGCACTAGGCGCGGCGCTGCGGGTGCGGGTCGCGCCTCGGCTGACGCCTGCGGGGCGGAAGGGGCTCGTGAGGTGACGGCGTGTTGGGGCGCAGGGCATTCGCGCCGTGCCGCCGGAGCCCGGTCCCGGTATGGTGGTCTCGTCGACACACCCGGCCTCGGCGAAGCTTGCAAGCCGTAGACGAGCACCCGCGGCGAAGCTTGCGAGCCGTGCATTCCTCAAGGAGGCGGCTTTGACCTGGCGGACCGAATTGGAGCGGGCGGCAGCGCGCCTGCGTGAGGCCGCCGGCGCCGCCGACCAGGCCCAGTCGCTACTCCAGGACGATGCTTCGCGTTTGGCCGCAACGGGAGTCGAACAGCGGCGCAATGCGCTCGCCGAGCGGCTGCGCGCCGTCGCGTCGCAGACCGCGACCGGGTGGATCGGCGACGACCTGGCCGCGATCGCGCCGGACACGCCGTTGTGGACGGACGCGCCGTCCACCGAGGCGGTCCGCATCGGGACCGCCACGCTGCTTCCCGTCGGCGGAGCCGAGCTCGACGACGCGCCCGCGTTCCCCGCGCTCGCCGGGCTGCTCGGCAAGGGCCACCTCGTGTGCGACGGCGACGCCGCGGACCCGCGCGTCGCCGGGATGCTCCAGTCGCTGCTGCTGCGGATCACCGCCGCGCAGCCCGATCTCGAACTGAGCCTGGTCGACGGGGTGACCCTCGGGCAGGTCTTCGCGCCCGCCACGGCGCTCGTGGACGCCGGGATCGCCGGTCCCGTGGCCACGGACCACCTCGCGCTCGGGCGGGTGCTCACGGCCGCGGAGAAGCGGCTCACCGAACTGCGCGACATCGCCGCACGCGGCCAGTCGATCGCCGACCGGCCGTTCCATCTCATCGTGATCGCCGGTCTGCCACCTGAGGTCGGCAATTCGACGCGCGAGCGGCTGGCCGCGCTGGCGCACGCGGGGCCTTCGGCCCGCTGCCATCTCGTGCTGTGCGGGTGGAGGCAACTCCCGCACCGGGAGTCGCTGCCCGCGATCGAGCACGCGACGTACTTGCGCTGCAACGAGAACGACGTGCGGCTCGGGAGTCTGCCGCTGCCGGTGCGGCTCGATGCCGCGCCGCCGCCGAGTCTCGCCCGCGCCGTCTACGGTTCGCGGGCGCAGCAGCGCAAGGAGGCCGGGGAGCTGAGCGTCGCCGACCTCGTGCCGGAGGTGCTGTGGTCGGCTTCGAGCCGGGACGGCCTGTCGACGGTGATCGGCCGCGACCAGGCCGGGAGCTCCACCGGGGGCGATGTCGAGGTCGCGTTCGACGACGCGACCCCGCACTGGCTGATCGGCGGTCGGACCGGCGGCGGCAAGACCGTGTTCCTCCTCGACGTGCTCTACGGGCTCGCGACCCGCTACTCCCCCACCGAACTCGAGCTGTACCTCCTCGACTTCAAGGAGGGCGTCTCGTTCACCGAGTTCACGCCCTCACCGCTCGATCCGTCGTGGATTCCGCACGTGCGGGCCGTCGGGGTCGAGTCCGACCGCGAGTACGGCGTGGCCGTGCTCGGGGCGCTGCGGGCCGAGCTGTCGCGGCGCGCGGGGCTCATGAAGCGGGCCGGGGCGACGCGACTGGCGCGGCTGCGCGAGCTGCGTCCGGAGACGCCGCTGCCGCGGATCGTGGCGGTGGTCGACGAGTTCCACGTGCTGTTCGCCGGGAACGACCGCCTCGCGGGCGAAGCGGTCGCGCATCTGGAGGAGCTGGCGCGGAAGGGCCGCTCGTACGGCGTGCACCTGGTGCTCGCGAGCCAGACGATCTCCGGCATCGAGGCGCTGTACTCCAAGAAGGACTCGATCTTCGGGCAGTTCCCGTTGCGGGTGGCGCTGCCGGGCGCGAAGCACCTGCTCGACGAGGGCAACGACGCGGCGGAGGGCATCGGCGTCGGCCAGGCCGTCATCAACGACGCCGGGGGCATCAAGGGCCGCAACCGGACCTGCCGGTTCCCCGACGCTTCGAGCGCCGAGGACCTGCTCACGGGCCTGCGGCGGCAGCTGTGGGAGCGACGCGACTCCGATGTGGAGCCGATCGTCTTCCGCGGTTTCGACGAGCAGCACCTCGAGGACGATCCGCGGTTCGCGGACCTCGCTCCGACGCACGCGCCCGTGGCGCTGCTCGGCCGGGCCGTCGACGTGCACATGTCCTCGGTGGGCTACCAGTTCGACCGCAGCCCGGGACGGCACCTGGCGGTACTGGGCACTTCGGCGGTGGCGGCCGACGTGCTCGCCGCCGCCGCGATCTCGCTCGGGCGCCAGCATGAACCGGAGAGCGTCGCGTTCGAGGTCGTGGCGACCGCCGTGGGCGTCGAGGACACGGTGCGGCAGGTCGCGGGCGAACTCGAAGCGGGCGGTCACGAGTGCCGCCGGCTCGCGCCGGGGACGATCCTCGGCGGGAAGCGCGACAAGCCGACGTACCTGGTGTGGTTCGGCGCCGACGGCGCGGACGGGCAGCCTTCGGCGCTGCGCGACCTGCTCCTCCACGGCCCGGCGGACGGCGTGCACCTGCTCGGCTGGTGGCGTGGCGCGCGCCGGTTCCTCGACGACATCGGCGGCTCGGCCGGGCGCGAGCACTGCGCCGGGGTCGTGGCGCTCAACATCGCGGGGAACGACCTCGCCGCGATCACCGGCGGCTACGAGCGCACCTGGGAGGCCCGCACCAACCGGTGCCTGGTGATCGACCGGCACGCGGGCACCGAGACGCTCACCGTCCCGTACGTGCGGCCCGGCCGGCTCGACGGCCTGCCCGTCCAGGAGACCCCCGGAAAGGTGGAGTCGCGATGAGTCTCAGCGCCTATGAGGACCTGGTGCACGAACTGACACGGCTCGACGCCGACACGACCGCGAGCACCGCGCAGGCGACCCGCCGGCTGGAGCGGCGCCGCGAGGCGCTGCGCGAGGTGCGGTCCGAACTGGACGACCAGACGATGGCGCTCGCGGAGCTGTGCGCGCGGTTGCGCCACTCGACGCCCGACTTGACGCCGCAGCAAGTCGACGCCGATGCGGCCGACTTGCCTCCGGGGCAAGACACCGACGATGCCGACCGGGTCTTGGAACGCGCGAAGACGGCCCTGCGGGAGTCCGAGCTGGCCCGGACGGCGACGACGCGGGCCGCGCAGCGGCCGACGCTGCTGCCGAAGGCGCATCACGTGCTCCGCGAACTGCTCGTCTACGGCTCGTGCATGGTGGCGTGCCTCGCGGTGCAGTTCGTCTACTTCGCTGCGACGGGCGGCGAAGGCGAGTCGCTGTGGTGGGTCACGTTCCTGCTGCCGGTGATGGCGCTGATCGTGGGATACGTGCTGGTGGGGATGGCCAATCGGCCGCGCCTGCCGCTGCTGGACCGGAGCGGCAGGCCCATCAAGGCGGTCGTCCCCCACAACCCGCGTCTGGGAGTGACCCTCGCGGTCGGCACAATGGCGCTGTTCGCCTATTTCGCGTTCTTCTAGTTGGAGGAGCCTCCTGTGGGTTTCGTGCTGCCGGTCATCGTCGCCGTCATCGGCGTGTGGATCGCCTTCTCGATCGTCGTGTGGGCCACCGGCCGCGACACGCTCCTGGACATCACCGCGGCGGGCCCGCCGCTCGGCCTCGGCGAGGGCGAGTCGGTGGACGAGACCGCCGTCGCCTCCGTCAAGTTCGACACCGGCCTGCGCGGCTACCGCACCGACCAAGTGGACGCGGCGCTGAACCGCCTCGCCTGGGAGATCGGCCGCCGCGACGAGATGCTCGCCGAGATGCGGTCGCAGCTCGACGGCACCGCCGAGCCGGACCCCTCCGCCGAGGCCGCCCTGCGGCTCGCCGGCGAGGACGAGTCCACTCCCGACGGCCCCGCGACCGACGCCGACGCCTCCGGGAGTGAGGCAGGGCGCGAGGGCGGCGGCGAGACGGCGCCGCGCGGCGAGGCGTGATGGGATAAGCCCATGCGTTATTGGCTGCTGGCGTTGAACGACGACGAGTACTCCGAGCAACAGGCCTACGAGGTCGAAGCGGTCGAGCCCGCGGCGGCGCTCCCCGAGAACGCCGCTGACGGCGACGAGGTGGCGCTGGCGGGCCCGGAGGGCGTGTTCGCGCTCGGCGAGGTCGTCGGTGCGGCCGTCGCCTACCGCCGCCGCCTCGAAGCGCCCGCTCCGACCGCCGAGACGGAGCGCGTCTACAGCGCCGCGAACGACGCCGAGGGCCTCGGGAAGGAAGCCTGGACCCCGCTCAACCCGGAGGTGTGGGAGGACCTGGTCCGGACCCTGCCGATCCCTGAGCGCCGCAGCGACTGGCTCGTGACCCTCTCGCTGCCCATCGAGGCGGTCGACAAAGCGGAGGCGGTACGCCAGTTCTGGTCGTACATCCGCTCGCTCGGCCCGAAGGAACTGCCGACGTTCGTTGCACCGTACGGAAGGGAACTTGAGGGCACTTCGTTCCTTTTGGGCGTCGAGCATGAGCAGGACCCGGAGGAGTGAGTGACCGGGGTCATACTCCGTTAAGAAAAATCACGCAAGTCGCAAAAGGCACTTTCCGGTAGATTTCTACGCAACATTGTCACATACCCGGAGGGGCGAGTTGGCCTTCGCCCACGTCATCGGGGAAACTTGATCTAGCAACGTCGAGTCGCAACCTGCGGCCTTGGATCGAGGGGAGACCAAAATGGCGGCCATGAAACCGCGGACTGGCGACGGCCCACTGGAAGTTACTCAGGAGGGCCGCGGCATCATCATGCGGGTTCCGCTCGAAGGCGGTGGGCGGCTGGTCGTGGAGATGACCCCGGAAGAAGCAGCGACCTTGAACAAGGAGCTCCAGGGCGCCCTGGAGTAGTCCCTTCTCCACCACGCCCCCCACCACGGCGGTCACCCCGCTGCCGATCGGACCTGAGGACCCGCTCCGTACGCGCGGAGCGGGTCCTTCACCCTCTGCTGCCCGCGACCCGCGGCGCGGACCATCCGACACCGGGCGGAATGGCGGGGCAGGTGAACGAGCGGCAATTCCGGCATAGACTTTCAGTCATGACTTCCGGCACCCAGCCGCCCCAGGCAGAACCGGGCAATCCGCAACACCCCGAACCGGTCTCCCGCGCGCCGCGGACGAACGGTCCGTATGAGGCCGCACCGCAGCCGGGAATGTCGCACGCAGGGCAGACGCAGACGCCGGCGCCGTACGGATCCGCCGCCTCCGGCATGCAGCAGGGCGCCTACCCGCCCGCGCCTCCCGGAGCGCCCTCCATGAGCGGACCGACCCACGCGCCGCCGCAGCCCGACCAGTCGGCCTGGTGGAACCCCGCCGCCGCCTCCGACCCGTGGCGCGACCCCACCAGCCACGCCGTCATCGAGACCCGACCGGTCCCCAACGCGCCCGCGCCCGAACCGCTCCCGGCCCGCACGCCGCGCGTCAGGCCCGCGCTCGGCATCGTCATCGCCGTCTCGGCCGTCACCGCGCTCATCGCGGGCACGCTCGGCGCGGCAATCGGCATATGGGCCACCCGGTCCGGCTCCGGCACCGGCAGCTTCCTCGGCGCCGAACCGCAGACCGAACGCGACGTCACCTCCGTCGCGGGCGTTGTCGAGCAGATCATGCCCTCGGTCGTCACCGTCCTCACCTCTAACGGCGGCAACGGCTCGGGCTTCATCGTCTCCGACGACGGCTACGTCATGACCAACCACCACGTGGTCGTCGGCGGCGGCACCGAACCCGCCGCCGCCCTCGAGGTGCTCTTCAGCGACGGCAACGTGGCCACCGCCGAGGTCGTCGGTTCCGACCCCGACTCCGACGTCGCCGTCCTGCGTATCGAAGGCGACGAGCACCCGGCGATGGTCCTCGCCGACTCCGACCGGGTCGCCGTCGGCGACCCCGTGCTCGCCGTGGGCGCGCCGCTCGGGCTCTCCTCCACGGTCACCGAGGGGATCGTCTCGGCCATCGACCGGCCGGTGCTCACCGAGAACAACAACGGCGAAGTCGAGTCCGTGATGGCCGCGATCCAGACCGACGCCGCCATCAACCCGGGCAACTCCGGCGGGCCGCTCACCGACATCGCCGGGCAGGTCATCGGCATCAACACGGCGATCGCCTCCACCGCCGCCGAAGGCGAGGCCGGCAACATCGGCATCGGCTTCGCGATCCCGATCAACCAGGCCAAGCGCATCGCCGACGAGATCATCGCGACCGGATCGGCCAGCCACACCGTGCTCGGCGCCGAGCTCGGAGAATCCGAACTGGGGATCGGCGTGACCCTCAGCAAGGTCGTCCCCGGATCCCCCGCCGACGACGCCGGGCTCCAGGACGGGGACGTCCTGACCAGCTTCAACGGCAACATGGTCGCCCAGAACACCGAACTCATCGCGCTCATCCGCAAACTCGCACCGGGCACCGTTGTGACCGTCGTGTACGAGCGAGATGGCGAGGAACACAGTGCCCAGGTCACGCTGGAGGCGGCTACGGACTGAGTGGGGGTACGCTAGGCGCAGGTTTTTCAGGTATCAGCAAGCACAGGCAGTCATGAGGAGATCAGCGTGTTCGGAGGCTTGGGCGGAACCGAGTTCCTGGTCATCATCCTCATCGCCATCTTCCTTTGGGGGCCCGACAAGCTGCCCAAGGCGCTCGCCAACCTGCGCCGGTTCATCTCGAAGGCCCGCAACATGGCGTCGAACGCCGCCGCGGACCTCAGCCGCGAGATCGGCACCGACATCCGGCCCGAGGATCTCAACCCCAAGACCTTCGTCCGCAAGCACATCCTGACCGAAGAGGACCAGGAGATGCTGACGAGCCCCCTCAAGTCCACGATGCGCGACCTCCAGGACGGCGCCAAGCCGCTCAAGGAGGGCCTCACGGACACCACGCGCGACATCGAGAGCACCCGTCGCAGTGTCAACCGCGGCAGCCTCACCCGGAATGCCAACGGGTCCAACGGCTCGGGAGACGCCGCGGCCGAACCGGCCGCCGAGCGGTCCAGCGAGCGCAGCGCCAGCTTCGACGACGTGACCTGAGCCGTCCGACCGGCGAGACCGGTCGAACCGGTTGATCGTGTCGGTCCCGTCTGCGACCCTGGGTCGATGATCGGCACTTGGCACGGACTCATCATCGACTGCCCCGACCCGAAGTCGCTCTCGTCGTTCTACCGCGAGATGCTCGGCATGGTCGAAGTGCAGGACGACGGCGACTGGGTCGTCATCGGCATCTCGGCGGACCAGCCCGGCATCGCGTTCCAGCAGGCCGAGGCCTACATGCCCTCCACCTGGCCCGACCCCACCGTCCCGCAGCAGATGCACCTCGACGTGAAGGTCGGCGACCTCGACGAGGGCGAGCGGCAGGTGCTGGCGCTCGGCGCACGCAGGCTCCCGGGCGGCGGAGAGACCTTCCGGGTCTACGCCGATCCCGTGGGGCACCCGTTCTGCCTCGTCACGATGTGAGAACCGCGTCGGGCGCCGCCCTCCGGACGAACGGAAGCGGGGGGGGGGGGGGGGCCCCCCCCCCCCCCGGGGGGGGGGGGGGTGTGGGTAGGGGTGGGGGGGGGGGGGCCC
>NZ_JAERMK010000006.1:239361-256211 GCF_016918015.1 Glycomyces sp. YM15
CGTCCCGTTGGCCCACCGGCGGGGGGCCCCCCCCCCCGCACCACGGGCCGGGGCGGGGGCCGGCCCCCGCCCCGCTTCCGATGATGCTGCTTCAGTACGAGGTGGTGGCCGCGCCGGTGCCCAGCATGGTCGCGCCGACGGCGAAGAACATGATGATGCCGATCGCGGCGAGCGCGCAGACGATGATGCCGAGCACGAGCCCGGTGATCGCCTGGCCCTTACCCGCGGCCTCACCGCGGTTGATCTTCTTGAGGGCCACGCCGCCGAGGATCGCGGCGATGATGCCGAGGATCAGGCTGGCGAAGTTGATGTACGGAATGCACAGGCCCGCGACACTGATGATGCCGGTGACCATAGAACCGATCGCCATGCCCTTGGGCAGCTGCGGGCCGTAGCCGGGCGCGCCGTAGGCCGGCGGGTAGCCGGGCGCCTGCGGCGGGAGCTGCGGCGCGGGGCCGTAGCCCGGCTGCTGCGGCGCGGGACCATAACCGGGCTGCTGCGGCTGCGAGGGGTTCTGGGGCTGGGAACCGGGCTGGCTGCCGTACGGGTCGTACTGGAAGCCGCCCTGACCGGACTGGTCCGGAGGAGGCGGAGGATACGTCATCGCTATAGCTCTCTGCTCGGGCGGAAACGGCGCGGGGGGTTCACGATAGCCGACCCCCGCCACCGGTGGGGATCAGGCCGGTTCCGCAAAGCCGCAAAAGCCGCAGGTCACCGCGTTTTATTTGGGGGCCTTGAGGATTCGACCGCGCAGGACGATGAGCGCGGGCTCGCGGGCGGCCGCGAGGTCGACGCGCGGGTCGCGTTCGTAGACGACGAGGTCGCCGAGATCCGTTGGGAGGCCGAGCCATTCGCGGGCTCGCCAGGAAGCGGCGGCGACGACGTCGGCGGCCGGGATGCCCGCCTTCTCGTGCAGCAGGCGCATCTCCTCGGCGGCGAGGCCGTGGTCGATGCCGCCGCCCGCGTCAGTGCCGAGGTAGACGGGCACGCCCGCTTCCCAAGCGGCGCGCACGACCTCGGGGAAGCCCTGCTTGAGGCGGCGCATGTGGTCGGCGTAGCGGGGGAACTTGACGTCGGCCCCGGCGGCGATGTCGTCGAAGGTCTCGATGTTGATCATGGTGGGCACCAGGGCGATGCCGCGCTCGGCCATGCGGTCGAGGAGATCGGGGGCGAGGCCGGTGCCGTGCTCGACGGAGTCGACCCCCGCTTCGACGACGCACGCGACGGCCTCCTCGGAGAAGGTGTGCACGGCGACCTTCGCGCCCTCGGCCTGGGCGGCGTGGATCGCGGCGGTGAGGATCTCGGGTTCGAAGGACGGGGCGAGGTCGCCCCTGCCGCGGTCGATCCAGTCGCCGACGAGCTTGACCCAGCCGTCCCCGAGCTTCGCCTGGCGGGCCAGCGCGGCGACGGCCTCGTGGGGCTCGCATTCGAGGCCGATGCCGCGCAGATAGCGGCGGGAGGCGGCGATGTGGTGCCCGGCGCGGATGAGGCGCGGCATGCCGTTCTCGCCGACGAGTTCGGGGTAGGGGTGGGGCGATCCGGCGTCGCGAATGGCGAGGACGCCGGCGTCGCGGTCGGTGTGCGCGAGTTCGCGTGCCTGGTCGAGGCTCTCGACGGGTCTGGGGCCGCGGCGGATGCCGATGTGGCAATGGGCGTCCACGAGCCCGGGCAGGGCGAAGCCGGTGGTGGCCACGGTGCGGGCACCGGGCACGGGGTCGAAGGTGATGCGGTCCCCGTCGACGTAGACGTCGCGGACGGTGTCGTCCGGGAGCCAGACGACCCGGAGGTGCAGGGGCTCGGGTTGCTGGGGCTCGAGCGGTGCGAGTGCGTTCATCGCCTCGCAGTATCGCCCGTGGGGGCGTGGGAGTTCAACGGGGGCGCGCGGGTCGGTCGAGAAGGAGGGATGCGGGCGGGTGATCCGGGGGCGATGCGCGGCCGGGGCGGGTCGGGAACGATGGGACGGCGGCGCACTGGAAGCGGGCGGGCTGCGGCGCGGGCTCGGGCCTGCCTTACCCGCCCGGGGTGGGTAGGTCCTGCCGCCACTTTCCGCCCGAGGCCTGACAAGACTGCGCTTGCCTCGCGATCACCGTGTCGGAGAACACGTCAGCCCGATCCGCGCGGTGCGCGGACCGGGCTGCGGAGTTCGATCAGCGGTCGCCCGACCGGCGAGCGCCGCGGGCGGTTCCCGGTCGCCCGGGCGGGCGATCGGGGCCGATCGCTATTTGTCCTTCTTCTGGTCCTTGAGGAACTGCTCGAAGTCGATGTCGGGGAGGTCCCCGGCGTTGAACTGCGAGAGGTCCGGCATGCCCGGAGGCAGCTGCATGCCCGCGGGGAGCTGCGGCGCCGCGTTCTGGGCGGCCTGGCCGCCGCGGCGGACCACGGGCTTCTTCTTGGTCTTCTTGCCCTTGCGCTTGTTGTACGGCGACTTGGTGGCCTTGGTGCCGCCGCCGAGACCCATCGCGCCGGTCATGCCGCGCATCATCTTCTGCGCGTCCTTGAACCGCGACAGGAGCTGGTTGACCTCGGAGACCGTCACGCCGGAGCCGTTCGCGATGCGCAGGCGGCGCGAGCCGTTGATGAGCGAGGAGTCGCGGCGCTCGGCCGGGGTCATGGAGCGGATGATCGCGGAGGTGCGGTCGATCTGCTTGTCGTCGATGGAGTCGATCTGCTGCTTCATCTGGCCCATGCCCGGCATCATCTTGAGCACGTTGCCGATCGGGCCCATCTTGCGGATGGCCTGCATCTGCTCGAGGAAGTCCTCGAGCGTGAAGTCCTCGCCCTTGAGGAGCTTCTGGGTCATCTCCTCCTTCTGGTCCTCCTCGAACACGGCCTCGGCCTGCTCGATGAGGGTCAGCATGTCGCCCATGCCGAGGATGCGGGAGGCCATCCGGTCCGGGTGGAAGACGTCGAAGTCCTCGAGCTTCTCACCGGTGGAGGCGAACATGATCGGCTGGCCGGTCACGTGCCGCACGGAGAGCGCGGCGCCGCCGCGGGCGTCGCCGTCGAGCTTGGAGAGGACCACACCGGTGATGCCGACGCCGTCGCGGAAGGCCTCGGCGGTGTTGACCGCGTCCTGGCCGATCATGGCGTCGATGACGAAGAGGACTTCGTCGGGGTTGACGGCGGCCCGGATGTCGCGGGCCTGCTGCATCATCTCCTCGTCGATGCCGAGGCGGCCGGCGGTGTCGACGATGACGACGTCGTGGCCCTTGCGGCGGGCCTCTTCGATGGAGTCGGTGGCGACCTTGACGGGGTCGCCGACGCCGGAGCCGGCCTCGGGGGCGTAGACGGCCACGCCGGCGCGCTCGCCGAGGACCTGGAGCTGGCCGACCGCGTTGGGGCGCTGGAGGTCCGCGGCGACGAGGAGCGGGGAGTGCTCGTCGCCCTTGAGCCATTTGGCGAGCTTCCCGGCGAGCGTGGTCTTACCGGCGCCCTGGAGGCCCGCGAGCATGATGACGGTGGGGGCCTGCTTGGCGTAGTTGAGGCGCCGCGTCTCGCCGCCGAGGATGTTGACGAGCTCCTCGTTGACGATCTTGATGATCTGCTGGGCGGGGTTGAGGGCCTTGGAGACCTCGGCGCCCTTGCACCGCTGCTTCACCTCGTTGATGAAGCTCTTGACCACCGGGAGGGCGACGTCGGCCTCGAGCAGGGCGAGGCGGATCTCGCGGGCGGTGGCGTCGATGTCGGCATCGGTCAGGCGGCCTTTGCCGCGGATCGACTCGAAGATCCCGGACAGTCGATCTGACAGAGCGTCGAACACGGGCGAACCTCTCGGTGGTGCAGTGCGTGATTTCGGGCGCCATGCGGCGCGCCGGCTCATACGAGCTTAACGGGGACGGCGGCGCGGCCGCCGCCCGGTGATGCCCGGTCGGGCGTGACCTTCGCTGGGAAAGCGGAACGGCCGCCCCGGGGGGAGGCGGCCGTTCCTTGGCGGTGACGTGCGGTCAGTGTCAGACCTTCGCCGCTGCGGGCTCGTCGGCGGCCTCGGGGAGGCCGGTGCCGGTGTTGCCGTTGACGGGGAGGTCGTAGCCGGCTTCGCCGTGCTGGGCGGCGTCGATGCCCGCCAGCTCCTCTTCTTCGCTGATCCGGACACCGATGGTGAACTTGAGGATCAGGCCGATGACGAGGGCCACGACGAAGGAGTAGGCGACCACGGCCAGGACCGCGAGGGTCTGGTAGCCGAGGAAGGAGAACTCGCCGCCGTAGAAGACGCCGCTCGTGCCGCCGGTGACGTCGCCGAAGGCGAACAGGCCGACCGCGATGGAGCCCCAGATGCCGGCGACCATGTGCAGGCCGACCACGTCGAGCGAGTCGTCGTAGCCGAGCTTGTGCTTGAGGCCGATGGCGAAGGGGCAGAGGATACCGGCGACCGCGCCGATGGCGATGGCGCCCAGCGGGGTCACGTAGCCCGCGGCCGGGGTGATGGCGACCAGGCCGGCGATGACGCCGGAGCAGGCCCCGAGCACGGAGGGCTTGATGCCCCGGATGCGGTCGATGAGCAGCCAGGCGAGAATCGCGGCAGCGGTCGCGACCTGGGTGTTGAGGAGAGCCAGACCGGCGATCGCGTCGGAGACGAAGGCGGAGCCGGCGTTGAAGCCGAACCAGCCGAACCACAGCAGTCCGGTGCCGATCACGACGAGCGGCAGGTTGTGCGGGGCGAAGTTGCCGTCCTTCCAGCCGATGCGGCGGCCGACGACGAGCGCCAGGCCGAGCGCGGCGGCACCGGCGTTGGCGTGGACCGCGGTCCCGCCGGCGAAGTCGAGGACGCCGAGCTCTTCGATCCAGCCGCCGCCCCACACCCAGTAGGCGACGGGGGCGTAGACGAGGACGACCCATGCGGTGGAGAACACGACCCAAGCGGTGAACTTCATGCGGTCGGCCACGGCGCCGGCGATGAGGGCCACGGTGATGATCGCGAACATCATGCCGAAGGCGGACATGGCGCCGGCGGAGACGCCGCCGTCGACCATGCCGAGCTCGGTGACGTAGCGCAGACCGAACGCGGAGCTGACGTCCATGCTGAAGAACGGGTTGCCGCCGCCGTCACCGATGGCGATGGACTCGCCCACCAGCACCCAGACGACGGAGACGAGGCCAATGGCGACGAGGCACTTCATCATCATGTTGATGACGCTGGAAGCGCGACTCAAACCGCCGTAGAACAGGGCAAGGCCGGGAGTCATGAGCAGAACAAGGGCGGCTGAGATCAGGATCCACGCATTGTTGCCTGTATCGAGCTCGGGCATGGCCGCCTCCTCTCTCCAGAGATGGGTACGTACTGCGGGCGTTAAGGCTGTTCCGGCGTGAGGGGAGCGACGATGCTCGGGATAGGTGTTGTCACGCGCCGACCGACGAATCAGCCGGCGCGTGATGCTCCTACCTACCGGAGTGAAGCCAGCTTCACCAAGACGTGTTACGCGACCCGGGCCTGCGTGTTAAGAACTTGTCGCCAAAGATTTCGAGTGTGTGAACTCGGCCTCACAAGACTCCTTGAGACCGCTACCGGAGGAACTGGAGGGCCGCTTGTGCCGTTTGGGGCATTCGCGGGGTCGTCCGGAACCGTTACCTCGGCATGACCCCACTGTTGCGAAACTGTGTTGTACTGTGATGGACCCATAACCAAAGTGATCGTTAACATCACTCGGCGTATCGTCGTATGGGACTGCGGCCACACTAGGACTGGGACGGCCTGGTCCCCTGGGACGGCCTGCGACGAACAAAGAAAGAGACCTACAGCGATGGCGCAACCGAAGAAGGCAGCCAGTATCTGGGATGTGGCGAGACTGGCCGGGGTCTCCCACCAGACCGTCTCCCGCGTCGTCAACGGCTCCCCGCGGGTCGCCGCGGCCACCCGGGACAAGGTCCTGGAGGCCATCGCCGAGCTGGGCTACCGGCCCAACCGGCTGGCCCGGAGCCTCGCGGGCGGCGCGATCGAGTCCGTCACGGTGCTCGCCGCCGACACCTCTCTCTACGGGCCCGAGGCCGCCCTGCGCGGCATCGAGAAGGCCGCCCGGTCGCTCGACTGGAGCGTCCAGATCTCCGTGCTCGACCCGGCCGACACCCATTCGGACGCCGACATCGTGGCGCGGCTCCCCCGCGCCGGCGAGCCGACGATCATCATGGCCCACGACGAGCCCGGCATGCGGGCCAAGCAGGTCCTGCTCGACACGCAGCCGCAGGCGATGGTCGCGATAGGGCCCTACACCGCCGAGGAGCTCGCCGCCTCGCCGTGGCTGGTCGGCATGGACGACGGCAAGGCCGCGGCCGAGGCCACCCGCTACCTGCTGGACCTGGGCCACGAGACCGTGCATCACCTGGCGATCCCGACCTCGACGGGCACCTTCGGCGGCGGCAAGGCCCACCGCGCGGAGGGCTGGTCGCGGACCCTGCGCGAGGCCGGGCGCGAAGTACCCGAAGCGGTGCCCTCCGGGTGGACGTTCGCCGAGGCGTTCAAGGCGGTCCAGCCGCTCATCGCCGACCGCTCGGTGACCGCGATCCTCTGCGGCAACGACCACCTCGCCCTCGCGACCCTCCGCGCCGCGCATCTCGCCGGGCGCGAGGTCCCCGGCGACCTCTCCATCGTCGGCTTCGACAACACGCCGTTCACCGCGTACACCACCCCCGCGCTGACCACCGTCAACCAGGACTTCGAAAGCGTGGGCCGCGGCGCGTTCGAGCTGCTGCGCCACCGCGTCGACAGCACGAACCCGCGGCCGAAGCCGAGCTGGCCCGAACCCGAACTCATCGTCCGCGAGACCTCGGGCCCGCCCCGCTCCCGATCCTGATTCGAAAGGCCCGGCAATGGCCCTCACCCCCCTCCCCCAGGGGGCGGCCCGCCTCATCGCGGACTTCGCCGCCCCGACCGGTCCGGTGCTGCACGGCGCGGCCGGGTCCCTGTACGGCGTCTCGGAGGACGGCGTGCCCGGCGACGAGCTGCTGGACGCGCTCGACATCACCACGCTCGCGGTGAAGCCCGACGGCGGCGCGCAGCACCCGGGCGGCGACGCGTCCGGCGTCGTGAACGCCCTGCGCCGGGGCGGCGACGGCCTCGCCTTCGTGTACCTGCAGGACCTGTTCGTCAAGTGGCCGTACGAGGACGTGGGCATCGACATCTACCACGAGCGGCTGTGCGCGGTCGTCCCTCCGATGCTCACCCCCGAGAACGCCGGGCGCCTGGTCTGGGTGCCGTTCAACGAACCGGACTGGATCTGGTACTCGCTCAAGGAGAACGCGCCCGCGAAGTTCGACCGGTTCCTCGCCGACTGGATCACCACGGTGCAGCTGCTGCGCGGGCTCGCGCCCGGCGTGCCGATCGCCGGACCGAACGAGGCGTACTACCATCCCGAGTTCCTCCCGCACTTCCTCAGGCGCGCACGCGACACCGGGACGCTCCCCGAGTGGATCACCTGGCACGAGCTCTCACCGCGGTCGCTCGCGGAGTTCCGCGGCCACTACGCCGCCTACCGGGGCCTGGAGCGGGCCCTCGGCATCTCGCCGCGCCGCGTGAACATCGACGAGTACGGGAACAACCGCGACCTCTCCGTTCCCGGGCAGCTCGTGCAGTGGGCGGCGATGTTCGAGGAGGCGAAGGTCCACGCCGACATGGCGTACTGGACCGCCGCCGGGAGCTACTCGGGCGCGGCCCCGCAGCCGAACCTGCCGAACGGCGCGTGGTGGTTCCTCAAGGCCTACTCGGGGATGACCGGCCAGACCGTGCGCGTCGACCCGCCCCATCCAGACACGGTGGACACGCTGCAGGGGATCGCGAGCCTGGACGCCGGGCGGCGCACCGCGCAGATCCTCGCCGGCGGCACGGTCGAGGACTTCACCGTCGCCGCGACGGGACTCGACCCCGAGTTCTGGGGCGAGCGCGTCACCGCCACCGTGCACCGCATCGACTGGACCGGCTACGAGGGCGCCTCGGGCCCGCCCCAGCCGATCGCGCAGTACGTGGGCCACCCTGCGGACCTCGAGATCCCGGTCTACGGTCCCGACCGCATGGCCGCCTACTGGATCACGATCACCCCCGGCGAGGCCGCCGTGATCGGCCCGCCGCCGTGGAAGGGCCAGTGGGACGCCGAGGCCGCCGACATCACCTCCGGCGAGATCACCAGGCACGGCCACGCCGACGACGGCAACGCCTTCGCCGCCTCCGGCGAACACGACGTGTGCGGTCTGAACCTCACCGACTCGGCCGTCGTCTTCCAGGTCGAGGTCCCCGATGCGGGCGAATACGACCTCGCCGTCTTCTACTCCCACATGTACGGCCGCGGCGCCGAGGCCACCGAGCCCCAACCCGCGCAACAGGTCCTCACCGTCAACGGCGCGGAGCGCCTCCTCGACTACCCGAGCACCATGAACTGGGGCCACCGCTCGATCGTGCGCGTCCCGCTCACCCTTCGGGCCGGCGCGAACACCGTCGAGCTCTCCAAGTCCGGGGCGATCGGCACCGCCCGCGGCGAGGTCGCCCTCGACAAGATCGAACTCACCGAACGCCGCGGCGGCCGCGTCTCCTACGACGCCGCCTTCGCCCGCCCGCACGCCGACGGCCTCGTCTTCGACCTGTACGCGGCCGAAGCGGGCTACCACCGCATCGAAGGCGCGGACACCGCGATCCTCGCCGGGCCGCAGAACCAGGACGCACCTGTAGACCTCGCCCGGCCCGTGTTCCTCCACGCCGGGGTCAACCGGCTGCGCACCGCGCCGATCACCGGGCCCCTCCTCGTCGCCCCCGCCACCGGACCGAGACCGACCGAAGTGGACGCCGCCGAGGTGACCCGCAGCGGCGGGTCCTGCCTCGTCGTCAACGACTTCGCCCACCGCGGCCACGTGATCGGCTGGAACGGCCGCGGCGCCACCGCCGCCATCGAAGTCGACGCCGTCCAAGGCCCCCACATGCTCCTCGTCAGCTACGCGAACGGCGAACGCGGCGAAGGGCACGAGTACAACATCGACATCGTCACCCGCCACTGCGGCATCACCGTCAACGGCAAGGACGCGGGCACCTACCCCATGCGCGGCACCTGGACCTGGAACGACTTCTGGACCTACCCCGTCATCATCGACCTCGCAGAAGGCCGCAACACCATCGTCTTCGCCAACCCCGACGGTCCCACCGCCGAATTCGAACGCTTCCGCATCGCCCCGCTCAACCCCTGAAGGGGACGAGAAGGCCCGCGCCGGAACGGCGCGGGCCCGCGCGTCATGCGCGAGGCCGAGGCCCGGGCGGTCAACGCCGCGGACTGGTGGTCGGTGAGCGCCAGGTCGCGCGCGCCCACGTTCTCCTCCAAGTGCGCGATCGAACTCGTGCCGGGAATCGGCACGATGTTGTCCGAGCGGCGCAGCAGCCACGCCAGCGCCGTCTGCGCCGGGGTCGCGCCGATCTCGGCCGCGATCTTGCCGACCGGCCCGTCGGGCCCGGCGTGCTCGCCCGCGGCGATCGGGAACCACGGAATGAAGGCGATGCCCTGCTCGGCGGTGTAGTCGAGCACGGCCTCGCTCTGGCGGTCGACGAGGTTGTACAGGTTCTGGACGCTCGCGATCGGGGCGACCGCCTGGGCTTCCTTGAGCTGGTCGACGGTGACCTCGGAGAGGCCGATGTGGCGGATCTTGCCCTGGCGCTGGAGTTCGGCGAGGGTCTCGATCTGGTCGGCGATCGGCAGGCTCAGGTCGAGGCGGTGGATCTGGTAGAGGTCGATGGTCTCGACGCCGAGGCGGCGCAGGCTGAGTTCGACCTGCTGGCGGATGTAGCCGGGGTTGCCCACGGCGACCCATTCCGCGGGCGAGGGGCGGGTGTTGCCGCCCTTGGTGGCGATCACGACGCCGTCCGCGTAGGGGCGCAGGGCTTCGGCGATGAGCTTCTCGTTGTCGCCGAGCGCGTAGGCGTCGGCGGTGTCGATGAAGTCGACGCCCAGCTCGACGGCGCGGCGCAGGACGGCGACGGCGCTCGCGCGGTCCCGCGGCGGGGTGAAGATGCCCGGGTCGCCGGTCAGGCGCATCGCGCCGTAGCCGAGCCGGTTCACCTGGAGGTCGCCGCCGATCACGATGTCGCTCATGGGGTATGCCTTTCACGCAGTGCTACGGTGCCGCGGCCGGGGAGTCCGGCCGCGTTCGGGTGCAACCGCTTGACCGGCCGGTTTGTTCCCTTCCGGGTGATGTCTCGTGCGCCACGTCGACACAGGCTTTCGCGACTGCGGTTCCTGAGCAGGGGGATGCGAGACTCTTGGGCATGATCAAAGGTTTCAAAGATTTTCTGATGCGCGGCAATGTGGTGGAGCTTGCCGTGGCGGTCGTCATGGGCGCGGCGATGACGGCGCTCGTGGCCTCGTTCGGCGCGGCGTTCCTCAATCCGCTGATCACGCTGGTCACGGGCGGGGCCGAAGTCGGCGGCGAGTTCACGGTGAACGGCGTCGTGTTCCCGTACGGCGTGTTCCTGAACGGCGTCCTGGTGTTCTTCCTGACCGCGGTGGCGGTGTACTTCGTGGTCGTGCTGCCGATGAACAAGCTCCGCGAGCGGTTCGCGCCGAAGGCCGAGGAGGTCGACGAGGTGCACGCGGTGGCGGAGATCGAAGTGCTGATGGAGATCCGCGATCTGCTGCGGCAGCAGCAGGGCCGCGATGTGCTGCGGCAGCAGAACCGGAGCTAACGCGTTCGGGGTCCGCCGGTGCTCGTCGCCGGCGGGCCTCGGCGTTTCCGGGCCGCGGCGGGCGGGTAACCGCCGGATCCTGCCTCGCACCGGCCGGGGTCGGCTCGTCGGAGGCCTTGCCTGCGTCGTACCCCCGTGGGACGGTGGGGGTGACCCGACTTGAGAAGGACCGCCGCATGCCAACCGAGATTCCGCTGGGAGCCCCGATCTGGGCCGATGCGAACACCCCTGATCTGGCCCGTGACTTGGACTTCTATATGCGCTTGTTCAAGTGGACGAGTTTCGGCACCGGGGAGGAGTTCGGGCATTACACCGAGCTGTGCCTGGGTTCGACGGTGTCGGTGGCGCGTGCCGTGGGCGGGCTCGCCCCGAACCCGCCGAGCACCCCGGAGGCGTTGTCCGAGTGGGGGGTCGCGTTCCATGTGGCCGACTGCTTCCAGGCGGCGGCGGACGCGGAGAAGCTGGGCGCCCACATCGTCAGCCATCCGGTGCGGGTGGGCGACGACCTGGTGTACGCGGCGTTGAAGGACCCTGACGGCGGGGCGTTCGGCCTGTTCGAGCCGATGAGCGAGCACGTGGGGTTCACGGCGTACGGGGAGCCGGGCGCGGCGGTGTGGTTCGAATACGTGTACGACGGCGCGCCGGTCGAGGCGATGCAGTTCTACTCGGAACTGCTGAACTGGTCGGTGAAGACGCCGGGTGAGGACGAGGCGTCGCACGACGCGCCGTACGTGGGGCTGTGGACGCACCACCACGGCCTGACCGGGTCCGCGGTGGAGTTCGGCGGGGCGCGGATGACGCTCGGGCCGGAGCTGCGGATGAAGCCGCATTGGCTGGTGTGCTTCGGCACCGACTCGGTGGACCTGACGGCCGCGAAGGCGGTCGACCTGGGCGGCCGGGTGGCGGTGGCGCCGGTGGACGACCCGGGCGGTCGCATGGCGGTCCTGGTGTCGCCCACGGGAGCGCACTTCACGATCATGTCGAGCAAGAAGATGGACTGAGCCCCGCCGACCGCTGCGCGGGAAATCCTGCGGCCGTCGGGGGCGCGTGGGACGGTGTGGGAGCGTCAGTTTCCCGTTCTGCGAAGGAGCAGCCCGCCATGACCTCGATCCCGATCGGAGCACCCGTCTGGTCCGATGCCCTGTCCTCGGATCTCGCCTCCGACGTCCCGTTCTACGAGCGCCTGTTCGGTTGGGCGTCGACGGACGCGGGCGAGGACTTCGGCCATTACACGACCTTCTCGATCCCGGAGGATTCCGGCCCTGACCGCCCCGTCACGGGCGTCATGCCGTGCCCGCCGGGAATGGAGGCGTCGCGGATCTGGAACCTCCAGTTCAGGGTCGAGGACTGCGACGCCGCGACAGAGAAGGCCCGGCGGCTCGGCGGCGCGGTCGCGGCGGAGCCGCAGGACGTGGGCGACATGCTCCGCTTCTCGATGGTCAACGACCCGAACGGCGCTTCGTTCGGCCTGGTCGAGACGAAGGAGCCGGGCACCGGCTTCGGCGCCTGGGGCGAGCCGAACAGCGTCTCGTGGGTCGAGTACCGCTACGACGGCGTGCCCGCGGAGGCGATGAAGTTCTACGCGGACTTGTTGGGGTGGAACGTGAAGACGCCGCCTTGGGAGGCCGCGTCGAATCCGAAGCCGTACGCGGCGTTGAGCGCGGCCGGGAGCGAGCGCGAGTTCGGCGGCTGCCACGCGGCGGAGGGCTGGGAGCTGAGCCTCCCTCCCCAGTGGAACGTGATGGTCGCGGTGGACGACGTCGACCGCGTCTGCGAGCGGGCGGTCGACCTGGGCGGTGCCGTTGTCGGCGAGCCGATGGACGTGCCGGGCCTGAGGATCGCGGGCATCGCGACGCCGACGGGCACCGTGGTGGGTGTTCAGTCGCCTCGGTCATGGGAGTAGTAGGGCAGCAAGCGAAGGCCGGGCCACGGATGCAGTGGCCCGGCCTTCGCCGTCTAACGCCGTCGTCGCGAGGAGCGCCGCCCACCGCTGTGGATTCGCGGCGGTAGCCTCGGGCGATGACCCCGCGACGAGTCCTGCTCACCTGGCTGGCCGCGCTGGCGTTCGGATCGGGACTGCTGGCGCTGCCCGACACCGGCGAACCCGTGTTCCGGATCAGCCGCACGCACGGGCCGGGCCCGCTCGACCTGGTCGGCATCGCCTGCCTCGGCTTCGGGGTGGTCGTCTTGTGGTGGTGGCTGATCCGCCGCCGCCGCACGATCGCCGACCGGCTCGGGCACGCCGGTCTGCTCGCGCTGGCACTCGGGTTGGCGCTGGGAATCGCCGAAGTGGCATGGTCGGTGCTGGCCGATAACGGGCCGTGGTGGATCGTCGGAGCGAGCCTCGCGATGGCGGTGCAGCTCGCCGCGTTGGCCGCGAGTGCCGATTCGTCCAGGTCGGGGCGGTCGCGGCGCTGACCGGCGGTCGCAGGGAAGCCAGTGGTCTTCTCGGATCATTTCGAGGATCAGGTCCTGGTCGAGTTCAGGTCCGCCTCGTCGTTCGGCGATCGAACACCTCTCGCAGCTTGCGCCGGGAGAGCGGCAATGAGTGAGGCTCGTCTCTTATCGCGAAGAACTGCCTATTGCAAGATAGATGCAATAATGGCGCACATGTCAGATTTCGCACTCTCACGAGGCACCAGGGGTGTAGTGGGTTACGTTCTGCGACAAGCGGAACCGGAGGATCTCCCGGGCGCCCGCTCGGTGATGCTCGACACCGTCTACCGGGATTTCGGGCACGGGTACCTACCGCAATGGCACTCCGACATCATCGATCTCGAATCGTATTACCTTGCGCCCGAAGACAACACACTGTTCGTTGCGGTTCACGACGGCGAGGTCGCGGGCACGGCCGGCGTGCGCGGGCAGACGCCGGTGTCGCCGCCGCACCCGCTCGAGGTGACGAACCGCTTCGAGGAGGGGCGCACGGCCACGCTGTACCGCGTCTACGTGCAGCCCGAGCACCGGCGGCGCGGGCTGGCGGGCGCGCTGGTCGACGCTTGCATGGAGTTCATCGCCGACCGCGAGCGCTACAGCGGGGTGTACCTCCACACGGACGCGCGCACCCCGGGCGCAGTCGAGTTCTGGTCCAAGCGCGGCACGATCCTGTTCGACGAGCGGGTGGCCGTGAACGAAATGCGCACCGAATCCGTCGCGTTCCAGAACATCCACTTCGAACTGGAGATCCCGCGCTAACCGAACCATGCGCCCAGCTGATGCCCGCTACCTGTGGTAGCGCCACAGTGTCTGACCCGTGTTGGGGTGCGGGCTTTTCGGTTGGCCGGAGGCGGATGCGGGTGGGAAGGGGCATGCCCTATGCGCCCGCCGGGGCGCAATCGCGACCCGACCCCCCGACCTCGGTTCCGGTCCGGGCCCTTCAGCTTCGCGGCTTGCCGATCCTCAGACGATTGCCGTCGGGATCGCGTAGCTCGAGTTCCCGCGTGCCCCATTCCATGTCCGCGGCCGGGATCCCGAACTCCGCCGCCACCGCGTCGACGTCCTTGACCCGCAGGTAGATCACGCCGTCCGGGTGCGCGTCCCCCTCGTGCTCCGATAGGAAGAGCCGCACCTGCCCGCGTGCGACCTCCACGAAGAGCGGGAATCCCGGCTCGAATCGGTGCTCCCATTGCTTCGTGAACCCCAGTCGCTCGTACCACGGCAGCGCAGCCGTCGCGTCCGCGACGCGGAGGATCGGAATCGCCTGCTCGATCGTCTCGTTCTCAGCCATGCACCCGATCCTCGCATCCGCCTCTGACATTCCCGCCCGAATCGGCGGGACTCGCGGGCCCTAGCGCGACAGCTGTGTATCGCTGTGCTACTTACGATTTCAAGTGCCCAGTCGCATCATCAACGGGTTGGTTCGGGCTCCTGGCTGCTGATCGGGGGAGGCCGCAGCCGGCCCTGTCCTTGCTCACCAGGAGGTGAGGGGCCCGGTCAGTCGGCCGAGATCGTTGCGCTCGCTGCGTCGAGTGGAACACCGGGCGACAGCCGCAGTCAGGCCAGAACACCTCGGGTGATCTGGTCGGCGAGGCCGTGGCGGAAGTGCGGGTCGGCCGCGTCGGCCCCGGACATCGCTCGGCCCAGCACGCCTACCAGGACTGCGCCGACGACGGCGTTCGCCGCGTCGGTCGCGTCCTCGAGGATGAACGAGCCCGAGTTTCGCCCTTCGGCGAGCAGCGCCCGCAACGGCCTGAGGATCCAAGTGTCGTTGGCTTGGAGCGCTTCGCGCATCTGACCGGCGTCCCCGAAGGAACCGAGCATTCCCGCGCAGACGCCGGGGTGGCCTCCCAGATACTCGATCATGGCGCTCACGCTCGCCCGAAGCCGATGCTCCGGGGGTGCCGCCGGGTCCGTCGCGGCCTCGACCGCGCGCGCTCCGGCTTCGGCGTGGGCGCTCAGCAGGAAGGCGAGCAGGTCTTCCCGACCCGAGAAGTAGTAGTAGAGCGTCGCCCGCGAGGCCCCGACGAGTTGCGCGATGTCCTGCAGTCGCATCGGCGGTTCGGTGCGCAGCACCTGCTCGGTCACCGCGAGCAGCTTGTCGGCGAGATCTGGAGAGGGCGTCTTCACGTCGCAGAAGTCTACCTCGTTGCATTCGACCAAGTTTTGGATTACAGTCTAAATCATGATTCATATTGCATCCTATGGCCCATGGGCCGTCGTCACCGGCGCCTCCTCGGGCATCGGCCGGGCCTTCGCCCGCCACCTCGCCGAAGGCGGCCTCAACCTCGTCCTGTCGGCACGCTCGACCGAAGAGATCGACTCGCTGGGAAGGGAACTCGCATACCGCCACGGCATCGCCTTCCGGACGGTCACCGCCGACCTGCGTGATCCCGGGGCGGTGTCTCTCATCGCCGAGGCGACCGCCGACCTCGATGTCGGTCTGCTCGTCTCCAACGCCGGAGCCGGACGTCCCGGCCGCCTGCTCGAACAGTCACTGGAGACGCTGCACGGCCGATTCACGCTCAACGCCGTCAGCCACCTCGATCTCGTTCACGAGTTCGGGCGCCGCTTCGGTAAGCGGAGGAGAAGCGGCATCATCCTCATCTCCGCGCTCGGCGCCGGGCCCGGCATTCCCTACATGGCGCACGACGCCGCCTCGAAGGCCTATGTCCTCAGCCTCGGAGGGGCCCTTCACAACGAGTTCGCCCCGGACGGAGTCGCTGTCACGGTGGTACAGCCGGGCAATGTCGACACACCGGTGATCGACGCCTACGGAATCGACCGCTCCATGTTCCCGATCCGCCCCTTGGCAACGGACCGGGCCGTCCGCGGCGCGGTGAAGGCTTTTCTGAAGGGACGGGCCGTTCACATCCCGGGCCGGAGGATGGCGCTGCTCAGCACGCTCATGCCGCGTGCGATGTCCGTGTGGGTCAACGGCCGCATGATGGGCGCCGCCGCCCGCAACCTCGCCGAACGCGAAGCTCTCGCAAGTCGGTAGCGCCCACGCCGCGGTTCCGGTTCCGGAGCCGCGGCGCCGGACCGGGAAGCGTGCCGACGGCTTCGGTCAGGGGTAGGTCGGGTCGGCTCCTCGTCTCACCAGGCTTCGGTGCGCTCAGAGGCCTTTGGGGTCGGCGGGGCCATCCCCGCGTCGCTGCACACCACGGCGATGGCGTCGCTGAAGGCGGTCGCGGTCGATGCCGCTACGACACCGATACCATGAGCGCCGAGCGCGCCCACCGCTTACGGAATACCGCGCATCGACCTCGACCTCTTGGTGTGAACCACCAAGTGCCGCAGCAGTACTGGCACGACCGCTGTATTTCGTTGTGCAGCAAGTGATCTTGCATCATGCTCATGGTGGATGATGTTGCAGCTGTCGTACTAGGGCTCGAGCACTTGGCGGCCCTTGTACTGGCCGCAGTGGGTGCAGAGGTGGTGCGGACGGATCATTTCCTTCCGAGGGCACGGGCACACCTGCAGCACAGGCGCCTCGGCCTTCCACTGCGAGCGGCGTTTGCGGGTGTTGGAGCGCGAGAGGCGCCGTTTCGGAGCTGCCATGTCGCGATCTTAACGGAAACGGTTTTCATTACAGAGATCGGGTGCGGTCTCCCGGAGACACGCGAAAGGCCGCCCCGGCGGCTTGGGTTCTAGGAGTCGTTGCAACACCTTGATCTACAAGGGATTGCGATGGACTTCCAGATCCGTCAGAACCGGACCAAAGCTCAGGGCCCGAGGAAGCTGACCGCGGAGCGGCATGCTTTCCTGC
>NZ_JAERMK010000060.1 GCF_016918015.1 Glycomyces sp. YM15
CGTGTCTCGCCGTTTCGGCGTTAGGTCAATCTTGTCGTGGCTTACCCACGATCGCAAATGCCGGGGCGGGTTGTAGTCGACTTGTTGTCGACCATTGAGGGCAGTGAAAGCCCAGGCCGGGAGGGTTGCGGGGCGGGGGAGGGCGGGGCGGGTGCCCCGCCCTCCCGTGCGTCTACTTCCCGGTCACGGCGGCGGGCTCAACCTCTACAGTGGGCATTTCCTTGGTGGCGTCCGCGTCGGTCTCGGGCGTGTCCTCGGCCGTGTCGGCGCGCCGTGCGCGGCGGCGCTTCACTGCGGCGACGGTGACGGCGGCGGCCAGCGCGGCAGCGCCGAAACCTGCGGTGGCCCACCAGTTCACGCCGCCGCTCTCGCCGGTCGCGGTCGCGCCGAGCGCGAGCGGGGCCGGATCGGTCGTCGGCGCGGGGGAGTACGACGGTTCGACGGTCGGGAGGACCGGGGCCGGGTCGGTCTGCGGGAGCGCGGGGCCGTACCCGCCCGTGGCCGTGCCGGTGCTGCCGGTGTTCACGTACTCGGTTGCGCCGGGCAGGTACTCAGTGACGGTCTCGGTCACGGTCTCGGTCACCGTTTCGACCGGGGCGGGGTCGGACGGGAACGGGTCGGAAGGCTCCTCGGTCGGTTCGGGGCTGGGGGAGGGCGCGGGGGCGGGGATGTTCCCGGTGACGGTGACCGGGAGGGAGGCCGCGCCGGTCGCGTCCTCGGCGGTGAGCGTCCCGGTGACGGTGTCGGTCTCGTACAGGTCCGCTTGGGTGGCGGGCGTGAGCGTGAACGGGATCGCGATGTCCTGTTTGGTGTCGGCGTACGTGCAGGTGAACACTGCCGGGGCCGGACTGGTGCATGCGGTGGCGTCGGTGGTCGCGGTCGCGTAGGCGTCGAGGCCGGTCATGGTCACGGTGATCGTGACCGTCGACTTGAGGGGCGCGGGCGCGGTCACGGTGACCAGCGCGGGGACCGAGCCGACCACGAGGGCCGTCTCGCCGGTGAGGGTCGCGGCGTGCGCGGTGTGGGGGCAGGTCGCGAACACGGCGGCGGCGGCGATAGCGAGGGCTGCTGAGGTTTGCTTCATCACTGGGGATTGCTCCATTCGTGTTTGTCCGTGAGCCTTAAGCATAACCACGAATGAAGGCAATTGCATTCAATTCTGAGAGTTGTAGTCGAGACGTTGTCAAGTC
>NZ_JAERMK010000061.1 GCF_016918015.1 Glycomyces sp. YM15
CGGTCTGCAGGTACTTGTCGAGCATCCGCCCGGTCGCATTCGAGAGATGCCCCTCCAGCGCCCACATGCCATTGCCGCACTCGATCAACTCCAGGCGCTGCATCGACTGCTCGCCGAGCCCATCAAGGAGCTCAGTCTCTCCGGCGATCGCGGCCCACAGCCCCTCAAGGTGACGACGCAGGTCCTTGAAAGAGGCATGAGCGCAGTACTCGACCACCATCGCCTCCGGCGTCGCACACTCCACCGCCGGGTCGAAGGGGGAGACGACCGGGGCCGTGAAAGGAGTGCGGGCGAACACGCGCATGGCCGGGGTCTGGTCAAGCTGGCGGACGGCGTAAGCGACCTGGTCGATCCGAGCCTGCCCCGACACCGCCGCCGAAGCAAGAAGACGGAACTTCCCCGACAGCCGCGCGATCGCCGCGATCGCGCTGGCGGTGTTGAAGGTGAAGTCGAACTGGGACAGGAGCAGGTCGCGGAGGGCGGAGAACCCGAACTCGGAGCGGTGCAGGTTCGCCTCCTTCATCGCGATCACCGCAGACAGGACCCGGGCGTGAAAGGCGTTGATCCCCGCGGCGGCCTCATCGAGGGTCGAGCGGATCGCCGCAGCCTGGGAGCGGCGGTCAGGGGAAGCGGAGAGGAGCGAGGCGGCGGGGAGGATCGGAGCGACCGGGGTGGTGTGGGTGTTGCATGCGGCCATGGGTCTCGCCTCCTCACCGATTCTCGAATGTCCTGCTGGTTTTCGTTTCCTTGTTCGTAGTTCAATGATGACAGAATGCTGTAGCGGTGTCATCACCCAACCGGGTGAACATTCCATGAGGGACACTCACGCCACCCCGCCACCCCCCACTCCGCCTGGGGCGCAATGCAAACCTGGGGCCAAATGGGCCTCCGCCGCCCCGGACCCGGCGCTGCCTGGCAGCCGCACCGCACACCCCACCACCATGCGACCCTTTTGTCGCCGCCCGCTCTAAGCCCGACCCCACACCGACCGTAAAGGCATCACACGCAAAGCAAAGCGGGGCCGCACCTTCCGGTGCGGCCCCGCTTCACTACTCGCTTAGTGCTTGCCCGACTCGATCTCGTCG
>NZ_JAERMK010000062.1 GCF_016918015.1 Glycomyces sp. YM15
TCATCCGGCACCAAGGCATCCACCATGCGCCCTACACAACTTAACCAACACGGTCAAATCAGATAGAAACAAAGACACTCACGCACACTATACAAATCTCAAACAACACATAGGCCACACCAAGCCGTCCGCTAACAACAGACATTTCGATATGACCAGGCTCAGAGACGTGTTGTCTCAGAACCCCAACAGGGTGCGAGACCCGCCAGGCACGCCACCCGCACCCCCGAAAGGACACAGGCGACCTGACCAACAGGTCTCAAGGATGGGAGCAAGCCTTCGCTCGCTCAAAGCTCAACGTGCAGTCGACACACCATTTAAAACATTTAGTCCATACACATCCGCAAGTATCAAGACAACCACACGGCTGTCAGGCCAATCCCCTCAAAGAGAGGACCAGAGCGGATGGTTGACGCCCCCCGCAGGGGGGTCGGGACTCCTTAGAAAGGAGGTGATCCAGCCGCACCTTCCGGTACGGCTACCTTGTTACGACTTCGTCCTAATCGCCAGCCCCACC
>NZ_JAERMK010000063.1 GCF_016918015.1 Glycomyces sp. YM15
GTTCGAGTCCATCCCGAAGAAGCCGAGGACGTCGGCCATGAAACCGATCCTGGGCGAGAAGATGAGGATGAGCATCGAGACGACGATGACCGTCGAGATGAAGTGCGGCGCGTAGGTGACCATCTGGACGGTGCGCTTGAAGAACCGCGCCCGCACCTCGTTCAAGGCCAGCGCCAGGATGATCGGGATCGGGAACCCGGCGAGGAAGCCGTAGAGGCTCAGCATGAGGGTGTTGCGGATCAGGTCCCAGGCGACCGGGTTGGCGAAGAAGCGCTCGAAGTGGTCGAATCCGGCCCACGGCGAGCCCCAGATGCCCTGGACCACGTTGTAGTCCTTGAAGGCGATCACGTTGTTCGCCATGGGGATGTACTGGAATATCACGAAATACGCGACCGGCAGGACCAGCAGCACATACAGCTGCCAGTGACGGCGCAGATTCCGCCTGCGGGTCCTTCGGCTGCGCTCACGGACGGTGGCCGGGGCCGGCGCGTCCAATGCCGCGGTCACCGCTTCG
>NZ_JAERMK010000007.1:0-85828 GCF_016918015.1 Glycomyces sp. YM15
TGCGCAGTCTCCAGAAACTCCCTGAGACCGTCAAGCGCTTCTTCAACCACCCCGAACTCGCCTACATCCTTGCCGCCCAACCGGAATGACACCAGAACAACCAACTTCACAGTTCCGGATTAGTAGCGGCGCGGACTGCGGTACGAAGATCAATGCCGCTTGATTCAAGTCGAGGACGACAAACCCCCGACCTGAACGATCCGATTCACCGAAGAAACGGTCTTTCGACGCAATGCTGCCCCTAGCAAGAATGCCCTCAATTCGCCTCATACGCCCAGCCCAACACCGGACCTCCCGCCCGATGGTCAGCATCGACGCAGGTAATCCACCCGCGAGCGGAGGTGCCGTCACGATCAATGCTCATGAATCGCTCGCGGAACCCAGTCGCGGTGTCATGCTGACGGTGTGGTGGCACGAACGATCCTGAACACGACGCTTGAGGTCGGATGGTGGTCATCCAGGTGAAGGCTCGCCGGACGGAACTGAACTTAAAGGAGGCGTCTCGATGGGTCAGCCAAGATATGAGTTCCAAACGGTCAAAATACCAAAACGTTATCCCAGACGGACGGGCCGGGAGCGCGACAAGGTTCTGCGCATGTATAGCGCGCAGGGCTGGGAATTCGTGCGGAAGGTTCGGGAATTGTGGGGGCGCAGCGAGGAAGTTGAGCTTCGTCGAGCCCTACCGTCCGGTGACGCGTCCCCTGCTGGAGGGAGCCCAGGACCTTCGACTGCCGACGAGCTCACCAAACTTGCTGATCTTCTTGCTCGCGATCTGATCACCCGCGACGAGTTCGATTGGCAGAAGCAGCGCGTCCGGGGGTCGTCAGGCAGATCAGGTGCCTATTCGGTCGTCCTCGACGCCGCAGGCGCAGGTGTTACGAAAATCCGTGTCATCACAGAGATCCGTTCATTGATTGGGATGGGCCTCAAGCCCGCTGTCGCCCTGGTAGACAACACACCTTCTACTTTGCTGTCTGGAGTCGATCATGCGACTGCGGCTCAAGCCCAGGAGACCTTGGTAGGACTTGGCGCGACCGCCCGCATTGTTCCGGCGGAGTAGCGCCGAAACCCTCGAACTGCGGAGACCGCGCTCTATGAGCACGATGCCTCCCCTCGGTGCGCGCCCCCTCGAATTGCGTCGTCTGCCAGACAACAGCGAGGGGAATCAAACTCACACAACCTCGATACCGTTTTGACGCATAGGCCAGAATGGAATGAGCTGACACCGACCGAGATCCATTGCAACGCACCGAATCTGAATGATATTCATAATTATGAATGTCCGGTGGACCTTAGTACCGCTTACTACAACTCATCGCCGCAGGTCACGGCCTTGTTGTGGCGCGTACGGGACGTCATTTCGGCCGCGGCGGCCCCGGAACGGCACCAGTCAATCCCGCAGGTTTCTACGCTGGCGGCTGCTTCCTGCAACGGCCGGCCGCGGGCGATCAGGGATCGGCTCGCGCCTGAGGAGTTCGATCGTCTGCTGACCGCGGCTCGCGGTGGGGCCTGTAGGAAGGCGCTTGCGGCCGAGTTCGGCATCAGTCGCCGGAGCATCCACCGCCTGCTCACGGGTTGAGTGGAGACACGGCACGGTCGCTTCCGTGAGAGGTGAGGGCTCTGGCGTTATGGTCGGGCGATGGCAGGCTATGAGCGTCGGATCAGCGTGTTTGGCGAGCGGCTCGAGACCATCGACGCGCACCGCATCGCCGGAGTCCTCATCCGGCTCGCGAAAGCCGAACGGGAACGGGCCCAAGGCCTGGCTCGAAAAGCCGAGCCGGAAGACCCCGCCATGGGAGCGGTCAAGGAAATCCCGCACTGCTGCGGGCCAAAGGAGCTGCAGAGGGAGGCTGGTCCCGAGCGTGCGAAGGCACTACGCTCACTGCATGCAGCGCTTTTCCTCGAATCGCCATCGCGAACGGCGCGACCGCTGCCGCTACCGAGGAGAAACCCCTCGCCAGCATGAATGACCTCCGCAACTTCATCAACGCTCGTCTTGACGAGGGCGAAGCAGCTGTGCGCGCGATTGGCGCTGCGCGCCTGTGCGCTGCTGGTCCTCATCACTCCGAGCGCACCTGCCCGACACGATTCCGACACGGTTCGTTCTGCGCTTACACAACCTCACGCGACAGTCGCATTTTGACCCGATCGCAGACATGGAAATGCGCCCTCGACAAGTGGGTGCCCTACCTGGGATTCGAACTCAGAATGTGCGGGTTTTGAGTCCGCTCTCTCTGCCAGTTGGAGTAGTAGGGCCGGTGCTGGTGGTCTGGCCAGGAGATGCTACCTGCAGTTCACGGGCGTCAGAGGAGTCTGGTGGCGGTCGTGGCCGGTGGGGGAGCGGGGTGTTCACGCTGGTCACTTCAGCGGTGAGCTCGCTGCCGTCCCTGTCGTATGTCGCCTGGATGAGGAAACTCGGGGAGGAGTCGTGTTCGGCCAGTTCGGGGGCGTACGAGTCTGTGACATGACCCGGGCAGGAGCCGAACCCACGCTCACTTTGGCCGGTGAAGGAAGCTGACCTTGCGGTGTCGCCAGGGCTCTTTCCCGGCGGTTTCAGGCAGCGACCCTGGTCGTCGCAGTTTGCACCCGCTGTCGAGCGCACCGTGCGAGGCGTGTGGGTTCGAATCCCTGCAGGCCATGAACAAGTAATGACCTGAGTTGTAAAGCGGCCGAGATTGGTCTTGATACGTTCATCCGGACAACCGTTATTGCTGCCCCACCCGACGTGGTGCAACCGGGCCCCGATCCACGACGTTCGGGGCCTTCACCAACTCGGCGTCGGGGCGAACGTACAGCTGGCGATTGAGTACCGCCGCGAAGGACTTGTTCTTCTCTGCCACTCAGCCGGACTTCGCCAGGTTGAGTGACATAACGGTCTGGGAGGTGTCGTCTGCGAGGTGGATCTTGGTGGTCCAGCTCTCGCGTGAGTGGCCCAGGGCGTGGTCGTCGGGTTCGCCGGGGACGGGCGTCTTCCCGGCTCCGGCTGGCCGCGCATCTGGGGGATGCGCTTCTCGTGAGCGTAATTCGGGTGGCACGCAAGGGGCTAGGCCTTCAAGTGTCGGTAAGGCGACATCACTGCCCTACCTGCGGGAACGATGTTGTCGCACTTTCGGTCCGGTGCTGGCCTGGCAATCGTGTTGGCAGTAGGTGCTACCTGCACGGACAGTTAACCATCACCCGGGCAAACCTGGAACACCGCGGCCGCGCGGAGGCGCCAACGCTTGCAGGGCACAACAGTCATGAACTCCGCACCCTAGCGAAAAACCCGATCACCGTACTAGGATTCGCCTCTCAACCATTCGCAGACCTTCCCCTCTCCGCGAAAGGAACGCACCATGACAGCACCCCAGCCTGTCAGTGATCTGTACGGTGGCCTCATACGTGAAGTCGTCGAGGTGCTCGCGCCAAACGAACTCCCGATCGTCGATGCCGCAATCGCGCTCAAACGCCGACGTCGCAGGCCGCGCTGGCGGCCCCGTTCGGACCGGGTCGGGTTCGGCTGGAGTGAAGCTGTCGTTCTTCTCGCCCCTGTGGTTTGGGTTGCTGTCGAGAAGATCGCCAAAGGTGCCGCAGACTCCCTTGGCGAACGGATCGCCCAGCTCGTCCTGCGGCTGTTCCGCAGAAGCAAACGACGGCAGGTCGACAAAGACGCTGTTCGCAAGATCGTCCGTAAGGTTGCCGCCGAGTACGGCGTCAATGACGATGACGCTGAACGGATCACGGACGAAATCTGGCCGCGCCTGCCACTCCACCTCCGCATTTCCGGCGATCCGGTCACCGACCCTGCGCCCCCCGACGAGTCAGACAAACCTGAACCCCCCGAGCCAGCCAAGTCTTTATGACCAGCCCCCGACTGGCAACCACATCAGCGTCCACCAGGACTTCGCTGCAGTTCATGCAGCTGCTCCTGCTGACGACCGCCGCCGCTTTCGGTATGAGCGGCAACATCGTCAGTATTTTCGAACCTACCGGCCGCGAACGCGCCTGCTTCCTTGCCGCCGGAGTCGACCTCGAACACCCGGCTGTCGCCAACCTCGCGCAGGCCCTGGCCCTCAACGGACCGGCCATCGACGCCTGTCTCGCCCGCCATGACGATTCCCCCACGCTCCTTCTCGCCCTCGCCTGGACCACGTTCACTGCCCTTGCCGCTCTGGCCGTGTTCGCAGCATTGCCACTCTGGCGTACACGCCGCAGCCGTTACAGCCCGATCGCCGACGCTGACGTTTCCGGCGCCATCCGCATGGAACTTGCCGTCCTCACCCGCGAAGCCGGACTGCGTGAAAGTCCACGAGTTGTCGTAGAACCATTCGCGAGTTCAGGCGGGGGCTGCGTGTTCGGCCGCACCGGACGACCGGTACTACGCCTTCACGGCGGATTGACCGCCCTCGCCGGCACCGACCGGTTCCGCACCGTGCTCCGCCACGAACTTGCCCACATCCTCAATCGCGACATCACACTCACCTACAGTGTCATCGCCGCCTGGCGGGCCTTCGTCGCTTTGATCCTCCTGCCGTTCATCGCTGCACAGGTCTATGTAGCATTCGTGGCCGCCGAACGGTTTCCTTGGGGTGCTACGACGCTCGGCTCCTCCACCGTGTCCATCGGTGCCGCCGCAGTCATGACCGTGCTGGTCCACCTCACGCGCGCGGACATTCTCCGCACGAGAGAACTTGAAGCTGACGCGGCCGCGCACCTTCCGGGAACCGACCCTGCATGCTCTCCCGACAACGATCCCCGCTGGCTCCTGCGACTACCCCTGCCGGTGCAGCGGTTCGTCGTACTGTGGCGAACCCACCCGACCTGGGCTATGCGCCGTCACGCCCTCAGCGACCCGGCCTCCAGCGGGCGCATACAGCCCTTGACTTTGGCACTCACCGGCTTCGGTGCGGTCCTCGTGCGGGAACATATCCAGTTGACGGTGACCGCCGCCGCGATCGCCCCCTATCTTGCTGATCTTCTAGCGATGGCAATCCTCGCAGGAGTGCTCACGCTCGCCCTTCAACGGGCTCTCAGCGCGCCCGGGCCGACGCGCCTGCCTGTCGGCATCGCGGCCGGATTGTGGACTGGTACGGGGATGGCGCTTGCGGTGCCACTGGTCAGTCCGCGGTTCGCGCTTGGCGACCTGCCACCGCATCCGGAGGTCCTCCTCGTCCTTCCCGCCGTGCTCGCCGTATTCGGCTGGTGGACCGCTCAGACCCTGCACGTCTGGACCCGCGGAACCGTTCGCGGAGTCTGGCCACGGACTACCGTGGTCGCAGGTGCCGGAGCAATCGTTCTCGCCGGCGTGTGGGAACTGTGGGACCAGATCAGTTTGCTGATGGCGGGCAACGTCTTTGACTTCGCCGAGTTGCGGGAGTTTTGGGCTGCGTACACCGTCGTCGGGCTTCCGCCTCTCGGCTGGAGCCTCAGCACCGACGATCTCGGCGTGCAGGTCCTTGCCGCCTGGTCGACCCTGCAGATAGTCCTCTTTGGGCCTGTGGTGTTGACCGGGGTCGCAATCTTGTGGGCGTTGCCGCTACTACTGGTGGTCTACACCGGTCGGTTCAGCGCTGAGTCACAGCCGGAGATGCTCCCGTTCGCCATCAAGCTCGGAATTACGGCTGCGTTTGTCAGTTGGCTTTTCCAGCCAGTGCTTGACGGCCTGCCGATGTCGAGAACTCCAGCGGTCGAACCTTGGTTCGTGTTGTACGTGCACTGGCAGCTCACACTTGCCCTGTTGGCGGCACTTCTGGCAGGGGGTACAGCCGCCTTCGGGGCGCGCAGCCACCGGCTACTCAGCGCGATCGTCGTCGGCCAGACTGCGGCACTGACCGCGGTCGGCGGCTCCCTCTTGATCGACATCGCCATGTCCTGCCGCAGCAGCGACACCTCCTGTATTGATTCCGCGGGAGTGGTGTGGGCTATTTTCGCAGCAGTGTTCGATTCCTTCCCGGTTCTCACGGCCGTCATATGTGTCCTCACGGCCCTGGCGGCGTCAGCATGGCACCAGGCCCGCAAGCGCCCACCGTTGCGTGAGATTACGACCACGCGTCGCGAAAGCCGGAGGCGAAAGGTTGGACGGCTGACGGCCGCCGCGACCGCGTCGGCCGTAGTCCTCGCGCTCACCATTTGGGATGGCGTAGGCGATGCCCGCCTGGACACCGCCCCTTCGGCTCTCAACATGGACGTGTTTGCGACCGTCGACTTCAATGCCTCCCCAGAGATGCTGTCCGCGCAGGTGAACGCGTGGTTTACCGAAGGTGGATCCGACCTCACCGAGCGGCTCACTAACGCCATCGCAGGGCTGCAAGAGGTGGACGCGGACCCGACACAAGAGATACTGGTTCCCGAGCGTTGCGGGGTATTCACCGTTGTCGCAGCCGACGCCCGCGCATTCTTCATTTACCCTGAGGTTGAGGGCCAGGAGGCCTGGAACAGAATCCTCACACTTACCGAGCTGTCGGCTCACCTGTGCCTTTTGGCATATGTCTATGGCGAAACCGAATATCTCGACCTTGCGGTTGACACGCTCGCGTACGGCCTTCCCGACCTGCTCCTAGCATTCCTGGAGCGGATCCTGGAAGACGCAGGCTAACGGCTTCGTGCTCGTAGTCAGACCGTAAGGCCGACATGATGAAGGCGGGTATTTCGATCAACGGTGCAGGGACTGCCGCAGTCGAGCCGTGCGACCAGTTCGATTGTGGCCGTTTGGCGGATCTCGTGACATCAACGAACACGACACGAGATACCTTGTAACGCAACGAATCCGAATGATATTCATGAATATAAATATGACGTGGGCTTAACCGGGATCGAACCAATGGCCTATCTGCGGCTTGTGGTGCTTGGCGGAAGTAGCCACATCTAAATGCCGGCGAGGCGGTCATTCGCTCCCGCACGAGCAGGTCTGTCCCTCGACCGGGTTGAGGTGGGTGTGGGCCCATTCCAGGGGCCGGGCTTCCTCAGTGCGGACGCCGGTGAACATCGACAGGGCGTAGGCATGGATCGGTCGCCCCTTGCCGGCAGCCGGAAGTGCCTTGCCCTGATCGTGCGTGAGCGCTTTGGGCCTCGGCCATGGTGTCGAGCCAGGCGTCGACGTCGTCGGGCACTCCCTGACGCGGCTGCGCGGGTCGAGGACGGTGACGGTGTCGGCGAACGGCAGGAGCTTGCGCACGTCCGCCAATTCGTGGCAGTGCGGGACGGCCGCAGTGCGTCAAGAGCCCGTAGCGATCCACGGTCCTGCGAGGCGTGGGTTCGCCCGGTCGCCGGTATTCGACGCGGAGCCGCACTCCTTGGCCGCGACGACGGTCCGCACCGGCGAGCTGTGCTTGGCGGTCGGCGGCGCCCCAGCATCGGTCGACGCACTCTACGAATCCTGGAAGGCCAGTCTGATCCGGGCGGGCTCGGTCTCGCACCCAGCCCGCCCGCTACCTCAGGAACACCCGAGCCGGACCTGCGTCGCGCCGCTAGCGCTGCAGGGTCAGCACACCCGGCCGATAGGGCAGGAGGCCGTAGTCCATCCCGTCAGAGCTGGGGTCGCGTCCCTGATAGAGGAACTGCAGGTTGCAGGGGTCGATGGTCTTGGTCTGGTCGGGGTTGTTACGCACCAGGTCGCCGTGGCTGATGTCGTTGGTCCAGGTGGCGCCGCTGTTGGCCTTGCCCGCGAAGGGGTTGCTCTCCGTCGCGGCCTGCGGCGTCCACGTCCCGTCCAGGCTGGTTGCCGTGAACGAGCGGAAGTAGCGACCCTGGTCGCCCATGGCCTCGACGATCATGAGGTACTGGTTCTGGCCCTGGACCTTGTAGACCTCGACCGCCTCGAACAGGTTCGCCTTCGTGTCGCTCATGACGAGCTCGTAGTCCGTGCCGAAGCTGCTCGGGAAGTCCCCGAGGGGCATGCTGGACCGGTAGATCTGGCCTTCGTCGTTGGCGAAGAACATGTACATGTTCTGGTCATCGGCGATGAGGGTCTGGTCGATGGGGTTGTTCACGGGAAGCTCCCCGTTGAAGAGCTCCTGGTGCGGGCCCCAGCTGTTGGGGTCGGCGGGGTTGGTCGACGTGCGGTAGGAGAACTTGTACGGCCAGCCCCACTGGTAGGCGAGCACCCAGACGTTCTTCGGGGCGAAGTAGATCAGCGTCGGGGCCACCGGGTTGAAGCTCGTCACCATGGTCTGGCCGGCCGAGGCCATGTCGGACCAGTTGGTGAACGGGCTGAAGACCACCGCGTTCCAGGCGTCTCCGGCGTCGTGCGTCGTGGCGTAGACGAGGTACTGGCCGTTGTGGCGGACTGCGGTGAAGTCCTTGAGTGCGACCTGCCCGTTCCTCGGTTCCGCGAGCGGGCCGGTCGAGGTCCAGTTGTACGTCGACGGAAGAGCGCAGGCGCCGCTGCCGCCGTCGACGCGGGCGAGCTGCCATTGCTGGTTGGCGCCGCCCCAGTCGCTGTACTGCACGACGCCTGCGCCGTCGTTGGTCGCGGCGTTCTGGACCTCGACGGCCTTGTTGCTGTTGCGGTTGATCAGGCGCACGTAGCCGCTGTCGGAGTCGGCCAGCCGGAACTGCTGGTTGGTGCCGCCGTGGTCGGTCCACTGGTGGATGGCGGCACCGTCGGCGGTCGACCAGCCGGACACGTCGAGCACCTTGCCCGAGTGCCGCGCCTTGATCCGGTAGTAGCCGCCGCCGGCGTCCACGAACTGGAACTGCTGGTTGTCGGCGTTCGTGCGTGTCCACTGGTGAAGCAGGGCTCCGTCGGCGGTGGACACACCGCTGACGTCCAGGACCTTGCCGCTGTTGCGATTCAGCAGCACGTACCAGGCGGAGGTGTCGACCGTGGCGGCTGCAGCCGGGCCGGTGAACGGGTTGAGTACGGTCGCGGCGGCGGCCCCGGCGAGCACGCCGGCTCCGCCGATGAGCATCCGCCTGCGGCTCTTGGGGGTTTCCATCCAGGCCATGGTGGCCTCCTTAGTTGAGGTTCGTCGGGTCATGGAGATGCGGGTTCATTGCTACGGGTGGGACAGGACCGGGCGGTCGCGGACCGGCGGGTCCGCCGCCGCGGTCCGGTCCCGGATCGGTCAGTCAGCGGAGGCCGCCGCGAGCGCGGCCATGCCTCGGGTCCAGCGGGACAGGATCGAGAGATCGGATGCTCCCTAGCGGACGCGGGTACGGAGAATGCTTGTTATCGTTCACATATCACAACCTAGTTCCAAAACATCTGATGATTTTCCGGCGATTCAAACTATAGAGAGATCTCGATGTGTAGTCAACGGCTCGACTGAGGTTTGTTGGCACACCTGGCGTTAAACTGTCGCGTCGAGTCTCGGCTTCACGGTCGTTTCCTGAAGGCCTGCAAGCGATCTCTGACCGCGCCCAGCCGCGGCAGGAGACGGAGAAGTCGGTGTCGAAGATTGACCTATTGGCAAAATTTGGCCACCGACGAGCTCAAAGTCGCGTTCCACGAGATCGTTCGCGGCCGGCCCTGCCGCGACCGGGGATCGGGCACTGCATCGAGGTAGGGGCGAAGGTCGGCGATCCGGTCGGCATCGAGCGGACCCAGTTTCGCGAGCACGGCAGGGATCGGAGAGGATACATCGGCAGGCACGGGCAGCTTTCGTGATTGTTTGGCTTCAGCACCACAATGATCACGAAGCCCGTGTCTGCCTTGATATGCACCCCAAGCCATCTCAACCAGGCTCTCTACGCAACCACGGAACTTGAAACCGCCCTGCCACTGAACCCGCTGGCAGCTCGCGACAACAGCGGGTGATTGGGGAATTCCGAGCAATCCGTTGAGTGCCGAACGTGACCGAATCCTGTTGAGATGCAGGGAAACCCCTGATGTCACCTGCGCCGCCGTCCTGGTCAGCATCGGCGGCACGAACCGCCGAGGACCCCCGGGCTCCTGAACCTGCCGGTATCCTGCCGCCGTTCCGCCTTGAACGAGCAGCCAATCGCTGATTGACTGCTCTGACCGATTCCCATGCGGAGCCTCATCGGCGAACTATGGCTTCGCCGGGGAATCGTTCGCGATACAAGTCGAGCGCATTCCCCAGCCATGACACCGCAACCCACCTGAGAAAGGCGTACCAGCTCATGGCCGACAACGGCGACACTCCTAACGGCTCCACCGCTTCCGTCGGCGGCTTCGACCGCCGACGGCTCTTCACGCTCGCGGCGGGAGGGGCCGCTGCCGCCTCGGGCATCCTCCTCCCCGCGACTGCGGCGCAGGCGCACGGCGAACTCCGGTACTACTCCGGCATCTGGGCTCAGAAGACGGTCAACTCGGCCAACGCTCAACTCAAGTCATACAGGTACCGACCGGCGTTCCACGACAAGCTGAACGCCTGGCTGCAGCTCTGGTTCGAGAACACGCCGTACGAAAAGCCGCTCCGAGTGTGGATCTCAGGAGTGCACAAGGACAGCGGCAATGCGGCGCAGCAGCAGGGCAGGGCGCTCCTCCTCGACCACATCTACGTCAATCACGGCGGCCCCAACGCGCAGGGCGCCTTCCAGGCCAACTACGAGATCTGGGGCAGGGGGAGCGGTTCGGGCCTCACCTACGCCCGCAATAACTACTGGGCGACTGCGGCGACCCTCCACTACCACTTCGGAACGGTGCGGACCTATCTCAACGGCAGCAGAGTCAGCCTCTACGTCGACAACATGACGTCCGGCACCGGCACCACTTCCTTCACCAGGACCAAGTCGCAGATCCTGCATGTTCAGGCCAGCTGCCGCTATATCTGGGGCAAGGGGACCGCCATCGACGGCGTATGGAGCGACCAGGCCAAACGGCACTCGCACGAGGTCCTGGAGCGGATCGGCAAGGGCGGCTACCTGGGAACGTCGAAGTCCCATTGGCAGGCGTTCAACGTCGCCACGATGCGCAAGGGCATCGGGACCGAAACCTACTGAATGCGCGGGCGATGGTCCCGATCTTCCAGGGCTCGAAGAGTTCCTGCGCAACGAGCCGGACGTCTGGTGGCACCTCGCCGCCTGAGCCGACAGCGGAGCCTCCCCGGTCGGCCTATCATTGCCGCATGGCCGACCCCCTGTCCAAAGCCACCGCCAATCTCCGTCAGCTGCGGCTGCGGGCGATGATGACGCAAGAGGAGCTCGCCCTCAAATCGGGGGTCGGGACGCGGACCGTGCGTGACATCGAGTCAGGGAAGGTCCGGCCGCAGCCGCGAACCCTGCGGCTGCTGATCGAAGCGCTGGACCTGGACGAGGCCGACCGGGCGATGCTGGCCAGAGTGCCGGACGAACCCACGGCGCGGGACCTCGCACCGATGACGCTCCCGTCGGGCACGACCGCGTTCACCGGCCGCAGTGCGAGCCTCGCGACGTTGGACGAAGCGGCGGACGCGGCGTCGAGCCCGCTTGTCATCCTGTCCGGCACCGGGGGCGTCGGCAAGACGATGCTGGCCCTGCACTGGGGACACCGCGCCGCCGACCGGTTCCCAGGCGGGCGCTTCTACCTCGACCTGCACGGCTTCGCCCCAGGCGCGATCGCGATGGAGCCGGCCGAGGCGGTCCGCCACCTGCTCGGCGCGATGGGCGTGGAGCCACAGCGGCTGCCGACCGAGGCCGATGCCCAGCTGGCCCTCTACCGCACCCTCATCGGCAGCGAGCGCCGCCTGCTGATCCTCGACAACGTCCGCGACGCGGAGCAGGTGCGGCCGCTGCTTCCGGACGGCGCCCAGGTGCACACCGTGGTGATCAGCCGCCGCCGGCTCGTCGGGCTCGCGGCGTCGCACGGCGCGGCGTCCATCGAGGTGGGGACGTTCGACACCGCCGAAGCCGCCGCGCTGCTCGAGCGTCAGCTCGGGACGGCTCGGATCGCGGCCGAACCCGAAGCGGCGGAACGGGTGCTGGCCTCGTGCGCGGGACTGCCGCTGGCCCTCGCCATCGCCGGTGCCAGGGCCGCGACACGGCCCGATCTCCCCTTGGGCACCGTCGCCGACGAGCTGGCCGCCTCGCGGCTCGACGCGCTCGCGATCGATGAGCCGTCGATGGACCTCAGGGCGGTGTTCTCCTGGTCCTACCGCTCGCTCGAACCCGACGCGGCTCGGCTGTTCCGGCTGCTGGCCGTCATCCCCGGCCCCGACTTCGACACGGCTGCGGCCGTGCGGCTCCACGGCGGCACCAAGGCGGATGCCGTGCGGGCACTTCGATCCCTTGCGGACACTCACTTGGTCGAGTACGGCCGCCCTGGCCGCCACCGCCTCCACGACCTGATCCGCGCGTACGCGGTCGAACTCCTCGAATCCGAAGTGTCGCAGTCCGATCGCGACGCCGCCCTCGACAGGCTGCTCGACTGGTACCTGCACGCGGCCGCCGCGTGCCGTGCGGCGCTCTACCCCGCGATGCTCAGCCTGCCCCTTCCCGACACTGGGAACACCTTCGAGCCGACGGCGGCGGAGGCGGCGCAGTGGCTGGAGGCCGAGTGGGAGAACCTCATCGCGGCCGTGGAACTCGCCGCCGCGCACGGACGGGCGCGGTTCACCTGGCTCTTGGCCGATGTGCTGCGCGGATACGTGTGGCTCCACATGCTCGGCGATGACGGCGTTCGCATGAGCAGGGCTGCCTATGCTGCGGCGTCAGACGCCGAAGATTCGCTCGGCATGGCTTCGTCAGCGCTCGCGCTGGGCTGCGCGCTGATGCGCTCCAACCTGCTCGAGGAGGCCGTCGACCACCTGCGCGACGCCGCCGACTTCGCTCGCCGCGCCGATTGGCCCGCCGGCGCCGCGGCGAGCGAAGGGAACACCGCGATGGCCTGCTACCGCCAAGGCAGGATGCGCGACGGACTGGACCACGCTTACGGTGCGTTGCGTGCGTACCGGGCGATAGGCGAGCGTCGCTCCGAGGGCTCGAACCTGCAACTGATCGGACTTTTCCACTCCCTCATGGGAGAACTCGACACGGGCATCGACTACCTCGAACAGTCGCTCAAGTTCGCGACGGAGGCGGACAACGACCCGATCCGCCTGCTCCTGCTGACGCACCTGGCCGAGATCCAGATCCACCGCGGGCGCCTCGACCTCGCGGCCGCCCATCTCGACGAGGCCGCCGACCTGGAGCGCAGCAGCGTCAGCATCGACAGGACCAGCGACATCCCCGGGGCGCGGGCACGGCTCCTGCTGGCCGCGGGGCGGATTGCTGAGGCCCTGGAACTCGCAAGCCAGGTGGTCGCGGAGCGGACCGGCGATGCCGACCACCGAATCCGAGCCGCCGCGATGGTCACCCTGGCCGCCGCCCTCGACGCCGCGGGCGATCACCAGGAGGCGGTCGACCTCTATGACCGCGTGCTCGCCATGACCGAGCACGACGCCACCGTCTTTCACCGGGTCGAGGGGATGGTGGGCCGCGCGGGGGCGCTGCTGCGCGGCGGCGACGCCCCCGTTGCCGAGAACGCTGCCGTCCAGGCACTGCAGCTGGCCCGGCAAGCCGAGTACCGGTTCCTGGAAGGCCGGGCGCTCAACGTGCTCGCCGAGATCGACCTGCGGGCCGGACGGCTCGCCGAAGCCGCCGACCGGGCGACCAGGGCCATGGAGATCCACCGTCAGACCGGCCACCGCGCCGGTGAGGCGGTGTCGCTCCAGCTCCTCGCCGACTGCGCCACTGACCCGGAGATCGTCCCGCGCCCGGCGTGACCAGGCTCGTGCCCTGAGCCCCCAGGAGCCCCCGCCGTGAACTGCCTGAGCTTTAAGCCTCCGCGCCGGACGCCGGCTCCCCTACCGGCCGCACTACGAACGCGACGGGGCAGAGCACGACATCCGCATGACTCTGCGGCTCAATGAAGGCGAGGACACGCCGGGGAGCACCGACACCAACCGTGTCCGCGGCGTCGACGGCATCCCCCGAATCGGAAAGCGCCCTACGGACGAACTCGATGCCTCGCCGACTCGTCGCGGCCGACTCGAACGCGGAACCGGCGGGGTCTGGCGATCGCGTCCCACTGTGGTTTGATCGGTCCCGAACGCGACGTCACGGTCCTGCCGTCGAGCAGGTCGGCCGCGGTCTCCAGTACGGCGTTGGAGATGTGCACGCCGGTGCACATCCGGGGGCCTGCGCCGTACGGGAGGTATGCGTGCGGCTCGTGGACCTTGTCGGCGAGCCAGCGTGCCGGATCGAACCGGCTCGGGTCCTCGCGCCACCAGCGGGGATCGGTGTGGAACAGCAGAGGACTGATGAAGACCGAGTTGTCGGCTGAGACCGTGTAGTCCCCGAACTCCCTGTCCTCGACCAGAACCCGGCTGGTGAGCGCGACCGGTGGATAGGCCCGCAGGGTCTCCTTCACGACTGCCCGCGCCCAGTCCTCGCGGCTGGTCGTCTCGGGCCTGGCGAAGTCGTGTGCGCCGTGGGCTGCGAGCAGCCACGCCAGTCCGGCGCCGCCGACCGTGTAGAGGTTTCCGAGGTTGATTGAGAGCGTCTGCGCCACATCAAGATCGGTGAACGCCGGACCGTCGTCGTCGCGAGCGTCGAGGAGCAGGTCAAGGAGGTCCGACGGAGGTTCATCGGGGTTGCGGGACGCCCGGCGCGATGCGACGTGCGCCAGGAGCGCCTCGATCATCGCGTCGTTCGCGCGTATTCGACGGTGCGTCCACAGCGAGAGCCAGGCGGGCGGTGCGATCGAGGACATGCCCTGGGGAATGAGCAGGGCCGCCGCGCGGATCATCTTCGCGCGCAGATCGCCTTCCAGATCGCGGATGAAGATCGCACCGGCAGCGTCGAGAAGGACGCGCTCGCAGTCGCGCATGCGGATGGCCGCGTGTTCGGCGCGATCGAGGAATTGTTCGAGGTGCAGACGGATGCCCGGGACCGTCCGTTCGGCGATGTCGCGGCCGAGGCGGTGCCATTGGGCGGTGCGTTTGGTGGCCATCCACGTCTCGACGTTGTCGCGGACGAGACCCCGGCGCTGGACCGCGCGGGGCGGTTCGGGCGGGTCGACGAGGGTCTCGCGATTGGTGTGGGCCAGTACCCAGCGCGCCCATTCGGGTCGGGCGAGCGCGACTTTGCCTGCTCCGAAGGCGTAGACGTCACCGTATTCGCCCCGCAGGCGGGCCAGGGACGCAACCGGGTCGCGGTCGAAGTCGTCAGGAGGGAGGCCGAACGGCCGCGGCGCCGGTCCCGGAAGGGGTTGAACAGATCCCCTTGCACCGCTTGTGGAGACAGGCACCGGATTTGCGCCGGCACCGCGACCGTCAGAACTCATTCTTACTCCGTGTAATAGGCCACGTACCAGCGGCCAGCGGTGACTTTGCCTCCGATGATGCGGGCGACCGCTGCCTTGGCGAGACTTCGCATGTTCGCTCCATTCCGTAGTGGCGGCTTGAGGCCGCCGCCGTTTTCGTACGCCAAGTACAGCAGCAGGAAGTGGTGATTTCGAGGCGTTTCACCGGCGGGAAACCGGCGGGAAGCAGTCGACCCCTCATCTGGCCGTCGTGGGCGATCACCAACAGCCGCAACGCCATGAAGGCTCCGCATCGAGCTTGGCGGGGACGAGAGAGGCACGACAAGGCACAAAGGAGCGGGCGGGGCTTCGTTCGAGCAGAGGATGACGGAGCGCCGGGTCGGCGCCCCGCGTGATGGACGCGGGGGAGGCGAGTGGTGAGGGTGATGGCGATCTCGAAGCGGGCGAGTTGAGCGCCGGCGCAGGAGTGGATGACTTCGCCGAAGGCGACGTGATGCGATGTGCGGGCCCGGTCGGGGTCGAAGACGGCTGCCTGGGTGAAGGCGGTCTCGTCGCGGTTCATGGCGGCGAGGAGGAACCGGACGGGCGTGTGCGGCGCGAGGATGGTCTCTGAGGGGAAGCTATTGCCTAGCAGGACACCCGTAATCCATTGCACTGCAAGGTGTTCATCACCCTCGAGTTGCGGATTGCATCTCGATGTGGAGGTCGGGGCTCGATGATGCGTTCGCTCTGATGGCGGGCGTCTTCAAACGGCGAGCGTGCGGTGGCGAGCGAGAGCGTCTGACGGGCCTCTTGGCGCCAATCGAGCGGAAGACACCGCCTGGCAGCTCTCCGAGACCGCTGGAGATCCGAACCCCGATGGGGCACAGTACTTCCTGGACGGGGCGGTGTGGTCGGCCGTGGGGTTCAAGTCTCCCTCGTGCACAGATACGAAGGCGCCGCTTGTGCGGGCCCCTGGTTTGGGAGTCAAAACGTTTCTTGAGGATCCAGGTGTTCCTCCTGGAGTGCTGCGTCCATCAGGTCGGCCCCCTTGGTGATGACCGGTCGGCGCTGGTGGCGGTACACGATCCAGGTCGTGGCTGGTCACCGAGAACTGGCCGTGCAACGCCGCGTTCACGTCCAGCAGCAGCTCCGCGAGCGGTGCTGGCGCCAGCGTCCTTCGGCGAGCCATTCGCTTTCACCCCCAAAGGAAGCCGTGCGCGCCATCCGGAACCGCCACGAGCGCCGGGCGAACCGAGAGCACGAAACCCTTGTGGAGGGTGTAGAGAATCTGCAATGTTGCACTGTAGGTCGATGAATCCAGGTGTCGCCGTCGAACTTGACGAGCACGTCCGTATTTGTCGGGTGGTGGTCAGAATTTGAGGAAGTCGCGGATCGCGAGGACGGCTCCGGCCCGCGCCCATTCGGAGAAGTCGAACGGCTGGATGTCGGGTGCGGCGGGCGCGTCGTTGGGGCGGCGGCGGTACATCGCGATCGCGGCGTCGAGTTCGCCGCGCGCGAGCTCGGCCACCGCGATGCCGTCGCCGGTGATGACGATCTTCTCGGGATCCATGAAGTTCGCCACTGTCGCGGTCAGGACGCCGAGCGCGTGCCCGGCGTCGCGGAACGCCTGCCTGGCGGCGGGGTCCCCGCTTCGCGCGAGATCCAGGACGGCCGCGTAGTCCAGACCCGGGGTGCGCAGTGCTCCCACGATCGCGGGCTTCGGGAGGTACGTTGCGACGCAGCCGCGGTGGCCGTGCTCGCAACGGGGTCCCACCGGGTCGATCAGCAGGTGCTCCAGGCTCCCGGCCCTGCCGCTGGTGCCGGTCACGACCTTGCCGTCGACGACGATCCCCACGCCGATCCCGGCGCCGATGGCGATGAGCACCATGGAGTCGTATCCCGCGCCGACGCCGAACCAGTGCTCGGCCGCAGTCAGGGCGTGCACGTCGTTCTCGGCGGTGGTGGGGATGCCCAGGCGCTCGCTCACGAGGTCGGCCAGCGGCACGTCGCTCCACCCGAGGAACGGCGACTCCAGGACGATCTGGCGCCCGTTGGTCGATGCCACGTCGCCGGCAAGGCCGATCCCGGCTGCGGTGATGTCTGGGTATTCGCCCGCGAGGCGCTCGCGGACGGCGCCGATCTGCCCGACAACCTGCTCCACGCTCTGCGACGCCAGCGGCTCGTCGTACTCGGCGAGGGCTTGCGCGGTGAGGTCGGTGACGACGGCGAACAGCCGGTCGCCGGTGAGCTTGACGCCCAGGAACCGCCTGCCTTCGGGACGGATGCGCAGGACCTCGCCGGGCCGACCGGCGGCGCTGCGCAGCTCCACCGCGCTGTCCCCGATCAGGCCCTGCTCGATGAGTGTGCGGGTGACACGAGTGAGGCTGGCCCGCGACATGCCGAGTTCCCGCGCGATCGCCGCGCGGGTCTGCGGGCCGCGGATCAGCAGCTCGCGAAGCGTGCTGCGTTCCAGGCCGGTCATCGCCGCCCGCGCCGGTGGCTCCTTGGTCGCCGAAGCCGACGTCTGCTCCATCCCGATCCCCCTCGATTTGTTCAGGACTTACGGTAACCCCTGCGACGCCGAAAGATATTTGCCCCTTCTTGTCCGTTACTGCGAGCGCCATCGAACTCCGCTGCGCAGGAAGTAGTTTCATCTGTGGACAAATTCGATACGTGCTGCGTACCGTACTCCGCATCAGATCAGGAATGTGCATATGTCGATACAACCGGACCCGTCGCAATCCTCAGTGACTTCGCCGCCCCTGCCCGGACACCCCCCTTCCCGCGGGGCGGATTTCCCGGTTCCCCGTCCGATCCCCACCCCGGGGCAGGCAGCCCCACCCACCTCGCGGATCGCCTTGGCGGCGCTCGCGATCGTCGCGATGATCACCACCGCGACGGCGGCGGCCCAACCCGCCACAGCCCAGGAATCGCCGCCGATCGAAGCGGCCGACCTCACAACCTCGTTCCAGTGGTCCTCGACCGGGCCGCTGATCGGGCCCAAGCCCGACGCGAACCATCCCGTCGTCGCGGTCAAGGACCTCACGGTGGTCCGCTGCAATGGCCAGTGGATCGTGTACATGACCACCGCCGACGGCAACGGCGCTTGGAGCATGGTCATGACCAGCTTCTCCGACTGGTCCCAGGCCGGCAGCGCACCGCAGCGGTTCCTCAGCGACAACCCCAATCTGAGGGGCTGGTACACGGCCGCGCCGCAGCTGTTCTACTTCGCCCCGCGCGACGAGTGGTACCTGGTCTACCAGACCGGCCCGCCCTCGTACTTTGTCAGCAAGAACCCGGCCGACCCGATGAGCTGGTCGGCGCCGAAGCGGAGGGCGCCGACGGCGCCCGCGGCGGACAGCGGTGCGGCCAGTGCTGCGGTGAGGAGCGATCTGCGCCGCATGAAGGACACGCCTTCCTCGAGGAACTCGGCTTCATCCCGCGACATTCATGAATCCATGGTGATTAATTAGATCCAGCAACAAATAGGATAGTCACATCCTTCTCAGGTCCCGTCAAAACGCCGTAAATCGGGCGCTTTGATGCGCAGTGTCGCCTGCCTTCCACGGGCATAAGCCTCGATCATGCTTTCTTTCGTTTCATTGGTTGACAAATACCATGGCGTTTGCGTACCGTACTCTCGGCGGGCCAACATCTACATATCTCGATGCACCCGATCCTTGGCCCTCGCACAATCCCCTTTCCTGGCAAGGAGTCTTGAATGAGTCCAACCACTGACCACAGACGGCGCCTGCGCCTCGGCGTGATCGCCGCCGCGGCCGTCACCGCACTCTCCGCAGGCCTCCTCGGCGCGGTCAGCGCTCAAGCGGCCCAAGGCTGCGAGGTCGACTACGAGGTCACCAGCCAGTGGCCAGGCGGCTTCATCGCCGACGTGCAGGTCACCAACCTCGGCGAGCCGGTCGACGGCTGGAGCCTCGAATGGTCCTGGCCCGACGGCCAGCGCGTCACGGACATGTGGAACGCGAAGCACACCGCCTCGGGCGAGACCGCCACGGCCGAGAGCCTGGGCTACAACAAGAAGATCGCCACCGGCGCTTCGACCTCGTTCGGCTTCACCGGCTCGTGGTCCGGTGCGAACACCGACCCGACCGAGTACCGCCTCAACGGCCGCCTCTGCGACGGGACGGTCGGGGAGCCTACGGAGACGCCCACGGGCGGACCTTCTCAGTGGGACAACGCGATGGAGCAGGTCGCGGCTATGGAGCCGGGCGTGAACATCGGCAACACGCTCGACGCGCTGGGTGGCGAGACCGCTTGGGGCAACCCGATGATCACCGAAGCACTGCTCCAGACCTACAAGGCCGAGGGGTACAACTCGATCCGCCTTCCCGTCACGTGGGACGAGTTCACTGGCCCGGCACCGGATTACACAATCGCCCCCGAGCGCATGGAGCGCGTCGCGCAGGTCGTGGACTGGGCCCTGGAGAACGACCTCCAGGTCATGCTGAACCTCCACCACGACTCGTGGATGTGGCTCGACGAGCTGCCGAACGACCACGACAACGTCATGGCGAAGTTCGAGGCGATGTGGACGCAGATCGCGACCCGCTTCAAGGACTACCCCGCCGAGCTGTCGTTCGAGAGCAACAACGAGCCGCAGTTCGTGGGCGCCGAGAACGACGCGGGCGACCCGTACAACGAAGAGCTCAACCGCGCCTTCTACGACGTGGTCCGCGGCACCGGCGGGGGCAACGCCGACCGGCTGCTGATCCTGCCGACGCTGAACACCAACGCCGCGCAGGAGCGCCTCGACCCGGTCAAGGCGATGATCGAGGGCCTGAACGACGACATGGTCGGCGCGACGATCCACTACTACGGTTTCTGGCCGTTCTCCGTGAACGCCGCCGGGTACCCGACCTACGAGGAAGTCTCCCGGGCGGACCTGCTGGGCGCCTTCCAGCGGACGCACGACACCTTCGTTGCGAACGGCATCCCGGTCATCGTGGGCGAGTGGGCCATTCTGAACTACGGCTACACCGGTCCCGAGGTGGTCGAGTACGGCGAGATGATCAAGTTCTTCGAGGAGATGCAGTTCGAGGCCCGCGACAAGCAGTTCACAACGATGATCTGGGACGCCGGCCAGTTCCTCAACCGCAACACCCTCCAGTGGCGCGACCAGTACATCGCCGACCGCATCGCCTCCAGTTGGACCACCCGCTCGGGCTCCACCTCCTTCGACCGGATCTACCTCGAGAAGGCCGGGACCATCGCCGATGTGTCGCAGACGCTGAACCGCAACGGCCTCGAGTTCACGGGCCTGTGGCACGGCGACACGAAGCTGGTCGAGGGCACCGATTACACGCTCTCGGGCGACACGCTCACCTTCAAGGCCGCGACCCTCACCCGGCTCGCGGGCGACCGCGCCTACGGCACCAAGGCGGTGATCGAGGCGCGCTTCTCGGCGGGCGTCCCGTGGCGCATCAACGTCATCAGCTACGACACGCCCGTCCTCTCGGACGCGACCGGGACGACCTCGCTGGTCATCCCGACCCAGTTCAAGGGCGACCACATCAAGCAGATGGAGGCCCACTACGCGGACGGCTCCAACGCCGGCCCCGCCTCCTGGACCCCGTACCAAGAGTCCAACGTGAGCTGGCTGCCGAACTACAGCGGCGGCACGATCACCGTTCCGGAGCAGTTCGTGAACGCGATCAGGGACGGCGAGCCCGTCACGATCACGTACCACTTCTGGGGTGGCGACTCGGTCACCTACACGGTGACCAAGAATGGCTCGACCGTGACCGGAACGGCCTCCTAGAAGGCACTGACACGGCGGCGTGAGGATCTCTCAGACGAGGAGGACCCTCACGCCGCTCTGCTCCCTGCTCTCGAGTCCACTCGGTAAGGCGTGGCAGCGATGCAAACCACTTGGCCATCACCGAGCAGACACGGCGACTGCCCACCCACGCGCTCGCCGACCGGCCCGCCGAAGACGCGGTCCTTGACGCCGAAGGCGTCGAGCATGCGAAGTTCGTTGCTCGCGGGGTCGTAGGCGAGGTACGGCTTCGGGAATTCGAGGGTCCAGTGACTACAGTTCGGGAAGCTTGGCGGTGGTCGTGCAGGGAGAGGAGTAGGACGACTCTTGCCGGGCGACCGCGCCGCGCACCCGCTTCTCAGTGACCCTGCAGTACCTCAGGGTCGTTTGCAGCGTCCTGTGTCCCATGAGATCCCGCAGAACGTCGGGGCGCTGCGCCGTTGTCGGCACGGCGCTGCGCATAGCTGTAACGGTAACCGTAAGGGACGACCTGAGCTGCGTCCAGCGGCGGGCACGGAATTCTCCTCCACTGAGCTCTATCCGAATGCGGCGATCGCTGCCATACTCATTGGTATCGATACCATCGGACGGAGGGCAGTCTTGAGAAGACTTCCGATCGCTTGCGCTGCAGCGGTATTCGTCAGCATGCTGGTCATCCAGCCCACCCAGGCCGCCCCTCCGGGGGCGGCCTCTGATCCTGCATTCCCAACCGGGGCCGCAGCGGAGACGGAGGAGCTGCAGCAGCAGGGCGTCTCCGAACCGCAGCCCTGGGACCAGGCCGCCTTCGACGCGTTCACCGACGAGGGTGACGCCGAGTTCGCTCCCGCCGCAACCGAAGCGGGCTGGAGCTCGGCGCTCGCCGCCGAGAACAGCCCGGTGCGACAGGAGATCACCGCCGAGTCGCTCGGGGTCGAGCCGGTCGCGATCAAGGAGGCCGCCACCGCGGCCGCCGACGACTGCGCCTCCTCCTACAACTACAACTTCCACGACTACGAGTGCCAGGCGTTCGTCGGCGACTTCGTGTTCCTCTACGACATCAAGGACAACCCCGGCGACACCCGCGGCGTCCCCGCCGCCGCCGGCCCCAACGGCCGCCCGAACGCGGTGGTCGACATGGTCAACGCCATCGCCGAGGCCCAGTCGGCCTACCGCGAGATGGGCTACGACGTCGACCCCGGCGACGGACCGTGGGCCGTCATCGTGGGCCTCAACGACACCCAGGAGGGCTGGTTCAACGGCGGGGCGTTCGCGCTCCCGTTCGGCGCCAACGACCAGCCGATGATCATCCTGCCCTCCGACCCGGGCCTGGACGACAGCGACAACTACGACTACCTGCCTCGGCATGAGTTCTTCCACATCGTCCAGTACCAGTACTGGGACGACACCGGCGAGATCAGCTGGGCCTACGTCCGGGACTGGATGGGCGGCAGCGACTTCAAGACCATGAACTGGTGGATGGAGTCGACCGCCGAGTGGGCCGCGCTCATGTCCTACCGGCTCCAGCCGTACGACCCGGCCAACCCGACCGCCGCGATGATGTACGCCGACTCGATCTCCGAGTTCCTCGGCGACCCGGGGCGCGCGCTCAACGCCGCCGACGACCTCGGCAGCTCGCGCCAGTACAGCACGTTCCTATTGGCGTTCTACATGAACGAGACCACCGGCAGCATGAACGCGGTCCGCAAGACCTGGGAGCACATCCGCGACCACGACTCGACGCCGATCACCGCGATCAAGGCCGTCCTCACCGGGTACGGCCTCGACATCCCGTCCACACTGCTCGGCTTCTCCGTGGCGAACTACCGCCTCGCGGAAGAGCAGGGCGGCGCCCCGCCGAACCCCATGGCCGGCTACGGCTACGCCGATCTGGAGCGCACCGTGTGGCGCGACTTCCTCATGGGCGACTCCCGCACCGACGACCACCTGCTCGGCGACTACCGCCCCTACCGCACCACCCGCGCCGTCCCCATGGGCACCCAGGAGACCTACACGGCCATGATCGAACCGGGAGGCTCCGCCTACTTCGATTTCTCGGCCGTTCAGAACTCCGGCGACCCCACCGACGGCTACCAGTCGGAGCTCACCATCGCCACCGAGGACCGCGACGACCTCGAGTACGTGGCCATGGTCTGGTCACCGCAGGGCAGCCCCGGCACCCTCTCGGAATACCCCTACGCCGCGCGGGCGGTCTACCCCGCCGTCAACAACGTCATCACCATCACCGACTACGCCTACCCGATGGTCGTCACCCTCATCGCCACCCGCACCGACCTCCAGACGAACTCGGTCGAGGCCGACGGCGACGGCCGCGAGTACCGCTTCCGCGTCAGAGCCCTGGTCCCGCTCGACAACCCGTCGTGCAACCTCTCGAACCTGACCGTCAGCAACCTCCAGGACGACGGCGTGGCACCCGAGCAGCAGTTCCTCGACTACGCCGAGGACACCCCGAACGGCTGGACCGGCGGCGACTCCACCTACTCGGTGCGCCTGCCCGACGGCGACCTGCTGTGGCTGTTCTCCGACACGTTCCTCGGGCCGCTCAACGACGACGGCACCAGACCGGTCACCGCGCCGCTCATCAACAGCACCTTCGTCAGACAGGAAGGCGGCACGTTCTCGACCATCCAGGGCGGTACCACCGCCAACCCCGAGGCGATCATGCCCCCACCGGAGGCCAACCACTGGTACTGGCTCGGCGACGGCATGATCTCCCGCCAGGGGGGCACCGACTACCTCCAGGTGATCTTCCAGGAGTACCTGCGGTTCGGGGACGGCGACTGGGACTGGCGGTTCGACCAGAACGTCGTCGCCACGTTCTCGCTGTCGGACCTGAGCGAGCCGATCCGCGTCGAGGCCCTGCCCTCGCAGGCGGGCGCGTGGGGCTCGGCGCTCCTCCCGGCCAGCCAGTCCGGGGACGGCTACACCTACATCTACGGGCTCGCCGACGCCCCCACCGACAAGAAGCAGCGGATCGCCCGCGTCCACGGCAGCGACATCGGCGCCACCGAGAAATGGCAGTTCTGGACCGCGAACGGCTGGACCGCCTATGAATCCGACACCGGCATCGGCCTCAACGGCATCGCCAACGAGTACTCGGTAACCAAGTGGAACGGCCAGTACCTCCTGGTCAGCCAGGACTCCACTGTCGGGTTCAGCAACAAGGTGTACGCCTACACCTCGTGCTCGCCGGCCGGGCCCTTCACCAACCAGAGCCTGCTCTACCAGATGCCGGAGACCGGCATGTTCGGCGTCCCGTACTACGACGAGCGGATCTTCGCCTACAACCCGCACATCCACGCGACGCTGAGCTCAGGCAACCGGTTCGTCATGTCGTACAACGTCAACACCTTCGACAGCCGAATGACCGCCGAGGGGTCCCACTACACCGACCCGAGCATCTACAAGCCCCGGTTCATCAGCTTCACCCTGAATTAGGAGGTCGCAGGGCGAACCAGCCGGATCGCTCAGTTCGGGCCGAACCGGCCCGATCGGGGCGGTCCGGCGGTGGGGTCCGCACCGTGAGCGGGGCCGTGACGTAACTGATGGTCGGCGGCGCGATCTACTTCGTGCTGCGGCTGTACGGCCTCTTACGCCCCAGACCTCCAGACCGGCGACAAGCTCCCGGATCCGCAGGCCGGGGCGGACCGTCGCGCCGAACGACCAGAAGCCCGCAACGATCCGCTTGACGGACTGAGCCGTTGGATTGTCGAGGGAGCTTCGCGTGCGAACTGCGCCGTATCGGGGAACGGGCGCGTTCGTTGTTCATAGAGGGCGGCAGGAAGGAACGGGGAGCATGCGCATCCAGATCATCACGGCGGGTACGACCGGATCCATCGCGCCCTACACCGGTCTGGGGCACCGGCTGCTGGCGGAGGGACACGAGGTGGAGCTCGTGGTGCACGCGAAGTTCGCGGCATCGGCCGGCTGCTGCGGGCTCCAGGTGCACTCGATGGCGGCGGACCCGTTCGAGGCGCTCATGGGTGTCCACAACAGTCTTCGTGGCGGATGGTCTCCCGGCGCGCTGCTCAGGTTCGTCCGTGTCGCAGGGGAGGCGGCCGTGGCTTTGGCCGATGCGATCCTTTCGGCGGCAGACCCGAAGGCCGACTTGATCCTGCTGTCCTCGATCGCAGCGCCGATCGGCAGAGTCGTGGCCCGGCACCACGGGGTCGAGAGCATGGGAGTGTTCCTGCAGCCGGATACCCCTACAGCCGCGTTCTCGCCCTGTCTCATGGCGTTGCGAGCGCCGAGCCGCCTCAACCGCCAGCGCGGCAGGGCCATCAATGCCGGCCTCGACATGCTGTCCGCCGGCGTCTACCGGCACCTCGGGCGAAGGCTCGGTCGCTCCGGACTCGGCGGCATGCGCATGCGCCTGGAACGCGAGCGCGAGCGGTGGCCGATCTGGCACGGCTTCAGCCCCTCGGTAGTGGCCCGACCGAAAGACTGGCGTCCCGGCCTCGAGGTGGCCGGCTACTGGTGGCCGCACGAGTGCCCGGCCTGGGAGCCGCCGGCTCGTCTGCGTGACTTTCTCTCCTCCGGTCCGTCGCCGGTGTTCGTGGGGTTCGGGAGCATGAAGCTCGGAGATCCGGAGCGGCTGGCGGGTCTCACCAAGCGTGCGCTGCGCCTGGCGGGTCTGCGCGGCGTGGTCCAATCCGGCTGGGCCGGACTCACTGTGGAAGGTGATGACGTCATCACGGTCGGGTCCGTCCCCCATCACTGGCTGATGCCGCAGACGGTCGCAGTGGTGCATCATGCGGGCGCGGGGACGACGGCGGCGGGCCTGCGGGCCGGGGTGCCGGCGATTCCGGTGCCGGTCTTCACCGACCAGCCGTGGTGGGCCGCCCATCTGATCCGGATGGGAACGGCCCCTGCGGCGCTGCCGTACCGCGACCTGACCGCCGAGCGTTTGGCGGTGGCGCTGCGCCGGGCCACTGGCGAGTCGGTCTTCGCCCGACGGTCGGCCGCGCTGGCCCGACGTCTGGCCCGAGAGGATGGTGCGGGCATCGTGGCCCGAGCGATCAGCGAGGCGGGCAATTGAGCTCGGTCGCCGTCCCGATACCGATGCCGCAGGTGGACGCTTGGCTGCACCGGAGGCAGAGCGAGGGCGGGACCTGTACGACCTGCGGGCTGCTCGCCTGGTTCGAAGGCCCCTGCCCGACGCTTCGGGAACTGCGCGGGCGCGTCAGGACCCGCTGGAGCGGATTCGAGCGACTCAGGCTGATGGCTGCAACGGCGCCGGGCGGCGATTCGTGGCCCCATTGGGCGCCGCGAGCGGACGACGACATGGACCAGCACGTCTCAGCGGCGCCTTCCGCTCCCATGAGCTCGACCGGAGAACTGGACGCAGTCGTCGCCAGTCTGATCGCACTGCCTTTGCCTTCGGCAGTGCCGCCTTGGCGACTGCTGCTCCTGCCTCGCACTGGCGGCTTCGCGCTGCTCCTGCTCGCCGACCATGCGCTGCTGGACGGTGTCTCGTTGATGACGCTGATGCGGTCCCTGCTTGACGGGGACGACTCGTCAGCACGGCCGTCGAACGGTGCCGGCGCACTCGAGACGGCGGCACGTCTGCCCTTGGCGGACAAGGCCCGCGCTCTTGTCGACCTGCTGCCAATGGCCCGTCCGCTGCCGTTTCACGGCCGGGTGGACTCCGACCGGGCAGTGTCATGGAGCGAGCTGGACGGCATTGAGATGGAGGCGGCGCGCGGTGCGCTGCCCTCCGGTCGGGCTTCGACCAATGCGGTCCTCCTCAGCGCTACTGCCGGGGCGTTGCGGGAGCTCGGAGCGGTGGGCCGGGCTCCGCTGCTGCCGACGGCGTGCGCGCTGGTGCCGGTGGACGTCCGCGGCCGGGGCCGGGAGGGCGTGCTGGGCAACCACTATGCGACGGTCAGGCTGCCGTTCCCTCTCCGCGGCGGGCCGCTGCAGCGGCTGTCGGCGGCGGTTTCCCGCACCGCACGGGACGAACTCAAGAGGAGGGCGCAGGCCCAGGCGTCGCTGGTCGACTCCCGGCCTCGGCGCCGCGACCTGCTGAATGAGGCGTTCGGTCGCTATGCGGACTCCCCGTACTACTCCTCGCTGCTCTGCAGCAGCGTGCGGAGCCACGTGGAAAGGCTCGCATTGGGACCGGCACGAATGACCGGGCTCTCCGGCATACCACCACTGAGCCCGAATAGCCCGCTGGCCGTGACCATGACGCTGTACGGCCCGCGCTGCGTGGTCACCGTCGTCAGCGACCGTGCCCACCGCGCCTGGGGATCTCGACTGGCCGCGCTGATCACCGACGACATCCGCTCGCTGCGGTCGTGAACCGTCCGGGACGGCAGATCCTGGGCGAGCGGTCACGGTGACGACGCCGTCGCCGTGACCCGGCTCGAAGTACCGGGCCTACCAGGACAACATGTTCGAGAGTCCGTCGGCGAACGCGATGTCGCCGGATGCGGGCCGGCCGCCAGGTGCAGCCCCGCCTCTCACTCGAGTGGCGGGGCTGCCGCTTGTCAGACCGGGCTGTCGACGCCCAAGGCGATGCTGGAGCCGTCGGGGAACTCCAGGAGATGGAAAACGCCCTCGACGGATCCCTTGGGCTTGCGCCGGTCCCGGCCGCGGTCCCAGTACCGATCGGCGGACAGCTCGAACGCCGGGATGGTCGTCACCGGGCCGAGCTGCCGGTTCTCTTGGTCAGGCGACCATTTGCCGGGCAGGTCGAAGTCCATCTTCAGCAGTCCGAGCCGGTCCTCGGTCGATTCGGGGGCCGTCTCCCGCCGGTCGTCGTCGCGCACCTCGACGAAGGCGAAGCGCCGGTCGGTGAGGATCCAGACGCCGGTCTTCCTGCGCGCGGCGTCGGCGAGCGACGCTGCCCGGCAGTCGGATCGCGGACCGGAGACGGTCACCGGCACGACACGTCTGCGCACCAGCTCGGGAGTGAAGTACGGGCGCAGGTAGATCTCGATCAGCTTGGCGGTCACCTTGGTCGTGGTGACCAGCGTCGTCTTCAACGCGGACAGGACGAAGCGCTTCGGGCTCCCGTCGCGCTCCCGTCCCCGCACGTCGTAGGCGGCGTTCGCGGGCGAGACCCCGACCGCGAACAGGAGCTCCTCGCCGGGGCGAATGTACTGCGAGTGCATCACCGGCCGTGCGTCGAGATCGGGATCGAAGCCGCGGTACTGCGTCTGCTCCATGATGGTTCGTCCTTCGGTTCCAGCTGCGGGGCGTTCGGGGTGACATCCCGAACGTTAGCGGTCAGCCGCGTGTCGCGGGGGACCGTCGCCTCGCGCTGGCAGTGGCCTGAATAGGGCTATGACGTGCAATGCTGCCCGCTGACGGCGTTATCTCGATCCCTACACCCCCGCCTGGGCGCCGTCTTCGGTGCGCCCGTCCCTTAGGGGACCGAACGTCTCCCGTTCGGTTCAGCCGACCCACAGGAACAGGGTGGCGAGGCTCGCGGCGGCCCCCGCGAAGCAGGCCGCGGCAGCCTTCGGACTCGGCTCGGCGGTCCCGGAGGTGCGGCCGTTGAGCATCGACTGGAGCTGCTCGCGCAACTCCTCGTTGAACGCCAGACCGGCCGCGAGGATCAGCGCCGAAGGCAGCGCATAGACCAGGGTGTAGCCGACCAGGACGACCACTGCGACCAGGGTATCCACATCGGCCTCGATGAGGCGTTCGACGGCCAGGACCATCGGGAACGCGTTGGGGAGGTCGCCGACCGTGGCGAGCGCCCCGAACGGCAGTGCGCTCCAGGCGTTCACCCACGGCGGCAACGTGTAGCCTTTGCGCTCGCGAGGCCTGAGCCTGCGCACACCCATCACGACCAGCGCCACCGCAAGGCCGAAGAACAACAGACGGCGCAGCCACAACGTGAACCCGTCCAGCACCGAGTCCGCGAACGTCAATCCGAAGTAGAACATCAGAGCGAAGGTCAGGAACGACGCGGCCGCCCCGAGCATGAAAGCCCAACCAGTCGGCGCGGGGCGCTTGGCGCCCAGCAGGATCACGATGACGATCCAGATCGTGGCGGTGTTGACCGAGTCGAGCAGTGCCAGACCCGTCAAGCCCCACAGCAGCGCGCCGCTCAACGGGCACCGGCCCGTTCCCCGGCACACTCCATCAGGTCGCCACCGTCACGGCCCATCCGCGATCCCTCCCTCTCTGCGACACCCTCGCCGCAAGTCATGTCGAGGGCGGGACCGCCCCGCCCGACCGCACACTACCCGCCCGACCCGGCCTGACGACACGGCGATCGAACCCCATTCGAACAAGTACCGAAGCCCTTGCCCGACGAATCCCTCCTCACGCTCCCTCCGGCCTGGCGCGCCGGCATCGTCAAGAGTCGTCCCGGGAAGCCTGCGGGCGGTGCACTTGAGCGTTGGCACGAGAGGCTCGAACGAGGCCGCGAATCCATCCTCCCGAACGCGGACAGGATCCGACCTGGTTCACGGCGACCATGGCCAGGTCAACCAGTACGCGAAAGGACCAGCGATGACCGCAATGCCTCCCGTCCCGGCAGGGTCGAACACCGTGAACCCGTTCATCATCGCCGACGGCGCCGCCGATCTCGTCGGCTTCCTCATCGAGGTGTTCGAGGCCGAGGAGGTCGCCGAAGCCCGCACCTTCGACACCGACGGGCTCCTCCTGCACACCGAACTGCGCGTCGGCGATTCACTGCTCACGGTCGCGGACCGCAAGCCCGACTGGCCGTTCACGCCCGCGCTCATCCGGGTCTACGTGGACGATGTCGACGCGGTGCTCGCCCGCGCCGAGCAGCGCGGCGGCCGCGTGCTCACCCGCCCCACCGACTTCTTCGGCGACACCCTCGCCCGATTCCAGGACCCCGCCGCGAACCTGTGGTGGGTCTACCGGCACCACCCGGAAGCGGTCCAGGACTGGTCGAGCGACGAGGCGGGGGAGTGGCCGGCCGACGACGCCGCGCCCGCGGAGGACTGGAGCAGCTTCACCACACCCGAACTCGAGTACATCAACGCCACGCTGCACGAGTCGCTGAGCGCGCTCACCGATCCGAGGACTGCGAGCTGACGCGCCGGCGCTGGACCGGCGGCCCGCACCGCTACCGGTCCAGCGCCGCGAGCATGCGCCGCAACGACTCCCGAAGTTCCTCCCGGTCGGCGTCGGCGAGCTCGACCCGGTAGGAGGTACCCTCCGGCAGCCACGAGAGGCCGTAGGCGACGTCGCGGGCGCTCGATCCGCCCACCGGCCAACGGGTCCGCTCCGGACCGTCCGGCGTCGCGCCCCGCGCCCACTCGCCCAAGGCGGCATTGAACCGCTCGATCGGCATGTCGACCACCGCCACCGCCTCGTGCGCGCGCGGCCCCCAGGTCCGCACCACGGCGATGAGCTCGTCCACCCGCTCCGGCGCCAGCGTTCGTGGTGCGAACCCGACCCGCAGCGGTTCGACGGCGGCCAGGCGGTCGACCCGGAACGTCCGCCAGTCAGCGCGATCGAGGTCCCAGCACACCAGGTACCAGTCCCCGCCGACCGGGATGAGCGCCTGCGGCTCGACGCGCCGCTCCTGCCGTGCGCCACCACTGGGCAGGTAGCCGAGCCGCACGCGCTCCCGGTCGCGGCACGCCAGCGCCAGATCGGTGAGCACCGCCGAGGAGATCCCGCCGCCACCGTGCACGCCATGGAGTCCCGGCGCCAGGGCGCTCACGCGGCGACGCAGTCTCGTCGGGAGAACCTGCTCGAGCTTGGCGAGCACCGACAGCGCGAACTCGGCCCCGCGCTGCAGGCGCCCGACCGCGACCAGGCGCAGGCCGATCGCGATCGCGACCGCCTCTTCGTCGGAGAGCAGCAGCGGCGGCAGCGAAGCGCCCGCTTCGAGGCGATAACCGCCGTGCACCCCAACCGTGGAGTCGATCCGGTACCCGAGCCCGCGCAGCCGCTCCACGTCCCGGCGCACGGTCCGTACCGTGACGCCGAGGCGCTCGGCGAGCTCGGGGGCGGGCCAGTGGCGATGGGACTGCAGCAGATTGAGCAGCGCGAGCGCGCGGCCGGTCGTGTCGGACATGGGGTGATTCTGCCGCGCAACGGTGACAGGACCGGTCCTGCTCCCGTCGAAGGAGGTCACCGCGACGGCAAGCAGGCTCGCTTCGCCTCCAGGGAATGGAGGTCCTCATCATCCTTTTCGGCGCAGGAACTGCGGGGCGTCAGCATGCGCCTCGCACCTCGAGTAGCAGCGGCAAGCGGGATGCGGATCATGGTTTCAGGCGGATGGTCCATCGTTTCGTGGAAACGCCGAAGCCGTTCCCGGTCAGCTCAGGACCTTGCGGGCGAACTTCGCGTACGTCTCGGCCAGCTCGTCCACGTCGATCCCCAGCTCCGGGCGCCACCACTCGGCCACTCGGATGCCCATGGAACCCAACGCGGTCATCCCCAGCACGGGCTCGAAATCACCGAACAGGCCCTGCTTCCGTCCACGCTCGATGATCGCCACCGCGGCGGATTCGGCCTGGACCCGCGCCGCGTACGCCGCCTCGCGATCCTCCGGAGCCAGCGCCTCCAATTCCCGGTTCGACACTCGCATGAGCAGCGGATAGTCGGCATGGAGCCGCACCAGCGCGGCGACCATCGCGGTGATCTGCTCGACCGGGTCGTCCTCGGCTTCCGCCACGGCACGGGTGAGGCGCTGGGCCTGTTCCTCGTGCCCGATCCGGATCAACTGCGCCAGGATCTCCTGCTTCGACTTGACGTGGGAGTAGACCGTGCTCGGGTGGATGCCCACCGCACCGGCGAGGTCGCGGATCGAGACGGCGTGGTACCCGCGGGCACCGAATTGGAGCAGCGCCTCCTCGTGGATCTTGCGCAGCGTTCCAGTGCTCGTCGCACGCGGCGGCAGCAGCGTGCCCGCCGCTCCGGTGGTCGTGGGGCCGCGTTCGGCATTCCGCTGCAGCACGCGCTTGCGCTCCTGATCGGTCCTCTTGCGTGCATCGCCTGCCACTGCGCCGCCGCCTCCTCACCGATCAGATGTAGACCTTCCAGGATTCTAGGCGCACGCGGCTTCGGGAGGCGGCCGGTGAACGATCGGGACGCCCCGGCCCGTGCGGCGGCCGGGGCCTCCGGGTCATGCCAAGGGCTGGCCGGTGATCAGCGTCGACCGGGTCGCCGCCGCGGGGTTCCACACCGCGATCGTCTCAGTAGCGCCTGCGCCGGGATCACGCCGAGATCTCCCGGTAGCCCTGCTTCTCCTTGGCGGCGATGAGCTTCGCCGCCTTCTTCCCGGCTTTCGCCGGGTCGGCGTAGCGCTTGGTGTCGACCTTCCCGTCGGAACCGAGCGTGCCGTAGCGGGTCGCGACGAAGTCCAGTCCGGGATCGGTGACGACCTCCCAGAACTTGCGGCCGTTCTTGGTATCGGCCTCGAACCGCCGCACCGACATCCCTGCTCCGAGTGCCTGCCCGCCGAACAGCATCCGCGTCTCGGGTGCGGCCGCGACGACGGCCTCCGCGAACGCCGTAAGGGCGCCGACCGCGAACATCCACGACAAGGACCTCTCCCACCAGGCGTCGGAGAGGTTCCCGCCGAGCTGTACGAACACTCGGTCGTCCTCTGCGGACCGAGGCACCGCCGAGAACGCCAGATCCGGTTCGCCGTCGGGCCGAACTGAGAGCACGTCCAGCGACGCGGCGACCGGCAGGAGCGATTCGGCCACGTGCGGCGGGAGCTTCGCGACCATTGCCGCGCCCGCGGCCCGCACTTCGGAGCGGCGGGCGATGGACTCGGCAGGGGAGAGGATCCGCGTGCCCCGCCCGTTCAGCGACCAGCTCGCATGCCCGACCTGCGACCAGAACTCCCGCAACTGCTCAGGGATCGGGTGCTCACGGCCCGCCTCGAACGCGGCGATCTCGGCTTCCGATGCGCCCGAGCCGATCTCGACGGCCAGGGACGACAGTCCTCCCTCGGCGAAGCCGTGCGACCCGAGGTAATCGGCGATCTCACTCAACGACCGCACATGCCATGCCGGGCTCTGCCCGTCGTGGCGGATCCTGGCTTTGATCCATTCCTCCACGGTCAGGTCTTCGCGAACCTTGTAACCGTCCCAAGTGGTCGTCTCGATCACCGAGAGCGCGTAGCCCTCGTCGCGCTGGGCCGTCAGTTCCCATTGCCCCAGTTCGCGAGCCTTCGCTGCATCGACGACGAACGTCGCCGGGTCGAACGCCATCGCTTCGGCGACGTCGCCACCGGGCTTGTGGAAGCGGCGCTTGACCGCGCCCGTGCCCGGCACGTACCAAGGCTCGCGCTCGGTGAACTTCGCCGCCTCGGCGGTGGCTTTGAGCCGCGCGTAGGCGGCGGCGGCCGACTCGGAACCGTCGAAGACGAGGCCGCGGCCGTCGAGCCTGCCGCAGTTGACGCCCCAGTGGTAGGCGATCCGCTCGCCGTAACGGGCGAGGTCGGCGACTTCCTGCGCGCCCTTGGCCCACAGGACCGCGTGCTCGGTCCGCTTCTCGACGCCCGCCAGGAACGCCGAGGTCTGCTCCGAGCCGAGCGGCTCGATCCGGAACGGCGGCTCGGTGAGGGCGTACCCGTCGAAGGCGTGCATCTCGCCTTCGGTGTCGAGGAACCAGATCTCGCCGGTGCCCTTGTCGGCGAGCAGCCTGCGCGCGACGGCGCACCCGGCGAGGGTCTCAAGCTCCTCGTCGGTGATCTTGACGAGCGGTTCCCCTGCGGCCCTGGCGGCTTCTCCAGCTTGAACGAGCTGCCTGCGGACCGCGTCCGCCTCCCCGGAGAGCACCTGCTCCAGCGCGCGCTTGGTCTCGTCCTTATCGAGCGGATTCGTCCAGTCGCGGTGCCGCACCAGGGCATCGGGCTCGATCGCCTCGTCACCCATGGACTCAGCGAGCGAACATGCGGTGCGGACGAGTTCGAACTCCTTGGCGGCCAAGGCGGCCTCGATGCCGACGATGAGCGCGTACTTGAACTGCCGCCGCACCTCCGGCTCCTCCGGTAGCGGCCAAGTGGCGATCTCGGCGAGCAGCTTCACCTTCGGGTGGCGCTTCTCGACGTGGTCGTCGAGTGCGTAGGCGTAGTAGGCGGCCGCCAAGTGGTCGCGGGTCTCGCGCAGTCGCCGCATGACCTCCACGTGGACCTCGGGGGAGTAGATGTCGCCGATGGCGTTGCCCATCCGCCAGATGCTGCGCCGCTCGGTCCACAGCCGTTCGATGAGCGCCGCCCGCGACTCGGGCGTCTTCAGCTTCGCGACCGCCGAATACAGGTTGTCGACGACGCTCTCAAGCTGGCTCTCCTCGGTCTGACCGTGGCTCAGCTCGCGTCCGCCGGGCGTGGCGTGTGCGTAGCGGTCCCCGTATTCGGTGAGCGCGGCGAGCAGGAAATCCTGCGCGCCGAGGTGATGGAACCGGTAGAGCTGATGGCCGGCCGTGTTCCGCGCCTGGATGCCGGGGTGCTCGAGAATGGTCCCGATCATCGCCCGCGCGGCGCGCTCGGCCTGCTCGTCGGTGAGACGCGGCAGCAGATACGTGCTCTCCTCGAACGGGTTGAAGAGCTTCTCCCAAAGTTGCTCGATCGTGGATTCGGGCGCGGGCTCCGCCGCCAGCCTCATGAACGCGTCGAACACCACGGGTTCGTGGGCGAACGGGAACAGGATGCGGAACACGGCCTGCTTGACGTCGTCGGCTTGAATCCCCGCGAGGAAGTCCCCGGCGTCGGGCTCGGGCAGTCGCTCCAGGATCCGCGCCAGGACCGGTACCAGCGGACTGTCCACGGCATCCACCGAATCGCCGAGAACCTTGACGACACTCGCAAGAGCGTCGAGCGGCAGCTGCTCCAGACCCCGCCCGGCGAGCTCGACCCGGTCCGGATGGCTCCCGGCCAGCGTGGTGGTGACGGCCCACTCGACCGCGGCGGCGTCGAGCTTGTCGAAGTCGGCACGGCACAGCAGCCGCTGCGCCAGCACCTCGGCGACCTCCGGATCGGCGACGGCTCCGAGGATCTCGCGGCCCGCTTCAGGAGATTCCTTGAGCGCCTTGAGGACCTCCGTTGAAGCCTCCGCCAGCGGCCTGCGACCCAGCAACTCGACAGCGGTCAGCACCGCGTCGTCCGCCCCGAGCTCATGGGCGCGGGCGAGCATGTCGAGGCCGATGCGCACGTACGGGTCCTTGCCGAGCGCGAGCGCACCGGCCTCGGCGAGCAGGCCCGCATCCTCAACGAGTTTGAACGTGTGGTCGAATCCCCAGAACCGGGCGGGCCAGTCGTCCTCGCTCGCGAGTGCCATCCGCATTGCAGTGGAGGCATGGTCGCTGGACTCCCTCCCTGCGCGCCGGTCGATCTCGGCCCGGACGAGCTCCGTACCGGCGGTGACCGGCGCACCGACGAGTGACGTGATGACCTCGCCTTCGTCCAGGAGCTCATTGTCGAGCGCGTGCAGGACCCAGCTGGCGCGCCCGATCGAGAGATGCTTCGGGTCCATCACCATGGCCCGCAGCGCAGCCCATGCGCGCTCGCCGTACTCGGGGGCGCAGCGGTACTGCTGCACGAGCGCCCGCCGCTCCCGGAAGTCGGGCACGACCGGCACGTCCCCGTCCAATGCCAGTTCCCCGAAGACGGCCCGGAACGACTGCACCAGTTCCGGCTGCTCCCGCTCGTCGAGCACCGCGAGCAACCGCGCGCGGTACTCGTCTTGAGCGAGGATCCCGGTGTGCAGCAACCAGTAGACGGCAAGATGCGGGTCCACGGCCGTCAGCGGCAGCTCCGCCTCGAAGGCCCGACGCTCGGCCTCGGGGTTCGGCCAGAGGCGCATGTAGTGCCCGGCTCCGCTGGAGGCGAAATCCTCTGCCTGCTGCGTTGGCCTTCCCTCATGGATGAGCGGCTGGGCGAGGAACCACACCAGCCACTGGTAGCGGTCCGCCAGTTCCGTCGAGGTCGGTGCCGTCCCGTCGCGCTCGACCTCCTTCGGCGTGCCCCACGCCTCTCGAATGTCCCATTGGTCGCGGCCGTCGTTCTCGTCGGCGTCGGCCTCCTCGACCTCGCGCTTGAACGCCTTCCAATCCGCGAACGAATCGAACTGGAGCTCCAGGTCGCGGGTCTCGTGGCTCTGCCACCACACCTGCCCGCCGCCGCGCACGTCCACCAGCGTGTAGTCGTCGCCCTCATCGTCGACGACCACGAAGCCGCTCAAGGACTTGTCGACGGCGCCGAAGTACGCGTAGTTGATGTTGAGATGCGCCTCGACCAGGTCCTCGCTCCCGCCCGTCCAATAGGCGAGCAGGCTCGGATCGTGGTCGGCGATCGCAGTGGGCACGGGCATGCCGAAATGCCGGGAGGCGGTCGGATCGGTCACGGGGTTCCTTCGGGTCCGGTACGCGAGGATACATACAAACGATCGTTTGGCGCGACGGTATCGTACGGCTGCGACATTCGACTGTTCGAAGACCGACCCGTCGATGCCGCCCACACCTACGGCCGAGCGGAGGCGGTGGCCACGGTGGAGTGCTCCACCTGCTGTTGGGGGACGAATCCATGGACGCCGAACTCGCCCAGGCCATCACGAGATCACTGTTCGAGAACCGCGAGCTCCTGCACAGGGCGGCCGGCGAAGTCGTCCGGCAGGCCGACCAGGTCAAGCAGTCCGACCACCCGGGCGGCCCTCCGGGTGAGACCTGCCCTCGCCCTATAGTCGGCGAATGCCCTCACCCGACCCCTTGGCGGAGGCGATCGACCGGCTGTATGCCGTGTTCGCGCCCGTGCCGAGGCCGACCGCGATCAATTGGTGCCCGTGCTGCCTCACCGAAGCGGAGGCGTCGCGGTTGCTCGGCCCCGTTCCGCTGCACGCGTTGACAGTCGATACGCTCCGGCCCTATGCCGACCACGTCCTGCTCACCGTCGGCGATGTCGCCGACTTCCGCCATTACCTTCCCCGGATCTTCGAGATCGCATGCACGAGCGGCTTCAACTGGCCTGACCTCGAACCGCTGGTCGGCCGACTGCGCATCGCGGAGTGGGCGAACTGGGCCGCCGACGAGCAATCGGCCGTCCGCGGCCTCTTGCGAGCCTTCTGGCGGAAGACCCTCGCCGCCTACCCCGGCTTCCCCGACGCCGAGACAGTGCTGTGCGCCATCGCCAACGCAGAGGACGACCTCACCCCCTATCTGGACGAGTGGGCGGCGGCGCTGCGGCAGCCGGCCGCGGCAGCCGCATTGCTGGACCTGCTGGGTTACTCGACTCGCCTGCGCGCCGGCGCGTTGCGCTTGGCGAACGCCTTCTGGGACGACCATGACGAACAGGTCGTCCGGTGGTTCACCGGTCCCGCGTTGAGGAAAGCCGTCGGCGACGCGTTCACCGCCGCCGACGCTGAAGCGACCATGCAGACGCTGGCGGACCTCGACGAACTGCTCGGCGTACATGCACAGCACCGAGTATGAGCGTTGACGGCCAGGCCAGAGCCGTCATCCGGCCCCGGTGACGCGCCAGGGAAGTCCTCGATCGGCCGCAGGTTCCGCGTCGAGCAGGCTTGTGACCTGCGTGATCGTCTCACTGGGGGTCTCGTGGCCGCGGCGTCGTCGCTGGGCAGCAAGGCGATGCCCTTGAGGACGGTGCGGCGCTATTCGGCGGAGGGCGGGGCGGACTGTTCGAGCGTCGCAGCCAGGATCGGCAGACTGGCGGTACCGATCCCGTCCATGAGGGCGGCGACAGCGGTCCGGTCCACCGTGTGGCGGTCGATCTTGGACAGACCGGCGGCGGCCGGATGCTCGGGCGCTCGACCGCATGCCAGACGTTCAGGTCCTCACGAACCCAACCGCGGTTGTCGCGGTACTCGGTTCGGGCAGTGGTGGGTGCGTGCGGTGACGGCCCCGGCGCCGCGCGGATCCGGTTCGTCCGCGAGATAGGCGTGGGCGGCGTCGGTGTAGCCGGCGTACTCGGATGTGGCCAGCGCCGGCGGAGCCGCTGATCGTAGCGCCGCAGAAGGTTCTTGACGTCGGCGGCGGCCCTTGCGTAGAGCCGCAGATCGGGGTGGAGCCGTCTGCCGCGCTTCGGAAGCAGCAGCGCGGTCCAGGTGTCGGGCAGGACGAGCTCGTCCTCGTCGGGGAGGGGGGCCACGGTCTGGTTCTCCTTCACGAGGTCTGGGTGATCCGGGCGAGGCCGATGAGGATCTCGGAGGCGGACACCGGGTCGATCTCGGTCGGATGCGAGCGCCCTTGCCGCTCGTACGCCGAGTAGTCCTCGATGTGGGACAGGCAGACTCCGACGACGTGCTGCTCCGGCAGCTCAGCAGGGTTGCCGGCGTAGATGCCCGGGTCGAGCGAGAGGACGACGAACCCGCCTCCTGGCAGCGGGAAGCACAGGCCCGGTTCGCAACCGCCGTCCTCCGGGGCGGCGCGCTGCCAGCCCCAGTGGGTCATGCCGAGGAGCCGCACCGATTCGACTGTGGCGCCGACGAAGCGGGTGAGCCGCCCGGTAGCCAGCTCCTCCTCGGTGAAGGCCATGACGGGCCTGCCGAGCTGGTCGAACGGCTGGAGGATCTCGTAGTCGGCCAGGATCTGGCCCCACACGCTGAGGTCGGTGCCGAGCCGCGCCGGGTGGATGAGGCTGACGGTCGCGTCCTCGGGCAGGGTGAAGTCCTCTTCCTCGACGTCGGTGAGGCTCTTGTCCTCGGCGATACGGAAGGCCGCCTGCGTGCCGTCGGTCTCGGCGAGCCAGATGAGGCGGCGGGCGAGGTGCGAGGTGAGCGGGTGGTCGACGAAGAAGGCGCGGAACTCGGCCGCGGTCCAGGAGCGTCCGGCGATCATCGCGCGTTCGAGGCGCCCGATCTGGTCCTTGGCGACGGTGCGCAGGTCTTTCTTCAACTGTGAGAAGCGTTTGCGGGCGGCCTCGGCCAGTTCCGCGTCGTCCGACGCCCCGGGCTTCGGCAGGTCTTTGCGCGGCTTGCCGTCCATGTCGGTGACGAACGGTTTCAGCTGCTCGTCGAGGCCGACCTTGAACTGGCGGGGGCCGTAGTCCAGGACCAAGGCGGAGCCGCCTTCCTCGGAGGGGCCGCCGAGGCCGAAGTCCGGCACGAGCCGGTCGCCGAGTTGATCGGTGGTCAATCCCAGGTCCGCGGCGATCATCTGGATCAGCTCGGTCGCCTTCTCCTTGAGCGCCTTGAACTTCACCTTCTCGGAGATCCCGTGGATCGCGCGCAGCGCCGCTTCGGTGCCGATCGCTCCGAGGACCTCCAGGCCCGCCACGGCCCGCTTGTGCTGGGACTGACCCGGCCAGGCGCGGACCATCGGCGTGAGTTCACGAACCGCGTCGTCACCGCCGAAGTGCGTGAGCTGCGTCAGCGCCCACCCGTCCTTGGACGGCGCGTCGGCGGCGATCCACAGCTCGAACAGTGCCCAGGAGAACGCGGCGAGCGAGTCGCGGTCGCACGTCTCGGCGACGACATCGATTCCGGCGTAGGGCGAATCGGGGGAGGCGAGCGAGAGAACCGTGGTCAGGTGCCGGACGGATTCGGCCGGGAGCGCCGTCTCGCGATCCTTGAGCAGGACCTGCGGCAGCATCGCGGGGTCGGCCCAGACAGGGGCCTTGGGGATCTTGATCTCGCCGGGGTCGAGCGGGTCGGCGTCGATCAGCGCGCCGATCGCGGCGACGGCCTCGTCGCCGTACTCCTTGGCGGCATCGACGACCACCGAGGCACCGTGGACGGCGATGAGGTGCCGCAGTGCGTTCGCGGCGTTGCGGCGCAACGTCTTGTCGCTGCCCAGCGCGTCGGGAACGAGCAGATGCGCGGCCGCGGCGCTGTGCCGGACGAACCACTGTCTGGCCAAGGGCCGCAGGGACTTGAGCCGGGTCAGTCTGTCGGCGGCGAGCCGCGCCGCCTCCAGGTTCTGGATCGGCATGATCGCCGGGGTGTAGCTCGTGCCGCGTTTGAGATGCGGCGTCAAGCGCTCGAGCACCCGGAGTCCGAACCGGCCGAGCATCCGCTCGATCTCGATCACGTGCGGGTCCTCGGCCGAGCCGTCCCATTTGTCGAGCAGTTCCTCGGCGACGTCGAACGGCGCCCACGCGAAGAAGTAGGTCGCGTCCCGGAACCGCGAATGCTTACGGGCGCGGGCGATATCGTTGTCCCAGAAGCCATCCTGGATCCAGCTGATGTCCTCTTCCTGAAGCCCGGCCCAGCGCAGCCGCTCCTCCTCGGTCCAGACGAGACGGTCCGCCAACGAGGGCGCGAGCCCTTCGATGACCACCTCTTTCCGCTTGGCGCGCTTCCTTGCCCAGGGCGGGGACACCAGCAGCGGAGGCAGCGCCTCACCAGGTGCGGACGGAACGAGCAGGGAGTCGTCCACGAGCTCGGCGATCGCTTCCCGGTGCCAGGACTCGAGGTCCTGCGCTGCGGCTTCGAGCAGCCCCGGGGCGGTCCTGGCGAACCCGGCGAGTTTGACTCGCAGCCCCGGTGCGGCGTCGCGGGAGCGCTGGGCGACGGCCCGAGCCACCCGCTCGGGAGTCAGTGCGGCCATCGCGAACAGCGCGTTGAGCGTGCCGGGCACCCGCAGGTGGTCGATCAGGAACAGCGGTGCGGCGTCGCCCGGCAGCAGGCCGATCGCCTGCAGCACCAGGGAGCGCTGGGCGGCCGTGAGCGCTTCGGCCTGCGTCAGGGTCGCGCCGAGCACCGGCAGGGCGTCGACCCCCATGGCGTCGACCAGCATCGCCACGGTCTGCTCGCTGAGGGCGTCCTTGCGGATGAACGGCCGCTTGGCGGCGGCGACGTGCTCAGGGGTGGTGGCCATGGACCGCAGGGCCCACTCGAAGCCGACCCCCGCCGACTGGTCGGCGCAGGCCTCCGCGACCCAGTCGAGCTCGGTGGGCATGAGCAGCGCCGCGGCGATGCGCCGCACCGGACTCGTGCGGTGCGCCCCGACCGCTGCGACGGCCGCCGCGTACTCGCTGCCGCTAGCGCGCGCGAGGAGCGCGCGCACGCGGATGATCGTGTCGCGCATGTAGAACCAGTACCAGGCCGCATGGTGCGGTTCGATCTCGCCGAGATGCTTGTCCGCGATGATCTTCCGGTAATCGGGGAACCAGCTCTGGAGCGGCATCGCCCCGACCGTCGCCGCTGCGGCGAACGGCAGGCCGTGCTCGCGGAGCCACGCGTCCAGGTGCAGGTTGCGCCGGTCCGGGGCGATCTGGCCCGAGTACTGACCCGACTCGGCGACGTTCAAGACCACGGCCGCGCCCTCGGGACTCGGGCTGCCGTCGAGGTGTTCGAGGGCCGCGTCGGCCCACCGCTTGTTCTCGGGCCGGCGCAGCGCCGTCTCGATCCGGCTGCGGTGGTGGGCGATCCGCTCGGCGACCTGGGTCGGCGCGGTGGCGTCGGTGTCGATGTCGGGACCGAGGCGCTTGCCGCGCCACGGCAGGAGGTGCGCAGTCCAGCTGTCAGGAAGGCGAACGGGGTCGTTGTGTTCCATGCGAGTGAGCATAGAAAAGGGGACCGACAAGCGTTCGTTTGGTGAAACCGTGTGGCTTCCGTGAACCTGTCGTTGCCGGTCAGGGGAGGCGTACGTCCGGCGGCAGCTTGTCGACCACGATGAGCCCGCCCGGACCGCGGCCCCTCGGTGCCGGCCCCTCCGGGAGATGCCGAACGCTCCCGGCAGGCCCATCGTCGCGCGAACCGAGTACATAGGACTCTGACCGAGCTGTGCCGTCCCGCAGACTGCGGGCCTCCAAGGGCTTGAAGGTGTGCCGCCCTACTGCGGCGTAGGAGACCGCGCCGCGGAGGGGCCGACCGCCGCTGTCGGTGTCGCACCGAGCTCATGGAGCGGTGCGACACCGTTCGCACCACTCTCAACGGTGCGCCGGCTCGGCGGTCCGATGCCGCCACAGCTGCACGCCCGCCACCGCCAGGACCAGCGCCAACCCGATCGCGTCGAACACGAACCGGGGTGCCACGATCAGCGCCATGGCCGCGACCATGGCCACGCGCTCGACGAGCGTGGTCCTGGTGAGCCAGTAGCCTTCCAGCGCCACGGCGAACGCGAACAGTCCACCCATGCCGGTGACCACCGCCAGCGCCACCTCCGCGGGGCTGCCGTTGAGCAGGAGCGGCGAATACGCCATGAGCAGCGGTATCAGATAGAGGCCCTTGGCGAACTTCCACGCCGAGAAGCTGGTCCTCATCGGACTGGCTCCGGCGATGCCCGCAGCGGTGAATCCCGCCAGCGCCACCGGAGGCGTGACGTTCGAGTCCTGGCTCAGCCAGTAGATGATCATGTGGGCGACGATGATCGGCAGCCCCAGGTCGAGCAGTGCCGGGCCGGCGAGCACCGCCAGCACCACGTAGGAGGCGGTCACCGGGAGGCCGAGGCCGAGCACCAAGGAGGCGAGGGCGATCATCAGCAGCATCAGCAGCAGGTTCTCACCCGCGAAGTCGACCATCATGCCGGAGAATCGCAGGCCCAGGCCGGTGAGCCCGACCATTCCCACCACGATTCCGGCCGCGGCCGTCGCCACCGACACGGTGAGCGTGTTCCGGGCCGCCAGTACGAAGACCTCGGCGAGATCGCGCAGGCTCAGTCGGCTGGACCGTCGCAGCATGGCCACCACGAACAGGGCGACGACCGCCCAGAGTCCGGCCTTGATCGGCGCGACGTATTGGAACAGCAGGTACACCAGCAGTGCGAACGGCGCCAGGAAGTGGAAGCCTTGGGCGAGAATCGTTCTGGCCCGAGGGAGCGACCCGGCCGGAATGCCGCCGATGCCCTGCTTGCGGGCCAGGATGTCCACGAAGAGGAAGACGACGGCGAAGTACATCAGCGCCGGGATGATGGCGACCAGCGCGATCTCGGCGTAGGGGACGCCGATCATCTCGGCCATCACGAAGGCGCCCGCGCCCATGATGGGCGGCAGGAGCTGTCCACCGGTGGACGCGGCCGCCTCCACTCCGCCGGCGTCGTGCGCCTTGTAGCCGACCCTCTTCATCATCGGGATCGTGAACGCGCCCGTGGTGACGGTGTTGGCGATGGCGCTGCCGGAGATCGAACCCATGAAGGCGCTGCCCACGACGGCGCCCTTCGCGGGACCTCCGCGGTACTTCCCGGTCAGGCAGTTCGCCAGGTCGATGAAGAAGTTGCCGCCTCCGGTCTTCTCCAGCAGCGCACCGAAGAAGATGAACATGAAGACGAACGTGGCCGCCACCCCGAGTGCGAGACCGTAGATGCCCTCCTGGAACAGGAAGCTGTGGTAGGAGATCCGCTGGAAGGTGTATCCGCGGTGCGCGAGGAAGTCGGGGAGCAGCGGCCCGATCCAGGCATACGCCAGGAACACGGCCACCAGAACGCTCATGAACAGGCCGATGGTCCGGCGGCACGCCTCCAGGAGCAGCAGGACCATCACCGTGCCCATGGCGACGTCGAGGTCGCTGGGGTCGCCGATGCGCAGCAGGATCGAGTCGTATTCGACCACGGGGTAGAGGCTGACTGCCACGGCGACCGCGACGAGGACGAGGTCTGCGATGGCCATCGGCAGGCGGCGTGCCCATCGCCGCTTGGCGGCGGGTTTGAGCATGAACACCAGCACCAGCACGAACATCAGGTGGACCACGCGCTGGTGGTAGGAGTTCAGCGACAGGAACAGCGCGGTGTAGAGCTGGAACGCGCCGAGCAGGACGGCCACCGCGAGGACGACGACGCCCGCCGGTCGGGCGAGGGCGGTCTCGCCCCAGCGGTCGGCGGCCAGGCGCTGCCACAGCGGCCGCGGGTCGGGCGGTTCGGGGACGTTCGCTTCGACTTGCTTCGGTTTTTCGGCGTCCGGCAGGGACCGGGCGGATTTGGACATCGGGTTCTCCGAGTTTCGCGGGGGCTTTGAACGGTGCGGAGCGGCGGCGGACCGCGCCAGCGGGAGTGCCGCCGCCGCTCGCGCTTGGAGGGGGAGTGGTCGTGGCGGCGGCCCGATGCCGGGCCGGTCCGCTACGGCTGCAGGTGGTCCGGCACCGCCAGTCCCTGCTCCTCGATGTATCGGACCGCGCCCGGGTGGAGCGGGACGGGGCTGTTGGCGAAGCTGTCGGGCACGAAATAGGGCGCACCGGGCTCGTAGACCTGGTCGATCATCGCGACCTGGCCGTACATGGCCTCAACGAGCTCGTAGGCGAGATCGTCGGGGAAGTCGGCGTCGACGACGAGCACGTTCCACAGGGCGATCGTGTCCACGTCGTCGGGCACGCTGGCGTAGGTGCCGCCGGCGATGGTGTGCGGTGTGTAGAAGGGGTACTGCTCGGTCACGGCGTCGACTTCGTCGGGGCACATCGGGATGAGGTGGATCGGGGCGGTGGCTTCGAGCTCCCGGAGGCTGCCGTGGCCTTCGCCGACGACCCATGAGCCCGCGTCGATCTGGTCGGCCCGCAGCGCCTCGGCGGTCTCGGCATAGGCGTAGCGCTGGACGTCGACATCGTCGAAGGACATGCCGAGGGCGTCGAACACCAGGTCGGTGGCGACCTCGTTGCCGCTGCCGGGCGCTCCCACCGAGAAGCGCGTGCCCTCGATGTCCGCGAAGCAGTCGAGGCCGAGCGACTCGTCGATCGACTGCAGCGACACCCCGTGGTACACGTTCGGATAGAGCACCATGAGCACCCTCAGGTCGATGGGGGCGTCGAACGCGCCTTCGCCGTTGACCGCCTGGTACACCACGTCGCCTTGCGCGATGGCCACTTCGCTGTCGCCCGATTCGAGCAACCGGAGGTTCTCCAGCGATCCCCCGGTGGCCTCGGCCGTGGCCGTGACGCCGTCGACGTGGTCGCTGATGATCTCGGCCATCGCGCCGCCGACGGGGTAGTACACGCCGCTGGTCGTACCGGTCGCAATGGACAGGCTGCTGATCTCGTGCTCGGCGGCGGCGTCGCTCTCGGCCGGCTGCGAACAGCCGGCCAGGGCCACGGCCAGGACTGTGGAAGTGCCCGCTGCGAGCATCGCGGCGGTTCGGGCTCGTTTCAACATTCGCTCCTTCTGGTTCGGCGACGGCCGGTGGGCGACGCCGCTCGAGAGGTTGGACATGGGAGGTGGTTGAACCGAAACGTAGGTGACACACGACACTCATCACAATGAAATGTCGACAAGCTTGAGGAAGGCCTTACACACAGTCATCCGTTCAGTTGATATGCCCTCGCCCGGAAGGGTTGTCCTGACTGATCTTTCGTTTGATGTCGCACAGGTATCACGGCTGCTCACGCGTCGGTAGGGTCGCCGGAAAGGGTGTTACCAGCGCTCGAATCCGCCTGCATACCATGACAAATCGGAAGTTTCAGCCAATGTGACCTGTGTCGCTTTCCGATACTCTCGGTGGAGTGAAGGTCCTCCTTGTCGAAGACGACACCCGGATGGCGGATGCGCTGTGCGCCGCGCTCAAGCGGCGTGGCTATGAAGTCCTGAAGGCCACCACCGCCGCTGCCGCCTTGGCGGTGCCACCGGTCGATGTGGTCCTGCTGGACCTCGGCCTGCCCGACCGGGACGGCATCGACGTCTGCCGAGCGATGCGCTCCCGATCGGACACCGCGATCATCGCGGTCACCGCCCGCGGCGAGGTGACCGATCGCGTCCAGGGCCTGCGCAACGGATTCGACGACTACGTCGTCAAACCCTTCTCCATGGTCGAACTCGAAGCGCGCATCGAGGCAGTCCTGCGCAGGGCGAAGCCGCGGCTCTCCGGGGCGATGAACGTCGGCCCGCTGCGCATCGATCCGGACACCGGAGAAGCCTGGCGCGACGGCTCCCCCCTCGCCCTGGCCCGAAAGGAATTCGCCCTGCTCCTCGCCCTCGCCCGCTGCCCGGGGGCGGTGGTGGGACGCGAACGGCTCCTCATCGACGTGTGGCAGAGCACTTGGAGCGGCGGGCGCACCCTCGACGTCCACATGTCCTCGCTGCGCAGCAAACTGGGCGCACCGCCGCTCATCGAGACCGTGCGCGGCATCGGATTCCGGCTCGCCGTGCCCAGCCCCGCGGCCGACACCTCCGCCGGGAGGCCGTGAGCTGATGCGCCGTCGACTCCTGCTCACCTACCTGTCCCTGCTGTTCACCATCATGGCCGGCCTGGCGGTGCCCCTGGCCGCGACTCTGGCGACACAAGAGACGCAGACGATGTTCATCGACCGCCAAGGCGACACGGCGCGGTTCGCCAGCATCGCCGAACCCGCGATCCGCACCGGCGAGCTGGTCGCCCTCACCGCGGAGCTGACCGGATACGAGGAGATCTACGGCATCAGCACCGTCGTCATCGGGCGCGACGGAGTACCGGTGGCGGCCTCCGGCTCCAAGGCCGACCTCACCGACGACGGATTGGAGCGACGGCTGCGAGCGGCCCTCGCGGGGGAGCGGTCGGCCGATATCGAACCGTTGTGGCCCTGGCAGGGCCGGCCCATCATCGTGGCAGAACCGGTGGGCAGGGGCGGTGAGGTCATCGGGGCCGTGGCCACCGTCTCACCGACCGCATCGCTCCGCGCCGCGACGATGCGAAGCTGGGGCGTGCTCGGCATCGCCGTGCTCGTCGCGCTCGCCGTGGGACTCGCGGCGGCCCGCCCCCTCACCGCCTGGATGCTGCGGCCGGTCGCCGAACTCGACCAGGTGACCCATGACATCACCGAGGGCAGACTGGGAGCCCGCGTCCGCGGCGACGCCGGACCACCCGAACTCCGCCGGCTGGCCGACTCCTTCAACACCATGGCCGACACCGTGACCGAACTGGTCGATAGGCAGCGCACCTTCGTCTCCTATGCGAGCCACCAACTTCGAAACCCGCTCGCGGCCCTGCGACTCCGAGTCGAGGACCTCAACGCCCATCTCGGCGAGCGCGGCGAAGCGGATCACGCCCTGGCGCTCGACGAGGTCGACCGGCTCACCCGGATCTGCGACGGACTGCTGGCCGTGGCCAGGACCGGAGCGAAACCGACCGATCGGTTCGTCGCCGACGCCGCGGACATCGCAGCGCGGCGCATCCTCGCCTGGCGGCCCGTCGCCGCCCGCAGCGGCAGCAGCCTGCGGCAGACCGGCGACCTCGCAGCCCCCGTTCTGGCACCCGCGGGCACCCTGGACCAGGCGTTGGACGTGCTCATCGACAACGCGCTGAAGTTCGCCGGCCCGCACGCCACCGTCACCGTCGACGTGCGCCGGTCCGCCGACGGCCCGGTGCACGTCCACGTCATCGACGACGGACCCGGCCTGCCCGAGACCGACCTGGAGTCGGCGGTGCGCCCGCTGTGGCGCCATGACCACCCGGGCGACACCGGCGGGTTCGGACTCGGGCTGGCCATCGTCGCCACCCTCCTGGACATGGCCGACGGCGGACTGCACCTGGCACCGGCCGAGCCCCGCGGCATCGACGCCCGGATCACATTGCCGCCGCCCCAGGCGACGCTGCCGGATTCGCTGCACCGCACCGATCCTGACGGAATCGAATCGAGGCCGCGCACATGAACGGCATCGCGACCCGCCTGATCGGCCGACTCGCCGCGGTACTGCTGGTCGCCCTGAGCGCCGGGTGCAGCGACAGCGCCGAAGCGCCGCCACTGTCCATAGCCACCGGTGAGGCGGGCGGGGTCTACTACGCCTACGGCACCGGCATCGCCGAACTACTGACCCGGGAACTCGACACCGAAGTCGCGGTGGTGGAGACCGCGGCGTCACTGGAGAACCTGCGAATGGTCGTTGAGGGCGAGGCCGACCTGTGCTTCGCCCTCGCCGACGCGGCGGCCCTGGCAGTGGACGGCCAAGCACCGTTCGGCGAGGCCCAACCGCTGACCGCGCTGGCTCGCCTGTACGACAACTACACGCACCTAGTGGTCGACGCCGACCTGCCGATCGCCACTCTGGACGATCTGCGCGGTCACGCGGTGGCCGTCGGCGCCGAGCATTCAGGGGCCGAACTGATGGCCGACCGCCTCCTGGACATCGCGGGGATCGACCCCCAGACCGACATCACGGCGCTTCAGCTCTCCCTGGCCGAGTCCCTCGAGGCGCTGCGTTCGGGGCGAATCGCGGCCTTCTTCTGGTCCGGCGGCCTGCCGACGACCGCCATCGCCGAGTTCGCCGAATCCGAACCGATCCGCCTCATCAGCCTCAGCGAATACGTCGCCCCGCTCCGCGAGCGGTACGGCGAACTGTTCTCCGAGCTGTCGATACCGGCCCACACGTACGGCCAAGCGGAAGCGGTGGCCACGGTGGGAGTGCCCAACCTGCTGCTGGTGCACGAATCGATGGACGCCGAGCTCGCGCAGGACATCACCGAGTCCTTGTTCGAGAAACGCCTGTCGCTGCGTGAGGCGCACCCGGAAGCCGAACACCTCAACGTCCGCGTGGCCATCGCAACCTATCCGGTCGCCCTGCACCCGGGCGCCGTCGCGTACTACCGGGGCTCGAAGCCGCACCTTTGACGATCGAACTCGTTGACCTTCAGCGGTCCTGGTCGACGGTCGCGGGACGTTCGGCGCCGGTCCGACTCGCGAGGCGGTGTTCGGCCGGATCGAGGGCGTACGGGTCCGTGACCGGCAACGGCGCGTCGGCCGCCGCGCCGGGGCCGAGACGATCGTGAACGGCTTCGAGCACACCGCGTGGGCGTTCCTCGGCATGCTCCGCGGCACGGCAATGCGTGCGCTCACCACGGACTGACCGCGATGTCGGTGCTCCTCTGCCCACTTCAGTCGAGCCGCATGTACGGGATGGTCAGCGGATAATCGCCGAAGGCGGCCTCGGCGTCGGTGCTCGTCAGGCCGTAGCGGCTCAGATCGTGCTCGTGGGCGCGCCCGATCCCCGGGCCGGCCAGGACCTCCTCGAGCCGACCGGAGTCCGCCTGGGTCCACGGGGTGCCGACCCGCTCGAACAGCACCGGCAGCTTGGCGCGTGCGTCGGCGTCGAGCTGCGGGTACGGCACGTTGATGACGGCGTCGCGCGGCAGCTCCATGCGGTCGGCGCGCGCTCGTTCGATCATGGTCGCCATGAGCTTCAGCCACACGGCCCCGATCGCGTGCCGATCGGGGCCGCGGACATGCAGCGCCATGGACGTCTCGATCAGGCTGCACATCGACCCGACGACGGTGACCGGATCACGGTGGAGCCAGACGATCTTGGCATCGGGGAAGATCTCCCTGATCACCGCGAAGTTGGCCAGGTTCGCCGACGCCTCCACCACCCAGCGGGTCGGCGGCCGGCCGTACTGGAGGACCTGGAGCGCCGCCTTGAGGTGGCGGTAGTCGATCCTGAAATCGCGCTTGTACAACCACTCGACGTAATCCGGGAGGATCGCGCGGGTGAGGTGCTGCGCGCCGTGGGGCAGCAACTGCGAGCAGTCCCACGGCTGCTCGGCATCGAAACCATAGGTGTCGTGGAACTTCGGGGCGAGCCTGCTCAACTGCCTGTACAGAGCGGCCACCGATTTGATGCGTTCGCGCCGCTCGCGCTCGGGCAGTTCGATGTCGGTGAAAACCATCTCCCACAGCAGCGGGGCGCGGTGGTTCGCCGAGCGGGCGAGGACGCCGCGGGTGAGGGTGGCGGCGGTGCGCGGGAGGGCGGCGATGAAGATCGGCGCGGCGATCTTCTCGCGGCCGATTTCCGGGTGGTCGTGATGCAGTCGCCGAATCCGCAGGCGGTTCTGAAGCCGCAGTTGGATATCGGCCTGGACCGCCTGCCAGCCGATCGCCGTGAGGCGGTCCATCTCCGCGAAAGCGTGGAAGAGCCGGCGGTAGTCCTCCACGAACGCCTCATCGCCTTGAGCGCTCCAGTTCGCGTCGCGTTCCGCTTTGGTGAGGAGGAGATTGAATATGCGGTCCGGAGTGCGTTGACCGGCGAGCGTGGGCCGCAACAGTGCATTGAGGAGTTTCGTACTGGTCGGTATGCTCGGCATGTCTCGCCTCCGGTTAGGCTGCCGGTTATAAGGGATCGGCGATATTCTCGCACAACGGTCCGTAATCATTTCGTGGCCGAGAATGGAATCGATTCCATGGCCGGTGGAGATGTACTGAAGCACGAGAAATCCCGTTCTTGAAGCATCGAATCGGCGAAGTCCGGCGAAGTCCTCCATTTGGCGCTCCAGTTGTTATTCGGGATACGAGGAATGAAGCCGCCATGGCTCACGGCTCCCCGCTCTTGAACGGCTCCTTTCCGCTCGCGGGCAACGTCTTCGTCAACGGGAACAACTTCACGGTGTTCACCCGGGACCGCCTGGTCTGCAAGCAGTATTGGCGTCGGACCCGGTCCCTCGCGCGCCTCGGTCCGTTGGGAGGGCGCTCTCTCGGGCTCCGCGGCTTTGACCAGGCGCGGCACGTGTCCCGGCTTCCTGCGGCCACGTGCGCAGCTGACGGAAGCGGCCGTAGGTCATGACCTCACGGTCGTCCTCGGCGGCGTCCAACGCCCGCCGCTGGTCGGCACCCCGAAGTCCGGCTTCAGCTCCTCCGGGATGGCGTAGTGCATGACCCGGCCGCGCGTCAGCGAACTGAGCTGGAACACGGTGGCGAGGTGACCGAGGCGGTCGACGCCCCACGCTCCCAGCGGCGAGCGCTCCTCGACCGACTCGACCGCCCGCAGCAGCGACGGCGCCACCCTCGCAACGGCGTCCCAAGTGGAGCGCGGCACGTCGAGCCAGTCCGCGCAGGTGTCGCCGATGAGGTGGCGGATCATGGCGCTGACGATCGGGTCGAAGAACGTCCCGGGTACGACCTCCTCGTACAACTCGATGAGCTGGCGGGTGAGGTCGGCGCCCTCGGGTGACGGTCCCATGTGGCGGGTCAGGTACAGGTCGAGGAAGCGGCGGGCGCTCTCGAGGTCGGCGGGGGCGTGTTCTCGGTCAACGCCGAGCATCGCGCCGACCACCCGCCAGGCGTAGAAGTACGCCTCGGCGCCTTCGGTGCTCATCTGGATCCCGAGCCGGTCGAGGCTGTCGAGGACCAGCAGCGAGAACAGCATCTGCCCGCCGATCATGTCCTCCTGGCAGATCGGGGTGCCGAGCCGGGCGACATCCCAGCGGCCCCCCTGGGCGAGGTGGTGGCGGATGGACGCGTGCAGCAGCCGGACCTTCTGCGCGGCGGGGATGAACCGGCCGCCGGCCTCGAACGCGTCGGGCTGCATGAGGAACACGGTGAACTGCCCGGTCTCGGCCATCCGCTTCGACGGGTACTTGAGCGAGTGCGTCGCGCTGAGCAGTCGCGCGACATGCGGGACGACGTAGCACGCGGGCATCGACGCGAACGAGAGCGCCGTGGAGATGTGCACGTTGTTGTCGATGAAGAACAACCGCGCCCGCTCCATCTGGTCCCAGTCGATCCATGACGGCGGCATCGAGGTGGCTTCGAGGTATTCGCGTGCCGGCTCGGGGAGTCCGTCGGGCAGGTCCTGGCCGGCGCTGGAGAAGTAGCGCATGAGCGTGTTGAACTCGCCGATCTCGCCTCGCTCGAACAGGGCCGCCACGGTGGCGTCGGCGAGCTCGTCGCCGTAACTGCGGAACCGGTCCATGTCGCTCGGGTCGTAGTGCATCGGGGCTCCTTGAATCACGAGTTGGATCGGTACCGGTTCAGCTCTGCCGGACGGTCGCGGTGTGCGCCAGCTCGACGAGGGCCTCGGCCGTGCCGCCGGGCAAGGGCGCGCGGCGCACGACGTCGACGGCGGTGCCGACGCGATCGGCGACCATCCGCTCAACGCGCGCAGGGGCTCCGGTGCGCCGCATGATCGTTCGGACGCGTTCCAGGCCTTCCGCTTCGGCGCGGCGGGACCCGAGCAAGCGGCGCAGGTCGCGCCGCTCGGCGCCGGTGGCGGCATGCCAGGCGAGGGCGACCAGCACGGTCGGGCGGGCCGCGGCGATGTCATCGGTGTTGGCCTTGCCGGTGCGGTCCGGGTCGCCGAACACGCCGAGCAGGTCGTCCCGCAGCTGGAACGCCTCGCCGAGCGGCAGTGCGTAGGCGGTGAAGCACTCACGCAGTTCCGCGGAGGCGCCCCCGAGAACGCCGCCGATATGGAGCGGATGCTCGACGGTGTACTTGGCGGTCTTGTAACGGATCACCTCCAGTGAGGCGTCGACGTCGGGCCGTGCGCCGGTGCGGAGGATCTCGAGGCATTCGCCGGCGACCAGTTCCCGGGCGAGCACTGGCCACAGGAGGCGCGCTCGCGCGAGGTAGGCGGCGGGGAGTCCGCTGTCCGTGAACAGTTGACCGGCCCAGGACATGAGTAGATCGCCCGTGAGCATCGCGAGCGACCGGGCGGCGCCGTCCGGCCGCGGGCGCCCGGCCATGGCGTCCCGCAAGGCGAGGTGCGCGGTCGGAAGTCCGTGGCGCAGGCGGCTGTTGTCGATGAGATCGTCGTGGACGACCGCGGCCGCGTGCACCAGTTCCATTGCGGCAGCAGCCCGGACGAGCGCGGCGCTGTCGGGCTGGCCGGTGGCTCTCCAGCCCCAGTAGCAGAACGCGGCTCGCAGGCGCTTGCCGTGGGCGGTGGCGATCCGGAGCTGGTCGGCCACGGGCCGCAGGTCCTCGTCGATGGCGAGGAGGTGGCCGGTCTCCGTCTCGACGAATTCGCCGAGCACGAGGTCGACTCGCTGTTTCAGGTTCGTCCCGGGCTCGACGTCAACGGTCGCGGTGGCCACGGCCGGTTTCCACGTGCTGCGCGAGGACCTCCAGATAGGCGGGCGGGGCGGTGGCGTACCGGTCCAGAGCGAGTCGGCCGCGGGCCTTGAGCTCGGTGATGCCGTCCTCGGCGAGCGCGGACCCGTCGTTGCGGCCGAGGAGGCCCAGGGCGGTGGTGATGCCGTTGACGACCAGGTCGGCGACTCCGGCCGCGATGAGGACCGCACCGTTGGACTCGGGGACTTCCGGCTCGCTCGTGGTACGGGAGGTCATGGGGGCCCTTCTCTCGGCTCGTCATCATCATCCGGTGAATATGCCGGTGCCACAAGAGAAGACGATCGGATGTCATCCCAACGGGGGACCATGCCGACCGCTCATGGGTGTCGCGCGGATGCTTCCGAGCGCTGCGGTGCGTCGTAGGCGAAGAGGCGGATCCGCCACGGCAGAGTGTCCGAGAGGCGGGTCACCTTGTCGATCGAATACCCCCGGGGGTATATTTGCGATATGAAGGACAGCCAGAACACCAGCGCCGCCTCCGCGGGCGAGCCGATGCGGATCGTGGTCGTCGGCGGCGTGGCCGGCGGTATGAGCGCCGCTGCGAGGGCGCGTCGCCTCGACGAGCACGCCGAGATCGTGGTGCTCGAGCGGGGTGCGCACGTCTCGTTCGCGAATTGCGGACTCCCGTACCACGTCGGCGGCGAGATCGAGGACGAGTCGGCACTGCTGGTGCAGACCCCGGAGTCGCTGCGCGCGGCGCTGAACCTGGACGTGCGGACCCGGCACGAGGTGATCGGGCTCGACACGACCTCGAAGACGCTGACGGTGCGCACCGAAACCGGGACCGAACCGCTCCGGTACGACGCCCTGGTGCTCTCACCCGGTGCACGGGCCGTCGTCCCGCCGGTGCCGGGCCTGGACTCCGCGCGGGTCCGCACCCTGCGGACCGTCGAGGACGCGGTCGCATTGCGGCGATCGGCCGATCTCGGCGCGGCGAGGGCCGTGGTCATCGGCGCCGGTTTCATCGGCGTCGAGACCGCTGAGGCGCTGGCGCAGCGCGGCATCGAGGTCAGCCTCGTCGAACTCGCTCCGCATCCGTTGCCGCCGTTGGAGACCGAGATGGCGCAGCCGGTCGCGGACGAGCTCAGCCGACTGGGAATCGACCTGCGCACCGGGGTCGCCGCCGAACGGGTGCGATCGGGCGCCGATCACGACCTCGTCGACCTCACCGACGGCACGACGATCGCGGCAGATCTGATCGTCCTGTCGGTAGGGGTGCGTCCCGACACCGAGATCTTCGAGCAGGCCGGAATCGCCTGCGAGCGCGGCGCGATCGTCACCGATGAGCACGGCCGCACCTCGGCTCCCGGCGTGTGGGCCGTGGGCGACGCGGTGGCCAGCACGGACCAGGTCACCGGCGCGCACCGGCCGGTGGCGCTGGCGGGGCCGGCGAACCGGGCCGGGCGCCTGGTCGCCGACGACATCCTCAGGCCGGGCTCCGCCCGTCCGCTGCCGCGGCCCGTCGGCACCGCGATCGTGCGGGTCGGGGGCCTGACCGCGGCGCTCACCGGCGCGAACCGCGCGAGCCTGCGGGCCGCCGGGATCGCGTTCCACACGCTGCACCTGCACCCGAAGCACCACGCCGCCTACTTCCCGGGGGCCGCGACCGTCCATTTGCTGCTGCACTACCGCGAGGGGGACGGGCTGCTCCTGGGCGCTCAGGCGGTCGGGAGCGAAGGCGTCGACAAGCGGATCGACGTGCTCGCCACGGCGCTGCGCGCCGGCATGGGCGTGGCCGACCTCATCGATCTGGACCTGGCGTACGCCCCGCCTTACGGCCAGGCCAAGGACCCGGTCAACCTGGCGGGCCTGATCGGCTCGAACGTGCTCGACGGGACCCTCCGGTCGTGGCACGCCGACGACCTCGACGGCGTGTCGGACGCGGCGCTCGTGTTGGATGTGCGCACCCGCGGCGAGTACGACGCGGGCCACCTGCCCGGTGCGATGCATGTACCGCACGTTGAACTGCGCGAACGCCTCGACGAGGTCCGAGCGGCCGCGGGCGGGCGGCCAGTGCGCGTGTTGTGCGAGTCGGGGGTGCGGTCGAACATCGCCCACCGGGTGCTCGCGCAGGCCGGTTTCGACAGCGCCTCGCTGTCGGGAGGCATGCTCACGCTGCGCGCCGCGCTGGGCGACCGGGTCATCGCCGAGGAACCCGTTTCCGCGGCCGACCGACTCTGACAGCAGATGGAACCTCGAGAAGGAGCCGAACCATGGCGATCCCCGACCCGCAAGCGCAACGTCGCGTCCTGAACCGGCTGAAGCGCGCCCGCGGCCAGCTCGACGCGGTCATCACCGCGGTCGAGGAGGGCGGCCGCTGCCGTGACGTCGTCACGCAGCTCGCCGCCGTCTCGACCGCGCTCGACCGCGCCGGCTTCGCGATCGTGTCCACAGCGATGAAGGACTGCATCGCCGACCCCGAGCGGGTCGCCACGGACGAAGACGGCTTGACCGCCGAAGAGCTCGAGAAGCTCTTCCTCATGCTGGCCTGAGCGACCCGCCGGGCCTGGACGACCGAGAAGAATAGGGAGTCAATCCTCCATGTGCTACACCGTCAAGTGCCGCCAGTGCGGCAATACCACCTGGGCCGGCTGCGGCCAGCACGCTCAAGAGGTCATGAGCGGCGTCCCCAAGGCCGAGCGCTGCGAAGGCCACGAGAAGCAACCCGGTCTGCTGGCCCGGATCCTCCGGCGCTGAGCGGTCGTTCGCGGAAGCCGTCGGTGCGGACGGGCTCTGGTGCTCGGCATCTTCCGGGCTCCTCCGGTTCGTCCGCGTGCAGGGACGGGAGCGTCCACAGTTGCAGCAGGGCCCGGCGTCGCGACGCCCGGGCCCGCAGGAACGGGGGGCGGCCGGGGGCGCCCCGTCCCCCCGCCCGGGCCGCGGGCGGTGCGGGGCGGGCCCTCCGGGGCTCCGGGCCCCCGCGTCGCGACGCCGGGCCCTGCTGCAACTGTGGACGGCGTAGGGCGCCGAGACGCGCGACCGGTCCTCGGCTCGGCCGGGCAGGCCGGGACAGTGCCGAGGCGTTGACTATGTATCGATAACTATCTATAGTCTGAAGTATCTTGTTTTCGAAACTTCCATCGAATGTTTCGAATCCGCCTTGCGCTGGTGAACGCTAACAGGCGGCTGACCCAGTTGACCGAACATCGAACCCCGCACCCCTAGCGGTGACTGAACGTCGGCTTCCGGCTCGCGACCTATCGCGCGCCCGGTCCCGGGCAGCGCCGCGACCGGCGTGCGTCTCGCCGTCATCGCCTCCTGAAAGGAGTGAGCATGGCGCTCTCCACCGATCGCAGGAACTTCCTGACCCTGGCCGCGGCCACCGCCGTCGCGGGTGCCGCGGCCGGCACCGCGGCCGCCGTCGCCAATGAATCCGAATCCGACTTGCAAGCAGCCCAAGACCACCAGCTGCGTCTCTGGTACAACGAGCCCGCCTCCGAATGGCTCCGGGCGCTCCCGATCGGGAACGGGCGGCTCGGAGCGATGGTGTTCGGCGGCACCGCGAGCGAACGGCTCCAGCTCAATGAGGACACCGTCTGGGGCGGCGGACCGTACTCCCCGGCGAACGTCGGCGGCGTGAACCACCTGCCGGAGATCCGGCGGCGGGTCTTCGCCAATGACTGGAGCGGAGCGCAGTCGCTCATCGACGCCGAGTTCATGGGCAGCCCGCTGGGCGAGCTGCCCTACCAGACCGTCGGCGACCTCAACCTCGACTTCGACTGCGCGGACAACGCCACCGGCTACCACCGCGAACTCGACCTCACCACCGCCGTCGCGCTCACCCGGTACACCTCGGGCGGGGTCACCTTCACCCGCGAGGTCTTCGCGAGCGCTCCCGACCAGGTGATCGTCCTCCGCCTGACCGCGGACAGGGCCGCGGCCCTGTCCTTCACCGCCGACTTCGACAGCCCGCAGGCGCACACCGTCCATTCGCCGGACCAGCAGACCATCGGCATGGACGGCTCCGGCGAGACCGTGAGCGGCATCCCCGGCCGCATCCGCTTCCGCACCTTGGTGCGGGCGGTCGCCACCGGCGGCTCCGTCAGCAGCTCCGGCGGCCGCCTGTCGGTCAACGGCGCCGACTCGGTGACCCTGCTGGTGTCGACCGGCACCAACCACGACGACTACCAGAACCTCACCGGCGACCAGAACTCCCGGGCACTGCAACCGATCCAGGCCGCCGCGTCCCGCACGTACGACCAGCTCCGCTCCCGGCATGTGGACGACTATCAGGCGCTGTTCAATCGCGCCACCCTCGACCTCGGCACGACCGCGGCCGCGGCGAACCCGACGGACGACCGCGTCGCCGCCTTCGCGAACGGCACCGACCCGCAGCTCATCACCCTGTTCTTCCAGTTCGGACGCTACCTGCTCATCGCCTCGTCCCGCCCCGGCACGCAGCCGGCGAACCTCCAGGGGATATGGAACGACGCGCTGCGCCCGCCGTGGAGCTCGAAGTACACGGTCAACATCAACACCGAGATGAACTACTGGCTCGCCGGGCCGACCAACCTCATCGAACTGACCGAGCCGGTCCTGGACATGCTCGCCGAACTCGCGGTCGCCGGAGCCGAGACCGCCGAACTCCAGTACGGGGCGAGGGGATGGGTCTGCCACCACAACACCGACGGCTGGCGGGGCACCGCCCCGGTCGACGGTGCGCTGTGGGGGATGTGGCAGACCGGCGGGGCGTGGCTGGCGCTGCACATCTGGGAGCACTACCGCTTCACGGGCGACGTGGACGGCCTCCGCGCCCGCTACCCCGTCCTCAAGGGAGCCGCGCAGTTCTTCGTCGACTCGCTCGTGCAGGACCCCGGCTCGGGCTACATGGTGACCTGCCCGTCGAACTCGCCGGAGAACTCCCACCACGGCGGCGTCTCGGTCTGCGCCGGGCCCACGATGGACATGCAGATCCTCCGGGACCTCTTCGGCGCGGTCGCCGCCGCGGCGGACGTCCTCGGCACCGACGCGGGCTTCCGCGACCAAGTCAGGGCCCTCGCGACCCGCCTGGTGCCCAACCGGACCGGTGCCCAGGGGCAGCTGCGCGAATGGCAGGCCGACTGGGACGCCGGAGCGCCGGAGCAGCACCACCGACACGTCTCGCACCTGTACGGACTCCACCCGAGCAACCAGATCACGCCCCGCGGCACCCCGACCCTCGCGCAGGCCGCCCGCGTCACGCTCGAGAAGCGCGGGGACGCCGGGACCGGGTGGTCGCTCGCCTGGAAGATCAACTTCTGGGCCCGCCTCGAAGACGGCGCCCGCTCCTACAAGCTCCTGCGCGACCAGCTCACGCCCGACCGCACCGCGCCCAACCTGTTCTGCCTGCACCCGCCGTTCCAGATCGACGGCAACTTCGGGGCCACCGCGGGCATCGCCGAATGGCTGCTCCAGTCGCACGCGGGTGAGATCCGACTGCTGCCCGCCCTGCCCCCGGCACTGCCGAACGGCTCGGTCACGGGCCTGCGCGCCCGCGGCGGCGACACGATCGACATCACTTGGCAGAACGGGCAGATCACCGCCGCGACGCTCCACGCCGCCGCCGACCGCGAGGTCCGGGTGGCGGCCGCCGATCCGCTCACCCTCGACGGCGTCCAGGTCGCGTCCGAACAGGACGGCGACGCCCTCGTGTTCACCGTCGAGGCCGGTACCAGCTACCGCCTCACCCCGCGGTAGTACCTTCACCGGCCGCATCAGTCCACTCCTCCCGCCGCCGCGGGAAGCCCCATGCCGGAGGGCTTCTCGCGGCGGCATAAATCGATTATCGTCTATGTGAGCGTGCTCATTACGATTCAAGGAGATTCGAATGCACTCGTCACCGATGCGCCGCCGCAGGCTCTTCCAAACGGCGGGCGTCGTCGCGATCGCCGCCACCGCGACCGGACTCGCCGCGAACCCGGCCCACGCGGCCATCGCCCCCGCCCGCGAGGACATCGGCGCGCTCGCCGAGCCCTTCGCCCTCGGCCAAGTCAGGCTCAACGCGGGCCGCTGGCTCGACAACCAGAACCGCACCCTCTCCTACCTGCGGTTCGTCGACGTCAACCGGCTGCTCTACAACTTCCGCGCCAACCACCGCCTCTCCACCGGCGGCGCCGCGGCCCTCGGCGGCTGGGAAGCCCCGAACTTCCCCTTCCGCACCCACTCCCAGGGCCACTTCCTCACCGCCTGGGCCCAAGCATGGACGGCCCTCGGCGACACCACCTGTCGCGACAAGGCCGACACCATGGTCGCCGCACTCGCCGAATGCCAGGCCAACAACGCCACCGCCGGATTCGCCCCCGGATACCTCTGCGGCTTCCCCGAATCCGACTTCACCGCCCTCGAGAACGGCAACCTGAACAACGGGAACGTCCCGTACTACGTCATCCACAAGACCCTCGCCGGGCTCCTCGACGTCTGGCGGCACATGGAGAACACCCAGGCCCGCGACGTCCTCCTCGCCCTCGCCGGCTGGGTCGACACCCGCACCGCCCGCCTCTCCTCCTCCCAGATGCAGACCGTGCTCGGCCGCGAGTTCGGCGGCATGAACGCCGTCCTCACCGACCTCTACCAGCAGACGGGCAACACACGCTGGCTCACCGCCGCACAGCGCTTCGACCACGCGGCCGTCTTCAACCCGCTCGCCGCGGGCCAGGACCAATTGAACGGCCTGCACGCGAACACGCAGGTGCCCAAGGCGATCGGCGCCGCCCGCGAGTACAAGGCCACCGGCACCACCCGCTACCGCGACATCGCCGACAACTTCTGGAGCATCGTCACCGGCGCGCACACCTACGCCATCGGCGGGAACAGCGAAGCCGAGCACTTCCGGCCGCCGAACGCCATCGCCGGATACCTCGACACCGACACGTGCGAAGGCTGCAACACCTACAACATGCTCAAGCTGACCCGCGAGCTGTGGCTCCTCGACCCCGACGACGCGTCCTATTTCGACTACTACGAGCGGGCGATGCTGGGGCACATGATCGGCTGGCAGAACCCGGCCGACGCCCACGGGCACATCACCTACTTCACCCCGCTCAAACCCGGCGGGCGCCGCGGCGTGGGCCCGGCCTGGGGCGGCGGCACCTGGTCCACCGACTACGACTCGTTCTGGTGCTGCCAGGGCACCGGCATCGAGACGTTCACCAAACTCATGGACTCCGTCTACTTCCACGACGACGCCGGACTCTACGTCAACCTCTACACGCCCTCGACCCTCACCTGGACCCAGCGGGGCGTCACCGTCACCCAGGCCACGAGCTACCCGGTCGGCGACAGCTCGACCCTCACCGTGACCGGCACCAGTGCGCAGTGGACGATGCGCCTGCGCATCCCCGCCTGGACCCAGAACGCCACCGTCAGCGTCAACGGCACGGTCCAGAACATCGACACGGCACCGGGACACTACGCCGAGCTGCACCGCACCTGGGCCTCGGGCGACACCGTCACGGTCACGCTCCCGATGCGCGTCGTCATCGAAGCGGCCAACGACAACGCGAACGTCGCCGCCGCCGTCTACGGACCGGTCGTGCTCTCGGGGAACTACGGCAGCACCGCGCTCAGCGCCCCGCCCGCGCTCACCGTCGGCTCGATCCAGCGGACCAGCACCTCGGCGCTGGCCTTCACCGCGACCGCCAACGGCGCCACCGTCGACCTGGGCCCGTTCTACGACGCCCACGGCCACAACTACACCGTCTACTGGAACACCGGCGGCGGCGCTTCAGGACAGGTCGTCAAGCTCCAGAACGTGGGCACCGGCATGGTCCTCGGCGTCCAGAACATGTCCACAGCAGACGGCGGCCTGGCCGTCCAGTGGTACGACACGAGCACCGCCGACCACTATTGGGAGATCGTGACCTCCGGCTCGATCGTGAAGCTGCGCAACCGCAACAGCGGCAAGGTCCTCGGTGTCGAGAACATGTCCACCGCCGACGACGCCCGCGTCCTCCAATGGGGCGACAACGGCACCGCCGACCACAACTGGACCCTCCTCAACCTCGGCGACGGCACCTACAAGATCAGGAACGCCAACAGCGGCAAGCTGCTCGGCATCCTCAACGGCTCCACCGCCGCCGGCGCACAGGCCGTGCAGACCCCCGACGACGGCACCGCCGACAACCGGTGGAGGCTCGTGTGACCGGGCCGTCGCCCTCGCTCGACGCCGCAGCGGCACCGGAGGGACTCGGCGCGCGGCTCCGCGAGCGCTTCGCCCACGCGGCCGCCGAATCGACCGCCGCGGCCGCGCTCCTCGTCCTCTTCGTCGTCCTGAGCTTCGCCAGCCCGCACTTCCTCACCGCCGACAACCTGTTCAACATCGGGTCCCAGACGGCGGTCATCGCGATCATCGCCGCGGCCCAGACGCTGGTCATCATCACGAAGGGCATCGACCTGTCCGTCGGCTCGGTCGCCGCCCTGTCCGGCGTCATCGCGGCGATCACGGTGCGGGACCTCGGCTTCGACGTGTGGACCGCGACGGCCGTCGCGATCGCGGTCGGAGCCGCAGCCGGGGCCCTGAACGGCCTGCTCGTCGCCGCGGCCCGCCTGCCGCCGTTCATCGCCACCCTCGGCACCATGTCCGTCGGCCGGGGCCTGGTGTTCATCGCGACCGGCGCCGTCGGCGTCTACAGCCTCCCCGAATCGTTCCAGCTCATAGGGAACGGCGAGATCGCGGGCATCCCGTTCGCGATCCTCGTGACGGCGCTCGTCGCGGTCGCCACCGGGGCCATGCTGTCCCGGACCCGATTCGGGCAGCACGTATACGCCATGGGATCCAACCTCGAGGCCGCCCGCCGCGCGGGCATCCCCGTGCGGCGCAACCTCCTCCAGGTCTACGTCCTCGCCGGCGCCCTCGTCGGCCTCGGCGGGATGATCGCGGCCTCGCGCGTCAACTCGGGGCAGCCGAACTACGGCATCGGGCTCGAACTCGACGTCATCGCCGCCGCCGTCATCGGCGGCGCCAGCCTCTTCGGCGGACAGGGCCGCATCGCCGGGACGCTCATCGGCGCGTTCCTCATCGCCCTGGTGCGCAACGGCTCCGTGCTGCTGGGCATCGACATCCACTTCCAGCAGGTCATCGTCGGCCTCATCATCTGGGTCGCCGTCTACTTCGACCAGTATCGCCGCCGCCGCATCGAGGCCCGCGGCTGACCCCGCAGAAAGGCAAGCACACCATGAGCACCACGAGACGATGGGCCACCGCCCTCCTCGCCGCCGCGGCCATGACCACCGCGAGCGCCTGCGTCGAAGTCCGCGACGGCTCCGACGGCGAAGGCGCGACCAACCCCGACGGCCCCCTGACCATCGCCGTCGCCCCGAAAGCGGTCGGCCACGAGTTCTGGACCACCGTCCAGGCCGGTGCCGAATGCGCCGCCCAACTCGCCGGCGACGTCACGGTCGAATGGGACGGCGTCGCCGCCGAGACCGACGTCGAAGGCCAGGTGAACCTGATCCAGAACTTCGTCACCACCCAGGTCGACGGCATCGTCTACGCCGCCACCGACTCCGCCGCCCTCGCCCCCGCGACCCAGGCGGCCCTCGACGCGGGCATCCCCGTCGCCATGATCGACTCCGGCACCGACCCGCAGCCCGACGAGGTCCCGCTCTACGCCACCGACAACCGCGCCGGTGCCGTCGAGGCCGCGAACCTCCTCGCCGACGCCCTCGGGGAGGGCGAACACGACGTGGCGCTCATCGAGTTCCAGCCCGGTTCGCAGACCAACACCGAACGGGTCGAGGGCTTCACCGAAGGCCTCGCCTCGCACGCGAACCTGACCTTGGTCGGGCAGCAGCCCAGCCACAGCGACGTCAACGAGGCCCGCCGGGTCACCGAGGACCTCCTCACCGCCAACCCGGACCTCGACGGGATCTTCGCCGCCAACGAGCCCAGCGTCCTCGGCGCCGTCCAGGCCATCGAGGCCGCGGGCAGGACCGGCCAGATCACCGTGATCGGATGGGACGCCTCCCCGGACGAGATCCAGGGCCTGCGCGACGGGCAGATCGCCGCGCTGGTGGTGCAGAACCCCTTCAACATGGGCTACCTCGGCGTCGCGAACATGGTCGAGCACCTCCGCGAGGGGACGCCCATGGAGCCGGCCGACACCGGCGTCACCTTCCTGACGCCCGAGAACCTCGACACCGAAGAGGCGCAAGCGGTCCTGGAACCCGGCTGCGACAACCCGCCGGTGGACCGATGACGGAACCGGTACTGGAGGCCCGCGGCATCGTCAAGCGCTTCGGCCACGTCGAGGCCCTGCGGGGCGCCGACTTCACCGTCGACCGGGGCGAGGTCGTGGCGCTCATCGGTGACAACGGCGCCGGGAAGAGCACCCTGATCAAGGTGCTCTCCGGCGCGCACCAGCCCGACGCGGGAGCGATCCTGGTCGGCGGCGAGTCCGTTCGCTTCACGACGCCGCTCGACGCGCGCCGCGCGGGCGTCGAGACCGTCTACCAGGACCTCGCGATCGCCGACGACCTCAGCGTCGCCGCCAACCTCTACCTCGGCCGCGAACTGCGCAGGCGCGGACTGCCCGGCCGCCTCGGGCTCCTCGACAAGCGGGCCATGCAGCGCGGCGCGGCCGAAGCGCTCGCCGAGCTCGGCGTCCGCATCCCGCGCGTCACCACCCCGATCGCGATGCTGTCGGGAGGTCAGCGCCAGTGCGTCGCCGTCGCCCGGGCGGTCGTGTGGGCCACCGACGTGGTCATCCTCGACGAGCCCACCGCCGCACTCGGGGTGGTCCAGACCGAGCGGGTCCTCGGCGTGATCGACCGGGCCCGCGAGACCGGCAAGTCCGTGGTCCTGGTCAGCCACAACATGCCTCAGGTCCTCGAGATCGCCGATCGCGTCGAGGTGATGCGCCTGGGCCGGCGCACCGCCCGCTTCACTACGGCCGATGCGACGACCGACGACCTGGTGGCGGCGATGACCGGCGCCCTCGTCACCGAACCTGAAGCGGCGGAGGGCCGTTGAGGCCTCCGATGCGGCCGGCGCGCCGTGGCGCGCCGGCCGGTCGCTTCAGGCGCGTTGGAGGTTGAACCGCTGGTTGGCACCGCCGGTGAGGTTCCACTGGGAGACGCGGGCGCCGTCCTCAGTGGACTCGCTCCAGACGTCCATGGCCAGGCCGCTGGCACGGTTGACGAGGCCGACGACGCCGCCGCCGTAGTCGACGACCTGCCAATGCTGGCTCGTCGCACCAGAAGTCGGCTGCTGGGTGATGTCGGCTCCCGTGCCGGTGCCCGACACCTGGAGCACCAACCCGGAGTGCCGGGCCCGGATCCGCCAGTACCCGCCTCCGGCATCGACGAAGTCGAACTGCTGGTTGGTTCCGCCGTTCAGCGTCCACTGGACGAGCGCGGCCCCCGCTCCGGTGGAGGCGCCGCTGATGTCGGCGGCCTTGCCGCTGTGCTGGGCCACCATCCGGTAGTAGACGCCCGGTTCGACCGGCCCGCCGCTGCCGCCGCCGGTCTCGGTGGGCTTGCGGGAGAGCGCCATCGCCTGGTCGAGGTCCGGCAGCGGTTTGAGGCGGTAGGTGAAGGCGTACTCGCGGTTCGGGAACAGCTTGTACTGGTCGAGGGGCTGCGCTCCCCAGCTGTTGTCGCCGCCGACGCCGGTCTGCCGGTGGTTCAGGCGCAGCACGACGTCCTGGCGGGGCGTCAGCTGGTAGTCGTGGCGGGCGGTGCCCGAGAGGTCTTCGGGCGTGAAGTGCGAGGCGTTCACCTCCAGGAGCGGTTCGCCGACCGCGAGCAGGCCGCGTCCGGAGCCGTCGACGAGGGCCACCCAGCGGACGTCGGTCTTGTTGCCGTTCTCCTGCGGCCGGATGTAGCCGCTCCACTGTTCGGACACAGTGGAGGCGTAGCGGCCGACGTCGGTCCCGGTGCGGCGGTCCCAGTGGTTCTCCTCGGGGCCGCGTCCGTAGTAGTGCATCTGCTCCAGCGCGCCGGGCAGGAACAGCATCGTGCCCACCTCCGGGATGTAGGGCAGGCTCGACGAGCCGGGGCGGAGGGTGCTGTCCACTCTGATCTCGCCGTTGCCGTAGACGGTGTACGTCGTGGTGAACGCCGACTGCGTGCTCGTCGGCAGGGTGCCGGTGACCGAGATCCGTCGGGAGCGGTCGGAGGGCCGCGTGACGGCGACGCCCGTGACGGTCCGGTTGCGTCCGGCGGCCCGCCAGGTGCCGTTGCGGTTCGGGTGGCCGTTGCCGCGGTCGTTGTCGGTGGGGGCCCGCCAGAAGTTGGGCACCGGGCCCGAGTCCACCAGTCGCATCCCCATCGCGTCGTACGAGGTGATCTCGCCGGTCGTCTTCGAGATGGCGACGGCGAAGCCGGTGCCGCTCACGGTGATCCGGTCGGCGGTCTCGGCATCGGTCAGCGTAGGGACGTCCGCGATCGGGACGGGTTCGACCGGCGGGCTGTCGAAGTCGACCGGGAGCTGCTGCGCGGCCACCTCGTGTCCCGCGTCGGCCCAGGCGGTCGCGGACTTGAGCTTGAACGAGAGCTCCAGGAAGTGCTCCGTCCCGGGCGCGATGCCGGACGGGCGCTGGACCGGGACCTGGACCATCTTGTCCGTCAACGGGGGGATGTCGAGCTGCTGCGCGGAGAGCTCGCCGCTCTGGATCACCGCGCCGTCGGCGACCAGCGCCCAGGAGCCGTCGAACTCGTTCACGTCGGCGAAGGCGTACTCGTTGGCGATCCGCACGGACCCGGCGGCGAGGTCGCCTCCGGCGGCGGCGTTGATCGCCTGGTAGACCCGTTTGACCTCGGCAGCCTTGCCGGCCGGTTGCCGCTCGGCGGAGACGATGCCGTTGGCGCAGAAGTTGCCGTCGTTCGGGTCGTCGCCCCAGTCGCCGCCGTAGGCGAGGTACGTCGCCCCGCCGCCGAGCGGGACCGGCCAGCGCAGGCTCTGGTCGGCGAAGTCCCAGATGTACCCGCCCTGCAGGACCGGGTACTGACGGATGACGTCCCAGTACTCCTTGAAGCCGCCGTTGGAGTTGCCCATCGCGTGGGAGTACTCGACCAGGATGTAGGGCCTGGTGTCGCCCGTGTCGAGGGCGCGGTCCCGGATCCCGGCGGCGGAGTTGTACATCTGGGAGCGGATGTCGCTGACCGAGGGCCGGTTGTCGCCCTCGTACTGGACGATCCGGGTCGGGTCGGCCGCTTTGATCCAGTCGCGCATCGCGACGAAGTTGGAGCCGCCGCCGGCTTCATTGCCGAGGGACCACATGACGACCGAGGGGTGGTTCTTGTCGCGGTGGACCATCTGGGCGGCGCGGTCGATGACGGCGGCCGTCCACGCGGAGTCGGAGCCGGGGTAGGTGTCGCGGACGCCGTGGGTCTCGAGGTTGGCCTCGTCCATGACGTACATGCCGTACTCGTCGGCGAGGTCGTACCAGTCGGGGTGGTTGGGGTAGTGGGAGGTGCGCACCGCGTTGATGTTGAGCCGCTTCATCAAGGCGATGTCGCGGATCATGTCCTCGCGGGTGAGCGCCTGTCCCCGGTCGGCGTCCATCTCGTGCCGGTTGGTGCCGCGCAGCGAGACCGGTCGCCCGTTGATCCGCATGAGGCCGTTGCGGATCGCGAACTCGCGGAAGCCGATCCGGGCCGAGACGGTCTGGGTGATCGCGCCGGAGGGGTCGCGCAGCCGCAGCACCGCCGTGTAGAGGTTCGGGTGCTCGGCCGACCAGAGTTTCGGTCCAGCAACGGCTTTGGAGCCCCGCGCGGTCGCGTCCTGGCCCGGTGGGACGGAGCCGATGGCGACCTGCGTGGCGAGTGGAGCGGGCCAGACGGGCTGGTCGTGCTCGTCGTAGAGCTGGGTCTCGACCGTGTAGGTCCCGGTCTGCTGGGCGCCGCGGTTGCGGACGGCGACCGCGACGGCCAGATCGGCATTGGTGTAGGCGTCCCGCAGCGGGGTCTCGATCTTGAAATCGCGCAGGTGGACCGCGGGGAGCGAGTAGAGGAAGACCGGCCGGAAGATCCCGGAGAGGCGGATCATGTCCTGGTCTTCCATCCAGTCGCCGTCGGGGAACCGGTAGACCTCGACCGCGATCAGGTTGGAGCCGGGGTGGACGTGGTCGGTGATGTCGAATTCGGACGGTGTGAAGGAGCCTTCTCGGTACCCGACCTTGGTGCCGTTGACCCACAGGTAGAAGCCGGACTTGACGCCTTCGAAGTGGAGGTGGACGCGCCGGCCCTGCCACGCGGCGGGCAGCTCGAAGGTGCGGCGGTACTGGCCGACCGGGTTGAAGCGGGTCGGCGCGAAGGGCGGTCGGGCGTTCTCGTTCTGACCGTTGGCGCCCCACCACGGGTAGGTGACGTTCACGTAGATCGGGAAGTCGTACCCGGGGAGCTGCCAGTTGGCGGGCACGGTCATGGTGTCCCAGCCGCTGTCGTCGCGATCGGTGCGCCAGAAGTCGGGGTCGCGGTCGGCGGGCCGGTCGGCGTGCTGGAACCTCCAGTCGCCGTCGAGGCCGAGCCGGTGGGGCGAGTCGGTGCGGTCGGCGTTGAGGGCCTGCCGGAGGTCGGCGTACGGCATGAAGGTCGCGTGGGCGGGTTCGGATCCGACTTGGAAGACACCGATGTTGTTGTTCCACTCGGGGTAGCCGTTGGGCGGGTCGGTCCACGCCGCGGTGATGCCGTCGGGAACCTCGTCCTGCGCGGTCGCGGGATCGGCGGCCATCGGAATAGAAGCGCTCCCAAGCGCTGCGAGACCGCTCCCGAGGAGGGTCCGGCGACGGGCGCGGGAGTGCTTGGCGGGTTCTTCGGACATGGCGGTCTCCTTAGGGCTTCAGGTGCCGGGGCGCGGGGCACCGATGGGTGCCGCCGGTCGAGTTCCGTTGGGAGGGCCCCGTCGTCGGCGATGCTCGAGTTCGCACCGAAGCCAGGGGAGGCCGCGAGCGCGGCCGCGACCATATATCGAAGATAGTCTATAAAGGTTGGATCTCTCCAGTCAAGTATGTGCATATTGCTCGGTATGATTCGGATACCGCGGAGGGCTCCGGCTGGAGTCATCCGATGATGTCGCCGCACGCGACTCTGTGCCGGTGAAAGGTCGTCTGACCTCGGTGTTCAGGGCTCGGCCGGGAAGACGCGGGCGAAGGCGAGCACCGCGACCCGCTCGGAGCCGTCGTCGGGGATCTCGCGGCGTCGCCAGCGCAGCAGCAGCGCCTCGAGTTCTCGGTCGAACACCTCGACTTCGCACGGGGTCCAGCCGCAGCCGGACGTGCGCGGCAAATGCGGCGTCGCTCCACGGCGGATCGGCGACTCGACGAACCGGCGGTCCCGCTCGGTGTCGCGTTGCAGGAACATCAGATACGACGCATAAGGGCGGCACCGCAGATGCGGTGCCGCCCCGACGTTCGACGAGCGGTGCTCATCCGGTCCGGTCTATCGGAGGGTCCAGCGTTGGTTGCCGCCGCCGTTGCAGCTCCAGAGGATGATCTGGGTGCCGTTGGCGGTGCCTGCGGCGTTCGCGTCCAAGCAGAGTCCGTTGTGGACATTGGTGATGGTGCCGTTGGAGTTGACGTTCCAGCGCTGGTTCGCGCCGCCCGTGCAGTCCCAGATCACGGCCTTGGTGCCGTTGGTGGTGCCCCAGCCCGAGGCGTCGAGGCACTTGCCGCTGACCTTCAGTTCACCAGTGGCGGTACGGGTGAACGCCTGGTTGGTGCGCTGATTGCAGTCCCACAGCTGCGCCTGGGTGCCGTTGGTCGTGGAGGAGTTCGGAATGTCGAGGCAGCGGTTCGACGCCGCGCCCACGATCGCGACGGTGTCGGACGACTGGCCACCGCCGAGGCCGTTCATGATGGCGTCGATGATGCCCTGTTGGGTCACGGTGTTGTTGGAGCGGTTGAACAGCCCGAACCCGTACTGCCCGTTGAAACCGTTGTCCCAGTAGATGGTGGCGGCGCCGTATTTCTTGGCGGTCGACACCATCGTGCGGGCGAAGTCCTGGCGGTACCGGTTGTTCGACGAGTCGTGCGAGGACTTGTCGATGGAGCCGTACTCGCCGACGACGACCGGGTACCCCTTGGAGACGAATGCGTCGTAGGTCAGCTTCAACTGGGAATCCATATAGTCCTCCTGGCCCCAGGTGGACGTCTTCGAGGCATTGGTGGCGCCCGGCCCCCATTGGGTGATGGTGCCGTTCTCCTCGCCGGCGAAGTCCCACGGCGAGTAGTAGTGCACGGAGATCATGATCCGCTTCTCGCCGCTGGGCACCACCGGGTCGCGGTGGGTGTCCGTCGGGATCACGAAGCCGTAGTTGCCCGTGGTGTAGTCGATGTTGGTGTTCCAGCCGGGGACGAGCAGCCACCGCGAAGCGTTGTTCCCACCGGTCTGTCGCACCGTGTCGACGAAGATCTGGTTGTAGGCGTTGATGTTGGAGTAGCACGGCTGCGTGGGGTTGCCCCACGTCCCGTCGAACTCCTCGTTCATGGACTCCAGGACCAGGCGCTGGTCGTAGTCCTTGAACCGGGTGGCGATCTGCTGCCACGCCTTCTGGTACTTGGCCCTGATCGTGGTCTGGTCGGACGCGTCGCAGATGAGCCAGGAACCGCTGATGGTCTTGTAGCCGTCGCCGTGCATGTTGATGACCACATGCATGCCCCGGTCGTAGGCGTAGTCGACGACCTGCTGGACCCGGTTCAACCAGGTGGCGTTGATCGTGTAGTTCGGGCCGGATCCGATGTGGTTCAGATAGGACACCGGGATCCGGATGGTGTCGAACCCTGCCGCCTGCACGCGGTCGATCAGCGCCTGCGTCACGGTCGGGTTCCCCCAGGCGGTCTCACTCGGGGTGCCGTTGACGTTGGCCTCCAGGCTGTTGCCGAGGTTCCAGCCGGCGCCCATGTCCGCGATGATCTGCGTCGCGTTCCGCTGCGTCATGGTGTCGGCCGACGCCGGACTCGCCCACCCGGTGACGGACACGCCGACCGCCAACGCCACCGCGACCAGCGCGGCTCTGCACCTGCTCTTCATCGAACCCACGAGGAGTTCTCCTTTCTGGTCTCCCCTGGTGCTGCTGACGTTCGAAGGACCGAGCGGTGCCGGGGCCGGTCTCGGTCCGTGGCGGCAGGGGAGTTTGTTGGATCACCTAATAAAATGATGATCCATCAAGACATGTGCAAATGTCAATGCTTTCGTGGAATTCTGGGCATGGGCCGGACCGGCGCCGGAGCATGTCACGGCATCTCGATGACGATCTTCCCCGAGTTGTCCCCGGCGGCGAGCCTCGCGAACGCCGCGGGCGCCTCCTCGAGCGGAAACACCCGGTCGACCGCCGCGACGGCCGCGCCGCCGATCACCAAGGCGGTCACCGCCTCCAGGTCGTCGCGAGACTGCGGCACCGCCAGGACCTCGACCCGCTTCCCTTCCGTCCGGACCGACCAGCCGAGGGCGAACATCGCGAGCAGCACCCGCGCATGCCCGCCGACCATGAGGTACACGCCGCCGGGGCGCAGCGCCCGGTGGACACGGAACGGCGAACGGCGCCCCACGAGATCCACGACCCGGTCGTATCGACTGCGCTGGTCGGCCCAGTCCTCGTCTTCGAACGCGATCGTGTCGTCGGCCCCGATCCGCAGCAGGTGGTCGGCCTTGTCCGCCCGGTCTACGGCCGTCACCTCGGCGCCCAGGTGCTTGGCGAGCCCGATGACGAGCGTGCCGCCGGCCCCTCCCGCGCCGTTGACCAGCACCCGGTCTCCGGCCTTGATCCCGCGCGTGGACTTCAACGCGATGCAGCCCGCCTGTGGAATCGCCGCCGCCTCCAGGAAGGACAGTTCGGGCGGCTTGCGGGCCAGCAGCCGCGGCGGAGTCGCCACGTACTCCGCGAGACCGCCGCGATATCCGGCCAGCTCCCCGAAGACCTCGTCGCCCACCGCGTACTCCGTGACGGCACTCCCGGCCGCCGCGACGACCCCGGCGACGTCCGACCCCGGCACCGGATTGCGCGGGCGAAGGAGTCCACCCAGACGCGCGTAGAAGGGACTGCCGACGAGGTTCTCCCGGTCCGAACCGTTGAGGGACCCGGCCCGGACCCGGATCAGCACCTCGTCGTCCGCAGGGACCGGGTCGGGGACGTCGTCGACGCGAACGACCTCGGCGGGCCCGTAACGATCCTGGATGACAGCTCTCATATGGGCTCCTGTCCCGCGAGCGGCAAATCACACCACTGTAGTCGAGCTCGGCGCCCGATCGCCGCCTCGCCCCGTCACGCCTGAGGCCGCGCAGAGGATCTCGCCTCCGGCCGCGGAGCCCTCACCGACGAGCTCGCCGACGCCCCGAACGCGATGAACTAGCCACAGTGGATCTTGCGTCGCCTGTGGCACGGCGGGCCGTTCGACCGCTGGTTCCGTGACCTTGGTCCCTGGCAGGCGGGACGGGGGAGGCAAAGGCTGGAGTCATCGACGAACGCTGAGAGCGGGGTGGGTCTGATGAGATATCAGATGTGGCGTGACGGCTGGGACGGATCGCAGGACCATATGTCGGGCGGTGACTGGTGGTTGATGGGGTTCATGATGCTGTTCTGGGTGGCGGTCCTGGTGCTGCTCGTCTGGGCGGTCATCAGGGTGAGCCGGGCGATCGAATCGCGTCAGAGCGCGGTCGGCGCCGTCCGCGGCGAGCATCGTGAGACCGCACGTGAGCTGCTCGACCGGCGTTTCGCCGCCGGTGACATCGACTCCGCGACCTATCGCGACATGCGCGCCCGATTGGAGGGCGGCGACCCCGACACCCGATGAGGCCGTGCGACGGCGCGGGGTGCCGCTGCCCATGTGCACTGCAGCGCCGATCGAGGAGTATCGAATGTCGGAACGACACCTGTTCGAGATGGATCCCGACGAGGCCTGGAAGCTGCTCGCCGAGGCCCCGGTGGGCCGCCTCGTGTTCAACCACCGGTCGCTTCCGGCCATCCGACCGGTCAACCACCTGGTCTTCGGCGGCCAGATCCTCATCCGCACGCGGCTCGACTCGCGTGTCTCGGCCGCCGTCGCCGAACGCGTGTCGCCGGGGATCGTGGTCGCCTACGAGGTCGACGAGCTCGACGCGGAGACCAGGAGCGGCTGGAGCGTCGTGGCCGTCGGCAAGGCCGAGCCGGTTGACGATCCCGATCTCCTGGCCCGCGTGGAACGGGAGCTGCGGCCCTGGGTCGAACGGGACACGGACGCGGTGATCGGGATCCGGCCGGAGATCATCACCGGGTATCGCATCGCGGTCGAGGACTGACATCGAGGGTGCCCAGCGCCTACGAGGGAGTGGCCGAGGTGCGGTTCAGGCTCCCACCCGATCGGGTGCGGTCTGCGGCCTCGGTATGACGCCGATCGCGGTGAGGTGGCTCCGGGCGGCTGCGATGGCCCCGGGGGTGGCTTCGAACAGCTTGCCGGCCTTGCGGAAGCGGTCGAGGAGGTCGACCGCTTCGAGGGTCTTGGCGTGCTCCGGGCGCATCCCCGAGAGGTACACGGTGACGCCGCGGGCTTCGAGCCGTTCGACGGCGTCGCGCAGGACCAGCGCCCCCGTGGCGTCGATCGCGGTGACGCGGGAGAGCCGGATGATGGCGACGCGCACGTCGGCGGTCTCGGTGAGGGTCAGCAGGAACCGGTGCGCTGCGGCGAAGAACAGCGGACCGTCGATGCGGTAGGCGACGATGTGCTCGGCGAGCAGCGCGTGCTCGGCCAGATGGTGGTCCTCGTCGGTCAACGGGACGGTCTCGATGCGGGCGGAGGCGGCGATCTTGCGCAGGGCGAGCGCGCCCGCCACGACCAGGCCGCAGATGACCGCCCAGACCAGGTCGATCGCGAGCGTGACGGCGGCGGTGAGGACCAGAATGGCGGCGTCGGAGCGGGAGGCGCGCACCAGGACCCGGACCGAGCCGACTTCGATCATGCGGACCGCGGTGGCGAGCAGGACCCCGGCGAGGGCGGCGAGCGGAATGTGCGCGACCAGCGGGGCGGCGGCGAACATGATGAGCGCCAGGACGATCGCGTGGGCGAGCGCTGCCAGGCGGGAGGAGGCGCCGGAGCGGACGTTCACGGCGGTGCGGGCGATCGCAGCGGTGGCGGGGACGCCGCCGAACAGCGGCGCGGCGAGGTTCGCGAGGCCCTGGCCGAACAGCTCCCGGTCCGGGTCGTGCCTGGAGCCGACGGTCATGCCGTCGGCCACCGTGGCCGAAAGCAGGGATTCGAGCGCGGCCAGCGCGGCCACCGCGACGGCGGCCCCGGTCAGTCCGGGGATCGCGGCGGGGTCGAGGAAGTCGATGGAGGGCGAGGGCAGGGTCGCCGGGAGCGCGCCGATGACGGGGGAGTCCAGGCGGGCCCAGACGGCGGCACCGGTCGCGACGGTGACTGCCAGGAGCGAGAACGGGATCTGCGGCTTCCAGCGGGCGCCGACGAGCATGACGGCGGCGACCGCGCCCGCGAGCGTGATCGCGGGCCAGGCCGGAGCGGCGGCGAAGTCGCGGACGGCTTGCCAGGCGATCAGGGCGACGTTCTCACCTTCGCCGGCGGCGACCCCGAGCGCCGCGGGGATCTGCTGGAGGAAGATCACCGCGGCGATGCCGACGGTGAAGCCCTCGACCACGGGAGCGGGGATGAGGCGGATGTGGCGTCCCGCCCGCGCGAGCGCGAGGCCGATCAGGAGCACCCCGGCCATGAGTCCGACGGTGAGGACGCCTCCGGCCCCGTACCGGGCGACGATGGGCACGAGGACGACGGTCATGGCGCCGGTCGGGCCGGACACCTGGTAGTTCGAGCCGCCGAAGATCGCGGCGATCGCGCCCGCGACCACGGCGGTGGCGAGTCCGGCCGCGGCCCCGAGCCCGGAGGCGACGCCGAACCCGAGGGCGAGCGGGAGGGCGACGATCGCGACCGTGCCTCCGGCGAGCAGGTCGCGCGCCGGCGAGCGGCGGATCGTGACGAGGTCGCCCCGGGACGGGAGCAGGCTCGTGACGCGGCCCCAGGCGGCCCTGGATCTGGCGCGGCGTTCGGGAACCGCGACGCCTTCGGCGTCCTTGCTGTCGGTGTTCACGAGCGGGCCGCGGAGGATTCGGGGAGCTCGTTCGTCCCGCCCGTGGATTCGCGGAGCTCGTCCAGCAGTTCGGCCTGACCGGTGAGCATCTCGGTGAGGATGCGGCGGGCGGCGAGCATCAGGTCCGCGACGTCAGGCCCTGCCAGGGCATAGGTGACCGTGGAGCCTTCGCGGGCCGAGGCCACGATCCCGGCGCGCCGCAGCACGGCCAGCTGCTGCGAGAGGCTGGAGGCCTCGACGCCGGTCGCCGCGAGCAGCTCGCGGACCTGCTTGGGGCCTTCGCCGAGCAGTTCGAGCACGCGGATGCGCACCGGGTGCCCGAGCATCCGGAAGAACTCGGCCTTCGCCTGGTAGAGCGGTACCGCCATGGTCGACCTCACTTGTGCGTTGTTTCGATCAATTGAAGACTTCTTCAATTGTTCATGTGCACAGGGGTGCATATTTTGGGGCCTCCGTCACCGCGGACGCACTGGACACGGCCGCGGACGCCGTGCCCGCCTACACTCCCCGGCATGGAAGAGACCTTGCCGCCGTGCCCCGAATGCTCCTGCGAGTACACGTACGAGATGGGCGCGCTCCTGGTGTGCCCCGAATGCGCGCACGAGTGGAACCCGGCGGACTCCGGGCAGGCGGAGGAGTCGGCCGAGCGCGTGGTCAAGGACGCGGTCGGGAACGTCCTCGCTGACGGCGACACCGTCACCGTGGTCAAGGACCTCAAGGTCAAGGGCAGCCCCAGCGGCATCAAGGCCGGCACCAAGGTCAAGGGCATCCGCCTCATCGACCCGGTCGACGGCCACGACATCGACTGCAAAGTGCCCGGCATCGGGGCGATGCAGCTCAAGTCCGGCGTCGTCAAGAAGGCGTGAGCGCCGAAGGGCGTCGGATGGGGTCAACCTGATGCGGGTGGTCGACGGCGCGCGGCGCCCGTTCCGGTCGTATAACCACGCCGACCGCTATATCCGCCACTACGACTACCTGCTGAAACTCGACCCGATCAGCACCGCGATGGGCCGCGCCGACGCCACCTTCCGCATCACGAGCTGAACCGGGACCGGCCGGGACCGGGGCGACCGGGCCCGGCCGCTTCGGTGTCGGAGGCGGCGGCCGGGCCGGTGGTCCCTTCGCGAAGGGCGGTTGGTCACTGTCGATCGACGGGCGGAAGGCGTGGCATAGAGGTATCACCGCACACCTCTTGGAGGACACCATGGACACGCCTCGAGTCGTCATCGCCGGCGGCGGATTCGCCGGTCTCGAGACCGCCTTCACGCTGCGCGACCGCCTCGGCGACCGGGTCGATCTGACGCTGGTGACCGACCGGCCGGACTTCGTGTTCAGGCCCAGCACGATCTACGTGCCCTTCGGCGGAGCGGAGGACGACCTGCGGCTCCCGCTCGAAGCGCCGACGGAGCGCCGCGACATCACGGTGCGGCACGGCGAGATCGCCTGGGTGGAGACCGATCCGAAGCGGGTCGCCCTCGCCGACGGCGACCTGCTCGACTACGACTACCTGGTGCTGGCCACCGGGGCGGCGATGCGTCCCGAGGAGGTGCCAGGCCTGGCCGAGCACGGCCGGCTGATCTGGACGATCGAGCAGATGCGCGAGCTCGGCCTGGATCTGAAGCGGCTCAGGGCCGCCGCCGTGGACGGCTCGCCGCAGCACGTCCTGTTCCTGGTGCCGCCGGGGAGCCTGTGCGCCGGGCCGCTCTACGAACTGGCGTTCATGCTCGAGAAATGGCTGCGCCGCAACAGGGTGCGCGACAATATCTGCGTCACGTTCGCGACGCACGAGGCGACCTACCTGCAGGCCTTCGGCACCGGCCTCAACCCGGTGGTCTGCGAGGAGTTCGCCGAGCGCGGCATCGTGGGTTGCCGCGGGGCCGCGGTGACGAGCGTCGAGCCGGGCCTGGCGCGTTTCGCGGACGGCACGGCCCGGGTGTTCGACCTGCTCGTGGCGACCGCTCCTTACGGTGCGGGCGTGGAATACGAGGGCCTGCCGTGCGATCGGCGGGGATTCCTGCTCACCGACCCGGAGACGCGGCTCGTCCGCCGCACCGACGCGGTGTACGCGCCCGGCGACGCGGGGGACTTCCCGATCAAACTCGGCTTCCTGTCGCTGCTCCAGGCCGACGCCGTCGCCGACCAGATCGCGCACCGGATCGACCCTGAGGCCGTCACGGCGCCGAGGCGGTTCGACCCGGTGGGCATGTACGTCCTGGAGATGTTCGACGACGCCGTCTTCACCCAGGTCCCGCTGACGCTCACCGGCGACCCCGCGAGGCCGGTGCGGGTGCGCGACGACGCGACCGACGACTACCTCGTCGGCGTCTCGCCGATCTGGCGGCTGGGCAAGAAGGCGCTCGGCATCTATCTGCCCCACCAGTTCAAGGCCGGCAGGCCCTTCCACGGCGGGCTTCCGAAGGGTGCGGCGGCGCTCGGCTTCAAGGGCATGTCGAAGTCGCTGGCCGGCACCGTGAAGGGGTGACCATCGGGCCGTCGCGCCGGTCGCTCCGGCGGCCGCCCCATGGGGCGGCCGCCTTTCGCGTCGCCGTGCACCGGTAACGCGCGAGGACGGGCCGGGGCTTGAGAGCCGCGGCCCGTCCTCGTCGATCGCTCAGCGCAGACGCCGAGCGATCGGGTCGGGCTCGTCGCCGACCCGGGCCAGGCGCAGCTTCGCGTCCACCGCCTGCACGCCGTAGCGGGCGGGCATGACCGGGTTCAGGTCGAGTTCGGCGATCTCGGGAAGGTCTTCGGCGAGCCGCCCGAGCCGGGCGAGCAGATCCGTGAGGGCGCCCGGGTCGACCGGCGCCGACCCGCGGTACCCGGTCAGGAGCTTCACGGACCGCAGCGTGCGCCACATCGACTCGGCGTCGGCGGTCGTCAACGGCAGCAACCGGAACTGCTTGTCGTCGAACAGGTCCGTGCGCACGCCCCCGAGGCCGACCATGACGAGCGAGCCGAACAGCGGGTCGTGCACGACGCCCGCGACCAGCTCGATATCGGACTCGACCATCGGCTGCACCACGACCGTGGCCCGCTCGTCGCCCTCGATGACCCGCTCGACCTCGGCGAACGCGGCCCGCACCGCATGGGCATCACGCAGTCCGGTGTGGACGCCTCCCGCGTCGGACTTGTGGATGAGCCGGGGGTCGTCGGCTTTGACGACCACCGGGAAGCCGCAGTCGCGGGCGGCGGCGACGGCCTCGCGCTTCGTCGCGACCGGCACGGCCCGCAGGACCGGGATGTCGTAGCACTCGAGGATCGCGGCGGCGTCGGCGGCGGTCTGCCAGCCTCCGCCCGCCTCGAGGAGCCGCTCCACGATCGCCCGGGCCCCGGCGCGGTCGATGCCGGGCAGGTCCGGCCGTTCACCGAGGGGCCGGGCGCGCCAGGCGGCGTACGCGGCGGCCCTGCCCAGGGCCGCCACCGCGTCCTCGGGGAATCCGAAGACCGGGATCTGCCTGGCCCCCAAGGCGACCGGCCCGTCCGTGAGCCCCATGACGACGACTGCGGCGGGCAGGCCGGGCAGTGCGTCGAGCGCGTCGGCGATCGCGGCGAGGTCGCCGTCGACGTCGCTGGTCCCGGTCGCGGCGAAGACCGCGATCAACGCGTCGACCTGCCCCGAAGCGCCCAGCGCGTTGATCGCCTCGGCGTACGCCTCGGGCCCGGCAGCCGCACCGAGGTCGACCGGGTTGTCCGCGGAAGCCGCCCCGGGGACCGTCGCGGCCAGCAGCTCGCGGGCATCCGCGTCCAGGGACGGGACCTCGAGTCCGGCCGGAGCGGCGGCGTCGGCCGCCAGGACGCCGACGCCTCCGGCGTTCCCGACGACGCCGAGGCGGCGGCCCTTCGGCAGCGGCTGATGCACGAGCACGCGCGCGGTGTCGAGCAGTTCCTCCAACGTGTCGGTGCGGATGACCCCGGACTGCGCGAACAGGCTGTCGACGGCGAGGTCCGAAGTGGCCGCGGCGGCGGTGTGCGACAGCCCCGCCCTCCGCCCGGACTCGCTGCGGCCGCTCTTGACGGCCAGGACCGGCTTCCTGCGCGACACGGCCCGGGCGACGCGCGCGAACTTGCGCGGGTTGCCGAACGACTCCAGATAGAGGGCGACGGCCTTGCAGCAGGGGTCGTCGTACCAGTAGGCGAGCAGGTCGTTGCCGGAGACGTCCGCCTTGTTGCCCAAAGAGACGAACGAGTGGACGCCGAGACCGGTGCGGGTGGCGTGGGCGAGCGCGGCGATGCCGACGGCGCCGGACTGCGAGGCCAGGCTCAGGCCTCCGGGCCCGGGCGGTTCGGCGGCGAAGCTCGCCTGCAGTCGCACCGAGCGGTCGGTGTTGACGATGCCGAGGCAGTTGGGGCCGACCAGGCGCATGTCGTGGGCGCGCGCGATGCGGACCAGTTCCGCCTGCGCCGCTTCGTCCCCGGTCTCGGCGAACCCGGACGAGACGACGACCGCGGCGCGCGTCCCGGCGGCCCCGGCCTCGCGCAGCACGTCGGCCACCGCGGGCGCGGGAACGGCGATGATGACGAGGTCGACCGGCTCGGGAAGTTCGCTCATCGAGGCCCGGGCCCGCACGCCCTCCAACTCGACCGCGTCGGGGTGGATCGGGTGGACCCCGCCGGTGAAGCCGCCCGCGACGATCGACCGCAGCACCTCCGCGCCGACGCCCCTGCCCGACCGGCTCGCGCCGACGACCGCGACCGAGGCCGGGTCGAGCAGCGGCCGCAACGACATGCGCTCGGCGGCGCGCTCGCGTTCGGCGACCCCGTCGGCGAATGATCCTTCGACCTCGGCGGACAGGACGACGTCGACCACGCCGTCGGCGTACGGCATCGGGATGCCGGGCGCCATGCGCCGGGCCAGGCGCAGCATCCGGTGGTTGCCGCCCAGGACCTGCCCGGTCAGCGCTTTGACGCCGTTGGCGGCGGCGGTCAGCGCGAGGTGCTCGAGCATGAGCGTGGCCAGGCCGCGGTGCTGATGGTCCGGGAGGACGAGGATGCCGAACTCCGCGCGGTCGGGCTGCTCGGGAAGGAACTCGAAGGACGCGGCGCCCAGCATGAGACCGTCGGCGGTGACGACCACGGCGGTGCCCTTGCCGGCCTCGTTGAGACCGACCAGGCGGCGCGCCTCGACGGCGAGGACGCCGCGGCCGCTCCCGAAGAACCGGTACCGCAGGTCGGCGACCGGGCATGCCTCGTGCATGGCGATGAGCGAGGCGAGGTCGCCGGGGACGACCGGGCGGAGACGGACGATGCGGCCGTCGGCGTCGAGCGCGTCGGCCGGCGGCGGAAGGCGGAGGTTCACAGCGGCTCCTTCTCTCGGACGCCCGCGAACCGTGGACCGGCGTCGCGGGCTCGGCGTGCTCCATGCGCGCCTGATCCGATCGTGCGCTGAAGGGCGCTTCCGGGGCAGAGGCGAACGCCCGGGAGCAACGGGACATTGGTCCCACGCGGGCCCGAGGGACCAAAGTCCCTTGCGCAGCGGACCTCGGAGGAGTGTGCTTGAGCGCGGAACTGCGGATACTCGAGATATGGATACGGCATTGATCAGGGTGTTCCTGCTGGACGACCACGAGGTGGTCAGGCGGGGTTTGTGCGAGCTGCTCGAGCGGGACGGCGACATCGAGGTGGTCGGCGAGGCCGGCAGCGTGGCCGAGGCCGTCCGCCGCATCCCCGCGGCCAGGCCGGACGTGGCGGTGCTCGACGCCCGCCTGCCCGACGGCGACGGCGTCGAAGTATGCCGCCAGGTCAAAGCGGCCGACCCGAACATCGCCGTCGTCATCCTCACCTCCTATGAGGACGACGAGACGTTGTTCTCGGCCATCGAGGCCGGCGCGGCCGGGTTCCTCCTCAAGCAGGTGCGCGGCAACGACCTCGTCGAGGCCGTCCGCAAAGTGGCCGCCGGAGGCTCGCTGCTGGACGCGCGCGTCACCGGCGCGGTCCTGGAGCGGCTGCGCACCGGACCGCCGAAAGCCCCTGAGCTGGAACTGCTCTCCGATCAGGAACGACGCATCCTCGAACTCATCGGCGAGGGGCTCACCAACCGGGAGATCGCCGACCGGATGCACCTGGCGGAGAAGACCATCAAGAACTACGTGACCCGCGTGCTCGCCAAGCTCGGCCTGCAGCGCCGCACCCAGGCCGCCGTGCTCGCCTCGCGCCTCTTCCGCTGAGCGAGCAATTGCCTTCGGCTACAACGGAATGCTCCAGCGCAGCTCCGTGCCGGACGGCTCCACCGGGCGGATCGCGAATTCGCCCCCGAGCGCCTCGGCACGAGCCGCGAGGTTCGCCAGTCCCCGCCTCGGCGCCGCCGCGGGGATCCCGCGGCCGTCGTCGGCGACCGTGACCGTCAGCCGCCCCTCGGCGACCGCCAGCGCCACGGACACATGCCGGGCATGGGCGTGGCGTGCCGCATTGCTCAACGCCTCCCGCAGCATCGCCAGCACCTCGATCCGCACCGCCTCGGGCACGGCACTGTCCACCGGGCCCTCGAATCGGACCTGCGGCATGAACCCCAGCTGGCTCCGCACCACACCGACCAAGCCCTTCACCGTCGCCGAGAGCTGCTGCTCGGCACCGGTGTGCAGACTGAAGATCGCCGCGCGCAGATCCGAGATGGCCCCGTCGATCTCGTCCACGGCGGTGTTGATCCGCTCGGCCGCCTCCGGCGCGTCCACCAGATGCACCACGCTCTGCAACTGCAGCCCGGTCGCGAAGAGCCGCTGGATGACCAGATCGTGCAGGTCCCGGCCGATCCGGTCCCGGTCGCGGAAGATCAACAGCCGCTCGCGGTCCGCCTGGGAGTCGGCGAGTTCGCCGTAGAGGCGCGCGTTGTCGATGGCGACCCCGGCCGCGGCGGCGAGGGCCTGGATGATGTCCTCGTCGTCGTCGGTGAACGTGCCGCCACCGCGCTTGTCGGTCAGATACAGGTTGCCCCAGGCTTTGTCGCGGACCTTGACCGGAACGCCGAGGAAGGTCCGCATCGGAGGGTGCCCGGGCGGGAACCCGATCGACGCCGGATGCTTGGAGAGGTCTTCGAGTCGCAGCGGCTCGGGGACGTCGATGATGTGGCCGAGGATGCCCCGGCCCGTGGGCGGCCGGCCGAGCGCGATGATCTCTTCCTCGGTGAGGCCGTGGGTGCGGAAGTCGGCGAGGCCCCCGGTGTCGTCCAGGACCCCGAGCGCCCCGTAGCGCGCGTCGACCAGCGTGCAGGCGGCGGCGACGATGCGGTCCAGAATCGCCGCGAGCTCGAGGTCGGAACCGATGCTGATCACGGCGTCCAGCAGCGCCCGCAGGCGCTCCCGGCCCAGTACGATCTCGTCGACCCGGGACCCGAGCTCGGCGAGGAGCTCGTCGATCGGGAGCCGCTGCGCGGAGGCGTCGCCGCGGTAAGGGTGGTTCGGCGTCTCTGCCATGCCTGAAGCGTATCGACTTCGGACGGAAACACAAGCGCGGAGGCCCTTTGTGCCCTCGCTCAGAGGACCTGTGGCCCTGCCACGCCCGACCCGCGGCGGCGAGGCTGGAAGCAGTCCGATGAACGACGACACCGAGGACCCTCCATGGACAAGACACTCCCCGCACCGCTGACCGATGCGCGCCTGAGCCAGGTCGACGCCTACTGGCGGGCCGCCAACTACCTCACCGTCGGGCAGATCTACCTGCTCGACAACCCGCTCCTGCGCGAGCCCCTGCGCCCCGAGCACATCAAGCCCCGCCTGCTCGGCCACTGGGGCACCAGCCCGGCCCTCAACCTCGTGTACGCCCACCTCAACCGGTGCATCACCGAACGCGGCCTCGACCTGGTCTACATGGCCGGGCCCGGCCACGGCGGTCCCGCCATGCTCGCCAACACCTGGCTCGAAGGCACCTACTCCGAGCACCACCCGTCGGTCGGCCGCGACGAGACCGGCATGGCCAGGCTCTTCCGGCAGTTCTCGTTCCCCGGCGGCGTCCCCAGCCACGCCGCCCCCGAAGTGCCCGGCTCGATCCACGAAGGCGGCGAGCTCGGCTATGCGCTCATGCACGCCTACGGGGCGGCGTTCGACAACCCCGATCTGACCGTGGCCTGCGTGATCGGCGACGGCGAGGCCGAAACCGGCCCGCTCGCCGCGTCCTGGCTCTCGAACGTCTTCCTCAACCCCGCCCGCGACGGCGCGGTCCTGCCGATCCTCAACCTCAACGGCTACAAGATCGCCAATCCCACCGTCCTCGACCGCATCCCCCGCGACGACCTCCTGTCGATGATGCGCGGCTTCGGCTACGAACCCCACCTCGTGGAGGGGGACGACCCGGCGACGATCCACCGGGCGCTGGCGGCGACGCTCGACGCCGCGTTCGACCGGATCGCCGCCATCCAGCACGAGGCCCGCTCGGGCGCGGCGACCGCGCCCGGTTCCGCGGACCGGCCGCGCTGGCCGATGATCATCCTGCGCACCCCGAAGGGCTGGACCGGTCCCCGTGAACTCGACGGCCTGCCGGTCGAGGGCACGTGGCGGTCCCACCAGGTGCCGCTGGGATCCGTACGCGAGGAGCCCGCGCAGCTCGCCGCCCTCGAGGACTGGCTGCGGTCCTACCACCCCGAAGAGCTCTTCGACGCGACCGGCGCCCCGGCCGCCGAGCTGCGGGTGCAGGCGCCCCGGGGCGAGAAGCGGATGAGCGCCAGTCCGCACGCCAACGGCGGCCTGCTCCTGCGCGACCTGGTGCTGCCCGACTTCCGCGAATACGGCGTGGCGGTGTCCCGGCCCGGAGGCGAGGACGCCGAGCCGACCCGGGTCCTCGGCGCATGGGTGCGCGACGTCATCGCCGCGAACCCGGACCGGTTCCGCCTCTTCGGACCCGACGAGGTCGCCTCGAACCGGCTCGGCGCCGCCTTCGAGGTCACCGACCGCGCGTTCAACGCGCGCATCGAGCCCGGCGACGACCACCTGGGACCCGACGGGCGGGTCATGGAAGTGCTGTCGGAGCATCTGTGCCAGGGCTGGCTCGAGGGCTATCTGCTCACCGGCCGGCACGGGCTGTTCACCAGCTACGAGGCGTTCATCCACATCGTCGACTCGATGTTCAACCAGCACGCGAAGTGGCTCAAGACCACCAACGGCATCCCGTGGCGCCGGCCGATCGCCTCGCTCAACTACCTCTTGTCGAGCCACGTGTGGCGCCAGGACCACAACGGCTTCTCGCACCAGGACCCCGGGTTCATCGACCACGTCATGAACAAGAAGGCCGAGGTCGTGCGGGTCTACCTGCCGCCGGACGCCAACACGCTCCTGTCCACCATGGACCACTGCCTGCGCGGCCGCCAGTACGTGAACGTCGTGGTCGCCGGGAAGCAGCCGTCACCGAACTGGCTCACCATGGAGGAGGCCGTGCGCCACTGCACGCGCGGCCTCGGCATCTGGGACTGGGCCTCCACCGACGACGGGCAGTCACCGGACGTGGTGCTCGCCTGCGCCGGCGACGTGCCGACCCTGGAAGCCGTCGCCGCGTCCGACCTCCTGCGCCGCCACCTGCCGCATCTGAAGGTGCGCCTGGTCAACGTCGTCGACCTCATGCGGCTCCAGCCCGACACCGAGCACCCGCACGGCCTGCCCGACCGGCAGTACGACGCGCTGTTCACGACCGACAAGCCGGTGATCTTCGCGTTCCACGGCTATCCGTGGCTCATCCACCGGCTCACCTACCGGCGCGCCGGGCACGCCAACCTCCACGTGCGCGGCTACAAGGAGGAGGGCACCACGACCACGCCGTTCGACATGGTCATGCTCAACGACCTCGACCGCTTCACCCTCGTGACCGACGTGATCGACCGGGTGCCGGGCCTGGGCCAGGCCGCGGCCGGGCTCCGGCAGGAGATGGCGGACGCACGGCTCGCCTGCCGCGAGCACACCCGCCGCCACGGCACCGACCACCCGGCCGTCGCCGACTGGCGGCCCGGCCGGCCCCTGACCCTCTGACGGGTGCGGAGGAGAGCGGGGGGGGGGGGGGGGGGGGCGGGGGGCCCCCCCGCGGGGGGGGGGGGGGGGGGGGGGGGGGGGTGGGTAGCCGGCGCCGTCGCGTTCGAAGCCGGTCAGGTTGGCCATCGTGGTCGCGGCGATCGCGGTGACCGCCTCCGCGGTGAAGAAGGCCTGGTGGCCGGTGATCAGCACGTTCGGGAAGGAACTGAGCCGGTCGAAGAGGTCGTCGCCGATCACCTGGTCCGAGAGGTCCTCGAAGAACAGGTCGGCCTCCTCCTCGTACACGTCCAGTCCCAAGTGCCCGATCCGGCCGCTCTTGAGGCCGTCGACGACGGCGGCGGTGTCGACCAGCGCGCCGCGGCTCGTGTTCACCAGCATCGCGCCCGGACGCATCAGCGCGATGCTGTCGCGGTCGATGAGGTGGAACGTCTCGGGTGTGAGCGGGCAGTGGAGCGACACGATGTCGGCGCGGGTGAGCAGCTCCTCGAGCGGCACGTATGCGGCGCCGGCCGCCTCGGCCTCCGGGCTCGGATAGGGGTCGTACGCCAGGACGCGGCATCCGAACCCGGCCATGATCCGGGTGAAGCACACGCCGATCTTGCCGGTGCCGACCACACCGACCGTGCGTCCGTGCAGGTCGAAACCGAGCAGGCCGTTCAGCGCGAAATTGTGCTCGCGCACCCGGTTGTAGGCCCGGTGGGTCTTCCGGTTGAGCGCGAGGATGAGCGCCGCGCAATGCTCGGCGACCGCATAGGGGGAGTAGCCGGGGACGCGGGCGACGCCGAGACCGAGTTCGGCGGCGGCCTGGAGGTCGACGTGATTGAACCCCGCCGATCGCAGGGCGATGTGCCGGACGCCGTGATCGGCAAGGACCGCGAGCGTCTTCGCCCCGAGGTCGTCGTTGACGAACGCGCAGACCGCCTCGCATCCCGCTGCCAGCGGCGCGGTGTCGGGTGTCAGGCGGGGCTCCAGGAACAGCAGTTCGTGGCCCGTGCCGTCGGCGGCCCGGCCCAGGTAGGTCTCGTCGTAGGGTTTGGTGCTGAACACGGCAGTGCGCATGAGGCGTCTCCTCAACAGATGTTGGCGGGGCGGCATGCCGCCCCGCCATGGATTCCGGCGTTCACTCCTCGCCGCGGATCACGACCACGGGGCAGGGCGCGTGGTGGACGCAGTAGTTGCTGACCGAACCGATCAGCGCGCCGACGAATCCGCCGTGGCCGCGGTTGCCGACCACCAGCAGATCGGCGCCCTTCGCCTTGTCGATCAGCACCTTCGCGGGGTTGCCCTCCATGACGAGCTGCTCGACGTGGACGCCCGGCCGCTGGGCGGCGATCGCCTTGACGGCGGCGGCGAGCGCCGTCCGCGTATCGTCGGCGAACGCTTCCGACGGGAGCACCATCGCACCGGACCCGTAGATGGCGGGCATCTGCCACGCGTGCACTGCGAGGACTTCGGCGCCTTCGTACTCGGCCTGTCGCAGGGCCCACTCGAGCGCCCGCCGTGACGGGGCCGAGCCGTCGACTCCGACGACGATGGTTCCGGTTCCGCGTTCTCGATCGGTCATGACCGCCTCCTTCTCTCTGCGTCCAGTCTGGCCACAGGGCCCTGAACCGGGCAGAGACGAAAGTCCTGTCCCCGAGAGCACACCGGCCCGAGTGCCCGGCCACTGGCGGAGCCGGGACGTTCGTCCCCGACCCTCGCGCCTTCCGCCCTCTCGGTTCGGACGCGATTCGGCGGTCTGATGGAACTGTCACCGGAAGCGGTGGCCGATCCGAAGGGAAGCTGAAATGACCACCTCTTACCAAGCCGACCGCACCACCGCTCCGCGTGGTGCAATCGACCGCGCCGCCGTGGACTACGTGTGGGCCGCACTGCGCATCGCCCTGGGCTGGGTCTTCCTGTGGGCCTTCCTGGACAAGACCTTCGGCCTGGGTTTCGCCACCGAGCGCGAGGCCGCCTGGATCGAGGGCGGCAGCCCGACCAGCGGCTACTTCGAGTTCGGGACCAAGGGGCCGTTCGCGGACTTCTACCAGGGCATGGCCGGTTCCGCCTTCGCCGACGCGCTGTTCATGGTCGGCCTGGGCGCCATCGGGACGGCGCTGATCCTCGGCATCGGGATGCGGATCGCCGCCGCGTCCGGCGCGCTGCTGCTCGTGCTCATGTGGACCGCGGCGCTGCCGCCGGAGAACAACCCGTTCATGGACGACCACCTCGTCTACGCCGCGCTGCTCATCGGGCTCGCCATGGCCCGGGCCGGGGACACGCTCGGTCTGGGCAGGATCTGGGGACGCCTCGGCCTGGTCGAGCGCCACCGCTGGCTCAAGTAGGCCTGGCGCGGGGGGGGGGGGGGGGGGGCCCGCGGGGGGGGCCCCCCCCCCCCCCCGCCGCGGGGGGGGGGGGGCGG
>NZ_JAERMK010000007.1:85838-222972 GCF_016918015.1 Glycomyces sp. YM15
ATGGGGGCCCCCCGGGCGGGGGGGGCGCCCCCCGGGGGGCACACTGCGGGGGGGGGGGGGGGGGGGCCGCGATCGCCGGGCGATCGCGGCCCTCGCCCGCGCGCTCATGCGATACGGCCGGAGGACCGCGCGACGAGGCCAATAGCATGGGCGAGGACGATGGAAGGACGGCGACGTGGCCAAACGGGTGACGATCCTCGATGTCGCGGCCGAGGCCGGGGTCTCCCGGCAGACGGTGACACGGGCGATGAACGACATGGCGGAGATCAGCGAGGGGACGCGCCGCAAGGTCCTCGACGCCGCCGACAGGCTCGGGTACCGCCCGAGCCGTTTCGCGCGCAACCTGGTGACCCGGCAGAAGACCCACGCGATGGGCCTCCTGGTGGCCTCGTTCCGCAACCCGTACTTCACCGACATCGCCGCCGACATGCTCTCGGAGGCGTCGGCGCGCGGCTGGCAGCTGATGGTGGCCGCTTCCGAAGGCGGAGAACGCGAGGCCTTGGCGCTCTTGTCGACTCAGGTCGATGTCGTGGCGGGCCACTTCAGCCTCTCCCATGCCGATCTCCTCGAAGCGACGCGAGGACTGCCGGTCGTCTGCCTCGAATGGTCGAGCGACCTGCCGGGGGTGCACACCGTCGAGGTCGACATCGAGTCCGGGATCATCGAGGCGGTCGAAGCGCTGCGCCTGCGCGGGGCGCGCCGTTTCGGCATGGTCGACTCGGGATACTCGGTGCGGACCCGCGGCGCGTACGAGCCTTCGTCCAAGCGCCAGTGGTTCGAGCGCGCCGTCGGGGATCAGTTGACGGGTGTCGTCGTCGGCGAGGAGACCATCTCGGGCGGCGGCAGGGCCTTCGCCGAACTGCTGCGGATGCACCCCGAGACCGACGCGGTGCTCATGTTCAACGACCTGATGGCCCTCGGCGCGGTCCAGAGCGCGCACGCGGTCGGCGTCGACGTTCCCGGGCGGGTCCGCATCGTCGGCATCGACGGCCTGGCGCTCGGCGAAGCGGTCGACCCGCCGCTCACCACGATCTCCCTCGACAGGCACGGGCTCGCATCGAACACGCTCGACATCGTGGAGCGCATCGAGCAGGCCGATTTCGCCCGCATCGACCCGATCCACCGCACCGTCCGATCCAAAATGCTCTGGCGCGCATCGGCCTGAGGCCGCGGGTCCGCATGGCCGGGCCGCTCGCCCCGTTCACACCGATAGGGTTGCATCGCAATATGAGTGTTCACTCCTTCCACCTCGCAGCGGTGCCGGTGCACCGAGCCGTCGGCGCACTGCTGCGTCCGCCATCGGCACCGGGGCTGCGGCACATCGAGGTCCTCGCCGGGATGGAACTGGGCGCACCGGTGCTGTCCCCGCGCCGGATGCAGCTGCGGCGGCTCGCGGTGTTCGCCGAGTGGGACGACGAGGCGGCACTCGACGCGTTCCTCACCCAGCACCGGTTCGGTCGCTCGCTCGGGGCCGGATGGCATGTGCGACTGGAATTCCTGCGCCGATGGGGCACGGTCCGGGAACTCGAGCACCTCCCCACCGAAACCGGACGTACGGATCCCACCGAGCCCGTGGTCGCGGTGACGCTCGCCCGGGTGCGGCTGCCGGAACTGCCGCGATTCATCCGCTGGGGCAGGCCGGTCGAACGCCAGGTCCGGGACCACCCCGAGACGACGCTGGCGCTCGCGGCGATGCGGCCGGTCCGCACGGTCTCGACGTTCTCGGTCTGGACGAGCTCCCGCGCGATGACGGGCATGGTCTTCGGCCGCGGCGAAGGCGATGCGGCGCAGCGCCACAGCGCCGCGATGGCGGAACGCGACCGGCGGGACTTCCACCGCGAGTTCACCACCCTGCGCTTCCGGCCGCTGTCCGAACACGGTTCGTGGCAGGGGAGAACGAACCTCGTCCCCGGCGGATGACCCGCATCGGACGCCCGGTCAGTCGCGGCGCTGCGTGAGGTGCACGTCGACCGTGTCGCCGTCGCCCAGCGCCATGAACGCGCCCCGGAACGGGACGCCGTCGACGGTGCCCTCCGCCTTCACCAGGCCGCGGGTGCCGAACACCGCGGCCGAATCGGGCAGCTGGACGCAGGTCCAGGCGTCTCCGGGCCGGACCTGGCCGAGAGTGGCGTTGAACCGGATGTCGAGCGGTCCTGCAAACACGGTTCCTCCTTCGACCGGCGCAGTTCAGGCGAGCAGGCCCACGAGCGCACCGATCACGGCCAGTTTCACGACAACGCCGCCCCGGTCGAGGACGCCGTGGACCTCTTCCTCGCGGGATACGGGACCAGGGGCCGCTGACCGGCCGCAAGGGAAGAACCAGGTCCAAAAGCATCAATGCCGACACGCTCCCGATCGCATTCGGCCACATGGCTGAAGCGGAGCGGGCGCCGCCGCGCACACGATTGAGGCATGGACACTCCTCACGACCTCCTCCGACCGGACCGCCCTCGCCGCGAATGGCCGATCGCCGCCGGACTCCTGCTGCTCGCCCTCGTGCCCTCCATCGCCGGAGCCTTCCGGATCGGCGAGATCGCCTCAGGCGCAACCGAAACCGCAGCCAATGCCCGCTTCATGCAGATGCCGCTGCCGGTGCTGCTGCACATCACCGGCGCGCTCGTCTACTCGACGGTGGGCGCGTTCCAGTTCCTGCCGCGCCTGCGGCGCCGCCGCAACGGCTGGCACCGCTCCGCCGGCCGCTACCTCCTGGTCCCCGCCGGGCTCGTCGTCGCCGGGACCGGACTCTGGATGACCGCGTTCTACGACACGCCCGCCATCGACGACCGCGCCGTCGCCTTCTCCCGCTACGTCATCGGCGCGGCCATGCTCGCCTGCATCCTCCTCGGCGTGGCCGCCGTCCGCAGGCGCGACCACTTCGCCCACGGGTCGTGGATGATGCGCGCCTACGCGCTGGCGATGGGCGCGGGAACGCAGGTCCTCACCTCGGGTCCGCCGCTGCTCCTCTTCGGCGAGCCGAGCGAGCTCGCGCGGCTGCTCCAGATGGACGCCGGCTGGATCATCAACGCCCTGGTCGCCGAGTTGATCATCGCCCGCAGACGCGCGGCCTCGCGTCGGCCTGCGACGATGGCCGCGTGATCGACCTGAGCGCCTTGCGGCGGACGATGGGCGGCGCGTGGTCGAGGCCCCGCGCCGCGGGCGGCGACGGGCCGCGGACGCGGGACGCGTTGCTCGCCACCGCGATCGCCGCGATGTGCGTCTTGGAAGGCGCGCTGCGGCCCGACCTCGAATGGCGTGCCGTGACGGTGGTCGTGACGATCGCGATCCTGCCGGTGCTGCTGTGGCGTCGGACGCGGCCGCTGATGAGCGCGGTGGTCTTGACGGGCACGACCACGGCGTTCGCGTCGGCGCACGCCCTCGCGGGGATCGAGCCGAACGCGCTGATCGCCACCTTCGTGTTCCTCACGGTGCCGTATGCCCTGTTCCGTTGGGGCTCAGGCCGGGACCGTCTCATCGGCGGGGCCGTCATCGCGGTCGGCCTGGTGTGCTCGAGTTCGCTCGGCTCGGATCCGGTCGCGGACATCGCGGCCGGGGTCGCGTTCATGGGCGGGGCCTGCCTGATCGGGGCGCTGCGGCGCGAGCGCCTGGAGGCGCGGGCGCGGCTGCTCGACTCGGTGCGGGCGCGTGAGCGGGAGGCCCTGGCCCGCGACCTCCATGACACTGTGGCGCATCATGTCTCGGCGATCGTGATCCGCGCGCAAGTGGCGAGCGCGGACGTGGAGCGGGTGGCCGAGTCGCTCGACGTGATCGAACGCGAGGCGCAGGCGGTGCTGGGGGAGATGCGCTCGCTGGTGCGGACGCTCCGCGCGCCCGCCGACTACGCCCCGACCGCGGGTCTGCCCGAACTCGCGCGCCTCGCCGATCCGGGTCCTCCCGCGGTGACCGTGCAGATCGCGGTGCCCGAGGAGCTCCCGGTCGTCCTCGCCTCGACGCTGTTCCGGATCGCCCAGGAAGGCGTCACCAACGCGCGCCGCCACGCCCGCGACGCCTCCCGCATCGACGTCGCGGTAACCGTGGCGAAGGACGCCGCGCGCATCGTCGTCAGCGACGACGGCGCGCCCGTGCGCCCGGCCGCGAACGGCGGCCACGGACTGCAGGGCATGGCGGAACGTGCGGCGCTGCTCGGCGGCGACGTGAGCGCCGGGCCCGATCCCTGCGGCGGCTGGACCCTGCGCGCCGCACTGCCGTTGGGAGACGGCCGATGATCCGCGTCATCGTGGCCGACGACCAGGAGCCGGTGCGCACTGGGCTGCGCTTGCTGCTCGACTCGCAACCTGACATCGAAGTCGTCGGCGAGGCGGCCGACGGCGTAGCGGCGGTCCGCCTGGCGCAGCGCGTCCGACCCGACGTGGCCCTTGTGGACATCCGGATGCCGGGCCTCAACGGCATCGAGGTGACCGCGCTGCTCGCGGGCGACCGGATCGCCGACCCGATCGCGGTCGTGGTCATCACGACGTTCGACCTCGACGAGTACGTGCACGGCGCACTCCGCGCCGGCGCCAAGGGCTTCCTGCTGAAGGAAGCCGGTCCGCACCTCATCGGCGAGGCGGTGCGCGCGGCCGCGAACGGCGATGCGCTCATCGCGCCGCAGGTGACGCTGCGGCTCATCGGCGAGTTCTCGCGCCCGACCAGGCGGGTCCGGCAGCCGTCGTCGCCGCTCACCGCCCGCGAGGAGGACGTACTCGCGCTCCTGGCCTCGGGATTGACGAACACCGAGATCGGCGAGCGGCTCTTCCTCTCCCTCGGCACGGTCAAGACCCACATCGCGGGCGTCCTCGCCAAGCTCGGCGTCCGCAACCGGGTCGAGGCCGCGATGTGGGCGTACGAGTCCGGCCGCGTGCGAGGCGATCAGGACGAGATCAGCTGACAAGACCGCCCTTGCGGGGCCGGAAAAGGCCGACCAGCACGCCGTTCGCGCTGAGCCGGCTCAGGCCCGGCTCGATGACCACCAGGTCGCCGGCGTCGCGGCGACGAACCCCAGCTTCTCGTACAGGGGCACACCGAGTTTCGAGGCTGTGAGCGTGACCGGGACCTGCGCGAGGGGGGCGAGCGAGCCGAGCATGACGGCGCGGCCGATGCCCCGCGAGCGCGCGGCCTCGGTGGTGCCGACCCAGTAGTGGCTCGCGAACCCGTCAGCGGCCACCGTGACGCACGCCCCGGCGACCGTGCCGTCGACGCGCGCGACGAAGATCGCGACCCCGGGCTCATCGAGGAGCGCCGCCGGGAACAGTTCGCCGGGCCGGTGCGGCTCGAAGCGGCCCAGGCCGAAGCTCTCGATCACGGCCCGCTCCGCACCGTGCAGGTCCGCATCGTCATGCACCCGTTGCACCGCGACGGAAGGAGCATCAACCGCGCCCGGCCGGCGCAGCATGATCGGCATCTGCCAAGAACCCATGCCCAAGTGTCCGAGCTCGGTCACGCTGAACGGGTCCTCCATGTCGACCGGGCCGGAAGCGCGCCGCGCCAGTTCGGCGATCTCGGCCAGCTCCTCCCCGGTGAGGTCCGGTTCCTGGAGCAGCACGCGCAGGCCCGCGCGCTCATCGCCGACGACGGCGAGGAAACCGCGGCGGCGGATCACCTCGTGCTTCCGGGAACGTCCGGTCGCCGCCCAGAACGCGGCGGAATTGCGGGCCTGGAGCCGGGGCGCGTCGGCGAGCGTCGCGGCAAGGATCGGGTTCGTCATGCCCGCAACGATTCCGCATTCGCCGCCCGTCCGCCACCCGGCCGGTGATCGCGCCGACCCCGCTCGGCGCCGACCCGGGCCGGCAGACGCGCAAATCCGAAGCGGCGCTCCCGGGCCATCCACGTGCCGCAGGCGCAGGACCAGTCGGAGGCCGAGCACTTCCGCCCCACGGTCAGCGTCGCCGCCGAAGCCGCCGAAGAGCTCGGCGGCACTGCGGCCTCGCTATGCCGGGACGACCAGATGCAGATGGTGGTCCGCCAGGCCGATCGTGAGCTGCTGCCCCCACGTGACGGTGAGATGGTCGGACTCCACGCCGTCGGCGAAGACCACCAGCCGCTCGCTCTCGCAGACCAGCCGCAACGCCTCGCCCCGGTTGAGCACGCCCGCAGTCAGGGTCGCGCCGGTCGCGGGCGACGGCCATGCCTCCCTGACGAACCAGGACAAGGACGGCTCCTCCGGTCCCGGCAGCCTCCCGCCCCAGCCCCGGTCGGCCGCGATCGAGGCGGTCCAGCCGGTCGCCCCGGTGCCAGTGCCGATCAGTACCCCGGAGGAGGACTGGCGCTCGGCCCGACCGTCAGCCCCGACCAGCCGGTAGCGCGCGGACTGGTGGGCGGCGTGGCCCGCGTACACCTCATTGAGCCCGGCCAGGACCTGGCCGTCGTCGAGTCGCGCCGCGACCATGGTGAGCCGACTGATCACGGCCGTCTCCGCGGCCACCGCCCGCAGCGCGGCACCGACCACGCCGGCGTGGAACCGGATCAGCACGCCCGGATTGCGCCCCGGTTCCGGATCCACGCCCAGCACCGGTTGCCCCGCAAGGTACTTCGCGAGGTTCGCCACGAGCCCGTCCTGGCCGACAGCGACGACGATGTCCTCGGGTCCGAACAGGAACCTGGGCAGGTCCTCCCGGTCCACCCGGCCCCGGCGCCAATCGGCCGGGACCGCCGCGTCCACTGTGGTGAGCGCTGCCTGCAGCGCCTCGTGGCGGGCCGCGACCTCGTCCAAGTCCCGCCCGCGCTGGCGCAGAAAGTGCTCGGCCGCCGCGCGGGTGCCGTGCCGGACCAGCAGCTCGTCCAGCTCACTGCGGCGGCTGACGACCACCACCCGCGGCGCGAGGGTCGCGCTCATCGCTGACCGTCGGCGAGGCGTGCGAGCGTCCCGGTCAGCAGATCCGGCGTGATCGTGAGCTGACCGATTTCCGGCAGCCGGCCGGCGAGTTCACGCAGCGCCAGCCCCTGCAGCACCGACGGCGGCAGGTCGCGGTAGGCGGCGAGGCGTGCGGCCTCCGCTTCGGCCTCGGCCGCGCCCACCGCCCGGATCTTGTCGGCGTGGGCGCTCGCCAGCGTGCGCTCCCGTTCGGCTTCACCTTGGGCCGCAGCGAGTCCGGCGGAAGCCGTCAGTTCGGCCTGCCGTTGGGCGTTGGCGCCCTTCTGCTCGACGAGCTGCTGCTCGCGCCGGGCCAGCTCGATCTTGTTCTGCAGCTCGTTCTCGGCGATGGCCCGCTCCTGCTCGACGGCCTGAGCCCGCCGCGAGTAGGTGGCCTTGTCCGCGTCCCGTTGCACCGCTTCGCGAGTCGGGGTCTGCAGTGAACGCTCCAGTTCCGGCTCGGGGCGCACCGCGACGACGCGGGCGCTGACGACGGCGACGCCGATGTCGGCGAGCCGGGTGTCCGCGGCGAGCGCCGCGGCGACGTCCTCGCGAAGCTGCGGAACGGCGCTGGTGAGCGCCTCGGCGAGGGGCAGGCGGGCGAGCAGGTCGATAGCGGGCTGCTGGGCGAGCTCGGTGAGCAGGGTCGCGACCTGGTCGAGCGGCCGGGCGCGGGCCTGGCCGCGGTACGGGTCGACGGAGAAGTCGAGGCGGGTGGCGGCGAGGGCCGGGTCGTCGATCCGATAGGTGACGGTGGCCTGGACGGTGACGTCGGCGAAGTCGGCGGTGCGGGCGTGGAACATGAGCGGCAGTTCGCGGTCGTCGACGGGCACTTCCGAGAGCACGGCGACCAGCGGGCGGTACCAGAACGACTGACTGGTGCCTTCGCGGAAGGAACGGCCGCGCTTCTGGTACCGGACCCACACCGTTGGAGTGCCGCGCAGGTGTCGCATGTGGAGGAGCTTGGTGACATCGGCCATGGGGAAGGCCTCCTTTTCTCGTCACACTGACGATAATCCATGTGCTAGGTTATCGTCAAGGTGGTGATAATGAGTTATCCGGTGTTCGCCGTCACTGTCGACCTCGTGGTCCTGACCGTCCGCGACGGCGAGTTGAACGTGCTGCTCGTGCAACGGGGTCTGAAACCCCACCTCGGCCGTTGGGCGCTGCCCGGCGGCTTCGTCCACGCCGACGAGGACCTGACCTCGGCGGCGCGGCGCGAGCTGGGAGAGGAGACGGGCCTTGAGGGTCCTGGCGGCCATCTGGAGCAGCTCGGCAGCTACGGCGACCCCGGCCGCGACCCGCGCGGCCGCGTCGTCACGGTCGCCTACTTGGCGCTCCTGCCCGACCTGCCCACACCGATAGCAGGAACGGACGCGGCGGAGGCCGCCTGGAAGCCGATCGGAGCGCACGGCCTCGCCTTCGACCACGACCGCATCTTGGCCGACGGCATCGAACGCGCACGATCCAAACTGGAGTACACCCCGCTGGCCACGGCGTTCTGCCCGCCCGAGTTCACCATCGCCGCGCTCCGGCAGGTCTACGAAGCGGTCTGGGGCGAGAAGATCGACCCGCGCAACTTCCACCGCAAGGCCACGACCACCCCGGGCTTCATCGAACCCACCGGCCGCTCAACCGAAGGCGAACCGGGCCGCCCGGCCCGCCTCTACCGGCGAGGCGACGCCGCCCTCCTCAACCCCCCGATCCTCCGCAGGAATCACGATGGCTGAGAAGACCACGCCGCGGCTACAGTCCACGAGTGACCATGCCGAACCCTGGAACGATGTGATGGTGTGGGACCGAACCGCTTCCGCCGCGGGCGATCCGCTGCCGGACCGAGTCGTCGCGCCCTCGCCGCGCGGACGGTCCTCGGAGCGTACGACGACATGATCCGTGAAGTCGCCCCCTTCACTGCGACGGCTACCTCAGCGGCGTCGAACTGGACCACGTCTCCGGCGAGGCGTACGCCGCCCCAGTCGAGAGGGCGAGGAGTCCAGTGGACGCCGACTCAGGCGGCGCTTAGTCGAGGCGGAGCTTTTCGATCATTCTCGTGTAGTCGCCGAAGGCCTCTTCGACCTGTTGGGGGTCGAGGCCGTAGCGGGTGAGTTCGTATTCGTGCTGGCGGCCGATGCCGGGGCGGGCGAGGACGGAGTCGAGGGTGCGGGCGTCCGCTTCGGTCCACTCGGCGCCCAGGCGTTCGTACAGCAGCGGCACCTTGTCGTGCGGTTCGGCGGCCAGCCACGGATACGGGACGTCGATGAACGAGGCCCGCGGCCAGTCGACCCGCGCCTTCCGGGCGCGTTCGATCGCGGTCGACTGGAGCCGGAGCCAGGTCTCGCCGATGGCGTGCAGGTCCGGGTTGCGCTCGTGCATGACCTGCGAGGACTCCACCAGCGAGCACAGGGACCCCAGCACCGTGATCGGATCCCGATGCGTCCACACGATGGTCGCGTCCGGGAAGACCTTCTGGATCTCCGACAAGTGGTCGAGGTGCATGGGGGACTTGAGGATCCACCGCTTGCGCTCCCGCCCGTACTGCAGCACCTGCAGCGCGAGCTTCAAATACTCGTAGTCGGGCAGCACGTCGTGCTGCTCGATCCACTTGTAGTACTTCGGCATGTGCACCCGAGCGAGGTGCTGGTGGCCGTGCGGCAGCAGGTAGTTGCACTCGTCGGGCTTCTGGGCGTTCAGCGGGTGGATGACCTTGAACGCCGGGGCGAGGCGCATGAAGGTGCCGACCAGGCGCTCGGTCTGCCGGATGCGGCGGCGCCGCGCCTCCTCGCCGCGGTCGATGTCGGTGAACATCCACTCCCACAGCGCCGGGCCGCGGTGGTCGGCGGACTTGGCGATGATGTTGTGGGCCAAGGTGGTCGCGGTACGGGGGAGCCCGACGATGAAGACCGGCCTCTCGATCGGCTCGGCGGCGATCTCGGGATGCTCGGTGACCAGACGCTGCACGCGCAGGCGGTTCTCGATCCGCAGACGCAGGTCGCCCTGCACGCTCTGCCAGCCCATCGGGCTCAACTTCGGGCTCTCGGCGAAGCAGCGCGTCAGGTACCGCATCCCCTCCAGGAACTCGCCGATCGCGGCACGGTCGCCCTTCGTGGACCGCTCGCCCTTCGCGACGATCCCGTCGAATATCCTGTCGGGATCGCGCCGGGTCGACATCGTCGGCTGCAGCAGCACGTTGAGCACGCTTGTGGTCATGGACTTGCGGCGCATAGGGGTTGCTTCCCATCCGTGAGGGTGTGAATGCGCGCCATTCTCGCAGGGTCGGGAGTGCCCTGTCCAGTGTCGAATCGTGTCGTTCAGTCCGCTTCCCGCATCGGCTTGCGCCCGGTCTCGGAGGATCGCGCTCTTCCCCGACACCAAGCGCAAAGCGCTCATGGAACGGCGCTCGTGCGCATTCGCCCCCGAGACCATGCCCGCGGGCGCCCGCGCCGCCCGGTCTGCGGTACGTTCCGTGAGATGAGCACGACTCCCACCGCCGAGGTGGCCCGCCGAATCCGCGAGGCCTCCTCGATCACGGTCCTCACCGGCGCCGGCGTCTCCACCGACTCCGGCATCCCCGACTTCCGCGGCCCCCAAGGGGTCTGGACCAAGAACCCCGCCGCCGAGAAGCTCTTCACGATCGACGCCTACCTCGCCGACCCCGACGTGCGCCGCCAGGCCTGGGCCGCCCGGCGCCGAAGCCCCCTGTGGACCGCGACGCCGAACGCCGCCCACCGGGCCCTCGCCGAGTTCGAACGCACCGGACGGCTGCGCGCCGTCATCACCCAGAACACCGACGGCCTCCACCAGGCCGCGGGCTCCGACCGCGTCATCGAGATCCACGGCACCGCCCGCGACGCCGCCTGCCTCGACTGCGGCGCAAGGATGCCCATGACCGAGGTCCTGCCCCGGCTCGAAGCGGGCGAGACCGATCCGCCCTGCCTCGTCTGCGGCGGCATCCTCAAGTCCGCGACCATCTCATTCGGCCAGCAGCTCGACGGCGACGTCCTCGACGCCGCCGTGGAGGCAACGCGCCAGGCCGACCTCTTCATCGCGATCGGCACCTCACTCGGCGTCTACCCCGCCGCCGGGCTCTGCGACTACGCGCTGGCCCACGGCGCCCGCCTCGTGATCCTCAACGGCGAACCGACCCCCTACGACGAGGTCGCCGACGCGGTACTCCGCGAACCGATCGGCGGAGTGCTGCCCGGTCTCCTCAGCGGAGTCTGACGCTCAACGCGATTCGAGCAGGCCGCGCACGTACGCCGCCTGTCCCGCGTGCTGCTGGTTGTCGTTGACCACGCTCACCAGCCGGACGCCGAGGGTCACCGCCGGGTCCCACCGCGTGTCCACGATCCGGTCGAGATCGGCGGCCGTGAGGGTGTGGACGTACTCGAGCGTCGACGCGTGCACCGCGTCGTAATACGCCTGGAGCTCAGCCGCCTTGACGCCGCTGACCTGCTCCACCTGCTCGCTGGTGTGCCCGTATCCGATGTCGCGGGGTTCGAGCCGCAGCGCGAACCGATCGTGCCAGCCGTCCGCGGTCCAGGTCTGCTCCCGCCCGGCCGCTTCCGAGACGTGGTCGTCCTGAACCCGCGCGATATGCCACACCAGCCACCCGATCGAATTCGCCTCCGGCCCCGGCCGAGTGTCCAGATTCTCCTGGGAGAGCCCGTCCAGCACCGCGTGCACGTCTTCCCGTACTCGCGAGAACGCGTCCGCGAAGACGCCGCTGACCTCCATGTCCGCTCCTGACTTCCATAGCCGCCGTTGGTCTCCGGTCCATCCTCGCACCGGCCCGCCGCCGCGGTGGGCTCAGCCGCGCTTGACGACCGCCGCGCCGGTGGCCCAGAGCGCTGCGGCCGAACCGAAACCGGCCACCGCGCCCGCGAGTCCGACCCCGCCGGTGCCCGCCGCGATGCCCGCGATCCCGGCGACGATCATCGCGTACCCGGTCCAGCGGTACTTCGGCTCGTCGAACGCGCGGGCGAGCGGAATGAAGTGCGCGCCCACGATGGCCGCGATCGTGCCCGGCAGGAACCCGATGAAGTCGAGGCCGCGGAGGACGAGGATCGCGGCCACGATGAGGACGACCTCGAAGAGGATCCAGAAGAGGTAGCTCCGCTGCCAGTTCACCGGCAGCTCGCGCGGCCGCTCGCGGGTCGAGGCGACGCGGGGGACCGCGAAGACGAGGCCGATGCTGAGGGCCGCGGCCAGCGCGAGCCCGATCCAGTAGGCGGCGCCGTCGCCGAGTACTCCTGCGCCGCCGACGAACCAGCCGAATCCGAAGAACGCGCAGATGGTGACCCCGTTGCGGCGCATGTCGCGGCTCATCTTCGCTGGGGCGGTCAAGGTTTCCATCAGCCTATTGTGGCGGAACGAGACCGATGCTCTCGTTAAGGAGGGAGCCGAGTGCGCTACCGAACTGCGTCGGGCGATCGACCGAACCGAGGTGCCCGCCGGGCAGTTCGGTGAGCGGCAGGCCGAGCCGGGACGCCAGGGCCGCCGTCGTCTGGAACGGCAGATCCTTGCGGGAATCGACGCCTACGGCCGGTATCAACCGGTCGGCCTGCGCTTCGAGCGCGGCCAGATCCGGTTCGCAGCCGGTGAACTGGACCAGCATGTGCTCCAGGAACAGCGGCTGCAGTTCGCTCAGGCGGCCCATGAGCTCGAGCAGCTCCGGGGTCGGCGCTTCGGGCGCGGTGCCCGCGTAGTCGTCGGCCCAAGTGCCGAAGCGGCGCACCGCCGGGGCCTCGAACCTGATGTTGGTGTCGATCATCAAGGCGGCCAGGGCCGCCCCTGCCCCGGCGAAGTCCTCGGCGCGCGCCCGGTCGCGCACGGATCCCAGCTCGGCCCGCAGTCGCGCGGCTTCGGGCAGCAGGTGCACGAGCGGCGGTTCGTGGACCACCGCGAAGCGCGCGTGTTCGGGATGGCGGGCGAGCAGTTCGAGTGTCGTGACCGCCCCGGAGCTGAAGCCGACCACGATCGGCGCCTCGTCGAACAGCGACTCGATCAGGCCGGCGGCGTCCTCGGCGTGGACCTTCGGGTGCTGGTCGCCGAGCACGGTGCCGGGCTGCTGCGGCGAGGCGACGCGACTGCTCATGGTGACGACGTCGTAGGCGTCCGCGAGCTGGGCGGCGAGTCGTTCGAGGACGCCGCCGTGGCCTGAGCCGCCGGGGATGAACAGCAGCGGCGGTCCTCCGCCGCGTCGCATATAGTCCACAGTGGCGTCTTCGCGGGTGATGGTGCCTTGCCGCATGGGGTTGCTCCTGTCCGGGTTCATATCCGTGACCATTCGGTCAGGGTGTGGTGGAGCGCGTCGACCGCGCGCCGCCACGAGGCGTCCAGGGAGCGGTCGGCGGTGAAGCCGCCCGTTGCCTCCAGGTCGCTGAAACCGTGGAAGGTGCTGCGCAGCAACCGAACCGCGTCGGTGGCGTCCGGTTCGGGCAGGTCGTAGCCGCGCAGCAGCGCGTAGCAGGCCTCGATGATGCGGGCGACGCCCTGGGAGGCCGCGAGCCGCTCCGGCGCGATCGGGTGCCGGGTGGCGGCGTACCGGCCCGGATGACCGGTCGCGAACGTCCGGTACGCGTCGGCGAAGGCGGTCAGGGCCTCGTGGCCGGAGCGCCCGGCCACGGCCTGCCCCAGGACCTCCGCCCATTCGTCGTGGGCGAGCAGCGCCACGCCCTCCATGAGGTCGGCGAGACCGCGCACATGCGTGTAGAGGCTCGCGTCCCGCACGCCGAACCGCTTGGCCAGCACCGCGAGTGTCAGATGTTCGAATCCGATCTCGTCGGCGACGTCCGCTGCGGCGCCGATCAATGCGTCCCGGGTGAGCCCGACTCGCGGCATGATTCCTAACCTTCCTAGGTTTTAACCTAAGATACCTAGGATTCGGAACGATGCCAAGCCGACATCAGGCCTGCTCCTCAAGAGCGGTCTGCAGGATCCGCGCCGCCTCGGGGAACCGGTCGGGGGCCGGGCCCGCGAAGTTGACCCTGACGTAAGGCCCGGCGGCCTCGGCCGGGAACCATTCCGTGCCGGGCGCGATGAGGAGCCCGCGGGACTCGCACTCCCGCACCAGCCGTTCCACATCGGTGCCCTCGGGCATGCGCAGCCACAGGTTGAGACCACCGGCCGGGACGCGCTCGAGCGTCGCTCCCGGGGCGTGCTCCCGGAGCGCGTCGACGAGAAGGTCCCGGCGCAGCCGCACCTGATTCCTGAAGCCGCGCAGATGGTTCCGCCAACCCGGCTGCGTGACCGCGTCGAGCGCGGCCGCCTGCAGGACGCCGCTGACGTACATCGCCTCGGACCCCTGGTCGGCCACGATCCGGTCGCGCACCGGCCCGCGCGCGACCACGGCCGCCACCCGCAGCGCGGGGGACACGCTCTTCGTCAGCGACCGCACATAGATCACGTGCCCGCCGTCGTCAAGGGCCGCAAGCGGAGCCGGTTCCGCATCGATCGCCAGGTCATGCGCCCAGTCGTCCTCGATGAGGAACGCCCCGTGCCCCCGCACGACCTCCAGCACCGCGCGCCCGCGCCGGGCCGACCACTGCACCCCGGTCGGATTCGCGAACGTCGGCTGCGCGTAGAACGCCCGCGCCCCCGTCTGCCGGAACGCCCGGTCCAATTCCTCCGGCTCCGGGCCCTCGGCGCCGCTGGGAACCGGCACGAGCGTCAACCCGGCCTGCTCGGCCCCGAGGATCGCGCCCCAGTACGTCGGCGACTCGATGAGCAGCGGACGGCCCGGCCCCACCACCGAGCGGAACACCGAACTGAGACCGCTCTGGCTGCCCGACACGATCATCACGTCACGGGCCGTCGGCGCGGCGACCCCGGCCGGGGCGGTAGCACCCAGCTCCGCCGCGAACCACGCCTGCAATTCCGGCAGCCCGCGCATCGGCGAGCGCGTCAGCGCCGCCTCCGATCGTGCCGCCCGAGCGAGCGCGGCCCGCACCATCCGCTCCGGCAGCAGCTCCCGATCCGGGTAGCCCGAATGCAGGCTGATCGCATCCGGCGCCGCCGAACGCTGCGTCGACGACACGACCGGCAACCGTGCATGCGGCGAGCCCAAAGCGGCGGTCTGCCAACCGAAGTCCGCCGCCCGCGGCGCGCGCACCGCCCGCACGAACGTGCCCACCCCGAGCCGGCTCTCCACCAGCCCGAGCGCATTGAGCGCGTGCATCGCCTTCTGCACGGTGACCGGCCCGGCGCCATACTCCCGCATGAGCTCCCGGTTCGTCGGGACCTTCGCGCCCGGCGGCGCGGTCGCGATCCACGCGCGCAGACCGTCCACGATCCGCTGAGTGCTACCATTCGACATGAATACAGAGAGTAGCACTATCGTCATCTCACGGCCCGCGCTATCGCAGCGCGCAGGACTGTGGTGGGGCTTCCTCGGGGTCCTGGCGTTCTCCTTCACCCTCCCGTTCACCCGCATCGCGGTCGAAGGCCTCTCGCCCCTGTTCATCGGCTCGGGGCGCGCCGTCATCGCCGCGGCGCTCGCGGCCGTCGCGCTGGCCGCGACGCGTCAGCGCCTTCCCTCTGCGGCCCAGTGGGGTCGGCTCACGATCGTCGCGGGCGGCGTCGTGATCGGCTTCCCGATGCTCACCTCGTACGCGCTCACCACCGCTTCTGCCGGGCACGGCGCGGTGGTGATCGCACTGCTCCCGGCGGCGACGGCGATCACGGCGGTGCTGCGGGCGAGGGAGCGCCCGGCGGGATCGTTCTGGACGTTCGCCGGCCTCGGCGCCGCCGCCGCGGTGTGCTTCGCGGCGTTGCAGGGCGGCGGGTTCGGGTCGCTGGGCGACAGCGACCTGCTCCTGTTCGGGGCGGTGGCGGCCGCCGCGATCGGCTATGCCGAGGGCGGCCTGCTCGCTCGTGAACTCGGTTCCTGGCAGACGGTCTCGTGGGCGCTGATCCTGTCCGCGCCGGTCATGATCGCTCTGGGCGGCATCGCGATCGCGCAGGAGCCGCCGTCGGCGACGCCGGTGCAGTGGCTCGCGTTCGCCTACCTTGCGGCCGTGAGCATGTACCTGGGCTTCTTCGCCTGGTACCGGGGTCTCGCGATCGGCCCGATGGCGCAGGTCAGCCAGGTGCAGCTCACGCAGCCGGTGATGACGATCGCCTGGGCCGCGCTGCTGCTCGGCGAGCCCCTGACCTGGACCACAGTGGCGGGTGGGCTCGCCGTGATCGCCTGCGCGGCCCTCGCCGTGCGCGCCCGCCTAGCGAAGGTCACGCCGAGGACGGCCGCCCGTACTCCTCGAGCAGCCGCAGCCAGATCTCACTGACGGTGGGGTAGGACGGCACGGCGTGCCAGAGCCGGTCGATGGGGACCTCACCGACGATCGCAGTGGTCGCCGCATGCACGAGCTCGGCCACGTCCGGGCCGACGAACGTCGCCCCGATCATGACGCCGCGGTCCTCGTCGACGATCATCCGCGCTGCGCCCCTGTAGTCGTCCCTGGAGAGGCTCGCCCCGGCGACCCAGCCGAGGTCGTAGTCCACGACCCGGATCGACTTGCCTTGCGCGCGAGCCTGTTCGGCCGTGGGCCCGACGGCCGCGATCTCAGGGTCGGTGAAGATGACGACCGGAACCGCATCGTGGTCGGCGGTCGCGACATGCGCTCCCCAGGGCGCGTCGTCGACCGGTCGGCCCGCCGCGCGGGCGGCGATCACGTCGCCCGCCGCGCGCGCCTGATACTTGCCCTGGTGGGTCAGCAGGACCCTGCCGTTGACGTCGCCCACCGCATACAGCCAGTCGAAGCCGTTGACGCGCAACGTGTCGTCGACTTCAAGCCGCTTGGCGGAGTCGAGTCCGATCCGCTCCAGGCCGAGACCGGCGAGGGCGGGGGACCGCCCGGCCGCGACCAGCAGTTCGGTGGCGGCGACCATGCCCTTGTCGGTCTCGACCAGGACGTCCCCTTCGGTGCGTTCGACTCTCAGTGTCGTTGTCTCCGTGAGGATCTTGACGCCATGCTCCCGCAGAGACTCAGCGACGCGCTCAGCCGCGAACGGCTCGACGCTGTCGAGGACGCCGTGCTTGGCGATCATCGTGACCGCCGCGCCGAGCGCCTTGAACACTGTCGCCATCTCGACGGCGACCACGCCGCCGCCGATGATCGCGAGGCTCTTCGGGATCGACTTGGCGCTCGTCGCGTCGCGGCTCGTCCACGGCTTCGCTTCGCGCAGACCGGGAATGTCCGGCAGATTCGGGGTCGACCCGGTCGCGAGCGCGACGGCGTGCCGGGCCCGCAGTACCGTGGTGCCCCCGTCCTTCGCCGTTACGGTGACCTCGCGTTCGCCGCTGAACTCGGCGGTGCCGCGCACCAGGTCGATGTTCGCGCTCTCGAGCCAGCTCACCTGGCCGTCGTCGGACCATGCACTCGTGAACTCGTCCCGCCTGCGAAGCACCGCAGGCACATCGAGGCCGCCGTCGACGGCTTCGGCCACGCCCGGGAGCGCCCGGGCCGCGCCGAGCAGCTGCACCGGGCGCAGGAGCGCTTTCGAGGGCATGCATGCCCAGTAGGAGCATTCGCCGCCCACGAGTTCGCGTTCGACGATCACCGTCTCCAGGCCGCCTTTGACGGCGCGGTCGGCGACGTTCTCGCCGACCGCCCCGGCGCCGATCACGACCAGGTCGACTTCGCGTTCCTCGGATGCCATCTCCACGTCCCTTCACGATGCGTCCCAAGGGCGAAGCCTACGCGTCTGCGCGATCCTGCGAGGCGGTTCGGGCCTGGGGGCGGCCGTGCCGTGGTTGTGCGGCGGCATTGCGGTCCTGAATGGCCGAGGTCAAACCTGGCAGCGATGGGGAGGTGGATGGGTGGGGTGGGTTGGTCGGGTGGCGGGTGTGGTTTGGGTTGGGGCGCAGCGAGACTGGTCGGATTCAGGGTGCGGAATATGAGGAGGTTCTCCACCTGTGGGTGATGACAGTCGGGGGCTGTATGGGGGACAATTGAGGTACGTACAGGGACAGGAAACTGGTACAGGTGTCGGGGTAGGTGTAAGCAGACTACGACAAGCCTCTGGCCGATCCGACAAACCGACTTGTTTCGAGGCGACGACCCGGTAAGCCAGGGTGGTCCTCCGCTGGAGGCGTCCGATCTCACCCCCGTGCCATCGCCCGCAGCTGTCCGCGCCCCCGATGGGCCGTGACTGGGTGGACGATCCTAGTTGGGATCACCCCAACCAGAAGGCGATGCCGTACCGACGGCATACGCGATCCGAGCACGACCCGCCAGCGTCAGCGGTGAGGCCACACCGAGCGAATAGAGGACTCGGTACGGCGACACCGCAAGCACGTCCATGGCGAGCACCACCCCGTCCCGGCAGCGCCGCGCCCGCAAGCCCGCGCGACTGCAGGACGGATCCCAGGAACGGCAAGCGATCCTCGGGAGGCGAAACCGCCACCGGCATCCACCCGGCATCCACCCGGGCAAGCCACCGGAATCCGCCGGGAGGCCGCACCGCTCCCTCAGGGACGGTAGGCACCAGCACGCGTCCCCGGCAGGGACGGCGCGCGGCCAGGCGAAAGCCGAAGGGCCGGAACCGGAAGCCGAAGCAAGACCAGCAGGGCCAGCAGGGCCAGCAGGGCCAGCGAGGGAAGCAAGTAGAGCAGCGGGAAGGAGGCGACACAGGCGCATGAGGACCACGACCATGCACATGGACATGGACATGGACATGGACATGGACATGGACAAGAGCGCAACCGAGCCGAACTCGGCGGCTGACGGCTCCCGTGCCGCCGACCGCCCCGCCGCTGCGGCATCAGGCCGGACCCACCCAGCCCCCGACCGGAGGCGACCACCGGCCCCCGCTTCGGCGACACACCCCCGGACCACCGCCTACCCTTCCCTCGCTGCCGGTTTGCACCTCGCTCCAAAGACGACCCCGGCCCCGGAGACGGAGCCTTAGGCGCTACCCCGCGTTTCCGTCGCTGCCAGTTCGAACCCCGACCGAACCTCCGCCCGCCGACCCCGAACACGGGCCCTCAAGTGATACCCCGCGTTCCTTTTGTCGCTGGATTGAACCCGGGCCGAATCTCCGCCAGGCCCCGGGCACCGGGCCTCCGGTTCCTTCCGGCCGCACCCGTCGCCGCAAGATTGAAGCTCGCCCGAGACGTCGGCCGATCTCGGCCGCGCGCCTCCAGGCGAGCTTCATCGTTCCCTAGTAGACGCTCGCTCCGATCCAGTCGTCGTATCCGTACCCGGCGGGGTCGGCGTAGTCGCGGTCGGCGAGGCTGAGGCTGCTTGACCCGCACGGCGCCAGGACCAGCGGTGCTCCTGTGCCGGTGCCGTCGAACCCGAGGCACAGATTGGAGTGGCCGACGGGGTGGATGCCGGTGCCGGTCACGGTGAACTCCTGGTTGAGGCCGCCGTGGCAGTCCCACAGGACCAACGGGGTCCCGGCCTGCATCTTGCCGCTCTCCACGTCGACGCAGCGGTCGTGGCTCAGTTCCACGTGCAGCGAGCCGCGCTCCTCGTCGAACCAGAAGCCCTGGTTGCGGGCGCCGTTGCAGTTCCAGGCGATCAGGTCGGTGCCGTTGCGGGAGTCGTAGCCTTCCGCGTCGGCGCACAGGCCGCCCGTCGAGCCCTTGAGGTCCTGGAACTCGAGCAGTCCTTCGTAGAGCACGGCGCTGCCGGTGCTCGCCGGATCGACGCAGGTCGAGGTCTGCCACTCCGGATGCTCGTAGAACTCGGTGATGCACTGCGCGAATGCGCCGTGACCGAGGTAGTTGGGGTGCAAGGACTGCCGGAACGCGTGCTCCGAAGGCAGTTCGCCCACTTCGACGAAGACGCCGCGCGCCCACGGCTGCGCCTCGCACACGCCGTGGCCGTCGAAGAGGCGCTGGGCGTCGAGGTAGCGCGCGCCCTTGCCCAATGCGGCCTCGCGGATGCCCCGCTCGAACAGGGGCACGGCCTTGTTGCGCGCGAAGGCCGCGTCCGCGAGGTAGAGCAGGCAGCCCCCGGCGTACCAGCCGGGGAAGTTCGGGTTGTCCTCCACGTCGGGCCCGCCGGGGCTGGGGTAGGACATGACGACGAGGTCGTAGTCGGTGGCGAGGTACCCGGCGTCCTGGAGGGTCTGCCGGACGCCGTCGATGGCGTTCTCGACGCCGTCCTGGCTCACCTCGACGCGGGCCGCCCAGTCGTCGGTATGGCCGTCCCAGCACGGGCCGAGGAACAGGATGCGGTTGGTGGCGCACTCGGTGGCGACGGGCCCGAACTCGATGCCGCCTTCATCGTTGGCGCCCACAACGATCCACACGAGCTTCACGTGGGTGTTGCGGGCCTTGATCGCGAGCTGGTCGCCCTGGTTGAGCTCGTTCCACTGCTGCTCGCCGCTCCCCTCGAGGAGGTGCGGGGAGGCGGCGCCGGAGCACGCGACGTTGTACCGTTCGTCGCTCTCGATGCCGGTGCGGAACAGCGCCTGGTCGAGCGAGCGGTCGCACCAGTTGCCGTCCGTGTGCGTGCCGGGCTCGTAGTTGCCGACGCCTTCGCCGGAGATCTCGCTGTCGCCCAAGGAGACCAGCGAGGTCTTGCGCTGCTCGAGCGGGAGGATGCCGGGGTCGCCGTACAGCTCGGTCGCTTCGGCGGCGCGAACGGTTTCGAGGTGGTCGGGCAGCGGAACGGGGTCGGGCCGTTCCGCCGCCTGGGCCGATGAGGCCATTGTGGACAGAGTGAGGGTGGAGAACACCGCTGCTGCCAGCGCAGCGGTGATCCTGTTCCGGGGAGTGGACATGGCAGTCTCCTGTTCGGAAACATCGCTGTCGACGGATCGTAAGAGCGAGACTACCGTTACTCCGCGGTAATGTGAAGATTGTCGGATTGATTAATTTCTATATCTTCAGGCCGCGGTCCAGTCCGCGTGAGCGGTGAGCGGCACCAGATCGGGGCGTTCCACCGCGGTCCGGATGTCCAGCCGCCCGCCGGTCTCGGCCGACCGCAGCAGCGAGGTCATCACCTCGAGGACGTGGAGCGCCAGCGCGCCGTTCGCCCGCGGGGCCCGATCCGCTTGCGCGCGAGCCATGTCGATGAGTCCGACGCCCCGGCCCGACGCCGTGTACCCGGCGCTGGCCGGGAGCACGAGCCGGTCGTCACCGATCCGGTGCAGGCTTACCTCGCCGTCGAAGTGGTTCGGGTCGGGCACGCCGATGGTGCCCTCGGTGCCGTGGACCTCGATGTTCGGGGCCTGGGTGGCGTGCCCGTCGAAGCTCATCACGAGGGTGCTCAGCGCCCCGCCCGCGTGTTCGAGGATCCCGGTGACGTGCGTGTCGATCGAGACCGGGACCTGCTCGCCCGCACGGGGACCGGAGTGGATGGTGCGCTGGTCGCGCGAGCGGCTGGAGGCGCCCGTGACCGAGACGACCGGGCCGAGCAGGTGCACGAGCGCGGTCACGTAGTACGGCCCCATGTCGAGCAGCGGCCCGCCGCCCTCGGTGTAGTAGAAGTCCGGGTTCGGGTGCCAGCGCTCGTGACCGGAGGCGATCATCGTCGCGGTGGCGAACGTCGGGATGCCGATGTCGCCCTTGTCGATCGCCGCCCGCGCGGTCTGGGTCCCGGTGCCCAGCACCGTGTCCGGGGCGCACCCGACCCGCACGCCGGCGGCGTCGCCGGCCTCGACCACGCGCACGGCGTCGTCGAAGGCGGCCGCGAGCGGCTTCTCGCCGTACACGTGCTTGCCCGCGGCGATGGCGCGCAGCGCGATGTCCGCGTGGGCCGCGGGGATCGTGAGGTTGAGGACGGTGTCCACATCGGGGTGTGCCACGAGTTCGTCCACGCTGAGCGGCACGGCCCCGGTCGCCTCGGCGACCTCGGCCGCGCGCGCCTCGTTGAGGTCCGCGACCGCCGCGATCCGGATGCCCGGGCAGGCCGAGAAGGTCTGGAGGTACTGGCCGGAAATGGCTCCGAGGCCGACGATGCCTACGCCGTGCGGGTCGCCCACAGCATGCCCCTTTCGATGATGGTGCGGACGTTCTCGTCCTGGAGGACGTCGACGCTGTGGCCGGGGGTGGCGACGACGATGCGGCCCTCGCCCCACTGGCGCGTCCACACGGCCGGGGAGGTGATCGGCCGGTGCCACGGGTGCCACGGCCGCACGGGGTGCGTGGTCGTGGCGAGGACGTCGATGAGGTCGTCGTGCAGGACCCAGTACTGCTCGGTGTCGAGTTCGAAGTCCTCGAGGCCCTCCATGATCGGGTGCTTGCGGCCGAGCTCGGTGAGTTCGACGGTGTAGGGCAGGTAGTTGTCCTCCTGGCCGCCCTTGCACCTCCCCGGCTCTTTCGAGGGGTGGGTCGCGAACTGGCCGCCGATGAGCTGCAGGTAGTCCGAGGAGTTCCGGTAGGAGTCGGCGATGCCGCCGTGCCAGCCCGCCATGCCGGTGCCCGCCGCGACGGCGGTGCGCAGGCCCTGCAGCTGGTCGTGGCTGATCTCGGACATCGTCACGCTCTGGACGATGAGGTCGGTCGCGGCGAGGACCTCGGTGTCGGCGTACACCTCGGGGGACTCCTCGACCCGCACTTCGAAGCCGTTCTCCCGCAGGAAGGGAAGAAACAGTTCAGTCGCTTCGACCGGTGCGTGCCCTTCCCATCCGCCTCGGACGACCAGGGCTTTTCGCTCGCTCATATGGTTCCTTCGCCGGTGCTCTGACACCGCTTGTCGAATCGTTTTCATGCCTCGCCGATCGACCGTAGCCGATGGCGGGAGCGACCGCAACGGTCTTCTCGGCCCATGCTGATTTACCGAGACATATAAAAAGTTTCCAACTCTCGGCGCCGCTTCGGATCGGTCTCGGCCCGCTTCAGCAGCCCGTCCGCCTCCGTCAGGCTCATCGCCGTCTCCCAGCACGCCCGGAACAGGTGCGCGTCGAGCGACCGGTGCCGATCGCAGAAATGCTCGAGGTTCCGCATCAACTGCGCCTTCATGATCCGCCCGGCCGCGACCGGATCGGGGTCGGCGAGCGGATGCACCTGGTGGTAGTTCACCGCCGCCGCGTGCACCGAGAACCGCAGGCCCTCCCGGTGCAGCCGGTAGCTCAGATCCGTGTCCTCCATGCCCCACCCGGTGAAGGCCTCGTCGAAACCCCCGACCTTCGCGACGGCCTCGCGCGGCACCGCCAGGTTCGCGGTCGTGGCCAGGCCCCAGGCGAACCGGAAATCCTCCAGGCCCGGCCCGAACGCCTCGACGACCTGCCGGTAGTTGTCGCGCTCCTCGCCCAGATCGACGCGGGCGAGCGCACCCTCCGCATCCGCCTCCAGCTCACCCGCCCCCAGCAGCCGCAGCGGCTCGCGCAGCCGCGCGGTCCCGCCCACCCGGAACGCCAATCGCATCAGGTCGGCCTCGCCGATCGGCAGCATCCCCGGCCGCCACCAGGTGAGCGCCCGGCGCTTCCATCCGATCACCCCGCCGCCGTTCGCCGCGTCCGCGTGCGCGGCCACGAAACCGGGCGCGGCCAACCGGTCGTCGTCGATGAAGACCACCAGATCCCCTTGCCCCGTTCGAGAGCCGCGTTCCGAGCCGCAGCCCTGCCCCGGTTCTCCTGCACCACGAGGTGGAGATCGAGCCGATCCGCGAACGGCGCCACCACATCAGCGACCCCGCCCCGCGTCCCGTCGTCGCACACCACCACCTCGAACCGCGACTCGGTCTGCGCGAGCAGCGCCTCGAGCGTGAACGCGAGGTACTCGCGCTTGTCGCAGGTCGCCATGACAAGGCTGACCGAAGGCCGGTTCGCCATCGAGGTCTCCAGAGGCGGTGAGGGGACGCCCGGCGCGCCCACCGTAACACCGGAGCGCCCCAAGATCGGGGCCTCGAACCGAGTGCGCGGCCCGAGACCCCGAAACCTAAACCGTGGCCGGACGCGGGTCCGCGATCGTCCACTCGTACTCCCCGGAACCTACCTCGCACGGCTCGCACCCGGGCAACGCCACCAGCGCACTCGTGTTGGGCGGCACCGCGGCCCGCACGACCACGCCGCCATCGCCCGCCTCCCAGCGCACCCGCGCGCGGCCGTACGGCGTCTCGTGCTCCGTCGCCGCCCATTCCAGCCCCGCCAGCGGCACCGGAGCGATCGCCATCCGCCGGTACCCCGGCTCGAGCGGCGCCAGCCCCGCCGCCGCGCGGTGCATCCAGTCCGCGATGGCACCGAACGCATAGTGGTTGAACGAGGTCATCTCCCCGGGATTGATCGAGCCGTCCTCCAACATGGAGTCCCAGCGCTCCCAGATCGTCGTGGCGCCCATCGTCACCGGGTACAGCCATGACGGCGCGCCCGTCTGCAGCAGCAGCGCCCGCGCCGTCTCGGCGTGCCCCGTCCGCACGAGGGCGTCCTGGATCAGCGGGGTCCCCACGAACCCGGTCCCGATCCGGTGGTCCGCCCCCTCCACCAGCTCGGCCAGCCGGTCGCCGAGGCGACCGACCAGTTCCGGCTCGGTCGCCAGCTCGAACACGATCGCCAGCGCGTACGCCGTCTGCGCGTCCGACATGATCCGGCCCGCAGGAGTCACATACTCCCGCAACCACGCCGCACGCACCTCCTCCGCGTACTCGCCGTAGCGCTTCGCGTCCTCGTCATGGTCGAGCGACCGCGCCGCGTCCGCGACGAGCCGGGAGGACCGGAACAAGTAGGCGCTGGCGACGATGTCGTGGTCGGTCTTGGCCCGGAACGGGTCGTCCGGCGGTGCGCTGGGGTCGAGCCAGTCGCCGAACTGGAAGTCGCCCTCCCAGAGCCGCCGTTCGCCGGCGAGCGCGGCGACCTGGTCGACCCAGGCCCTCATGCTCGGGTACTGCCGTTCGAGCACGGCCCTGTCCACGTACCGTTCGAAGAGGACGGAGGGCACGACGGTGGCCGCGTCCGCCCAGGCCGCCGCCGGGGTCTTCGCCCATTCGAGCACGTTCGGCACGATGAACGTGACACCGTTGTTCTCCTCCTGTTCGAGCGCGAGGTCCTCGAGCCACGACGAGAGGAACCCGTTCGCGTCGAACAGGTAGGACGCGGTGGGGGAGAAGACTTGGATGTCGCCGGTCCAGCCGAGGCGCTCGTCGCGCTGCGGGCAGTCGGTGGGGATCGACAGGAAGTTGCCCCGCATGCCCCACACGACGTTCTCGTGGAGGCGGTTGAGCCGCGCGTGCGAGGAGTCGAACCAGCCGGTTCGGTCCATGTCGGAGTGCACGACCACGGCGGTGACGTCGGCCGGGTCGAACTCGCCCGGCCAGCCCTCGACCTCGGCGTACCGGAACCCGTGGAAGGTGAACGCGGGCTCCCAGGTCTCGACCCCGTTGCCCGCCAACGTGTAGCGGTCGGTGGCCTTGGCGTGGCGGAGCGGCCGCACGCCGAGCTCGCCGTGTTCGAGGACTTCGGCGTGGCGCAGCACGACGGTGTCGCCCTCCCGGCCGGAGACGCGAATCCGCAGGTGCCCGACGAGGTTCTGCCCGAAGTCGAGGATCGTCCGTCCACTGGGTGAGGTGAGTACCTCGGCGACAGGCAGCTCCTCGGTGGCGCGCACCGGCGGGGCGGTGCGCGGGACGGGAGTGACCGCCTCGGCGGCGTCCGTGCGCGCGTCGAGCCAGGACGCGTCGTCGAAGCCCGGTGAAGACCAGCCTGGCGACTCCCGCCGTGCGTCGTAGTCCTCGCCGGCGTAGATCCCGCTCGCGGTGAGCGGCCCGTCGACGGTCGTCCGCCAGGTCCCCTCGCCGGTGGCGATCACTTCCGCCGGACCATCGGCGTATTCGAGGACGAGCTGCGCGGCGAAACTCGGCTGTCCGCCGTAGAACGGCTCGGCCGCGCCGTGGAAGCCGAAGCTCTCGGTGTACCAGCCGCCCGCAAGCATGGCGCCGAGTGCGTTCGGGCCGGTCGTGAGCAGCGCGGTCACGTCGTTCGTCTCGTGCACGATCCGGCTCTGGTACGCGGTCCATCCGGGCTTGAAGCGCTCGTCGTCGACCGCGACGCCGCCGAGCTCGACCTGGAAGAGTCCGCGCGCGGTGCTGTACAGCGTTGCGGCCCGGAGCCCTTCGCGCACTTGGAATTCGTGGCGCAGCAGCACCGGCTGCCCGATGTCGGCGGGATCGGGCGCGGAGAGGAACGCCGCCCGCCATTCGCCCTCGGCGAGGAATCCGGCGCGGATCTCCAGCGGCGCGCTCCAATCCGATGCTTCGCCGTCGGAGCCGCGCACGCGGACCCGCAGCTCCCCGCGCTCCCGGGGGAGCAGGGATTCGAACGGCCACTCGACGAACACCGACTCGGCGCCCTCGACCTGGGCGATCGCGGCCGCTTCGCCTCGCCGCCATTCGATTTCGGCGCTCACCTGCGTCCAGTTCCGAGTCCTGGTCATGGTCTTCCACGACAGCCGGGGTCGGCTCGTGCCGACGAACGGGGCGTCGGTGCGGTATTCGGCGCGGAGGGAGTGGACTGAGGGGTGCAGAGGGTTCATGCGGTGCTTCCTGTTCGGTCGTTCGTAGTGCCGGTCGATTGAACGATTCACTCGTGCGGCGGTGACCGCGCTGGACTTCAGCGGCCCCCGAGCGCCCGCGGCGGCCGGGTGCTGGAGCGGACGACGAGGTCGGGTTCGACCACCTCGTGTCGCGGTGCGGTGCGCCCCGCGAGGCGTTCGAGCAGCAGTTCGACGGAGCGGCGGCCCATCCGCTCGCCGTCCTGGCGCATGGTGGTGAGCGAGATGCCGGGGTGGCCGGCGATCGCGATGCCGTCGTATCCGGCCACCGAGACGTCGTCGGCGGTGAGCCCCGCGTCGGCGACGGCGCGCAGGACCTCGAGCGCCGGTTCGTCGTGGCAGGCGACGATCGCGGTCGGCCGTTCGGTCTCGGCGAGCAGCCGCAGAGCGGCCCGATGGGCGCCTGCGGTGACGCCGGGAACGTGGGCGATGTTGATGCGGTCGCCGAGGCCGGCCTCCTGCATCGCCGTCCGATAGGCCTGCAAGCGGATCGCCTGCGGCACACCGAAACCGGGATCGGAATCCTCCGGTTCTCCGGTGAGGTGGGCGATGTCGCGGTGCCCGAGGTCGAAGAGGTGCCGCATCACCGTGAGGGCCCCGGCCTCGTCGTCGCTCACCACCGTGTCGTACTCCTCGGCCCGGTCGTGGCGTCCGAGCATCACCAACGGGACGGTGGCCGAGACCTCGCTGAGCCAGGCCTGTTCGACCAGCGGCGAGACCGCGATGACTCCGTCGACCTGCCGGTCGACGAGGGCCTGGAGGGCCCGGTAGCCCTCGCTGTGCGCGGGATCGGCCGGGGCGATGACGAGCTGGTAGGGCGTGCCGGACAGCGCCGCGGTCGCTCCGGCGAGCAGCAGCGGGTAGAACGGGTTCGCCAGGTCGGGGATCTCGATGCCGAGCGTGAAGGTCTTGCCGCGCATGCCCCTCGCCGAGACGCGGGGTCGGTAGCCGAGTCGCTCGATCGCGGCCGTCACGCGCTCGCGCATCGCCGGGCTGACCCCGTAGGCGTCGCGGATGACCTTGGAGACCGCGGACCGCGAGACGCCCGCCGCGCGCGCGACGTCCTCGATGGTGGCTGGACCGGCCTGACCGCGAGCCGCCATGGCAACCTCCTCCGTGAAGCAGTGGAGATCAATCTACACATGATGTAGACCGATCTACAAGAGGCGCCCTCGGCAGAAGACCGGGGCCGACCGCCGAAGCGGACGACCCCGCATGACCCGGCTTGCGCCGCTATGTCATTCGGCCGTCAGATGGATCATGACGGCCTGCACCGGCCACAGGCCCGGCAGCTGCAGCCCGACCTCGGCCAGCACGCGGCCCGGGACCGAGACGGGATCCTTGCCGAGCCACGGCGGCGTCGTCCAGCCGTGCTTCGGGTCGCCGATCTCCTCCCGCACCCGCAGCGTGTAGCGCCGCTGCGGGTCGAGCCCGTCGAGCCGGAGCCGTTCGGGCAGCGCGTCTTCGATCGAGGCGACCGTGGCGACGGTGAACACCGCTTCGGAGCGGTCGGCCGCGACGACGCCGCGCACGCGCAGCGCCGGGTCCACCACGTCCGGGTGGACGACGCTGCCGGTGTGCAGGAGGCCGCGCAGCTCCTTGTAGAGCGCGCCGAACGCCTTGATGAGTTCCGTCTCTTCCTCGGTGCAGGACATGATGTCCCATTCGAACCCGGCCGAGCCCTGCAGCGAGGTCGCGATCCGGTAGGGCAGCGGCGTGGCCCGCCCGGACGAGTGGGCGGGGGAGGGGCCCACGTGCGCGCCGATCATCTCGGGCGGCAGCACGAGCTCGGTCCAGCGCTGGATCTCCTGGCGCTCGACGGGGTCGTTCGAGTCGGAGGCCCAGACCCGGTCGGTGCGGGCGAGGATGCCGAGATCGGTGCGGGCGCCGCCGGAGGAGCACGACTCGATCTCCAGGCCCGGGTGGTCGGCTTTGAGCCGGTCGATGAGCCGGTAGGTCGCGAGGGTCTGCGGATGCGTGCCGGGCCGCCCGTCATGGACCGCTTCGACCAGGTCGCGGTTGTGGTCCCACTTGATGAACGCGATGCCGAGCCGCTCGACCAGTGTCGACATCTGGGAGCGGACGTGCTCGAACGCTTCGGGATTCGCGAGGTCGAGCACGTATTGCGCGCGGAACGAGATGCCCTCGGGGGAGGGCACGGACGCCGGGTTGGCGAGCAGCCAGTCGGGGTGCGCGCGGGCGAGGTCGGAGTCGAGGTTGACCATCTCGGGCTCGAACCAGAGCCCGAACTGCATGCCCAGCGATCGCACGAGTTCGGCGAGCGGTTCGAGGCCGTCGGGCCAGACCGCCGGGTCGACCTCCCAGTCGCCGAGACCGGACCGGTCGTGGCGGCGGGCCATGAACCAGCCGTCGTCGAGCACGAACCGCTCGACGCCGATGTCGGCCGCCTTGCGCGCCAAGGCCTCCAGTCGCGCCGGGTCGTGGTCGAAGTACACGGCCTCCCAGGTGTTGAGCACGAGCGGGCGGGCGGTCTTCGGGTGCTGCGGGCGTTCGCGCATCCAGGTGTGGAAGCGGTCGGCGATGCCGTCGAGCCCGGCGTCGGACCAGGAGAAGTACGCGGTCGGCGCGCTGTAGGAATCGCCGTGATCGAGGCGGATCTCGCTCGGGCGCAGCAGTTCGCCCGCGCCGATGAGCGTCACGTGGTCGGTGGGGCGGTCGGTGCGGTGGCGTACGTCGGCGCTCCAGCCGAGGTGCACGGCCCACACGTCGCCGCTGCGGTTCTTCGGGGTTCCGTTGGAGGCCAGAGTGACCCATGGCGAGTCGTGGCCGCCGCGGCCGCGCCGCGATTCGCGCACCGTGGTGCCGCGCGGGATCGCGGCCGTCGCCGGCGCCTTCTCGCGGGCCCAGCGGCCGGTGAAGGAGGTGAGGTGGTCGGCTGTCTTCGGCACGGGCAGTGTCGCCTCCAGCCAGGCGACCTCCACGGTCCCGCCGCCGTCGTTGCGCAGTTCGTGGTCCACGAGGACGAGCCCGCCCGCGCCGATCGCGAGCCGGGTCAACAGTGTCAGGCCCGCTTCGGCGTCGACGGCCGCGACTTCCACGGCCGCGTCGTCCCTCTGCGTCAGGGTCGCCGTCCAGCGCGGGAAGAGCGGCCGCCCGTCCCTCGTGGCGAGGAGCGCCGGCCGGCCCGACCAGCCTTCGGATTCCTGCGGCGCCAAGGAGAGCCGCCATGCGGCGTCGAGGGTGCCGGGCGCGGTCTGGCGTCCTGTCAGCCGGTCGAGCCCGTCGAGGTCCCCGGCTTCCAGCGGCCCGAGGTCGGCGCCCCAGTGGAGCACGGCCGGCAGGCCTGTTTCCGGTGCCGAGATGACGAGGGCCACGCCGTCGCGGCGCAGGAGTGTCCAGGTTCCGTTGTTCACGATGCTCCTTCGAAGGATGCGGACAAAGCTTGCGGCGCTTGGGAAGTCGATCGTAAAGCGCCGCCGCGCGTTTCGGCACGTCGATGGGCACGGTACATGACTTAACCGGGTTAACAAAATCGGATGCACAGCTGCTCAAAGTATGTGATAGGTGATATGCCACTGCGAATCCAACGGCGTGAGGCCGGCGGCCGGCGGGTTCCAATGACGCGCACCCTTGCCCCGCACGCCCTCGCGAACGTGCGATAGGCCCCCATGATCAGCAAAGCAAGCTCTTCAGCACATTCATATACTTGACTGTGTAAATTAAACCTCGCTACGATCTCCGGGAGCGCTCCCGAAAGGACGTAGCGATATGCGAAGCAAACGAAGCAGGCGGCTGGCCCTCACCACCACCGCCGCGGTCGCGGCACTCGGAGCGGGGGCGCTGACGATCGCCACCGCGAACCAGGCCCACGCCGAAGACGGCTGCGAAGTCGAGTACACGATCGCCAGCAGCTGGGGCGGCGGGTTCCAGGCGAACGTTTCGATCACCGCCGCCGAACCCATCGACGGCTGGGAGATCACCTGGGACTTCCCGGCAGGAACCCAGGTCTCCAGTGCCTGGAACGTCGACTGGAACCAGGCCGGCACCGACTTCACCGGCGCCGACGTCGGCTGGAACGCCGCCATCGGCTCCGGCCAGACCCGCGAGGTCTTCGGCTTCATCGGCTCCGGCAGCACCGCCGCCCCGCAGGCCATCTCGGTCAACGGGGACCTCTGCGACGGCCAGGTCGACCCCACCGAGACCCCCACCGACCCGACCGAGACCCCGACCGAGGAGCCGCCCGGCGAAGCCGTGAGGATCATGCCCCTCGGCGACTCCATCACCGGCAGCCCCGGCTGCTGGCGCGGCAACCTCTGGGACCTCCTCGACAAGGCCGGCCACGAGATCGACTTCGTCGGCTCCCTCTCCCAGGCCTGCAACCCCGCGGGCTCCGACCCCGACCACGAAGGCCACGGCGGCTACCAGGTCACTCAGTCGGTCGCGAACGGCGACGTCCGCGCCTGGCTCGAACAGAACACCCCCGACGTGCTCATGATGCACTTCGCCACCAACGACGTCTGGTCGAACCTCCCGCCCGCCCAGATCCTCGCGGCCTACACCCAGATCGTCGCGGACCTGCGCGAACTCAACCCGGACGCCGTCATCCTGGTCGCCCAGATCATCCCATTGCACCCGGACGCGTCCTTCGGCTGCACGGACTGCCCGCAGCGGGCGATCGACTTCAACGCCGAGATCCCGGCCTGGGCCGCCGGCCAGACCACGCCTGAGTCCCCGATCGTCGTGGTCGACCAGTGGACCGGTTTCGATCCCGCCGTCGACACCTATGACGGCGTCCACCCTGATGAGGACGGCTACGTCAAGCTCGCCGCCAACTGGTTCGAGGCCCTCGACCCGATCCTCTCGTGATCGAGGCCGCCGGGCGTCGCTCGCGGCGCCCGGCGGCCCGGTTCCGCCGAAACTTCTGCGTTCCACCTGGACAACGGCTGCATCGGGCTTACGGTGAGGGCGAGTCCTTCACGAGGAGGTCGAGATGGACGGGGAATCGAAGGCGGCCTGGGCCGCCGGAGGCATGATGTTCGCCGCGGTCAGCATGATCATGATCGGCGTGTGGCAGGCGATCGAGGGCATCTTCGGGATCGCCACCGATGAGTTCTACACCGAGGTCGCGGACTATGTGGTCAACATCGACACCACCGCCTGGGGCTGGGTCCACCTCATCCTCGGCGTGATCACGGCGCTCGTGGGCTTCGCGCTCTTCAGCGGGTCCACTTGGGCGAGGGTCCTCGGCATCACGCTGGCGTGCCTGGTGCTGATCAACAACTTCCTGTACCTGCCGTTCTATCCGTTCTGGTCGCTGCTGATCATCGCTCTCGCGGTCTTCAGCATCTGGGCCATGGCGGTGGCTCCGAAGCCTTCGGAGGCCGCCTACCGCTAGGACGACGGATCACCACGACGGGACGGCCGAACGGCCGTCCCGTTCGGCGTGTCCGGGGACCCTGTTGCGCGGGTGCCGCTCCCGGGCGGCGCCGTCGCCAGTTCCCAAGCAGCAGCGCCGCTCACCCAACGGGCGAGCGGCGCTGCTGTGTTTCGCGACAGCGGCACTAGCTTTCGCAAGCGATACCGTCGTTGTCGCCGTCCAGGTGCTCGGCGTACCCAGGTTCGTCTGGCTTGATGTCAGTCGCCCCGTCAGCGCGAGCCTCGGCGCAGTTCTGGTACTGAGATCCCTCGGGAGCCTGCGCAGGCCCGGACCAGTTCTCGCAGCCCGTGCCGTCGCTGTCGGCGTCCAGGTGTTCGCCGAACCTCGGGTGGCTCTCGTCGACGGGCGCCTCGCCCTCGGCGCGGGCCTCGTCGCAGTTCTCGAAGGGCTCCTCCGATGCCTCGGTGTCGGTCTCCTCCGGTTCGACAGCGGAGTCGACCGGGGCGTCGGACTCCTCCATCATGGCGTCGTCGTCGCCCGTGTCGAGCGGCTGGAAGTCGACCAGGACGAAGTCGTGGGTGACTTCCCGATCTTGCGTTCGTTCTCCGCCTGCGGGCGAAGTCGCGATGACGCCCAAGACGAGCGTCATGACCCCTGCTGCTTCGAGCAGCAGCCGAGGCATTGGACGTTTGCGGTGAGATTGCTTCTCGTGCCGTCCGTTGTGGACTGACGGCGAGGACGGTGATCGCATCACTACCTCCAATAGCATCGCTTTCGTGCTATTCGACGGCCCCTCCGGGGCCTCCCTCGCAGGATAGGTCGGCGGCTGGGGTCGAGCACGCAAGATCCGGAATCAAGGTGCGGGACCCCTGGTCGCGAAGGGTGACGGGGCGCGTTCCGGCTGAATTCGGCACGGGACGACCATACCGAGAACAGCCGGAGAACGCGCCGGTCGGAAGGCGAATCTAGAGCACCACGCCTTCGATCTCGAAGGTCTGCACGGTGTTCGCCGGGAACGCCCGCGAGAACCGCTTGGACGCGACCTGCGTGTCCGTGTACCGCGCGTACCGCTCGGAACCGCCGGTCTGGGTCGACCAGCGCGTGACCGTCCCGTTCGGCACCGTGGCGAAGCGCGAGAGGTCGTACGTGATCGTCTGGGCGTTACCGTAGTTCGTGGTGACGAGCACGAGCCGACGCGCGTTCGCGTCGTAGGCGGCGACGGTGTTCGCCTCGCCTCCGTCGATGATCCGCATGCCGGGCCTGATGTGGCGGACGTACTGGGCGAACACGAAGTACTTGGCGTTCGCGGAGCCGAGCGAGCCGGTCTCGTTGTTGGCCTCGATGATGCCCCAGCCGCCGCCGTCGAGGACCTGCCAGTAGCACCACGCGGTCGGGTGCAGCCAGCGGAAGTCGAGGTTCAGGTTGCGCGCCAGGCGCATCCCGGAGGCGTCGTTCTCGCCGTACTCGGAGTTCCAGAGCTTCTTCCCGGCCGCGCTGACGGCGCTGTAGACCGAGTCGCGCCTGCCGCCCTCGTACTGGTAGCCGTGGACGTTGACCTTCGCGATCTTGCCCCTGGCGGAGCTCGTGAGCCCGTTCCAGGTGCTCACGGCCTGGTCGTACAGCGACTCGTCCGAAGCGGTGACCGCCATCCACGACAGCCCGCGCGCGTTCAGCTCGGCGCGCAGGTGATCGATGACGACCGACTGGGTGGCCACGTTGAAGTGGCAGCCCTCCTGCGTGCCGGTGGCCGTCCACCAGGTCGCGATCGGCTCGTTGAACGGGTCGACGTAGTCGAAGTCGACGCCCCAGTTGTCGTGCGCGTACTTCGCGATGGTGGCCATGTAGACGGCGTGCTGCTGCCGGTTCCACGACTGGAGGTTGTCGGCGTTGCCGTCCGAGCCGCCGGAGGGGTTGTGGTTGACGCACATCCACCACATCGGCGAGTTCGAGAACAGCTCGAAGAGGTTCGCGCCGCGGTCGCGGGCCTTCCACATGAGGTTGCGCTGGGCGCTGTCGACGAACCAGTCCCAGCTGGAGGAGGCCGGGTCGCTGGAGTTCCAGTCCTTCCAGTAGCCGTCGATCTGGCGCGAGCGCATCATGTTCGGCGAGACCACCATGGACTCGCCGTTGATCGAGTTCCACGAGCACGCGCCCGCGTTGTAGCGCACGATGTTCAAACCCAGGCCCGGCAGGGTCGCGCCGCCGAAGGACACGTTGTTCCTGGTGAACATGATGTCGGCGAGGTCGTTCCGATCGCCGAAGGCCCTGCCCCACCAGGCGAGCGAGGTGCCCCAGCCCTCCCAGGCGCCCCAGTCGGTGCCGGGGTCGACCGTGGTCGAGTAGTCGGCCTGAGCGGCGGAGGCGACGGCCCCCGAACCGAGCGCGCCGACGCCGGCGGCGGTGAAGAGCGAACGGCGACGCATGGGGGCCTCCAGAAGGTCGGGATGCCTCCGATGATGGCACTGGTAATCGATAAAGTCAACTCCTTCGATAAAGCATGAGAATAAGACCCCCGGGCCAGTTCATCACTTCCCGTGACAGTCCCCCGAGGGTTGTGCGACAGTGACCGATGGACCGTGACAGGGGAGGTCAGTGATGACAGAGAAGCGCACCGCGACCGACACCGAGGATGTCGGCCCGCTCGCCAGCGACCAGGGGAAGACCGTGATCGCCGACCAGGTGGTCGCCAAGATAGCCGGGATCGCCACCCGCGAAGTCGAAGGCGTGCATCAGCTCGGCGGCGCCGGAAGCCGCGCCGTAGGCGCCCTCCGCGAGCGCATCCCCGGCTCACGCACCAACTACGGCCAGGGCGTCTCCGTCGAGGTCGGCGAACGCCAGGCCGCCGTCGACCTGGACGTCGTCGCCGAATACGGCGTCGCCATCGCCGATCTCGCCGCGGGCGTGCGCCGCAACGTCATCGCCTCGGTCGAGCGCATGACCGGCCTCGAGGTCACCGAGGTCAACCTCGTCGTCCACGACGTGCACCTCCCAGACGAAGCGGACGCCGAGCCCGAGGGCGAACCCAGGGTTGAGTAGCGGGGCCGGGCGGATGCCGACCGACGACTTCGCCGCCGACGTCGACGCCATCGCCGCCGCAGTCCGCGCCGTACCCGGCGTGAGCGACCTGCACGGCGGCGTGCAGAGCGAGGTCGCCGTCCTGCTGCCCGGACGCCGCGTCCTGGGCCTGCGCCTCGGCGACACCACCTGCGAGGTCCACATCGCCGTCGGCTGGGACGCCGACATCCCGCGGACCGCAGCCGCCGTCCGGACGGCGGTCGCGCCGCTCGCCGGCGGGCGGACCGTCGCCGTCACCATCGAAGACGTGGACGAACCGAGGAAAGAGAACTGACCAATGAAGGCTTCCTTCGCCGGCCTGGTGGCCGGACTGCTGCTGGCGCTGGCCGTCATCGGCGGCGGCTTCACCGGCTTCCTGCTCGCCGTCGTCCTCGGCGCGATAGGCTTCGCGGTCGCCGGCAGTCTCAGTGGCGAGATCGACCTCCGCGAGCGCTTCCGAGGCCGCCGTGACTGAGGACGCCTTCGCCCTCGCGGACCTCCCCGGCTCCGGCTCCGATCGGTCGGCTGAGGAGCGCGGGGCCCTGCGCCTGGCCGACACCGCGGTGGTCCACGTCCTAGAAGGCGCCGCGCGATCCTGCGGAGGCACCGCCGCCTCGCGCCGCCCGCGCGCCCACGCCACCGTCAGGCACGGCAGGATCTGGGCGCGACTGGACGTCGGCGTCACCTGGCCCGGCCCCGTCGGAGCGGTCTCGCGGGAAGTCACCCGGCGCGTGCGCGCCGAGACCGCCCGGATCACCGGCTACGACTTGGTCGCCCTCGACGTCGTGGTCCATCTCGTCGACACCCCCGAGAGGGCCGAACGGAGAGTCCTGTGAAGCTCCGCGATCCCCGCCGCCGGCCGGTCGTCTCCACACTCGCCGTCCTCGCCGCGCTGCTGCTCATCGGCCTCGCCGCGGTGCTCGCGCAGCACGCGGCCTCGGAGCGCGGCTGGACCGGCGCGGACTCGTGGCTGCGCGCCGCCCTTGCCGTCCTTGACGACCCGCGGCCCTCGGTCTGGGTGCTGACCGGCGGCATCGCGGCCGCCCTGCTCGGCCTGTGGTTCCTGGTCGCCGCGTTCCTCCCCGCCCGCCGCAGCCACCTGCCCGTCGACGGCATCGGCGACCTCTGGGTCTCGCCCCGCGCCGTCGAAGCGCTCGCCTCCGACGCGGCCGAACGCACGCCCGGCGTGCTCCACGCCGCCAGCGAGATGCGCCGCCGTCGCCTCAAAGTGAAGGCCCTGCTCGCCCCCGAGCACGAAGCGGCCGTCGCCGACATCCTCGAAGCGGTCGGGGCGCGGTTGCACGGGATCGCCGAGGTCGAGATCGTGGTGCAGGCCAAGGAGGCGAACCGATGACGACGCCGAAAGCCGACCGCCCCGCGACCGCCGTCATCGGCCTGCTGCTCCTGGCGGCGGGCGCCGCCGTCGTCGACTGGCGCTGGGACCTCGCGGGCATGTGGACCCGCCTCGACACCGGCGAGGTGGACGCCGCGGTGGACGCCGGCTGGTTCCCGTGGGTCGCCCTCGCGGCCGCGGTCGCGCTCTCCGCCTTCGCCCTGTGGTGGCTCCTCGCGCGGCTCCCGCGCCGCGCCGACGGCAGAGTCGCCTTGGCCTCCAGCGGGTCCGACCGGATCGACCTCGACGCGCGCTCGATCGTGCCGCGGCTGCGCGACGACCTCGAACGGAGCGCGCCGGTCGACCGCGTCACGAGCCGCCGCTCCGAGCTCAGAGGCGGCCAGCTCGTGCAACTGCGCGCCAATGTGGACCCACGGGCCGACGCGGCATCGCTCGTCAACGCCGCCGGGAGCCTCACCGAAGCGGTCAGGACGGCCTTCCCCGACGGCGAGATCACCGTCCGCGTCCTCGTCGACGAACCGCGCCGCGAACGCGCCCGCCGCACGCCCCGCGTCCACTAGTGCCAGTCCGAGGTTCGCCGCCGCCCGCCCGGGTACCCACAGTGGATCAGACCGCTCCCTTCGCGGTCCCCGACACTGAGGAGGCGCGATGCGCGCGTCGTACGTTGGACTGCTGGCCGGAATGCTCCTGGGCCTGGCCATCATCGTCGGACAGGGCATGGCCGTGCTGCTGGTGATCGTGCTCGGCGGGCTCGGCTTCGTCGCCGGGGCCCTGCTCAGCGGCGAGAACCGATCATTCCGTCGCACCAAGCGCCGCCGCCGTTGACACAGGTAGGGTGGGGCCGTCGAAACGACGAAAGGGGCTCCATATGACCGTCAGCGTGCTGTTCATCGGCGGCACCGGCCGCATCTCCACCTCCTGCGTGCGCGAGGCCGTGCGCCAGGGCATGGACGTCACCGTCCTCAACCGCGGCAGGACCTCCGAGCGGACCCTCCCGACCGAGGTCGCCCTCCTCACCGGCGACGCCAACGACCCGCAGTCGGTGCGGGACGCGCTCGCCGACCGCACCTTCGACGCCGTCGTCAACTGGGTCAACTTCACCCCCGAACAGGTCCAGCGCGACATCGACCTGTACGCCGACCGCACCGGCCAGTACCTGTTCATCAGCTCCGCAAGCGCCTACCAGACCCCGCCCGCCTACCTGCCCGTCACCGAGTCCACCCCGCTCAAGAACCCCTACTGGCAGTACTCCCGCGACAAGATCGCCTGCGAGGACCTCCTCGTCCGGGCCCACCGCGACCGCGACTTCCCGGCCACCATCATCCGGCCCTCGCACACCTACGACGAGACCATGCTCCCCTTCGACGGCGGCTGGACCGTGGTCGACCGCATGCGCTCCGGCAAGCCCGTGATCGTGCACGGCGACGGCACCTCACTGTGGACCATCACCCACGCCCGCGACTTCGCCGTCGGCTTCACCGGCCTCCTCGGCAGGGCCGAAGCCATCGGCGAGGCCTTCCACATCACCGGCGACGAAGCCCCCACCTGGAACCAGATCTTCTCCTGGGTCGCCGAAGCCGCGGGCGCCGAAGCGAACCTCGTCCACGTCCCCAGCGACGCCATCGCCGCCGCCGACCCCCGCTGGGGCGCCGGCCTCCTCGGCGACAAAGCCCACTCCATGGTCTTCGACAACGCCAAGGTCAAACGCCTCGTCCCCGAATTCGGCCTCGGCGCCACCCCGTACCGGCTCGGCGCCCGCGAAGTCGTCGACTGGTACGACGCCCACCCCGACCACCAGAACATCGACGCGGACATCGACAAGACCATGGACCGGCTCGCCGAACGCTACGCACCCCGAGCCATGTAGTCGACGAGGCGCGGCGCTCAGTCCTCTACGAGCTCCCAGCCGTCCGGCACCAGGTCCGCGTCCTCGCACACGAGGGCGCGGCCCTCACGCACCCGCACCTTGTCGACGTACACGCCGCGACCCTGATACGCCGGGTCGCTCGTGTACCGCCAGCGCACCCGCGTCGTCCCCTCCGGCAGCGCCGCCTCCGCGTCGATCCACTGCCGACCCGCGAACCCCGAGAACCCGCCCTCGGTCCGCCAGCAGTGGTCCTCAGTGCGCAGATCCAACGGCACCGGCGCCCACGCCGCGCCGTCCGGACTCGACTCCAGCACGGCCACATCGGTCGACTCCGTGTCGTACCAGAGCTTGAACGAGACCCTCGCCCCCGAGACCGCGCGCGGCAGCACCCCCGTCAGCGTCGCAGTCGCGGCGTCCGCCTGGCCCGCGTACCAGGCCCGGTCCTTGATCCGCACCGGCACCGCGCGTCCCATCGGACGGCTCGCCGCCCGCCGGTACGCGGAGGCCGTGCCCCAGTTGCGAGTCGGATGCACGCGATTCGTGAGCAGCACGAGCAGGGTCCCGGCGAGCGGGTCGAGCACGATGGACGTCCCGGTGTACCCGGTGTGGCCCACCGTGACCGGCGAACTCATCGCGTCCATGTACCAGCGCTGGCCGAGCTGCCAGCCCAGACCGCGCGCGGCGCCCTCGCCCATGCCGGCGTTCATGTCGGTGAAGACCAACCGGGCGGTGTTCTCGGTGAGGATCTCGGCGCCGCCGTAGCGGCCGCCGCCCAGGATCATCTGCCCGAACACCGCGAGGTCCCACGCGGTGGCGAACACGCCCGCGTGCCCGGCGACGCCGCCGAAGGCCCACGCGTTCTCATCGTGCACCTCGCCGTGCACCATCCCGCGGCCCGTCCACGGCTGGTACTCGGTGGCAGCGGTCCGCGCCCGGTCGACCGGGTTGTAGCCGGTGTCCTCGAGCCCCAGAGGCCCGCAGATGAGCTCGTCGACGAGGGCGTCCAGGGGCTTCTCGGCCACGAGCTCGAGGATCTTGCCGAGCACGATCAGGTTGAGGTCGGAGTACTCGTAGCCGCTCCCGGGCGGGCGCCGCAGCGGCCGGGCGTAGATCGCCTCCATGCGGGCCTGCTCGTCGGGCAGGCCGTACAAGTTGATGAACGCGATCATCCCGGAGGTATGGGACAGCAGATGCCCCAAGGTGATCGGGGTCTTCTGCGGGTCGAACGCGTCGAAGTCGGGCAGGTACTCGACGACCGGCAGCTTCAGGTCGATGAGCCCCTCGTCCATGAGCGCGCCGGTCACGGTGGCGGTGAACAGCTTCGAGATCGAGGCCAGGTCGTAGACCGTGTCCGCCTCGGCGGGCAGCCATTCGTCCTTCGGCAGCTCGATCGCGCTCTTCGTCGCCTCGTCCCAACCGGAGTAGCGCAGCCGGTGGCCGCCCGCCGAGTGCTCGACCACGACCCCGTCACGCGCCGCGAGGACGGTGTAGCCGGGGAACGCCGGCGCCGCTCCCTCCGTGAAGGCCTCGAGGCCGGGAGCGATGCGGGCGATGTGGGCGGCGGTGAGCCGGGCCTCCCGGCAGGTGCCGTACCGCAGTCGGACAGGGCTTTCAGGGAAGGTCACGTCGTAGGGGCCGGCCGCTGGCGGGCCGGTGAGTTCGGGCATTGAGGGGATCTCCTCGGCGTTGGCACGGGAGGCGAACGCGAGCGCCAGCGCCGCCCCCGCCGCGCCCCCGAGCATGGTTCGACGCTGCATTCGTGTCTCCTGGTTATCGTGCCATCACTAAGCGGTGCGGCGATAGAGCAAATACGACTCTCTTTGCTCGGAAAACGCATCCAAATCGGCGGCCCACAGCGTCGTCACCTCGTCGACGTCCGCGCCCGCCTCGATCGCCAGGCGGACCGCCTGATTCCCCGTCAGCTTGTCCAGCCAGAACGAGGTCGTGTCCTGCGAACGCCACCCGTACTGAGGGAAGGCCCTGCGCTGCTCGATGATCATCGCCAGCGCCGTCCGGATCGGATCGAACTCGCGCCGCGAGGTCACCTGCAGCTCCACGCCGCCGCAGACCTTGGCGGCCCACTTCGAGAACGTCGGCGTGAAGTACGCCTCGCGGAACCGCGCCCCCGCGAGCCCCTGGACCGCCTCGGCCCACGTGTGATCGATCCCCGGCGCGCCCAGCAGCTCGAACGGCTTCGTCGTCCCGCGCCCCTCGGACAGTGCCGTGGCCTCGAACAGGCAGGTCCCGGGGTACGCGACGGCGGTGTCCACCGTGGGCATGTTCGGCGAGGGCGCCACCCACGGCAGGCCCGTCTCCTCGAAGTGCATGTCCCGTGTCCAGCCGCGCATCTTCACCACGGTGAGGTCCGCCGGGGCCGGCAGGAACTCGCCGTTGAACAGCGACGCCAGCTCGCCAACGGTCATGCCGTGCCGCTGCGCGATCGGTTTGAGGCCCACGAAGGTGGCGTGCTCGGGGTGCAGCACCGGCCCGCTCGCCTCCCGGCCCGTGACCGGGTTCGGGCGGTCGAGCACGACGAACCGCAGCCCGAGCTGACCCGCCGCCTCCAGTGCGAGGTACATGGTCCAGATGTAGGTGTAGAACCGCGAGCCGACATCCTGGATGTCGAAGACCAGCGTCTCGACCCCGGTGTCGGCGAGGAGCTCGGCCATCCGGTCCTTGTTGTTGTACGCGTTGTACACCGGGATCCCGGTCTTCGGGTCGAGGAAGAAGTCCTCGCCCTCCCCGGCCTGCGAGACCCCGCGGAAGCCGTGCTCGGGGCCGAACACGGCCACGAGGTCGACCTTGCCGCTCGCGTGCATGAGGTCCACTTCGTGGCTCAGATCGGGGAGCACGCCCGTCGGGTTCGAGATGATCCCGACGCGCTGGCCCGCGAGCGCGGCGAAGCCGTCCTCGGCGAGGACTTCGATGCCGGTGCGGACCCGCCGGCCTCCGGCCTGGGCGGGGACGGCGACGGTGGTCGCGAGTGCGGCCCCGGCCAGTGCGCTCCCGAGGAGCTTTCTGCGCTGCATGGGGTGTCCCTTCACTCGTACGAGAGACCGTGGCCGAAGCCGAACAGGACCGATTCGGGGTCGTCGGCGCGGGGGATGTCGACGGGCAGCTTCCCCTGCGGGGCAAGATGGCCGAGCACGACCGCGACGGCCGATTCGAGCCCGTCCGCCGAGTACGAGTAGGTCGCGAGGTAGGCGTTCACGGCTTCGGTGAGGTGCGCGATGTCGTACGGGTTCCGGACACCGAGGGCCACTACGGGCACGCCCGTCGCCGCGAGCGCATCGACGAGGTCCACTTGGGCGGGGTTGGCGCCGACCCCGTTGGTGCTCACCACGATGAAGCCCTTGCCGTCCGCGGCGGCGACGGCGGCGTCGATCTGCGCCGGGGTCGGGGCGATCCCGGTGACGACGCGGGTGGGGGTGAAGCCGCGCTTGGTGAACTCGGCGGTGAGCAGGTTCGTGGTGGTCTCGCCCCAGCCGGTCACGAGCAGCGGTCCGCCGTCGGTGGGGATCGGGAGGGTGCCGTCGTTCTGGACGAGTGTCGTGGTCCGGTCCGAGAGGGACTGGGCCGCTTCGAGATGCGCGGCGGTGCCGACGATCGCGGGGATCTCGTCAGGGTCGGCGTACGGGTCGTCGTACAGTCCGAGCCGGTACTTGAGTCCGAGGATGCGCGTCACGGACTGGTCGATGCGCTGCTCGGTGAGCTCGCCCGCCGCGACGGCGGCGAGCACCGCGTTGTACGCCAGGTCCAGGTCCACGGGCATGAGCAGCATGTCGATCCCGGCCTGCAGCGCCAGCACCGGGATCCGGTCGTCGCCGTAGCCTTCACGCACGCCTTCCATGGCGAGCGAGTCGGTGACGATGACGCCGTCGTAGCCCAGTTCTTCGCGCAGCAGCCCGGTGAGGATCGGCTTCGAGAGGGTGGCGGGCGTCAGGGTCGGGTCGAGGGCGGGGAACTGAATGTGGGCGCTCATGATCGCTCCGACCCCCGCGTCGATCGCGGCTCGGAACGGCGGTGCGTCGACCTCCTGCCACTCCTCGTAGGTGTGGTCGATCTGCGGCAGGTCGGTGTGGCTGTCGTCCTCGGTGTCACCGTGCCCGGGGAAGTGCTTCACGGTGGCCGCGAGGTCGCCCCGGGCCTGGTAGCCCTCGACCTGGGCGGCGGCGAACCCGGCGACATGCGCGGCGTCGGAGCCGAAGGAGCGCACGCCGATCACCGGGTTGGCCGGGTTCACGTTGACGTCCGCGTCCGGCGCGAAGTTCACGTTGAGGCCCATCGCGCGCAGCTCGGTGCCGCTGATGACGGCCGCTTCGTAGGCGGTGGTCGTGTCGTGGGTCGCGCCGAGCGCCATCGCGCCGGGCAGCTGCGTCGCGGGCGCGGTGATGCGCACGACGAGGCCGTGCTCCTGGTCGGTGGCGATCAGCAGCGGCTCGCCGTCCGCTGTGGACGCGGCCTGGAGCCCGTTGGAGAGGCCCGTGATCTGGTCCGGGTCGGCCACATTGTTCGACCAGGCGAAGTAGATGATGCCGCCCACCTTGTAGGCGGCGATGAGCTCCGCGGCGTTGTTCACGCCGTGCGTCTCCTGGTTCTTGGCGACGTCGGCGGGGTCGCTCGTGTCGGCCGTGCGCCCGTAGGCGTAGACGGTGAAGAGCTGGCCGACCTTCTCCTCGAGGGTCATGGCCTTCAAACGGCGCTTGACGAACCGCTTCTCGCTCGAGGCGCCACCGGCTTGCGCGGGGATCGCGGTGGCGGCGGCCGCGGCGGCGCCGAGGGCGGCTGCGAGCACGGTCCGGCGGGGATGCGTCATGGGCTCCTCCAGTAAGGCGCGGGGGATCGGGTGGCGGTTTTGACCTACTGGCCCGATCGGCTCATACTGGCAGAAAACTTCAAGTGAAGGCAAGACTACGGAGAATATTTTCAGATGATGTTCAGGCGAGGTCCGCTTCGTCCAATCGGAAGGTCCCGGCGTCGGCAGGGCATGTCCGAGAGGGCCTTCCAAGTCGAGTTGTCCAGGTCGAGAATGCAACGGCACGGTGCGACATCAGCGTAAGGTCGGCTTCGCAGATCCTTGGCAGCGATCAGACCTGTCGCACCTCTCCGGGCGTGGAGTGGCGCGGGCAGCGCTGCGGTCCCGAGGTTCGATACCGATGCGGTTCAAGCGGGCAGCGATGAAGAGGTGAGGGTGGGACCGGGTCCTGTTCCGGCCCCCGGCCGGATTGGGCCGGGGTTCAGGCCGGCGGCGATGAAGAGGTGAGGGAGGGGTCGGGTCTGCCTCCGGCTTCCCTGCCTGATCGGGCTCGGGGTCCAGGCTGGCGGCGACGATGGGGTGTATGGGGGCTTGGGTTCGTCTCCGGCCTCTCGGCCTGGTCGGGTCGGGGTTCAGTCCGGCTGCGATGGTGGGGTGTGTGGCTGGGGTGGGGTGGGTTTCCTGGTGTGGGCATGCTGAGGGGCCCGGCCCCTGTTGGGGTTCGGGCTGCGCTGCGTGGTGTGTGCGGCGCTTCCCCCAGCAGTCGCCTGCTGGGGCAGCCTAAGAACGGCGGGTCGCCGTAGTCGGCTGTCGCTGACCTTGCAGCTGTCGCTGTCGATGCCGGTGGTGCGGGCGCCGCGACTGCTACTTCGGCGCTTGAGGCGTCGCGTATGCCGAACGTCGCTCGGCATTTCGCTTTCGCCGCTCGCATGGCTTTGATGGCCCGGTCGCGGTCGATGGCCTCAGCGATGCCGTCGAGGTCGGGCTTCAAGGTCTCGGACCATTCGGTGCGGTAGAGCCCGGTGGGGAACACGTCCCAGTCCGAGCCTGCATGCTCGGCGTCCATGTCGGCATCGGTGCGCCAGTCGGCGCACCCGCACCCGGCCGAGCCACCGGCCGAGGCACCGGCGGTGCCGCCCTGGCCTTGGCCGCCTCGGAGGCCGTGGAGGCCTTCGTGCCCTTCGTGGCCGTCGTGGTGGGTGATGATCGCCTGACCGGGGCCGGTCTTCTCCACCGACCAGCCCGGGGTGTGGATGCGTCCGTGATGGAACCGGCACAGCAGGATCAGATTCTCCGCGACCGTGGGGCCGCCGTCGGCCCAGTGGGTGATGTGGTGCGCCTCGGTCCAGGCGATGGGCCGGTCACAACCGTGCCAAGCGCACCCGCCTGGCTGCTCAAGCTCGAGCTTGCGTCGCAGGGCCGCGTTCGGCAGGCGCAGCGCCCGGCCCAGCTCGACCGCTTCCCCCTTGGCGTAGTTGAACACCGAGGGGATGACGAGGCCTTCGCAGGCCAGCAGCCGGGCCCGGGCGAGGGAGATCGGTTGGCCTTCCAGGAGGGGGAGGCGCCCGGTGTCCTTGCCCTGCAACGTCTCGATGTCGACGGTCAGGTCGAGGGTGGCGGTGTGCCCGTGGCGGGTCGCGGCCTGCGGGGAGGACCCGTACCCGGCCAGGAGCTGGTGGAGGGCCTCGGCGTGGCGGTTGGCCTGCGGGGGCAGCAGACCTTCAGCGTCGGTCTCGTCCTGGCGGGGTGGTGGGCAGGCGGTCTGCAGGTACTTGTCGAGCATCCGTCCGGTCGCATTCGAGAGGTGCCCTTCCAGCGCCCACATGCCATTGCCGCACTCGATCAACTCCAGGCGCTGCATCGACTGCTCGCCGAGCCCATCAAGGAGCTCAGTCTCTCCGGCGATCGCGGCCCACAGCCCCTCGAGGTGACGTTGCAGGTCCTTGAAGGAAGCATGAGCGCAGTACTCGACCACCATCGCCTCCGGCGTCGCGCAGAGGGTCTCGGGGTCGAAGGGGGAGACGACCGGGGCGGTGAAAGGAGTGCGGGCGAACAGGCGCATGGCCGGGGTCTGGTCGAGCTGGCGGACGGCGTAGGCGACCTGGTCAATCCGGGCCTGCCCCGACACCGCCGCCGAAGCAAGAAGACGGAACTTCCCCGACAGCCGCGCGATGGCGGCGATGGCGCTGGCGGTGTTGAAGGTGAAGTCGAACTGGGACAGGAGGAGGTCGCGGAGGGCGGAGAACCCGAACTCGGAGCGGTGCAGGTTCGCCTCCTTCATCGCGATCACCGCAGACAGGACCTGGGCGTGAAAGGCGTTGATCCCCGCGGCGGCCTCATCGAGGGTCGAGCGGATCGCCGCAGCCTGGGAGCGGCGGTCAGGGGAAGCGGAGAGGAGCGAGGCGGCGGGGAGGACCGGAGCGACCGGGCTGGTGTGGGTGTTGCATGCGGCCATGGGTCTCGCCTCCTCACCGATTCTCGAATGTCCTGCCTGTTTTCGGTTCCTTGTTCGTGCTTCAATGATGACAGAATGTTGTAGCGGTGTCATCACCCAACCGGGTGAACATTCCATGAGGGACACTCACGCCCCGCCCCCACTTCGCCTGGGACGCAGGGAAACCGGCAGATCATCGGTGCCAGGCTCCGCCCCGGGTGGATCGCTACCGGGCAGCCGCACCGCACACCTCACCACCATGCGACCCTTTTGTCGCCGCCCGCTTGAACCTCGGGTTAGTGCGCTCTGGCGGCCGCACTGTGACCCCGCACTTCAGCCAAGTGATGCTATGAAAGCGCAGGCAGACCTCACGGGCGATCCCGAATGAATCGAGCCGGAACCGTTCAGCGCATCTCGATTCTCTGACGGTAGTGCTAGCGCAGTGCCGGCTCCGCGAATTCGAGAGTCCCCGCATCGGCGTCCAAGGTCGCCTTGAGCCCCAAGGGAATCGTGAGCGCACCGGCGCAGTGCCCGAATCCGAACTCCTCCACCACCGGGATGGCCCTCCCGAAGAACTGGTCGTACAGCACCTCGCGGACCTCCTCATACGGCCCGCAGTCGACCCACGAGCCGAGCACGACCCCGGCGATCCCGTCGAAGTATCCGGCCCGCCGCAGCTGCGTCAGCGCCCGGTCGATCCGGTACGGCGCTTCGCCGATGTCCTCCAGGAGCAGCAGTCCGCCCGCCACGTCCCGCCGATGGTGGAGCGTGCCCGCCTCGGCTGCCAGGAGCGTCAGCGTCCCGCCGAAGGTCACGCCGGTGGCCGTGCCGCCCCGCATCGTCGTGGCGGTGGCCGACGCGATCCATTGGGCCCGTTCAGGTTCGAACAGGGCCAGCCGCAGGTGCTCCTGCACCACGGGATTCTCGGCGAACTGCGTCCAGCTCGGCATGGGACCGTGGATCGAGGCCGTACCCAGTTCCAGCGCGACCGCCTCGTGCACCGCGGTCATGTCGCTGAAGCCGACGAACGCCTTCGGTTCGACCGAGGCCAGGGCCTCCCAGTCGACGTGCTCGATCATCCGCTGCGAGCCGTAGCCGCCCCGCGAGGCGATCACGGCCGCGAACGACGGGTCGAGCCAGGCCTTCGCGAAGCCGACGGCCCGGTCGCCGTCCGCCCCGGCCAGGTACCCCGTGGTCGCAGCCGCACCGGGCATCACGACCGGCTCGAGCCCCCAGCCGCGCAGCACCTCGAGACCGGCGTCCAGGCCCCCTGGAGGGAACGGGCTCGCTGGGGAGACGATCGCGACCCGGTCGCCCGGGACGAGCCGCCTCGGGCGGCGCAGCGGTTCGAGGCTCACGGCTCCAGCTCCAGTTCGAAGTCGGGAACGGGGAACGCGAGGACCTGCGCGTAGAGCGCGTGCTCGGCGAGCACGGCATCCACAATGGTCGACGCCTGCCGGAAGCCGTGCTGCTCGCCCTCATACGTGCGGTAGGCGTGCGGCACGCCCCGGCCCGCCACGGCCCGCAGCAGCTGCTCGGCCTGCGCCGGCGGGCATATCGCGTCCTCCAGGCCCTGCAAGAGAAGGAATGGCACCTCGATGCGGTCGGCGTGGTGCACCGGCGAACGCTCGATGGAGCGTTCCTCCAGCACCTCGGGCGGGCCCACGAGCGAGTACACGTACTGCGATTCGAAGTCGTGCGTGTCGTTCCCGGTCCAGCCCGAGAGGTCGAGGATCGGGTACTTCACCACCGCGCACGCATAGAGGCCCTGGGCCGCTTCCGAAGTGAGCGACGCGGCGGCCGTCCAGCCCCCGGCGCTGCCGCCGCGGATCGCGAGCCGCGCCGGGTCGGCCGTGCCTTCGGCGGCGAGCGCCCGGGCCACGGCCGCGCAGTCCTCCACGTCCACCTCGCCCCACCGCTCACGCAGCCGCTCCCGGTATTCGCGCCCGTAGCCCGTGGACCCGCCGTAGTTCACCTCGACCACGCCGATCCCGCGCGAGGTGAAGTACGCCAGCTCCATGTCGAGCACTGCGCGCACACCGCTCGTGGGCCCGCCGTGCACCCACACCACATACGGCGGCCGTTCCCCCTCGGGTCCTGTGAACTCGGGATTGCGCGGCGGGTAGACGTGGGCATAGATCTCACGCCCGTCCGGACCACGGAAGGTCCGATGCTCGGGGACGGGGTAGTAGGCCGGATCGACCTTGTCGGTGTGCGCGTTCGCGATCACCCGGGCCGCGCCCGTGTACGAGTCCACTTCGACCAGCTCGTACCCGGACACTGGGCTCGCCGCCAGGCCGTACACCTTGTCGCCGATCACGCAGAGCCCGCCGAGCCAGTCGGTCCACGGGCCCGCGACCGGCCGCAGCTCCTGAGTCCCGTCGCCGTACAGGCTGAGGCGGTTCTCGCCCTTGCCGTGAATCATGGCGAACGCACACTGAGCGCCCGGCCTGGGTATCGGCAGGAACCACCGCGACCCCAGGGTCCACAAGGGGCCGGCGAACTCCTCCTCGGCTCGGATCAGCATTCCTGTGGACTCGTCGAACCAGTCCCGCCAGTGCAGGTTCCACCAGCCGGTCGCATCCGAGGCGTAGTAGACCTCGGCGGCTGCTTCGTTCCCGCCGATCTCGACCTGCGCGATCGAGGTGCCGGCTCCGCCCGCGACGCGGCGGTCCATCCGCAGCTCGCCCGCCGGATCGATCTCGGCGATCCGCAGATCCGTGCCGTCCCAGGGCATCTGCGGATGGTTCCACGCGATGTACCCGACCGTCTCCTCACCGGGGCCGACCTTCGGTCCGGTCAGGAACCGGTATGAGCCGTCGGTGAGCTCCCTGATCTTCGACCGGTCGGCGGCGGCCGATCCGTCGAGCGGGACCGCCGCCAGCACCCGCCGCACGTCGGTCGGGCGCTCCCCGGTGAACTCTTCCATGACCGCCCAGGCCTCACCGAAGCGCTCCACGATCACCGGCTCGCAGAACCGCAGCCCGCCTGGGACGGCCGGTTCCGGCGTCAGCGGCACCGGCTCGCCGCCGTCGTCCGGCTCGAACCGGTGGAGCCGCTGGTCGGCGAAGTTCGTGAACACCACGACCGGCCCGTCCTCGCGCATGACGCCCGCCCACGGGCGGCCGCCGTACTCGTGGACCCGGTTGCGCGGGTTCCACGGCGGCGGCAGCACCGACTCGGTGGTGCCGTCCTCGCGCCGCCGGATCAGCGCCCGCCGCCCGCCCTCGGCCGGGCGCGGCTCGGTCCACCACAGCTCCCCGCCGACCGCCCCCAGCGCACCGGGCCAGCCGTCGGCCTCCGCGACCATCTCGACCGTGATCGGCGATGCCCAAGCACCGTAAGGGGACTGCTGCACCACTGTGCTCCTCTATGCGTTCCGCAGGAAATCGTCCAGGACCCGCACCCCGAAATGCAGCCCCTCCACCGGGACCCGCTCGTCGACGCCGTGCGCGAGCCGCCCGTATCCGAGCTCGGCCGTCTGCCCGAGCGGTGAGAAGCCGTAACCGGTGATGCCCAGCTGCGCGAACTGCTTCGCGTCCGTGCCGCCGGACATGCAGAACGGCACCGGATGCCCCTCGGGGTCGAACTTCCGGACCGCCGCGCGCATCGCCGCGAACGCGGGGGAGTCGACCGGAGCGGCGAGCGGCTGCGTGCGGTGCTGGTACTCCCATTGCACGTCAGGCCCGCACAGTGCCTCCATCGTGGCCTCGAACTCGGCCTCACCGCCGGGCAGCACCCGGCCGTCCACTTCGGCGTAAGCGTGCTCGGGGATCACGTTCACCTTGTACCCGGCCCGCAACACCGTCGGGTTCGCGCTGTTGCGCAGCGTCGACTCGACCAACTGCGCCGCGGGTCCCAGCTTCGCCAGCAGCCCGTCGACGTCGTCCAGATCCGGCTCCACGCCGTAGACCTCGGCGAGCTCCGTCAACGCCGCCCGCACCGTGGGCGTCAACCGCAGCGGCCACTCGTGCGCGCCGATCCGCGCGACGGCGGCCGCCAGCTTCCCGACCGCGTTGTCCGGGTTGGCCTTCGAGCCGTGCCCGGCCGTCCCCGAAGCCGAGAGCCGCAGCCACGCCGTACCGCGCTCACCGGCCGCGATCGGATAGAGCCGCAGTCCGTTCCCGCCGTGGAAGGTGAACCCGCCCGACTCCGAGACGCCCTCGGTGCACCCCGCGAACAGTTCCGCGTGCGCCTCCGCGAGGTACCCAGCGCCGTACTCGGCACTGGCCTCCTCGTCGGCCGTGAACGCCACGACGATCGGCCGCCGCGGCCGGACCCCGGCCCTCGCCCAGGCGCGCACGGTGGCGAGGACCATGGCGTTCATACTCTTCATGTCGATCGCGCCGCGCCCCCAGAGCATCCCGTCGCGGATCTCCCCGGAGAACGGGTGCACGCTCCAGTCCGCAGCTTCGGCCGGAACCACGTCGAGGTGACCGTGCACCAGCAGCGCATCGGCCTCCGGGTCCTCGCCCTCGATGCGAGCGACCACATTGGAGCGATTCGGGGCCTTCTCGAGGATCCGCGCCTCGACGCCGACCTCCGCGAGCTTCCCGGCCGCGTACTCGGCGGCCTCACGCTCGTTCCCGTCCCCGCCGCCGTGATTCGTGGTGTCGATCCGGATCAGCTCGGACGTGAAGCGCACGACCTCGTCGAGCGCCCGCGCGTCAACCATAATGCTCCTCCATGGACGCCGAAGCGATCGTCGTGACGGCCTTGAAGCACCGGATGGCCGCATACATAGTGGGCAGCTCGAACGCGACCCGCCGCTCGCCATCACGCTCCACGCCCGGGATGACGGTGACCGCCCCGGCCAGATGCTCCGCGTCGAACTCGACCTCGATCCGGTGCGCCTCCAGCACCGGCTCACGCCGCCCGGCCAGCGATACCGCCTCGGCCGCGCCCTTGCGGATCGCGCGGACTGCCCACTTCGGCGTGCGGCACGCGGCCGCGTACCGCGAGACGTAGTCCTTGACCGCGATACCGACCGCCCCGGGCGCATAGCCCCGCGCGTCCTCGATCGTCTTGTCGTCGCCGGTCACCATGATCACCGGCACCCCGAACTCGGCGGCCACGGCGGCGTTCAACCGGCCCTCGCTCGCACGCACCCCGTCGAGCCACACGCCCGTGATGGTGTTCGCCAGGTAGGTGTGCGCGAGCACGCCCTCCAAGCCCGCCCCGGCGTGATACCCCAGGAACACCACTGCGTCAGCGCCCTGCACGCCTTCCATCATGGAGAGATCCTTGTGGCGCCCGGCGATCAGCGTGACCGGCCATTCGAACCGCTCGGCCATGAGGTTCCGCATCGACCAGTGCGCGTCGTTCACGACGATCTCGCGGGCCCCGCCCCGGTGCAGGCCCTCCACAGCGGCGTTCACCTCGTCGGTGAACAGCGGCCGCATCCGCTCCCAGCCAGGGCCTCCCGGCAGCACGTCGTCGGGGCAGGTGACGCCCGTGGCGCCCTCCATATCGGCACTCACGAGTATCTTCACCCCGCCATCCTCGCATCCCCGTGCAACGTGCGATCCAGATGGCACGCGACGAGATGCGGCTTCGACTCGGGCCCAAGGATCTGCAAGTCCTCACCCGAGCACTGGTGCAGCACCGGAGCGGCATTCCCCGAGGCCGCCTCCTGGCATCGCGGCCGGAACCGGCACCCGCCCGGGATCCGCGACGCGTCCGGCAGCTCCCCGGCCAGCACGATCGGCTCCGCCACAGGGGAGTCCGGGAGCACCGACACCAGCGCCCGCGTATACGGATGCCTCGGCGCCGTGAGCACCTGCTCCACCGGGCCCTGCTCGACGATCCGACCCAGGTACATGATCGCGATCCGGTCCGCGATGCTCCACGCCAGACCCAGATCGTGCGTGATCACCAGCGCCCCCAGGCCCTGCTCCTCCTTGAGCCGCAACAGCAGCGACAAGATCTCCCCGCGCACCGAAGCGTCCAGCGACGCCACCGGCTCATCCGCCACGAGCAGGCTCGGCCGCAGCACCAGCGCCCCCGCGATCACCACCCGCTGCCGCTGCCCGCCCGAAAGCTCATGCGGGTACGCCAGGAAGAACTGCTCCGGCGGCCGCAGGCCCGCCCGCGACAGCGCCTCGGCCACCCGGCCCGGCTCGTCATCGGCGATCCCGTGGATCCGCAGCCCCTCGGCCACCGCGTCGTAGACCGTGTGCCGCGGATTCAACGCGCCCGTCGGGTCCTGCAGCACCAACTGCACCTGCCGCCGGTAGGCCTTCAACGCCCGCGTCGAATACCGCAGCGGCACCCCGTCGAACGCCACCGTGCCGCCCGTCGCCCGTTCCAGACCGAGCAGCGTCCGCGCCAGCGTCGTCTTGCCGCAGCCGGACTCGCCCGCCAGCGCCACGATCTCACCGGGCGCCACGTCCAGGTCCACCCCGTCCACCGCCCGCGCGACCCGCCCGCCCGGCAACCCGAACTCGACCCGCAGGCCCCGGGCCGTGAGCGTCTTCTCCTCAGAGGACAACGGGCATCCCTTCCTGCGCAACGAAACAAGCACTCGACCACGACGAACCGCCGGCGACGCTCGCGGAGCCGCGCACGGGCAGCGCCAGCAGCTCCGGCGACTCCCCGCCGCACCGCTCCACCGCCACCGCGCACCGCGGCCGGAACGAACACCCCTCCGGCAACCGCGCCGGATCCGGCGGATCGCCCGCCAGGCCACCCGGATGCATCCGCGCCGCCGGATCCCCGATCACCGGGAACGCCGCCCCCAACGCCGCCGAATACGGATGCCGCGCCTGCGCGAACACCGCACGCGCCGGACCCTCCTCGACGATCCGACCCGCGTACATCACCGCCGCCCGGTCGCACACCGCCGACAGCACCGACAGGTCGTGGCTGATCATCACCAGCCCCACCCCGCGCTCGGTCACCAGGTCCGAGATCAACCGCAGCACCTGCGCCTGCACCATCACGTCCAGCGCCGTCGTCGCCTCATCGGCGATGATCAGATCCGGATCGCACGCCAGCGCCATCGCGATCATCACGCGCTGCCGCTGCCCGCCCGACAGCTCATGCGGGAAACTCCGCGCCCGCGACGGCGGCAGCCCGACCCGCTCCAGCAGCGCCTCGGCCCGCCGCGCCGCCGCCCCCGGCGTCGTCTTCGCCTCGTGCACCAGGATCGGTTCCGCGATCTGCCTCCCGATGCGCTGCACCGCGTTCAGCGAATGCATCGCCCCCTGGAACACGATCGACGCGCCCGTCCACCGCACCGCCCGCAGCCGCCCCCATCCCATCTGCAGCAGGTCCTCGCCGTCGAGCAGGATCTCCCCGCTCACCTCGGCGCTCTTCGGCAGCAGCCGCAGCACCGCCATCGCCAGCGTCGACTTCCCGCACCCCGACTCCCCGGCGATCCCCAGCGTCTCCCCGGCGTCCACGCGCAGATCCACACCCCGCACGGCCGGCAGCCGCCCGCGCGAACCCCGGTACGTCACCCGCAGGTCCCTGAACTCCAGCAGCGTCACGACCCACCCCGCAGCCTCGGATTGAACACGGCCTCCAACGCCCGGCCGCACATCATGAACGCCAGCACCACCACCAGGATCGCCAGACCCGGCGGCAGCAGGTACCACCACGCGTGCGCCGAGACCGCCCCGTTCTCCGAGGCGCGGTTGAGGATCGAGCCCCACGACACCACGCTCGGGTCGCCCAGGCCCAGCCACGCCAGCGAGGACTCCATGAGGATCGCCGAGGGCACGAGCAGCGTGGCGCTGGCGAGCACCAGCGGCAGCACATTGGGGAGGAGGTGCTTGGTCATCTGGTGCCAGTGCCCCGCGCCGAGGGCTTTGGCGCGCTCCAGGTACGGGCGCGACTGCACGGTGAGGGTCTGGGCGCGCACGAGCCTGGTCGTGCCGGGCCAGGAGACGAGGGCGATCACGGTGATGGTGGTGGCCATGCTGCGGCCGAGGACGGCGAGCAGCGCGATGGCCACGACGAGGCTGGGCAGCACCATGAACCAGTCGGAGAGGCGCAGCGCGATCCAGCCGTACCAGCCGCCGATGTGGCCGCTCGTGACGCCCACGGTGGTGCCGATGACGATGGCGACCACGGTGGCGGTCAGTCCGATCACGAGCGAGAGGCGCGAGCCCCAGAGGGTCAGCGCGAGAATCGATCTGCCGGTCTCGTCGGTGCCGAGCGGGTAGGCGGCGCTCGGCGGAGCCATCCGCTCGCCCGTGGCGCGGGTGACGCTGAGGGCGGACTCGTCGATGAGGATCGGGGCGGCGAGCGCGAGGACCACGATGGCTCCCAGCAGGACCAGGCCGATCATGCCGGTCCGCTGACTGCGGTAGGCGGCCCAGGAGCGGGCGAAGGACTGCCGCCGCCGCGCCCGTCTGAGCGCGCGCGGTGAGACTGTTGTCGTCGTCATGACCTGCGAATCCTGGGATCGATGAACCAGTAGAGGATCTCGGCGCACAGCACGGCGAGGATGGTGGAGCTGGAGAACAGCACGAACAGCGCCTGCAGCACGGGCCGGTCCGGGTAGAAGATCGAGTTCACGAACAGCGTGCCGAGGCCGGGCCAGCTGAAGACGGTCTCGGTGACGATGGAGCCGTTCACGACCGAGCCGAGCGCGAGGAACACGAGCGTCACGGTGGGCAGCAGCGCGTTCGGCACGGCGTGCCGCTGGCGCACCTCGTCGTCGCGCAGCCCTTTGGCGCGGGCGGTGGTCAGGTAGTCGCTGCCGAGTTCGTCCAGAATGGAGGAACGCATGATCATCAGGTACCCGGCGTAGACCACGGCCGTGTAGGTGAGCACCGGCAGCACGAGGTGGTGGCCGATGTCGACGGCCTGCGACCAGAAGTCGGGCGGGGTGCTCGGCGAGCGCATCCCGTTGACGGGGAACAGTCCCAGGTACCGGGCGAAGACGAGGATCACGATCATGCCGAGCCAGAACGTGGGCGCCGAGTAGAGGACGAGCCCGGTCGCCACGTGCCCCTTGTCGAACCTGCTGCCCTGCTTCCAACCCGAGCGGGTGCCGATCCAGAATCCGAGCAGCACTGCGAGGACCATCCCGGTGCCCGAGAGCAGGAGCGTGGCCGGGAGCCGTTCGACGATGAGGTCGAAGATCGGCCGGCGGTACTGGAACGACTCGCCGAGGTCCATGGTGAGCGTGCCGGTGATGTAGTCCCAGAACTGCTGCCACAGCGGCCGGTCGAGGCCCATCTCGGCGCGCATCGCCGCGCGCTGCTCGGCCGAGACCGGCCGTTCCTTGGTGAGCTGGTCGATCGGGTCCCCGGCGATGAGCCGGAAGATGAAGAACGAGGAGAACAGGACCAGCAGGAGCGAAACGGCCGCGCCGCTCACGTGCTTGAACAGGTAGCGCCCGAAGCCGCTCGAGGCCCGGCCGCGCCCCGTGGACGGCGCCTCGACCGAGGCGCCGTCCACGGGCAGGGAACGCTCGGTCATTCGCGCTCGTCAGCCGTCTTCTTGCGCCGCATCGCGAAGACCACCGCGGCCGCCGCGACGGCGACCGCCGCCGCCCCGACGGCGATCCACACGCCCATCGGCGCGCCGCCGTCCTCGGTCGAGCCCGCGGGCTGCGCCGTGTAGTACGCCCACGTGAAGCCCTGCTGGCCGGTGTACATGCCGCCCTCGGTCGGCTGCGAGGTCATGCCGGTCACCCGGTCGTGGTTGTAGGCCTCCATCACGTTCTGGTAGTACAGCCAGATCACCGGCGTTTCCGTGTACAGCAGCTCCTGCTGCAGTTTCACGAGCTCCGCCCGCGCTCCGGGGTCGGACTCGACCTTCTGCTGCTCGTGCAGCCCGTCGAACTCGGCGTTGCAGTAGGAGTTCTCGCTCGAGCGCTCCGAGCCGTCGGTGAGGGTCGGCAGCACCGCGCACGTGTGCATGCCCAGCTGCTCGGTCGGGTTCGGTCCCACACCCCAGCCGGAGAACGCGATGTCGAACTCGCCCAGGTAGGCCAGGTCGTTCAGGGTGCCCTGCTCGATCGCCTGCGCCTCGACCGCGATGCCCAGCTCGGCCCACCACTCGGTCGCGAACTCCACGATGGTGGCGTACGCGGTGTTGTCGGCGTGGTGGTAGAACCGGAAGTTCAGCGGCTCGCCGCCGCCGGGCATCGTGCGGATGCCGTCGTCGCCGCGCGCGTAACCGGCTTCGTCGAGCAGCCGGTTCGCCTCGGCGAGGTCGAACTGGACGAGCGCGTCGCCCCCGTCCCAGTGCCACTGCTCGAAGATCGCGGGGATCAGCGAGGTCGCCGGGGTGCCGCTGCCGTCGAGAACGGTGTCCACGAGGGCCTGCTTGTCGATCGCCATGTGCAGCGCCCGCCGCACGGACGGGTCCTTCAGCGCCGGGTGCCCGTCGCCGAACTCGGTGCCGTCCTTCGTCACCGTGCCGTGGTTGATGGTGAGAGAGACGTACCGGCGGCCCTGCACGTCGTTGGTGGTCACGTGCTCCTGGGACTTGAGCGCGTCGATCTGGGCCGGGTTGAGCGCCCCCTGCATGCCGTTGCCGACGATGTCGACCTCGCCCGCTTCGAGTGCGGCCACGGCCGCGTCGGTCTCGACGTAGTAGTCGTAGACGACCTCGTCGAAGCCGGGCGCGCCCTCCCAGTAGTCCTCATTGGCTTCGAGGCGGATGAACTCGTCCGTCTGGTATTCGGTGACCTGGAACGGGCCCGAGCCCACCAGCGGCAGCTGGTTCGCGTCGTCCGCCGCCGGGTCGGGGTACTCGGACCAGATGTGCTCGGGGACGATGTAGACCTCCCGGCTGAGTACCTCCGCGGGGGCGGGGGCGGCCAGTGTCAGCACGAACGTCGACTCGTCGGTCGCCTCGGCGCTCACGAGGTTCTGAGCGAAGTCGATGTTCCAGTCGCGGATCGCCTGGTTCTCGATGAGCAGCCCGTACGTGTAGGCCACGTCGTCCGCGGTGAGCGGTTCGCCGTCAGACCAGGTGGCGCCCTCACGGATGCGGAACGTCCACGTCAGACCGTCCGCGGACTCCTCCCACTCGGTCGCCAGGCCCGGCACCGGCTCGTAGTTCTCGGCGCTCATCCGGACCAGCGTCTCGTACGTCATCATGCTGGTCTCGTAGGTGATCACGAACCGCCGCTTGAACGGGTTGAAGGTGTCGACCTCCTGGTTCGTGGCGATCCGGAGGGTGTCGGTGTCGTCCTCCTGGGCGGCGGCGCCGGGCGCGGCCACCGCGAGCGCGCCGGCCGCGAGGGACAGCGCGGCGACGGCCGAGAAGCACCGACGCATCAGGGCATGGGGATTCATGGGGTGTAAGTCCTCGCATTCCGTTCCAAGAGCCGGGCGCCCCGGCGGGCACGCCACCGGTCCTCGATGTACCGACCAGAATGACGGAACACTTCTTGAGTTGTCAATGAAGTGAAGAAAGTTTTCATTGCCGCAACATGGCGAAGCCCTCCTGGCGGCGCCTGGGGCATCGCCCTCGGGCCCGTGGCCGGCACCCTCCTCGCGGGCGTCGGCATCGTCTTCGACGGGATCGACATCCCCGACCTCGTCGGTGTTCCACTCTGGTGGACGGGGAGCGGCTTATGCTGCGGTGATGGACAAGTACGATGTCAAGAAGGCGCACCGGGACCTGTACTCGGCGTCGGCTGCGGACTTCGCCGTCGTGGAGGTTCCCGAGCTTCAGTACCTCTCCGTCGACGGGAGCGGCGACCCCGACTCCGGGGCCTTCGCGCAGGCCGTCGAGGCGCTCTACGGGATGTCCTACGCGCTCAAGTTCACCAGCAAGAACGCGCTCGGACGGGACTTCGTCGTCGCACCGCTCGAGGGCTTGTGGCGCGCGGAGGACCCGCATGTCTTCGCTGAACTGCGCAAGGAGTCCTGGGAGTGGACGCTGCTGGTGAATCAGCCGGAGTGGGTCACCGAGGCGATGACCGCGACCGCCGCGGCGGCGGTCGCCCAGAAGCGGCCCAACCCCTCGCTCGGCCTCGTCCGGCTGCAGACGCTCACCGAGGGCACGTGCGCGCAGATCCTCCACATAGGCTCGTACGAGTCCATCTCGTCCACCTTGGATCGCATGCATCGGTCGTTCATGCCGGAGCATGGGCTGACCTTCAACGGCGACCACCACGAAATCTATCTCAGCGACCCGCGGCGGACCTCCGAAGCCAAGTTGAAGACGATCCTCAGACAGCCGGTCCGCCCCTCCGGCTTAGAGGCTCCAGGCCCCGTTGGTGTTCAGCATGATCGAGTAGACCGAGTCCGTGGCGGTGATGAACAGCCGGTTGCGCTTCGGGCCGCCGAACACCAGGTTCGACACCGAGGGCTGGGGGATCGGCAAGGTCGCCAGGTGGGTGCCGTCAGGGTGGAAGCAGTAGACGTCCGCCGCCGCGGCCCACACCCGGCCCTCGACGTCCACGCGCAGGCCGTCGAAGTTCCCGCCGGGGGACTCGCAGAACAGCTCGCCGCCGCTGAGCCTCCCGCCGTCGACGTCGAAGCGGCGGAGGTGACCGCGGCGGGTGTCGGCGATGTAGAGCACGGACTCGTCGGGGGAGAAGGCGAGCCCGTTGGGACGCTCGAAGTCGTCGGCTACGCGCTCGACCGCACCGGTGCCGGGGTCCACTCGGTACACGTGGCAGCCGTCGATCTCCGGTTCCGCCCGGTGACCTTCGTAGTCGCTGGTGATCCCATAGGGCGGGTCGGTGAACCAGATCGCGCCGTCGTTCGCGACCACCACGTCGTTGGGGCTGTTGAACCGCTTGCCCTCCCAGCGGTCGGCGATGACGGTGAGCGAGCCGTCCAGTTCGGTGCGCGTCACGCGCCGCGCCCCGTGCTCGCAGGAGACCAGGCGGCCCTGCCGGTCGAGGGCGTGCCCGTTGGCGTACCCGGCGGGGGAGCGGAAGACGCTCACCGAACCGTCGGTCTCGTCCCAGCGCATGATCCGGTCGTTCGGGATGTCGCTGAACAGCAGGTACTTCCCGGAGGGCACGTACACCGGGCCCTCGGTCCAGCGCCCGCCGGAGAACAGGCATTCGAGGTAGTCGTCGCCGGCGACCGCGAAGCGCTCGTCGAGTTCTCGGAAGCCCACCGGAGCATTGTGCATCGAAACTCCTCGATATAACCTGATCGTGTGATCGTGCACAGTCTCGTCACGGTCACCTGTATGCGGTGCGAAGCCGCACTCACGTTAGCTCAATTCCAAGGCGGCCGGGCCCGGCCCGGCCGCCGCTATGAGACGGGAAACGAACATGGGACCGGCACTCCCCAGTAGACGGCGCCTGCGCGCCGCGATCGCCGCGACAGCGGTGGCCGTGGTCGCCGCGGGCGCGACGGCGTTCACCCTCATGACGGCCGAGGCGGCCACCGTCGGCTGCAAGGTCGACTACCAGGTCACCGCCTCGTGGCCCGGCGGCTTCAACGCCAATGTGGAGATCACCAACCTCGGCGACGCCGCGGTCGACCCGTGGAAGCTCGAATGGGACTTCCCCGGCACCCAGAAGGTCCAGAACGCCTGGAACACCACCGCGGCCCAGTCAGGGGCGCACGTCACCGCCACGGGCGTGGAACACAACAAGCGGATCGCGGCCGCCGCTTCCGCGAGCTTCGGCTTCAGCGGCACCTTCACCGGCAGCGACAACGCGGTGCCGACCTCGTTCGAGCTCAACGGGAACACCTGCACCGGCGCCGTCGGCCCCTCGCCCACGAACCCGCCCACCAACGTCACCGCCTCGCCCACCGAGGTGCCCACGGGCGGTCCCGGCCAGGACGAGTGGAACCCGCCCTCGAATCTGGTCCAGCCGCTGGGCGAGGTCTGGGCGCACGTCGAGGACACCTACGACCTGGACTTCCGCAACTTCGGCTGGGACCAGGTGATGGCCACCGGCGGCACGATCAACTACTGCGTCCGCTGGGACTCGCGGAACTCGGTTTCGGTGCAGACGCGCGACGCGATCGAGGCGAAGCTCCAGCAGCAGTACGACCTCTGGTTCGACCAGATGAAGGGCTGGAGCGAGTGGCCGTTCGACCGGATCGACGTGAACGTCGTCGGCTGGGCCGCTTACGACCGCAACCTCCTCCAGTGGAGCGACAGTTCGGTCGACGTCTACATCGGAGACATCCGCGAGGACGCGCCGCAGTGCTCCGAGGACTGCGGGCGGTTCTTCCACCAGGACGGGAACTACTCCCGGTGCCCGGGCGGCGCGGCGCGCCACTACGACCAGAGCCTGTGGCTGACCCAGGGCATGGGCGGCGGCGCGGGCGGCGACTGGGGCCAGCGCATGGGCCAGGAGTACTTCGTGAACTCACTGAGCTCCACGCAGATCACGATCTATCTGCACGAGCTCGGCCACACCTTCGGCCTGGACGACTTCTACGACTGGACGCCGACGGGCCAATGCTGCTTCATCATGAAGGCCGGCTCCTCTTCGACGATCACCACGTTCGACCAGTGGATGCTGCGCGACTGGTGGCGCCACCTCAAGAGCCGCTACGGCTATTAGTCCTTTCCTCCGACGGCGGCGGGCCCTCCGGGTCCGCCGCCGTTCCCGTGCGCGCGAACGTTCCCAAGCCTCGGACGACCCCGCCCTGGACCCGAACCTGGTCGGCAAGAGCCGATAGCGTTTAGCATTGTCGAACGCGGCAGCGTTAAGATGGTCCCCGCCGAGCTCGGCGCGGCCCCGGCGCGACCCATGAGCCGTCATCGGCTCACGGCCGGGTGGGATCCCGAAGGAACGGAGGCGCTCGGATGGCCAAGAACATCCAGTCGCTGGAGCGGGCGGCGGCCATGCTGCGGCTGCTCGCGGGCGGCGAGCGGCGCCTCGGCCTGTCCGACATCGCCTCCTCGCTCGGCCTGGCGAAGGCCACGGCCCACGGCATCCTGCGCACCCTCCAGCACGAGGGCTTCGTCGAGCAGGACCCCGGCTCGGGCCGCTACCAGCTCGGCGCCGAACTGCTGCGCCTGGGCACCACCTACCTCGACGTGCACGAGCTGCGGGCCCGCGCCCTGGTGTGGACGGACGACCTCGCGCGCTCCTCGGGCGAGGCGGTCTACCTCGGTGTGCTGCACCAGCACGGCGTGCTCATCGTCCACCACGTGTTCCGCCCCGACGACAGCCGTCAGGTCCTCGAGGTCGGCGCGATGCAGCCGCTGCACTCGACGGCCCTCGGCAAGGTCCTCGCCGCGACCGACCCCGTGGCCCACGCCGAACTGGTCGACGCCAAGCGCGAGCCGTTCACGGCCCGCACGGTCACCGAGCTCGACGAGATCGAGCGGACGCTGGACCTGACCCGCGCCCAGGGCTACGCCGCGGACAACGAGGAGACCTTCGAAGGGGTGGCCGCGGTGGCGGCCCCGATCTACGACCGGCGCCGTCTCGCGGTCGGCTCGGTCGGCATTACCGGTGCCGTCGAGCGGGTCTGCCGGGACGGCGAACTGCGTCCGGAGCTCATCGCCGCCGTCCGCGACACGGCACGCTCCGTCTCGCGGGACCTCGGGGCCAAGCCCTTCTAGCGTTTCGCCCGATTCCGCCATATTTCTTCGCCTGTCGTGTGACCCTGGTATGCCTGTCTTGCAGGCGTTTCGGTTGGTTCGCAACTAAGGATGTGATGGCGATCACATAATACTTGACGCGTCGGTGATGAAGGAGAACACTTTCGTACATCGGTCGGCATTGTCGAACGCTTAACGGGTTTCAGCGTCCGCCTCGCCTTCCGAGTCGAACAAGCCCTTCCAACGAGGTCGGAACCCCCCGGTGACGGCCTCGGACGCAGACAAAGGAGTCGGTGTGTCCAACGCAGACATCATCATCGGAGAGATCCTCGGCACCGCGCTGCTGATCCTCCTCGGCGCGGGCGTGTGCGCCGCGGTGACCCTCAAGAAGTCCAAGGCCCAGAACGCGGGCTGGCTCGCCATCACCTTCGGCTGGGGATTCGCGGTCCTCACCGGCGCCTACGTCGCCGCCGGCGTCTCCGGCGCCCACCTGAACCCGGCCGTCACCCTCGGCCTGGCCATCCAGGGCGGCACCGAGTGGGCGGACGTCCCGCTCTACCTCGCCTCCGAACTGATCGGCGCGATGCTCGGCGCCTTCCTCGCCTGGGTCGCCTACTACGGACAGTTCAAAGTTCACATGGCCGACCTCGCCCACCAGGCCGACGCCATCGAGGGCGCCAAGGACGCCGAGTCCGGACCGGTCCTCGGCGTCTTCTCGACCGGGCCCGAGATCCGCAACACCGGGCAGAACCTCCTCACCGAGATCATCGGCACCTTCGTGCTCGTCATCGCGATCCTCACCCAGGGGCTCAACGACGAAGGGAACGGCCTCGGCACCCTCGGCGTGCTCATCACCGCGCTCGTCGTCGTCAGCATCGGCCTCTCCCTCGGCGGGCCCACCGGCTACGCCATCAACCCCGCCCGCGACCTCGGCCCGCGCATCGTGCACGCCCTGCTGCCCCTCAAAGGCAAGGGCCGCTCGGACTGGGGCTACTCGTGGATCCCCGTCGTCGGCCCCCTCGTCGGCGCGGCATTCGCCGGCGGCCTCTACAACATCGCCTTCGCATAGCCATGCGGACACAATCGACGTATCCCTCGCCGACTCCCACCACGACAACGACGTTCTGGAGCGAACCATGACCGACACGCACACCGGCCCGTTCATCGCCGCCATCGACCAGGGCACCACCTCCTCGCGGTGCATCATCTTCGACCGCGACGGCCGCATCGTCGCCGTCGACCAGAAGGAGCACGAGCAGATCTTCCCGAAACCCGGCTGGGTCGAGCACGACGCCGCCGAGATCTGGAAGAACGTGCAGGACGTCGTCTCCGGCGCCATGGTCAAGGCCGGCGCCTCCCGCGAGGACATCCTCTCGATCGGCATCACCAACCAGCGCGAGACCACCATGCTGTGGGACAAGCGCACCGGCAAACCCGTCCACAACGCCATCGTCTGGCAGGACACCCGCACCGACGTCCTCTGCAAGAAGCTCGGCGGCGACGTCGGCCAGGACCGCTGGCGCCGCGAGACCGGCCTCCCCCTCGCCGCCTACTTCGCCGGCCCCAAGATCGCCTGGCTCCTGGACAACGTCCCGGGCCTGCGTGAACGCGCCGAAGCCGGCGAACTCCTCTTCGGCACCATGGACTCCTGGGTCATCTGGAACCTCACCGGCGGCGTCAACGGCGGCGTGCACGTCACCGACGTCACCAACGCCTCGCGCACCCTCCTCATGAACCTCGACGACCTCAAGTGGAACGAGGAGATCGCGGCCGAAATGGGCGTGCCCATGCAGGTGCTCCCCGAGATCCGCTCCTCCTCCGAGGTCTACGGCACCGTCACCGGCGGCCCGCTCGGCGGACTCCTCGCGGGGGTGCCCGTCGCCTCCGCCCTCGGCGACCAGCAGGCCGCCCTCTTCGGACAGACCTGCTTCAGCACCGGCGAGGCCAAGTCCACCTACGGGACCGGCACGTTCATGCTCATGAACACCGGCGAGAAGCTCATCCACTCCAAGTCCGGCCTGATCACCACCGTCGGCTACCGGATCGGCGACCAGGACCCGGTCTACGCCCTCGAAGGCTCGATCGCCGTCACCGGCGCGCTCGTCCAGTGGATGCGCGACCAGATGGGCCTCATCAAGACCGCGGCCGAGATCGAGACGCTCGCGATGTCCGTCGAGGACAACGGCGGCGCCTACTTCGTGCCGGCGTTCTCCGGGCTCTTCGCGCCCTACTGGCGCTCCGACGCCCGCGGCGTCATCGCGGGCCTCACCCGGTACGTCACCAAGGCCCACATCGCCCGCGCCGTCCTGGAAGCCACCGCCTGGCAGACCCGCGAGATCAGCGACGCCATGGTCAAGGACTCCGGCGTCGAACTGGTCACGCTCAAGGTCGACGGCGGCATGACCTCCAACAACCTCCTCATGCAGTTCCTCGCCGACGTGCTCGACGCGCCCGTCGTGCGCCCCATGGTCGCCGAGACCACCTGCCTCGGCGCCGCCTACGCCGCGGGTCTCGCGGTCGGCTTCTGGGACGGCGTCGAGGACCTGCGCGTCAACTGGCGCCGCGCCGCCGAATGGACCCCCGACATGGACCCCGAGGTCCGCGACCGGGAATACAAGAACTGGCTCAAGGCCGTCGAGCGGACCATGGGCTGGCAGGACGAGTAGAGGGAGCATCGCGATGACCACCTTGCAGCACGTCTCCGGCCCGGAGGCGAACCCGACCGGTTCCATTCGCTTCACGGGGCGGATGGGCCGAGCCGAAGCGCGCGAGCAGCTGTCGAGCGCCACGTTCGACCTGCTCGTCATCGGCGGCGGCATCCTGGGCATCTCCACCGCCTGGCACGCCGCCCAGTCGGGGCTGCGGGTGGCCCTCGTGGACGCCGGCGACTTCGCCGGCGCCACCTCCTCCGCCTCCTCGAAGCTCCTCCACGGCGGCCTGCGCTACCTCCAGACCGGCGCGGTCAAACTCGTGGCGGAGAACCACTTCGAACGCCGCGCCGTCACCCGCCAGGTGGCGCCGCACCTGTCCCGCCCGCTCAAGTTCTACCTGCCCGTCTACAAAGGCGGCCCGCACGGTGCCGCGAAACTCGGCGCGGGCGTCTTCGCCTACTCCGCGCTCTCCGGCTTCGGCGACGGCGTCGGCCACCTGCTCAGCCCCGCCAAGGCCCGCGAGGCCGTGCCGGAACTGCGCGTCAAGAACCTCAAAGCCGTCGCCGTCTACGGCGACAGCCAGATGAACGACGCCCGCATGGCCCTCATGACCACCCGCGCGGCGGTCGAAGCGGGCGCCACGGCGCTGAACTACGCCGAAGTGACCGGCCTGCGGTTCACCGACGGCCGCGTGACCGGCGCCGACCTGCGCGACAAGGTCGACGGCACCGAGTTCGGCGTGAACGCCCACGTCGTCCTCAACGCCACCGGACCCTGGGTGGACCACCTGCGCCGCATGGAGAACCCTGTGGCCGACCCGTCGATCCGGCTCTCCAAGGGCGCGCACCTGGTGCTCAAGCGCACCGCCGACTGGGGCGCGGCGCTGGCGACGCCGGTCGACAAGTACCGCATCACGTTCGCGCTGCCGTGGGAGGACATGCTCCTGCTCGGCACCACGGACGAGATCTACGAAGGCGACCCGGGCCAGGTCGCGCCGACCAAGGCCGACTTCAAGCAGATCCTCGACGAGGCGAGCCTCTCGGTGCGCTCGGAGCAGTTGCATCCCGAGCTCATCACATACGCGTTCGCGGGCCTGCGGGTCCTGCCGGGCGGTCCGGGCGCGACTTCGAAAGCAAAGCGGGAGACCGTGGTGACCGAGGGGCGCGGCGGGATGCTCTCGGTGGCGGGCGGCAAATGGACCACGTTCCGCCACATCGGACGGACCGTGATGAAGAAGCTCGCGGCCCTGCCGGGCTACTCGCTCGGTGCCGAGATGGAGCCGATGGCGAACCTCCCGTACCGCCTGCCGCTGCCGGGCATCGCGAATCCGCACGCGGTCGAGCACCGACTGCTCTCGGACGGCGGCTCGCCGCTGGCGAACCTCGGCGCGGACACCGCGAAGCACCTTGCGACGCACTACGGCTCGCTCGCCTTCGACATCGCCCGCCTGGCGGGGGAGCACCCGGAGCTCGCTCAGCGCGTGCACCCGGACGCGCCGGAGATCATGGCGCAGGTCGTCTACGCGCGCGACGTCGAATGGGCGGAGACGGCGGAGGACGTCCTGCGGCGCCGCACCACGCTGATGATCCGCGGCCTGGACACGCCCGAGGTCCGCGCCAAGGTCCAGGCGCTGCTCGACCGGAAGTGACCGGCGACCGCAGCGTGTGGAGCGCGCAAGCGTCGAAGGGGCCGATACGCGGCTCGCAAGCTTCACTCAGCGGCCGGGAGCGAGATCTGAGGGGTTCTCGTTCCCGGCCTTTCGTACGCGTCTGCGCGGCGACGGCTGCCGTACCCGTGCGCCGGCATTGGATCGGGATCTCGGCGGCGCTTGCGAGCCGTGCACCGGCAGCGTCCGTTCTGAAGGCCGGAGCCTTGACCACGGCCTAGTCTCGTCCCGTGTCCGGGTGGATCGCCATGAACACCGAGTACGGCCGCGCCCCCGGCCCCGGTTCGATCGCCGCCAGCTCGTCGAAGAGCTCCTTGAAGCGGGCGCTCACTTCCTTGTACTGCTCCTCGTTGAGTCGCATGCCGAGCCGTCCCGCGTTCACCTGCTTCGGGTCGGGGACCTGTGCGACCTCGGTGCGGAAGGCCTCCAGCATCGCGGTGGAGAGGTCCGACTTGAACTCCTCGCCCAGGCGCAGCGCCCACGACTTCCGTGTCGCCAGGTAGGGGATCTCCCGCGATCCCCGGGCGCCGGTCCGCTCTTGCTGCGGAGTGAGGAATCCGGTGTCCACGAGCTTGCGCACGTGGTGCAGGACCGTCGCCGGGTTCGCGTCGAGGCGCTGGGCGATCTCCTTGTTGGTGAGCGCGCGGTCGAGGCACAACCGCAGGATGCGCAGTCGCATCGCCGAGGCCACCGCTTTGGCCTCGGCCTCGGTGGCGAGCGGCCGGTCGTCCTCGGAGCCTGTTGATCCGCGCTGGTCTGACACCACCTCATCCTAGCGGCAGCTGCGATTGACTTTTCCCAATTGATTGGGAATACTCAATCGCGTGATCTCCCTCGGCGCCCCCGCCCCCGACGCCCCCACGAAACGCGACCGCCTCGGCCTCCTACGCGAACCCGACTTCCGCGGTCTCTTCCTCTCCACCACCGTGGCCCAGATCGGCTACCAGATCACCACGCTCGCGCTGCCGCTCGCCGCGGTCATCGCGCTCGACGTCGGTGAACTCGAAGTCGGCGTGCTCTCGTCGATGACGATGCTGGCGTTCCTCCTCATCGGCCTCCCCGCCGGCGCGTGGGTCGACCGGATGCGCCGTCGGCGGGTCCTCATCGTCAGCGACCTCGTGCGCGCCGCCGTGCTCGCCACCGTCCCGATCGCCTGGTGGGCAGGCGCGCTCACCATCTGGCAGCTCTACGCCGTCGCGTTCGTGATCGGCCTCTTCACCGTCTTCTTCGACGTCTCCTACCAGAGCTATCTGCCGCACCTCGTCGGCCGCGAGCACCTCGTCGAAGGCAACGCGAAGCTCGAAGTGGTCCGCTCGACCGCCCAACTCGGCGGTCCGGTCCTCGCCGGACAGCTCATCGGCTGGCTCACCGCGCCGGTGGCCCTCGCCTTCGACGCCGTCGCGATGGGCGCCTCCGCGCTGTTCCTCGTTCGCATCCGCCGCCGCGAGCCCAAACCCCGAGTCGCCCGGGACGCCCGGATCCTCACCGACATCAAGGAAGGGCTCGCGTTCGTCTTCCGCAACCGCATCCTGGCGTCCATCGTGGCCGCGACCAGCTGGTGGAACCTCTGGATGGGCGCTTACATGGCAATGGCCGTGGTGTTCCTGCCGCGCGACCTGGGCCTGACGCCGGGGACGATCGGCCTGTTCTTCGGCGTGTTCGGCGTCGGCGGCCTCATCGGCGCATTCGTGACCGGACCCGTCACGGCCTGGCTGGGTGAAGGCCGCGCCATCTGGATCTCGACACTCATCTCCTCACCCGGACTGCTCCTGCTCCCCGCCGCCGAACCGGGCTGGCGCGTCTGGATCGCCGCGCTCGGCATGGGCACCGTGGGCATCGGCGCGGTCGTCTACAACGTCAACCAGGTGAGCTTCCGGCAGCGCCTCACCCCCGACCGGCTGCTGGGCCGCATGAACGCCACGGTCCGCTTCCTGGCCTGGGGCCTCAGCGCGGTGGGCGCGCTCATGGGCGGCGTCCTCGGCGAGTTCGCCGGGGCGAGGGCGACGCTCTGGATCGGCGCGATCGGCGTCTGCCTGGCGTTCCTGCCGGTCTTCTTCTCGCCCTTGCGGAACCTGCGGGACCTCCCGCGGCCGGGACCCGAACCGGAACCGGCCCGGGCGGCCTGAGCCCGGACTAAGGCCCTGCGGGGCGGCAGCCGGACGCCGCCGTTCGGGTCGACTTCGGCGAGCCGACGCGTCAGCGCGACATCGATGCTGACGCGCCGGAACGTCCCGTCCGCGGTGCCGCCGGTGACCACCGCGAGGACCGCCAAAGGCAGCAGGATCGTGCGGATCAGCATCGCCCACGGACCTTTCGCGCCGATCCTCCCGCCGTCGCGCAGCCGCACCAGGCGCGTGCCGGTGAGCAGCGCGCCGAGCGCGCGGCCGTTGGTGTAGCACAGGCCGTACAGCAGGGGCATGCCCACGACCAGCGCGCCCACCACCAGCACGATCACGCCGCCGCTGAGGCCCTGGGCATCGTCGATCAGCACCAGGACCACGACCCCGGTGACGAACCCGAGCATGACGACGACGGCATCGATGAGCCAGGCCCAGGCCCGTGCCCATTCGCCGGCCGGGACGTATCGCGTCCCATCGGCGAAGGCTTTGACTTCTCTTGCGGCCATGGGCACCTCACGTTCAGCGGGAAGGGGGCGGGGGAGCAGGCGGACCCGAGCCTACTCGGGCCCGGCCGCTCGCCTTCCGGGCCATGCGGCGACGCAGCGCCGCCGCGATGTTCTGCAGCTGCCGCCGTCGACGGCGCCTCCCCATCAGTTCTGCGCGCCGAACCCGGGGGAGTAGGTGTACCGGCCGCGCAGGTCGTCGCTCCAGCCGGCGAGCCTGCGGATCTGGAACGCGCTCCCCCAGCTCGGGTCCTCAGGCTCGATCCCGAGTGGCGCGGCCGACTCGAATCCGAAGCGGCCGTAGTAGTCCGGGTTGCCGAGGAGGATGATCGCCGGTTCGTCCAGCGCGTCCGCGGCCGCTATGGCCGCGTGCATCAGGGCCGATCCGATCCCCTTGCCGTGCAGGGAGGGGTCCACGCCGATCGGTCCGAGGCCGAGGATTCGCCGCTCGCCCAGCCGCCCGTACGAGCAGACCACGTGCCCGGCGGGTCTCCCGTCGGCCTCGGCCACGAGCGAGAGCTGCGGTACCCAGTCCTCGCTGCCGCGCAGCGCATCGACGATCGCCGCCTCCGTCCCGGAGGCGTAAGCGACCGTGGCGAAGGCGGCGTCGTGGAGGGTATGGATGAGGGGCGCGTCGCCCTCGGTCTCGCGTCTGATGAAGGTCACCGGCCGAGTATCACAGCCGATGCCAACGCCTGCAACGCATTTGCGCAGTTCAGGGGCGGCGCGCGACCTGCAGTTGGAGGATGCCGGCGGCGACCACGAGCGCGGCGGTGGCGTAGTGGATGCCGAACGCGGCGGCGGCGCTGCCGCCGTGGACGAGGATCAGCGTGCCGTCCGCGAGCGGGATGAGGGCCTCGCACAGCAGCACCCGGCCGAGCGCCCGTCTGTGCTCGCGACCACTCCTCGTCACGTCTTCGGGCCCCGGCGGGTCAGTACAGTGATGAGCCCGAGCGGAGGATGCGATGAACGACGGCGTCGATTTCGATCACGATGCGGTGCTGCGCTTCGAGGAGCACCGAGCGCATTTGCGTGCCGTCGCGTTCCGGATGCTCGGCAGCACCGGCGAGGCGGACGACGCGGTGCAGGAGGCGTGGATGCGATTCGCCCGCACCGACACCGCTGCGGTGGAGAACCTGCGCGGCTGGCTCACCACCGTGGTCTCGCGGATCTGCTTGAACCTGCTGCGCTCCCGCCGCCACCGTCAGGAGGACGCCCTCGACGCCGACCTGCCGCTGGCCTCGGCTCCGGGCGCCGGCGGCGATCCGGAGTCCGACGCCGTCATGGCCGATTCGGTCGGCTTGGCGCTCCAGGTGGTCATCGACGCGCTCGGGCCCGCAGAACGGGTGGCGTTCGTGCTGCACGACATGTTCGGCGTGCCGTTCGACCGCATCGCGCCGGTCCTCGACCGCACGACGGAGGCGACGCGGCAGCTCGCGAGCCGCGCGCGCCGGCGCGTGCGCGAGGGGCGCGACCGCGCGGAAGCGGATCGCGATGCGCGGCAGCGGAGGTCGGTGGTCGAGGCGTTTCTGGCCGCCGCCCGCGAAGGGCGCTTCGAGGACCTCCTCGCCGTGCTGGATCCCGACATCGTCGTGGTCGCCGACGAGGCCGCCGTCGCGACCGGCTTCTCGGGGCGCGAGGTCATCGGCGCCGCCTCCGTGGCCGCGATCTTCAACGGCAAGGCCAAGGCCGCGGTCCCGGTCCTGGTCGACGGTCTCGCCGGCGCGATGTGGGCCCCGGGCGGGAAGCCGCGCTCGGTGCTGGCGTTCGCGGTGGTCGATGGCAAGGTGGCGAGCATCGAGGCCATGAACGCCCCCGACACGATCGCGTCGCTCGAGCTCGTCCCCTTCGACCGATGACGCCGACGGGCGGCCGACGCGAAACGCGTCGACCGCCCGTCGTTCGCCGGGTCGTCTCCGGGCACGGGCAACGCCATCGGCGCCCGGGAAGCGTCGCCCTTGTTCAACGGTCGCAGGTGGGTCCGACATGCGGCGTCCGACCCGCGAAGGTCGGTGGCCTTGCCCATTGAGCCCGGCCACCGTCCGTTCGTCACCGCTCGATGAGGACCTTCACGTCCCACGGGCCGAGGTGCAGCGCCGTGCCCGCCTCGTGATCGGCGTCGTCGATCGCGTCGGTCGCCGCCGCGGGCAGCGGGTAGTCGACCTCGTTCCAGGACCAGTTGTGCACGAACCGCACCGTCCGCCCCGCGCCGGTGACACCGCTGGTCACCGTGAGGCTCGGGTGCTCGGGCCGCCACGCGTTCCCGGGGACGGCCCACTCGAACAGCGACTTCCCGAAGGCCGAGTTGGGGATCGCGCCCACATAGGTGATCCGGCCCGCGCCGTGCGGCTGCGTCGTCGCCGCGGCGAACCGGCCGTAATGCGGGTGTACGTACTCGGCGAGCGTCTGTGCACCCTCCACGTTCAGGCCGTCGGCCCACTTCACCGCCGCCGCACCGGATGCCAGCTCCAGCGGCGAACCCTCCGGGGCCCGAACGGCGATCTCGCCGGTGAGGTTCGCGAACTCCTCGTACCAGACCCCGGCCGCCTCGCGGAGCCTGGCGGGCTGCACCTCCCGGCGCGCCCGCGCCTCCTCGTCGGCGTAGCCCGTGCGCGGACCGACCACGAGGTGCCCGCCGGCCGCCGCATAAGCGGTGAGCCAGTCGAGCATGGCGTCGTCCTCGGCGTACAGCCCCGCGGCCACCAGCACCGGGTACTCCGCCACCGCTTCCTCCGGCGTGCCCAACTGGCCGGTGTGGATGATCCGAGCCTGGAGTCCCGCGTCGAACGCGCCCCGGTAGAACGGGCCGTGGATGACCTCGAACGAACGGTGCTCGGGGTTCCCGTCGTCGGCCTGGATCTGCGGCTCGGCCGCCAGCGCCCATTCGCTGCGCTTCGAGTACAGCACCGCCACGTCAGCACCCGGCACCAGACCGTCAAGGGCCCCACCGGTCTTGCGCAGTTCTCTGCCGATCCGCGCCAGCTCGCGGTAGGTCCTGCCGGGCCGCCCGCTGTGGGGGAGGACCCCGCCCCAGTACGTCTCGGCTCCGAAGTGGAGGGTCTGCCACTGCCAGTACTCGATCATGGCCGCGCCGCGCGAGACCAGCGCCCAGGCGGCCTGGCGCCACTGGCCGTCGTAGGCCGGCTCGTTCCACCACGACATGCCGATGGCCTGCGCGTTGGTCTCGGTGACCAGGTACGGCGCCTGCTTCGAGGAGTACATGCGGTCGGCCGAGTGGTAGAGCGCCCAGGCGCCCTTGGTGTTCCAGTCGATGGCGTCGCCGCCGCCCTTGGCGGGCATCTCGAGGCCGTCCTGCATCGCGTAGTACGGGTTCCCCGCGGTCACGTCGAGGCCGTCGGTGAGCGAGGGGTCGTCGATGCCGGGGCGCGAGTAGGAGATGCACGTGGTCACGAACTGGTCCTCGCGCGCGTACTCGCGCGCGAGGTCGGCCTGCCAGGCGATGAACTCGGTGGTCAGGTCGGCCTGGAACTTGCGCCACGCGAGCGTGTACTGCGGCTGCGCGTTCCCGTCGGGGCGCCACAGGTCCGCCCAGGTCGAGAGGCGGTGGGACCAGTAGACCAGGCCCCATTCGCGGTTGAGGGTCTCCACGTCGCCGTACTGGTGCCGCAGGCGGTCGACGAACTGCTGGAAGACGCCCTCGTTGTGGAAGATCCGGAGGCCGGGCTCGTTGTCGACCTGGAAGCCGATCACGGCCGGGTGGTCGGCGTAGCGCGCCATGATCTTGCGGATGACCCGCTCGGCGTGGAACTTGAACGCGGCGTGGGTGTAGTCGACCTCCTGGCGCCCGCCCCAGCCGAAGCGCTCGCCGGTCCGGTGCTCGCCGGCGATCTCGGGGTAGAGGCGCACGAGCCACGGCGGGACGGCGTAGGTGGGGGTGCCGAGGATGACGGCGATGCCGCGCTCGCGGGCGCCGTCGAGGACCGGCTGGAGCCAGTCGAGTTCGAACCGGCCGTTCTCCGGTTCCCAAGTGCTCCATACGGACTCGCCGACGCGGATCACCGAGAACCCGGCTTCGACCATGAGGTCGAGATCGGTCTTGAGCCGCGTCCGGGCGGCCTTGGTGTCGAATCCTTCGGCGGTGTCGGGCTGGTATTCGAAGTAGTATGCGGCCCCGAACAGGATCGGGTTCGGCCAGTTGCTCATCTGCGGCTCCTTGTGACTACGTAGTCAGGCGTACCGTACGCAATCCTGGGAGCGAATGTCAACCCGAGAACCCGGCATCGGCGTCACGCGGACGCCGCACCTGGTGCGCGCCGCCGAGGCGGCCTCGCTACACGCCGCCGAGTGCGCGCAGGGCCTTCTCGGAGGCCGATCCCGGTTCGGCGGCGAAGAGGTCCAAGCCGTAGCAGGAGGGCCGGTCGGGCAGCGCGATGCGCTCGGCGTGCAGGGTCAGCTCGCCCGCGACCGGATGGTGCAGCACATGGGTCCGGGTCCGCGTCTGCGCCACCGGGTGCTCGGCCCACATCCGTGCGAACTCCGCACTCGACTCGAGCATGTCCTCGAGATGCGCGGCGATCTCGGCACTCCCGCTGAAGCGTCCGAACAGGAAGCGCAGGTGCGCCACGTGGTCGCGCGCGACCTGCTCCCAGCCGGCCCCGTGCAGCTCCCGCGCGCCCGGCTCGGTGAACAGCAGATGCGAGAGCGTGCGCCGGTCCTCGGGGATCGCGGCGAGATCGCCGAACACCGCGACCGCGAGGTCGTTCCAGCCGACGAGCTCGGTCTGCGGCCCCACCAGCAGCGCGGGCGTCAGCGGCAGCGACTCCAGCAGGAACCGCAGGCCCTCGGGCACCGCCTCGGGGTGCTTGAACCCCGAGCACGGGCGCGGCCGCCGCGCGATCGCATGGAAATAGGCCAGCTCGTCGGCGTCCAACTGCAGCGCCGCCCCGATGGCGTCCAGCACCTCGTCCGAGACGGACTCGCCGTTGCCCTGCTCCAGGCGCGTGTAGTGCGCGATGCTCACGCTCGCCAACCGGGCCAGCTCCTCACGCCGCAACCCCGCGACCCGACGCACCCGACCGTAGTCGCGCAGCCCGACATCGACAGGGCGCAGTCGTGCCCGCCGAGATTTGAGGAACTCACGCAACTCGGTCCGGTTGTCCATGGGCGCAACCGTACCCGCCGAGGGTGATCACGCCGTGAGTACGCAAGCCGGAGTCCTGGCAGGCCCGCCGCGGACCCCTCAGGCTGTTCGACGGAAAGCCTCCATCCGCACGAACGGAGTACAGCAGTGCAAGGAACCATCGGATTCATCGGCAGCGGCATGATCGGCGCCGCCATAGCGGGCCTGGCCGTCAAAGCCGGATACGCGGTCGTCCTCAGCAACTCGCGCGGCCCCGAGACCCTCGCCGGACTCGTCGCCGACCTCGGCCCCAACGCCCGCGCGGCCACACCGGCCGAAGCCGCCCGCGACGCCGACCTCGTCGTGCTCGCCGTCCCGCTGACGGCCCTCGACCGGCTCCCCGTCGACGCGCTGGCGGGCAAGACCGTGATCGACACGGGGAACTACTACCCGCAGCGCGACGGGAACCTGCCCGAGCTCGACACCGACGAACTCACCTCCAGCGCACTGCTGCAGCAGCGCCTGCCCCGGTCCCGAGTGGTCAAGGCCTTCAACAACATCGCGTTCAGCCTCATCCCCGCACTCGCCCGGCCCACGGGCGCGCCCGACCGCAGCGCACTCCCCATCGCGGGCGACGACGCCGCCGCGAAGCACGAGGCCGCGCGGCTGCTGGACGTCCTCGGCTGGGACACCGTGGACACCGGTTCCCTCGCCGAGAGCTGGCGCAGCGCGCCGGACACGCCGGTGTACGTGGTGCCCTACCTGGGGGAGACGCCCGCCGAAGGCGTCCCCGACTTCCTCGCCTGGGTCGCGCGGATCCCCGGCACACCCGTTCCCGCGGACGCCGTCGCGAAGCTCATCGACGCCGCCGTCCGCCTCCCCGCAGCCGAGACGGAACTGCCCAACCGCGCCTGACACGGCATCCGGTCGGGCACTGCATCGTCAGTACTCGACGCCCAGCGCCCGACCGGACTCCTCGGCGTCGACCGGCGTCTCCACGGGCTCCTCCTCGGCCAGCTCCGCCAACCGGATCGGCGACGCGATCGGCCGCTTCGCGAAACCGGTCCCGTCCACGCCCACCAGCTCGGCCACGTTCCGGCCGCACACCCGGCCCTGGCACAGGCCCAGTCCCGCACCGCTCACGAGCTTGAGCGAGCGCACCCCGCCCACGTCCCGCTCGTCCACGGCCCGGAACAGCGCGCGCTTCGTGACCTCCTCGCACCGGCACACGATCGTGTCGTCGCGCAGCCAGTCATGCCAGCCCGACCGCACCGGGTACGCCGCGTTCAACGCCGCCGCGAACCGACGGCCCGACCGCACCCGCGCCATCGCCCGAACGGGGGGCTCGACCGCCGCGCCGACGAACTTCGCCGCCGCGGCACCCGCGACCGTGCCCTCGGACGCCGCCAGATCCGCCCCGCCGATGCCCGTCAGCTCCCCGGCCGCGAACACCCCCGGAGCCGAAGTCCCCTGCGCCGCATCGACGACCACGAACCCGTCCTCGACCCGGCACCGCGCCGCCAAAGCCAGCTCCAACTGCGGCGTGAACCCGAACCCGACCGTCACCGCGTCCGCCTCGAGCCGCCGCTCCGAACCCGGCACGGGATTCCACAGGGCATCGAGCCGCGCCACCGTCACCGACTCCACGCACTCGCTGCCGTGCGCCTCGATCACCGCGGTCCGCGACCGGTACGGCACCCGGTGCCTGGCCAACGTCCCCGCGTGCCGCACCAGCTCACCGCTCTTCGACCAGCCCGCGAGCGCCCCGACAGGGTTCACCAACCACCCGGTCACCGCCGCGTTCGCCTCCGCGACCTCCACGACCCGCGCGCCCACGCCGATCAGCGACGCCGCCACCGGCAGCAGGAACGGGCCCGTCCCGCCGACCACGACCCGGTCGCCCACCGCCACACCCTGGCCCTTCGCGAGCGCCTGCGCCGCACCGGCGGTGTACACCCCCGGCAGGTCCCAGCCGGGGAACGGCAGCGCGCGGTCGTAAGCGCCCGTGGCGAGCACGAGCGCCCGCGCCTCGACCGCCCGGCCCCGCCGGGCCGGTCCGTCGGCCGGCCCGACCCGCAGATGCACGCGATGCCCCCCGTCGACCGGCTCGATCGCCCACACGGCCGCGTTCGCCACATGCTCCACATTCGAGGGCAGCTTGAACCGGTCGCCCGGCGCGAGCGCGTCCTGCCGGAAATACTGGCCGCCGAGCTTCGCGCCCGCGTCGACCAGGACCACCTCGACGCCGTGCAGCGCGGCCGCACTCGCCGCCGCCATCCCCGCCGGGCCCGCGCCGATCACCACGATGCGCCTCATGACGGCAGCTCCGCCCCGGCCTGCGTGCGGATCTCATCGCCTTCGGCGACCACGCGCTGGCACGCCCGCACATCGGGCACGCCGTTCACGCTCACCAAGCAGTCGAAGCACACCCCGATGCCGCAGAACAGTCCCCGTGGACGGTCCCCGCCCCGCGTGGTCCGCCACGAGCGGATCCCCTTCGCCAGCAGCACCCCCGCGACGGTCTGGCCCTCCTCGGCCTCGACCTCCACGCCGTCGAACCGCACTCTCACGTCCGCACCTCCGCCATCACCGCAGGCCTGTCCACCCTGAACCGGGCCGGGTCCACTTCGGGCTCGCGCCCGCACATCAGATCCGCCAGCAGCCGCCCCGTCGCCGGAGCCAGCCCGATGCCCGCGCCCTCGTGCCCGGACGCGTGCCACAGCCCCGCGAACCGCGGGTCCTCACCGATCACCGGCAGGTGGTCGGGCGTGTACGGCCGGAAACCGCCGTACGTCCGCATGACCGGCACGCCCGCCAGGACCGGGAACAGCTTCACCGCGCTGCGCGCCAACCGCCGCAGCACCTCGACCTGCAGCGCCTCGTCGAAACCGACGCGCTGGCGGCTCGAACCGATGAGCACCGTGCCCGTCGCGGTCGACTCGACCACCGCCGACACCTGCAGATCCACATGCGAACTCGCAACGGCCGCAACGTAATCGGCGGCATAGACCTTTCGGCCCACCACGTGGGGGAGCGGGGCCGTCACCAGGACCATGCCCCGGCGCGGCAGCACCTCGATCGGCGCGCCCGCCGCGACGCTGAAATGCCCGGCCCACGGCCCGCACGCGTTCACGACCGCGCCGCACCCGATCGTCTCGTCGCCGATGCGCACCCCCGCGACTCTCCCGGAACCGTCGAAGACCAGGCCGCGCGCCTCGGTCCAGCCGCGCACCTCGCCACCCCGGGCGCGCACGGCCGCGAGCATCGCCGTGGCGGCGAGCACGGGCTGCAGCTGCGCGTCCCCGGGGTAGTGGACCGCGCCGGCGATGTCCTCGGTCAGGTACGGCTCCATCGCGCGGGCCTCGCCGGGCGTCAGATCGACCGCTTCGACGCCGACTGCGCGCTGCGCCTCGGCGAGGATCGAGAGCGGCCCCATGGCGTCCCGGTCGGAGGCGACCACCAGGCCGCCCTTGGGCTCCCATTCGACCCGCGCGACCTCGTCGCCGAGCTCGGCCCGCAGCGACTCGATCAGCTCGGGCCACCGCCGCCGCGATGCGACGGCCAAATCCAGTTCCGGCCCGGGGGCCTTGTCCGACAGGAGCACATTGCCCTCGCCCCCGGCCGTGGTCCCTCCGGCGGGGGCGCCGCGGTCGACCACGAGCACGCGCATGCCGGCGGCGCTGAGCGCCTCGGCACACGCGGCACCGATGATCCCGGCCCCGATCACGACGACGTCAGCGGTCTCGATCCGACTCACCTACCCCTCCGAACTTGCACGATCAGAGAGTATGCCCGCGTTCCACCCCTTCTACACGGTGGTCCGCGGACCGGTCCGCCGCTCCCGCAGCATGAAACCCGCGCGACCGGGCCCGCTCCCGCCCCTACCCTTGACGTCCATGGAACCGCTGCTCAAAGGCCCCGTTCTCCAAGGCGACCGCGTACGCCTCGAACCCCTCGAACACCGCCACGCACCGGACCTCGCAGCCGCCGCCGAGGAGGACCGCGACCCGTACCGGTTCACATGGGTGCCGCGAGCCGGCGAAGTCCACGACTACATCGACCAGCAGCTCGAACGCCACGCGCAGGGCAGACTCGCCCCCTACGCCCAGATCGACCTCGCCACCGGCCGCGCGGTCGGCGCGACCGCCTTCTGGGACCCGCGCTCGCTCCCCGACCGCGGCCTGTACGCGATCGAGGTCGGCTTCACCTGGCTCGCCGCCTCCGCCCAGGGCACCGGCCTCAACACCGAGGCGAAGCTCCTGCTCTTCCGCCACGCCTTCACCGCGTTCGGCGTCGAACGCGTCGACCTCAAGACCGATGCCCGCAACGCCCGCTCCCGCGCCGCCATCGAAGCGGTGGGCGCGACCTTCGAAGGCGTCCTGCGCAACTGGTCCCGCTCCTGGGCCCCCGGCGAAGACGGCCGCCTCCGTGACTCCGCCATCTTTTCGATCACCCGACCGGAATGGCTCGAAGTCGAAGCGGCCCTTGAGGAACGCCTTGCCCGCATCAGCGAACGCGCCGATCGGACCTGAACACCGGGAGACCGCTGTGGTGAGTCCCGGCGGGAGCCGGGTTGGCCGTCCTCTGGTGGACACCGGCCCTGACCGCCACCTCGGTGCAGGCGGACGGCTGGCTCAGCCTCGAACACGTCATCGTCGGCGCGCTGGTCGCGGTGGCGACCGCCGCGTTCACGGCGGCCAGGCTGCGGCTCCCGCTGTCCGCGCTCTCCTGCGTGACCGGCACCCGCGTCATGAGTGCCGGATGAACTCGATCGTCCCGCCGCAGATCGTGCCTCCCGCCTTCTCCAGCAGCGCTCTCGAAGCCGGATTCGCCGCATCGCTCTCGGTGACCACCTCGGCGTGACCGCGTTCCCGAAGCACCCGGTACGCTACGCCGAGCAGGGCCGCCGCGACACCACGACCTCGGTACGGCCGCGCTGCACCGACGAAGCCGAGGCGCGGACCGTCATCCATCATCCAGACCCGCACCATCCCGGCGAAGCGCCCGGCCGCGGGATCCCACGCGACCGGATAGACGGCCGGATCGTACGCGGACCCGCCATGCTCTTCCGCCCAGAACGCGGCGCTCGAACGCCAGCCGCGCAGCCCCGGAACGTCGCCGCGCATTTCGTCGTCGAAGCGTCGCACCGCATCCATGCCGAAGCGTTCAGGCGGACCGATCGTGAACTCGGCCAGCGCCTCGTCGCTCCACTCGGCAGCCGTCGCGACCGGCAGCGTCCAGTCGTGCTCGTAGCGCTCGCCCACGAAACCGGCGGCCGCGAGCCGCCGGTGCATCCCCTTCTCATCAACGTCCGCCAGCGAGTACACCGGCCGGTCCGGGGGGGGGGGCGGGGGGGCCCCCCCCCCGCGGGCGCCCCCCCCGGGGGGGCGCCACCCCCCCCCCCGCCTGTTCGACCCCGGGCGGGGCCGGGCCGGTCGCGTCGCCCCCCCCCGCGCCCCCCCCCGACTCGATCGGATCGAACCACACGAACCGCTTCCCGTCCGGACGGTCCCACACGTGCGCGGTCCCGACCCGGCCCGACCCGTCGCGGGCTTCCCATCGGTCCTCGATCCGGACGACTTCCAAGGCGATCCCTAACCTCTCCTCGGCGGCGTGCCGTACACCGCCCGGTACTCGGCGAACTCGGTCGTGAACAGCGCCAGGCCCTCGGTGATGCCCGGCAGGCGCCGCTCGACGCCGTGGACGGCCTCGGTCGGCATGAACCCCGAGACATAACCGGTGGTCTCGGTCGAGAACTGGCCCTTGATGTTCGACCGGGCCTCGCCGAGCGTCTTCAAGACCGCGTTGCCGGTTCCCGCAGGGAACTCGACGTGGAAGCTGTTGACCGGCTCGCAGACTACCGTGCCCGCCTCCTTGAGCATCCCGTCGAGGAGGAACGCGGTGACCGCCCGGAAGTCGTTCGCCGTGCTCGCCTTGCCGATGTAGCCGGTCGCCGTCAGCTCGACCCGGCAGTCGGTGACCACCCAGCCGTACAGGCCGCGCCGCAACACCTTGTGCACGGTCTCCTCGACCGCGTTGCGCAGCGCTCGCGTCAGTGAACCCCGCTCGACCTCGAGCGCATACCGCAGACCCGAGCCCGGCTCGCCGGGTTCGAGCCGCAGGCCCACCGTCGCGAGGTGCGGCGTCTGCTGCCAAGGCCCCATCTCGTGCAACGCTTCGACCGTCCGGACCGGACGCTCGATGTGGATCGCCCGCGTCTCCTCGAACTCGACGGCGATGCCGAACTCCTCGTCGAGGAGCGAGGCCACGACCTCCTTCTGCACCTCGCCGTAGAGCCGGACCGCCATCTCCTCCGACAGCTCGTCCAAATGCGGGTCGACGAGCGGATCGCGCTCGGCCAGGCTCAGCAGCGCCCGGTTCAGCGGGATGCGGTCGCCGGGATCGGCCGGTCGAACCACCGTCTCCAGCGTCGGCGGCGTGAAGAACCCGCCGCTCGCCAGCGCCTCCTTCGACCCGATCGCGTCACCGATACGGACTTCGGTGAGGCCCCTGACCTTCGCGATGCATCCCGGCTCCGCTACGGCCGTCACCGTCTCCGTACCGGTCGCGAACACCTCGACCCCGGTCACCTTGCCCTCGAACGACTCGACGGTCCCGTCCACCCGGCGGAAGGTCGTGAGCTGCTCACGCGGCGCGATCCGCCCACTGTGCAACCGGAGGTACGCGACCTTCTGACCCGCATGGCCGTGCTCCACCTTGAACACCGTCCCGACCGGCTCGCCCTCCGGATCCCGTTGCGGGACCGGCAGATAACGCCGAATCCCCTCAGTCAGGGCCGCCACCCCCGCGCCCGTCACGGCCGACCCGAAGAACACCGGGTGCGCCCGGCCCGCCCGCACCTGCGCCGCCAGCTCCGCCTCGCAGTCAAGCACCTCGGGATCGTCGAGGTACGCGGCCAGGAACTCGTCCGAGCCCGCGGTCAGCATTTCTATCGCCTGATCGGTGAACACCGGGTCGCCGAACGCGAACGGCTCCACGGCGGCGTCCCCGCCACCGATATCGCGGACGGTGCCCATCGGCAGCAGCCGCGGGCTGAGCATCTCGACCAGGTCCCGCAGCAGGTCCGCCTCGCGCGCACCGCGCCGATCGACCTTGTTGACGAACAGGAGCGTCGGCACCCCGAGCCGCTCCAACGTTCGGAAGATGACGCGCGTCTGCGCCTGCACACCCTCCACGGCCGAGACCACCAGGACCGCGCCGTCGAGCACGCGCAGCGCCCGCTCCACCTCGGCGATGAAGTCGGTGTGACCGGGGGTGTCGATGAGATTGACGGTGAGATCGTCCAACCGGAACGCCACCACCGCCGACTGGATGGTGATCCCGCGGCGCCGCTCCAAATCCATGGAGTCGGTCTGCGTGCTTCCGGAGTCGACGCTGCCGACACGGTCGATGATGCCCGCGTTGAACAGCAGCCGCTCGGTCAGGCTGGTCTTACCGGCGTCGACGTGGGCGAGAATCCCCAGATTCAGATACGACATTGCAAGTCCTCGAGAGTGAGTTCGACTGGAATCGGCTGAAGCACTCCGAGGCTTGGCGCATTGCGATCTCCTTCTGCAACGAGGACTGACACGTCTGACCCGACGATGTGCCCGAGGGTAGAACCGCTGCCGGGGCCGCGCAAGCGAATTAGCGCGCATGCGGCCGCTAGCATCCGGGGCATGGAGCAGACCACCCTGCAGGATGCCCTGACCGCCGACGAGGTCACGGCCGCCAACGAACTCACCCGGCGCTGGCTCACCGGCCGCAGCGAAGTGCCCGCCGTCGCCTCGGGCCTCGGCATCTGGCCGCTGCTCGCCGTCCTCGCCACCGGAGCCGTCGAAGCCACCCTCGACGAGCTGCTGGAAGCCGCCGGGATCGACATCGGACAGGCCGCCGGCCTCCCCGCCGCACTCATCGACGCCGTCCGCTCGGCCCCCGCCCTCAACCTCGCGCTGGCGGCCTGGGCCGGTTCCCGTGTCACTCTCGACCCCGAGTGGGTCGCGGGCCTGCCCGCCGAGGCCATCGGCTCCCTCACCGGGAACCCCTCGATCGACCGGCCCGTCCTCGACGATTGGGCCGATCGCAACACGGGCGGCCTCATCAAGAAGATGCCGATCAGCCTTGATGAAGCGATCGAACTGCTCCTCGCCAGCGCCCTGTCGGTGCGCACCAAATGGCGGATCCCGTTCCTGGAATGGCACGGGCCCTTCCAAAGCGGCCCTTGGCAGGGCCGAGGCAAGCCCCTCTCGGCCACCTACTACGAGGAGGTACTGCGCGTCAGCGAGGACGCGGCGGTGCTGACGGTGCCGGGGAACGATGACATCGACGTGTTGCTGGCGCTCGGCCGCGAGGAGCTCTCGCCCCAGGCGGTCATCTCAACCCTCATCGACGCCATCGCCGATCCCGAGTGGGGCCGCCCCGCAGGCAAACTCGACACGGACGCGCCCTCGATCGGGATCATCTTCCGCGACTATCAGGCGCCTCAGCCGCAGACGACCCCCGAGACCGACGCCGTCGTACCCGCGTTCAGCGTCGACAGCGACCTCGACCTCCTCGAAGACGCCGCCTCGCTCGGCCTGGAACTCGCTTCGGACGACGAGTTCGCCCAGTTCGACCGCCTTGCCGCCCAACGCCTTTATGTCAGTCAGGCCAAGCAGGCCTGTACCGCGGTCTTCAGCGCCACCGGTTTCGAGGCCGCGGCGATCACCGCATTCGGCATGGACTGGATGGGCTCGGCCCCTCCCGAGCTGACCTATCGGCACCGGCGCGCGGTGATCACCTTCGACCGCCCCTTCGCCTACCTCGCCCGCCACCGCCCCTCAGGGCTCATCCTCATCGGCGGCTGGATCGACAACCCTACGAACCTCTGACAGAGTTCCGAACAGTGGAGTCGGAGCGGCCCTCATCGCCTACGAGGCCGGACTCCGCCCCGACCGGTAACACGAGCGCTAACGGTTGACCTGATGTTCCAACCATTTCAGCATCGCTCGGTTGGTCTCCTCCGGCTTCTCCTGCTGGATCCAATGACCGCAATCCAGATTGACCACTGCAACGTCGGGCACGAACGCTGTCAGATTCTCAGACCTCGAGATCGGATCCCGGTCGCCGAAGATCATGAGGGTGGGCTGACGGACGATCGGGTCCACATCTGCCAGCAGCCGCCAGTTGCGGTCCAAGTTCCGGTACCAATTGATACTGCCCGTGAACCCCGATGATTCGAAGGCCGAGACGAAGACGGCCAGTTCGTCGTCGCTCATGACGGGCTCGCCGAGTGGTGTCGCGGCTCTGGCGAGATTGATCAACGCCATACCCGGCTGCGGCTCGGTGTGGGGTTCGTTCTTCCGGTACATGTTGCGAAGGAACTGGAGAGTGTTGCCCTCGAACACGGCGTCCGCGACGCCCGGCTGCCGATTGAAATGGACGAAATAGAAGTCGCCTCCGAACACGGCTTCCAAGAACTCGATCCAGGGCTGTTCTCCGCGCTCCTGATAAGGCAGGCTCAGGTTGATCACCTTGTTCACTCGGTCTGGATGCAACAAGGCCAGTCCCCAAACGACCATTGCTCCCCAGTCATGGCCCACGAACGTGGCGTCTTCGTATCCGTAGTGATCGAGCAGCGCGACGAGATCGCCCGTCAAGTGTTCAATGTCGTAGTCGGTTACTCCGTTCGGACGGGATGAGTTGCCGTAACCTCGCTGATTCGGGACGATGACATGGTAGCCGGCTGCGACCAGGGCAGGCACCTGATAGCGCCAGGAGAAGGCATGCTCCGGCCAGCCGTGGCACAGCACAATGGGTGTACCTGTGTTTCGACGGCCTGCTTCGAACACTTCGAGGTCCACCCCGTTGACCGAAATGACGGTGGGCTCGGGAAAATCGGTGGGATTGAACATTGCATTTCCTCCATTGCTTTTCGAGGCGGTCGGGAGATCCGGCTGCCACCACCGTAAGACGCATTGCGGACAAGATCGGTCCTCGGTAGGTGGCAGACTGAGAAAATGCGGAAAGATCCCACCGGTCGGGCACTGCAACTGCTCTCGCTCCTCCAGACCCATCGGTTGTGGCGCAGTGCCGAACTCGCCGAACGCCTCGAGATCACGGAGCGAACGGTGCGCCGTGACGTCGACCGACTGCGCGATCTCGGCTATCGGGTCGATGCCACGCCGGGGAAGCATGGGGGCTACCGGCTTGCAACGGGGGCGCACCTGCCGCCCCTGGTCCTCGACGACGGCGAGGCCGTCGCACTAGCCGTCGGGCTGCGCTACGCCGCGGAGGCCGCCATTGTCGGGATGGAAGAGACTTCGCTGCGCGCCCTGACGAAGATCGAGCAACTCCTGCCCCATCGACTGCGCCGACGGGTGTCGACGCTGCATTCGAACGTCGCTTCGATACGGCGGGAAGCCGACGACGACATCATCGATCCCGAAGCGCTCAGTGTGCTCGCCGCGGCGTGTCGAGACCGTGAGGAGGTTCGTTTCGACTACCGACGACACGATGGCGACAACAGCCGACGGCTCGTTGAACCGCACCAACTCGTCACCGCCGGCCGACGCTGGTATCTCGTGGCATGGGACCAACAACGCCGCGACTGGCGCACGTTCCGTCTGGATCGGCTCCGAGAGCCCCAGCCGGCGGGCGGTCATTTCACGTCCCGCCAGATCCCAGGAGGCGATGCGGCGAGCTTTCTTGCAGGCTCACTCGGCTCGATACCGCGACTCTATGAAGCGGAGATCGCCGTCAACGCCGCGTTCGCCGAACTCGAGAGTGCGCTCCGATGGGTGGACCACACGCCGATCGAGATGGAGGCGGACGCTTGTCGCGTCCAGATCCGCAGCGAGGATCTCGGCCGACTTGCCATGACCGTCGCCCGCATTGCGCTCACCGCCCCGGTGGCCGTCATCGAGCCAGCAGAACTCGCCGACACGGTCAGGCGGCTCGCCGCGCACCTCACTGAGCCGTAACGCGCAAGGAGTTGACTATGAAGTGCCGGTCAGTGTGCGGCCGTGGACTCGCCCCCGACCCTGTGTGGAAAGGCTCAGCGACGGCGAGGCCAGGGGCCGCATCGGTGTCGGGGGCCGGTGCGGTCAAAGATCGCAGCGCGGTCCGGACGAGCCGGTGTGATTGCTACGGTCGCCGTCGCGCGCTCGGCGATATTTTCGATTCCGCCACAAGTGATCAGCGACGGGACGACAGGGCCGATCCGAAAGCCGACAGCCGGGATAGGGCGGGGGTTCGGCCCGGCTTCAATCCGTCAACAAGGAATGGCGGGGCGGGGTTCGGGGTTGCGTGCCCGAATTCGGGTAGGGATTGGGTTCGGGTGTAAACCGGCAGCGAGGGAAGGGTGGGCGAGGCTCCGGCGGTGTGTCGCCGGGGCCGGGCCGGTGGTCGCTTCCGGCAGGGCCGGGTGGGTCCGGCCTGATGCCGCAGCGGCGGGGCGGTCGGCGGCACGGGAGCGGTCAGCCGCCGAGTTCGGCTCGGTTGCGCTCTTGTCCATGTCCATGTCCATGTCCGTGTTCGTGTGCATGGTCGTGTCCTCATGCGCCTGGTCGCCTCCTTCCCGCTGCTCTACTTGCTTCCCTCGCTGGCCCTGCTGGCCCTGCTGGTCTTGCTGGTCTTGCTTCGGCTTCCGGTTCCGGCCCTTCGGCTTTCACCTGGCCGCGCGCCGTCCCTGCCGGGGCGGATGTGGTTGCCTGCCGTCCCTGAGGGAGTGGTGCGGCCTCCCGGTGGATGCCGGTGGCTTGCCCGGTGGTTGCCGGTGGCGGGTTCGCCTCCCGAGGATCGCTTGCCGTTCTTCGGGGTCCGTCCTGCAGTCGCGCGGGCTTGCGGGCGCGGCGCTGCCGGGACGGGGTGGTGTTCGCCATGGACGTGCTTGCGGTGTCGCCGTACCGAGTCCTCTATTCGCTCGGTGTGGCCTCACCGCTGACGCTGGCGGGTCGTGCTCGGATCGCGTATGCCGTCGTGTACGGCATCGCCTGCTGGTTGGGGTGATCCCAACTAGGATCGTCCACCCAGTCACGGCCCGTCGGGGGCGCGGACAGCTGCGGGCGATGGCACGGGGGTGAGATCGGACGCCTCCAGTGGAGGAGCACCCTGGCTTGCGGGGTCGTCGCCTCGAAACAAGTCGGTTTGTCGGATCGGCCAGAGGCTTGTCGTAGTCTGCTTACACCTACCCCGACACCTGTACAAGTTTCCTGTCCCTGTACGTGCCTCAAGTATCCCTCATGCAGCCCCCGACTGTCATCACCCACAGGTGGAGAACCTCCTCATGTTCCGCACCCCGAATCCGACCAGAGCTCCTGCGCCCCAACCCGAAACAGACCCGCTACCCGACCAACCCACCCCACCCATTCACCACCTCGTCGCTGCCAGGTTTGACCTCGAACTCACGGCCCCACAGTGAGACGCCCCTGGTACCGAGAGGCACTAGCATCCATGGCATGGGCACCGAGACGACGATTCAAGACGCGCTGACTGCGAGCGAGATCAAGGCCGCCAACGAACTCACTCGGCGGTGGTTCGCCTCCCGGGAATCGATCCCGGCCGTCGCCTCTGGTCTCGGCATCTGGCCGCTGCTCGCCGCGCTCGTGACCGGCGCGGTCCACGAGACCCGCAACGAGCTGTTGGCAGCCACCGGCCTCGATGCCGATCAGGCCGCCAAAATGCCCGCAGCCCTGCTCGAAGCGGTCCGCGCGACCCCCTCGATCCGCCTCGCTCTCGCGCTCTGGGCCGGAGCTCGGGTCACGCTCGATCCTGAATGGATCGCGGGTCTGCCCGTGGAGGCGGTCGGGTCGCTCACCGGCGACGCCGCCGCGGACAAGGCCGTCCTCGACGCATGGGCCTCCCGGAACACCGGCGGACTCATCGAGCGGATGCCGCTGGATTTCAGCCGGCCGATCGACCTCGTCCTCGCCAGCGCCCTGTCCATTCGAACCACCTGGCGCACACCCTTCGAAGACTCGAGCCGCGCCTTCAACCAAGGCCCATGGGCCGGTCTCGGGCGCTGTCGCGTCCTCACCGCGACGCTGAACGACGACGTCCTGCGTGTCGCCGACAACGCCTCGGTGCTCACGGTCCCCGGCGACGGCGACATCGACGTGCTCCTGGCCCTGGGGCGCGACGGCCTTGCGCCGCAAGCGGTCATGAACGTTCTCATCGATGCCGCGACCGATCCCGTCTGGGGCCGCTCGTCCAACGGACTGTCGCCGGGGGAGCGGGCCACGGGCGTGGAGGTCACCGAGTACCAGTCCATGCGACCGCAAGCCGGTCCGGAGGTCGAGGTCCAGACCGTCCGTTTCAAGCTCGACGCCGATCTCGACCTCAGCGACGACGCCGACGCGCTCGGCCTCGTCACCGCCTCCGACGCGGACCGCGCCCGCTTCGACCGCCTTGCGGCCGAACCGGTCTACGTCACCCAGGCCAAGCAGACGGCGATGTCGGTCTTCAGCGCCACCGGTTTCGAGGCCGCCGCGGTCACTGCGATCGCCATGACGCGTGCCGCGGCCTTCGCGAAACCCAAGCACCGTCACATACGCGCCTCGATCCGCTTCGACCGACCCTTCGCCTACCTCGCCAGACACCGGCCGTCCGGCCTCATCCTCATCGCCGGATGGGTCGACGAGCCCGAGCTGGACTAGCGCATGTGCTGCGCATCAGATCGGTCGTTATCCCATCCGCCGGCCCGCACGCGTCCCAGCGGCGCCGAGATCGCCCTAATCCTCGTCCAGGGGCGCGCCGTGCCAGGTCCAGTCCGGGCCCCGCTTCGCGTGCCCCGCGAGCTCGCCGCGTCCCGTGGCCCACAACAGGGTCGGCCACGGATCGGTGTCCGCGGGAGCCTCGGGGAACAACCGCGCCAGCGCCGGGGCGACGAGGTCGGCCGGTGCCTCGAAGTCGACACCGAGCCCCTGGGTGAGGTCGAACGCGTGCGCGAGCGTCTCGACCACGCCCATGGCGGCGAAGCCTTCGGGGTCGGCGGTTCCCCAGATGTGCCAGGCCCGTGCCGACGCCGGTCGGGCGTCGACCACCGCCGCGACCAAGCCGCCCATCATCAGCAGGGCCTCGATCCCGGCTTCGGGGCCGGACTCGCGGTCGGTGATGATCGGCAGCGGCTGCTCTCCAGGCCGCTGCCACACGATCGTCGGACGACCCTGGAGGTACGGCACCTGCGGGGCGAGTCGCAGCGCATAGGAGAACAGGCCGTTGTTCAAGTGGTCCAATGCGTCCCAGCAAGAGCAGTCCATCGGCCCGGCCTGATCGTCCCAGGCCTCGGCGGGGGCGTTGCGCAGCGCGCCAGCCGTGAGGTCAACGGCCCGTTCCACATCGGGGCCGGTCACAAGGGTTCTGGTCATCTTCGGACCCTAACCGCCTGCCGCGAACCGGGCAACCCGAATCAGTCGCCCTGCCACGCATGCCAGAGCGCCGCGTACACCCCGTCCGCCGCGAGGAGCGCGCCGTGCGGGCCCTCCTCGACGATCCGGCCGTCCTCCACGACCGCGATCCGGTCCGCTGAGGCGGCCGCCTGCAGCTGGTGCGCGATCGCGATGACCGTGCGGCCCGCGAGCGCCGCCGCCAGCGCAACCTCCACATTGCCCGCACTGGCTGGATCGATGCCGGCCGTGGCCTCGTCGAGGATCACGATCGGCGGGTCGGCGATGACGACGCGCGCCAGCGCGATCTGCTGCGCCTCCGCCGTGGTGAGCCTGCGGTGCTCCGGGCCGAGCATCGTGTCGAGCCCGGCGGCGACGGCCCACCCGGCGTCGACCCGCCGCAGCGCCTCTGCCAGCCGCGCGTCGTCGGCGTCGGGCGCGGCGAGGATCAGGTTCTCGCGCAGGGTCGCGGTGAACACATAGTGCTCCTGGGTCACGAGCACGACGCGGCGCCGCAGTTCCTCGACCGCGATGTCGCCGACCGGGACGCCGCCGAGCGTCGCGTGCCCGGTCCGGGGTCGGTCGATCCCGGCGAGCAGTCGCGCGATCGTGGATTTCCCCGCCCCCGAAGGGCCGACGACGACGAGCCGTTCGCCCTGCTTCGGGCGGAGGCTGAGGCCGTGCAGCACGTCAGGGCCGTCGCCGTACCCGAACGTCACCGTGTCGAGTATCAGTTCGTTCCCGTCCGGGACGGCCTCTCTCGGCGCCGCTTCGATCAGGCCGACTCCCGTGATCCGCGCGAGCGCCGCCGAACCCTGCTGGAATTCGCTGAGCTGGGTCATGACCCCGTTCGTGGGGTTGGCGATGCGCACGACCACGGTGATCGCCGCGATCGCCGTGCCGAGGCTCGGGCCGCCCTCGAGGTACCAGAGCCCGGCGGCGGCGATCGTCAGCACGAGCTGCAGCCGGTTGAGCCAGAGCAGGAGGAAGAAGAACTCGACCTGGAGCCGGATGAGCCGCTTGAACCGCTCGAACAGGGTCGCTGCCCGCGCGTAGCCGAGCACGCGCCGATCCTCTTGCATCGCCAGCGCTGCGACGGTTCGCGCGCCGCTCCCGGAAGCGGACAGCGTCTCGGCGGCCTCGCTCATTGCCGCGCGCTGCTCGGTGAACACCCGGCTCGCCTGCCGCAGGTACCGGCGCGCCGCCAGCAGCAGCGGCGGCAGCGTCACCAGTGAGACCAGGCCCAGGAGCGGGTCCACGACGAAGAGCGCGGCGTACAGCACCAGCACCTCGATGAGGGAGGTCACGATCGCGGGCCCGTTGTCCCGCAGCAGGTCCGCCACCGTGTTGACGTCTGCGGCCGTGCGGGTCCCGAGGTCGCCGCGTCCGGCCTGCTCGACCCGGTCCAGCGGCAGTCCGAGCACGCGGGCCACGACGTCCTCCCGCAGCCGCGCCGCCGCCCGCTCCCCGAACCGGTAGCCTGCGCGCCGGCCCAGGCGGCTGAGCACGAACTGGACGGCCACGCAGGCGACGATCACACCGCACACGAGGTTGACGTCGCCCGCGCCCCAGCCCGCACCGATGCCGTCGACGACCCGGCCCAGCAGCACCGGGACGGCGACGCTGAAGGCGGCCGCGAGGGTGTACATGACCAGGACCTGCACGGCCGGGCCCTTGTCGGCGGCGAGCAGCCCCAAGAAGGCGCGGCGCACCTGCGACGGGCTCGCGATCGGCAGGCGCGCTCGAACGTCGGTGGCGCTCATGCGGACTCCTCATGAGCGGTGAGGCGGCGGTACTCGGGGTCGGACAGCAGCTCGGCGTGCGATCCGGTGGCGTTCACTTTGCCTTCGACCATCCACACCACCCGGTCGGCGTGGACCAGCCACAGCGGCGACGCCGTCACCACCAGCGTCGACATCGACGCACGGGCGGCCGTCACGCGCGCGGCGATGAGCGACTCGGTGTGCGAGTCCACGGCCGAGGTCGGCTCCACGGCCAGCAGCGTCTGCGGCGCGGCCGCGAGCGCGCGGGCGAGCCGCAGCCGCTGGCGCTGGCCGCCCGAGAGGTTTCGGCCGCCTTCGGCGACACGTCCGTCGAGTGCGGCGCCGAGTCCGCTGTACACGTCTGCGGCACAAGCGGTCTCGATCGCGGCGAGCGCCGCTTCCGGTTCGACCCGCAGGGTCTCGGCCAGTGTCGCCTCGAAGAGGTAGTCCTCGTCGGTGAGCAGCATGATCCGCTCCCGCACGTCAGCGAGCGCATACGCCTCCAAGGGCTTCGGGCCCCAGACCGCTTCGGAGTCGCGGTATCGGGCCAGCCGCTCGCAGGCCTCCGTAGCCGGTGCGGTCTCGGCGGTCACCAGCACCGTGAGTCCGTTGTCGGGGACCGCTAGGCCCGAAGCGGGGTCGCGCAGCTCCCCGCCCGCGCCCGGCAGCGTCCCCTGGTCGTCCACATCGGTCCCTACGGCGAGGAAGCGGGTGAGGCGGCCTGCGGCCACCCAGCTGGCGACCAGGTAGTTCGCGGAGATGATGAAGTTCCCCGAGACCGCGATGAAGATGGTCGCGAAACTGAACGCGGAGGCGAGACCTCCGATGGTGAGCGCGCCGTCCAGGACGAGGAGCGCGCCGACCCAGGTGATGGCGGCGACGAACACGATCGGCATCGAGTGTCGCAGGGCGTGGATCCACGAGCTCGAGTTCGCCACCGCGTAGCCGCGTTCGCGCAGCGCCGTCGACTGCTCCCGGTACCGGTCGGTGAACAGCAGGTCCCCGCCGATCCCGCGGAGCACCCGCAGGCCGCCGACGATGTCGGCCGCTTGGGCGGTGAGGCCGCCGATCATGTCCCGATAGTCGGCCTGGCGGCGCTGGAGCCGTTTGAGGAGCGGCCCGGCGATGAGCGCGGTGACGACGCTCCCGGCGATGACGATGCCGCCCAGCAGCGGGTGGATCGACCACACCAGGGCGGAGCCGATGGTGAACATGGCGAAGTTGTTGGTGAGGAACCCGATCTCGGTGACCGTGTGGGCGGCCTTGCGCATGTCCTCACTGGGCAGGTTCACCAGCTCCCCGGCCGAGACGCGCCCGCGCACGCCCGTACCGGCGGTGTTGAGGTGGTCGGTGAGCCGCCGCACGATGACGCGCTGGCTCGCGGCGTCGGCGGTGTTGAACCGCCGGAATCCGAGCACCCAGAACGTCGGCTGCGCGGTGACGGCGATGCCCATGAGCGTCAACCAGAATGCGAGCGCACCGCCGTCGCGGGCGATGAGGCCATCGTCGACGACCCGGCCGAGCATCCACAGTTGCGACATCGAAGCGCCGCCCGCGAGCAGGAACAGCAGCGAGCCCAGCGCGATGCCGCCGGCATGCGGCCGTGCAAGACCCGTGAGGAAGCGCAGCGGCCTCGGCGACGCCTGCGAGTCGTGAACGTGCGGGGTCGGCGGCCGTGGTCTGGAGGGCATGGGACCCAAGCTTACCGGCCGACCGGTATCGCGGAAACCGCTTAAACCGTCGCATTCCCGGTTGTGCCAGGTTGGGGAGGCCCCGTTTGCGCCGCTCCGGGAAGGGAACCCGGGTGTCCAAGAACGACAGACACCTGAAGGAATGGAACCGTCATGGCACACGTCGTCACCCGCTACAACCCCGTCATCGTGCACGTCCTCACCGCGATCTTCGGTGCGATCGCGCTGATCATCCTGCTGCACTTGGGCTTCGTCCTCCTGGAGGCCAATCCGCACAACCCGTTGGTGAACTTCATGGCCGATCTCGCCAACTGGTTCTCCTGGCTCTTCCGGGACATGTTCACCGGCATCGATGACCCGAAGGTCCGCGCGGTCGTGAACTACGGGATCGCAGCCCTGGTCTACCTGGCGATCGGCGGGTTCCTCTCCGGCTTCGGCCGCCGCTGGAACCACTGACCGACATCGCGAACCCGACCGGAGTCGAACTCCCCAGCGCCGCATAGCACTGTCCGCGCAGTACGGCGAGGCCCACGTCGACCTGTGCCGGAAGGCGGCCGGGCGCTAGCACTTCATCCGCCACCCGGCAGGGATATGAGGACATCCCGGAAACCCTGACAGGGGTTGCGGTCCACGGTGCAATGAGGGTGCCGACCGGTGCGTGGACTGCCCGACGCGCAGTCCGCCGGTCCGGTGACAAGGAGGAGGAGTGCCATGCGAGTCTGCCTGAAAGTGCAGATACCGGTTGAATCGGGTAACAAGGCGATCATGGGCGGGGACATGCAGCAGAACCTCAAGAAGCTCATGGATCAGCTGAATCCGGAGGCCGCCTACTTCTTCCCCCAGGACGGGATGCGGGGCATGATGCTGTTCTTCGACTTGGAGGACACCTCGATGATTCCGACGATCTCCGAGCCGCTGTTCGAGCAACTCAACGCCAAAGTGGACATGACACCCGTCATGAACATCGATGACCTGACGGCAGGTCTCAAGAAGCTCCAGAACAACCGCTGAGCGCGCTCGCAGGACACCGAAAGGGCCCGGCCGCTGTGCGGCCGGGCCTTGATGCTCGGTTCAGGAACTCGCCCGCCAATGCAGTTCGGCCGAACCGACGACCGCTCCGAAGCGGGGGAGGTTCAGGTTCACCGACGCCTCATGTTCGGCAGCCGTCAAGGCGCTCATGGCATCTTCGACGAACATGAGTTCATAGCCGTGGTCCGAGGCCGCCCTCGCAGTCGACTCGACGCCGAGGTTCGTCATGATCCCCGCCATCACCAGTGCTGCCGCTCCGAACCCCTGCAGCACTTCATTGAGCTCCGTGCCGTAGAAGCCGCCGATCGAGCGCTTCACGACGACGGCGTCAGCCACCTTCGCAAGCGCGGCCGTCAGTTCGCTTCCCGGCGGCTGCTGGTCCACGTTCGGGCGTTCGACACGAATCGCCACGACCGGCGCGCCCGCTTTTCGAGCGCCATCGGCAAGGGCGAGCGCGGCTTCGAGAACTGCAGCGCCTGGGCGCGGCTGCAAGTCCGTACTCAGCAGGCGCGGCATGAGGTCGACGATGACGACTGCGGTTCGTCGGGGGTCAAGGAATGTCACGCCTCCACGGTAATCGGAGGGCGGATCGACCCGGCGGGTCGAGTTCCCAGGCGCCTCAGGAGTTCCTGAACGATTCGAGGACCCGGCGGATGAACACCACTTCCTCGTGGTCGGTGCCGAGCTCGGCCTCGAGCGCGGGCAGGATGGCCTCGAACGTCTCGATCGCCGCCGCCGAGTCGCCGCTCTTCATCAGCTGGAATCCGTAATCCATCCAGGCGAGGACCGTGATCCGTTGCTCGCTGCCGAATACCCGTGCGAAGCTCGGCAGCGATTTCTCGTATTCGCGGACCGACTCGGCGTACTGATCCGATCTGCCCAGGATATAGGCGTAGTTCCGGTGCGCGTGGATCGTCGTCTCATGGTCCGTCCCGAGCGTCGCGACCATGTCGTCCAGGATCACCTTCATCATGCGAGCCGCCGCCGTCGGACGCGAATCGACGAGGTCCATCACCTCGTTGTGCCTGTGGACGAGCGCGTCGGCGACGCTCGATGCCTGCTGCCGCTCGTCGTTCACCTGAGGGGGGCTCGGGGTGGAGGCCGGTACGTACGGCGGAGAGTCGAGGTGCACCTCCTCGAAAACGGCGTAGGGGTCGCCCTGGCCGTCGGAGTACGTCGTATACGGGGCCACCGCGTACCCGTCATCGAAAGTGGACGGTGCACCGGTCGGATGACCGGTGTTGTGCACCGGGCCGTAGCCGGGCGATCCCGGGTAGGGGGCCACCGGGTATCCCGGGGCCTCGATGGCCGGAGGCTCATACGACGCGACGCCGGATTCGATCGGCTGGGCCTGGATGGCCTTCAGCAGCACGTCCATCAGGTTCTGGTCGGACGGCGCGGGTCCACGCTGGACGCCGAACTGCAGGCCGTCTGCGGTCTGGCCGATGCGCATGTCGGACCATTGGTCCGCCTTGAGCACGGTGATCACGACGGCGCCGATCAATGCGGTCTCGATCAGGGGACGCCGCGGAGCGGGCGTATTCGCGAAGGCGGGAGTGCGCTGCAGTTCCTCCTGCCCCGAACGTCGCACGGTCTGTTCGATCTCACTCTGGGAGACGCTTTTCCCTCGGAACGATTCGATGACCGTTCCGAGGACCTTCGCCCCTGGTCCCAGGAAGGGCAGAATGACGGCGAGATCGAGCATCGGACGCTCCCTTCGAGACGGCATCGGTCCTGCCTCGACGGTCGCAGGAGCCTGCACATCAAGGGAAACACACATGTCCCCGATACGCATTCCCCGATTCGGCCGACCTTCCGAGCGATCGCGACTATCGAAGCCGTCGGCCACCTCGGCTCACCGTGACCGACACCGCGGCATGGCGAGAGCCCGACCGTTCTGCGGTCGGGCTCTCCTTCGCACCGCTAGTCCGCGTCGCGCATCCGCAGGAGCTTCCTGGCCTCCACCGTCGTGATCGCCGGGCGTTGCGCCAGCGCCGCGGCCCTCGCGGCCCGCTCGACCAGTTGATCGTTGCCCGTGACCGGTTGCCGCCTCGCGTACGAGACCGTGTCCTCCATGCCGACCCGCAGGTGCCCGCCGTGGGCCAGCGAAGCCAGCATCACCGGGAGCGTCGTGCGACCGATGCCGGTGGCGGAGAACGTGGTCCCTTCCGGCAGGTACCGGCGCACGCCTTCCGCGAAGGCCGCCACCGTGGACGCGTCCCCGGCCGCGCCCCCGGGCACACCGAGCACGAAGTCCACATGCACGTGCCCGCCGAACGGCAGGCCCTCCTTGTCCAGCAACCGCTCCAGCGCCGCCAGATGTCCCAGATCGAACAGTTCGTACTCGGGCACGACCGCCTTGTCCCGCATCCGCCGATGCAGTTCGACGACGAACGCCCAGCGGTTCAGGAACACGTCGTCGCCGAAGTTCACCGTGCCCATCGTGCAGGAGGCCATGTCCGGCTCCGCGTCGAGCACCGCGAGCCGGGCCTCCTCGCCGTCGCGGACCGAGCCGCCCGTCGAGAGCTGCACGATGAGATTCGTCGTGTCACGCAGGGCCGCGACGGCATCGCGCAGCCGCACCGGGTCGAGGGTCGGCCGGGTGTCGTCGTCGCGCAGGTGCACGTGGATGATCGACGCTCCGGCCTGCTCGCACCGCTTCGCGGTGTCGACCAGCTCGTCCAGCGTCACCGGCAGCGCCGGGACCTCGGCCTTGTCGACCTCGGCCCCGGTGGGCGCCACCGTGATGAGGGTGCCGGTCATGCGATCTCCGCGGCCTCGTCATGGCGGGCCACGGCCAGCCGGGACTTGGCGGCCGCCGCGTCGCCGTCCTCTTTGGCGCGCACCGGCGGGTGCATGTTCGCCCACCACTGCTGGCCGGCTTTGGGAAGCGTGTCGATCGGGTCGTAGAACGGGTACCGGCGGGTGAGCGCGTCGGGGTCGTCGGCCTCGATCGAGGTCCGGTAGTTCTTGGTCCAGTAGGAGATGCCCAGCTCGCGGTCGTATTCGGAGAGCTGGTGGACCCACCGCTTGCCGACCATCGGCACGTCGCAGATGATGCGCGGCGTCGCGTACCCGGGCAGGTAGCCCATGATCGCGGTCTGCAGCTCCTGCGCCTGCGAGACCGAGGTGCGCCAGTGCTCGGCGTTGGGGATCATGTCGCACATGTAGAAGTAGTACGGCAGGATGTTCGCCTCGCCCTGCAGCGCGAAGCACAGGTCGAGCAGGTCGGCCTGGGTGTCGTTGACGCCGCGCATGAGCACGCCCTGGTTGCGCACGTCGCGCACGCCCGCGTCGAGCATCGCCGCGGCCGCCCGCGCGACGGCCGGGGTCACCGAGTTGGCGTGGTTGATGTGGGTGTGGATCGCGAGGTTGACGCCCTGCCCGGCCGCGCGCTTGGCGACGCGGGCCATGCCGTCGACGATCTCGTCCTGCAGCCAGTGCTGCGGCAGCCCCATGAGCGCCTTGGTGGCCAAGCGGATGTCGCGGATGGTCTCCACGTCGAGGAGCCGGTCGAGGAACCGTTCGAGCTGCTTCCACGGCAGGTTCGCGACGTCGCCGCCGGAGACGACCACGTCCCGCACGCCCGGGTGCGCCTTCAGGTAGTCGAGGATCGCGGTCTGCCGGTCGACCGGTTTCAGCGCGAGCCTCCGCTTGTCCACTGTGGGCGTCGAGTTGCCGACGAGGTCCATGCGGGTGCAGTGCCCGCAGTACTGGGGGCACGTCGAGAGCAGCTCGGCGAGGACCTTCGTCGGGTACCGGTGGGTGAGGCCTTCGACGGCCCACATGTCGTGCTCGTGGAGGGAGTCCCGAGTGGCGAACGGGTGCGAGGGCCAGTCGGGGTGCCGGTCGGAGGCGACGGGCAGCATGTAGCGACGCACCGGGTCGGCTACGAGCGCATCGGTCCACGATCCCGGGGCGGTCTCCTCGATCGCGGGGGCCATCGTGTTGAGCATCTGCGGTGGCAGCAGCATCGACATGGTCGCCGAATGCGCCATGTCCTGCGCGAGGTCCTCGTAGAACGACTCGTGGAGCCGGTCGCCCACCACCTCCCGGAGCTGCTTGACGTTCTTGACGCAGTGCACGCGCTGCCACTGCGCCGACGCCCAGTCCGCCTCGGTCACGTCCGCCCAGCCGGGGAACCGGGTCCAGTCCGGTTCCTCCAGCCTGCGGCGCCGGTACTGGTACGGCTGCTCGATCACGGGCGGCCTCGACGACGCTTGTGAGTCGTAGATGTGCGCGGTGTCTCCCGCTGGTCGATCCGACACCTTCTCACCTCCATGTCCGGGCTGTTGGCCCGGGAAACCTCGCAGACGGGGATGACCGTCCTTGTGACGAGGATAACCTTCCGTTACTGTAGTGCGCTAGGTCCCGCATATTGAGACTCCATAAAATTCCCTGCTACAAGAAGGGCGGCAACGATGTCGACAGGCTCACCGGTCGGATCGCACCGAGTCGTCAGCCCCGCCGGAGCGCTGCCACAAGCAGCCGACCGGCTCGACCCCGACCCCGACATCGCCGACGACGAGGTCCGTATCAGCGTCGAACGCCTCAATCTCGACGCGGCCTCCTACCGGCAGCTCCGCACCGCCCACGGCGGCGACGGCGAAGCCGTCCGGGCCGAAGTGCGCGCCATCATCGAACGCCGCGGCAAAATGCACAACCCCGTCACCGGCTCCGGCGGCATGCTCATCGGCACCGTCGACGAGGTCGGCCCCCGCTCCCCGCTCGGCCTCAAAGCCGGCCAGAAGGTCGCCACCCTCGTCTCGCTCACCCTCACCCCGCTGCACATAGATGACGATTTGGCACGCTGGGACGGCAACTCCGAGCAGATTCCGACCAGCGGCCACGCGATCCTCTTCGGCCGCTCCATCGCCGCCGCACTCCCATCGGACCTGCCCGAACACCTCGCGCTCGCCGTCCTCGACGTGTGCGGCGCGCCCGCGCTCGTCCACCGCGTCGTCTCCCGCCGCGCACCCGCCGAGACCACCGTCGCCGTCCTCGGCGCCGCCGGAAAATCCGGGTCGCTCTCGCTCGCCGCAGCGCGGGACGCCGGCGCGGCGACAGTGGTCGCCGTCGTCCGCGACGAGATCGAAGACGCCTGCCTGCGCGGCTCCGGACTCGCCGACGAGATCGTCATCGCCGACGCCACCGACCCGCTCCACCTCGCCGAGAAGGTGGAGCACGCGCTCGACGGCCGCGGCGCCGACGTCACCGTCGTCTGCGTCGACGTCCCCGGCTGCGAACACGGCGCGATCCTCTCGACCGCCGCCGGCGGCACCGTCGTCTTCTTCTCCATGGCCACCTCCTTCACGGCCGCCGCCCTCGGCGCCGAAGGCCTCGCCGCCGACGTCGAGATGCTGATCGGCAACGGCTACGTCCCCGGCCACGCCGACTACGCGCTCGACCTGCTGCGAGCGAACCCGCACCTGAAGGACCTGTTCATCGACCGGGTGGGCAGCGCCGATGCTCGGCCCGCAGGCTTCGCCGAGGGAGAGAGCGAATGACCGCCGAACTCCCGCTCGACCCCGCCGTCGTCGCCCGGGCCCGCCGCCTCGCCGCGAAAGCCGCCCAACCCGTCGTCGACCTCGCCCGCAGCCACACCACGGTCTCCGTCGAGCGCGCCACGCTCCGCCTCGCCGGCCTCACCGGAGCCGATCCCGACGGCATCCCGTGGGTCAACCGCCTCGCCGACGCCGTCCAGGAACAGGTCGGCATCGAGCACGGCATCGCCCTCCCGGTCTTCCACGCGCTCAAGGACTTCCCCGACCTCGACCGCCTCGCCCACGCCGCAGCGGCCGACGGCGTCCGCTTCAGCCTCCCGAGCGGCCCCGACGCCGAGACCGCCCGCGGCCACGCGCGAGCCGCCGTCCAGCACGGGTTCGACCGCATCGACCGGTCGCGAAGCAGGAGAGACGAACTCGTCGCCGAGATCGGCGACCCGCCCCAGCGGCCCTGGATCTACCTCATCGTCGCCACCGGCGACATCTACGAGGACATCCCGCAGGCCCAGGCCGCCGCCAGGGCCGGAGCCGACGTCATCGCCGTCATCCGCTCCACCGGGCAGTCCCTTCTCGACTACGTACCGGAAGGCGCCACCCGCGAGGGCTTCGCCGGCACCTACGCCACCGGCGAGAACTTCCGGCTCATGCGCGCCGCCCTCGACGAGACCTCCCGCGAGGTCGGCCGCTACATCCGCCTCACCAACTACGCGTCGGGGCTCTGCATGCCCGAGATCGCCGCGCTGGCGGGCATGCACCGGCTCGACATGATGCTCAACGACTCGATGTACGGCATCCTGTTCCGCGACATCAACCCGATCCGCACCTTTGTGGACCAGCGCTTCAGCCGCCAGGTCCACGCCCGCGCCGGGATCATCATCAACACCGGCGAGGACAACTACCTGACCACGGCCGACGCCGTCGAGGCCGCCCACACGGTCACCGTCTCGCAGCTGCTCAACGAGCGCTTCGCGCATGAGGCCGGGCTCCCGGACCCGCTGCTCGGCCTCGGGCACGCCTTCGAGATCAACCCCGAAGTGCCCGAGTCGTTCCGGCTCGAACTCGCGCACGCGCTGCTGGCCCGCCAGCTGTTCCCGGACGCACCGCTGAAGTGGATGCCGCCGACGAAGCACATGACCGGCGACGTGTTCCGCGGCAACCTCCTCGACGGGTTCTTCAACCTCGCCGGCGTCATGACCGGCCAGTCGATCCTGCTGGTGGGCATGATGACCGAAGCGGTCGTCACCCCCTGGCTCTCCGACCGGGACATCGCCCTCCAGAACGTGCGGTACGTGCTCAACGCGTGCGCCGGGCTCGCCGAGGACTTCCATCCGCCGAGGGACGGCTTCATCGCCGGCCGCGCCAATCAAGTCCTCGGAGAGGCCGTGGACCTGCTCGCGAAGATCGTGGACGACGGCCTGCTCAACGCCATCGCCGACGGCACGTTCGGCATCATGAAGCGCCCCGCCGACGGCGGCCGCGGCCTCGACGGCGTCGCGAAGCGCGCCGACGACTACTGGAACCCGGCCGCGGCGGAACTCGACAGGACGAGCCCCGACCAGGACGCCGCCCAGAAGGAGGCCGTCCGATGAGCCGCATCATCAGGCCCTACGGGGACACCACCGGCGACGGCATGGTGCAGCTCTCCTTCACCCTGCCCGTCCCGCACGACAAACGCGCCGAGGGCGCGGCCCTCCAGCTCGCCGCCAAGATGGGACTCGACGGTGCGATGCTCGTGCACGCCAAGGCCATCGGCGAGGGCTACACCTTCTTCGTCGTCTACGGCGCGTCCACGCATCTCGTCAACCTCGACGAGGTCAAAGTGGTCGAGAAGGACTACCCGCACCTCAGCCCGAAGGAGGTCAACGACGCCATCCGCGAGCGGCTCGGCCGCAAGCTCTGCGTCGTGGGCGCCTGCATCGGCACCGACGCGCACACCGTCGGCATCGACGCGATCCTCAACATCAAGGGCGTCGCGGGGGAGAAGGGCCTGGAGTACTACCGCGAACTCCGCGTCGTCAACCTCGGCGCGCAGGTCGCCGTGCCCGACCTCGTGAACCGCGCGGTCGACGAGGAAGCGGACGCGGTGCTCGTGAGCCAGGTCGTCACCCAGAAGGACGCCCACCTGCACAACACCCGGGAGATGGCCGCCGCCTTCCGCGAGGCCCTGCCGCCGGGCCGCCGCCCGCTGCTCGTCGTCGGCGGGCCCCGCTTCGACGAGGGCGCCGCGACCGAGCTCGGCGTCGACCGCATCTTCACCCGCGGCACCACACCGTCCGACGTGGCCTCGTATCTCGTCCACCGGCTCGTGACCAGCAGAGAGGCAGCAGCATGACCGACCACAACGGCACCACGGTCACCCACCGCCGCTACATCCCCCACGGCCACGCGCACTACGGCGGGAACCTCGTGGACGGCGCCTACGGGCTCGGACTGTTCGGCGACGTCGCCACCGAGCTGTGCATCCTCACCGACGGCGACGAAGGGCTGTTCGCGTCCTATGCGGACGTCCAGTTCAAAGCGCCCGTGAAAGCCGGGGACGTCGTGGAGGCCACCGCCACCGTGGTCCGCACCGGCCGCCGCAGCCGCACCGTCGAGTTCACGCTCATGGTGGTCTGCCGTGCCGACCCCGAGCGCGGTGACTCGTCGGCGGTCGTCCTCGACGTGCCGATCATCGCCACCACCGCCACGGGCACTGTGGTCGTCCCGTGAGCGCAGCCGTCGTCTGCGTCGACGTCGGATCGACCTACACCAAGGCCGCCGCCGTCGACGCGGACACCGGCGAGCTCCTCGGCGCGGCCTCGCGCCCCACCACGATCGGCACCGACGTCATGGACGGTCTCCGTGCCGCCGCCGACGAGGCGACCCCGAAGGGCGTCAAGGTCGTCGACACGCTCGTCTGCTCCTCGGCGGGCGGCGGGCTCCGGCTCGCGGTGATCGGCAACGAGCCGCTGGTCACCGCCCGCGCCGCCTACCGGGCCGGACTCAGCGCCGGAGCCCGGGTCGTGGACGTGCGCGCCGGCGACCTCGAGACGGGCGACTTCACGGAGCTCGCCGGGGCCCGACCCGACGTGATCCTCCTGGCCGGAGGCACCGACGGCGGCGACGAGACCGCACTGCGCGCCCACGCGGCGGCACTCGCCGAGTCCGGATCCCGAACGCCGGTCGTCGTGGCGGGCAACGCGAACGCCGCCGCCGACATCGCCGCGCTCCTCACCGGAGCCGGGATCGGCACGACCCGCGTCGCGAACGTCCTGCCGCGCATCGGCGTCCTCAACCCCGTCCCCGCCCGCACCGCGCTCCGCGAGGTCTTCCTCCGCCACGTGATCGCCGGGAAGCACCTCTCCGCCAGCGCCGACTTCACCCGCATGGTCAAGGCCGCCACACCCGACGCCGTGCTCACCGGGGTCGAACTGCTCGCCGACACCACCGGCGCTGACCTGCTCGTGGTGGACGTCGGCGGCGCGACCACCGACGTCTACTCGGTGCTCACCCCCGACGCCGAACGCGAGGGCCCGCGCGCCGAAGTGGCCGGGACCGCTTGGCGCTCAAGGACCGTCGAAGGCGACCTCGGCGTGCGGCATACGGCGATCGGCATCACCGAGGCCGCGGACGAGGAGGACCTCCCCACCAGTCGGGGCCTGCCGGAGGCCGCTCGACTGCGCGCGGCGAACCCCGCGCTCAGGTCCGCGGATCCCGCCGACGACGCCGAGTTGAGCGCCCTCGCGGCCCGGATCGCGGTGCGCCGCCACGCGCGCGGGGAGCGCATCGGCGGCCCGACCGAGCCGCTTCGCGGCGGCAAGGACCTCGCGGCCGTCAGCCTCGTCGTCGGCTCCGGCGGCATCCTGCGCCGCGATCCCGAAGCCGCAGTGTGGCTGCGGGAGGCGGTCGGCGCGGACACCTCCGGCGGCGTCCGGCCGCCCAAGGACGCCCGCTTCGTGATCGACGCGGACTACCGTCTCGCTCCAGCCGGGCTCCTCGCCTCGAACGGCCACCGGGACGCCGCAATCGGACTCCTCGCGTCCACTTCGTTCTGATTCGAGGCAACCGCTGGCGCGCGCTGCGGCGTACCAATGGCGGACCTCCTCAACACCTTGCAAGCCAACGAAAGGCGACCATGGAACGACGCGATGTAATCAAGCTCGGTGCCGCGGTGACCGCCGGCGGCGCCGTTCTCGGCTCCGCCTCCGCCGCGCACGCGGAGCAGTCCACCGCTCAGGCCGCCGTCACGACGGCCTCGCAGATCAAAGCGGTCTGGGACACCGAGACCGCCAAGGCGGGCGGCACCTGGCAGGGTTACGTGACCCTCCTCAACGGCACTGGCGCGCCCGTCGTGGCCGTGAACCAGAGCTCCACGAGCATCCAGACCGCCGCGAGCATCAACAAGCTCGGCATCGCGCTCGGCGTGCTCGACAAGATCGACCGGGGTGAACTCTCGCTGGACGACCGCATCACCCTCACCTCGGACATCATCCTCACCGGCTCCGGGTTCTACTTCCACCAGACCGCGTACGGCGACGAGATCACCGTCGCGAACGTCCTGGTCGCCATGCTCCTGACCTCGGACAACACCTCGGTGCGGCTGTGCGGCCTGGTCTGTCCTCCCGCCGAGATCAACGAGACCCTGGCGGCCAAGGGCTTCAACGACACCCGCGTGATCCCCAATCCGGCCAACCCGAGCCGCATGTGGCTCGGCGACACCACCACGTTCGAAACGAACGACCTGCTCACCCGCCTCGCCAAGGGCGAGCTCCTCTCCGCGAAGAGCACCAGCTTCTTCCTCAACATCCTGAAGGGACTCAGCGGTTACCACGACGGCTTCCGCCGCAACATGTCCTCGGTCGAGCGCTCGCGCATCGCCATGAAGTACGGCGCGGACGACGCCACCCGCAGCGAGTCCGGCGTGGTCTACAGCGCCGCGGGCGCCCCGGCCCTCGTCTACTCGTTCATGGCGCAGTTCACCAACCACTGGGGCAACTACGGCGCGACCCACCCGGCCGTGCAGGCGCACGCCGCCATGGGCCGCAAGATGTTCGACATCGTCAACGCCGCGGGCGTGTCCGCGTCCGACGCGGTGACGCTCGAAGTGGAGCAGGAAGCCCCCAACGGCGGTCTGACCCGGTAACCCGACGCGGAGTCCCGGTCGCACCGCGGCCGGGACTCCGCCGTCTCCGTTGACCGTGCAACCGTTAGCCACCGTGCAGACCCTGCTCACCGTCTCGCTACGATCCGTTCACCGCACGCCGCGAGAGTGTTGCTCGCAACCACTTCCGCGGCGCCGCCCCGAGGCCGCGAGGCTTGGCCCACCGCACCGAAACGAGCACAACATGCCAGGACGACAGCACACGATCGGCCGCCGCGCCCTCCTCGCCGGCTCCGCCGGCATCGCAGCGGCGGCCATCGTCGCGGAATCCGCCGCCGCGAGCGAAGCGACTAGCGCGCTCCAGTCCACAGTAGCGTCGATCGCGTCCGAAACCCCCGTCACCCGATGGGCCCAGCACACCGGCCCCGCCTTCGTCGACACTTACAGCACCAACGCGATCGAGAACCTCACTCCCGAGACCAACGCCGCCGTCCGCATCCTCAGCGGGTTCCAAGACCTGTGGCAGACCGGCCCGGACTGGAACAACGGCACCGTGCTCGCCGAGGACGTCCTCGAGGCGAACATCGAGTACAGCGAGCAGGTCACCGCCGCCCGCACGGACGCCGAATCCAAACAGGCCTATCTCTTCGACCGCCAGCACCAGAGCTACAGCGCCATCGGCGGCCTCGGCCCCCTCGAAGCCCTCTACAAGGCCGGCGCGAAGGCCGTCACCGCCATCACCGGCGCCCCCGACGGCATCCCGGCCGACAAGATCAGCGACGCGCTCCCGCCCGACGCCCCCGCCGGTTCGGCGATCGGCCCCGGCGCGACCGACTCCGACCTCGGCAAAGTCGCGCTCCTGGTGAACACGGTCCGAGGGAACAACACCTCCTCGAACCCGAGCAAACTCGCCTACCAGTACCCGCGTCCCTGGCGGCTGAACCGCGCCAGCGAAGTCGTCGAGACCGGCGGCATCCCCGTCCTCGGCGTCCCCGCCTACGACTCGGCGGTCGCGGCCGCCCCCGAGCTGCTCCGCCAGCGCTCCACCACCCCCGCCGAGGACGGCGGATTCCCCTCGGGTCACACCAACGCCGCCTGGCTCGCCGGCCTCGCGCTCGCCTACGCGGTGCCCGAGCGGTTCCAGGAACTGCTGCTGCGCGCCTCCGACACCTCGCACTCGCGCATCATGGCCGGCATGCACAGCGCGGTCGACGTGGTGGGCGGCCGCATCCTCGGCACCGCCCTCGCCGCCGCCGTGCTCCACAATCCGGCGACCGCCCAGATCAAGGCGGAGGCCCGCGCGCAGGCGCTCGCGTACTTCACCGAGCAGACCGGCGTCTCCGCCGATGAGCTGTACGCCTACGCGCACCGCGAGGCCGCCGACACCGACGAGTACGCCGACCGCGAGGTCAACCGGGCGCGCCTCGCCGAACGCCTCACCTACGTCCTCGAACGCTCGGGCCCCGACACCGCGTTCACCGTCCCCAAGGGAGCCGAAGTCCTCCTGGAGACCCGCCTGCCCTACCTCAGCGCCGACCAGCGCCGCGAGGTCCTGCGCACCACCGCCCTCAAAGGCGGGTACCCGATCCTCGACGGACCGGAGCAATGGGGCCGTTTGGACTACTTCACCGCCGCCGACGGCTACGGCCGCTTCGACGCGAACCTCACCGTCACCATGGACGCCGCTGCCGGCGGCTTCAACACCGCCGACACCTGGCGAAACGACATCGGCGGCACGGGGAAGCTCACGAAGGCCGGCACCGGCACGCTCACCCTCGCCGGCGACAACTCCTTCTCCGGCGGCGTGGCACTCCAGGACGGCACCCTGCGGGCCGCCTCGGCGAACGCGCTCGGCAAGGGCGGTGTCACCGTCACCGGCGGCCGGCTCATCGTCGACACCGCGCAGCTCGAACTGCGGGCCCTCGCCCAGTCGAACGCGACCCTCCAGGTGGTGCTGAACGACGGCGGCGAGCCCGCACTGGAGGTCGACAAGAAGGTCACCCTCGACGCGGGCTCGATCCTGAAGGTCACCCTCGACCCGCAGCGGCCGCCCGCCGCGGGCGTGGACCTGCCGGTCGTCAAGGCCAAGGAGGTCAGGGGCGAGTTCGCCGAGGTCCAGATCGACCTCCCCGGCTACACCGCCACGGCCGAGTACGAGAAGAAGCGTGTCCACGTCCGCATCGACGCCGCCTGATCCGACCCGCCTGAGTGGACCGGGTCCCGGCCGCGCCGCGGCCGGGACCCGTTGCGCCCGCTGGTCTCCCGTTCGCCGCCCGTTCCCCGACCGACCGGCTCTAAATTGATGTACGTCGATGTTTTGGTGCGCGGAGCCCTTGTCTTCCAGCGAATCGGCACCGGATAATTGCATTCGTTCCTGAACGTTCACGGGACATCGATCCATCGTCACCCCCTCATGACGACTAGGGCCCCTCACCCCTGGGAGTTCGTCGACGCCGACTGATGCGCCGTATCCCGGGACGCCGCCGCGCGTCTCCGGGCGACACCCCAAGGAGGCCGATCATGCGAAGTCGCATGAGGACGCTCATCGCCACCCTGTCCGCCATCGTCGTCACCCTCGGCGCCGCCGCCGTGGTGCTCGGCGTCGCCGCCGCACCCGCGCAGGCGCAGACCTGCAACGGCTACGTCGCACTCACCTTCGACGACGGGCCCAACCCCGGCACCACCACCAACCTGCTGAACGCCCTGACCTCCAACGGTCTGCGCGCCACCATGTTCAACCTCGGACGGCAGGTCGCCGCCAACCCCTCGCTCGCCCGCGCGCAGGTCAGCGCCGGCATGTGGGTCGCCAACCACACGCAGACCCACGCCGACCTGACCAAGCTGTCCGCCTCGCAGGCGACCCAGGAGATCTCCAGCGCCCAGCAGGCGATCCAGCAGGCCACCGGGGTCGCCCCGACACTGTTCCGCCCGCCCTACGGGGCCACGAACGCCACGGTCAAGTCCATCGCGGCCCAGCAGGGCCTCACCGAGATCCTCTGGACCGTCGACTCGCAGGACTGGAACTCCGCCAGCACCGCGCAGATCGTGCAGAGCGCCCGCAACCTCCAGGACGGCGGCGTCATCCTGATGCACGACGCCTACCAGAACACCATCAACGCGATCCCGCAGATCGCCGCCGACCTGCGCTCGCGCGGGCTCTGCGCGGGCATGATCTCGCCGTCCACCGGCCGCGCCGTCGCCCCTGACGGCGGCGGCGGTGGCGGTGGAACCGGCACCGACCTGCTCCGCAGCAATTCGGCCGGGAAGTGCATCGACGTGCCCGGCGGCAACACCGCAGGCGGCACGAAGGTCCAGCTCTACAGCTGCTACGAGGGCGCGAACCAGCAGTTCACCTACACTGCCGCGCAGGAGCTGCGGGTCCTCGGCAGGTGCCTCGAAGCGCCCTCGGGCGGCAACGGCGCGGAACTGCAGATCAACGCTTGCAGCAACGCCGCGAGCCAGCAGTGGACGTTCGGCTCCGACGGCACGATCCGCAGCGTCGGCTACGCGAACCTGTGCCTGGACGTCTACAGCTCCGACAACGGCGCCCCCGTCCAGCTCTACAGCTGCTGGGGCGGCGACAACCAGAAGTGGACCCGCGTCTGACGGGCGCCGCCGATTGACGACCTCCGGCCGGCCCTCGGGCCGACCGGAGGTTTCGCGCAAAATCCCCACAAATTCAAGACCGTACATTTGTACGATTGAATTTGGATACCAGGGCGCAAATCTCCATAGACTTCAGGGCACCTCGTTCGAAAGGAACACCATGAGCGCCGACGAAGTCCTCGCCTACTACACCCAGCCCGGCCCGCTCTCCGACGCCGGAGACCACCGCGAAGCGCTGCGCGCCGTCCCCGGCGACATCTCCTCGATCCTCACTGCCGTGCAAGGCATACTCGTCCACCAGGACCTCGCCGCCGCCTACGGATTCGAAATGCCCGAAGGGCGCCGGACCACCGCGCACTTCCGCGCGACCGAACCGATCCTCGGTCGCATCCTCGAAGAAGACGCCCGCCCGCTCACCGAGCCCCGCGCCCCTGAACGGCGGATCGCCTGCACCTGCCGCACCTTCAGCCTCGTCACCGTCGCCGCGATGCGCGTCCACGGCATCCCTGCCCGCGCCCGCTGCGGCTTCGGCAACTACTTCGAGCCCGACTGGCACATCGACCACTGGGTGGCCGAGTACTGGAACGGAAGCCAATGGATCCTCTCCGACGCCCAGATGGACCCCGTGCTCACCGAAGCGATCGGCTTCGAGTTCGATCCGGCCGACGTCCCCCGCGACCGCTTCGTCGTCGGCGGCCGAGCCTGGACCGAGTACCGCGAGGGCCGGCTCGACCCCGACAAGTGCGGCCTGACGATCCCGGGGGAGCAGGGTGCCTGGTGGATCGCGGGCAACCTCATCCGTGACGTGGCCTCCCTGTCCAACATGGAACTGCTGCCGTGGGACGTCTGGGGCGCCATGCCCGAGCCCGAGGACGAGATCGGCCCCGACCTGACCGCGCTCCTCGACGAGCTCGCCGCCGTCACCGCAGACCCCGGCACCGCCGCGAACGTCCGGCCGCGCTACGAATCCGACGACCGCATCCGCGTTCCCGACCAGGTCCGAAACCACCTGCGTCAGGCCCTCGAACCGGTCATCGCAGCCGACTGACCCTCCGGTGCTGTACGGTTCGGTGCGTATCCCACACAAAAGGAGTGACCAACAGTGGACGTGGAGCGCACCGAGCTGCCCGGAATCGGAGTGCGGTTCGAATTCGAGACCAAACGCCATGTGCGCCTAGGCATCGTCGCCCACCGCGAGGGCCGCCGCGACTTCATCATCTACGACCCCGACGATCCCGACTCGATGCTCGACTGCATCGTCTTCTCCGCCGACGAATCCGCCGCGATCGGCGAACTCCTCGGCGGTGCCCGCATCGTCGAGAAGCTCAACCGCCTCCACCACGAGATCGACAACCTCGTCTCGCGACAGCTGCACGTGGACGCCACCAGTCCCTACGCCGATCGCCCGCTCGGCGACACCCGCGCCCGCACCCGCACCGGCGCCTCCGTCGTCGCCATCGTCCGCGCGGACGGCGTCGAGACTGGACCCGCGCCTTCCGCGATCCTCCATGTCGGGGACCGCCTCGTCACCATCGGGACGCAAGAGGCCGTCGACGCCGTCGACCGGATCTTGCGCGGGCTCGAATAATGCACGAGACCGTCGAGCTCCTTCTTGAACTCGGCCTCCTCATCGGAGCCCTCGGTCTGCTCGGAGCCCTCGCCGGACGATTCGGCATCTCCGCCATCCCCCTCTACCTCCTCGCGGGCCTCGCCTTCGGCCACGGCGGCATCTATGAGATGCACGCGATCACCGGCTTTCTCGCCGTCGGCGCCCAAGTCGGAGTCGTCCTCCTCCTCTTCACCCTCGGCCTCGAGTACACGCCGCGCGAACTGCTCGGCACCATGAGGACCTCATGGCTCGGCGCCGTGGTCGACCTGGTCCTCAACGCCACGCCCGGCGTGGTCTGCGCGCTGCTGCTCGGCTGGGGACCGGCCGCCGCCGTCGTCTTCGGCGGCGTCACCTACATCTCCTCGTCGGGCATCATCGCGAAGGTCCTCACCGACCTCGGTTGGCTCGGCAACCGCGAAACGCCCACGGTCCTCGCACTCCTGGTCGCCGAAGACCTGGTCATGGCCCTCTACCTGCCGATCGTGACCACGATCCTGGCCGGACTCGCGTTCGCGCAGGCCGCCGTCGGCCTCGGCATCGCGCTGCTCGCCGTGGCCGCCGCCTTCGTGGTCGCGTCCCGGTTCGGCGGACTCCTGTCGAGGTTCCTCTCCTCCCCGAACGACGAGATCCTCATGCTCAAGGTCATGGGCATCGTCCTCGTCGTGGCAGGTCTCGCCGAACAGGTGCACGTCTCGGCCGCGGTCGGCGCGTTCATCGTCGGCATGGCCCTCTCCGGCGAGGTCTCCCGCCAAGCCGAGGAGACGTTGGAACCACTGAAGAACCTGTTCGCGGCGATCTTCTTCGTCAACTTCGGCCTCGAGACCGACCCGACCGCGCTCCCGCCGGTGCTCCCCGTCGCGGTCGCGCTGGCGGTCGTCACGATCGCGACGAAGTTCGCCACGGGCTGGTGGGCGGCCGGGCGGGGCGGTTCGGCATTCACCGGCAAGCTCCGCGCCGGGCTCGTGCTCCTGCCGCGCGGCGAGTTCTCGATCGTCATCGCCGGACTCGGCGTCACCGCCGGGCTCGACCCCGCGCTCGGGTCCGTCGCCGCAGCGTACGTGCTGATCCTGGCCGCCATCGGCCCGCTCGCGCCGCGCTTGGTGGGTCCGATCGTGGCCAAGCGCCGCAAGAAGAGCCGCGCGAGACGCGTCGCGGAGGCCGCCACATGACGCTGCGGTGGCGGGAGTCGCACCTTTCACTCCCGCCACCGCACAGCGCGGTCCGTTGTCTCGGCTTGATAGAACTCATGGATGGCTGAAACCGCGAACCCGCCCCGCCCGCAAGACGAGGTCGTCGACATCGCGCGCGACCTCATCCGCATCGACACCACCAACACCGGCGACAACGCGACCGCCACGGGCGAACGCGCCGCCGCCGAGTACGTCGCGGAGAAGCTCGCCGAAGTCGGCCTCGAGCCGAAGATCTACGAATCGGCCCCCGGCCGCGCCTCGGTCGCCTGCCGCTACCCCGGCGCCGACGCCACCCGCGGTGCCCTGCTGCTCCACGGCCACCTCGACGTCGTCCCCGCGGAACCCGACGAGTGGACCGTCCACCCCTTCTCCGGCGAGATCAAGGACGGCTACCTCTTCGGCCGCGGTGCCGTCGACATGAAGGACTTCGACGCGATGCTCCTCGCCCTCGTGCGCGACTGGAAGCGCCGCGGCAAGGTTCCCCCGCGCGACCTCGTCCTCCTCTTCACCGCCGACGAAGAGGCCGGCTCCGACTACGGCGCCCGCTTCATGGTCGAACAGCACCCTGAAGTCTTCGAAGGCGTCACCGAAGCGGTCGGCGAAGTCGGCGGCTTCTCCGTGACCCTCCCGAACGACCTGCGCGTCTACGTGGTCCAGACCGCCGAGAAGGGCCTCGACTGGCTCCGCCTGCGCGCCACCGGCCGCCCCGGGCACGGCTCCATGCTCCACGACGACAACGCCGTCACCCGCCTCACCCGCGCCGTCGCCAACATCGGCCAGCACGAGTTCCCGGTCGAGATGACCCCCACGGTCCGCCAGTTCCTCGAATCCGTCTCGGAGCTGACGGGCATCGCATTCGACCCGGACAACCCCGACGAGACGGTCGCCAAACTGGGCCCGGTCGCCCGACTCATCGGCGCGACCCTCCGCAACACCGCCAACCCCACCCGCCTCAACGCGGGCTACAAGACGAACGTCATCCCCTCGACCGCCGACGCCGTCATCGACTGCCGCTCGCTCCCGGGCCGCAACGACGAACTCGAAGCCGTCCTCCGCGAACTCGCCGGCGACGGCATCGACTTCGAGTACGAGATCCGCCAACCCGGCTACGAGACCTCCTTCGACGGCGTCCTCGTCGACGCGATGGCCGAGGCGATCCGCCAAGCCGACCCCGGCGCCCGCACCGTCCCGTACATGCTCTCGGGAGGCACCGACGCGAAGGCCTTCGCGACCCTCGGCATCCGCTGCTTCGGCTTCGCGCCCCTCAAGCTGCCCGCCGACCTCGACTTCACCGCCCTGTTCCACGGCATCGACGAGCGCGTCCCGCTCGACGGCCTCAAGTTCGGCGTCGACGTCATGGACCGCTTCGTCAGCCGGTCCTAGCCTCGAGAACCCAACGGGCCCCGCACCAGTGAGCGCACTCACCGGCGCGGGGCCCGTCGTTCTCTGGACACCGCTCAGCAACCGCGACTACAATCGGACGCGATGTTGATTTTCTTCTTCTAGAAGCAGCCAGGTCACCGCGTAGAGCCACGCTCCGCGACGACCGTCCGGGCACGCATCGCAATCCTTGAAGCCGAGCGCTCATCCGCGTGCCGTCCAACCGCAATCCCGACGCGTACGACTGCATTCTGGAGGCGCCCATGTTCCCCCATGCTCAACTAGCCCTTGTAGACGTCACCAAGCGCTACGGTGACAACCTCGTCCTCGACCGCGTCACCTTCACCGTCAGACCGGGGGAGAAGCTCGGCGTCATCGGCGACAACGGCTCCGGCAAGTCCACCCTGCTCAGGATCATCGCCGAAGTCGAAACGCCCGACAACGGCGAGCTGACGATCGCCTCCCCGGGAGGCATCGGCTACCTGCCGCAGCAACTCGACCTTCCCGAGCACGACACGGTCGCCGACGCGATCGACCTCGCACTCGCGGACCTGCGCGAAATCGAACAGGCCATGCGCGACACCGAAAAGACGCTCACCGACGGCGACCAAGCCGCCGCCGAGCACTACGCCGACCTCATGGCCCGCTTCGAAGCCCGCGAAGGCTGGGGCGCCGACCTCCGCGTCGATCAGGCCCTGGCGGCTCTCGGCCTGCCCGACCTCGACCACGACCGTCCCCTGGGGATGCTCTCAGGCGGCGAGCGATCAAGACTCATGCTCGCCGCCACCCTAACGGCCCGCCCCGCCCTCCTCCTGCTCGACGAACCCTCGAACGACCTGGACGACGACGCCGTCACCTGGCTCGAAGCGCAACTGCGCGAATGGAAGGGCACCGTCGTCGCGGTCACCCACGACCGCGCTTTCCTGGAGGCCGTCACCACCACCATGCTCGAAATCGGGGACCGCAAGGCCCGCCGCTACGGCAACGGATACAGCGGCTACCTCATCGCCAAAGCGACGGAACGCCAACAGGCCCAGGAGGCCTACGACCGCTGGAACGCCGAAGTCGCCCGCCAGGAAGGCATCGTCGACCACAACGCCGACCGCATGGCCGCGATCCCGAGAAAGCTCCCGATGGCCAACATGTCCACGGGGGCCTTCCGGGCCCGCAACCGCGATCACGGTGCGGGCAGCCGTATCCGGGTCGCGAAACAGCAGCTGGAACGGTTGAAGGCCAACCCGGCCCCGCGGCCACCCGAGCCGCTGCGTTTCAGCCCCGACCTCGCCGTCACCGGCTTTACAGCCGACGCCCCGGCCTTGCGGCTGAACGGCATCCGAGTGGGCGACCGCCTCAACGTCGAGGCCCTCTCGATCGCAAGAGGCGAACGCATCCTCATCACCGGCCCGAACGGAGCGGGAAAGACCACCCTTATGCGCGTCCTCGCAGGAGAACTCGAACCCGAAGCAGGCCGGACCGAACGCAACGGAGCCATCGGCCACCTACGTCAACTCGCAGGCCCGGGATCGGCTCGGGAATCGGTACTCCGGGCCTTCGCCGCGGGCGGGATCGGCACCCTGGAAGAGCACGCCGAAAACCTCGACCGCCTGGGTCTGTTCACCCACGATGAATTCGGAAAGCCGGTCGCGACCCTCTCGGTGGGCCAACGCCGCCGCCTCGAACTGGCCAGACTGGTGAGCCGCCCAGTCGATGTCCTCCTCCTTGACGAACCGACCAACCATCTGTCCCCGCTGCTCGCAGAGCAACTCCAAGAAGCCCTGGTCGACTACAAGGGAGCGGTGGTCCTGGTAAGCCACGACCGCCGCCTCCGCGAGTCCTTCCAAGGCCGCCGCCTGCGAATGGAGGCAGGAGTCATCGAAACGATCATGGCCTCTTGAACGACGACGTGGTGAGCCGCGTTTCCGCCGGCTCGTGGCATTGCCGGGCCGGGTCCTCTGATGCCCGACCTGGCATTGCTGTTCGCGCTGGCGGTCTTACCGGTGTGTGCCTCGTTCTGGACACTGCCTCCGGTCGAGGTGATCCCGACCGGCAATCTCCCACCCAGCACGTCCCAAGGAAGGGCCGTGGTCCGCTGTGGATCCCGATAGCACGCGGGGACTGAGCGCGATGCCCTTGTTCAGGAGCAGTTGGCTCGGAATCGGTCCGGTTTGGGTTTCGGCCAGAGGCTTGGCGTAGTCTGCTTGCACCTACTCGCCACCTGTACGTTTTCCGTATCCCTGTGCGTACCTCAATCATCCCTCGCGTGACCCCTGACTGTCATCACCCACAGGGATAGAGGGCCCTCAAATTTCGTCCCGACCATCTCCGGTGCGAATCGCACTGCGAGGAAGTCATCGGGGTGGACGGTCCGGGTGACATCTCAGTTGCGAGCTTCGACGGTCACCCGCTCGCCGAACTCTGGTCCCCGCCGCTCACCACGGTCAAGCAGGACTTCGTCGGCCTGGGCCGCCGCGGCTTCCAGCTCCTGCAGAAGCGATGGACGAAGAACCTCCCGCTGCTACTCCTCGGAACGCCCCAAGATCGTCTTCCGCGACAGCACTGCCCCGCCCCTCGCCCGGTTAGTGCATCGCGATGCCGAGGCAGGCGATGTGCTCAACCCCGGTGACCTCGAAGAAGGTGTAATGCTTCACCGGGCCGTCGAGCTGCTTCTCGCAGTAGGGCCGCTCCCAGTCCTCAGTGCTCTTCATAGAGTCGCGAACCGGAGACGACACTGCAAAGTAGTCGGCCCACATCGAATCGCAGGAGTCCACTACCAGGTACTTATCGCCCAGGTACTTGTTCACGCAGTGGCCGGAGGCCGAGGCGATCTGGTTGGGCGCGAACAAGAACACCGACGCGATGAGGGCCGCGAGGCCCACTCCGAGGGAGAGGATCGCCGCTCGGCGGCGCTGAGGGGACTGCATGCCCTTCACTCTAGCCTCAGCCAGTTCACCTGCGAAAATGTGTGCTTAGCACGGCGTCGAAAGTTCATTGCGCGACTGTCGGTGACGGCCGTGGGGGCGTGTCCGACTGGTTGGGACGCAAGGAGTTCGAGTGAACGGGGACGCGACCGCCATCGCCCACCACAAGGCCGCAGCCTCGGCAGCCGCCTGACCGGCCTCGCCCGCCTCTACGGCGAGATCACCCGGACCGTCCACCCCGATGACTTCCATAACCCACTGGTCAGAGTGGATATGCGACCACAACGAGCAAGCACGCCGATCCCACTACCGGCGACGAAACGACCACCAGCCGTCATGGCATCACAAACTTCCGCCGCCGTACTAGGGTCGGATCGATGAGATCCTTGAAGCTTTGCGCGATCGTGAGGCCCAGCGATGTCCATTGAGGTCGTATACGAGACGCACTCGATCACTGAGGACAATGAGCGCGGCCTCGCGACCGGTTGGCTGCCGGGGCGCCTGTCGCAGCGCGGCCGCGAGCTCGCCGTGGACCTCGGTCGCCGTCACCGGAAGTCCCCTCCCTCGGTCGTGCTCACCTCTGATCTCGCGCGCGCCGTGGAAACCGCTCGAATCGCATTCTGCGACACCGGTATCCCGATTCTCCAGGACACGCGCCTGCGTGAATGCGATTACGGCGACCTCAACGGCCGTCCGGTGGCCGAACTCGCTGCGGTCCGCTCAGCGCACATCGATCGTCCCTTCCCCGGCGGCCAGAGCTACCGCGAGGTCATCGACGCCACCCGTGAGCTGCTTCGCGAACTCGCCGCTGAACGTGACGGCCAGAGCGTGCTCATCATCGCCCACTCGGCCAACCGCTGGGCGCTGCAGGTCATCCTCGGCGGCGAGCGGATCGAAGACCTTGTTGACGCGCCGTTCCATTGGCAACCCGGCTGGCGCTACCGGCTCGACTGAGATGCCCGCGGGCATGCCGGCGGCTCAGCGAAGAGCGAGGACGAGTTCCCTTCCCTCCGTGGCACATTGAGCCGCGTACTCCGATGGCGGGAAACCGATGAGGTCTTTGAAGTCGTGAGTGAAATGGGCATGGTCGGACCAGCCGAGCTCTGCCGCGAGGCGGGCCAGGTCCGTCTGCGGGTCCTCGGCGAGTCTGTCGGCCGCGTCGTGGAGCCGGTACCGCTGGATCAGCGTCTTCGGGCCGAGACCCAGATACTCCTGGAAGAGGCGCTGCAAGGTCTTGGGGGACATGGCGAATCGGGCCGCCAACTGGTCCACCCGCGTGATCGACCGGTCCTCCAGCATCGCCCGCACCACCGCCAGGACCCGCCCGTACCGGGGGTCGGGCCGCTCGGGCACCCGGTCCGCCAAGTAGCGCGAGACCACCTGGATGGCGTCGATATCGTTGCCGCTCATCACGATCGCGCTGAGCTCGTCGACCTCGGGGCCGAACACCGTGGCCGCGCCCGCCGACCAGTCCGCCAGCGCGGCGCCCTCGACCCCGCTGTACGCCGTGAATCCGCCCGGCCGGAACTTCACCCCGAAGACGCGCCCGCGCCCCGTGAGCGGATGCCGGGAGACCGCGATGCCGGGGCCGTGCAGCTCCGCGCCGATCCCCGGCATGAAGCTCAGGTTCACGCAAGGGTGGGGGATCACCACCGACTCGTAGGAAGTGCCGTCCGGCAGGTCCCAGTGGACCGACCAGTACCGCTCGACGTACTGCCCGAGCAGTCCCGTCTCGCGGTATCGCCGCAGGTCGATGTACTGCACGGCCTCCTGCGGTCGCAGCAGGCCCTTGTCGCTCGCGGTAGCTCCGTTCACGGCTCCGATGCTAAGCCGGAGGTGTGACGCTTTTTTACAAGCGCGCGCCGGACCGGGAGGCGAGACTGAACCCATGATCAACGAAACCAGCAAAGACGCCAAGGTGAACCCGATCCCGGAGGGCTACCACTCGATCGTGCCGTTCATCGTCGTCAACGACGCCGCCAAGGCCATCGAGTTCTACAAGGAGGTCTTCGGCGCGAAGGTCCTCATGCGCAACGACGCGCCGGACGGCTCGGTCATGCACTGCGACCTGCAGATCGGCGACTCGGTCCTCCAACTGGGGGACGCGAACCCGCAGTGGGGCCTCGAATCGCCGAACGCCGAGCAGATCACCGGGTCGCTCGCCCTCTACGTCGAGGACTGCGACGCGGTCTACGCCAAGGCCGTCGAGGCCGGCGCCACCGTGCGCGAGGAGCCGAGCGTGTTCCTCACCGGCGACCGGTACGCGTCGATCGCCGACCCGTTCGGGCGCCGCTGGTCGATCATGACCCGCGTCGAGGACGTCTCGCACGCGGAGGCCGAGCGCCGGATCAACGAGTGGATCGCCTCCATGGGTGAAGGCCGGTAGCGGCTTCGAGGCCGGGGCGGGCCGCAAGGCCCGCCCCGCTCAATAGCTCTCCGGATAGCCCACCGTCGGCGCGGACACGTCGTCCAGCGCCAACCGGATCTCCGGCGGCAGGAACAGCTGCTCGGCCGCGAGCGAGGCCCGCAGCTGCGTCGCATTGCGCGCCCCCACGATCGCCGAGGCCACGCCCGGCTGGTCGCGCACCCAGGCCAGCGCCACTTCGAGGGGGCTCACCCCGAGCCCCTCGGCCGCCGTGGCGCAGGCCTCGACGATCCCGGCCGAGCGTTCGTCGAGGTACACCCCGGCGAACCGCGACCACTGCGCCGAGACCGCCCGCGAATCGGCGGGCCGCCCGAAACGGTACTTGCCCGTCAGCACGCCGCGCCCGAGCGGTGACCACGCGAGCACGCCCATCTCCAGGGCCAGGCACGCCGGAAGCACCTCCCGCTCGACCCCGCGCTGCAGCAGCGAGTACTCGACCTGGTTGGCCACGATCGGCGCCCGTCCCGGCCACGCCGACTGCCACGCGAACGCGCGCGCCGTCTGCCAGCCCGTGTGGTTCGAGAGGCCCACGTACCGCACCTTCCCGCTCGACACCGCCGCGTCGAGGACCGACATGGTCTCCTCGAGCGGCGTGTCCGGGTCGTACACGTGCAGGATCCACAAGTCGATGTAGTCGGTGCCGAGCCGCCGCAGCGACCCCTCGAGCGACCGCATGAGCCACCCGCGCGAGGTGTCCCGCTTGCGCGGCGCTCCGTCCGTGCGGACCCCCGCCTTCGTCGCGATGTGCAGCTCCGAGCGGGCCACGATCTTCCCGATGAGCTGCCCGATCACCGCCTCGGCCGCGCCCTGCCCGAACACGTCGGCGGTGTCCACGAGCGTGCCGCCGGCCTCCACGAACGTCTGCAGCTGCGCCGCGGCATCCTCGAGGCCGGCCTCGTCGGTGGTCCACGTCATCGTCCCCAGGCCGAGCGAGGAGACTTCGATGCCGCTGCGTCCAAGTGGTCGGCGTTCCATGAGCACACAAGTTACATCGAGTGATCTTCGCATGAAAGCCTCAGGTGCGCTTGGAAGGACAACGAGTGCGCATCGGACCTGGATTTCCGGCACTGGCCGGTCGGCCGGGATTCGAAATATGATCGCGGGCATGGATTCCTGGACCGCCCCGCACCTGCCCGCCCTCCCCGGCCACGGCCCCGCCCTGCGCCTGCACGACACCGCATCGGCGGGCCTGCGCGAGACGGTCAAGCCGGGAGCCGAGCGCGCCTCGATGTACGTCTGCGGCATCACCCCCTACGACGCCACCCACCTCGGCCACGCCGCCACCATGATCGCCTTCGACCTCGTGCACCGCTACTGGCTCGACCAGGGCCTCGACGTCCACTACGCCCAGAACGTCACCGACGTCGACGAGCCGCTCTTCGAACGCGCCGAACGCGACGGCACCGACTGGCAGGTCCTCGGCCTGCGCGAGACCGCCCTCTACCGCGAGGACATGGAGGCCCTCCAGGTCCTCCCGCCCCGCCACTTCATCGGCGCCGTCGAATCCATCCCGTCCGTCGGACGCGCCGTCGCCCGCCTCCTCGAGACCGGCGCCGCCTACCGCCACGAATCCGGTGACATCTATTACGCCGTCGAAGCGCACCCCGCCTTCGGCGGCGAATCGAACTACGACCGCGAGACCATGCTCCGCTACGCCCGCGAACGCGGCGGCGACCCCGAACGCGAAGGCAAGCGCGACCCCCTCGACGCGATCCTGTGGAACGCCCCCCGCGAAGGCGAACCCTCCTGGGACTCGCCCGTCGGCCCCGGCCGCCCCGGCTGGCACATCGAATGCGCCTGCATCGCCCTCGACCACCTCGGCGAGACCATCGACGTGCAGGGCGGCGGCAACGACCTCATCTACCCCCACCACGAGTTCTCCGCCGCCCACGCCGAATCCCTCACGGGCACCAGCCCGTTCGCCCGCACCTACGTCCACACCGGCATGATCGGCCTCGACGGCGAGAAGATGTCGAAGTCACTCGGCAACCTCGTGTTCGTCTCCAAGCTCCGCGCCGAAGGCGTCGACCCCGCCGCCGTCCGCCTCGCCCTCCTCGCCGACCACTACCGCTCCGACCGGCAGTGGAGCGCCGCCGCGCTGGCCGAAGCCGAACTGCGCCTGGGCCGCTGGCGCGAGGCCGTCGCCCGCGAGCTCGCCGCCCCGGCCGGCGCGATGCTGAAAGCCGTGCGCGAGCGCCTGGCCGACGACCTGGACACCGCCGGGGCGCTCGCCGCGGTCGACGCCTGGGCGAACGAGACCCTCACGGACGGCGGCGAGGACCCCTCCGCGCCGGACCTTGCCCGCGACACTGTCCGAGGACTGCTCGGAATAGACTGCACGCGCTGATTGTGCGAATTGCCGAGTATCGGTACGCTCACAGGTGAGCGTGGCCGACTCCCCGTCCCTCTGGAGTCGAATTGAAGATCCTGCTGCTGGCGTCCGCATTCAATGGACTCACCCAGCGCGTCTGGTGCACCCTGCGCGAGCAGGGGCACGAAGTCGGCGTGGAACTCGCCCCGGCCCACAGCGACCCCGGGACGCTGATCCGCGCGGTCGAGCGCATCGACCCCGACCTCATCCTGTGCCCCTTCCTCAAGCACCGCGTGCCCGAGGACGTGTGGCGGCGCTGGACCACCGTGATCGTCCACCCCGGACCGGTCGGCGACCGCGGACCCTCCTCACTCGACCACACCCTGCTCGGCCAAGGCCCCCGCTGGGGCGTCACCGCGCTCTCGGCGGTCGAGGAGATGGACGCCGGACCCGTCTGGGCCTGCTCCACATTCGACGTCCCCGAGGGCATCACCAAGTCCGCGCTGTACAACAGCCGCGTGGCCGACGCCGCCATGGAATGCGTCGCCACCGTCATCCGCAAGGTCACGAACGGCGAGCGCCCCGTCCCCGCCGAGGAGCTTCCGCTGCCCGTCCCGGGCACGGGCGAACTCCCGCTCCTGCGCCGCAGCGCCTTCGCGCTCGACTGGCGCGCTTCGGCGGCCGAACTCGCCCGCCGCATCGCCGCCGCCGACGGCGCCCCCGGCGCTCCCGCCGTCCTCGACGACCGCACCTACTGCCTCTTCGACGCCACGGCCACCGGCGAACACACCGGTGCCGAACCCGGCACCATCGTCGGCCGCGACTGCGAATCCATCGCCTTCGCCACCGGCCGCGGCACCCTCTGGGTCGGCTACGCCGCCCTCCTCGAGAAGAAGCGCGGACCCAAGCTCCCCGCCGCGATGGTCATCGACGCCGCCGGCGCCCCCTTCAAACCCGCGCCCGAGGCCATCGCCGAGACCGTCTACCGCCGCGAAGGCGACATCGGCTACCTCACCATCCGCTCCTACAACGGCGCCATGCACACCGAGCAGTGCCGGCGCCTCACCGGTGCCGTGGAGAAGGCCCTCACCGAGGACACCCGCATCCTCGTCCTCACCGGCACCGAGCACGCCTTCTCCAACGGCATCCACCTCGGCGTCATCGACGCCGCGGCCGACCCCGCCGCCGAGGCCTGGGACAACATCAACGCCATCGATGAACTGTGTCTCGCCATCGCCGGGGCCGAGCAGCTCACCGTCGCCGCCTTCTCCGCGAACGCGGGCGCGGGCGGCGTCATGGCCGCCCTCTGCGCCGACGTCACCGTCGCCCGCGACGGCACCGTCCTCAACCCCTACTACGACATGGGCATCTTCGGCTCCGAGCTGCACACCTGGTCGGTCGCCAACCGGGTCGGCGAGCGGATCGCCGCCCGCCTCCTGGGGGAGAAGCTGCCGATCTCGGCCGCCGAGGCCCAGCAGGTCGGCCTCATCGGCGCGGTCGGCCCCCGGGACTGGGACGAGTTCCAGCGTTGGCTGCGCGCCGTCGCGATCGGCTACAACGAGCCGGTCACGCGGGGACGCATGTTCGCCGCGAAGGCCCGCCGGCGAGCCGAGTCGAAGCCGTTGTCGTACTACCAGACCATCGAGCTGGCCGAGATGGCTCGCGACATGTTCGACGACCGGCACGGCTTCGACGCCAAACGCCGCGCGTTCCTCGGCAAGTCGGCCCCGACCGAGACCCCCGAGAAGCTGCGTTTCCGCTAGTCCGAGAGGCCGCGCCGTCCGGAGAGGGTTTGCCAGTCTCGCCAGCGCGTTGACAGGCGCCGTCCCACCTGATGGACTGTGCTTATGTTCGAAGAAGGACAGTACTTCGCGCCGGTCAACACCGACGCCGACGGCGCGGTCGTCGTGGAACTGGGTGAGAACCACCCGGGCTTCGCCGACCCCGAGTACCGCGAACGGCGCAACGCCATCGCGGCCCTCGCATTGGACTGGAGGCCGGGCCTACCCATGCCCACGGTCTCCTATACCGACACCGAGCACGAGATATGGCGGCTGGTCAGCGCCGAACTCGCCATCAAACATCAAGCCCTGGCCAACCACGAGTACCTGGAGGGCGCCGAGCGCCTCAAACTCCCCGCCGACCACATTCCGCAGCTCCACGAGGTGTCCGAGTCACTGGAGCCGCTCACGGGCTTCAGTTACCTGCCCGCGGCGGGGCTGGTGCCACTGCGCGAGTTCTACGGGGTGCTCTCCGAAGGGAAGTTCCACGCGACCCAGTACATCCGCCACCACTCGGTGCCGCTCTACACGCCCGAGCCGGACGTCATCCACGAGGTCATCGGCCACGCGAACGCCCTCGCTTCGCCGCGTTTCGCCGCCCTGTACCGGGCCGCGGGCGAGGCGGCCCGGCGCGTCCATTCCGAAGAGGCGCTCGAGTTCGTCTCCCGCGTCTTCTGGTTCACCCTCGAGTTCGGGGTCATGAGCGAGAAGGACGGCCTCAAGGCCTACGGCGCGGGCATCCTCTCCTCGTACGGGGAGATCGACGAGTTCCGCGGCATGGAGATCCTGCCGCTCGACCTGGTCACGATGGGCACCATCGACTACGACATCACGAAGTACCAGGACCATCTCTTCGACGCCGGCTCGATGGAGCAGCTGGAGGACGTGGTGGGGGAGTTCTGGGAGACCTGCGACGACGAGTCGATCGAACGCCTCAAGGCCGGCGCCCGCTAGCCGCACGGCGAAGCGGCCGGGTGAAGGGCCCGGCCGCAAGAGGTCGGTGAACCCGGTGATCAGCCGCCGCTCTTGAGCGCGGCCATGCGGGCCTCGATCTCGGCGTCGTCGGCGAGTCCGGCGAGGCTCTCGAACTGCTCGTCGAGGGAGGACATCGAGAGTTCGGCCTGGCCGCGGACCTTGGCCTCCTCGCGGCGGACCTTCGCTTCGAAGCGGTTGACCTCGCTGAGCGGGTCCATGATGTCGACGCTGCCGATGGCCTCGTTCACCTGCTGCTGCGCCTGCGCGGTCTTGGCGCGCGCGGCCAGGCTGCTCCGCTTCGACTGCAGCTCGCTGAGCTTGGTCTTCATCTGATTGAGCGCGGTCTTGAGCTTGTCGACGATCTCCTGCTGACTCTGGATGGTCGGCTCGGCGGTCTTGATCTCCTTCTCCAGTTCGAGCTGCTTGCCGAGGGCCACCTTGACGAGGTTGTCGAACTTGTCGGCCTCGGCGGTGTTCCCGGCGGCGCGCAGCTCGTCGGCCTTGCGGCTGGCGTTGCGGGCCTTGTTCTCCCACGCCTGCGCGGCCTCCCTGTCGGCGGCGGCGTCCTCCTCCATCAGCCGCAGGTTGCCGATGGTCTCGGCGATGGAGCTCTCGGCGTCGGCGATGCTGTTCCTGTAGTCGCGCTCCATCTGGGCGAGCATCTTCTCCGGGTCCTCCGCGGCGTCGATGGCGTCGTTGATGTTCGCCTTGAGCAACTGGCCGATGCGGCCGAAGATCGACTGCTTCTTGGTCATTGGTCCTGCACCTTTCGGTTCGGTTTCAGTGGTCGCTGGTCGTCGGGGTCGTCAGAATCGGCCACCACCGCCCCTGCGGGTGCCCGCGCCGCCGAAGGAACCGGGCGAGGGACCGCGCCGACGCGACGAGCCCGGCGCGCCGAACCCGCCGCCGCGTCCGCCGCGGGAGCCGCCCAGCATTCCGCCGAGGAGGATGCCGCCGAGCATCGCTCCGGCGTTGCCGCCGGCGAAGCCGCCGCCCATGCCGCCACCGGGCCAGGCCTGGCCGCGGTAGGCGTTCACGTCCTGCTGCGCGAGCCGCGAGGCGGCCGCCGCGAGCTGGTCGGCGCGCTGCGCTTTCGCGAGGGCCTGGACGGGATCGGAGGGGGCGATCGCGCGGGCGGCGTCGAGCTGCTGGTTCGCCTCGTTGAGGCGGGTGCGCGCTTCGGTGCCGACGCCGCCGCGGTTGGTGTTGATGTAGTCCTCCACTGCTGCGGCGGTCGCGGAGGCGTTCGCGATCGTCTGCGCCAGTTGGGCTCTGGCGCTCTCGCGCTGCTCCTGCTCGTCCCGGACGGCCTGCAGTTCGCCGCTGACGGCGGCGTGGGCCTGCTCGAGGCGGCGTGTGCACTCGAGCGGGTCGATGGGCCCGGCGGCCTTGGCTGCGTCGATCGCGGTGATGACCGCGCGCGCGTCGGCGGCGGCCCTGCGGAGCCGTTCCCCGGCGGGTGAGCCGTCGGCCTTGCGCTCGGCTTCGCCGATGTCCTGGCGCAGGGTGGCGAGCAGGCCGGGCAGGCCCCGGGCGGCCGCGGCGAGTTCGGTCTGCCGCCCGATCACGGCGTCGAGCAGCTGCTTCGCCTGGGCGAGACCGCCCTCGGCGGCGCGCACACCGATCGCGGCACGGCCGCTCTCGCCGCTCACTAGCGCGCCGCGGGCCTCGGTGAGACTCCGGCCGGCGAACGCGAGCCGGTCCTCGGCGTCCCCGGCGTTCGAGGCCACGGTGTCGTACGCCGAGGCGGGATAGGCGGCCGCGAGCGACGCGAGCGCCTCCCTGGCGGCTCCGGTGCGCCCGGTGAGGGCCGTGGCGTCGGCGGTGAGCTTCTCGATCGCCTCGGGCGCGCGGCGGCCGAGGTCGCGCAGGTCCTCGAATTCGGCGGCGGCTCCGTCGAGCTCCGCGTCGGCCTTGGTGAGCCGGTCGATGATCTCGGTGAGCAGGGCGCGACGCTGCTCCTCGGTCTCGGGCACGTCGTCGTCGAGGGTCTGGCGCAGCCGGAACGCCTCCGTGAGCTCGCTCTTGGCGGTGCCGAGTGCCGCCGAGAACTTCGCGGTGTTCTCCTGCCCGAACTCGGCGATGGCGAAGCCGAGGTCCTGTTCGCTGGTGCGGATGGCGTCGTCGCCCTCCACCAGGAGCCGACTGGCTTCGTGGTCGAGGTCCTCGGTCGCCATCCGCCGGATCTGCTTGCCGCTCGGGGAGCCGGGCGTGCCGCGCCGCTTGCGCCAGATCAGGAAGGCGATGAGCGCGATGACGGCGAGGGGGAGCAGCGGGACCAGCCAGCCGACGCCCCCGCCAATGCCGGATTCGCCTCCAGCCTGCTCCCGGTAGCCGTCGGCGGCGGCGATCGCCGCCCCGGCCCAGTCGTCACGGGAGAGCGCGGGCTCGATCCGCGTCGCCGCGACCTCGTTCAGCTGCGCGTCGGTGAGGGGGAACCCGGCCTCGACCGACCACGAGTAGCGGCGGTCGCCGGTGGCGACGGCCAGCAGGATGTCGTTGGCGCCCAAGCCGCTGCGCATGGCCGTGCCGTTCGCCCAGTCCTGCGGTTCGGACCCGGAGAAGGAGTCCACATAGGCGACGTACAGGCCGATGGCGGCTTCGGAGCGGAGCTGGTCGATCGCGGCGTCGACCTCCGCGCCCCGGTCGCCGATCGCACCGACCTGGTCGGTGACCGGACCGGAGTCCAGGTCGATGGGGGCGACAGCGGCGGCGCCTCCCGCGAACACGGCGGAGCAGGCGAGCACGAAGGCGGCCAGTACGGCCGCCGCGTACTTCACTGTTGCCGACATCGGCGCCCCTGTGCCTTCCCGGGTCCTGAGCTGCGATTACTGCGATCTCAGGGTAAAGAAGAAACGACCAGGGTTGCCCGATTCGGCGAAAGTGCCCGCCGTGTCCGGATCGGCGGGTAAGAGCGCTCGCTCCTAGTACAGCCCGGCCTCGTACTTCGGGCCGTACTTCTCGACGAGCTCCTCCAGGGTCGCCTCGACGACCTGCGTCTCCTTGACCAGTTGCGCGTGCCGGGGCAGCGTGTCCGACGTCCAGGTCTCGGGCTTCCAGATCCCGGACCGCATCGAGGCCTTGCCGCAGTGGAAGTAGATCGTGTCGATCTCGACCACCAGTGCCAGGACCGGCTTGTGGCCCTTGACGACCATGTCCTCGAAGAAGGGCGCGTCAGAGACGACGCGGGCGCGCCCGTTGATGCGGAGGGTCTCGCGGCGGCCCGGGATGAGCGAGAGCAGGCCGACATGCGGGTTCGCGAGCACGTTGTGGTAGCCGTCGACGCGGTGGTTGCCCTTGCGCTCGGGGATGGCGAGGGTCGAGTCGTCGAGCACGTGGACGAGTTTCCCGGCCGGGTCGCCCTTGGGGGAGGCGTCGCAGTTGCCGTCGGCGTCGGCGGTCGCGACGACGCAGTACGGGGAGGCGGCGAGCCATTCGCGGTCGCGTCGATGGAGCGTCGCGCGCTCCTTGGTGGCCGCCTGGGACATGACCTCGCCCACGATCTCGCGGAGCTCGCCGGGGTCGGTGACTTCGGTCCACAGGTGACTGTCGAGCGCGTTCATCTGGGTCCCTTCGGAAGAGACGGCCGTTACGACCCGATGCTACGCCCGTCGCCACCGGAGCGCGAGCGCCGCTTCTCGGCGTCGAGGATGCCGTCGCGGACCGCAGAGCGGACGATCCGGTAGAAGACGTAGACGCCGATGAGATACAGCACAGGGATGAGGAGTGCTTCCATACGCCCCAGCCTATTCGACCTCGTGTGATCTTCGCCCGACACGAAGCCCATCCTGTGAAACCGAGTTCCCACTTGTCGGCACCCGCAAGTACCCTTGACCCGTGTCTGCGAAGAGTCTTTTCCTTGATGTCCTCAGTCGCCGCGTCGTGATCGCCGACGGCGGTATGGGCACCATGCTGCAGGCCTACGACCCGACCCTCGAAGACTACGACGGCTTCGAAGGCCTCTCGGACATCCTGTGCGTGACCCGCCCCGACATCGTGCTCGGCATCCACGACGCCTACCTGGCCGCCGGGGCCGACTGCATCGAGACCAACAGCTTCAACGCGAACTACGGCGGCCTCGTCGAATACGACATCGTCGAGCGCGCCCGCGAACTCGCCCGCGCCGCCGCCACCCTCGCCCGGCAGAAGGCCGACGAGTACGCCACCCCAGAGTGGCCGCGCTTCGTCCTCGGCTCCATGGGCGGCGGCACCCGCCTGCCCACCCTCGGCCACGCCCCCATGGCGCTCCTGCGCGACCACTACCAGGAATGCGTCCTCGGCCTCATCGAAGGCGGCGCCGACGCCATCCTCGTCGAGACCGCCCAAGACCTCCTGCAGGCCAAAGCCGCCGTCATCGGCGCCAAGCGCGCCAACGCCGAACTCGGCACGAACATCCCGATCATCGCCCAGGTCACCGTCGAGACCACCGGCACCATGCTCGTCGGCGGCGAGATCGGCGCGGCCCTCACCAGCCTCGCCTCCCTCGGCATCGACCTCATCGGCCTCAACTGCGCCACCGGGCCGGAGGAGATGAGCGAGCACCTCCGCTACCTCTCCCGCCACTCCCCGGTCCCGATCTCGGTCATGCCCAACGCCGGCCTGCCGACCCTCGGCCCCAACGGCGCTGTCTACCCGCTCACCCCCGAAGAGCTCGCCGACGCCCACGAGGACTTCGTCAAGAACTTCGGCGTCAGCCTCGTCGGCGGCTGCTGCGGCACCACCCCCGACCACATCCGCGCCGTCCGCGCCCGCCTCGGCGGCGCTCCCGAGAACCTCGTCCAGCCCAAGGAGCGCACGCCCGTCATCGAGCCGGGCGTCTCCTCCTCGTACCACCACGTCCCGTACCTGCAGGACGCCTCGATCCTCAACGTCGGCGAGCGCACGAACGCCAACGGCTCCAAGGCCTTCCGCGACGCCATGCTCGCCGCCGACTACGACCGCTGCGTCGAGATCGCCCGCGAGCAGGCCGGCGGCGGCTCGCACCTGCTCGACCTCTGCGTCGACTACGTCGGCCGCGACGGCGCCGAGGACATGCGCGTCCTCGCCTCCCGCTTCGCCACCGCCTCGACGCTCCCGATCATGCTCGACTCGACCGAGCCGAACGTCGTCGAAGCCGGGCTCGAAGCCCTCGGCGGCAAATGCATCGTCAACTCCGTCAACTTCGAGGACGGCGACGGCCCGAACTCGCGCTACCAGCGCATGATGCCGCTCGTCGCCGAGCACGGCGCGGGCGTCGTCGCCCTCTGCATCGACGAGGAGGGCCAAGCCCGCGACCGCGACTGGAAGGTCCGCGTCGCCGCCCGGCTCATCGACGACCTCACCGGCACGTGGGGCATGAAGATCCAGGACATCTTCGTCGACGCGCTCACCTTCCCCATCTCCACCGGCCAGGAGGAGACCCGCAAGGACGGCATCGAGACCATCGCCGCCATCCGCGAGATCGCCCGCCTCTACCCGGGCATCAACTTCACGCTCGGCGTCTCCAACATCTCCTTCGGCCTCAACCCGGCCGCCCGGCAGGTCCTCAACTCCGTGTTCCTCAACGAATGCGTCGAAGCGGGCCTCTCGAGCGCGATCGTCCACTCCTCCAAGATCCTGCCGATGGCCTCGATCCCCGAGGAGCAGAAGCAGGTCGCCCTCGACATGGTCTACGACCGCCGCACCGAGGGCTACGACCCGCTGCAGAAGCTCATCGAGATCTTCGACGGCGTCAGCCTCGCCGGCACCAAAGAGGCGCGCGCCGAAGCCCTCGCCGCCCTCCCCCTGGACGAGCGCCTCGCCCAGCGGATCGTCGACGGCGACAAGAACGGCCTCGACACCGACCTCGACGAAGCCCTCGCAGGCGGCAAGCGGCCCCTCGACATCATCAACGACAACCTCCTCGAAGGCATGAAGGTCGTCGGCGACCGCTTCGGCTCCGGCCAGATGCAGCTGCCGTTCGTCCTCCAGTCCGCCGAGGCCATGAAGTTCGCCGTCGCCCACCTCGAACCGCACATGGACAAGGCCGACTCCGCCGACAAGGGCACGATCGTGCTCGCCACCGTCCGCGGCGACGTCCACGACATCGGCAAGAACCTCGTCGACATCATCCTGTCCAACAACGGCTACACCGTCGTCAACCTCGGCATCAAGCAGCCCATCAACGCCATCCTCGACGCCGCCGAAGAACACCAGGCCGACGTCATCGGCATGAGCGGCCTGCTCGTCAAGTCCACGGTCATCATGAAGGACAACCTCGCCGAGATGATGGCCCGCTCGATGCACACGCGCTGGCCGGTCCTCCTCGGCGGCGCCGCGCTCACCCGCGCGTACGTCGAGGACGACCTGCGGGAGATGTTCGAAGGCGGCCAGGTGCATTACGCGCGCGACGCGTTCGAGGGCCTCGACCTGATGAACAAGGTCATGACCGCCCGCCGTACCGGCGTCCCCATCGTCGACGCCGAGAAGGAGGCGAAGATCGCGCTGCGCCGCGAACGGCGCGCCAAGCAGGCCACGATGGTCGCCGACACCCTCCCGGACCTCGACGACACGTCGGTGCGCTCCAACGTCGCCACTGACGTCGAGATCCCGGTGCCGCCGTTCTACGGCTCGCGCGTCGTCAAGGGCATCCAGACGTCCGAGTACGCCGCGCTGCTCGACGAGCGCGCCACGTTCCTCGGCCAGTGGGGCCTCAAGCCCGCCCGCGGCGACGGCCCCTCCTACGAGGAGCTGGTCGAGACCGAGGGCCGCCCGCGCCTGCGCTACTGGCTCGATCGGCTCGCCACCGACAACGTGCTCGAAGCGAAGGTCGTGTACGCGTACTTCCCGGCGTACTCCGAGGGCAACACGCTCGTCGTCCTCGACGAGAACGGGCACTCCGAGCGCGCCCGCTTCACCTTCCCGCGCCAGCGCCAGGGCCGCCGACTCTGCCTCGCGGACTTCTTCCGCGCCAAGGACGGCGAACGGCTCGACGTCCTCGGCATGCAGCTGGTCACCTTGGGCTCCAAGGTCTCCGAGTACACCAACGAGCTGTTCAAGGCCAACGCCTACCGCGACTACCTCGAGGTGCACGGCCTCACCGTGCAGCTCACCGAGTCGCTCGCCGAGTACTGGCACCGGCGCATGCGCCGCGAATGGGTCCTGCCCTCGGGCGGCACGGTCGCGGATGCCGACCCGGGCGACCTCAAGGGGTACTTCGACGTCGACTTCCGCGGCTGCCGTTACTCGTTCGGCTACCCGGCCTGCCCTGAGCTCGCCGACCGCGCGACCCTCGTCGATCTCCTCGGCGCCGAGCGCATCGGCGTCGAACTGTCCGAAGGGGACCAGCTCTACCCGGAGCAGTCCACCGACGCGATCGTCCTCCACCACCCCGAGGCGAGCTACTTCAACGCCAAGTAGACGACGCAGGGGCCCTACCAATCCATGGCTCGCAAGCGTCGCCAAGACTGCGCCAATGGGGTGTCGGGCACCGCGTCCCGAGGCGCTGCAGACGGCACGTCGCGCGTTCGGCACCATGGAGCCATGTCGCACGAACTCGTCGCCTATCTCGGCGTCATGGACGCAGGCAAGTCCACCCTCGCGCTCCAGTACCATCACTCCCTCGGCGGCACGGGCGTCGTCTACACCTCCATGGATCGCGGCGGCGAAGGCGTCGTCTCCAGCCGCATCGGCCTCAGCCACGAAGCTCGCGAGGTCAAGCCCGGCTTCGACATCTACGACGACCTCGCCGCCGTCAAACCCCCGTACGTGATCGTCGACGAAGTCCAGTTCCTGGAAGCGCCCCGGCAGATCAACCACCTCGCCGACGCCGTCGACGGCCTCGGCCTCGACGTGTACGCGTTCGGCCTCAAGACCGACTTCCTCGGACGCCTCTTCCCGGCCACCCAGCGGCTCATCGAACTCGCCGACCGCGTCGAAGAACTGCCCGTCCGCGTCAACTGCTGGTGCGGCGAGCGCGGCACCCACAACGCCCGTGTGCGCGACGGCGTCATGACCTTCGCCGGCGACCTCGTCGAAGTCGGCGACATGGACTCCTACACCGTCCTGTGCCGCCGCCACCACCGCGCCGGACTCGCCTAGGCCCGTCCCGAGGCGCTTCACCGGCGAGTTGTGTGAGCCGTCTCGCGGCTCCGCCTCGACGCGGGCCGGCCCACCGGCCCCGCCCGTACCCTGGACGACGTGACTGACCTACCGGAAGCCGCGTTCCCGCAAGCCGTGCTCTTCGACATGGACGGCACGCTCGTCGACAGCGAACGCGTCTGGGACACCGGCATCGAGGAACTCGCCGTCCTCCTCGGCGGCGCCCTCGACCCCGCCGTCCGGGCCCGCATGGTCGGCACCAACGAGGACGCCTCGGTCGTCATGCTCCTCGAGAGCCTCGGCATCCCCCTCATCGAAGCCCCGCACCGCCAGACCTGGCTGCGGACCCGCATGAAGGAGCTCTTCGCCCAAGGCGTCGACTGGAAGCCCGGCGCCCGCGAACTCCTGCTCGAATGCCGCGTCGCAGGCGTGCCGACGGCCCTGGTCACGTCGACCCCGCGTGAACTCGCCGACGTCATCATCGGCCTCGTCGGCCCCGAGAAATTCGACCTCACCATCTGCGGCGACGAGGTCGAGCAGCGCAAACCCGACCCCGAGCCCTACCTCGCGGCCGCCACGAAACTCGGCGTCGACATCGAACGCTGCGTCGTCCTGGAGGACTCCGTCTCCGGCGTCGGCTCCGGGCTGGCCTCAGGCGCGGTCACGCTGGCCATCCCGAGCGAGGTCGAACTCCCGATCGACCTGGACGTCCCGCGCCTCGACACCCTCGAAGGCATCGACCTGGCGTACCTGCGCGCCCTGGGGTAAATCCCGTTGACGGGCCGGGGAGCCCGCACCAGGCTGTGTCGATGACTGCTCCCTTGAACGACGAAAGCCACATCATCGTCAAAGCCCTGGCCGACCCCGAACGCCTCCGGGTCTTCGCCGACATCGTGCTGGCCGACCCCGGCGCCAGCGTCACCGATCTGAAAGCGCGTCATCCGCGCGCCGAGAAGGCGCTTCACCGCCTCTTCGAATCCGGGCTCGTCACCCGCGAAGACGGCAAGGTCCGCGCCGCGCCCGAGGCCTTCAAGAACGCCGCCGCGGCGGCCCGCGAATCCCGCCCCGACGCGCCGCCCGGTGTCAGTCCCGAAGTGGCCCACCTCTACTCGAACGGCCGGATCACGGTCCGGCCCGTCAATCGCCGCACCCGGGTCGCGCTCCTGCGCGACCTCGCGAGCCGCCACTTCGAGTTCGACCGCGTCTACACCGAGCAGGAGATCAACGAACCCCTCGCCGCCGAATTCGACGACCCGCTGCAGTTGCGTCGCGATCTCATCGACGAGCTCCTCCTCGAACGCAACCTCGACGGCAGCGAATACCGCCGTCGCGAGGCCCCGCCGATCTGAACCGGCCCGCCCACCGAGCCACGACGTCCCGCCCTCCGAACCCGGAAGGCGGGACGTGGGCTAGACCCGCGCGGACAGCTCCTCGCGGTTCCGGTCGCCCCAGACCTCCAGCGGGGCCAGCGCACGGTTGAGCGATTCGCCGAGCGGCGTCAGCGAGTACTCCACGCGCGGAGGGACCTCCGCGTACAGCTCCCGGTGCACGATCCCGCTCGCCTCCAACTGCCGCAGGTTCTCGGCGAGCACCTTCTCGCTCACGCCGTCGAGCTTGCGGCGGATCTGGCCGAACCGCACCGGCCCCTCGGCCAGCACCCACATCAAGTGCATCTTCCACTTGCCGCCGACCACGTCGATCGCGAGCGACATGCCGCAGATTTGATCTGCGTCACGCTGCGTCTCCATCGGACCCCTCCCGGCCATATTTCGAACCTCGAAGTAAGTAGCCCCACCCGAAAGTGCGGTCTTGCAGAGCCTATCCGGCCCGGCGAACATGGACCTCGTCAACACGACCGAGGAACCACTACTTGCCAAGGGGCACAACATGACTGCGCAAAACACGAAGTCCGTCACGGTCATCGGACTGGGCCCGATGGGACAGGCCACGGTCAAGGTCCTCCTCGACGCCGGCTACGACGTCACCGCCTGGAACCGCACCAGACCCAAACTCGACGCCATCGCCGAACTCGGCGCGACACCCGTCGACACCGTCGCCGAGGCGATCGCCGCCAACGACGTCGTACTGCTCTCCCTGATCCACTACGACGCCATGTACGGCGTCCTCGAACAGGGCCCGGCGGACCTCACCGGCAAGACCATCGTCAACCTGTCCTCCGACTCGCCCGAGAAGTCCCGCAAGGGCGCCGAATGGGTCATCGCCCGCGGCGGCGAGTTCGTGACCGGCGCGTACATGACCCAGAGCGACGACCTCAAGCACGCGTCCTCGCGGCTGTACATCAGCGGACCCGAGACCGGTTACGAGACGCACCGCGCGCTGCTCGAAACCCTGGTCCCCGGTGTCGAGTACCTCGGCGCCGACTACGGGCTCGCACAGCTCTACTACCAGGCGGGGCTCGCCCAGTTCCACGCGTTCCTCACCTCGCTGGAGCAGGCCGTCGCGATCATCGACGCGGCCGGAGCCGACGTCGACAAGTTCATCGAGTTCGCCAGCAGCGGCACCGAGAGCAACCGGGACTTCACCCTCTTCTTCGGGGCCGCCGCCAAACAGGGCGGCTGGGGCGACATCGCGAACCTCAAGATGATGCACGCCGGCGCCCAGCACGTCATCGACGCCGCCGAAGAGGTCGGCGTCGACGCCTCCCTCACCCGCACCATCCAGGACTACTACCAGCGCGCCCTCGACGCGAGCGAGAAGGCCGGACACCCCGTCCCCGTCTACCAGATCCTCCGCCAGAACGCCTGAACCAGAACCGGGGTCGGGCCCTCCCGCCCGACCCCGCCCGCACCGAAAGCCACGAACATGACGCAGCCCGCCACCACCGTCCTCGGCCTCGGCGCCATGGGCTCGGCCATCGCCGAACGCCTCCGCGAGACCGGACACCCCACCACCGTCTGGAGCCGCACCCCTTCCAAGGCCGAACCGCACGTCAACGCCGGCGCGAACGCCGCCGCCACCGTCACCGAAGCCGTGAAGGCAAGCGACATCGTCCTGGTCGTCCTGCTCGACCACGCCGGCGTCCGAGACCGACTCCACCCGGTCGCCGCCGACCTCCGAGGCAAGACCGTCGTCAACCTCGTCACCACCACACCCGACCAGGCCCGCGAGACCGCCGACTGGGCCGTCGAACACGGCATCGCCTACATCGACGGCGCCATCATGGCCATCCCCCAGATGATCGGCGACCCGAGTGCCCGCCTCCTCTACTCCGGTCACCGAGACGCCTACGACACCGTCGAACCCGTCCTTGAAACCCTCGGCACCGCCGAACACACCGGAACCGACCCCGGCCTCGCCTCACTCAAGGACATGGCCCTGCTCTCCGCCATGGACCTCATGCTCCTCGGCTACGCCCAAGCCATCGCCATGATGCGCACCGCAGGCGTCCCAGCCGCCCGCACCGCCGAAGAAGTCGAAACCTGGCTCGCCGCGATCGTCGACGGCGGCACCTACGACACCGGCGGCCAGAGCGTCGACTTCGACCGCCTCGGCATCGCCTCACTCATCACCGCCAGCCGCGAACAGGGCATCAGCGCCCTCCTCCTCGAACCGCACTAGAAGCTCCTCGACGAACTCGCCGCCACCGGCCACGGCGCCAGCGACTGGATCCGCCTCGTCGAACGCCTCATCATCCACTGAACACCAAGCCCCACAAAGGAAACCACCATGTCAAAAGGCACCATCGGCATCCTCGGACTCGGCGCCATGGGCTCGGCCATCGCAGCCCGCCTCCGCGAGACCGGCTACACCACCACCGTCTGGAACCGCACCGCCGCCAGAACCGAACCCCACGTCAAAGCCGGATCCAACGCCGCCGCCACCATCGCGGAAGCCGTCCAGAACACCGACATCGCCATCGCGGTCCTCCTCGACCACGCCGGCATCCACCAGAACCTCGAACCCGTCACAGCCGAACTCAAAGGCAAGGTCCTCGTCAATCTCACCACCACCACGCCCAACGAAGCCCGCGCCACCGCCGCCTGGGCCGCCGAACACGGCATCACCTACCTCGACGGCGCCATCATGGCCGTCCCCGAAATGATCGGCGGACCCGCGTCACTCCTGCTCTACTCCGGAGACGAGAACGCCTACGCCATCGCCAAACCCGCCCTCGAAACCCTCGGCGCCGCCGAATACCAAGGCACCGACGCCGGACTCGCCTCACTCAAGGACATGGCGCTCCTGACCTCCATGTACCAGATGTTCGGCGGATTCCTCCAAGCCGCCGCCATGATGCGCACCGCCGGCATCCCCGCCGCCCAGACCGCCAAAGACGTCACCGCCTGGCTCGGCGCCGTCCTCCCGCTCGTCGAAGGCTACGCAGCCGTCATCGACAACCGCGACTACAACCCCGCCCCCGGCCAAAGCGTCGACTTCACCCGCACCGCCATGGCCTCGCTCATCACCGCCAGCCGCGAAGAAGGCATCAGCGCCGACCTCCTCGCACCGGTCAAACGACACCTCGACGAACTCACCGCCACCGGCCGCGGCACCGCGGACTGGATCAGCGTCATCGAACAGCTCACCATCACCCGCTGAACACCACCGGGGCCGGCACTACTCGCCGGCCCCCAACAGCGCCAACTTCTCGTACCCGTCCGTCCCAGGCGCAGCCGTCAACGTCACCAACATCTGCCCCGACCCGTCCGCCACCCGGAACTGATCCTTGTACAACTGCAGCAGCCCCACCATCGGATGATCGAACCGCACCCAGCCGATATTGCAGTCCTTCACCTCGGCCTGCGCCCACATCACCGCGAAATCCCGGTACGCCACCGACAACTCGCCGATCAGCGCCGTCATCTCGGCATCCTCGGGGAACAACGCGGCCATCTTCCGAAGCTGCGCCACCGTCTCGTGCGAGCACACCTCCGCCCAATCCGGGAAGAACCCCCGAGAATCATCGTCGAACAGCAACCGCACGAAATTCGGATGCGACTCCAGATCCCACCCGAACCCCCCGTACAGCAAGCGCGCCAGACGATTCGACGCCAGCACGTCCTGCCGGTGATTCATGATCAAAGCAGGGAACCCGTCGATCGCCGCCAGCATCGTCTGCAGCGACGGCCGCACCCCCGCGCTGGCCTGCAACGGGCTCAACCGCGAATTCCCCGCCAACCGGTGCAGATGCGCCCGCGTCGTCTCGTCCAACCGCAGCGCCCGCGCCACCGCGTCCAGCACCTGATCCGAAGGATGCTTCGCCCGACCCTGCTCGAGCCGCGTGTAGTAGTCCACGCTCACCCCGGCCAGCAGCGCCAACTCCTCCCGCCGCAGTCCCGGCACCCGCCGCCGCGAGTCCTCGCGCAGCCCCACCTCCGCCGGATTCACGCGAGCCCGCCGCGCCTGCAGGAACTTCCCCAGATCGACCACGTCCTCGAGCTTGTGGATCCCGGTCTTCTGGGTCTCTGTCGCATCAGGTGTCATCACGCAAACCTCCGCGGCAAGTATCGCCGCGATCCCTCGAGACTGCCTAGGTCTGTCAGTCCTAGGGTCGAAGGACCCCAGGTCGAACAGACGTCTGGCAGCCCGTCGGGAACCGCAGCAGCATGGTCCGCATGAGAACCCACATCGTCTACGCCCACCCGCACAACGGCTCCCTCAACGCCGCCCTCCGCGACGAAGCCGTCCAGACCCTCGAAGCGCTCGGCCACACCGTCACCGTCTCCGACCTGTACGCCATGAACTGGAAGGCCGTCGCCGACTACGACGACTTCGGCCCCACCGAGAACGAGCACTTCATCGCCGCCGCAGCGGAAGCCTGGGAGAAGGACGCGCTGGCCTCCGACATCAAAGCCGAGCAGGAGAAACTCCTCGCCGCAGACAACGTGATCCTGCAGTTCCCGCTGTGGTGGTTCACCATGCCCGCCATCATGAAAGGCTGGGTCGACCGGGTCTTCGCCAACGGCTTCGGCTACGGCACCTCCAGGGACTGGAAGCGCTACGGCGACGGCAAGCTCGCGGGCAGGCGCGCCATGCTCGTCGTGACCACCGGTGCGGGGGAGTCGCACCTGTCCGAACGCGGCGTCAACGGCGGCATCGACGACCTGCTCTTCCCGATCCAGCACGGCGTTCTCTTCTACACCGGCATGCGGATCCTCCCGCCGACCGTCCTCACCGGCGTCCACATGCTCGACGACTCCGGGCACGCCGACAACGCCAAGTACCTCCGCGAACGCCTCGAGACCCTCGCCGAGACCGAGCCGATCGCCTACCGCAAGCAGGCCGAGGACTACGACGAGCACAAACAGCTCCTCCCCGGCCGCGAACCCAAGGGCACCACGGGCTTCGCCCTGCACATCGCCCGATAGCCGGACACGCGGAAGGCCGGAGCGGCATCGCCGCTCCGGCCTGATTCTCGCTGTCTACCTACCGCACTATTCGAACGGGAACTTGTCGGTGAACGCGGGCTTCAGATCGTCGACCCACACCGCGTTCTCGTCGAACTTCGCGTAGAACGGACGCCCTACGAGGTCAGGATTCCTGGCCTGGAGCATCCGCAGCGCGAACACCTTCTCTTCGCCGATCTCGACGACGCCGTCCACCGTGACCTTGCCCGGCGTGGCGGACATCGAAGGACCCCGCACGGTCCGGCACAACCCCGACACCTGGCTGAACGCGTCGCGGAAGATCTCCCACGCCCGCACCAGCGGCACCGAGAAGTAGTCCTGCGGCCCGGTGTCGCGCTCGACGAACATGTAGTACGGGATCATCCCCAGCTTGTGCTGGGTCCTCCACATCCCGGCCCACTGCTCCGCGTCGTCGTTGATCGTCCTGATCAGCGGCGCCTGCGTCCGGATCACGGCCCCGGTGGAACGGATCCGTCGCACCGCCTCCTGCACGATCTCAGAGTCAAGCTCCTTCTGGTGCGAGAAGTGCGCCATGAACGCCAGGTTCTTGCCCGACGCCACGACCCGCTCGAACAACCGCAGCGTGTCCTCCGCGTCGGGGTCCGACACGAACCGCTGCGGCCAGTACGCCAGGGCTTTCGACCCGATCCGGATCGACTCGACGTGCTCCAGCTCGAGCAGCGGCTCGATGTACCGCCGCAGCACCGGCTCGCCCATGATCATCGGGTCCCCGCCGGTCAGCAGCACGCTGCTCACCTCGGGATGGTCCCGCACGTAGCCGGTCAGCTGCTCGACGTCGTTGTTCGCCATCTTCAGGTCGGCGATGCCCACGAACTGCGCCCAGCGGAAGCAGTAGGTGCAGTACGCGTGGCAGGTCTGGCCCTGTTGCGGGAAGAAGAGCACCGTCTCGCGGTACTTGTGCTGCAGTCCCGGGATCGGCTCTTCGCCGGCCTTCGGGATGTTCAGCGCGAGCTGCCCGGCCGGATGCGGATTGAGCTTGAACCGGATCCGGTTGGCCGCAGCGGTGACCTCCTGCTTGGAGGCGTCGTTCTGGAGCAGACCCGCGATGTGGTCGACATCCTCGACCGGCAGCATGTCCTCCTGCGGGAAGACCAGCCGGAACATCGGGTCATCGAACGGATCGTCCCAGTCGATGAGCTCGTCGACGACGTAGGCGTTCGTCCGGAACGGCAATACTGACGCCACGGCTCTGGTTCGGAGCCGCTGCTCCTCTGTCAGCGGCGCTCGCTGGAGCAATTCGTCCAGGTGGCGGATGGTGTAGGCGTGGAACCGCCTACCGGTGTTTTCAGGAGCAGTCACGAGAACCCCCTCCTCTGCGATGTCGGTTTGCAACTGGGCAGGCAGGCCTGGTTACAAACAAGTGCGCGAAACCAACGATCACCGTGCCGACCTGCAAGGCGAGTCCGCCCGCTATCGGCTCCGTGACCTTTCGGCCACGGATGGTGCACCCGATGCTTTCGCGCACACTGTGCGTGAATATGAAATTTTCAGGCGTTTGTGACGACCCTAACCCAGGGTCGCCTCAAGCGAAATCGGGACCGCCTTGAGAGCCTGACTCACCGGGCAGTTCTCCTTGGCGCCGGCGGCGATCTTCTGGAACTCATCGTTGTCCAGCCCGGGGATGACCGCCCGGACAGTCAGTGCGATGTCCGTGATCCCCGTGCCGGGCTTGAAAGTGACGGCGGCTTCGGTGACGATCTCCTCCGCGGTGTAACCGGATTTCGCCAGGGCGCCGGAGAACGCCATGGAGAAGCAGGAGGTGTGGGCCGCCGCGATGAGTTCCTCCGGGCTGGTCTTGCCCTCGGGGTTGTTCGTGCGCGCCGCCCAGGTGACCGGGGTGTCCGGGAGCCCCGAGGACAGGAAGCTGGTGACCCCGTTGCCTTCCTGGAGGTCACCGGTCCAACGAGTGCTTGCATTGCGAGTGGCTGACATGCCTTCTCCTTTGATCGGAGTTCCTTCGCTCGCAGGCTAACAGCCGAAGCTGCGTTGAGGAGACGGTCCACGTCGGCGGCCCGAGTGCACCGTGCTGCCGCCGACTTCTTCAGAAGACCTTGATGTCTCCGCTGGTCAAGCGTATCGTTGAACGTGGGTTGACCCCCCTGGTTTCGGCCCCTTCGGGGGTGTGTATATTTGTCTTTGCCCGCGGGGGAACGGAACGGCCGAGGAAAACAAAGCCGGTCCGGAGATCACGGAGGCACGCGACAGGCTCACAGAGTTATGGCGCGGTCCGAGATCGAAGCGCGGGAATCACCTGAGACTCCATAGAGGCTCAATCGCATGTGACGAGGGTCAATGACCCCCGGTTAGACAGTGCGGTTCGAGACTAGTAATGTTGTTCGGGTTGCTCCGGCTGAGGCCGAATCCGGTTATGGATCGTCTTGAGTTGGCGTGTTGTTTGAGAACTCAACAGGGTGTTTGGATGGTCAGCGTGCGGGCTGATCGAGGTCGCTGGACAAGGTTTCGGCGGTTCTTGGTTGGTACTGTTTTTGACTGTCTTTTCCTTGGGACACTTG
>NZ_JAERMK010000008.1 GCF_016918015.1 Glycomyces sp. YM15
GTGCCCGCTTGCTTTCATCTCCAGTGCCCTGGCCCGAAGCTCCGCACTCGCGCGCGGCTTTCCCTTTGCCATGCAAGCATTCTCGCATCAACACCCAGAACCCAACTTCACAGTTCCGGATTAGTAGGTTCACGCTCCGTCCAACCAGGAGCCAAAGCCGCCTCCGGAACTGACAGCACGGGTCCGGACGCCGCGGCCGACCGCGACTCGCTCCGGTGCCCGTGCCACACACAAGGAGCCACCGCATGCACCAACCTCCAAACCACCGCCAGCGCCGAGGTCGAGTCGCTGTGGTCGATCGACCAGGTCGCGGCCTACCTCAAAGTCCCGGTCCAGACCCTGCGCGCCTGGCGCAAACACCGGACCGGACCTCCGGCCGCCCGGATCGGCAGACACCTGCGCTACGACCCGGCCCAGGTCCGCGCCTGGGTCGCCGACCGCGTACGGGAGGCCTCCGATGACTGACGCGAAGAAGAAGCCCGCCGGGCGCAAGCAGGCCCGCAAAGGAGACGGGTCGATCTACTGGGACGAGTCGAAGCAGTGCTACTTCGGCTCGATCTCGCTCGGTATCAAGCCTGACGGCACCCGCCACCGCCCGAAAGTCAGCGGCACCACCCAACGCGAAGTCCGCGCCAAACTCAAGGAACTGAAGGAGGACTTCGACGACGGCATCGACCTGGGTGACAAGTACACCGTCGAGCAGGCCTGCCGCGACTTCCTCGAGAACGGGGTCCGCGGACTGATCCCTGCCACGGTCAACGAGCTGCGCATCCACGCCGAGAAGTGGATCATTCCGCACCTGGGCCAGGCGAAGCTCAAGCAGCTCAAAGCCGACGACGTCGACGCCTGGCTCGACACCATGGCCGAGGCCCTCGCGACATCCTCGGTCCGGCGGCGCCTGTTCACGCTGCGGCGAGTCATCAAGTTCGCCGAAGGACGCAACCGGGTCCGGCGCAACGTCGCCGCACTCGTCAAAGCCCCCAAGGGCAAAGAAGGCAGACCGAGCAAAGCGCTCACCCTCGACCAAGGGAAGGCGCTCCTGCACGCCAGCAAGGGCCGGCCGATCCACGCCTACATCGCCCTGTCGATGTTCACCGGCGTCCGCACCGAGGAAGCCCGGCCCCTGGAGTGGGCGCACACTCACCTCAACCCGGTGAAGGGCCAGACCTGCTCGTGCGGGGGCAAGCACCTCGAGGATCTGCCCCCGCATGTCGAAGTGTGGCGGTCGGTCCGCGAAGGCGGCGACACGAAGACACTGAAGAGCCGCCGGACCATCGCCCTGCCCGACTTCATCGTCGCCCTGCTGCTCGCCCACCGCGAACAGCAACAAACGTGGCGCGCGGCGCACGGTTGGAAGTCCGAGGGGATCGTCTACGTCTTCGGCACCCGCAACGACACCGTCCAGCAGGCCCAGGTCATCCGCGATCAGTTCCGCGCCGTCGTCGCCAAAGCCGGGATCCCCGGATCCTGGACACCGCGCGAACTTCGCCACTCGTTCGTCTCGCTCATGTCCGACAACGGCGCGACCCTGGAACTCATCGCCGACCTCGTCGGCCACGCCAACACCACCACGACCGCCACCGTCTACCGCCACCAACTGCGCCCAGTCATGACCAAGGGCGCCGACCTGCTCGACGGGGCCTTCGCCAAAGGCCTCCTCGACGAGCCCGAGGACAAGCCCTAACCCATCGAACGGACACTTCAGCGGCCCCCGGCGGAACCACCGCCGGGGGCCGCACTCGTCCCCCTGACCTACGAAACGACACGACCACCCAGGCCCAATTGGCTCACCGACCAGCAACCCCCGGAACGAGCGAACGCCCAGATCAAAGCCCCGATGCCAACAACCACCCGCCATCATTGACTAACGCCTCGCAATGACCACCAACGGCCGATCAGCAACGGCGCCTTCGCAAACGGCTCCAGAAACAGGCTCCAATGGCTCCCCTATTGGCTCCCCGAGGCCCTCTACAAAGGCTTCACGCGGGGCCGCAGGCCTGCCCGAAAGACACGAAAAAGGCCCTGTTACCAGGGCCTTTAATCTGTGCGCGAGGGGGGACTTGAACCCCCACGTCCATAATAGGACACTAGCACCTCAAGCTAGCGCGTCTGCCATTCCGCCACTCGCGCGTGCACACAGAAGTGTATATGTAGTTTGTTTTGCCTGCCAGGTGAGCTTTCCCGCCCTCCGTGGCACGAGACGAAACTTTACACGATGGTTCGGCGGTAGGCGCAAGGGGGGTTCACGGTCAGGCTGACGGGCCGACGGCGGCTAGGCTTGGGGGCATGACCGTGACCGCGCCTCGACTCCCCGACGCGGCGTTGACACATTGGGATCTCGGGCAGATCTACCAGATGCAGCGGGTCCAGACCGGGCTGATGAACCGGTCCTGGCGGGTCGACACCTCTTCTGGGTCGTATCTCCTCAAGCTGTTCCGGGACGTCACCGGCCCCGAGCTGCAATTCCAGTTCCATGTACTGCAGACCCTGGGCGGCTCGGGCGTACCGGTGGTGCTGCCGGTGCTCAGCCGGGACGGGCGGACCACGATCTTCCTGGAAGGCGAGGAGTTCGGAGTCTTTCCGTGGGTCGGGGGACGGCACCGGTCAGGGTTGTCCATGTCACGGGATGCTTGCCGTGATCTCGGTTCGGTGATCGGGAGACTGCACCGGACGCTGCATGCCTCCATTCCCGCGGACCGGGCGCCGAAGCCTGAGAATCCGCCGACGACCGAAGCCGCGCTGCAGAAGGTCGACCGGCTGCTGGAGCTGGTCGCCGCGGGTCGTGGGGACAAGACCGGATTCGAGGCCATCGCCGAGCAGACACTGCGCTTGAAGCGGGGGCTGCTGGTCAGGCTCGGGGACCGCCGGCCTCCGGACCTGCTGCCCCAGTACACGGGATATACGCACGGCGACCTCCACCCGCACAACGTCCTGCATGGACCCGATGACCGGATCTCCGCGATCTTGGACTGGGACCGGTTGGTGGTCTCGTCGTACGCGCGGGAGATGGCGCGGGCAGCGGTGTTCTACTTCACTTACGGAGATGAGCGCGGGCTCGATTGCGATCGGATCCGGGCGTTCGCCGGGGGCTACCGGTCGGTCTTCGACGTCGGCGAGCCCGAAATCGGGCTGGCCACGCACCAGTTGTGGTGGGACCGGCTGACCGACAACTGGGTCATCGAGTGGCACTATGTGCGGCACAACTCCGCGTGCGACCACCTCCTGCCGGGACAGACCGGGCTCGTGAAGTGGTGGACGATTCATTACTCGCAGGTGGAGCAGGCCCTGATGGGGCGCTAGGAAGTCGCTGGCTTATCCCTTTGGCCTTTGCCACAATGGGTTTCATGACTTCACTTCCGCTTCTCCACCTTCAGGGCAGCCCTCACCGGCAAGGTCTGCAGCACGGCGAGGAACTGCGGGAGGCGATCGCCGCCAACGTCGCGGTCTACCGGTCCCGGATGCTCACCTCGGGTGTCCCCGAGGGCGAACTCGCCGAGCGTTCACAGCGGTTCCTGGAGCAGTTCACACGCTACGACGCCGATTACCGGGCGACGATGGACGGCATCGCCGAGGCGTCCGGGCAGGATCTGCTGGACATCGCCCTGCTCAACGCCCGCTACGAGCTGCTCTACAGCGCCTGGAGCGAATTCGGGCGGCCCACGGTCGACGGCATCCGGTCCGAGTGCACCTCGTTCGGCGGCTCGGACGGGGTGTTCACCGCGTCGGGGACGCACATCGGGCAGAACTGGGACTGGTTCACCGGAGTCGAAGGGGCCCTGCTGCAGTGGCAGCGGGGAGATACGACCATGATCGGATTCACCGAGGCCGGTGTCGCCGGCGCGAAGATCGGGCTCAACAGCACCGGGGTCGGCCTGTGCATCAACGGACTCGGGGCTTCGGCCGACGACTGGCGCCTCGACACGGTGCCGTTCCACCTCCGGTCTCGGCGGGTGCTGGAGTCGACGAGTCTCGCTGAGGCGATCGGGCACGCGGTGGGTCCTCGGCCTGCTTGTTCTTCGAATTTCTTCATCGGGAGCGCGTCGGAGGGCGTGGTCACCGTCGAGACCTCTCCGCTGGGCTCGCGGGTGATCTACGAGGGCGGCGATGCGCCTCTGGTGCACGCCAACCACTTCCGTGATCCTGAGGCCCTCGGGGTCTACCAGAGTTGGCTCGAGACCGGCCGGGTTTCGACGTATCACCGATGCGACCGCATGGAGACACTGCTCGCCAAGGAGTCCCCGGTCTCGACCGAGCGCCTGCACGCCGCCATGCGGGACCACGAAGGCGGGCCGCTCGGGCTCTGCCGTCACCCCGTCGAGACCGACCCCGTTGAGCTGCAGACGCATACGGCCTTCGCCGCGCACCTGGAGCTCGACGCCAAGCGGTTCTCTTACACGTGGGGCCCGCCCTGCGAGTCCGAGTTCGCCACCGTAAGCCTCTAGCGGGGCGTCGGCTGGGACAACTCCCAGCAGGCCACGGCCGTCGCCGCGGCGACGTTGAGCGAGTCGACGCCCGCGTGCATGGGGATGACCACCGTGCGGTCGCAGGCGTCCAGCGCGGCCTTCGTCAGGCCGGGGCCTTCCGCGCCGAACATCAGGGCCGGGCGTTCGCGTTCCTCGGCGCTCACCCGGCCGATGTCGATCGCGCCGCGCGAGGGACTCAGTCCGTGCAGGGTGAATCCGGCGTCGCGGATCTGGGCGAGGCCGCTCGGCCAGGGCTCCAGGTAGGCGTAGGGGACCGCGAACACCTCCCCCATGCTCACGCGGACGCTGCGGCGGTAGAGCGGGTCGGCGCAGTCCGGGGCGAGGAGCACGCCGTCGAAACCGAGCCCTGCGGCGACCCTGAAGACGGCCCCGATGTTGGTGTGATTGTTCAGCCCTTCGAGGACGACGAGGCGGTTGACGCTGGCCAGGAGGTCGGCCGGATCCGGGAGCTCCTTGCGGTGGAACGAGGCCAGCGCGCCCCGGTGGACGTGGAAGCCGGTCACGGATTCGAGGACGTCGGGTCCGGCGGTGTAGCAGGGGGCGTCTTCGGCGAGGTGCGCGAGCTGGTCGGCGCGTTTGGCGTCGATGAGCATCGAGCGCATCCGGTAGCCGGCGCGGAGGGCCCGGTTGACGACCTGGTGGCCTTCGGCGATGAACAGGCCGTGGGGCTGTTCGAAGCGGGTGCGGAGGGCGAGGTCGGTGAGCGCGCGGTAGTCGCCGAGGCGCTCGTCCTCGGGGTCGTGGATGTGAATGACGTCGGGCACCCGGTGATTCTCCACTACGGGTACGGCGGCGCCCGGGGTGCCTGTGCGGGCTCCCCGGGCGTCACGTGGTGCTAAGAGCTGTCCGGTGAATCCCGGCGAGGCGCCATCCGGATTCACCGGAGGGACCCTAGGCCGGGGCGGGCGGGAGTTCGTCCCGGATCTTGCCTTTGCCGATGTCCTGGACCTCACGGGCGGCCTGCTCGGCTGCTTCGAGGGCCTGGGCGGCCGAGTCGTCGAGCTCGAGGGCGCTCGTGTCGACCTCGATCTCCTCGTCCTCCGGGGTGCTCTCGGTGATGCCGCCGAGGGCGTTGCCGATGCCTCCGAGTGCCTTGGTGAGTTCGGCCGGGACGACCCAGACCTTGTTGGCGTCGCCCTGGGCGATCTTGGGGAGGGTCTGGAGGTACTGGTAGGCCAGGAGCCGGTCGGTGGGCTTGGCCTTGTGGATGGCCGCGAAGACGGTCTGGATCGCCTTGGCCTGGCCGTCGGCGCGGAGGACTTCGGCGTCGCGGGCGCCCTTGGCGCGCAGGACCTGGGACTGCTGCTCGCCTTCGGCGTTGAGGATCGCGGCGCGCTTGGTGCCTTCGGCGTTGAGGATCGCGGCGCGGCGGTCGCGTTCGGCGCGCATCTGCTTCTCCATGGCGTCTCGGATGCTCAACGGCGGTTCGATGGAGCGCAGTTCGACGCGGGTGACCTTGAGGCCCCACTTGTCGGTGGCCTTGTCGAGTTCGGCGGCGAGGCGGGCGTTGATCTCCTCGCGGCTGGTGAGGGTCTTCTCGAGGTCCAGCGAGCCGACGACGTTGCGGAGCGTGGTGGTGGTGAGCTGCTCGACGCCCGCCAGGTAGTCGTCGATGCTGTAGACGGCATCGGTGGGCTTGGTGATGATGTAGTACAGCACGGTGTCGATCTGCACGCCGAGGTTGTCGGCGGTGATCACGGGCTGGGGCGGGAAGTTCACGACGCGCTCGCGGAGGTCCACTTTGGCGCGAACGTTGTCCACGAACGGCACCAGGAGCCGGGGCCCGGGTTCCAGGGTGCGTCGGTACTTGCCGAGGCGTTCGATGATGTAGTTCCACTGCTGGGGAACGATCTTGATCGAGCGGAACAGCACGATGACGAAGAAGATCGCGACTATCAGCAGCAGTATGCCTACGGCGTCCATGGTGTTTCAGCCTCCAGTGGTCTGGCGGATCGGCGGGCTTTTCACTTGGCTTGCTCTGGGTCTGGTTCCAGACGTTGCGGAAAGGCTATACGGGCACGGCCAGTCAGCTCTGCTTCCAGACGATGACGGTGGCTCCCTTGATTTCTACCACTGTCACGCTGTCTCCGGGTTCCAGCACCTGGTCGGGTTCGAGGGGGAAGGCGGTCCAGTTGTCGCCGTGGATCTCGACGAGGCCGCCGGAGAGGTCGACCTTGGTGAGGACGCGGGCTTCGGCGCCTTCGATGGCGCGGGTGCCGAACACGCCGGGGGTCCTGGGGGCACCGGAGTCGCCCTCGAGGGCCTGCCTGAGGAAGGGGCGAAGTCCGAAGATGGAGGCGATGGAACCGGCCCCGAAGAGCACGGCTTGGAGCCAGAAGGGGGCGCCGAGGGCGGCGCCGATGCCGGCGAGCACGGCGCCGACGCCGACCATGGCGAGTACCAGGGTGCCGGTGAAGAGTTCGATGGCGCCGAGGATCACAGCGGCGATGATCCAATAGAAGACGGGTTCCACCTGTCAAGCATGTCATGCGGATGCGACCAGCGGGGATTTCGGGCCGGGCCCGCGTCCCGTTTGGGACGCGGGCCCGGTTCGGTCAGCGGTTCCGGTGCTTCTCGGGGGCCGGGGGCCTGCGGGCGGGGCAGCAGCCCTCGACCGTGGGGTCCCAGACGGGGAGTTTGCCGAGCCGCCGCAGCGGCGCGCTTTGGACGCGTTCGGCGACGAGTTCGCGGAACATGCCGACGAGGTCGGCGCCGACCTCGGGCGTGCCGGCCCGGAGGTAGCGGAGGCCCAGCTCGGCGGCGGTGTCCTTGGCCTCGTTGTCGAGGTCCCAGAGCACTTCGATGTGGTCCGAGAGGAATCCGACGGGGCTGACCACGACGGTGTCGACGTCCTCGGCGGCGAGGACCTTGAGGTGGTCGTTGATGTCGGGCGCGAGCCACGGCATCGATGGCGGGCCCGAGCGGGACTGCCAGACGACGTCGAAGGGACCGTGCCATCCGGCGTGCTCGGCGACGAGCGCGGCGGTCTCGGCGACCTGGTCGGAGTAGCGGGCGCCTTCGGGTCCGGAGCACTCGTCCATGACGTCGGGGATCGAGTGGGCGGTGAAGACCACGCGGGTCTTCGACTGGTCCTCGATCTGGCCGAGGCTCTTCTTGAGCTGGTCGGCGAAGCCGCCGACGAAGCCCGGGTGGTCGAAGAAGTGCCGGATCTTGTCGATGACGGGCGCGGTGTCGCCGACGGCGGCCCGCGCGGCGTTGATGTCCTCCACGTACTGGCGGCACGAGGAGTACGAGCCGTAGGCGCTGGTGCACAGGGCGAGGGCGCGCTTGACGCCGTCGCCGGTCATCTGGGTGACCGCGTCGACGAGCATCGGGGGCCAGTTGCGGTTGCCCCAGTAGATGGGCAGGTCGATCCCGCTGACGCGGAACTCCTGGCGGAGGGCGTCGAGGACCTCGCGGCACCACTGGTTGATCGGCGAGATGCCGCCGAAGTGGTAGTAGTGCTCGGCGACCTCGGCGAGGCGTTCGTCGGGGATGCCGCGGCCTCGGGTGACGTTGCGCAGGAACGGCAGCACGTCGCCGGGGCCTTCGGGGCCGCCGAACGAGACGAGCAGGACCGCGTCGTAACCGTTCATTGTCATGGCGGCTCCGCTACTGCTCGGTGCGCTCGACCCCGACGGCGTGGAAGCCGCCGTCGACGTGCAGGATCTCGCCGCTGGTGGCCGGGAAGAGGTCGGACAGGAGCGCCGCGCAGGCCTTGGCGACCGGCTCGGAGTCCGTGAGCGACCAGCCGAGCGGGGCGCGGGTCGTCCACGCCTCCTCGAAGGCTTCGAAACCCGGGATGGACTTGGCGGCCATGGTGCGCTGCGGGCCCGCGGACACGAGGTTGACGCGGATGCCCTTGGGACCCAGGTCGCGCGCGAGATAGCGGTTGGCGGACTCGAGGCCGGCCTTGGCGACGCCCATCCAGTCGTAGACGGGCCAGGCCTGGCTGGCGTCGAAGGTGAGACCGACGATGGAGCCTCCGTTCCCCATCAGCGGCAGGCAGGCCATGGCGAGGGCCTTGTAGGAGAAGGTCGAGACCTGCAGGGCGGTCGCGACGTCCTCCCACGGGGTGTTGAGGAAGTTCCCGCCGAGCGCCGACGGCGGGGCGTAGGCGATGGCGTGCAGGACGCCGTCGAGGCCGTCGACGTGCTCGCGGACCTTCGCCTCGAGTCCGGCGAGCTGCTCGGGGTCGGTGGCGTCCAGCTCGATGACGGGGGCGGGCGTGGGGAGCTTCTTGGCGATCCGCTCGACCAGGGACATGCGCCCGAAGCCGGTGAGGACCACTTCGGCGCCCTGCTCCTGCGCGTACTTGGCCACACCGAAGCCGAGGGACTGCTCGGTGATCACCCCGGTGATGAGCAGTCGTTTGCCGTCCAAGAATCCAGTCATCTGTTCCTCCGTCGTTATTCGTGCTTGCAAATACTGTGGCGCTTCAGGGGCCTAGTGGCCCATGCCGAGGCCGCCGTCGACGGGGATGACCGCGCCGTTGACGTAGGCGGCGTTGTCGCCCGCGAGCCAGGTGACGGCCCCGGCGATCTCCTCGGCCGTGGCGAAGCGCTTGGCGGGGATCGAGTCGAGGTAGGCCTTGCGCTGGGCTTCGGGGAGCGCGTCGGTCATGTCGGTCTGGACGAAGCCGGGGGCGACGACGTTCGCCGTGATGTTGCGTGAGCCGAGTTCGCGGGTGATCGAGCGGCTGAGGCCGATCAGGCCGGCCTTGGACGCGGCGTAGTTGGTCTGCCCGGCGTTGCCGTAGAGGCCGACGACCGAGGAGATGAAGATCATGCGGCCGAACTTGGCGCGCAGCATCTTCGAGGAGGCGCGCTTGGCGACCCGCCACGCGCCCTTGAGGTTCGTGTCGACGACGCGCTCGAACTGCTCGTCGCTCATGCGGAGCAGGAGGGTGTCGTCGGTGATGCCGGCGTTGGCGACGAGGATCTCGACGGGACCGAACTTGCCTTCGACGTCGGTGAACGCGGCGTCGACCGAGGCGGTGTCGGTGATGTCGCACTGGACGCCGTAGAGGCCGTCGGGTGCGCCGGTGCCCCGGTGGGTGACGGCGACGTTGTCGCCCTGGGCCGCGAAGGCCTGGGCGATAGCGAGACCGATCCCGCGATTGCCACCGGTGACGAGGACCGTGCGCGCCATTGTTCGAACTCCTCAAGTTTATTTGTACGAAGTCACCGACGATCGTACTGACGGGTCCCTTCAGTGGCGAAGGGGCCTTCACGCACCGTGTGGCACTCGCCTCAGGACCTAGGTGAGGCGGGAGGTCCAGGCGAGGCTGAGTCCGGCGGCCGCGAACAGCAGGATCATGGCGCTGCCGATGAACCACTGGGAGATGTCCTGAGCGATCGTCTGATGCGCGAGCGAGGACTCCATGTCCTCGTAGACGGACCGGAGCTGCTCGGCGGTGTAGGCCTCGTAGAAGTTCCCGCCGGTGCCTTCGGCGAGTTCGGCGAGGGCCTGGCGGTCGACGGGGACGGAGACGAGCTCCTGGTCGAGTTCGATCACGCCCTCGTCGGTGCCGAACGCGACCGTGGAGACGGGGATGTTCGCGGCCGAGGCGGCCTCGGTGGCCTCCTCGACGGTGCGCCCGGCCGTGCGGTAGCCGTCGGAAAGGAGCAGGACGCGGGCGGGCGGGAGCGTGCCGGATTCGTCGGCGGGCACCTGCTGCACGGCTTGGAGCGAGGCGAAGACCGCTTCGCCGGTGGCGGTGGCCTCGGCGAGGTTGAGGCCGAGGATCGCGGAGGCGACGCTCGCGTGGTCCTTGGTCGGCGGCACGTTGACGGAGGCGAAGCCGGCGAAGGAGACGAGGCCGACGTTGTACTCGTCGGGCAGGTCGTTGACGAACCCGGCGGCGGCCTCCTTGGCGGCCTCGATCCGGGTCGGCGACACGTCTTCGGACATCATGGACAGTGAGACGTCGACGGCGAGGATGATCGTGGCCCGCTCCTGCGGCTCGTCGACGTCCACCGCGGGCCGGGCCATGCCGCCCACGAGCACGGCGAGCGCGATCACGAGGAGCCCGGCCGGGAGGTGGCGGCGCCAGCCGGGGACCTTGGGCACGAGTTTCGCCAGGAGCGAGGCGTTGGCGAACCTGACGGCGATCCGCTTGCGGGCGAACTGGGCCCAGACGTAGACCGCGGCGAGTGCGGCGACGGGGAGGAACGCCAGGAGCCACATCGGTTCGAGCAGGCGGATCAACAGTTCTCCTTGGTGTCGTTCAGCGGCGCAGAGTGCGGTGGGTCGCTAGCGGTAGGCGGCGAGGTGGCGGCGCTGCGCGATGAAAGCGGCGATGTCGCGCAGCCAGTCCGAGCCGGTCGAGAGGCGCAGGTGGGCCGCGCCGCCGGAGCGGATGCCCGCGGCGATGCGGGCGCGCTGCTCGGCGGCGGCCTCGGCGTAGCGGGCGCGGAAGCGCGCGTTCCCGGTCTGGACTTCGACCGTCGCGCCGGTCTCGGGGTCCATCAGGTCGAGCACGCCGACGTCGGGGAGCGCGAGCTCGGCCGGGTCGAGGATCTCGACGCACAGCACCTGCTGGCGCACCGCGAGGCGGCGCAACTCTCGGGGCCAGTCGCTCGGATCGTCTTCGTCCTCCAAGAAATCGGAGATGACGATCGCGAGTCCGCGGCGGCGGGCGTGGCGGCGGGTCTTGTCGATGAGCTCGGCGAGATCGCCCGCGCCCTCGCCGCGCGGGAGCGTGGTGACCGTGCGCAGGAGCGAGCGGGCGCCGCCGCGGCCGGGGCGCGGCGGGATGGCCTTCGCGGGGCCGCCTTCGGTGACGACGGCGCCGATGCGGTTGCCGCCGCGTCCGGCGAGGTAGGCGAAGGCGGCGACGGCGCCTTCGGCGAGTTCGCGCTTGAGCATGCCGACGGTGCCGAAGTCGAGACTCGGCGAGAGGTCGACGGCGAGCCAGGTCTCGAGTTCGCGGTCGGCGATGGTGGTGCGCACGTGCGGCACGGTGGTGCGGGCCGTGACCGGCCAGTCCATGCGGCGCACGTCGTCCCCCGCGCGGTACTCGCGGGCCTCGCCCGGCTCGGAGCCGGGCCCGGGCAGCAGGCCCAGGTAGTCGCCGTGCAGGAGCCCGTCGAGGCGGCGGGTGACGTTGAGCTGCAGGCGGTCGAGGGCGCGCAGGTCGTGTTCCAAGGGAACCGTCGCTCTCACCAGGCGCCCGGCTGCTGCGGCTGGTAGGACTCGACCCGCGGCGCGGCGTCCTGGCGGGGGCTCACCGTGGGGGCGGGGACGGCCGCGAGGAGCTGGCCCACGAGCTGGTCGGTGACGACGCCGTCGGCCATGGCGTCGTAGGAGAGCACGAGCCGGTGGCGGAGCACGTCGGGCGCGATGTCGTCGAGGTCCTGCGGCAGGGCGTAGTCGCGGCCGCGCAGGAGCGCGATGGCGCGGGTGGCGCGGATGAGGCCGAGGGAGGCGCGGGGGCTGGCCCCGTACTGGATGTGCCGGGCGATGCCGCTCAGACCGGCGGCCGCGGGGTTGCGGGTGGCCATGACGATGCGCACGGCGTAGTCGACGAGGGCGTTGTGGATGAACACGCCGTCGGCGGCCTGCTGGAGGCGCCGGAGGTCGTCGGTGTCGAGGATGCGGTCGGGCACGGGCGAGTCGACGCCCATGCGGAAGACGATCTCGCGTTCCTCGGCGTCCGTGGGGTAGCCGACGTTGACCTTGAAGAGGAAGCGGTCGCGCTGCGCCTCGGGCAGCGGGTAGACCCCTTCCTGCTCGATCGGGTTCTGGGTGGCCATGACCAGGAACGGCTTGGGGAGCACGTGGGTCTGGCCGCCGATGGAGATGCGGCCCTCGGCCATCACCTCGAGCATCGCGGACTGGACCTTCGCGGGGGCGCGGTTGATCTCGTCGGCGAGTACGAAGTTGGTGTAGACCGGGCCGAGTTCGACGTCGAAGGTCTCGCTGGACTGCCGGTAGATGCGCGTGCCGACGATGTCGGCCGGGACCAGGTCGGGGGTGAACTGGATGCGCTGGAAGTCGGCGCCGACGACGCGGGCCATGGTCTCGACGGCGAGGGTCTTGGCGACGCCGGGCACGCCTTCGATGAGGCAGTGCCCTCGGGCCAGCAGCGCGGCGAACATGCGCTCGACGAGGGCGTCCTGGCCGACGATGACCTTCTTGATCTCGAACAGCGCCTTCTCCAGCAGGGCGGCGTTCTCCGCCGGGGTCGAGGACCCGGTGGAGCGGTCTGAACGGTCGGCCTCGGCTGATCCCATGTCGGCTCCTTCGCGAGCGTTCGGTCTGGTCCTGTCGATACTAATTCGCCCGTTCGAGGATGGCAGGGGGCCGCACGGACCCGCGCGGCGCTCCCGCACCGCAGTTTGTCGGGAACCCGACAGTTTTCGCCGAACCCCTTGCGGCACAGCGGGTCTACACTGCCACGATGCTCTTCCGGCAAACGGTAAGGCGGTATTTGCCCAGGAGCGTGACACGCCGCGCGGATTCAATCCGTTGCTGCGAAATGTCGGAGCGCTATGCTTTCACCAACCCGCACGACTTCCCCCGTGGTCGTGCGGGTCTTCTCATGCCCGGAAGCCGCCGCGCGCGGGCGTTGCGGAGGACGCGCAACCGGCCCCGCGGCAACTAGAATTCCCCTCATGCCCCGCCGCCGCCAGGCCCTCCTGCTCCCCGGACGCAACTACAGCGTCCAAGGGCCGCTGCTGATGTACACCCACGTGGCCCTCCAGTCCCGTGGCGCCCATACCTACCCGCTGGTGTGGAAGGGCGTGGACGAGCTCGCCGCCGACGCCCAGGCCATGATCGACGGCGTGTGCGAGCAGACCGAGGCCGTGCTCGACCGCGTGCACAACGACGACCCGCCGCTGCTCGTCGGCAAGTCGCTCGGCACGGCCGCCGCGATCCTCGCGGCGCATCACGGGCTCCCCGCGATCTGGTTCACGCCGTTCCTGCAGCACTATCCGATCGTGCAGGCCCTGCGGCGCTCGACCGCCCCGTACCTGCTCGTGGGCGGCACCGCGGATCCCGCGTGGAACACCGCGCTGGCCCGCGAGCTGCCCGGGGAGGTCTGCGAGGTGCGCGGGGCCGACCACGGCATGTTCATCCGCGGCAGGCCGCTGGTCGAGTCGGCGCACGCGATGGCGGACGTGATCGAGGCGGTGGAGGCGTTCATCGACACGGCGGTGTGGCCTCGCACCGGATGACGCCGAGCCCGTCCTCGGCTCGCCGGCGTCGCCGAGATCGCACAATTGCGGCTCGCGGGCGTCGCGGCTGCGGCGCTTGGCGGACAATCGCATGGTGACTTCAGATCCGAAAGCGCAGTCCGAGGCGCCCGTCTGCTCGTCGCGCGGCTGCCGCAACACGGCGGCGTGGATGCTGCTGTGGCGCAACCCTCGCATCCACGGCTCCGACCGCGTGAAGCGGTGGGCCGCATGCGAGGAGCACGAGCCGACGCTGCGCGAGTTCCTCACCGCGCGCGGATTCCCTTGCGAGACCCAGAGGTTGCCGTGATCGAGCGTGGAATGATCGAGCGATGAACGCGAGAGCGGTCCCCGTGTGGGACCTGTGGCCCGGTGGGATCGAATGGCAGCCGATGTCGCCGAAGCTGCGCACGGTGTGGATGCTGCGGAGCCTGCTCAACGTCCTGATCCTGGCGGTGGTCGCCGCGGTCCCGCTGACGATCTGGCTCGGCTGGGAAGGCCTGCTGTGGGCGCTCGGCGGCTACGTGCTGCTCGCGGGCCTGCGCGTGCTCACCGTGGTGCGCACCGTGCGGACCTGGGGTTACGCCGAAAGAGACCAGGACCTGCTGGTGCGGCACGGGCTGCTGACGCGGCGGCTGAGCATCGTCCCCTACGGCCGCATCCAGCTCATCGACCTCTCGGCCGGGCCGATCGAGCGGATGTTCGGGCTCACCTCGGTGCAGGTGCGCACCGCGGCGCTGGGCTCGAACACCGAGGTGCCCGGGCTCGACCCGATGGTGGCCGCCGCACTGCGCGACCGGCTCGCCGTCCGCGCCGCCGAGGTCCGGGAGGGTTTGTGACGCCGGAGGCCGAACCGGTCCGGGGCGACGAGCCCGCTCCCCCGCTGGCGCCCGCGCCCTACGGCCCGGCGCCGTACGCGCCGAGCGCACCGCCTGAGGGCGTGCAGCGCCAACGCCTGCATCCGCTGACGCCGCTGCTCGAGAGCGTGCGGTTCCTCACCGCGGCCGCGGCGGCGGTGGGCGTCCAGATGTTCACGTCGCGGAACTTCCTGTTCGCGGTGTACGCGGCGGTGGCGGCGGCGGTCGTGGGCGGCATCGCGAGCCTGATCGCGCTCCAGTTCCGGGGGTTCGTGATCTGGGGCCGGGAGCTGCACATCTACGGCGGCGTGTTCACGCGCAGCCACCGCACGGTGCCGCTGGACCGGCTGCAGTCGGTGGATCTGGCGCGGCCGCTGCGGGCGCGGGTGTTCGGCTTGGCGCAGTTGAACATCGAGGTCGCGGGCGGCGACGGGACGGACGCGCGGCTCGCGTACCTCAAGCACGACAGGGCGCTGGAGCTGCGTGCGGAGCTGCTGTCGATCGCTGGCAGGCCCGGGGCGGCGCCGCGGGTCGAGGCCGCGGACGAGGGCGCCGCCGAGTCCACTGCGGAGGCTCCGGAGCGGCCGGAGCCGCTGGTGCCGCCGGTGACGGTGCGGAAGCTGGCGGGGGCGTCGCTGCTCGAGGCACTGCCGGTGCAGCTGACGGCGCTGCTGGTCTTCGGGACCGCGTTCGCGGTGACCGGTTCCATCTTCGGGTTCACGCAGGTCGCGACGGCACTGTGGTTCGGGTTCTTCGCTCCGGCGCTGCTGGGCTATCTGCAGAGCACGGTGGCGACGGTGAACCGGTTCCTGCGCAACTGCCGGTTCCGCATCACGCGAGACGGCGGGAACCTGCTCATCGAGCGGGGCCTGACCGACACGAGCCACGAGACGGTGCCGGTGGACCGGGTGACGGCCGTGAGCTTCGACGAGCCGATCCTGTGGCGGCGCAGGGACTGGCGGCGCGTCGAGGTGTGGACGGCGGCGATGGCGCAGCAGAGCGCCAGCGTCGTCAAGTCGACCACGGCGCTGCCGGTCGGCGGTCCGGCGGAGGTCGCGCTGGTGGCGGCCGAGGCGGTGCCGGAGTTGCCCGCGGCGTTCGAGGTGGAGCGGCCGCCGCGTCGGGCGCGTTGGCGGATGCCGTTGCGCTGGAAGTGGACCGGTGCGATGCTCGATGAGCAGGTGTTCGTGGTGCGGCAGGGCCTGTGGGTCAACACCTATGTGGCGGTGCCGTATGCGCGGATCCAGTCGGTGCGGGTCGTGCAGGGTCCGATCCAGCGGATGCAGGGGCTCGCGACGGTGCACGCGATGACGGCCGGGGGCCTGGGGCACACGGCGAAGGCGGCACACCGCGACGTCGGTGAGGCCGTCGCGATGGCCGCCGAGCTGCGCAGGCGGGCCGACGCGGCCGCGGCGCTCGAGGCGCCGCGGCTCAGCTGAGCGGTCTTCAGAGGCGGCAGGCGTCGATGTTGGAGGCCAGGATGCCGCGGGCGCCGATCTCGTAGAGGGCGTCCATGACCCGGTGGAGGTCGGCGCGCTCGGTCATCGACTGGACCGCGACCCAGCCTTCCCGATGCAGCGGGGAGACCGTCGGCGATTCGATGCCGGGGGTCAGCTCGACGGCGGCTTCGAGGAGTTCGGCGCGCACGTCGTAGGCGAGCATCACGTAGGAGCGGGCCACGAGCACGCCGCGCAGGCGGCGCAGCAGCTGCTCGACGGCCGCGGACTGGCCGTTGCCGGCCTTGCGGACGAGGACCGCCTCGGACTGCATGATCGGTTCGCCGAAGATGGCGAGTCCGGCCTGCTTGAGGGTGGTGCCGGTCTCGACGACGTCGGCGATGGCGTCGGCGACGCCCAGGGCGATGGCGTTCTCGACCGCGCCGGCGAGCTTGACGATCTCGGCGTTCACTCCGTGCTTCTCGAGGTCGCTGCGGACGACGCCGGGGAAGGAGGTCGCGATGCGCTTGCCGTCGAGGCCTTTCACGGTGTCGACGGTGCCCGGGCGGGCGGCGTACCGGAAGGTGGAGCGGCCGAAGCCGAGCGCGAGCACCTCTTCGACCTCTTCGCCGGAGTTCACGGCGAGGTCCTGGCCGGTGATGCCGAGGTCGAGGTCGCCTGAGGCGACGTAGGTGGCGATGTCGCTGGGGCGCAGGTAGAAGAATTCGACGTCGTTGGCGGTGTCGAGGGACTGCAGGTCGCGGCTGGAGCCGCGTTGGCGGTAGCCCGCCTCGGTGAGCATGTCGGTGGCGCCCTGGGAGAGCGATCCCTTGTTGGGCACGGCGATGCGGAGCATGCGGATGGGCCTTTCAGAAGCTGGTTAGAGGTACCGGTACACGTCGTCGAGGCTGATGCCGCGGGCGACCATCATCACCTGGAGGTGGTAGAGGAGCTGGGAGATCTCCTCGGCCGCGGCCTCGTCCGACTCGTATTCGGCGGCCATCCAGACCTCGGCCGCCTCTTCGACGATCTTCTTGCCGATGGCATGGACGCCTGCGTCGAGTTGGGCGACGGTGCCCGACCCTTCGGGTCGGGTGGCGGCTTTGTCGGCGAGTTCGGCGTAGAGCTGCTCGAAGGTCTTCACGGCCGGAATTCTACGTGGCGGGCCTGGATGCGGCGACCGCGAACCGCCTGGGGCGACCGCTGGCCGGGACGGTGAGACCCAGGTCGCACCCAACGTGAGACTTAGCCGGGTCGTGTGATCTCATCCGGTTGTCATCATTCGACCCGTTTTGTCGTCCTATATAGCGTCGAACGGGGCAACGGAAGGCAGGCGATATGCGACGCAGAACGCTCTTCACCGCCGGTGCGGCCTCGCTCGCAGCGGGCACGGCGACGGTCGGCACCCTCCCGGCATGGGCGCAGACCTGGACGTACCACCAGGGCAGCAACGGCGCCAGCGCGGTCTACAGCTTCCTCGCGAACTCGCAGCGCACCGAGACCTCGATCGACAACACGGGCCACTGCCGGTGGCTGGTCGCCCAGGGCCACATGCCGGAGGTGCGGATCGACCAGATCCAGTTCGGCTGGGAGATCACCTCCGCCGCGGGCGGGCACGACTTCACGGTGGACGACTACTCGCTCACCGTCCGATCCGGCCCCGCCGCTGTGCGAACACGTGCTTCGCCTAGCGCGCGCGAGGGTGGGGATTTCACAGTTCACGGCCGGTATGGACTTTAATTTGGTCGCATGATCTAATTAACGTATCGGGATTTGTCGATATTTAATCGTCGATATCCTCCCGGTGACTGAAACCATGACCTCGAGAAAGGCATGCTCTTCATGCGACGCAGATCGATCCTCTCCGCCGCGCTGGCCGCCCCCCTGGCCACCGCGGGCGCCGTCGGCGCCCTCCAGTCCCCCGCGCAGGCCGCCAACTGGTCCTCCTCGGACCGCTGGGGATCCTGGCAGAACGGCGCCTACACGCTCTACAACAACGTCTGGGGCGGCGGCTACGGGCCGCAGTCGATCTGGGCGAACTCCTACAGCAACTGGGGCGTGTGGGCGAACCACCCGAACACCGGCGGGATCAAGTCCTACCCGAACGTCTCCTACACGCTGGGGCGCAACGTCTCCAACATGGGGAACGTGTCCAGCTCCTTCAACGCCACCGTGCCCGGCTCGGGCTCGGGCCTGGCGTACAACACCACCTACGACGTGTGGGGCAACGGCCACGCGCACGAGATCATGATCTGGACGCAGTGGACGTCCAACGTCGGCCCGATCGGCGGCTACGTCACCAACGTCAACCTCGGCGGACGCAACTGGAACTACCACCAGGGGCACAACGGCGGCAACCCCGTCTACAGCTTCATGGCGACGAGCCAGTTCACGAGCGGCACGGTGAACATCACGCCGATCTGCCAGTGGCTGGTGAACCAGGGCCGGATGCCCAACGTGCGCATCGACCAGATCCAGCTCGGCTGGGAGATCACCTCGTCCTCCGGCGGGCGCGACTTCCGGATGAACAGCTACTCGCTCTCGACCTAGATCGGCGGCCGCGATGCCTTGAACCGCGGAAATCTTCACGGTTCAAGGCATCGCATTCGTTGTCGTACTGGGTAAACTCCGGGTTGACGGCATCCGGGCCCACGGCTCGGGACGCCGGTCCGACCGAGGGAGGGTGCGACCATGAAATCGCAGAAGGAAATGCCGGACCACGGCGGGGAACCGGCGGACGAGAGCGACGCGCTGCGCCTGTCCGACCTCGCCGAGAACGAGGGCGCCCGCATGGAATTCGACGAGTACGGCACCGATGACGACCTCTGGCCCGCCGCCAGGAACGGCCGCCGCACGCTCGCCCTCGCCGCGGCCGCGGTGGTCGTGGTGGCGGCCGCGGTGGTCGGAGGCAAGATCGCCTACGACCGGCGCAGATCCGCGAAGGGCTACCAGCGGGCAGTCTCGGCGCTGGAGGACGCGCGCGAGGCGCTCCTCTCGGCGGCCTCCGAGCTTCCCGAGCGCGGCCGTGAGGCCCTGCAGAAGGTCAAGCGCCGCTGAGGCGATCCGCCCGCGCGTCATGCCTGGTCGCGACGGCCGTGCTCCCCTCGAAAGTGCCCCTGCACGGTCCGGTAGGCCAGTTTGGGGCGGCGGTACTCGTCGATGAGGCCCTTGTCGTTCACGCCGCGCGGGCGCCGGAGCAGGAAGTCCCGCTGCTCGGTGGTCCTGAAGTCGCCGAGCACCCAGATGGCGAGGCCCGAGATCCGGTCCTGGCCGTCGAGGAGATGCCCGATCACGGTGTCGAGCAGGCGCGACTGGTAGTCCTCGGTCCACAGTGATCCGAGCTGGTCGACGTGGCCCGGCACCGCGCCCGCGCCGATCTCGGAGATGATGAGCGGCTTGTCCCCCAGTCCGAGGGCGTCCACGCGGGCGCTGATGCGGTCGAGCTCGCCCGGGATGTCGGGGAGGTCGCCGAAGTACCAGCCCGGGTAGGTGTTCGCGGCGACGACGTCGACCAGGTCGAAGCACTTGTCGTCATGGGCGTTGATGGCCGCGTAGGTGACCGGGCGGGAGTCGTCGAGCTCGCGCAGGCGCCCGAGCAGCGTCGCATAGACCGGCCGCCCCGCTTCGGACCAGCTCGGGCACTCGTTCAGGATGCCCCAAAGGATGATCGAAGGGTGGTTCTGCGAGGCGGCGACCATCTCGTCGATGTGCGCGACCTGCGCTTCGATGAAGCCGGGGTCGGTGAGGTGCTCGACCGGGTACTGCCAGCCGATCGACTCGCACCACACCAGGATGCCGGCCTCGTCGCACAGGTCGAGGAACAGCGGGTCGAGCGGGTAGTGGCTGCCGCGCACGAAGTTGCAGCCGAGGTCCTGGAGCTGCTGCACGTCGTTGACGAGCAGCGCTTCGGGCTGGGTGTGACCGAACTGCGGGTGGGCTTCGTGGCGGTTGACGCCCATGAGCGTGAGGGGTTCGCCGTTGACGGTGATGCGAGCGTTCTCGGTGCCGATCTCGCGGAGGCCGAAGCGCTCGCGCAGATCGTCGTCGCCGAGGCGCACGGTGAGGATGCCCAGGTTCGGCTCGGCGGGCGACCATGGTGCGGCCCAAGGGAGTTCGAGGATGCGTTCGAGGCTGCCGGAGGTCTGGAGGTCGACCGGTTCGGTGAGGACGGTCCGGCCGTCGCACTCGATCTCGAGCGGCACCTGCGTTGCGGTGCCCGCCGAGTAGTCGATGCGGACGCTCACACGCCGGTCGGCGACCGACTCGGTGGCGACCCGCAGTCCGTCGATCCGCACCGGGCCCAGCCGGTGGAGCTCGACGCTGCGGGAGAGGCCCCCGTACGCGTACCAGTCGAAGTGCTCCATGTGGAGCGGGGAGCGCTCGTCGAACCGGTTGTCGACGAGGACGACGATCTCGGCGGTGCCCGCGTCGGCCTCGGTCTCGGCCGTGAAGCGCGAGAAGCCGCCGGCGTGCTCCTGGATGCGTTCGCCGTTCCAGAAGGCGCGGCACCAGTGCTGGACGCCGTCGAAGACGAGGCGCTGCACGCCGGACTCGACGTGGACGCGGATGCGGTACGCGGCCAGGCCGCGCTTCCCGGCGTAGGCGGGAGTGGCGTCGAAGCAGCCGGGCACCGCCATCACGTCGTCGAAGGCGATCCGGTCGACGGCGATCGAGTCGGGGTCGGCGTCGCCCAGGAACGCGAAGTCCCAGATGCCGTCGAGCGCGGCGACCTCGCGCCGCTCGTGAGTGGCGAACCTGCGGGCCATGGCGGCCTCCTCCAGTGGTCTCGGCAGATGCGGGACCGATCCTAGGCGAGCGGTTGCCAAAGGGGAAGGCCTTGAGGCCGACCTGTGACTACGTAGTCTTGCGTTTCTCGCGGAACGCCTTCTGGCGGCAGGCCCCCGAGCAGTACTTCGCGGGGCGACCGGTGGCAGTCTCGGGAAGCGGGCCGCCGCAGACCGGGCAGTTCCGTTTCGTTTCGTTACGGAGTTCGGCAATCGCCGGGGTTTCGTTACGAACCTCAGGGTTTCGTTTCGCGCGGAAGCCGTCCCAGAGGACTTCCAGAAGCCGTTGGGCGCGTGCGGGATCGTCGATCCTGGCCGTGCAGCCGGTGAGCAGGGCGCGCACGTCCTCGACATCGAGGTCGCTCCTGACCACGCCCGCCCGCTGGGCCCGCGCGAGCAGGAGCGAGAGTGGGGAGTCGAGCACGCAGCGGCCGATCGCCTTGGAGGGCTCCTGCCAGTCGCCGCGCGCGACCAGGGCCTCGCAGATCGCCCTGTTGGCGAGGGCCTGCTCGGTGATGAACCGCAGGTAGGAGAAGAAGGCCGTTTCCGGGTCGGGCATGGCCAGCGCCCGCTCGCCGTACTCCCCCAGCTGGCCGAGCCGCTGGTCGAGGACGGTGGCGAGCAGCGCGTCCTTGGTCGGGAAGTGCCGGTAGACGGTGCCCGCGCCGACGCCGGCAGCGACGGCGATCTCGTTGAGGGACACCGCGGCACCGCGTTCGGCGAAGAGCCGGTCGGCCGTCTCGAGGACGTTCTGGCGGTTGCGCTGGGAGTCGGCGCGTTCGGCGCGCCGGGCGGTGGCGGGCATGGGTCCCCCTCTCGTGGACTCGCTTAAACGGGTGTAGTGTTCCGTTTCAGAAACCGGGTCGCCTCTCCCGATAGTAGTCGGCGCACCCCGTGAACGAAAGGAACACCCATGCCTGCATCCGAGAAGACCGTCCTCGTGACCGGCGCGACCGGCCGCCAGGGCGGGGCCGTCGCCGCCCGACTGCTCGCCGACGGCTGGCACGTGCGGGCCCTCACCCGCGACCCCGGTGGCGCGAAGGCCAAGACGCTCAAAGAGGCCGGGGTCGAAGTCGTCGCCGGCGACCTCGACGACCGGGCCTCGCTCGACGCCGCCGCGGCGGGCGCCTTCGGCGTCTTCAGCGTGCACGCCGGAGCCTACGAGGGCGGCCCCTACGGACACGACCTCGACCACGAGCGCCGCAGCGCCGCGAACATCGGCGCCGCCGCGAAGGCCGCGGGCGTCGCGCACCTCGTGCACTCGTCCTCGATCGGAGTCGGCGGCCCCCTCGAAGCCGTGATGGACATGCTGCAGCGCAAGGCCGAAGCCGAGCGCGCGATCGGCGCGAGCGGGGTGCCGCACACGATCCTGCGCCCGAGCTCGTTCATGGAGAACACGTTCGACTCCTTCCGCGAGCTGCAGGACGGCGCGCTGGTCTCGATGCTCAACGCCGACACGCTCGAGCCGCACATCGCCGCCGACGACATCGCCGCCTTCGCCGCGATCGCGTTCGCCGACCCGGAACGGCACCGGGGGCAGGTGTACGAGCTGGCCGGCGACAACCTCGGCCAGACCGAAAAGGCCGCGCTCATCGGCCGCGTCGTCGGACGCGAGGTGCCCTACATCGGCATCACGGCCGACCAGGTCGCCGCGGACAGCCCCTCCACCGCGAAGATGCTGGGCATCCTCAACGCGCACCCCCTGCCCGTCGACATCGAGGCGCTGCGCGAGATCCACCCCGGCCTGCTCACGTTCGAGCAGTGGATGACCGGGATCGGCAAGCCCCTGGTCGACGCGTACTTCGCGCGCATCGACGCTAAGTGAGCCGCTGAGTCAGGTGGACGGTCACCGCCTCGCCCGCCGCCCTCTTGCCGATGGCCTTGCACAGCGCGGCCCGCACCGGGAGCCAGTGCGGGCCCGAGCCGGAGGGCATGAGCGTGGCGGCGAACTCGTGGCCGTCCATGGTCCCGGTCACCTTCACGGCCCTGCGGGTGCCGAGCAGCTCGGCCGAGCCGGGCACGGTCAGGAAGGTCGCGAAGGCGCCGTCCTTCTCGATGGGCGCGGTGAACGTGTAGTCCATGGTCTGTGGTTCGGGCATGTCGAATCCTCCTCGTAGTGCCTACCGGTGAGGACGAGGTCCGCGTCGCGGATTCATCGGTGTCCGGAGGCCGGGACGGGCTGGCGGGTTGCGTCCGTCCGTCCACTGCGGCAGGATCGGGGCCACCCCCGGACACGAAGGCCCGCCCATGCAGCCCCCTCCCCTGTACCGCGCCCACCTCGCCGCCGCCTCCGCAGTGCTCGCCACCGTCCTCGCGGCCCTCAACGGCCGCTACGACTACCACCGCGACGAGCTGTACTTCCGGATGCTCGAGCCCGCGTGGGGGTACGTGGACCAGCCGCCGCTCACGCCGCTCCTCGGGAAGGCCGCCGTCGCGCTGCTCGGCGATTCCCTGTGGGCCTTGAGGTTCCCGTCGATCCTGTGCATGGTCGGGCTCCTGTGGATCGGGGCGCTGCTGACGCGCGAACTCGGCGGCGGCAGGGCCGCGCAGGCCCTCTGCGCGTGGGGCCTGGCGTTCGGCGGGGTCGCGCTCGCGTTCGGTCACCAGCTCTCGACGAACTCGGTCGACCTGGCGGTGTGGACGGCGGCGCTGCTGTTCGCGGTGAAGGCGCTCCTGCGGGACCGGCCGCAGTGGTGGCTCGCGGTCGGCGCGGTGGCCGGGATCGGCTTGTACAACAAGCATCTCGTCGTGCTGCTGCTCCTCAGCCTCGGCCTGGCGCTGCTCGCGGCCGGGCCGCGGGCGGTCCTGCTGTCGAAGTGGCTGTGGGCCGGGGTCGCGGTCGCGCTGGTGATCGGCTCGCCGAACCTCGTCTACCAGGCGACCCACGATTGGCCGCAGCTGGAGATGGCCGCGGCCATCAACGAGACGGACGGCACGGAGAATCGGATCCTGCTGCTGCCCTTCCAGTTCCTGCTGGTCGGGCTGTTCCTCGTGCCGGTCTGGATAGCCGGGTTCATCGCGCTGCTGCGCAGGCCCGAGTGGCGGCCGGTCCGGGCGCTGGCCGTGGCCTATCCGGTGCTGCTGCTGGTCACGCTGGTGAGCGGCGGCCAGTTCTACTACCCGATGGGCCTGGTCTTCGCCCTGTACGCGGCCGGATGCGTCCCGGTCGCGGCTTGGGCGAGCACGGTGGGCCGTCGCCGGATGCCGGTGGTCGGTGTGGTGCTCAACAGTGCGGTTTCAGCTCTGGTCGCACTGCCGCTGCTCCCTGTCGAAGTCGTCGGCGATACGCCGATCCCCGACATGAACAGCTCTGTCCCGGACGGGGTCGGTTGGCAGGCGTACACCGACCAGGTGGAGGCCGTGGCCGCCTCACTTCCCGCCGGGGAGGCCGCGCACGCGGCGATCATCACCGCGAACTACGGCGAGGCCGGGGCGCTACTGCGATACGGGGAGGGCCTGCCGCCGGTCTTCAGCGGCCACAACGAACTCCACGAGTACGGCCCGCCTCCGGAGGACACCGGCACGGTCGTCACCGTGGGTCTGGAGCTCGCGACCCTGCTCCCCTACTTCGACTCGTGCGAGCGGGCCGCCGAGCTCGACAACGGCCTCGGTGTCGACAACGAGGAGCAGGGACAGGTGATCGGCGTCTGCCGCGGCCCGGTCCTCGCATGGGACCGGATCTGGCCGCGGCTCCAGCACTACGGCTGAGCCGCGGCACCCCCCGGCTCATGTCCCGGCGCGTACTGCTCGGCGAACTCGCCTTCGGCGGGGACGACCGTGATGACGTCGATCATGACGCCGTCGGGGGCCTCGCAGATGAAGTGACGCTGGCCGAACGCCTCGGTGCGCAGCGGCAGGAGCTCTCGCAGGCCGGCCTCGCCGACCAGGCGCCGGTGCTCGGCGTCGACGTCGTCGACCTCGAAGTTGAGGATCAACCCGCCGGTCAGCGACCCGCGGTGTCCTTCGGGGACCGTGGGATGGGTGCCGTCGAGCAGCGCCAGTTCGTATTCCGGGGCGTCGGGTCGGTGCAGGCTCACGTACCAGTCGGCGGTGAAGGTGGCCTCGAATCCGAAGTGGCGCGAATAGAACTCGTGAGCGGCGGCGACGTCGCCGGTGGCGATCACCGGGTAGAAGCCGCTGAGTCGGGCGGTCATTGCGGGGTCTCCGTTCCTCGATTTCACATACCGCGAGTATGTGAATCTCGATGCTAACATACCCCGGGTATGCGAAAGTGAGGTCGCGGCATGACCAGGGCCGATCAGCGGGAGGCGACGCGGCGGGCGCTGCTCGCCGAAGGACGGAGGCGATTCGCCGACGATGGGTACCACCACGTGGTCCTGGCCGAGGTGGCGCGGGCCATCGGGGCCACCAAGGGCGCGGCCTACCACCATTTCGGGAGCAAGACCGGGCTGTTCCGGGCGGTGGTCGCCGAGCTTCAGAGCGAGCTCGGGGACCGCGTGGCGGCCGCAGCGGCCGCGCGGGAGGACCGGTGGGAGCAGCTGCGCGCCGGATGCCGGGCGTTCCTGGCGTCGGGAACCGATCCGGCCGTGCGACGGGTGCTCCTGGAGGACGCCCCGGTCGTGCTCGGATGGGAGGAATGGCGCGCGATGGACGAGGCGTCGTCGGCGCGGCACCTCGCCGAAGCCCTCACGGCGCTGATGGACGCGAAGGTGATCGCCGTGCAGCCGATCGAGCCGCTTACACGGCTCCTGTCGGGGGCGATGAACGAAGCCGCGCTGTGGATCGCCCGGTCCGGGGACCCGGCGGCGCTCGACCAGGCGACGGCCGCGCTGGACCGGCTCCTGGAGGGCCTGCGGACATAGCGATGGCCCGCCGGACGCGGCTCGGCCGCGACAGACGGTGCCATGCCGGTACGGACGGGACGTCTTCCCAGTTCAAGCTCGGTCGGCTCATATCTCCGAAGGTGTCCCGACCGGCGGGCAGCACAGCATAATCGGCCGTGAGGAGGTGATGGCCATGGGCCAAGCCAGAGAGGTATTGGACCGGATGACCGAGGCTGCAGTCGGCATGCACGACGTCGACGCCGCGGTCGAGCTGTACAGCGACGACGCCGTGGTGATAACACCCGACGTCGGAACGGTCAAGGGCCACGACAAGATCGCCGAGTACTGGCATCAGTTCATCGACGCGTTCCCTGACGCCGCCTACGAGACGACCATGAAACTCGAATCCGACGGCAGGGCGGTCGACGAGGGCTTCTTCGTCGGCACCAACACCGGGGACATGACGATGCCATCGGGCGAGACGGTCTCGGCCACCGGGAAGAAGGTGAAGCTTCGCAGTTGCGACATCGCGACCGTGAAGGACGGCAAGATCACCGAGCATCACCTGTACTTCGACGAATCGGAGTTCGAGCGCCAGCTCGGGCTCTCCAGTTGAAGACGCGACCGGTCTGCACCATCGGTCCTACACGCGGCCCCTGCCTCGAAAAGGCAGGGGCCGCACGGCGTCAATCGAGCGAGCGGATCGCCAGCGCCGCGCCGAGGGCGGCGACGACCGCCTCGTAGCCCTTGTCCTCAGTGGAGTCGGGGTATCCGGCGCGGGCGAGGGCCTGCTCCTGGTTGTCTACGGTGAGCACGCCGTGGGCGACGGGGGTCGACTCGTCGAGTGCGACCCGGGTGAGCCCTTCGGTGACGGACTTGCACACGTAGTCGAAGTGGGCGGTGCCGCCGCGGATGACGGTGCCGAGGGCGACCACGGCGTCGTACCTGCGGGCGAGCGCCTGCGCGGCGATCGGCAGTTCGACCGCCCCGGCGACGTGCAGGACCTTCACGTCGGCGACCTTGGCGTCGGCGGCGGCCTCGAGCGCGCGCTTGAGCAGCTGGCCGACGATCTCGGTGTTCCAGTCGGTGGCGACGATGCCGAGGGTGAGCCCGGCGGCGTCGGGGACGTTGACCTCGGGTGCTCCGTGTCCGGCCATCAGGCGGCCTCTCTTGTCAGCGCGGTTTCCATTGCGAGGACGGGCGCGGGCAGGTCGGCGAGCAGGTGGCCCATGCGGTCGCGCTTGGTCGTCAGGTAGGCGAGGTTGTCGGGCGTGGCGTAGGTCGGCAGAGCGACCCGGTCGATGACCTCGAGGCCGTGGCCTTCGATGCCGGCGCGTTTGTCCGGGTTGTTGGTCAGCAGCCGCATCGACTTGATGCCGAGGTCGTCGAGGATCTGCGCGCCGATGGCCCAGTCGCGGGCGTCGGCGGGCAGGCCCAGTTCGAGGTTCGCGTCGACGGTGTCGCGGCCCTGGTCCTGGAGCTGGTAGGCCTGAAGCTTGTGGACCAGGCCGATGCCGCGGCCCTCGTGGCCCCGCATGTAGAGCACGACGCCGCGGCCCTCGGCCTCGACGGCGCGCAGCGCGGACTGGAGCTGGGGGCCGCAGTCGCAGCGCAGGGAGCCGAAGGCGTCGCCGGTGAGGCATTCGGAGTGGACGCGCACGAGCACGTCTTCGCCGTTGCCGATGTCGCCCTTGACGAGGGCGACGTGCTCGTTGCCGTCGAAGACGGCGCGGTAGCCGATGGCGGTGAACTGGCCGGCCTCGAGCGGGAGGCGGGCCTCGGCGAGGCGCTTGACGTGGACCTCGTTGCGCTGGCGCCATTCGACGAGCTGGGCGACGGTGATGAGCGCGAGGCCGTGCTCGTCGGCGAATTCGCGGAGCTCGGGCAGTCGCATCATGGTGCCGTCGTCGTTCATCATCTCGCTGAGGACGCCGACGGGTTCCTTGCCCGCGAGGCGGGCCAGGTCCACGGCGGCCTCGGTGTGGCCGGTGCGGACGAGCACGCCGCCTTCTTTGGCGCGCAGCGGGACCACGTGGCCGGGGCGGCTCAGGTCGCCTGCGACCGTGACCGGGTTGGCGAGCACGCTGATGGTGTGGGCGCGGTCGGCGGCGGAGATGCCGGTGGCGATGCCGCGGCGGGCGTCGACCGTGACCGTGTAGGCGGTGCCGCGCGGGTCCTGGTTCTCGGCCGCCTGCGGCGGCAGTTGGAGCAGGTCGGCACGATCGGGCAGCATCGGCACGCACAGGTAGCCGCCGGTGTGGCGGATGGTGAACGCGACGAGCTCGGGCGTGGCGTCTTGGGCGGCGAAGATGATGTCGCCCTCGTTCTCGCGGCCTTCGTCGTCGGCGACGATGACGGCCCGGCCCGCGGCGATCGCGGCGATCGCGTCTTCGACGGTGTCCATGCGGATGTCGTTCATCAGATGCTCCCGGCTGACTGGAGGAGTTTCTCGACGTGCTTGGCGACGACGTCGGTCTCGATGTGGACGGGGTCGCCGACCTGCTTGCGGCCCAGGGTGGTCGCTTCGAGCGTGGTGGGGATGAGGCCGACGCTGAACTCGTCGCCTTCGATGGCGGCCACGGTGAGCGAGGTGCCGTCGATGGTGATGGAGCCCTTCTCGACCACGTACTTGGCGAGGCCTTCGGGGAGGCGGAAGGTGACTTCCTCCCACTCGGCGGCGGGGGTGCGCTTGACGATGTGGGCGACGCCGTCCACGTGGCCCTGCACGAGGTGCCCGCCGAGGCGGGTGGTGAGGGTGGCGGCGCGCTCGAGGTTGACCGGGTCGCCGGGTTCGAGCTTGCCGATGACCGAGCGGCGGTAGGTCTCCTCCATGACGTCGGCGGTGAAGACATCGCCTTCGACGCTCACGACGGTGAGGCAGACGCCGTTGACGCTGATGGAGTCGCCGAGGGCGGCGTCGGAGGTGACGACGGGCCCGCGGACGGCCAGGAACGCTTCACTGGCCTTGACGACTTCGCCGAGTTCTTCGACGATTCCGGTGAACACGGTTGGAACTCCCTACCTTGCGTGGCGATCTGCGGCGCGCAGGCGGGGGTAAGAGGATGGTTCGCAGGGGCCACCAGTGGCCTCCTGCGCTGCGTCTGCTCCCATCCGGACTTTGACCGTCGGTCCTGGATTCTCACCAGGTCAACCGTCCGCTGGATGCGGACGGGTCGCGGACTCGCGGGCCTGGGCCCGCTCACCGCCGGCTCGGAATTTCACCGACCCCGCTGACGCGCGTTTGCTACAAGGAATTGTGCCACGTGGATATTCCGCCCGGGTCCTCACTGTGACGGACCCTACTGACGACAGGCGTCTTCATCCGTCGTTCGTCCAGAAGACGGGACGGCGGTTGGTACGGCCGGGCGCGCGGCCCTCGGGGAAGGCCACGTAGTTCCCGGGGTGGGATTTGGCGACGCTCTTGAGGGTGGTGGCCTCGGCGACGGCCTCGTACGCGTCGGCGAAGCGACGCATCGTGGAGAGCGCGACGCCGGTGGAGAGCGTGGGCAGGCGCGAGCGGGTGAGGCGGCGGGAGGTGCGGTCGGCGTGCTCGATGTAGCCGCGCTCGACGTCGCGCGGTTCGCAGAGTTGGCGGACGCGGCGCGCGAAGTGGTCGTTGAGGAAGCCGGTCACCGCTTCGGCGTGCTCGGGCAGGCACAGGATGGTGAAGTCGTCGCCGCCGACGTGGCCGAGGAAGACCGGGGCGGCCCCGGCGTCACCGGCGGCGGCGTACACGCATTCGGCGAGGGCCCGGATGAACTCGTCGCCGCGCACGAACCCGTACACGTCGTTCACCGCTTTGAACTGGTCGATATCGATGTAGCACAGGGCGAACGGGTCGCCGCGTTTGATCCAGGCCTGGAGTTCGCGGAGGATCCTGTCGTTGCCGGGCATGCCGGTGAGCGGGGAGGACTCGCGGACCTCGCGGTGGCGGCGGATCGCCGAGTCGATGCGGGCCGAGACCTCGGCGGGGTCGAAGGGCTTGGCGATGTAGTCGTCGGCCCCGGCCTTGAGTCCGGCGATCTTGTCGGCCGAGGAGGGCCCGGCGCCGAGGAGGATGAGCGGCAGGCTCGCGGTGGCCGGGTCGGCGCGGAGCTGGCGGGTGAGGGCGAGGCCGTCGATGAACGGCAGGTCGACTTCGAGCAGGACGATGCCGGGGCGGCGGAGCGCGATCCCGGCGAGCGCCTGGTAGCCGTCGCGCGCGAGCGCGGTGTCGAAGCCGTCGGCTCTCAGCCTCGCGGCGAGGAATTCGGCGATCTCGGGATCGTTGTCGGCGATGAGGACCAAATCGGGGGTGGCGGCTGGCATGTTCGCGTCATCCGGATGATCGCGCCGCGTCGGCGCGGGCGCGCAGGCGCCTGGCCGCATCGGCGGGGTCGGCCGCGCCGTAGATCGCGGTGCCGGCGACGAACGCGTCGGCTCCCGCCTCCGCGGCGGCGGCGATGGTGTCCTCGGCGATGCCGCCGTCGACCTCGATGCGCAGCTCCAGGTGTCCGGCGTCGGCGTGGCCGCGGGCGGTGCGGACCTTGCCGAGCAGCTCGGGCATGAACCTCTGGCCGCCGAAGCCGGCCTTGATCGTCATGATGAGCAGCGTGTCGAAGGCCGGGAGGATCTCGAGGTAGTCCTCGACGGGGGTGTCGCGGTCGATCGCGAGCCCGGCCTTGGAGCCTGCCGCGCGCAAGTCCTTCGCGAGCCGGACGGGGTCGTCGGCGGCTTCGGCGTGGAAGGTGACGTTGTAGGCGCCGAGTTCGGCGTAGCCGGGGGCCCAGCGCTCGGGGTCTTCGATCATGAGGTGGCAGTCGAGCGGGATGTCCGTGGCGGCCTTGAGGGACTTCACGACCGGCGGGCCGAGCGTGAGGTTGGGGACGAAGTGGTTGTCCATGACATCGACGTGAAGCCAGTCGACGGCCCCCTCGACCGCGTCGGCCGCCTCGGCGAGACGGGCGAAGTCCGCCGCCAGGAGACTCGGGGCGATGACGGTGTCGGCCTGCGCCGTTCGGAACTGTGCCACACGGACAGTGTAGGTCGCGGAACCGCGACGCAGGCCCGACACCGGGTGCCTGTTGTGATCTCAGGTCAGCACGGCACGTCCATGTCGGCCGCCGTCCCGGAGGCGACGAAGCCGAACAGCTCCTTGGTCTGGCCCGCCGCGACCGAGGCGTTCCAGCCGACGTCCTTGGCGGTGACGGTCTTCCCGGAGGTGGTCAGCTGCGTGTTCCAGCTGCTCGTGACCGCTTGGGAGCCGGGCCAGGTCCACGAGACCGTCCAGCCGTTCACGGCCTGGTCGGCGGTCATCGAGACCTTGCCCTGCCAGCCCGAGCCCCAGTCGCTGACGACGTCGATGTGGACCGTGCAGTCCGTCTCGCCGGGCCCGCCGGTGGTGGGATCGTCGCTGGTCGGACCGTCGGTCGGGCTGGTCACCGGGTCGGTCGGCTCGACCTGGCCGGGCCAGCCGCTGCCCGCGTTGTTGGCCAGCTCGTAAGCCAGGTCGGGGATGAACTGCCCCGCGGCGCCGGCGCAGCCGTCGGCCTCGCCGGGGAGTTTGACCCATAGGAACGCGTCGATGCCGTCGACGCCCGTGGACGTGGTCGGGAACTTGCCGATGGCGCGGCCGTCCGGGTCGCACCAGTCGTTGGGGTTGGGCGGGTTCAGCGGCCCGTTGCCGTTGCGGCTGGTGTCGATCACCGCGCGCTTGTCGGAGCCGACGATGCCGCGGATCTGGTTGGCGTAGGCGGTGGCCTCCTCCGTGGTGCGGTAGTTGGAGACGTTGAGCGAGAAGCCGTCGGCGTACTGGATGCCCGCGGCCTGGAGGCGGCTGCCGGCTTCGGCGGCGGTGAGCCAGGCCGAGTTCCCGGCGTCGAGGTAGACCTTGGCCTCAGAGCTGGCGGCGTTGAGCTTCTGGGCCGCGTAGCTGAGGGAGGTGTTGATCTCGGCGCGTTCGGAGGCGCTGTGGCAGTCGTGCGCGATCACATCGGGTTCGATCACGATGTAAGCGGGACCGTCGATCTCGTTCGCGATCTGGTCGATCCAGCCGCGGTAGGACTGGTGATCGGGGGCGCCGCCGCCGGAGTGCCCGCCGCAGTCGCGGTTGGGGATGCCGTAGACGACCATGACCGGGGCCGCGCCGGCCGAGGCCGCGCCGTCGACGACCGCGGCGACCTGCGCCGCGATGCCGCCGGCCGGGTTGTACTGGGTGAACCAGTTGCCCGCCGGGGTCTCGGCGATCCGGTCGCGGATCATGCTCGCGCGCCAGTCGTTCGGGTTCTGGTTCACCCAGCGGGCCGCGCCCGTGTTCGGGTTCGTCCACAGTGCTTGGGCCTGTGCGCTGACGTCCTCCTGCGCGCCCGCATTGGGGCTGAGGAGGAAGCCCGCGCTGAGTGCGGTCGCCACCGCGGTGGCGGCTCCCGCGACGATCGCCGCGAGTCGCTGTCGTCGTTTCATCTGGTGCTCCTAGGGTCAGTCGTGCCGGTAACCCGGGGAAATATTCACCCCTGTCAATGAATGGTAGCGCTTCCAGTATGTTGACTTTCGCTGCCCCACCCGAAAAAAAGCGGCCCCCGCCTGCGACCGGTTCGCACCGCGACGCAGGAGGAGGCCCGAGAGCTGGAGTGCTATCGGTTGCCGGTTTTACGAAGCAACGCAAGGAACATCGCGTCGGTGCCGTGGCGGTGCGGCCACAGCTGCACGAAGTCGCCGCGCTCCGAACCGGGCACGCGCTTGGTGAGCCACTCAGGACGGACGAGCTCCGCTCCCCCGGCCGCCAGCGCCGACTCGACCACCTCGGTGGTCTCCGCTTCGACCGGCGAACAGGTCACGTACGCGACGATCCCGCCCGGCCGCGCCAGGCGCAGACCCGAGGCGAGCAGTTCGCGCTGCAGCGGCACCAGGTCGTCGATGTCGCTGCGCTGCTTGCGCCACCGCGCCTCCGGGCGGCGGCGCAGCGCGCCGAGGCCCGAACACGGGGCGTCCACGAGCACCCGGTCGGCCGAACCCGCCTTCCCGAAGGTGCGCCCGTCGCCGGTATGGACGGTGACGGGCAGGCCACGCGCGGCCTTCGCCACGAGCTCGGCCCGGTGCGACTGGATCTCCACCGCATCGAGCGCCGCATCCCGTTGCGCTGCAATGGCACCGAGCAGACCGGTCTTGCCGCCGGGACCGGCGCACAGGTCGATCCACGACCGGTCCGGCCCTTCGAGCGGCGCCTCCGCGAGCTGCACGGCGACCAGCTGGCTGCCCTCGTCCTGGACGTGCGCGAGCCCGGTCGCGACGGCCCGCACCCGGCCCGGATCGCCGCTGGGCAGGTACACCGCGTACGGCGACCACTGGCCGTGCTCCCCGCCCCGCGTCTCCCGCGAGAGGTCGCCCTTGGTGATGCGACCCGGCTTGGCGCACAAGTGCACCGGCGGCGCGACATTGTCCGCCGCCAGCGCCGGCGGCAGTTCGTCCGCGCCCAGCACGGCCTCGAACTCGGCCGAGATCCACTGCGGGTGCGCGTACCGCAGGGAAAGGTCGTGGAGGCGGTCGCCGGTGGCGAGCTCCTCGGTCCACTGCTCGAGGTCTTTCGCGGCGACCTTGCGCAGCACCGCGTTCGCGAGCCCGGAGACGCGCGGCGAGACCGCGGCCTTGACCAGGCTGACAGTGGTGGCGACGGCCGCGTGCGCGGGGATGCGCATGTACAGGAGCTGGTAGGCGCCCAGGCAGAGGGCGTCCACGAGGTCCTGCTGGAGCTGGCGGATCTCACGACCGGAGGCGGCGGCGAGGATCGCTTCGAGCGTGCCGAGGCTGCGGAGCGTGCCGTAGGTGAGCTCGGTGGCGAGGGCGGCGTCGCGGCCGGTGTTGTCGGTCTCGGCGAGCATCCGCGGCAGCACGAGGTTGGCGTAGGCGTTGTCGGCGGTGACGGCGTTGATCGCGTCGAAGGCGACGCGGCGCGGATTCACCTTCGGGCGGTCGCGCTCGTCGCCGTCGCGCGGGCCGGAACGGCTGCGTCGGCGGTTGCTGTTGTCGCTCATACGAACACCGGGCTCTCAGTTTGGAGGCCGCGGCCCCAGGCGGCGGCGTCCATGGGTTTCTTCCCGGCGGGCTGGACCTGGTCGAGGAGGACCGGGTCGGTGGCGGTGCCGACATGGACGGACTGCTTGGCGAGGGCGATCTCGCCGGGGGCGAGGCGCGGTCCCTCCGGGTCGGGGCGGACGGGGCCGAGGCGCAGGCGCTGGCCTTCGAACTCGGTCCAGGCCCCGGGGGCGGGGGTGACGGCGCGGACGCGGCGGTCGACGGCGAAGGCGGGGTCGGTCCAGCGGACGCGGGCGTCTTCGACGGTGATCTTGGGGGCGTAGGAGACGCCGTCCTCGGGTTGCGGTTCGCCGACGATGATCCCCGCTTCGAGGGCGTTGACGACGTCGACGGTGAGGCGGGCGCCGGCGACGGCGAGGCGGCCGAGGAGGTCGCCGGAGGTGTCGGTGGCCTCGATCGGCTCGGTGAGGCGGCCGTAGACGGGGCCCGTGTCGAGACCGGCTTCGAGCTGGAAGACGCAGGCGCCGGTCATCTCGTCGCCGTTGAGCACGGCGTGCTGCACGGGGGCGGCGCCGCGCCACGCGGGCAGAAGCGAGAAGTGCAGGTTGATCCAACCGAGGCGCGGGATCTCCAGGGCGGTCGGCGGTACGAGCGCGCCGTAGGCGACGACCGGCACGATGTCGGCGTCGAGGTCGCGCAATCTACCGAGGAACTCGGGCTCGCGCGGTTTCGCGGGCGTGAGCACTTCGATGCCGTGCTCGTCGGCCCAGGCGGCGACGGGCGAGCGGGAGACCTTGCGGCCGCGCCCGGTGCGCGCGTCGGGGCGGGTCAGCACCGCCACGACTTCGTGGCCGGACGCGTGGAGGGCCTCGAGGGTCGGCAGTGCGACCTCCGGGGTCCCGGCGAAGACGATCCTCATCGTTTGAAGAACACACCCTTGGAGTCGTGCGGGGTGACTTTGACTTTGACGTCTTCGTTGTACCAGTCCTGGGACTGGATCTCGGCCAACGCGGCCTTGCGGCGGTCGGAGTCGAGGCGGTCGATGAAGATGATGCCGTCGAGGTGGTCGGTCTCGTGTTGGAGGCAGCGGGCCATGAGGCCGGTGCCGACGATCTGGAGGGGGTCGCCGTATTCGTTGAAGCCCTTGGCGACGACGTTCTGGCGGCGGATGGTGTCGAAGTAGAGCCCGGGGAGTGAGAGGCAGCCTTCGGGGCCGTCCTGCTCCTCCTCGTCGGGGAACTCGAGCACGGGGTTGACGATGTGGCCGATGACGTCGTCGACGTCGAAGGCGAACACGCGCTTGCTGACGCCCAGCTGCGGTGCGGCGAGCCCGGCGCCGCCTTCGTCGCGCATGGTGTCGAGCAGGTCCTTCACGAGGCCCCGCAGTTCCTTGTCATAGGTGTCGACTTCCTCGGCGGCGGTGCGCAGGACCGGGTCGCCGAAGATGCGGATGGGCTGGATCGACAATGTGCTGACCTTCCGATGCGTGTACTGGCCGTCCACCAGTGTCCCACCCGCCGGGTGCTTTCCGTGAGGGGTCGGCGGCGGGTGTGGTGCGGGTCGGGAGCGCCGGGCCCGGACGGCGCCCTCGGCGGGGCCGGGGTGGGAGCCGAGTGCGGCGGCCCGTTCGGTGGTCAGCATGAGCCCGGCGACGAGACTGGCGGTGATGCACAGGAGCAGCACGACCAGGGGGAAGGGCACTTCGACGCTGAGGAGTCCCATGGTTCAGGCCTTTTTGTGCGGCATCGGGGCCCGGGCGAGCGCGAGCCAGGCGATGAGGACGAAGACGACGGTGAGGACGGCGTCGAGCTGAGCGAACGGCACGCCGTCAGCGGGGAACGCGAAGAAGACGAGGTCCCCGTCGCCGCCGGGAGCCGCGGATGCGGCGATCTGGAGCGGGATCTGCCGCAGCAGCAGCGCCGTGATGAGGACGCCGGCGAGCGTCCCTTTCACGAGGTCGCGGTCGAAGCGGACGATGATCGCGCCGGCCGCCGCGCCGCAGGTCACGTGGACCGCGGTCCGCGTGAGGGCGTCGATCGGGGCGGCTCCGTAGAACCCGTCGTAGGCGCCGCTGTTCGTCAGTTCGGCGACGATCACGATCAACTGCGAGAAGGCGAATCCCGCGGCGATCAGGACGGCGCTGAAGAGGGCGTAGGCGGAGCCGAACTCGCGGCGGGTCAGGCCGGCGCCGATGGCGGACGGGTAGGCCTTGAGAAGGGTGACCCAGCTGATGGCGAGCAGCAGCAGCGGCAGGATGCCGAAGAGGTAGTGGCTGAAGTCGCCCTCGAACCCGACGGTGATCCGCAGGACTCCCTGGACCGCTTGGAGGAGCGCGTAGGCGGCGACGGCCCACAGGCCGAAGGTCTTGGCGGTGTCGGTCGCGAGCTGCGCGCCGAGACGGTACTTGCGTTGCGCGAGAACGGCGTTCATGGTCAGGCCTTTGCTCGGATCGGGACGGATCGCAGTGCGGCGGCGGTGGCGGCGATCAGGACCGCGGTCAGGGCGAGCGCGGCGGCGGTCCAGACGGCCGTGGATCCGCCCGGTTCGAACCACGCGTCGTTGAACTCGAGGTAGAGGACGGCGGCGTAGAGCGCGCCGGCGCCGAAGAGCACGGCGGCGGTGAACCGGTTGTCGCCGCTGAAGCGGGTGGCGAGCGCGGCGATGAGGGTGCCCGCGAAGAAGTAGATCGGCGTGATCGCGAGGTATCGGGCGCCCGAGCCGAGGGCTTCGCCGAGGCCGGTCGGCGGTTCGGCGGCGAGCGCGAGCAGGGCGTGCTCGGCGGCGAACCCGGTCATGAGGTAGGCGGAGAGGCCGACCGTGGTCAGGGCTCCGAAGACGGCGTAGGCGACGGTGATCTCGCGGCGGGTGCAGCCGCGCGAGATCCACACCGGCAGGTTCGCGAAGAGCATCAGTCCGGCGGTCCCGGCGGCGAACCACTGGAGCACGGCCGCCGTGATGGACCACAGTCCGAGTTCGAATACCTCGGCGAACACTGCGGAGAGGGCGGGGACCAGGACGATGCCGGCGATGAGCCACCAGCGGAGCCAGGTCACGGCACCCGTGAAGAGGCGGCGGCCGAAGCGGTAGCGGCGGTTCGTGAGTCGAGAGTTCATGGTCAGGCCTTCTTGCTGTGCAGCGGGATGTCGATGAGGATGCGCCGGGCCGCGATCGCCAGGCCCGCCGCGACGACGGCGACGCCCGTCAGGACGAGGCCGCGTCCCCAGTCGTCCATGAACCTGCCGAGGACGCCCGCCCAGGCCGGGCCGAAGGGCTCGGTGTCGTAGACGGCGTTGTCGAGGCTGAAGACGACCACGAGGACCGGGAAGACCAGCAGCCAGCCGCTGCTCTGCCAGCGGTAGGCGGCGGCGCCGACGAGGGCCCCGGCGGCGAAGTACGCGAGGTACATGAGCGGGTGGACCGCAGCGAAGGCGGCCGTCTCGCCCCAAGTGCCGATCACGGTGGTCGCGTCGTCCCCCTGGACGCCTTGGGACCAGCCCATGGCGTCGTAGTAGACGCGCTCGACGAGGAATCCGGCGACGACGAGCGCGCCGAGCGCGGCCGACCACAGGAATCCGAAGACGCCCATGACGACGCTGAGCTCGCGGCGGGTCATGCCCGCGGCGATCATGTTGGGCACCAGCACGTAGAGGAAGCCGCCGGCGACGAACGAGGTGAACCACTTGGCGACGTTCGCGGTGTAGAACCAGGTCGAGAGGTCGATCTCGTTGTAACGCGAGAGCGCGAGCGGTCCGAGGAAGGCGATGGCGACGGCCGCGAGGATCCAGTACTTGAAGTAGTTCAGGCCTTCCGCTGCCATGCCGAGGCCGAGTGTGAAGCGGCGGTTGGGAAGGGTGAGGTGCTGCAGGGCGGGCATCGTCAGGCTCCGTTCCGGCTCGGTTCGGTGAGGTGGATGAAGAGGTCTTGGAGGCCGACCGGTCCGATCTCGAGCCCGGCTGCGGCGGCGCGCTCGCGGGTGCCGGGGTCGAAGGCGGCGACGGTGATGCTCTTGGTGCCGCCGAGCTGCTGCTCGGCGAGGATTTCGAGGCCGGCGGCGACTTCGTCGACGGCGGCGGCCGCACCGGTGAGGGTGGCGCCCATGCCTTGGAAGACCTCGACCTCCTCGTGGCGGAGGATGCGTCCTCTGTCGACGATGATGACCTCTTCGAGGTAGTTGGCGACCTCGTCGATGAGGTGGGTGGAGAGGATGACGGTGTGGGGCCGGTCCATGTACTCGGCGAGGAGTTCCTTGTAGAACGCGTCCCGGGTGGGGGCGTCCATGCCGAGGTGGACCTCGTCGAACATGGTGAGTTCGGCGCGGGCGGCGAGGCCGCAGACCGCGGCGAGGACCGAGCGCTTGCCTCGGGAGAGCTCGCGGACCTTCTTCTTGAGCGGCAGTTCGAAGCGCTCGGCGAGCTTGAGCGCGTAGGCGGTGTCGAAGCCGGGCCGGATCTGGCCGGTCTCGATGGCGGCCTTGACGGAGTCGGAGTCGTCGAAGTCGCCGCCTTCGCGGATGAGGGCGACGCGCGAGACGATCCCGACGTTCTCCCACACCGGCTCGCCGCCGACGAGGATCTCGCCGCTGGTGGGCTTGCGGAAGGCGGCGAGGAGGCTCAGGAGGCTGGTCTTGCCGGCGCCGTTGCGGCCGAGCAGGCCGTAGATCTTGCCGGCTTCGAGTTCGAGGTTCACGTCGGCGAGGGCGTCGCTGTCGCGGTACTTGAGCGTGACGTCGCGGAGGGTGGCGGAGAAGCTCATTTGCGGGCGCCTTCCTGGGCTTCAAGGTAGTCGATGATGTCGGTGAGGGAGATGCCCGCTTGGCGGGCCTCTTGGACGAGGGGGGCGAGGACGCGTTCGAAGAACCGCTCGCGGAAGTCGGCGGCGAGCCGTTCGCGGGCGTCGTCGGCGACGAACATGCCGACGCCGCGCTGCTTGTAGAGGACGCCTTCGTCGACCAGCTCCCTGAACGCCTTCTGCGCGGTGGCCGGATTGATCTGGTAGAAGGCGGCGTACTGGTTGGTCGACATGACCTTGCCTCCCGGTTCGAGCGAGCCGTTCATGATCTCGGCCTTGATCTGATCGGCGATCTGCCGATAGATCGGTGTGCCGTCATCGAACATCTCGCCTCCTTCGGTGTAGTGCGAATGGTTCGTTGGTTCAGAGGTTCATTACTTGACTAATGAACCATAGCACGTTCGCGCCGACAGCTGTCAACCCGAGAAGGCGAGCGAGGGCCCGCACCGACCTGACCGGAGGGTCCTGAGGCGTTGAAAGGTGCTGCGGCGCTTAGGTTTTGCTGGCCGTTGAGAGCTACGGCATATGCGGTGAGGATTCGTCGCGGTCGTCGATGGGGAGGGACGCGAGGCCGCGGAGGGCCCGGGGCGCGAGGCCGCGTCCGGCCGCGGCGATTCGGGCGAAGGCGCTGCGACCGCGGGTCCGGGTGGGGTCGTCGCGTTCGACGGAGGGCGCGGCGTTCACCGCGTGGGCGGCGTCCGTCAGACGAGTCCGCCTTCGTAGGCGGCGATCACGGCCTGCGTGCGGTCGCGGACGCCGAGCTTGGTGTAGACGCCGCTGAGGTGGGTCTTGACGGTCTCGCGGCCCAGGTAGAGCTCGGCCGCGATCTCCTGGTTCGAGAGGCCCTTCGCGGCGAGTACGAGGACTTCCCGCTCGCGGTCGCTCAGGTTCCCGATGCCTTTGGGGGCCTTGCGGGTCGGGGCCGCGGCGGCGAGGCGGCGGACCGCTTCGGGGAACAGGAGCGCGTCGGTGCGGGCGACGAGCCGGACGGCCGCGAGCAGGTCCTCGACGCGGGTGCGTTTGAGCAGGAACCCGTCGGCGCCGGCCCGGAGCGCCTGCCACACGTAGTCGTCGTTGTCGAAGGTGGTGACGACGAGGATCTTCGGGGGCGTCTCGAGTTCGGCGACGATCCGCTCGGTCGCCTGAATGCCATCCACTGTGGGCATTCGCACGTCCATGAGGAGCACGTCGGCCTTGCCGGAGCGCGCGATGGTGAGCGCGTCGATCCCGTCGCCGCCTTGGGCGACGACCTCGAGGTCCGGTTCGGCGCCGATGATCGCGGCGAACCCGGTGCGAATCAGGGCCTCGTCGTCGATCAGCGCGATGCGCAGCGGTGCGGTCATTCCCGGCCCTTCGTATCGATCGGTATGGAGGCGCGGACGGTCCATTCGCCCGCGTCCCAGTCGGCTGCGGCCGTGCCGCCGAGGACGGCGGCGCGTTCGGCCATCCCGATGAGGCCGCGGCCGCCGGGGCGTCCGCGCGGGCGGCGCGCGGCCGGGCTGGCCACGGTCACCGCGGCTTCGGCGGCGCCGACGGCCACGGCGACTCGGGCGCGCGGCTCGTCGGCGTGCCGCAGCACGTTCGTCAGCGCTTCCTGGACGATCCGGTAGGTCTCGCGGGAGGCCATGCGGCCCAGGGCTTCAGGTTCGCCGGTGACCTGCAGGTCGACCGTGACGCCGGACTCGGCGGCGAGCGACGCGAGGTCGGCGAGGTCGCGCTGCGGTGCGCGCGAGTCGTCGCGATCCTCGCGCAGGGCCCCGATCACGGCGTCGAGCTCGGCGAGCGCGCCACGGGCGGTCTCGCCGACGGCGTTCATGGCCTCGGCGGCGAACGCGGGATCGCGGGAGATGAGCCGCGAGGCGGCCTCGGACTGGACGACGACCACCGACAGGGCGTGGCCGACCGAGTCGTGGAGTTCGCGGGCGATGCGGTTGCGGGCCGCCAGCCGGGCGGCCTCGGCGCGGGAGGCGGCCAGCCGGTCGCTCGCGCTCTGGCCGAGAAGCCGCGGCGCCAGGGTCCGCATGGCGGTGGTGACGGCCGCGACGAGCGCGATGAGGGCCGCGAGGAACAGCGGTCCGGTGAGCAGGCCCCATTCGGCGATCGGCCCGGCGAAGCGGCCGGGCACGATGTCGAGGCCGGTGAACGTGAAGCGGGCGCCGTAGTAGAGCAGGTAGCCGACGTACGGAACGAGGGCGAGGGTGATGCCGCTGACGACGCCGCCGATCGCGGCGTGGAGGGTGAACCAGCAGCCGGTGCGCCAACGGGAGTTCCAGGAGTCGTCGTCGACGGGCGAGGCGAACTCGGCGCCGAGCAGCCGGCGGGCGGCCGTTCGCTCGACCTCGCGGTCCGGCAGGAGCAGCGAGGCGGCGGCGACCAGCGGGAGGACGGCGGCGAACACGGCGGGTTCGAGGATGCCGTTGAAGCCGCTGTCGGGGTTGAGGAAGTTGTGGCCGATGGCGCCGACCATCATGAACGGCATCATGAGCGCGCCGCCGAGGATGATCCAGACCCAGCCGCGGTAGGTGGCACGGGACCAGAGCGGGGCGAGGAGGCGCATGGGGCCATTGTGCCAGCGGCGGGTCATGGGTCCAGCCTCGCAGGCCGCGGGCCCGCCGTCCTCCCTCTCCGGCGGGGCCCCGGTCCCCCGCGCGGGGGACCGGGCGTGCCCGGGCCTGAACGCTATTCGCCTTCGTAGGCGTCTTTGAGACCCTGGAGGTCGATCTTCTTCATCTCGTACATCGCCTTGACCGCGCGCACCGCCGACTCCTTGTCGGGGCCGCCCACGTACCGGTCGGCCTCGGTGGGCCAGACCTGCCAGTTGACGCCCCACTTGTCGGCGATCCAGCCGCACTGGATCTCGCTGCCGCCGTTGGCGAGAAACGCGTCCCAGAGGCGGTCGACCTCATCCTGGGAGTCGCAGTTGATGAGCAGCGACATGGCGTGGTCGTGCTTGGCGGAGTCGTCGCCGTTGATCGCGGTGAACGACTGCCCGGCGAGGTCGAAGTTCACGACCATGGCCTCGCCGACCTTGCCGTGGGCGTCCTCGACGTACGGGATGACGCTGGTGACCTTGGCGTCGTCGAAGAGGGTCAGGTACCACTCGACGGCCTCTTCTGCGCTGTTGTCCTCGTACCAGATGTTGGTGACGATCTTCTGCATCGCGGTTCGTCCTTCCGAGCGGAGCCGATAAGCCGATTGCACCAGTTGAGACGAGGCGGCGAGCCGAAACTCATCGCTTCGGGGCGATCCGGCGCTAGGTTTCGGGGATGGTGCGGAGTGACGCGGCGACCGTGGACGAATACCTGGCGGCGCTCCCGGAGGACCGTCGGGCGGTGATGACCGCGATCCGGGAGGCCTGCCTGGAGGCGATGCCGGGGTTCACCGAGCTCATGGCGTACGGGATGCCCGGCTTGACGCGGGACGGCGGGGTCGCGGGGATCGAGATCGCCTTCGCGTCCCAGAAGCGCCACATCGCCTTCTACCTGCTCCGCACGGACGTCCGCGACGCGTTCGCCGAGCGCCTCGCGGGCCACGACATGGGCAAGGGGTGCCTGCGGTTCAGCGACCCCGCGAAGGTCGACTTGGAGCTCGTCCGCGACCTCGCACGGGCGACCGCCGGGTCGGACGGCCCGATCTGCTGAAGACGCCCTGCTCCGCGAACCGCGCCGGATCCGGGTTGAGCATCCTCGGCAAGACGCGCCCGCACCGATGAATCCGCGCCGGCCGCCTCGTCCCAACCGTTGCGGACGGGCGCACCCGCCTCGACCGGAACGCGAGAGGAACGGCGATGTCCACAACCACCGAGGTCGGCCCCTGGCCGCGAGGCATCAGCGCGATCACCGTCTTCGCTGAGGACCTCGACGCGATGAAGGCCTTCTACACCGAGGTCTTCGGCCTTCCGGTCCGCTTCGAGGACGAGGCCTCGGTCGTGTTCGACTTCGGGAACGCCCTCATCAACGTCCTCGCCGCCGAGGCCGCCCCCGGCCTCATCGGGCCCGCCACAGTCGCCGGACCCGAAACCGGCGCCCGCCAGCAGTTCACCATCACCGTGGACGACGTCGACACGCTGTGCGCGAGCCTCGCCGCCCGCGGCGTGGCACTCGTCAACGGCCCGCTCGACCGGCCGTGGGGCGTCCGCACCGCCGCGTTCGCCGACCCGGCCGGCCACATCTGGGAGATCGCAGAATAATCCCTTTCGCCGGTATACATGAGCGGTGACCGAATCCCGCCCCGGACGACTCCGCGACGCCGTCGCGGCACTCGTGTACCGAATGCAGGCGTTCACCGTCGTCGGATACATGGGCGTCGCCTCGTTCATCGGCGTCGAAGCGCTCATCGTGCTCCTGGGGTTCACCACGGTCCTGCCCATCGCGATCCCGTTCGTGCTGATCGTCCTCGGTCTCGTGCGCCAAGTTCGGCCGCGGCGAGGCCGAGTAGTCACGGCCGCGCGCCGGGAACGCTGCGGCCCCCGAGGTCGCGCATCAGCTCCGCGAAACGGAACGCGTTCCGCACGGCGGCCCCGCCCTGGTCGTTGTTGAAGTACACGTGGCATTCGGCCCGCTTCGGCCACGTCTCGTCGATGCGGCGGCACCACGATCGCAGCGCGGCGTCGCCGTAGCTCGGGGCGGGCTTCGCCCGGCCCTCGTGCAGGCGCAGGTATCCCCACGAAGCGGTGCGCCACAACGGGGTCACGGGGCGACCGCCCCGGTCGGCCCAGCACAGGGCCGCGTCCCGTTCGGAGAGGACCGACCGCACCTCGTCGTTCCACCAGGACTCGTGGCGGGGTTCGACGGCGACGCGCGCGCCTTCCGGGAAGCGGTCGAGGCAGTCGGCCAGCCGGTCGGGGTCGGCCTTGAGGGTCGGCGGCAGCTGCAGCAGGAACGGGCCGAGCCGGTCTCCGAGCCCGGCCGCGGCATCGGTCAGCCGCTTGACGGGCTCGGCCGGGTCGCGCAGCCGCTTCAAATGGGTGAGGAATCGGCTCACCTTGAGCGCCATGACGAAGCGCTTCGGTGTCTCGGAGCGCCACCGTTCGAACGTGCCGCGTTCGGGCAGCCGGTAGAACGCGCCGTCGTTCTCGACGGCGGGAAAGCGCTCGGCATAGTGCTCCAGCCAGCGCCGCTGCGGCACGCCCTCCGGGTAGAGCACGCCCCGCCAGTCGCGGTACTGCCAACCGGAGGTGCCCACGAGGACCGGCATGGCCCCATTGTGCCGCGCGGGGACCCCTCCCGGGCCGCAGCTGCGACAATCGGGCTCCCTGATGTGAAGGACCCTCTATGCACCAGGACGAACCCCGCCCCGCCTCTGGCCGGCCAGGCCGGTGCGGGCATGGCGACGGCGGGCATCGTCCTCGGCTGGATCGCGGTCGCCTGGATCGCGCTCCGCCTCCTCCTGGTCGCCGGCGTCGGCGCCTCGTCCGACTTCTGCCCGATCCCGAGCCCGCTCGGCCTCAGGCGATCTCGCGGGGGTCGATCTGGATCTTGACCTGTTCGGCCTTCGCGCTCGCCCTTTCGGCGGCGGCTTTCGCGAGGACGCTCGCGAGGGCGGCGCCGTCGCGGCGGCGGACCCGCAGCAGCAGCCGCTCGGTGTGCTCGTCGACCGGGATCGGCCCGATGACCTCGGCGCCCAGGCCGGAAGGCAGGTTCGCGGCGATCTTCTCGGCCTCGCCGTTCGGGCCGGTCAGCGCGGCGAACTTCATCACCGGCGGGAATCCCAGCTCGGCGCGCTCGTCGAGTTCGAGACGCGCGAACCATGCCGAGTCCCAACGGATCAGGGCCTGCACCACCGGCAGTCCGCCGTCGGCCGTGACCACGGCGGTGCCGCGGGGGGCGCACAGCGCCACCGCGTTCATCCAGATCCGAAGCGCCTCTTCGGAAGCGGTCAGTTCGGCCCGGGTCAGCTGCGCCCAGGTGTCGAGCAGCAGGACCGCGCCGTAGCCTTGCGGCGCAGCCGGTTCGACCCCTGGGGTGGACACGACGATCCGGCGGCCCTCCGGGATCGCGTCGAGCCGTTCCGAGGCGTTCGATTCGACCACTTCGACGCCTGGGAAGGCGCTCGCGAGTTCCTCCGCGGTGCGGGCCGCGCCGATCACGTTCGCCCTGATCCGCGTCGATCCGCATTCCTTGCAGCGGTAGTGCTCGTCGACCCGGCCGCACCACGTGCACACGGGGGGCCGGCGCGGGCCGGTGAGCCGCAGCGGCCCCGTGCATTCAGGGCAGAGCGCGCGGGTGCGGCAGCGCTGGCAGGACACCGCCGGGACGTAGCCGCGGCGCGGCACCTGCAGGAGCACCGGCAGGTCGTCGTTCAGTGCTTTGCGTGCGGCTTCCCAAGCGACCGTTGGCAATCGCGCGGTCGAGCTCGACGGGTCGGCCGCGAGGTCGGCGTCATCGCCGATCGGCACGACCCGGGGTGCGGCCGCGCGGAGCGCGTCGCGTTCGCCGACCGCGGAGACGGCCCAGCCGGTCTCCACCAGGAGCTGCGCCTGCGGCGTGCGCGAGAAGCCGCCCACCACGCAGGCGGCGCCGGCGAGCTCGGCGCGGGTCAGCAGCACGTCGCGGGCGTGCGGGTGAGGGGCGTGGAGGCTGATCAGGTTCTTGTCGCCGTCGTCCCAGACCGCAACGAGCCCAAGCCGTTCGACGGGGGCGAGCATGGCGACCTGGGTGCCTGCGACGACTCGGACCTCCCCGCGCAGGGCCTTGAGGAACGACCGGTAGCGGGGTGTCGGGCCCATCGCGTTCGAGATGGTGACGTGCCGGTCTGGACCGAGCACATCGGTCAGTGCTGCGTCGAGTCGTTCCAGGTCGTACTGGTCGGGGACGACGAGCAGCGCTCCGCGCCCGGCGGCGGCGGCCGTCGCCGCGGCCTCGGCGAATCGGGCGGCCCAGTCCTCGCCGGGGACGGCGCTCCAGACGATCCGGGGTTGCTTGCCCGCGCCCACCGCGCGAAGGAATGCCTCGCCAGCGATATATCTATTCCAGTGAGCGTTGCTCGGGGCGTCCACCGGCAGCGGTTCGGCTGGGTCCTCCTTCTCGACCCGCAGCTTGCGTTCGGGAAGCGCGAGGCGCAGCACGTCGGCGAGGTTCCCCGCGTAGCGGTCGGCGACGCGCCTGGCCACCGCGGCCACTTCAGCGGTGAGCACCGGCCCGGGCGGGACCGTTTCGAGCACCGGGAGGATCTTGCCGGGGAAGTCCGTGCGGTCGCGCAGCTCCATCACGGTGGCCTTGAGCTTGCGGCCGTTGAAGCGGACCGCGACGCGGCAGCCTGGACGCACCTCGTCGACGAGCTCGACCGGGACACGGTAGTCGAAAAGCTGGTTGAGCTGCGGCAACGGGTGGTCTACGCAGACCGCTGCGTATCGTGCCGGGGACTCGTCCATCCGATAAAAGTACCGGGCGGCTCCGACAGGAGGAGCCGCCCGGTGACTTCAGTTCGTGCCTAGTTCACGGCCTCTTTGAGGGCGGCCGCGCGGTCGGTGGCCTCCCAGGTGAACTCGGGGAGTTCGCGGCCGAAGTGGCCGTAGGCGGCGGTCTTGGAGTAGACCGGGCGGATCAGGTTGAGGTCGCGGATGATCGCGGCCGGGCGGAGGTCGAAGACCTCGAGCACCGCGCGCTCGATGCGAGCCGGGTCCACGGTCTCGGTGCCCTGCGCGTCGACCGCGACGGAGACGGGCTTGGCCTTGCCGATCGCGTACGCGACCTGGACCTCGCAGCGCTCGGCGAGCCCGGCTGCCACTACGTTCTTCGCTACCCAGCGCGCGGCGTACGCCGCCGAGCGGTCGACCTTCGACGGGTCCTTGCCCGAGAACGCGCCCCCGCCGTGGCGGGCGTACCCGCCGTAGGTGTCGACGATGATCTTGCGGCCGGTGAGGCCGGCGTCGCCCATCGGCCCGCCGATCTCGAAACGGCCGGTCGGGTTGACCAGGAGCTTGTAGTCGGCGGTGTCCAGGTCGAGACCCGAGACGACCGGCGCGATCACGTGTTCGGCCACATCGGGCGACAGGAGCGAGTCGAGCGAGATGTCGGGCGCGTGCTGGCTCGAGACGACCACGGTGTCGAGGCGCACGGGCTGGTTGCCCTCGTACTCGATGGTGACCTGGGTCTTGCCGTCCGGGCGCAGGTACGGCACGGTGCCGTCCTTGCGGACCTCGGTCAGCCGCTGGGAGAGCCGGTGCGCCAAGGCGATCGGCAGCGGCATGAGTTCGGGCGTCTCGCGGCACGCGAAGCCGAACATCAGACCCTGGTCGCCCGCGCCCTGGAGGTCCATCTCGTCGATGTCGCCGGCGTCCACACGGGACTCCCAGGCCTTGTCGACGCCCTGGGCGATATCGGGGCTCTGGCCGCCGATCGAGACGTTCACGCCGCACGAGGCGCCGTCGAAGCCTTTCTTGGACGAGTCGTATCCGATCCGCAGGATCGTGTCGCGCACGATCCGGGGGATGTCCGCGTAGGCGTGGGTCGTCACCTCGCCCGCCACGTGCACCTGACCGGTGGTGATGAGGGTTTCGACCGCGACCCGACTCGACGGGTCCTCGCCCAGCAGGGCGTCCAGGATCCCATCGGAGATCTGGTCGGCGATCTTGTCCGGGTGGCCCTCAGTGACCGACTCGGAGGTGAACAGGCGACGTGCCACGGCACTCCTCAACACTTCCACGCCGCGGTACGGCGCTCTTCGACTGACTTCGCAGCTCACAAGTCTATGCGGTGAAGATCTTCCCACCAAGTCGGCACGCGGCGGTGACGCGGTGTCAATCGCGTCCACTCAGCGGGAGTCGTGCCGATACCGCGTCCCAGATGGCGTCGGCCGCGACCTCCTTCGAGACGTGCTCGCGGACGTCGACTTCGCCACGTTCGTCGAACACGGTGACCGAGTTCTCCGTCGAGCCGAACACGGCGCCGCCGGAAACGTCGTTGAGGACCACCAGGTCGGCCCCTTTGGCCTCGCGTTTGCGCATGGCGTGCTCGGGACCGTCGTTCGTCTCGGCGGCGAACACGACGAGCACCTGGTCAGGGCGCTTCTCGCGGCCCACTGCGGCTGCGATGTCCGCGGTGGAGGTCAGCGCGAGTGCCATGTCGCCCTTGCGTTTGAGCTTGCGTTCCGATCGTTCTATGGGCGTGAAGTCGGCGGGCGCTGCGGCGAGCACCGCGGCGTCGGCTTCGGCGGCGGCTTTCACCGTCGCCTCGTACAGCTCGCCGGTCGTGGAGACGCGTTCGACGCTGATCCCGGCGGGCGGGGCGACGTCGATGTGGGCGGCGATGAGGTGCACGTCCGCTCCGCGAGCGGCGGCCGCCGCGGCGATCGCGATGCCCTGTCTGCCCGAGGAGTGGTTCCCGATGAAGCGCACCGGGTCGATCGGCTCGCGGGTCCCGCCGGCGGTGACGAGGACCTTGCGGCCCACCAGGTCCCGGGCGGGCGAAGTCAGAAAGCCCTTGATGAGCGCGAAGAGCGATTCGGGCTCGGGGAGGCGGCCGGGTCCGGTGTCGGCGCCGGTGAGGCGGCCCGAGTCGGGCTCGACGACGTGCGCCCCGCGCTCGCGCAGCGTGGCCACGTTCGCGCGCGTGGCCGCGTGCTCCCACATCTCGGTGTGCATCGCGGGGGCGAACACGACGGGACAGGTCGCGGTCAGCAGGGTGCTGGTGAGGAGGTCGTCGGCGCGTCCGTGCGCGGCCCGCGCGAGCAGGTCGGCGGTGGCGGGGGCGACCACGACGAGATCCGCCTGGCGGCCGAGCCGCACGTGCTTGACCTCGGAGACGTCGGAGAAGACGCCGGAAGCCACCCGGTGGCCCGACAGGGCCTCCCAGGTGGCTTCACCGACGAACTTGAGCGCCGCCTCGGTGGGGATCACGGTCACGTCGTGACCGGATTCTTTCAGGAGGCGGAGCAGGATGCAGGCCTTGTAGGCGGCGATGCCGCCCGACACGCCCAGGACGATGTTCACGCGCGAAGCTTACGCCTCAGCACCCCCGGACGCTTACGCGTCGGGGTCGTCGAACGCCTTCGTCTCGAGGAGACCCTTGTCGAGCTCGCGCATGGCGATCGACAGCGGCTTCTCCTCGGGCGTGGTCTCGACGAGCGGGCCGACGTACTCGAGCAGGCCTTCGCCCAGCTGCGAGTAGTACGCGTTGATCTGGCGCGCGCGCTTGGCCGAGTAGATGACCAGCTGGTACTTCGACTGGCTCTTCTTGAGCAGGTCGTCGATCGGCGGGTTGGTGATGCCGACCGGGTCGGCGACAGTCCCTGACACGTGTAATCCTTCGTGTGCGACTTGTTGTTGCTGCCGGTTCCGGGATGCCGGAACCCGACGCTTTCCTGGCTCGCCGCCGCGTTTAGGCGCGGCTCGCAGCCTTCGCTGCCAAAGCCGGAGAACTGAGCAACTCTACCAGCTCGGCGGCCGCCTGCTCGATCGACACATTGGTGACTGTGTGATCGAACTCGGCCTCCGCGGCGAGCTCCTGGCGGGCGGCGTCCAGACGGCGCGCGATCGTGGCCTCGTCTTCGGTCCCCCGCCCGGTGAGGCGGCGGACGAGTTCGTCCCACGACGGCGGCGCCAGGAACACCAGTTGGGCGTCCTGCATGGCCCGGCGGACCTGGCGGGCGCCCTGCAGTTCGATCTCCAGCAGCGCCGGGAGTCCGGCGCGCAGGCGCTCCTCGACCGGGCCGCGGGGGGTTCCGTAGAGGTTCCCCGCGTAGGAGGCCCACTCAAGGAACTCCCCCGCGGCGATCATCGACTCGAACTGCTCGGTCGACACGAAGTGGTAGTCGGCGCCGTCGACCTCACCAGGACGCGGCTTGCGGGTCGTGGCGCTCACGGAGAGCCAGACCCACGGGTAGTACTCCTGGATGAGGGCCTTGACGCTGCCCTTGCCGACTCCGGACGGGCCGGACAGCACCGTGAGGCGCTGGGCCAGGGCTGCGTGGTGACGATCGATGCTCACGCGACTACAACTACCCGAACTTAGGCCTGGTCGCCCTTGAATTCATCCAGAAGCGCGGCGCGCTGGTGCTCGCCGAGGCCGCGCAGCCGACGGGAGTCGGCGATCTTGAGCTTCTCCATGATCTGGGTGGCGCGCTTGTCGCCGATGCCGGGGAGGGCCTTGAGCACGGCCGAGACCTTCATCTTGCCCGAGATGTCGTCGGTGGCAGCGGACTTGAGGACCGCTTCCAGGGTGGTCTCGCCCGACTTCAGCTTCTCCTTGAGCTCGGCGCGGGCCTTGCGGGCCGCGGCGGCCTTCTCAAGGGCTGCGGCGCGCTGTTCCGGAGTCAGTTTAGGGAGCGGCACGGGGTCTCCTTGCAGTCGATGGTTTCGTCCCTGTGGACCTTGACGTGCGGGTATCGCTGAAGCATACCCAGCTCGGGAACGGTAACCCCAGCGTCCGACACGCCTGCGACCGGGGGTGGGGCAAATTTCGGGCCCCGAAATCGCGGGTTTATTCCCCCATCGCGGCGCGGCATTCCTCCTGCAGCGCCTCGATGGCGGTGCGAATGCTCGCCACGGCTGGCCCCGGCTGTGCGATTTGTCGCGAATAGGACGGTATTGCGAAGTTCGTTGCCGCGCCGAGGACGCGCGGAAGATCACTCGGGCGTCCGCCCTGCGCGCCCATGCCCGGGACCAGGATGGGGCCGTTGAACTGGGACAAGTCGTGAGCGGTGTCACGTTGGCGCACGGTGGTGTGCGTGATTCCGTAAGTCGACTCACGCAGGCGCGCTTCTCCTTCGGAGGCGCAGGCCCCGATGGTGGCACCCATGACGATGCCGAAGGAGCCCATCGGCTCGGCGTCGCCGTTGTGCTCGTTCACCTCGTCGATGATCCCCTGGGCCACGGACTTGCCGTCGCGGCGCTTGGCCATCTGCACCTGCTTGCCCTCGGGATTCGAGGTGCGGGCCAGCACGAACAGGCCCTTGCCGTGGGCGTTGGCGAGGTCGAAGGCGGGCTGCAGCGAGCCGGTGCCGAGGAACGGGCTCACGGTGATCGCGTCGACCGCGAGCGGCGAGGCCGGGTCGAGGTAGGCCTGGGCGTAGGCCGCCATCGTCGAGCCGATGTCGCCGCGCTTGACGTCGAGGATGACGAGTGCCCCGGCCTTGCGGGACTCCGCGATCACCCGTTCGAGGAGTGCCACGCCGCCCGATCCGAACCGCTCGTAGAACGCCGACTGCGGCTTGATGAACGCGCACGTCGAGGCCGCGGCCTCGACCAGCGTCATGGCGAAGCGCTCGGCCCCGGCCAGGTCGTCGTCGAGCCCCCAGTGCTGGAGCAGCGCGCCGTGCGGGTCGATTCCGGCGCACAGCGGCCCGCGTACCTGCGAGAGGTGGTGGGCCCGGGAGCCGAAATCCTTGTTGGAAGGCATTGCGTTTCCTTGTCGTCAGTTGGACTGAGGGGTGCGGGCGCCCTTGCGGGCGGAGGATCGGTAGCGGCGCACACTGCTGCGCACCAGGCCGGGTCCGTTGTACACGAGGCCCGAGTAGAGCTGCACGAGGCTGGCGCCGGCGTCGAACATCGCCTGCGCGTCGTCGGCGGTCATGATCCCGCCGGAACCGATGATCGGCAGCGTCCCGTTGGTCTCGCGGTGCACGAAGCGCACGATCTCGCGCGAGACTTGGGTCAGCGGCTTGCCCGACATGCCGCCGGGCTCGGCGGCGATCGCGTCCTCGCTCGGGTCGACGCCGTCGCGGCCGAGGGTCGTGTTCGTGGCGATCACGCCCGCGACGCCGCTCTCGAGGCAGACCTCCAGGAGCTGCGCCATGGCCGGCTCGGTCAGGTCGGGGGCGATCTTGACCAGGACCGGCCGCGGCTGGCGCCCGGCGGCCAGGCGCACGCCTTCGGCGCGCAGCGCCCCGAGCAGGGCGCGCAATGCCCCGGCGTCCTGCAGCTGCCGCAGGCCCGGCGTGTTGGGCGAGGAGACGTTGATGGCGATGTAGTCCGCGAACGGGTACAGGAACCGCATCGAGATCAGGTAGTCCTCGATCGCGGCCTCGAGCGGCACCACCTTCGACTTGCCGATGCTGATCCCCAGCGGGCAGTTCACGGCCGGAGCCGCGGTGAGCCGCGCGGCCAGCGCCTGCGCGCCGTCGTTGTTGAAGCCCATGCGGTTGACGATGCCCTGCGACCGCTTCATGCGGAACATGCGCGGCTTCGGGTTGCCGGGCTGGGGCTGGGCGGTCACGGTGCCGATCTCGGCGAAGCCGAAGCCCAGGGCGGGCCAGGCGCCCGTGGCGACGCCGTTCTTGTCCATGCCGGCGGCGAGGCCGATGGGGTTGGGGAAGGGGATGCCGCAGACCGTGACGGGGGCACTGAGCTGGTTGAGCTTGATGAGCGCGTTTCGGGCCTGACGTTGGGTGGACAGGCGGGTGAGCCAGCGCAGGGTGGTCTCGTGCGCTCGTTCGGCGTCGCCGCGTCCGATCCGGAACAGGACCGGGCGGGCCAGATTCTGATACAGCATGCTCATTCCTGTATACGTCAATTCACCGGGTGAGTGACACGGCGACAGGATCGCGGTCACTCACCCGGTTCGCTACTTCAGGCACGGCTCGCAAGCTTCGCCATGGGATTCAGACGGCCGTTTCGCTGCCGCGCAGGCGCTGGTGCAGTTCCTGGAGCGAGGCGACGCGGATCTCACCGCGGGAGGCCGATTCGATGGCCTGCGTGGCGGCGGCCGCGCCCTGGATGGTCGTGACGCAGCTGACGTCGGCGACGACGGCGGCCGAGCGGATCTCCCAGCCGTCGGTACGGGGGCCCGAGGAGGCCGAGGGCGTGGTGATGACCAGGTCGATCTCGCCGGAGGCGATGAGGCTGACGGCGTCCACGGCTTCGCCGGAGCTGTGGCGGGCGACGGGCGTGAAGTCGATGCCGTGGCGCTTGAGGACCAGGCCGGTGCCTTCGGTGGCGTAGACGGTGAAGCCGAGGTCGACGAGGCGGCGCACCGGGAAGACGATGGCGCGCTTGTCGCGGTCGGCGACGGACACGAAGACGTTCCCGGAGGTGGGCAGCTTGCCGTAGACGGCGAGCGTGGCCTTGGCGAAGGCGAGGCCGAAGGACGAGTCGATGCCCATCACCTCGCCGGTGGACTTCATCTCCGGGCCGAGCACGGCGTCGAGTCCGGCGCCTTCGACGGTGCGGAACCGCTTGAAGGGCAGGAGGACTTCCTTGACCGAGATCGGGACCTCGGGTCCGGCGTCGGAGCCGTCGCCTTCGGGCAGGAGCAGGCCTTCGCCGCGGAGCTCGGCGATCTGGGCGCCGAGGGCGATGCGGGCGGCGGCCTTGGCGAGCGGCACGGCGGTGGCCTTGGAGACGAACGGGACGGTGCGCGAGGCCCGCGGGTTCGCTTCGAGGACGTAGAGCTGCTCGTCCTTGAGGGCGTACTGGACGTTCATGAGGCCGCGCACGCCGATGCCGAAGGCGAGCTTCGCGGTGTAGTCGCGGATCTGCTCGATGACGGTGGCGCCCAGGGTGATGGGCGGGAGCGCGCAGGAGGAGTCGCCGGAGTGGACGCCGGCCTCCTCGATGTGCTCCATGATGCCGCCGAGGTAGAAGTCGGTCCCGTCGCAGAGGCAGTCGACGTCGATCTCGATGGCGTCGTCGAGGAACCGGTCGATGAGGATGGGGTGCTCGGGGCTGGCCTCGGTGGCGCGGGAGATGTATCCGGCGAGGGTGTCCTCGTCGTAGACGATCTCCATGCCGCGCCCGCCGAGGACGTACGACGGGCGCACGAGCACGGGGTAGCCGATCTGGGCGGCGACCTCGCGGGCCTCCTCGTAGGAGGTGGCGGTGCCGCCGGCGGGGGCCACGAGGCCGAGTTCGTCGAGGAGGCGGCCGAAGACGCCGCGGTCCTCGGCGCTGTGGATGGCCTTCGGGCTGGTGCCGACGATGGGGAGTCCGGCGTCCTGGAGGCGTTCGGCCAGGCCGAGCGGGGTCTGGCCGCCGAGCTGGACGACGACGCCGACGACGCCCGGTCCGCCCGCGGCGCGGCCGGACTCGTTCTCGGCCTGGTAGACCTCGGTGACGTCCTCGAAGGTGAGCGGCTCGAAGTAGAGCCGGTCGGCGGTGTCGTAGTCGGTGGAGACCGTCTCGGGGTTGCAGTTGACCATGATGGTCTCGTAGCCGACCTCGCGCAGGGCCTGCACGGCGTGGACGCACGAGTAGTCGAACTCGATGCCCTGGCCGATGCGGTTGGGGCCGGAGCCGAGGATCATGACCTTGGGCCGGTTGGAGGGCGCGACCTCGGTCTCGTCCTCGTAGGTCGAGTAGTGGTAGGGCGTGTGGGCCTCGAACTCGGCGGCGCAGGTGTCGACGGTCTTGTAGACGGGGCGCAGGCCGAGCCGGTGGCGCAGGCGGCGCACGCCGGCCTCGCCGGCGAGCTCGGGGCGCAGGGCCGCGACCTGGGCGTCGGAGCATCCGGCGCGCTTGGCGCGGCGGAGCAGGGCCTCGTCGACGACGGCGGCGTTCTCGATCTCGCCGCGCAGGTCGATGAGCTGGGCGACCTGGTCGAGGAACCACGGGTCGATCTTGCAGGCCTCGTGGACCTCCGCGATCGTCGCGCCCAGGCGCAGCGCGCGTTCGGCGGTGTAGAGGGTGCCGTCGTGCGCGGTCTTCAGCGCCTCCATGGTGTTCTCGAGGGTGGCGCCCTCGGGGTCGGGGCGGGTCCAGAACCCGGCCTGCTTGGTCTCGGTGGAGCGCAGGGCCTTCTGGAGGGCCTGCTGGAAGGTCCGGCCGAGGCTCATGGCCTCGCCCACGGACTTCATGGTGGTGGTCAGGGTCGGGTCCGCGCCGGGGAACTTCTCGAAGGTGAAGCGCGGGACCTTGACGACGACGTAGTCGAGGGTGGGCTCGAACGCGGCCGGGGTGGCCTTGGTGATGTCGTTCGGGATCTCGTCGAGCGTGTAGCCGATGGCGAGCTTCGCGGCGATCTTCGCGATCGGGAAGCCGGTGGCCTTCGACGCGAGCGCGGAGGAGCGGGAGACGCGCGGGTTCATCTCGATGACGATCATGCGGCCGGTGGCCGGGTCGATCGCGAACTGGATGTTGCAGCCGCCGGTGTCGACGCCGACTTCGCGGAGGATGGCGATGCCGACGTCGCGCATGTGCTGGTATTCGCGGTCGGTGAGGGTCATCGAGGGGGCGACGGTGACGGAGTCGCCGGTGTGGACGCCCATGGGGTCGACGTTCTCGATGGAGCAGACGACCACGACGTTGTCGTTGTGGTCGCGCATGAGCTCGAGCTCGTACTCCTTCCAGCCGAGCACGGACTCCTCGATGAGGACCTCGGTGGTGGGGGACTCGGCGAGGCCGTTCCCGGCGATGCGGTCGACGTCCTCCCAGGTGTGGGCCATGCCGGAGCCCAAGCCGCCCATGGTGAAGGAGGGGCGGATGACCACGGGCAGGCCGAGGTCTTTGACCGTGGACCGGACCTCGTCCATGGAGTGGCAGACCGCGGAGCGCGGGACCTCGCCGCCGACCTTGAGGACGACCTCCTTGAACTGCTGGCGGTCCTCGCCGCGCTGGATGGCGTCCATGTCGGCGCCGATGAGCTCGACGCCGTACTTGGTGAGGATGCCGGCCTCGTGGAGGCCGACGGCGGCGTTGAGGGCGGTCTGGCCGCCGAGGGTCGCCAGGATCGCGTCGGGCTTCTCCTTGGCGATGATCTGCTCGATGACCTCGGTGGTGATCGGCTCGACGTAGGTGGCGTCGGCGAACTCGGGGTCGGTCATGATCGTGGCCGGGTTGGAGTTGACGAGGGTGACGCGCAGGCCCTCCTCGCGGAGCACGCGGCAGGCCTGCGTGCCGGAGTAGTCGAATTCGCAGGCCTGGCCGATCTGGATGGGCCCGGACCCGATGACCAGGATGTGCTTGAGGTCTTCGCGCTTAGGCATGGGTCGGCGCCCCTTCTTGCTGCTGAATGAGTTCGATCAGTCGGTCGAACAGGTAGTCGGCGTCGTGCGGCCCGCCGGCGGCCTCGGGGTGGTACTGCACGGAGTAGGCGGGCACGTCGAGGCAGGTGAGGCCTTCGACGACGTCGTCGTTGAGGCAGATGTGGCTGACTTGGACGCGGCCGAAGTCGGTCTCGAAGAACTCGCCGCTCTCAGGGGCCCGGAGCGCGAAGCCGTGGTTGTGGGCGGTGATCTCGATCTTGTGGGTGTGGCGGTCGAGTACCGGCTGGTTGATGCCGCGGTGGCCGAACTTGAGCTTGTAGGTCTCCAGGCCCAGGGCGCGGCCGAGGATCTGGTTGCCGAAGCAGATGCCGAAGACGGGGACCTTGCGGCGCAGCAGTTCTCGGGTGAGGGCGACCTGGTGGTCGGCGGTGGCGGGGTCGCCGGGGCCGTTGGAGAGGAACACGGCGTCGGGGCGGCCCGACAGGAGCTGGTCGACCTCGGCGTAGGCCGGGTAAACGGTGGTCGTGATGCCGCGCTCGGCGAGGCGGCGGGGCGTGTTCCGCTTGATGCCCAGGTCGAGGGCGGCGACCGTGTACCGGGGTTCCTTGGCCTGGTAGGTGTAGGGCTCGGAGGCGGTGACGGCGCCGACGTGGTTGGCGCCGGCCATGTGCGGGGTGGCGCGCACCTTCTGGAGGAGCGCGGCCACGTCGGTGTCGCGGGAGGAGATGCCGACGCGCATGGCCCCGGCCTCGCGCAGGTGGCGGGTGAGCGCGCGGGTGTCGACGCCGCAGATGCCCACGACGCCCTGGGAGGCGAGCTCGTCCTCGAGGCCGCGCTCGGCGCGCCAGTTCGAGGCGATGCGGGAGGCGTCGCGCACGACGTATCCGGCGACCCAGATGCGGCGGGACTCGTCGTCCTCGTCGTTCCAGCCGGTGTTGCCGATCTGCGGGGCGGTCTGGGCGACGACCTGCCCGTAGTAGGACGGGTCGGTGAGGGTCTCCTGGTAGCCGGTCATGCCGGTGTTGAAGACCGCTTCGCCGAAGGTCTCGCCGACCGAGCCGTAGGCCTCGCCGCGGAAGACGCGGCCGTCCTCGAGGACGAGGATCGCTGGTGCTCTGCTGCTCATTCGGACATCTCCTCTTCGATTTTCCCGTTCAGCACGGTGGCGCGTCCGCGGAGGAACGTCGCCTGGACGGTCACCGGGAGTTCCATCCCGGCGTAGGGGGTGTTGCGGGACAGGGACGCGAGGCCCTCGGGCACCACGGTCCAGGTCGCGGAGGGGTCGACGAGGGTGAAGTTCGCTTCGGCGCCCGGCTGCGGGTCGCGGCCGTGCGCTTCGAGGCCCGCGATGCGCGCGGGGGTGCGGGAGGTGCGCTCGGCGAGCACGTCCCAGTCCACGGCGGAGGGTCCGCCGAGGGCGAGGACGCTGATCGAGAGCGCGGTCTCGAGCCCGAGCATCCCGGGGCGGGCCGCGGCCCATTCGCATTCCTTGTCCTGCGGGGCGTGCGGGGCGTGGTCGGTCGCGACGGCGTCGATGACGCCCTCGGCGAGCGCCGCGCGCAGGATCGCGATGTCGGCTTCGCGGCGCAGCGGCGGGTTGACCTTGTAGACCGGGTCGTAGGAGCGCGCGGCCTCGTCGGTGAGGAGGAGGTGATGCGGGCAGACCTCGGCGGTCACGTTCGCGCCGCGGGCCTTGGCCTCGCGGATGATCGCCACCGAGCGGGCGGTGGAGACGTGGCAGAAGTGGACGCGCGCGCCGGTGTACTCGGCGAGGAGCACGTCGCGGGCGATGATCGCCTCCTCGGCGACCGCGGGCCAGCCGGGCAGGCCGAGCTCGGCCGAGACGGCGCCCTCGTTCATCTGGGCGCCTTCGGTGAGCCGCGGCTCCTCGGCGTGCTGGGCGACGAGCCCGTCGAAGGTCTTCACGTACTCGAGCGCGCGGCGCATGAGCACCGGGTCGTGCACGCAGTGGCCGTCGTCGGAGAACATGCGGACCTGCGCGGCGGACTGGGCCATCGCGCCGATCTCGGCGAGCCGCTTGCCTTCCAGGCCGATCGAGACGGCGCCGATGGGCTGCACGTCGGCGTACCCGGCGGCGCGGCCGAGCGCGGCGACCTGCTCCACGACTCCGGCGGTGTCGGCCACGGGGTAGGAGTTCGCCATGGCGCACACCGCGGTGTAGCCGCCCTTGGCCGCGGCGCGGGTGCCGGAGAGGACGGTCTCGGCGTCCTCGCGGCCGGGCTCGCGCAGGTGGGTGTGGAGGTCGACGAGGCCGGGCAGGAGCACCAGGCCGTCCGCGTCCACGACCTCGGCGTCCTTTGCGGACAGCGAACCGATCTCGGCCACCCGGCCGTCGCGGACGAGGACGTCCTGTCGTCCCCTGCCGATGATGTCGGCGCTCTTGATGAGCAGATCGGTCACTTGCTCTCTCCGTTCGTCAGCAGGAGGTAGAGGACGGCCATGCGGACCCACACGCCGTTCGTCACCTGCTCGGTGATGGTGGCGCGGGGCGAGTCGGCGACGGACGCGGCGATCTCCATGCCGCGGTTCATCGGGCCGGGGTGCATGACGATCGCGTGGTCGGGCATGAGCGCGAGGCGGCGCTCGTCGAGTCCGTAGAGGCGCGCGTACTCGTTCGCGGTGGGGAAGAACGCGGCGTTCTGTCGCTCGCGTTGGACGCGGAGCATCATCACCGCGTCGACGCCCTTGAGGCTGTCGTCGAGGTCGTAGCCGATCTCGACCGGCCAGTCGTCGATGTCCTTGGGCAGCAGGGTGGGCGGGCCGACGAGGCGCACGTTCGCACCGAGCTTGGTCAGCAGCCAGATGTTCGAGCGGGCCACGCGCGAGTGGAGGATGTCCCCCACGATCGCCACGGTGCGGCCCTCGACGCCGCCGAGGCGGCGCTGCATCGTGTAGGCGTCGAGCAGGGCCTGTGTCGGGTGGGCGTGCGTGCCGTCCCCGGCGTTGAGCACCGCGCCGTCGAGCCATTCGGTGAGCCGCTGCGGGGCCCCGGCCGCCGGGTGGCGGATGACGACCGCGTCGGCGCCCATGGCCTGCAGCGTGAGCGCCGTGTCGCGCAGGCTCTCGCCCTTGTTGACGCTCGAGGTCTTGGCCGCGAAGTTCACGACGTCGGCCGAGAGCCGCTTGGCGGCGGTCTCGAAGGAGGTGCGGGTGCGGGTGGAGTCCTCGTAGAAGAGGTTCACGACGGTGCGCCCGCGCAGCGCCGGGAGCTTCGGGACCTCGCGGCCGGTGACGGCCTCGGCCATCTGCTCGGTGACGTCGAGGATGAGCTCGGCTTCCTCGCGGGTGAGTTCCTTGGTGGTGAGCAGGTGCTTCATCGCTCTCGTCCTCCGGTCAGGATCACGGCGTCCAGACCGTCGTACTCGTTGAGGCGCACGGCCACGGACTCGTCGCGCGCGGTGGGGATGTTCTTGCCGACGTAGTCGGCGCGGATCGGCAGCTCGCGGTGGCCGCGGTCGACCAGGATGGCGAGCTGGACGCTCGCGGGCCGGCCGAGGTCGTAGAGCGCGTTGAGCGCGGCGCGCACGGTGCGGCCGGAGTAGAGGACGTCGTCGACGAGGATGATGCGCTGGTCGTCGACGCCGCCGGGCGGCAGCTCGGTCGGGCCGAGGGGCCGGAGCGCGTTGCGGCGCAGGTCGTCCCGGTAGAGCGTGATGTCGAGGGTCCCGGCGGGGACGTCGAGGTCGGCGAAGCGGCGGATGCGTTCGGCGAGCCGGCCGGCCAGCGCCACGCCGCGGGTGGGGATGCCCAGGAGCATGGTGTCGGGGGCGCCCTTGGTCTTCTCGAGGATCTGGTGGGCGATGCGGTCGAGGATGCGGCCGATGTCCTCGCCCGAGAGAATGTGCTTGCCTGAAAGGCCGTGCTTGCCCGACGGGTCGTCCTCTGGCTGCCTGAGGGCAGGGGAAACCACGCGAACCTCCTTCTCCGCCTCACTGGACGGTCTGTTAAAGAACGGTTTCGTCGCGGGCCATGCTACGCCGCCCGTGACGGAGCGTAAAGGCGGATCCCAAAAGTGCGGGGTCGGTAGCTGCATGGATGTCGCGTTATATAGGGTTTGCCGGGCGGTTGCGAGGGGTTCACGCGACGAAGAACACTGTTTGAGGGCACCCCACCGGCCGATGGTCACCGACCGTAGTCAACAATAGGATTCCTCTCGTACCGAAAATTGGAGTTGATCCCAGCATGGCGACATCTGACTACGCCAAGGCGCTCGGCAACCGGCTGCGTGACATCCGCATGCAGCAGGGGCTGTCGCTGCAAGGCGTCGAGGACAAGTCCGGCGGCAAGTGGAAGGCCGTCGTCATCGGTTCCTACGAGCGGGGCGACCGGTCGATCACCGTCAGCCGCCTCGCCGAGTTGGCCGACTTCTACCGGATCCCCGTCTCCGAGCTGCTTCCCGAGGGCGTGCCGCTCCCGGTCGAGCAGGCGGAGAAGATCGTCCTCAACCTCGAGGCGCTGTACGACCACCCTGACTCCGACCTGGAGCACGTCGCCAAGCTCGCCCGCTCCATCCAGCAGCGGCGCGGCGACTACAACGGCCGGATCCTCTCGATCCGCGCCGACGACCTCTACACCCTGGCCGTGGTCTACTCGACCACGCCTTCGGGCCTGATCGAGAAGCTCGAGGACTTCGGCGTCCTCGTGCACGACCTGCAGGCGTTCTTCGCCTCGGACGCCGAATAGGCGCTTAGCGACAAGGCGACGGCCGGGCCCCGGATCGGGGGGCCCGGCCGTCGCCTTGTGCCTGAAGCTATGCGTCCCTGGCGGCGGCGTCGAGGACGGCGTTCACGAACGACGTGTCGTCCGAGGAGCCGATCTGCAGGGCCACGCGCATGGCCTCCTTGATGGCGACGGCCGTGTCGACGTCGTCCACGTGGCGGATCTCGTAGAGGGCCACGCGGAGCACGTTCCGGTCGACCGCGGGCATCCGCTCGACCGACCAGCTCGTGGAGGCCTTGCCGAGCACGGCGTCCAGTTCGTCCAGGTGCGAGGCGACGCCGCGCACGAGCTGCTCCGCGTACGCCGGAAGGCGCGGGGCCTCCGGGTCCTTGAAGGCCCGGTCGGCGCGCTCGGCGAGGACCCGGGAGGGCTCGGTGTCGCGGCTCTCGGCTTCGTACAGGATCTCGACGGCCCGCATTCGCCACTTGGTGCGGGCGGTGAGCCGGTCAGGATTGCTGTTGCTCTGGGTCGCCACGCCTATGCCCGGGAGAGGTACTTGCCGTCGCGGGTGTCGACCTTGATCTTCTCGCCGTTGTCGATGAAGAGCGGGACGAGCACCTGCGCGCCGGTTTCGACGGTGGCGGGCTTGGTGCCGCCGGAGGAGCGGTCGCCCTGAAGACCCGGCTCGGTGTAGGTGATGGTGAGCTCGACCGAGGCCGGGAGCTCGACGTAGAGGACCTTGCCGTCGTGCTGGGCGACGGTGGCGTCGGAGTTCTCGAGGAGGAACTTGGCGGCGTCGCCCACGACACCAGGGCCGACCGGGATCTGGTCGTAGGTGTCGGTGTCCATGAAGACGAAGTCTTCGCCTTCTTTGTACAGGTAGGTCATGGTGCGGCGGTCGACGTTCGCGGTCTCGACCTTGGTGCCCGCGTTGAAGGTCTTGTCGACGATCTTGCCCGAGGGGATCTGCTTGAGCGTGGTGCGCACGAACGCCGGGCCCTTGCCGGGCTTGACGTGCTGGAACTCCTGCACCTGCCAGAGCTGGCCCTCCAGGTTGAGCACCAGGCCGTTCTTGAGGTCGTTCGTGGATGCCACGGGCGTTCGTCTCTTTCGATAGAGGTTCAGTCTTGACCGACCAACAATGGTAGCGACCGGTGTCGGAGGTCCTCCGGGCAGGCGAGGCCCCTGTGGCCCCAGGCGCAGCCGGGCCGCACTACACAGGCTTGACACACGTCGCCGCCGCCGGTCCTCTGCTCACCGCCTGCGAGGACGAACCCGCCCCGTCCGCGTCGATCCAGGACCGCCACGAACCCGGCACCGCCGGCGGCGACGTCCTCATCACCGGCGCCCTCGTCTTCGACGGCGAGCGGTTCACCGGGCACGACAGCGTCCTCGTCCGCGGCGGACTCGTCGCCGAGGTCGGCCGCGGCCTCGCCGCCGACGTGCCCGCGTTCGACGCCGGGGGGCGGGTCCCGCTGCCCGACCTCATCGACGCCCACGCGCACCGATCGGGGTCGAACGCGCACGCGTCGACCTCGAGCCCGCCTGACGAGGCGGCGGCTCAACGGTGGGCGATGAACCCGAGCGCCGCGACGTAGCCCTGGGCGCCGAGGCCCGCGATGACGCCGACCGCGTGGGCCGACACGTACGAGTGGTGCCGGAACGCCTCGCGCTTGTGGACGTTCGAGAGGTGGACCTCGATCAGCGGCGCAGTGAGCTGGGCGCACGCGTCGCCCACGGCGACAGAGGTGTGCGTCCAGGCTGCGGCGTTGAGGACCACCGGGTACCCGTTGTCGGCGGCCTCGTGCAGCCACTCGAGGAGTTCGCCCTCGTGGTTGGTCTGCCGGAAGTCGACCTCCAGGCCCAGTTCCTTACCCGTGGTCGCGCACAGCCCTTCCAGGTCGGCCAGCGTCTGCGAGCCGTAGATCGCGGGCTCCCGCTTGCCGAGCCGGTTCAGGTTGGGGCCGTTGAGCACGAGGACCTTCATGCGGTCAGCATCTCATAGGCCTCGCGCTGCTGCTCGACGGTCACGTCGTCGACGACCACGGGCTTCGCCAGCGCGTCGAGGAGCACGAACCGCTGGGTGGCGCCGACGTTCTTCTTGTCGATCTTCATGACTTTGAGGATGTCGTCCCAGCGTCCGGCGTCGTAGGTGGTGGGCAGGCCGATCGATTCCAGCACCTGCTTGGTGCGGTCGACGAGGTCCACGCGGCCGGTGATGGCGTTCAGGTGCGCGGCATAGACCATGCCCACGGCGACGGCGTCGCCGTGGCGCCAGCGGTAGTGCTCGAGCTTTTCGATGGCGTGGGCGAAGGTGTGCCCGTAGTTGAGGATGGCGCGGCGGCCGCCTTCTTTGAGGTCGGAGCCGACGACTTCGGCTTTGACGGCGATGGCGCGCTCGACGAGTTCGGCGACGACCGGGCTCGATGCGTCCAAGGCCGCTTCGGGGTCGGCTTCCAGAAGCGTGAGGATGACCGGGTCGGCGATGAACCCTGCCTTGACGACCTCGGCGAGGCCGGCCGCGAGGTCGCGCTTCGGCAGGGTGGTGAAGTGGTCGAGGTCGACCAGCACCGCGCGGGGCGGGTGGAAGGCGCCCACGAGGTTCTTGCCCGCGGCGGTGTTGACGCCGGTCTTGCCGCCCACGGCCGCGTCGACCGCCCCGAGCAGCGAGGTCGGGACGTGCACGACGGCGACGCCGCGCAGCCAGCAGGCCGCGGCGAACCCGGCGAGGTCGGTGACCGCGCCCCCGCCGACGCCGACGACGAGGTCGGTGCGGGTGAAGCCTTCGGCCCCGAGGGCTTCCCAGACCTGCTCGGCGACGCCGACGGTCTTGCCGGCCTCGGCGTCGGGCAGCTCCATGAGGGTGGCCTCGACGTCGTCGGGACACAGCGCGCCGACGCGTTCGGCGAGCGGCGCGGTGCTCGCGGTGTGGAGCACGGCGACCCTCGAGGCCTTGCCGAGGAACTCGGGCAGGCGGTCGGTGGTGCCGCGTCCGATGAGGACCGGGTAGGGGGTTTCGGCGTCGCGCACCTCGACCGTGCGCGTCGCGAGGCGGGCTTTGATCTCCGCGGTCAGGTCGTCCACGTCTCTTCCGGTGGTGTCGATCGCGATGGTCTCGACCTCGCGGTAGAGCGGCAGCCGCTCGTCCATGAGGCGGCGGAGGGTGGCGCGCGGGTTCACCTGCAGGAGCGGGCGGCCCTTGTCGATCTCGGTGCGCTTCACCGCTTCGCCGAGGTCCACGCGCAGGTGGACGACCGTGAGGTCGGCGAGGAGCTTCCGGGTGGACTCGGCGAGGACGGCGCCGCCGCCGAGCGCGAGGACGCCGTCGTGCTCGGCCACGGCCCGCCGCACGGCTTCGCGTTCGAGAGCGCGGAAGTGCTCCTCGCCTTCGTCCACGAAGATGTCCGGGATCGGCTTGCCCGCGGCGTCGGCGATGTCGGCGTCCACGTCGCGGAACGGGGCGTCGAGCGCCGCGGCCAGCGCGCGGCCGATCGTGGTCTTGCCCGAGCCCGGGGGCCCGACGATGACGACGAGCGCCATTACTTCACCCGCAGGTGTTCGAGGTACTGCTCGAAGTTGCGGCGGGATTCGGCGAGGGAGTCGCCGCCGAACTTCTCCAGGGCGGCCTCGGCGAGGACGTACGCGACCATGTGCTCGGCGACGACGGCCCCGGCGGGGACCGCGCAGACGTCGGAGCGCTGGTTGATCGCCTCGGCGGCTTCGCCGGTGACGGTGTCGATGGTGCGCAGCGGGCGCGTGAGCGACGAGATGGGCTTGAGCATCGCGGAGACGCGCAGCGGCTGGCCGGTGGTGATGCCGCCTTCGAGGCCGCCGGCGCGGTCGGTGAGGCGTTCGACGCCGTGCGGTCCGGCGACGATCTCGTCGTGGGCGGAGGAGCCGCGCACCGCGGCCTGCATGAGGCCGTCGCCGATCTCGACGGCTTTCACCGACTGGATCGACATGAGCGCGGTGGCGAGGCGGGCGTCGAGCTTGCGGTCCCACTGGACGTGGGAGCCGAGGCCGGGCGGGAGGTGGTAGGCGAGGACCTCGACGACGCCGCCGAGGGTGTCCGCGTCCTTCTTGGCCGCGTCCACTTCGGCGACCATGCGGGCGGAGGCCTCGGGGTCCATGCAGCGCAGCGGGTCGGCGTCGACGGCGTCGAAGTCGGCCGGGGTCGGCACGAGGCCGTCCTTGGCGCGGACGGGGCCGAGGGCCTTGACGTGGGAGACGATCTCGATGCCGAAGGCCTGCTTGAGGAAGGCTTTCGCGGCGGTGCCGCCGGCGACGCGGGCGGCGGTCTCGCGGGCGGAGGCGCGCTCGAGGATCGGGCGGGCGTCCTCGTGGTCGTACTTCTGCATCCCGGCGAGGTCGGCGTGCCCGGGGCGCGGTCGCGTGAGGGGGGCGTTGCGGGCTATCCCTGCGAGTTCGGCCGGGTCGACGGGGTCGGCGGCCATCACGGTCTCCCACTTGGGCCACTCGGAGTTGCCGACGCGGATGGCGATCGGCGAGCCGAGGGTGCGGCCGTGGCGGACGCCGCCGATGAAGCTGACGGCGTCGGCCTCGAACTTCATGCGTGCGCCGCGGCCGTAACCGAGGCGGCGGCGGGCCAGTTCGGCCGCTACCGCGTCGGTGGTGAGCTCGATTCCGGCGGGCAGGCCGTCGAGCGTGACCACGAGTTCGGGTCCGTGAGATTCTCCAGCAGTCATCCATCGCAACACGCCGTCAAGTCTGCCACCCGGTCTGATGTGATCGGGCACCTGGTGGAAAGCGTGTCTCAGGGTCTGGGCGCGACTCGGGCCGCTCTCCTCGATGGGGAGCGGCCCGGTCGGCTTGCGGCCTCGCGGCTACATGCCGCCCATGGCCTTGCCGAAGTCGACCAGGACGACCTTGTGGTCGCCGACGACTTCCGCGTCGTGCCCCGGCGGGATCTCGAACACGTCTCCGGCGTTGATGTCCTTGTCGGTGCCGTCGTCCATGTGGATCTTCAAGTGCCCCTCGACGCAGTAGCCGAGGTGGTTGGCCTGGCAGGAATCGCCGCCCACGATCGGTTTGACGTCGTTGGACCAGCGCCAGCCCTTCTCGAACTCGGAGAATTCGACGGGCATGCCGTCGAGCATGACCGTGTCCCTGTGTCCGTGGCCGCTGAGGTTGACCGTCTGGTCGGGTCGGCTGAAATTCTTGACTGCCAATTGATGCATGGTTCTCACCCCCACGGCCGAGTCTATGGCCGCAGCGAGAGCGGCATTCACGTTTTGGCGACGACCGCGACCTCTGCAAAGGTTTGCCGAGAGCGGGATCGGCGGTCCGCGCCGACCGACTTCTTGGGATCGGGTGGATACACTGGTCACTTCGTTCCCAGGTCAACCCCTCATTACTGGAACATTCAACAAAGCTGCATAAGGAAGGACGACGGTGCGATGAGCCCCCAGCACGCGCGGAGATCCCCAGACCGCTCCCCGGCACCGCGGTCTCGCAAACCCACGATGGCCGATGTCGCCGCCGAGGTCGGCGTTTCGCGGGCGCTGGTGTCGCTGGTGTTCCGCGGTCAGCCCGGCGCGAGCCCCGACACCCGCGAGCGGGTCTTCGACGCCGCCGCTCGGCTCGGCTACAGGCCGGACATGGCCGCGCGGCTGCTCGCGCGCGGCCGCAGCAAGGTCCTCGGCGTGCTCTTCACGGCCAGGAACCCGTACCACATCGACTTGGTGGAAGCGATCTATCCGGCCGCCGAGGATCTCGGCTACGACCTGGTGCTGAGTGCGACGGTGCCGACCCGCAACGAGCACAACGCGATCGAGGCGCTCATCGGGCACCGCAGCGAGGCGCTGCTGCTGTGCGGGCCCACGATCCCGGACGAGGACGTGACCGAGCTGGGCTCGCGGGTGCCCACGGTGGTGATCGGCAGGCACATCAAGGACGCGCGGGTCGACGTGGTGACCTCGTACGACCGACCCGGCGCCCGCGAGGTGGTCGACTACCTGGTGAGCCTCGGGCACCGCGACATCGTGCACGTGGACGCGGGCCACCGGCCGGGCGGGCCGGAGCGGCGGCGGGCCTACCGGGACGCGATGCGCGCGCACGGGCTGGCCGAACGCATCCGGGTGATCCCGGGGAACCATTCCCAGGAGGGCGGTTCGGAGGCGGCGCGGCAGCTGCTGGAGGAGGACACGCCGCTGCCCACCGCGGTGTTCGCGGCGAACGACCAGTGCGCGATCGGGCTGCTCGACGTGTTCACGCGGGCCGGGGTGAAGATCCCCGAGCAGGTCTCGATCGTGGGATACGACGACAGCCACATCGCCGGACTCAGCCACATCGACCTGACGACGGTGCGCCAGGACGTGCCGCGACTCGCTCGGCTCGCCGTCGAGGCCGCCGATGAACAACTCAGGGGCGCAAGGGATCCGGGCGTGTGCTTGAAACTCGAGTCGAAGCTGGTCGTGCGCGGCACGAGCGGTCCGCCCGCCTCGGAATGATTGACATTTACATATTTGAATGACAAGATGGCGGATGGTATCGCTCCCAAACTCAATGGAGGGCACCCCATGCCGCGAACCGCACTTCGCCGGAGACGCCTCAGCGTCGCCGTATTGACCGCTCTGGCACTCGGCGCCGCCGCAGTGCCCGCCGCTCAGGCCCTGGCTCAGGACGAGGAGCCCACCGACCTCATCACCAACGGCGACTTCGCCTCCGGCACGAACGGCTGGTGGACCACGGCCAACCTCACCGGAGCGGTCGCCGACGGCGAGTGGTGCGTCGACGTTCCCGGCGGCACCGCCAACGCCTGGGACGCCATCGTCGGCCAGGACGGCCTGCCGCTGGCGACCGGCGAATCCTACGAACTGCGCTTCACCGCCCGCGCCTCGGCCGACGTCAGCGTCCGCACGCTCGTGCAGCGCCCGGTCGACCCCTGGCCGACCGCGGTCGAGGAGTTCCCGCTGCTCGGCAGCGAGGCGCAGGACTTCAGCTACACCTTCACCGCCAGCGCCGACTGGACGGACGCGCAGCTCGCGTTCCAGATCGGCCGCCACGCCGACCCGTGGCAGTTCTGCCTATCGGAGGTCCAGTTGCTCACCGGAGCCGAACCGCCCGTGTACGAGCCCGATACCGGGCCGCGCGTACGCGTGAACCAGGTCGGGTACCTGCCCGACGCCCCCAAGCGGGCCACACTCGTCACCGACGCGGCCGATCCGGTCCCGTGGCAGCTGCACGACGCCGCGGGAGCCCTGGCGGCCGAAGGCGAGTCGGCGCCGCACGGCCCGGAGTCCACTTCGGGCGAATCGGTGCACGTGATCGACTTCTCTGAAACGTCCGCCACCGGCGAGGGCTTCACCCTCACCGCCGACGGCGAGACCTCGTATCCATTCAGCATCGGCGGGAACGCCTACGGGGACTTGGCCGTCGACGCCATGTCCTTCTTCTACCCGCAGCGCTCCGGCATCGCCATCGACGACGCCATCGCGCCCGGATACGGCCGCGAGGCCGGGCACGTCGACGTCGCACCCAACCAGGGCGACGGAGCCGTGACCTGCTACGCCGAGGCCTGCGACTACAGCCTCGACGTGAGCGGCGGCTGGTACGACGCGGGCGACCACGGCAAGTACGTCGTCAACGGCGGCATCTCGGTCGCGCAGCTCATGTCCGTCTACGAGCGGGCCCTCCACGCCCCCACCGGCGACGCGAGCCGTCTCGCCGACGGCAGCCTGCGCATCCCCGAGCACGGCGACGGCGTGCCCGACGTCCTCGACGAGGCCCGCTGGGAGGTCGAGTTCCTGCTCGCCATGCAGGTGCCCGCGGGTGAGGAGCTGGCGGGCATGGCCCACCACAAGATCCACGACGAGAAGTGGACCGGCCTGCCGCTCATGCCGGCCGACGACCCCCAGCCGCGCTACCTGCAGCCGCCCTCGACCGCCGCGACCCTGAACCTGGCGGCCGCCGCCGCGCAGGCCGCGCGCCTGTTCGCCCCCTATGACGCCGAGTTCGCGGCCGAATGCCTGGAAGCGGCCGAGACCGCCTGGGCGGCGGCGCTCGCGCACCCGGACATCTACGCGCCGGACACCAGCCCCGACGGCGGCGGCCCGTACGGCGACTCCGACGTGAGCGACGAGTTCTACTGGGCCGCGGCCGAGCTGTTCCTGACCACCGGCACGAAGTCCTATGAGGAATACGTGCTCGGCTCGAAGCTGCACGAGGCCGACTCGTTCGGCGCGGGTGCCTTCTACTGGGGCAGCGTGGCCGCCCTCGCGAAGCTCGACCTGGCCCTGGTGCCGAACGCCCTGCCGGGCCGCGATGACGTGGTCGCGCAGGTCGTGGGCGGGGCCGACAAGTACCTGGAGCTGCAGGCGGCGAGCCCGTGGAACCTCTCCTACGGCTCGAACGGGACCTTCGACTGGGGCTCCAACAGCGCCGTGCTCAACGAGCTCGTGGTCGTGGCCACCGCCTTCGACCTCACCGGCGAGTCGCAGTACCGCGACGGCGTGCTCGTAGGGCTCGACTACATCCTGGGCCGCAACGCCCTCGGCAACTCCTATGTGACCGGTTACGGCTCGCACGACTCGCACAACATGCACAGCCGCTGGTACGCCAACCAGCTCGACCCGAGCCTGCCGAACCCGCCCGCCGGGACGCTCGCGGGCGGTCCGAACTCGGTCACGGGCACCTGGGACCCGATCGCGCAGCGCTGGCTCACCGGCTGCGCCCCGCAGCGGTGCTATATCGACGACATCGGGTCGTGGGCCACGAACGAGCTGACGATCAACTGGAACGCCCCGCTCGCGCAGATCGCGAACTTCGCGGCCGAGCAGGCGACCGGATCGATCGCGTCGACGCCCTCGTGCAAGGTGGAGTACATGATCAACGGCCAGTGGCCGGGCGGGTTCAACGCCCAGGTACTCGTCACCAACACCGGTGACAAGCCGCTGAACGACATCACGCTCAAGTGGGCGCTGCCGACCGGGCAGTCCATCGTGCACTCCTGGAGCGTGGCGCTGGAGCAGGACGGCCACATGGTGACCGCCACCGACGTGGCGGGAGGCCAGGAGCTGAAGCCGGGCCGCACGTTCACGTTCGGGCTCATCGGCGGGAAGGACGCCCGCACCGCGGTCGCGCCCGCGTCGGTGGCCTGCTCGGCGGTGTAAGGAACGCGACGGGGCGGCCACCGGATCGCGGTGGCCGCCCCGAGGCGTGTGAGCGGAAGTCGCTGCGGCGACTAGCCGTGGTCCATCTGGTGCTTCGACGAGCCGCAGACCTTGTCGACATCCGAGGTGCCGAGCAGGCCGAGACTGCCGGCGTTGCTCCAGTCCCAGTTCAAAGCGCAGACGTTCGAGCCGATGTTGACGCCGTCCGGGTTCTGGTCCGAGCCGCTGCACAGGTCCGTCTCGTCGCTCTTGTCGACGTTCAGCAGGCTGATGACGTCGCCGCTCCAGTTGCCGACGCACAGGTTCGACAGGACGTTGACCCCGCCGGAGTCCTGCGGTTGGTACTCGTAGCCGCGCTCGACCATGGGAGCGGTGGTCTCGGCGGCCATGGCAGGTGGGGCCATGCCGGCGGCCATGATGCCCGCGGCGGCTGCGGCCACCGCGGCTTTGGCGATCAAGCGAATCACATTCACCTCTCAGTGCTCGATGTCCCTCTTGACCCTTTTGTCGCGGGTCGGCCACGAATATAACTACTGAGCTGCGCCGGAAAAGGGAAACCGCAGAACCGGGCCGCATTGCCCGGCTTCACTCTTCGGCGCGTTACAGATAGGACGCTCACCAAGCGATCCACGGTTCGGTCGCCACGGCCGCCGCCGCGCCGGCGAGCATCGCCGGACCGTAGGGGAAATCCTTGCGGCCCATGGACATGACGGCGAGCGCCTGGCCGCCTCCCACAAGGATCGTGGCCGCGAGCGCCAGCGCCGCCGCTTCCCATGCGGCCCAACCGGTGACGAGGCCGAGCAGCCCGGCGAGCTTGACATCGCCGAAGCCGATCTGGCCGGTCGCGCAGCCGATGCCGTACAGCGCCATGGCGATCGCGGCGCAGGCGACGGCTCGCAGCTGCGTGTCGGGTTCGCCGGTGGCGATGAGGAGCGCTCCCGCGAGAGGGTACGCGGGCAGGATGAGCACGTCGGGCAGCCGCCGCTGGTAGACGTCGATCCAGCCCGCCGCGATGCCGACGGCGGCGACCGTGCCGAGGGCGCATCCGTGCAGCAGTCCGTCTGCGCGCCAAGCGATCAGCAGAGCGACGGCGAGGCTCACGCTCTTGACGAGGCGCGGGTCGGGGTGGCGGTCGGTCGCCAGGGCGACGCAGCGTCCCAGGCCTGGACCCGCGAGGAGGGCGGCCGTGGCCGCGCCGATATAGAGAGCACCGGGGAAGAGCACGCTGCGATGCTCGCATTCCGTTGCGGCGGAATACGGGAGCGACGCGGCCGCGTTCGGCCGCGTCGCCCTTTTCGTTCGTCTTCGGTTGGGGCGCCGCGGGACCAGTTGGCCAAGTGACGGTGCGGCCTCGGGCCGAGCGGTTCCGCAGGCTGCGAGGCGGCGCCAGGACCGCAAAACGGCGCCGAGCTCACCGCTCGCCCCGACCGGCACTTGACACCGGGGGACGCGAGCCGCAGGCGGACGTGGCGACTTCGTCGCCCTCTTGCAGCCTCGGGAACCTTTACCGCTTGGCGGCCGTCTTCCTGCCGTTGCCCGCCTTGGCCCTGCGCGCGGCGGCGCCGTCGCCGTTGCCCTTGCCGTCGAGGCCGAGCAGCGGTCGGAGGTACGCGCCGGTGTGGCTCGCCGCGATCGCCGCGACCTCTTCGGGCGTGCCCGCCGCGACCAGCGTGCCGCCCTTGTCGCCGCCCTCGGGGCCGAGGTCGATGACCCAGTCGGAGCACTTGATCACTTCGAGGTTGTGCTCGATGGTGATCACGGTGTTGCCCTTGTCGACCAGGCCGTCGAGCACGCCGAGGAGCTTGCGCACGTCCTCGAAGTGCAGACCGGTGGTCGGCTCGTCCAGGATGTACACGGTCTTGCCGGTCGAGCGCTTCTGCAGCTCGGATGCGAGCTTGACGCGCTGTGCCTCGCCGCCCGACAGGGTCGGGGCGGGCTGGCCGAGGCGCACGTAGCCGAGGCCGACGTCGTTGAGCGTCTTCAGATGCCGGTGGATCGTCTGGATCGGCTCGAAGAACTCGGCGGCCTCCTCGATGGGCATGTCGAGCACGTCGGAGATGGTCTTCCCGCGGTAGTGGACCTTGAGCGTGTCCCGGTTGTAGCGGGCGCCCCCGCACTCCTCGCACGGCACGTACACGTCGGGCAGGAAGTTCATCTCGATCTTGAGCGTGCCGTCGCCGCTGCACGCCTCGCAGCGCCCGCCCTTGACGTTGAAGGAGAACCGGCCCGGGCCCCAGCCGCGCACCTTCGCCTCGGGCGTGCCCGAGAAGAGCTTGCGGACCTTGTCGAACACGCCGGTGTAGGTGGCCGGGTTCGAGCGCGGAGTGCGCCCGATCGGCGACTGGTCGACGCCCACGACCTTGTCGACCCCGTCGATGCCGGTGATCGTGCGGTGCCGGCCCGCGACGATCTTCGCGCCGTTGACCTCGGCCGCGAGCGTGTTGTAGAGGATCTCGTTCACGAGCGTGGACTTGCCGGAGCCGGACACGCCGGTGACCGAGACGAGGCAGCCCATCGGGAAGGCCGCGTCGATGCCCTTGAGGTTGTTCTCCCTGGCGCCCTTGACGACCAGTTCGCGGCCGTGGTCGGCCGGGCGGCGCTGCGCGGGTACCGGGATGTGCTTGCGGCCGGACACGTAGTCGCCGGTGATGGAGCCTTCGGCCTCGGTGAGGCCCGCGACCGGACCGGAGTAGATGACGTGGCCGCCGTGCTCGCCCGCGCCGGGGCCGATGTCGACGATGTGGTCGGCGACGCGGATCGTGTCCTCGTCGTGCTCGACGACGATGAGCGTGTTGCCGAGGTCCCGCAGCCGCTCCAGGGTCGCGATGAGCCGGTTGTTGTCGCGCTGGTGCAGTCCGATCGACGGCTCGTCGAGCACGTACAGGACGCCCACGAGGCCCGCGCCGATCTGCGTGGCGAGACGGATGCGCTGGGCCTCGCCGCCCGAGAGGCTCCCGGCGGCCCGCGCGAGCGTCAGGTAGTCGAGGCCGACGTCGAGCAGGAACTGCAGGCGGGCCTTGACCTCCTTGACGATCGGCGCGGCGATGATCGAGTCGCGGTTCGAGAGCTTCAGCGCGTCGAAGAACACCGCGCAGTCCGCGACCGAGAGCGTGCAGACCTCGTGGATGGACAGGCCCTCCACGGTGACCGCCAGGACCTCGGGCTTGAGCCGGGTGCCCTCGCAGGTCGAGCACGGGATCTCCCGCATGAACTGCTCGTACTTCTCGCGGGTCCACTCGGAGTCGGTCTCGTGGTGGCGGCGCTCGACCCACGGCACGACGCCTTCGAAGCGCGTCTCGTAGGAGCGGCGCTGACCGCGCTTGTTGCGGTAGGAGACCTGCAGGGTCTCGCTGTAGCCGTAGAGCACGGCCTTCTGCGCCCGGTCGGGGAGGTCCGCCCAGGGGGTGTCGACGTCGAAGCCGACGGCCTCGCCGAGGGCGACGATCTGGAACAGGAAGTAGTCGCCCATGCCGACCGAGGACCAGGGCGCGAGCGCGCCGTCGCGGATGCTCGACTCCTGGTCGCGGATCACGAGCTCCGGGTCGACCTCCTTGCGCACGCCGAGGCCGTGGCAGACGGGGCAGGCGCCGAAGGGCGCGTTGAAGGAGAAGGTGCGCGGCTCGAGCTCGTCGAGCGAGAGCGGGTGGTCGTTGGGGCACGCGAGCTTCTCGGAGAAGCGGCGGGTGCGGTTCGGGTCGTCTTCGGGGACGTCGACGAAGTCGAGCACCACGACCCCGTCGGCGAGTCCGAGCGCGGACTCGACCGAGTCGGTGACGCGCTGGATCGCGGAGGCCTTGACGGCGAGGCGGTCGATGACCACGTCGATGTCGTGCTTCTCCTGCTTCTTCAGCTTCGGCACCTCCGTGAGGGCGTACACCTCGCCGTCGACCCGGGCGCGGGCGTAGCCCTGCTGCTGGAGGTCGCCGAAGAGGTCCACGAACTCGCCCTTGCGCTTGCGCACCACCGGGGCCAGGACCTGGAAGCGGGTGCCCTCGGGCATCGCCATGATCTGGTCGGTGATCTGCTGCGGCGACTGGCTGACGATGGCCTCGCCGCACTGCGGGCAGTGCGGGACGCCGACGCGGGCGTAGAGGAGCCGCAGGTAGTCGTAGATCTCGGTGATCGTGCCCACGGTCGAGCGCGGGTTGCGGGAGGTGGACTTCTGGTCGATCGAGACCGCCGGGGACAGGCCCTCGATGAAGTCGACGTCGGGCTTGTCCATCTGGCCGAGGAACTGGCGGGCGTAGGCCGAGAGCGATTCGACGTAGCGGCGCTGGCCCTCCGCGAAGATCGTGTCGAACGCCAGGGAGGACTTGCCGGAACCGGACAGGCCGGTGAAGACGATGAGCGAGTCCCGGGGGAGGTCGAGGTCGACGTCCTTGAGGTTGTGCTCGCGCGCGCCGCGCACGACGATGGTGCCTGCTGCGGGTCGTTCGGAAACGGAGCCCTGCGGTCCGGATTCGGGAGTTTCGGTGTCGATCAGAAGGTGCTCGTTGGCCACGGTGGGAATCTAACGTTCGGGTCCGACAGTTCTGGGAGCCCCGCTGTTCGAGGGAGCGCCGCCCTACGAGGCTACTCCCCCGCGTACTGCGGTTCCGTACGCCGATGTGACCTTTGACTCAGCCTTTACGCTTACGAGGGCGGGCCCGGTGGCCGCGCGCATCCCTGGCTCGCGAGCTTCGCCGAGAGTGCTGCCGCCTTGACCGGACCCGCCCTCGATGGCAGGAATCAAGTCTTGTGGGTGACCCGTCCGGTTCAGTCGAACCGGTAGAGGTCGTAGCCGTCCATGATGCCGATGAGCTTGTCCGAGTACTTCGGGTCGGTCGCGTAGCCGGCCTTGTGGATCTCGCGGGCGAAGCGCTTCGGGTCGTTCGCGTGGTCCATGGCGGTGGCGTAGCGGGACCAGTTCGAGAGCAGGGCGCCGTGGTCGCGGTAGGAGTCGGCCACGTTCCGATAGGCGCGGAACGTCGCGTTCATGTCGAAGCAGCCGCCGGTCGGGCTGCATTCGAAGGTGGCGTAGTCGCGGCAGCCGATGGCGTGGTCGCCGGGCGAGCCGAAGCACTTCATGCCGAACAGGTTGTGGTCTTCGCGGGCCAGCGCGCCCTTGCCCCAACCGGATTCGAGGATCGCCTGCGCGATGGTGACCGAGGCGGGCACGCCGGTGGCGCGGTCGCTGGCCTGCGCCGCGGGCGCGTGCGCGTTGATGAAGCCCGAGGTGCCGCCGCGCGGGATCGAGGGCGGGTCCTGGCCGCACCAGGGCAGCCACGGCTCGCCGGCGCTCCACTTGATGTAGGCGGCGGAGACGTAGCGCTTGTCGCCGATCAGGTACCAGGCGCCGGTCTTGCGGGCGGTGCCGTCGACCTCCTGGCCCCAGACCTGGCATTTGACGGAGATGCCGACGCCGTTGGCGAAGGCGCCCTGCCGACTGGAGGTCGAGTTCGCTGCGGCCCGGATGTTGAGTTCGCCGCCGTCGGTGCTGACAGTGGCGTTGGTGGCGGCCTTCGTGGCGGCGGAGCACCACGGCACGGGCTGCGCGGGCGACCAGGTGACGTACGCGTTCGAGATCCAGCGGTCCTTGCCGATACGCAGCCAGGTCGAGGTGGTGCGGACGAATCCGCTGATCTCCTCGCCGCGGACCATGCAGAACACCTCGGGGTTCGCGCCCTTGGCGAGGGTCCCGGCGATCTTCCGGTCGGTGGCCGGGCCGGTGCGGACGTTGAGCGGGCCGCCTTCGGTGGCGATGATCGCACCGGTGATCTCGGCGTGTGCTGGAGCCGCGCCGACGAGGATCGTCCCTGCGGCGAGCGCGAGAACTGTTACGAATCGGATGTACCTCTGGAATACGCCCATAGTGGGCAGTCTAGGTAGCGGGGGATTTTCTGTCATTGAAAGGCTCAATGTGAACAACACTCGGCTCAGAAGCGGGTTTTCTGGTGTCCGCGATCACCTGGGTTGACGCCAGGTCCGTCTCGTGCTTAGGCGACAATGGTCGTCGTGTCTACACGCTCTGATCTGCGCAACATCGCCATCGTCGCCCACGTCGACCACGGCAAGACCACGCTCGTCGACGCCATGCTCAAGCAGGCCGGCGCCTTCCGCGAAGGCGCCGCCGTCGACGACCGCGTCATGGACTCCGGTGACCTGGAACGCGAGAAGGGCATCACGATCCTCGCGAAGAACACCGCGGTCCACTACATCAACCCGGCCGACGGCTCCCAGATGGTCATCAACATCATCGACACGCCCGGCCACGCCGACTTCGGCGGCGAGGTCGAGCGCGGCCTGTCCATGGTCGACGCCGTGGTGCTCCTGGTCGACGCCTCGGAGGGTCCGCTCCCGCAGACCCGCTTCGTGCTCCGCAAGGCGCTCACCGCGCGCCTGCCGGTCATCTTGTGCATCAACAAGACCGACCGTCCGGACGCCCGCATCGACGAGGTCGTCAACGAGACCTACGACCTGTTCCTGGACCTGGACGCCGACGAGGACCAGATCGAGTTCCCGATCGTCTACGCCTGCGCCCGCGACGGCGTCGCCTCGCTGAACAAGCCCAAGGACGGCACCGTCCCCGAGGACTCCGACAGCCTCAAGCCGTTCTTCGACACCATCATCGAGCACGTGCCCGCGCCCGAGTACGACGAGGCGAAGCCGCTCCAGGCCCACGTCACGAACCTCGACGCCGACAACTTCCTCGGCCGCATCGCGCTGTGCCGCGTCATGGAGGGCGAGCTGCGCAAGGGCCAGACCGTCACCTGGATCAAGCGCGACGGCACCCAGCAGAACGTCAGAATCACGGAACTCATGATGACCGAGGCGCTCACCCGCAAGCCCGCCGAGAAGGCCGGCCCGGGCGACATCTGCGCCATCGCGGGCATCCCGGACATCATGATCGGCGAGACCCTGGCCGACCCGGAGAACCCGATCGCGCTGCCGCTCATCACCGTCGACGAGCCGGCGATCTCGATGACCATCGGCACCAACACCTCGCCGCTGGTCGGCAAGGGCGGCAAGGGCCACAAGGTCACCGCCCGCCTGGTGAAGGACCGCCTCGACCGCGAGCTGGTCGGCAACGTCTCGCTCCGGGTGCTCCCGACCGAGCGCCCCGACGCCTGGGAGGTGCAGGGCCGCGGCGAGCTGGCCCTCGCGATCCTGGTCGAGCAGATGCGCCGCGAGGGCTTCGAACTCACCGTCGGCAAGCCCGAGGTGGTCACCAAGCAGGTCGACGGCAAGACCTACGAGCCGGTCGAGCGCCTCACCATCGACTCCCCCGAGGAGCACCTGGGCGCGATCACGCAGCTCATGGCGACCCGCAAGGGCCGCATGGAGACCATGACGAACCACGGTTCGGGCTGGATCCGCATGGAGTGGCTGGTGCCCTCGCGCGGCCTCATCGGCTTCCGGACCGAGTTCCTGACGCAGACCCGCGGCACCGGCATCGCGCACTCGATCTACGAGAAGCACGAGCCGTGGTTCGGCGAGCTGAAGACCCGCAACAACGGTTCGCTCGTGGCCGACCGCGCCGGGGCCGTCACCGCCTTCGCGATGATCAACCTGCAGGAACGCGGCACGCTGTTCGTGGGCCCGACCACCGAGGTGTACGAGGGCATGATCGTCGGCGAGAACTCGCGCTCCGACGACATGGACGTGAACATCACCAAGGAGAAGAAGCTCACCAACATGCGCGCCGCCTCGGCGGACTCGACCGAGAACGTGGTCCCGCCGCGCGCGCTGTCCCTCGAGCAGTCCCTGGAGTTCTGCCGCGAGGACGAGTGCGTGGAGATCACCCCGGACACCGTCCGCATCCGCAAGGTCGTCCTGGACCAGAAGGAGCGCGGTCGCAGCGCCTCGAAGGCCAAGCACGGCAAGTGAGTCCTGAACGCGAGAAGCGGGGGGGGGCGGCCGGGGGGGGGCCCGCGGCGGGGGGGGGGCGGGGGGGGGGGAGGCGACCCCCGCCTGGTGCGCCCTCACCGGGCGCGGGGGCCCCGCCCTCCGGGTCGGCCCCGCTTCTCGCTTGGTCCCGGGGTTGTCACGCGCTACTTGTCGTCCTCACCTCGCTGGCGCTCGGCGAGGAAGTGCTCGAACGCCGCTCCGAGTTCGTCGGCGGTCGGCATCCGGCCGTCCTGGAGCATCTCGTCGGCCTCGGCGGCCTCGGCGAACGAGTCGTACTGCTCCTCAAGGGTCTTCACCACGTCGGCGACCTCGTCGGACTCGGCGACCTGTTCGGCGATGTCCGAATCCACTTGGGCGCGTTCGACTTCCAGTTCCTCGTCGGAGGGCAGGTCGAGGCCGGTGGCCTCGCGGATGCCCTCGAGGAGGCGGAGCGAAGCGGCCGGATAGGTCATCTGCATGACGTAGTGCGGCACGTGCACCGAGAGGCCGACGGCGTCGCGGCCGGACTCGCCGAGGCGGTACTCCAGCAGCCCCGCGGCATTGCCGGGGACCGTGACCTCGTTGAACACCGGGCGGTTGTCGAAGACGAGCTCGGGCCGGGTCGCGTGCACGGTCATGCCGAGCGGCCGGGTGTGCGGCACCCCCATCGGGATGCCCTGGAAGCCCACGGTGAGCGGCACATGCCAGTGCTCGACCAGGTCCTCCACCGAGTCCACGAAGCGTTCCCACGCGAAGTCGGGCTCAGGGCCCGTCATGAGCAGGAACGGCTTGTCCGCGGCGTCCCGCATCAGGTACACGACCAGTTGCGGGGCCTCGAAGTCCGACCAGCGGTCGATCGAGAACGTGAGGTTGGGCCGCCGGGAGCGGTAGTCGATGAGCTGGTCCACGTCGAACGACGCGACCGGGGTGTGCTCGCAGGTCTTGAACAGGTGGTCCACCACCCCGCGACCCGCTTGGCCTGCGTCCATGAACCCGTCGAGGAAGTGCAGCAGCACCGCTCCCCGCGCCTCGGCCGGTTCCGCCAGGACCTCGCACAGTGCCCAAGGGTCAACGTTCAAAACAATCGGCTCCTTCTTCCTTGACGCCTTCGATGCTAACGCCCGGGGCCGACCCCCGATTCCCGCTCGCGGAGAACTTCGCAGGAGCGTCACCCCCAGACGTCGAACACCGGGGCGGGCTCGGCCGCGGGGCGAACCCCGAAGTAGCCCAAGGCGAACTCGTTGATCTGCTTGAACGCGTCGCCCGTGGTCGAGCCGCCGCCCCCGCCACCGGGGACGTAGACGCTCACGGCCACGACGTACTGCGGGTCCTCGGCCGGGGCGAATCCCACGAACGAGGTGATGTTGCCGGGCGCGTACACGCCGTCGACGACGAGGCTGCCCGTACCGGTCTTGCCGGCCAGGTGGTAGTTCTCGAGCGCCGCGTTGCGGCCCGTGCCGGTCTCCGCCGCGATCGGCGCCTGCAGCAGGTACTGCAGGCTCTCGGCGGTCTCCTTGGAGATGACGCGGTGCTTCTCCGGCTCCGGCTGCTCCACGACGGTGCCGTCGGCCTCGATCTTCTGGTCGACGAGCGTGGGCTGCACGTACACGCCGTCGTTGGCGATGGCACCGTAGAGCGCGGCCATCTGCATGATCGTGGCGGTGCCCTCGTGGCCGATCGGGACCGAGCCGTACGAGGTGCCCGACCAGTTCTGCGGCTCCTGCAGGATGCCCGCGGCCTCGCCCGCGATCCCGACGCCCGTGGACTGTCCGAGGCCGAACGCGAGCTGGTACTCGTAGAGCTTCTCCTTGCCGATGCAGTCGGCGAGCTGGATGGTGCCCACGTTCGAGGACTGCGCGATGATCCCGGCGAGGCTCAGCACTGCGTCGCCGTGCTCGTAGCCGTCCCGGTACACCTGGTCGCCCTTGGTGATCGTCTGATCAACGGGCATGGTGCCGTCCGGCTTGATGCAGCCCTCCTCGAGGGCCGCGGCGAACACGATCGCCTTGTGGATCGAGCCGGGGTCCACAGTAGCCTGAGTGCCGTAGTCGCGGTACGCCTCGGGGTCGTCCACGTCGAACGGGTTGGCCGCGTCGTAGGTCGGGGTCGAGGCCATCGCCAGCATCTCGCCGGAGCCGACCTCCATGACCATCGCCGAGCCGAACTCGGCGTCGTGCTCGTTCACGGTCTCCTGCAGGATGTTCTGCACCTGGAACTGGAGCTTGTCGTCGAGGGTGAGCTGGATGTCGTTGCCCGGCACCGCTTCCTCCTCGCGGTAGAACGCGCCGGGGATCGGCTGGCCGGACTGGCTGCGCTCGTAGGAGACCTCGCCGTCCTCCCCGGAGAGCCAGTCGTCGTAGGCGGCCTCCAGGCCGACGAGGCCGGTGCCCTCGCCGCCGGTGAAGCCGATGACGTTGGCGGCCAGGTCGTGTCCGGGCACCATGCGGCTCTCGTCCTCGCCGATGATGAGGCCCGGGTTCTCCATCTCCCGAATCTCGTCGCCGACGTCGAGGCTGACGCCGCGCTGCAGGTACGCGAAGCGGATCGCCTCGCCCTGCGCGGTCTCCTTGGTGGCGATGATCGGTTCGATCTCGGAGGCCTTCCGGGCCAGGAGCGGCGCGAGGGTCGCGGCCAGTTCGGCGGGGTCGCCCGCGACCATGCCGGGATCCACGGCGATGTAGTTCGCCTCGATCGAGTAGGCGAGCCGGTTGCCGTTGCGGTCGAGGATCGCGCCGCGCTCGGCGGGCAGCGGCTCGGTCGTGAGGCGCTGGTTCAGGGCGTCCGCCGCGTAGGCCGCGGAGTCGGTGACCTGGAGCTGCACGAGCCGGGCGCCCGAGACGAGCAGCAGGATCATGACGAAGGCCGCGGCCATGCGCAGCCGCCGACGGGGATTGCCGATGCGGGGCAGGCTCGCGATCGGCCGGACCTCGATCGGCCCGGTGGCGCGGACGGTGCCGCGCGGTCCGCCGCGGCGCGGCGGGTTGATCGGGCCGGTGCGCCGGGTCGGCGCGGGACGCACGGTCCCGGTGCGCCGCAGCGGTTCCGAGCGATCCGCGGCGGTGCGTTTCGGTTCCGGCTCGGGCCTGCGCGGCTCGGTGATCGTGCCGGTCTCGCGCTGGCGGCGCTCGCGCGAGCGGGCCGCGGCCTCGCGGCGCCTGCGCGCCGCGAGGTCGTCGGTCTCCTGCTGCTGAGAGGTCCGGTTGCGTTCGCGGCGCGCGGCCTCGCGGTCCCGCGCCCCGTTCTCGCGGGCCCGGTTGTCCTCGGACCCCTCCGCCGCCTCGCGGACCGTGCGCCCGCGAGGCGTGTAACGGCGCGCTCGGCTGATCGAGGAGGGGTCGCGCCGTCGACGGGGGTCGGATTCGGTCATCGACGTCCTTACTCTTCGTTCCAGGGCACCTCGACGGTCTCGCCGCCGGGCAGGTACAGGAAGGTCACCTTCTCCGGGTGCACCATGCCGTACAGCTGCGCCTGGGCCTGGAGGTACACGGGCGTGTCGAGGTGCGACAGCTCGTCCTCGAGCGCCTGCTCGGTCTGGTCGAGCTCGCCGGCCTGGGTCCGCAGCTCCTGCAGCCGGTAGGCGTCCTCGTTGATGACCGTGTTCAGCACCAGCAGGCCGAAGATCCCGGCCACCACGAGCGCGAGGATGCCGCCGACGAACGCCGGGCGCGGCACCTCCACCGGATCCGGCGCGGGCTTGGCCTTCGTCTCGGTCCGGGTGCGCGGCAGCACCACGGTCTCGCGCTGCGGCGAGGCCGGGGTCTCGATCTCGGCCGGAGGCGCCTCGACCGGGACGGTCGCGGGCTGGACGGCGAGGTTCCCCTCGAACACAGGCGCGGAGTCATCGGCGTCGCCGACGAGGCCGCGGCGTCGCGAGGACGCGGCGCGGGCCCGCCGACGGGCGGCCTTGATGATCTCGTCGGGGTCGGCTTGCGCGCGACGGTACTGGTCGCTCATGGTGCGCCTCCTGCTCCTGTGGACGGTGCGATGCGCTCCGCGGCGCGGAGCCGGGCGGGTGCCGCGCGCGGATTGCGGTCGAGTTCGGTCTGTGTCGGTTGCTGGGCCTTCTTCGTAAGGAGTCGAAAGGTGGGTTCGGTTCCGGGGAGGTCGACGGGGAGGCCGGCCGGGCTGGTGGAGGTGGCCCGTCGGGCCAGCTCCTGCTTGGTGATGCGGTCTTCGAGCGAGTGGTAGGAGAGCACGACGACACGGCCGCCGGGGGCCATCACGTCGAGCGCGGCGGGCAGCGCGCGCTCCCAGGTCTCCAGCTCGCCGTTGACCTCGATCCGCAGGGCCTGGAAGGTCCGCTTGGCGGGGTTGCCGCCGGTGCGGCGGGCCGCGGCCGGGATCGCGTCCCGCACCAGGTCCGCCAGTGCGCTGCTGGAGGTGATCGGGGCTTTGGCGCGGGCCTTGACGATGCTGGAGACGACGCGGGTCGCGAACTTCTCCTCGCCGTACTCGCGCAGGATGCGCACGAGGTCGCCCGGCGCGTAGGTGTTCACGACGATCTCGGCGGTGAGCGGGTCGTCGGGGTTCATGCGCATGTCGAGGCGCGCGTCCTGGCTGTAGGCGAAGCCGCGGTCGGCCTGGTCGAGCTGCATCGAGGAGACGCCGAGGTCGAACAGGACGGCGTCGAGGTGGTCGAAGCCGTTGTCCTGCAGGACTTCCGGGATCTCGTCGTAGACGGCGCGGGCCGGGATGAACCGCTCGCCGAAGTCGGCGAGTCGCTTGGAGGCGAGTTCGAGCGCGGTGGGGTCGCGGTCGACGCCGATGACCGTGAGGCCGGGGTGGGCGGTCAGCAGCGCCTCGGTGTGCCCTCCGGCGCCGAGGGTCGCGTCGACGGCCAGCGCCCCGGGGCGCGAGGCGGCGGGTGCGAGGTATGCCAGCACTTCGTCGAGCATCACCGGGATGTGCGGTGCGTTCATTCCGCTCACCTCCTTCTCTACAGTCCTTCGGGCAGGTCGCCCTCTTCGATGTCGGCGAAGGCCTCTTCCGAGGCCTCCAGGTAGTCGTCCCAAGTTTGGGTGTTCCAGATCTCCACGCGGTTGGAGGCGCCGATGACCGCGAGGTCGCGGTCGAGGCCGGCGTATTCGCGAAGCCGCGGGGGGATGGTGACGCGTCCCTGCTTGTCGGGGACCTCGTCGTGGGCGGAGGCGAAGAACACCCGGCTGTAGGCGCGGGCGGTCTTGCTCGACATGGGGGCCTGTTGGAGCGCTTGCGCGATGCGCGTGAACTCCTCTTCGGGGAACACGTACAGGCAGCGTTCCTGGCCCTTGGTGATCACGACTCCTTCCGCCAGTCCTTCCCTGAACTTCGCGGGGAGGATGACGCGGCCCTTGTCGTCCAGGCGCGGGTTGTGGGTGCCGAGGAACATCGGCGCCACCCCCCGTGACTCTCAGGCTGCGCGGCCGCTCCGACCGCGTCGATGAGGCGATGGCCCCACCATTGCGCCCCACCTTACTCCACTCTCCCCCACCCTTGGGGGTTGTTTCCGCGTGGCATTCGTGGTGGGCGTGGCGAAGACGCTGGTCAGGGCTGGTGGTGGACAGTGGAGTGACGAGTGCGCAACACGTGCCCCAGAAGGCAAATTTCGTTCACCGTTCACCGCCGCGGGTGGCAAGGGACCCAAGCGGACCCGGGCCGCGGCGACGGGGCGCGCACGGAGGGCGACGAACGCGGGCACGGTGCGCGCCGGTGCAGTCACTGTGGAGTGAGGGGTGGCGGGAAGTGGAGGAGTTCCGGGAGCGTCCGCGCTGCCCGGCGCGGGAGGCGCATCGGCGTTCGTCGCTGCCTCGGGTTGCAGGTGTCGGCTCACCTCACGCACTGCCGCCACTCATCACGGGTTCCGGTGCGCATGTGACAAACTCTTCTGCATAGTCACCGGTTCCGATCAAGCCGAAAGCGAGCCCGCATGAGCGCGAATCTGACCCCACGCGCGAAATTCGCCACCACGCTCCTCAGGACCGCGGCGGCGCTCTCGCGGGCCACGGGCCGCGGCGACGGCTCGGTGATCGGCGGCCGCGTCGGGTTGATCGTCGAGCCTCGCCTTCTGGAACTGCTGGCCGAGGGGCGCCACGTCGTGCTCATCTCGGGCACGAACGGCAAGACCACGACCACCCGGTTCACCACGGCCGCGATCGAGGCGATCGGGAAGGTCGCCACGAACTCGTTCGGCGCGAACATGCCGACGGGCCACACGACCGCGCTCGCGAAGGCGCCCAAGGCGGAGTACGCCGCGCTCGAGTGCGACGAGCACTACCTGGGGCAGCTGCTGGACGCGGCGAGCCCGAAGGTCGTGGCCCTGTTGAACCTCTCGCGGGACCAGCTGGACCGGGCCATGGAGGTCACGGCGCTGGCGGCGAAGTGGCGCCAGACCCTGCAGACCTCGGCCGGGCAGTCGACGATCGTCGCGAACGCGGACGACCCGCTGATCGTGTGGGCCGCCTCGGTGTGCCAGCGCGTGGTGTGGGTGGCGGCGGGCCAGTCCTGGACCGCCGACTCGGCGATCTGCCCGAACTGCGGTTCGCACCTCGACCGGTTCGGCGAGTTCTGGCGTTGCACGAACTGCGGCCTGAACCGGCCGAGCCCGCAGTGGTCGGTGGCGCAGGAGGGCGAGGCGGTGGTGGGCCCGGACGGACGCCGCTACGAGCTGAACCTGCAGCTGCCGGGTCGAGTGAACCGCGCGAACGCCGCGACGGCGCTGGCTGTGGCGAGCCTGTTCGGGGTGGACCCGGCGCAGGCCGCGCCGCGCCTCTCGGAGGTCGCGTCGGTGGCCGGGCGGTACGCGAAGGTCGAGCGGGAGGGCCGCCGGCTGCGGCTGCTGCTGGCGAAGAACCCGGCCGGGTGGCTGGAGTCGTTCGACATGATCGAGCCGAACCCGCCGGTGGTCCTGTCCCTGAACGCGCGCGAGGTGGACGGCTTCGACACGTCGTGGATCTACGACGTGGACTTCACGTCGCTCGCGGGCCGCAAGGTGGTCGTGACGGGTGACCGGCGCACCGACCTGGCCGTGCGACTGGAGGTCGACGGCGTCGACTTCATCGTGGTGGACGACATCAGGGCGGCGATCGCGGCGGTGCCGCCGGGGCCGGTGGAGGTCGTCGCGAACTACACGGCCTTCCAGGACATCCGCGCCGAATTCAACCGGGTCAACTAGCGAGAGAGAGCGTCCCACCGTGGCTATGAGCACCCTGCGCATCGTCTGGCTCTACCCCGACCTGCTGTCGACCTACGGCGACCGGGGGAACCTGCTGGTGCTGGCCCACCGGGCCCGCGCCCGGGGCATCGACGTGGAGCCGATGCAGGTCCGCAGCGACCAGCGCGTCCCGCACACCGCGGACATGTACTTGATCGGCGGCGGCGAGGACGGCCCGCAGGCCGTGGCCGCCGACCGGCTGCTGCAGGACGGTGCGCTGAACCGGGCCGCCGAGGCGGGGAAGCCGATCCTCGCGATCTGCGCCGGGTATCAGCTGCTGGGCGCGTCGTTCTACGCGAACGGCCGCGCGTACGAGGGTCTGAACATCCTCGATCTGCGCTCGGACCGGGGGCCGTCGCGGGCCGTGGGCGAGATCGCGGGCGAGGCGATGCCGCAGCTGGGGATCGGGTCGATCACCGGGTTCGAGAACCACGGCGGGCGCACGCACCTGGGCGAGGCGGTGCAACCGCTCGCGCGGGTCACGGCCGGGATCGGGAACGACGGCGCGACCGAGGGCGCGTGGGCGGGGCACGTGATCGGCACGTACATGCACGGCCCGGGGCTGGCGCGCAACCCGAAGCTCGCGGACCTGCTGCTGGCGTGGGCGATCGGGGTGGACCCGTCGCAGCTGCCGCCGGTCGACGACACGTGGCCGGAGCGGCTGCGCGCCGAGCGCTTCCAGGCGCTGTCGGCCGCGCAGTAGGCGCCGGGCCTGAGCCCCTACGGAGGTTACTTCCGTTCGCATTAAGCTGGCGAAACCACCCACATGCGGTTAGTTTTGTCAGACAACTAATTGACCCGGCACGGCTCTCCCCGCCGTGCCGGTGCGATGCGCGCGAGGAGAACCCCATGGATTGGCCCAAAGGCGTCGAAGGCCTGAGCTACGGCGGCGACTACAACCCCGAGCAGTGGCCCGAGGAGGTCTGGGACGACGACGTGATGCTCATGCGCGAGGCGGGCGTCAACCTCGTCAGCGTCGGCGTCTTCTCCTGGGCCAGGCTCGAACCGCGCGAGGGCGAGTACGACTTCGGCTGGCTCGACACCGTCCTCGGGAAGCTCCACGACGGTGGCATCGCCGTCAACCTCGCCACCCCCACGGCCTCGCCGCCGCCGTGGTTCACCCTCGCCCACCCCGACGCGCTGAACACCCGCCCCGACGGCGTGCGCCAGGTCCACGGCTCGCGCGACACCTACGACGTCTGCGCGCCCGCCTACCGCGAGGCCTCCCGCGCCATCGCCGCGAAACTCGCCGAGCGCTACGCCGACCACCCGGCCCTCGCGATGTGGCACGTGCACAACGAATACGGCTCGGCCACCTTCTCCGAGCACGCCGAGCGGGCGTTCCGCCTCTGGCTGCAGGCGAAGTACAGCACCGTTGAAGCCCTCAACGACGCCTGGTGGGGCTCCTTCTGGAGCCAGCACTACAGCGAGTGGGACCAGATCCTCGCGCCGCGCGCCACCCAGTACCTCCAGAATCCCGCGCACGAGCTCGACTTCAAGCGCTTCACCTCCGACGCGATGCTGGAGCACTACAAGGAGCAGCGCGATATCCTCCGCGCCGCGAACCCGGACCTCCCCATCACCACGAACTTCGTGTTCGGGCAGTGGGTCCCGGTCGACCACTGGAAGTGGGCCTCTGAAGTGGACGTCGTGGCGTTCGACTCCTACCCGTCCGCGCCCGACGAGCGGGCCGAGCAGCAGAGCGCCTTCCACGCCGACCTCTGCCGCTCCTGGGCCGGCGGCGGCGACTGGCTCCTCATGGAGCAGGCCGCCGGAACCCTGCACTCCAAGGACGGCCGGATCGCCAAGGCGCCGGGGCGCATGGCCCGCCACTCGATGATCCACATCAGCCGCGGTTCCAAAGGCGCCATGTTCTTCCAGTGGCGCGCCGGACGCGGCGGCGCCGAGCAGTGGCACTCCGCGCTGGTCCCCCACGCGGGCAAGAACACCCGCATGTTCCGCGAGGTCGCCGAGTTCGGCAACACCCTCCCCGGCATCGCGCACACCGTCGAAGCGCCCGTCGAGACCGAGGTCGCGATCCTCTGGAGCCCCGACTCATGGTGGGCCACCCACGGCGGCGCGCACCTGCCCGGACCGGTCGACTACCTCGAGAACGTCGCCCAGATCCACCGCGTCCTGCGCGACAGGGGCGTCATCGCCGACTTCGTCGCCCCCGAAGGCGACCTCTCCAAGTACCAGACCGTGATCGCTCCGACCACCTACGTGCTCAGCCAGGCCGGGGCCGAGAACCTCCGCTGGTTCACCGCCGGAGGCGGGCGCCTCGTCGCCTCCTACCTCACCGGCGCCGTCGACGAGCACTGCCAGGTGTGGCTCGACGGCTACCTCGGCGGCATGACCGACCTCTTCGGCATCCGCGTCACCGAGCACCTCCCCCAGCCCGCAGGCGAACTGCGCGCCCTCTGGAACTTCGGGGCCGCCGAACGCTTCTGCGAACTCGTCGAACTGCGCGGCGCCCAATGCGTCACCCAGTACGCCACCGGGGACGTCATCGAGAACCAGCCCGCCGTCACCGTCAACCCCTTCGGCGAAGGCGAGGCCTGGTACGTCTCCTGCAAGCTCGTCGACGAGGCCTGGGACCGGCTCTTCGAAGAACTGAAGCTCAGCGGCCCGGGCCGCCCCGGCCTCGACGTCGTCGACCGCGGCGAATGGCGGTTCATCATCAACCACACCGACAACGAAGAGCAGGTCGGGAACGTGATCGTCCCCGCCGGTTCCTGGGCCGTCGACCGGAAGCGCTGACCAGCGGCACTGTCGAGCGGCACGAATAGGGCATTCCGGCCCGCCTGAGCGGAGGCGGGCCATACGCTCAGCGGCATGAGCGAGGACAACGCCTGGACCGGCCAGCGCCTGAGCGGCCGCGAACTGTTCACCCTCTTCGGCGCGCTCATGCTCACCATGCTGCTGGCCGCGCTCGACCAGACGATCGTCGGCACGGCCCTGCCCACGATCGTGGGCGACCTCAACGGCATGGACGACTACACATGGGTCGTCACCGCCTACCTCATCGCGACGGCGGCCACCACGCCGCTGTACGGCAAGCTCTCCGACCTCTACGGGCGGCGGCCGATCATCCTGCTGGCCATCACGATCTTCCTGGTGTCCTCGGCGCTGGCGGGCCTGTCGCAGAACATGCTCGAACTGGTGCTGTTCCGCGGCCTGCAGGGCGTGGGCGCCGGCGGGCTCATGACGCTGGCGTTCACCATCGTCTCCGACGTGCTGCCGCCGCGCGACCGCGGCAAATACCAGGGCCTGTTCGGCGCGGTGTTCGCGCTGGCGTCGGTGGCCGGGCCGGTGCTCGGCGGCTGGCTGGCCGAAGTGGACTGGCGCTGGATCTTCTACATCAACCTGCCCACAGGCCTGGTCGCTCTCGTCGCGGTCAACACGGTGCTGCGCAAGCACCCGATCCCGACCCGGCGGCACAAGATCGACTACCTCGGGGCGATGTTCCTCGTCCCGGCCGTGACCTGCCTGCTGCTGGCGACCACGTGGGGCGGCCAGGACTACGCGTGGACCTCCGGGGTGATCCTCGGCCTGTTCGCCGCCGCGGCGGTGCTGATCGCGGCGTTCCTGGTGGTGGAGACCCGCGCGGAGGAGCCGATCCTGCCGCTGCGGATGTTCCGCCAGGGCACGTTCAGCCTCGCCTCGGTGATCGCGTTCGTCTTCGGCATCGCCATGTTCGCCGGGATCGTCTACATCCCGCTGTTCTTCCAGATGGTGCGCGGCTACACGCCGACGAAATCGGGCCTGCTCATGCTGCCGATGATGGGCGGCATGGTGGTGACCTCGATCCTCTCGGGCTTCGTGATCTCCAAGGCCGGGCGGTACAAGTGGTTCCTGGTGGGAGGTGCGGTCGTGTCGACCGTCGGGCTGTCGCTGTTCACCCAGGTGCACGTCGACACGCCGCTGGCGACGAGCGCCGTGTACCTGCTGGTCCTCGGCCTCGGCATGGGCATGTTCATGCAGCCCTTGGTGCTCGCGATGCAGAACATCGTGTCGATGGCGGACCTCGGGGTCGCCACCAGCACGAACACCTTCGCGCGGACCCTCGGCGGGGCCGTCGGCACCTCGGCGCTCGGCGCGGTGATGAACGCGACGCTCGACGACGAGCTCACCGCGAACCTCCCCTCGGCCGTCGCGCAGCTCTCGCCCGAAGAGGCCGCCGCGTTCAGCGGCTCGGACCTGTCGGCGCTGACCGAGTCGCCCACGGCCGTCCAGGACCTGCCGGAACCGGTGCGGCAGGTCGTGCAGCAGGCGTTCACCGACGGCATGGACGACGTCTTCCTCGTCGCGGCCATCATCACCGCCGTCGCGATCGTGCTGACCCTGTTCCTGCCCGACCTCGTCCTGCGAGGCGCCCCTGAAGCGCGGACCGAGGACCCCGACACCGCGGCCAACGAGATCCGGGCCGACACCCTGCCCTAGCGACCTGTCCGACCGGAAACCAAGGAGGAGACATGGAAATTCTGATCGTCGGCGCGGGCCGCATGGCCCGGAGCATCGGGTTGCGGCTGGTCCGCAACGACTACCAGGTCCGCATCGCGGACCGCGACCCCGACAGCGCCGCCGACCTGGCGGCCGAGCTCGGGGAAAGCGCCAGCGGCGAATCGGTCTACAACGCCGCCGGCGCGACCATCATCATCCTCGCGCTGCCGTACGAGGCCGCCAAGGATCTGGTTCAGTCCTGGGCCGAGGACCTCTCGGGCAAGATCGTGATCGACATGAGCAACCCCGTCGACCAGGCGCTCGACGGCCTCGTCACGCCCGAAGGGAAGTCCGCCGCCGAAGAGCTCGCGGAAGCGGCACCTGGCGCGAAGGTCCTCAAGGCCTTCAACACCACGTTCGCCTCGAAACTCGCCACGTCCGAGACTCTCGACGTGTTCATCGCCGGCGACGACGCCGATGCGAAGCGGCGTCTCATGGCGATCTGCCGAGACGCCGACCTGCGCCCCATCGACGTGGGCGGCCTCAAGCACGCGCGGACCCTCGAGGGCATCCAGCTGCTCCAGATGAAGGTCCAAGATCAGATCCAGGGCAACTGGTCGACGGAACTGACCTTCGCCCCCTGACCGCGACGCCGAGGGAGGGCACCGCGACAGCGGTGCCCTCCCGCGGCGTCGCCTGGGCTCTCGGCCCCACAAGAGCGCGGTGATTCTCACTGGCGCGGTCGGGCCTCGCAGTGGAGAATGAGCGGATGCGCACCATCGGCCTCATCGGCGGGATGTCCTGGGAGTCCTCGGCGGAGTACTACCGCCTGATCAACGAGGACGTCCGGACCCGCCTGGGCGGTCAGCACAACGCCCGCAGCCTCATGGTCACGGTGGACTTCGCGGAGATCGAGGCGATGCAGCGCGCCGGCGACTGGGACGGCGCGGGGAAGGTCCTGGCCGAGGCCGCGATCGTCCTCGAACGCGGCGGCGCCGACATGATCGCCCTGTGCACCAACACGATGCACCTCGTCGCCGACCGCATCGAAGCGGCGGTGCGGGTGCCGTTCGTCCACTTGGTCGACGCGACCGCCGAGCGCATCGCGGCGGCCGGGATCGAGCGGGTCGGGCTGCTCGCCACCCGCTTCACCATGGAGATGGCCTTCTACGCCGAGCGAATGGCCCGGCACGGCATCACGGTCATCGTGCCGCCCGCCGAAGGCCGCGAGACGGTCCACGAGATCATCTACGGCGAACTGACCCTGGGCGTGGTGAAGGACGACTCGAGAGCGGCCTACAGGCGGATCATGATCGACCTCGTGGAGCAGGGCTGCGAAGGGATCATATACGGCTGCACCGAGATCACGCTGCTCGTGGACGAATCCGACAGCCCGGTCCCGGTCTTCGACTCGACACGCCTGCACGCCGAGCGCCTCGTCGACCTCGCGTCGGCTTGATCTCGTTCTCCCGGCGACCGAAGGGCTCATCGATACGGACCGTCGGTGTCCCCGTAGAGCCTCTTGGATGTCGGGATCGACGAAGGCGGCGCCGCCCTATTCGAGCCCGCGGAGCGGCACCGGCAGGTCCGCCACGCGGATCGCGAAGCCGATGGCGCGGTAGGCGGTTTCGGTGAGCAGTGCCTGCTTGGGTTCGGCGATGTCGCCGAAGTGCTTCGTGGGTTGCAGGTTCGCGAGTCGCGGGTCTTCGAGGACGCCTTCGACCGGGCCGCCGGTGACGAGGGCGTCGAAATCGGCGTTGCCGAGGACGGCGAAGACCGCGTCCCGGGCGCGCTTCTCGGCGGCATGGGCCTGGCCTTCGCGCCTGCGCGCGAAGCGCTGCTGCGACTGGCCGCCCGCCTTGGTCTTGCCCTGGACGTAGGCGGTGTCGGTCTTGGAGGCCGTGACGCGGCCGTCGACGACGATGCCGACCGAGTACGCGCCCTTGCGGGCCAAGAGGACTGCGATGCGGCGGGGCTCGAGGGCGTAGTCGCGCAGGTGCTCGGCGGCTTTGAGCGGGTCGTCATCGAGGAGCCAGCCCGCGGGCAGGCCGTCGGCCAGTGCCCATACGACACTGGCCGACGTTCCCTCGTTCGATTCGATCGTCCAGGCGTCGCCCTCGGCGTGGTGGCTCGCGATGCCGCCATTGCGCGTGGCGAAGTTCGCGACCCACCTGGGAAGCCGTTCGGGTTCGACCTCGACGATCTTGCCACCGCCTGAGGCGGGGCGAATTCTCACCATCTGGACGTCGTCAGACGTTGAACCCGAGCGCCCGCAGCTGGTCGCGGCCGTCGTCGGTGATCTTGTCCGGGCCCCACGGCGGGATCCACACCCAGTTGATCTTGAGGTCGGCGGCGAGGCCGCCTTCCGGGCCGCTGCACAGGGCGGAGCGGGACTGGTCCTCGATGACGTCCGTCAGCGGGCAGGCCGCCGAGGTCAGGGTCATGTCGAGGGTCACCACGTTCTGCTCGTCCACGTGCACGCCGTAGATGAGGCCGAGGTCGACCACGTTGATGCCCAGCTCGGGGTCGACCACGTCTTTCATGGCCTCGAGGATGTCGTCCTCTTTGGCCTTCACGGTGTCGGTCATGCGTCGGTCCTTCCGGGGATCGAGGCTTCAGCTCGTACTAGCGCGTCCTGGAACGCCTTCCAGCCCAGCAGCGCGCATTTGACGCGCATCGGGTACTTCGAGACGCCCGCGAACGCGACGGCGTCCTCGAGGGACTCCTCGTCGCCCTCGGACTGGCCCTTGGAGTTCATCAGCTCGGTGAACTCGGCCAGCTTCGCCAGCGCGTCGTCCACCTTGGCGCCGTTGATCAACTCGTACATCACGGACGCCGAGGCCTTGGAGATCGAGCAGCCGACGTTGTCGTAGGAGACGTCGGCGATCGTGTCGCCCTCCACGTGGACCCGGAGGGTGATCTCGTCGCCGCAGGTCGGGTTGACCTGGTGCGACTCGCCCTCGTAGGGTTCGCGCAGGCCCGCGCCGCGCGGGCGCTTGTAGTGGTCCAGGATCACTTCCTGGTAGAGCTCGTCGAGATTCATCAGCCGAACACCTTTCGCACCTGGCCCAACGCCTCCACGAGCCGGTCTATTTCCTCATGGGTGTTGTAGAGGTACCCGGAGGCGCGCGTGGTGGCGTTGACGCCGAAGCGGGCGCAGGTCGGTTTGGCGCAGTGGTGGCCGACCCGGACTGCGATGCCCTCGGCGTCGAGGATCTGCCCGACGTCGTGCGGGTGGACCCCGTCGATGGTGAAGGAGACGGTGGCGCTGCGCCCGATCGGGACCCGCGGGCCGATGATCTGGAGGCCGTCCACGGTCTCGAGCCTGTCGAGCATGTACCCGGCGAACTCCTTCTCGTGGGCGCGCACGTTCGCCATGCCGAGCTTGTCGAGGTAGTCGACGGCGGCGGCGAGGCCCACGGCCTCGGCGATCGGCGGCGTGCCCGCCTCGAACTTGGCGGGCGCGTCGGCGAAGGTGGTGTGCTCCATCGTGACGGTCTTGATCATCGAGCCGCCCGTGAGGAACGGGGGCATGGCGGCGAGCAGGTCCGCTTTCGCCCAGAGGACGCCGATGCCGGTCGGGCCGAGCATCTTGTGACCGGTGAAGGCGATGAAGTCGACGCCGAGTTCGGTCACGTCCACCGGAATGTGGGGGACGGACTGGGAGGCGTCGAGCCCGACAAGGGCGCCGACCTCACGTGCGCGCCGCGTGATCTGCGAGGTCGGGTTGACCGTGCCGAGCAGGTTGGCGACGTGGACGAAGGAGACGACCTTGCAGCGCTCGGTGATGACCTCGTCGACGGTGTCGACGTCCAGGCGGCCGGCGTCGGTGATGCCGATCCACTTGAGCGTCGCGCCGGTCCGCCGGCAGAGCTGCTGCCAGGGGATGAGGTTGGCGTGGTGCTCCATCTCGGTCACCACGACCTCGTCGCCGGGGCCGAGCTTGAAGCGCGGGTCGGCGGCGGCGTCGAAGGCGGCGTTCTGGAAGGCGTAGGCCATCAGATTGATCGACTCGGTGGAGTTCTTGGTGAACACCACCTCGTCGGGGCTCGGCGCGCCGATGAACGCCGCGACCTTGGCGCGGGCGCCCTCGTAGGCCTCGGTGGCCTCGGCGCCGAGCGTGTGGACCGAACGCGAGATGTTGGCGTTCGAGTAGTCGGTGAAGCGGCGCATGGCCTCGACGACCTGGACGGGTTTCTGCGAGGTCGCGGCCGAGTCGAGGTAGGCCAGGGGCTTGTCCCCGATCCTGCGCTGCAGGATCGGGAAGTCGGCCCGGATGGCCTCGACGTCGAGCTTGCTGGCAGCCTCCACGGGCTCCTTCTTCCTGTTGGCTAGGCGGCCTTCGCGCCGACGTAGGACTCGTAGCCTTCGGCTTCGAGCTTGTCGGCGAGTTCGGGCCCGCCCTCTTCGGCGATCTTGCCGTCGACGAAGACGTGGACGAAGTCGGGCTTCACGTACCGCAGGATCCGCGTGTAGTGCGTGATGAGCAGGACGCCCGGGTTGCTCGTGGCCTTGGCGTGGTTGATGCCCTCGGAGACGATGCGGAGGGCGTCGACGTCGAGGCCGGAGTCGGTCTCGTCGAGGATGGCCATCTTGGGCTTGAGCAGCTCCATCTGCAGAATCTCATGGCGCTTCTTCTCGCCGCCGGAGAATCCCTCGTTCACGTTGCGGTTGATGAACGCCTCGTCCATCTTCAGCTCGGCCATGGCGCCTTTGAGGTCCTTCATCCAGGTGCGGATCTTGGGGGCCTCGCCGTCGACGGCGGTCTTGGCGGTGCGCAGGAAGTTGGAGACCGAGACGCCGGGGACCTCGACCGGGTACTGCATGGCGAGGAAGAGGCCGGCGCGGGCGCGCTCGTCGACGGTCATCTCGAGGACGTCCTCGCCGTCGAGCAGGACGGAGCCGGAGGTGATCTCGTACTTCGGGTGACCGGCCAGCGAGTAGGCCAGGGTCGACTTGCCGGAGCCGTTGGGGCCCATGATGGCGTGGGTCTCGCCGGAGCTGATGGTCAGGTCGACGCCGTGCAGGATCGGCTTGGCGCCCTCGTCGGTGTTGACCGAGACGTGCAGGTCGCGGATCTCGAGCTTGCTCATGACAGTTCCTTCGGCGATGCTTGCGAGCCGAACGTGGGCTCAGTGGCGTTTTCGGTGGTCTTGGGTTTCAGGCTGAGATAGACGTCGCCGTCGCGGATCTCGATCGGATAGGTCGGGACCGCGGTCGTGGCGGGCGGCCCGGACGGCTTGCCGGTGCGCAGGTCGAAGGTCGACCCGTGCAGCCAGCATTCGATCGAGCAGTCCTCGACGTCGCCCTCGGAGAGCGCCACGGCAGCGTGGGAGCACTCGTCGTAGAGGGCGAAGGCCTCGTCGCCTTTGCGCACGAGCACGATCGACGTGCCGTGGATGTCGGCGGCGATGGCCTCGCCCTCCGGCAGTTCCTCGAGGGCGCATACGCGCAGGAAGTCGTCGGTCATCTACGCACCGGCTTCGATGTCGGCCGGGGCGAGAAACTCACCTGCGTCCAGGCGGGCGACGACGAGCTCGGTGAGCTCCTCGCGCAGGCCCTCGTCGGGGATCTTCTGGACGATCTCGTTGAAGAAGCCCTTGACGACCAGGCGGCGGGCCTCCGCTTCGGGGATGCCCCTCGACTGGAGGTAGAACAGGTGCTCCTCGTCGAAGCGGCCGGTGGTCGAGGCGTGACCGGCGCCGACGATCTCACCGGTCTCGATCTCGAGGTTCGGCACCGAGTCGGCGCGGGCGCCGTCGGACAGCACGAGGTTGCGGTTGATCTCGTACGTGTCGGTGCCGGTGGCCTTGTCCTGGATGAGGACGTCGCCGATCCACACGGTGTGCGCGCCGTCGCCTTGGAGGGCGCCGCGGTAGTTCACGTTGGAGCGGCAGTCGGGGACCGCGTGGTCCACGAGCTGGCGCTGCTCCAGGTGCTGGCCGGCGTCGGCGAAGTAGAGGCCGAAGGCGTCGACGGACCCGCCCTGGGCGGCGTAGTCGACCGACAGGTACTGGCGGACCAGGTCGCCGCCGAGCGTGACGGCGATGTGGTCGAGCTTGGCGTCCCGGCCGAGGCGGGCCTTCTGGTGCTCGACGTGGGTGGACTCGCGGTCCCATTCGGCCACGACGACCAGGCGCAGGTGCGCGCCGTCGCCGACCGAGATCTCCACGTTGTCGCCGAGGCGGGCCAGCCCGGTGTGCCGCACGATCAGGGTGACGTCGGCGTGGTGGCCGACCTCGATGAAGGTGTGGGCCCAGGTGGCGCCGTCGAGGCCGCCGCCGGTCACGTCGATCCAGACCGGTTCGGTGACCTGCGCTTCGGGCGCGATCGCGACGAGCAGGGCCTTCTCGCTCTTCGCCCATGCGATGGCGCTGGGCCGGTCGAAGGGCTTGAGGATGGAGCCCAGGCGCTCGTCGTCCTTGCCGACGGCCTCGGCGCTGACCCCTTCGGGCAGGCTGCGGATCGCGTACTCGGCGGCCTTGGCCGCCGGGGCGGTCTCGAGGCTGTCGAGACCGGCGAGGCGCTTGATGGGCGTGAAGCGCCAGTCCTCCTCCCGGCCGGTGAGGGCCGGGAAGTCCGCGGGCTCGTAGGAGCGCAGCAGCTGCGACTTGGTCTTGGGGGGCGTCTCGCCTACACCGTGGGTGTGCGGCTTGGCGACTGCCAATTCGATGCTCATGAAATCTCTGGTTTCCTCGTCCTGGCCGGGTCGCTTAACCGACCGCGCCTTCCATTTGCAGCTCGATCAAGCGGTTGAGCTCGAGGGCGTACTCCATCGGGAGTTCCTTGGCGATGGGCTCGATGAAGCCGCGCACGATCATCGCCGCCGCCTCGTCCTCGGTGAGGCCCCGGCTCATGAGGTAGAACATCTGGTCCTCGCCGATCTTGGAGACCGTCGCCTCGTGGCCCATGTCGACGTCGTCCTCGCGGATGTCGACGTACGGGTACGTGTCGGAGCGCGAGATGGTGTCGACCAGCAGCGCGTCGCACTTGACCGTGGACTTCGAGTGGTGCGAGCCCTCGTCGACCTTGACCAGGCCGCGGTACGAGGTGCGGCCGCCGCCGCGCGAGATCGACTTGGAGACGATCGTCGAGGAGGTGTGCGGCGCGGCGTGCGTCATCTTCGCGCCGGTGTCCTGGTGCTGGCCCTCGCCGGCCATGGCGACGGACAGGACTTCGCCCTTGGCGTGCTCGCCGACCATGACCACGGCCGGGTACTTCATGGTGACCTTGGAGCCGAGGTTGCCGTCGACCCATTCCATGGTCGCGCCCTGCTCGGCGATCGCGCGCTTGGTGACCAGGTTGTAGACGTTGGACGACCAGTTCTGGATGGTCGTGTAGCGGACGCGGGCGTCCTTCTTGACGATGATCTCGACGACCGCGGAGTGCAGCGAGTCCGAGGAGTACACCGGGGCGGTGCAGCCCTCGATGTAGTGCACGAACGAGCCTTCGTCGGCGATGATGAGCGTGCGCTCGAACTGGCCCATGTTCTCGGTGTTGATCCTGAAGTAGGCCTGGAGCGGGATGTCGACGTGGACGCCCTTGGGCACGTAGATGAACGAGCCGCCCGACCAGGTGGCGGTGTTGAGCGCGGCGAACTTGTTGTCGCCCACCGGGATCACGGAGCCGAAGTACTCCTTGAAGATCTCCGGGTGCTCGCGCAGGCCCGTGTCGGTGTCCATGAAGACGACGCCCTGCTGCTCCAGGTCCTCGCGGATGGAGTGGTAGAGCACCGTGGACTCGTACTGGGCGGCGACGCCGGAGACGAGCTGCTGGCGCTCGGCCTCGGGGATGCCCAGCTTGTCGTAGGTCTTCTTGATGTCCTCGGGCAGGTCCTCCCAGGACTCGGCCTGGCGCTCGGAGGCCTCGACGTAGTACTTGATGTTGTCGAAGTCGATGCCGGACAGGTCGGCGCCCCAGTTGGGCATGGGCTTGCGGCCGAAGAGTTTGAGGCCCTTCAGACGCAGGTCGAGCATCCACTCGGGTTCGTTCTTGCGCGCGGAGATGTCGCGGACGACCTCTTCGGTCAGACCGCGGCGCGCGTTCGCGCCGGCGGCGTCGGAGTCGGCCCAGCCGTACTCGTACCGCTCGAGGGAGGCGAGGGCCTCTTCTTGGCTCAGCGGCTCGGGCTTCTGCGTGTCGGTCATCTCAAGTCTCACCTTTGACCTGTCGGGTTATCGGTCTGCGCGTTCGGGGTCGGGCAATGGCACCGGGCCGTCGGCGCCCGCGGCCCGAAGGCCCCGGTTCGTGCCGGGCACGTGGGTGGTGCACACCCCGTCCCCGTTGGCGATCGTCGCCAGTCGCTGGACGTGAACGCCCAGCAGGCGGCTGATCACCCGCGTCTCCGCCTCGCACAGCTGCGGGAACTCCGCGGCCACGCCCGCCACCGGGCAGTGATGCTGGCAGATCTGCCCGCCCGAGGCGATGACCGACGCCGTGGCGGCGTAGCCCTCGCCTGACATGGCGGTCGCCAGCGCCTGCGCGCGGGCCATCGAGTCGTCCGAGTCGACCGCGTCCATGGCGGCCCGGCAGCGGGCCTCCAGTCGCGCGACCTGCTCGGCGGCGAAGCCGCCTATGGCGTCCTCGCCTTCGAAGCGGCGGATCCAGCGCAGCGCCTCCATCGCGAGGTCGTCGTAGGTGTGGCCGAAGTTGGTGCGGGCGGCGGGCGTGAGCTGGTAGCTCTTGGCGGGCCTTCCGCGTCCGGAGGTCTTGACCACGCGGGTCTCGACCTGGCCTTCGGCCTCCATCGCGTCCAGATGGCGGCGGGTGGCGGTGGCGGTGATGCCGAGGTCTTGCGCGAGGTCGGCGGCCGTGGCGTGACCGCGTTCGAGCAGCAACCGGGTCACTCGGCGGCGGGTGTCCCCGTCGGTCGAGTGACTGGTCGCCCTCGTCACCATTTCCACAACACAAAGCTTACTTAATTCGGCGCGGCACGTCGAGACGGCCTTCGGTGAGACGGGGCACGCAGGTTTGCCTAACCTCACCTTCCTCAGGCGACGCTCCAGCCCACATCGCGAGGCCCGGCCCGAAGCCCTGACCGGCGGCAGGGATAAATTCGCGGCGTGAACCTGTTGCAGCGGTGGTTTGGCAGACCTGGCGCGGTGCGCCGGTGGGCGCTCGCGAGCGTCATCGCGAACGTCGGCATCATCGTGACCGGCGGCGCGGTGCGGCTGACCGAGTCCGGCCTGGGCTGCCCCGAGTGGCCGAAGTGCACCACCGACTCGCTGGTGGCGACCCCTGAGATGGGGATATACGGGGCGATCGAGTTCGGGAACCGGGTCCTGACCTGGGTGCTCGTCGCGATCGCGATCGGTGCCCTGGTAGCGGCGTGGCGGCGGATCCCGCGGCGGTCGTCGCTGGTGAAGCTGGCGTTCGGCGCGTGCCTGTATGTGCCGGTTCAGGCGATCATCGGCGGCATCACGGTCTGGACGGGCTTGAACCCGTGGGTCGTCGGCCTGCACTTCCTGGCCTCGATCCCGCTGGTTGCGCTCTCGGTGGCGCTGTACGTGCGCTCGGGCGAACCGGACGGCGAAGTCGTGCCTCTGGTCCCGCACCCGGTGCGGCTGCTCGCTCGCGGCCTGGTGGGCGTCGCGTTCGCCGTGATCGTGCTCGGCGTGGTGGTCACCGGTTCGGGCCCGCACGCGGGCGACGCCGAGACGCCGCGCAACGGCCTGGACCCGGCGCTGATGTCGCAGTTCCACGCGGACCTGGTGTGGCTGCTGCTGGGCATGACCGTCGCCCTCATCGCGGCGCTGCACGCGGTGAAGGCCCCGGCCCTCGCGAAGCGCGCGGCGTACACGCTGCTCGTGGTCGAGCTCCTGCAAGGGGTCATCGGCTACACGCAGTACTACCTGGATCTGCCGGTGCTCCTGGTCGGCCTGCACATGCTGGGCGCGGGAGTCCTCTGGGTCGCGGTGGTGGCGGTCCCCTTCAGCCTGCGCAGACGCGAACCGAGCATCGAGGCGGCTCCGCTCCATTACGAGATCCACGGCGACCGCGAAGGCGACCGCATCCTCGACCCCGAACCCGTCGCCTTACCCTGGAATGACCTCGACGGCGGCGTGGTGCGCGCCCAGCAGCTTCGCGTCGCCCGTAAGCAGCGGCGCGCTGAGCAGTTCGGCGAGCGCGATGTATGCGGCGTCATAGGCGTTGAAGTTGTGTCGCAGTGCCCATGATCGATCGACCGTGACCGAGCCGGGATAGCGCTGGATCGGCAGGTCGGCGAAATCCGTCCGCGCCCCGTCGGCAACTGCTTCGGTGATCCTCCCTCCGAGAAGGAGTCCACGGATGACGTTTCCGAACTCGTAGTCGATGAGCTGCGGCGCATGAAGCGTCCGTGGTGAGGAAAGTCGGCGCCGGAGCAGTTCGTTGCCTTTGCCTTCGAGGAGTGCGTAGACGATGATCGAGTTGTCGACGACCAGTTCGTTCACAGATCGCGGCCCTCGCGGGTGGCGGCCACGATCTCCGCCATCGACACGCCGGCCGAACGCCGAGCCGCGCGCGCCAGCACCTCGGCGACTGTGGGACTCGCCGCCGCTTCTATCACCATCCGCCGTAGGTAGGCCTGGAGGCTCATGCCTTCGGCGGCCGCCCGCACGCGCATCACATCGAGTGATTCATCGGGGATGTCGCGGATCTGCACGGCCTTGGTCATGACCTCATGATAGCGAATTGCACCCACGAACACCAGATTACAAGCACGAAGGCGAACTCCCGGGAATGGCGACCGGGACCGCGTGTTCCGAGCTTCGGCAGACGCAACCGCCCGTCATCGAGCAACTTGAACCCGGCATTGCGGGTGAACCGCGCAGCCTGGCGATACGACCGCTTCTTGAACCGCGGCAATCCCATCCGGCGGCCCTTGCGTTTCCCCTTGATCGAAGCGAAGAAGTTCGCATACGCCGCATCCGCGTCACGCAGCGCTTGCTGCAGCGGCACCGACGACACCTCACCGAGCCATGCCCGCTCCTCGGTCCGCTTCGCCTCCGTGATGAGTTTCCGGCTCAACTCGGCGCTACTCGGATACGGCAGGCCCTCGGCATGGGCACGGCGGCGGGCCGCCACCGCATCGTTGAACACCACCCGGCAGCACCCGAACAACCGCGCCGCCCGAAGGCGTTGCGGCACTGTCGGATACACCCGGAAGGTGTAACGAAGCTGCGTACCCGTGCGTACAAGACCAAAGAAGGGGTATGACAATCCAACCCATCTAGGACTGCCCCTGCCTAATGGATCATGTCGGCAGCGATCACGATGCTTGAATCAGCTTCGGCGGCGGTGAGCGAAGCGAGCACCACGGCCGCGGCTACCGCCACGGCCAGGGTGCGGGTTCTTATCGGAGGCTGCATCGGCTCCCGTCCCATTGTGTGAGGGTGAAATATTTGAATGTATTGTGCATGTTAACGGTCACTCGCTTCAAGAGTCCTGACATAGACCGGTCTGTCGGAGGCCGAAGGAGCCTGGACGCCATACAATCCCGGCGTGATTCAAACGCTCACGCGGCACGACCGCGTCCTCGGATGCCTCATCGGCGGAGCGGTCGGCGACGCCCTCGGATATCAGGTCGAATTCGACCGGTGGGACGCCATCGCGGAGGACTACGGACCTGACGGCGTCACCGAACTTCGCTACAACCAGATCTCCGACGACACCCAGATGACCCTCTTCACCGTTGAAGGGCTGCTGGAGGCCGAACCGGGTGACGAGTTCGCGTCGCTCAAGCGCGCCTACATGCGCTGGTATGCGACGCAGCAGGAGTACCTGCCGCCGAGCGGCGCGCGGGGACTGGCGGCCGAGCCGTGGCTCTACGACCGCCGCGCCCCGGGCAACGCGTGCCTCTCAGGATTGCGCGAGGGAGGCGGCCCCGGCGTCAACGTGAACTCGAAGGGCTGCGGCACCGTCATGCGGTCGGCGCCGTTCGGATTCCGCTTCGGACCGGATGCGGCCTTCGCGCTCGCCGAGCGGTGCTCGGCGCTCACGCACGGCCACCCGACCGCCGGGGCCTCGGCGGGCGCGTTCGCGATGATCGTGGCGCACTTGATGAACGGCGAGACGCCGCAGCGTGCGGTCTCCGCGGCCCTGCTGCACCTGCGCGACGGCATCGACCGCTCCGAGACCGCTGACGCGCTGCAGCGGGCGTACCGGCTGGCGGGGAAGGTCCCGCCCGGGCCGAACACCTGCGCGCCGCTCGGCGAAGGCTGGATCGCCGAGGAAGCGCTCGCCATCGCCGTCTACTGCTTCCTCGGCACCGGCGATGTGCGAAAAGGCCTCGTCGCGTCCGTGAGCCACAGCGGCGACTCGGATTCGACCGGCGCCATCCTCGGGAACCTCTATGGCGCCGCGTACGGCCATGCGGCCCTGCCGAAGGAATGGGCATCCCAAGTGGAGGGTCGAGACGTGATCGCCTCGCTGGCCGACCGCTTCGGAGCGTAACGGAACGGGCGGTCCGGGCCGGCCGCCCGTTCACGTGCTCGCTAAGCGGCGGACGCCCGCACCGCCGCCGCCACCGCCGGAGCGACCCGCGGGTCGAGCGGGGACGGGACGATGCGGTCCGCGGCGAGGTCTTCGGCCGCGATGTCCGCGATCGCCCGGGCCGCGGCGAGTTTCATCGCCTCGGTGATCTGCGGGGCGCCCGAGTCGAGGGCGCCGCGGAAGATCCCGGGGAAGGCGAGGACGTTGTTGATCTGGTTCGGGTAGTCGCTGCGACCGGTGGCGACGATCGCGGCGTGCTTCGCGGCGACCTCGGGGGCGACCTCCGGCGTCGGGTTGGCGAGCGCGAAGACGATCGCGTTGTCCGCCATGCCTTCCAGGGCCGATTCGGGGACGGAGCCGCCGGAGACGCCGACCAGGACGTCGGCGCCTTTCAGTGCCTCGGCGATCCCGGCGCTGCGGCCGGACCGGTTCGTCACGGCCGCGAGCTGCGCTTTGACCGGGTTGAGGCGATCGCGGCCCTCGTGGATGATCCCGGTGGAGTCGCACACGATGAGGTCGCCGACGCCCGCTTCGTTCAGGATCTTGGTGATCGCGACACCCGCTGCACCGGCGCCGACGACGACGACGGTGAGGTCTTCGGCGCGGCGGTCCTGGAGCCGCAGCGCGTTGGTGAGCGCGGCGAGGACGACGACGGCGGTGCCGTGCTGGTCGTCGTGGAAGACCGGGATGTCGAGGAGGGCTTTGAGGCGGTCCTCGATCTCGAAGCACCTCGGGGCGGCGATGTCCTCCAGGTTGATGCCGCCGAAGGACGGCGCGATGGCCGCGACGGCGGCCACGATCGCGTCGGGGTCCTTGGTGTCCAGGCAGATCGGGACCGCGTCGACGTCGGCGAACTGGCGGAACAGGGCGGCCTTGCCCTCCATCACGGGCAGGGAGGCGGCGGGGCCGATGTCGCCGAGGCCGAGGACGGCGGTGCCGTCGGTGACGACGGCGACGAGGTTCGAGCGCCAGGTGTAGGTCCGCGCCAGGGACTCGTCGGCGGCGATGGCCTCGCAGACGCGGGCCACGCCGGGCGTGTAGGCGACCGAGAGGTCCTCGCGGCTGGCGAGGGGGACGGTGGTCGAGGTGCGCAGTTTGCCGCCCTCGTGGGCGACGAAGATCGGGTCTTGCAGGTCGATCATTGGTCAAGCCTCATTGCTTCGATGATGATCGCCGACTCTGCGAACGCCGAACGGATGGCTCCGGCTGTGATACGAGTGGCTGGAGATAAGAGTGGGGATTACCCAGGGCATCAGTGTAGCTCAGCGGTGACCAGCATTCGGACGGCGGCGGCGGTCCAGGCGGCGCATTTCGCGGTGTCGTCCCCGGCGTCCAACGCCTTGGACAGGTGCACGAAATCACTTGCGGCCCTTTGCAGTCCGACCCGCTGGAGCTCGGCGGCGGTGGCTTCCGCGCGGCGGCGGGACGGCTCGCGGGCGCCCCGCAGACCCTGGTGCGCGAGATCGGCGCACGCGATGAGCGCGCTCTCGATCGCGGCGGCGACCGGATCGGTCTCGGCGACGGCGTCGACCGCGGACAGCTCGGCCGTGTCGTCACCGGGCGCGAAGTCGGGGACCACCGGGCCGTCCTCGGTGAGGAGCGCGGTGGGCTCGACGATGAGCTCGCCGCGGTGGCGGTGCACGTGCCCGGCGACGCCGATGATCCCTTTGAGCAGGGCCTGTTCGGCCGCTTCGAGGGCGCCGGGGGAAGCGCCGCGATGGGGGACGCGCAGGATCGCGGTGCCGCCCTTCGGGGCGCTGATGCGGGCTTCGAGACATTGCGCGGCGGGGTCGTAACCGAGGAGCCGCGCCTCTTCGACGGCGATGACGCGCAGGGATTCGGCGGCCACGCGCGGGCGCACGAGCGAGGGCGGGCGGGCGGCGAGTTCCACGGCCAGGGCGTCGAGGTCGGTGGTGCGCAGCGAGTCCGGGAGGTCGTTCCAGGCCGGGCCGAGCGGCAGGACCTGGGTCTTGGCGAGGCGGCCCGTGCCGAGCCTGAGCGCTCGGGCCGCCGTGCGCGAGGCGGCCTCGGTGACGGTGTTCCCCGAAGCCAGCGCGCCGATCTTGCAGCCGGCGAGGCGGCGTGAAGCGAGTTCGGATCCCGTGGGGCCGCCGTCCTCGGATGCGGGCCAGTCGCGTTGGACCGCGAGGACCATGCCGGTCTCGGGTTGGGCGAGGTAGATCTCGAGGGTGCGGGTCTCGCCTTCGGTGGCGACGCGGGCGCCGAGGCCGGTGAGGCGCACGAGGGTGAGCGGGGTGGCGTCGGCTTCTTCGCTGCCGAGGATCTGGGCGGTCGGGGTGCCTTCGGCGTGCCGGGCCGCGCGGGCTCGGGCGGGGAGTTCGGCGAGGAGGGCGGCGAGTCGCTGGGGGTCGTAGGCGGCGGAGCGCTGTTCGTAGCGCTCGAGCTGGTCGATGAGGTCGTCGACCGCTCCGGCGGGCCAGTGGGCGCGGCGGCGGGTGAGCGCTTTGGACTCGCGTTGGAGGGCGGCGCGGAGGACGCCGTCGGCGCCGACCGCGCCGTCGAGGAGGACGCGTTCGGCGAGGGCGAGCGCGGCGCCGAGGTCGTCGGTGGCGGCGGTGCCGCCGACGCTGACGGTGGTGGTGTCGGGATCGCCGGCGGTGTCGAGTGCGGCGCGGAAGGCCCAGACGGCGAGGACGATGGCGGTGTCCCGGGCGGGTCCGGTGGCGTCGGTGTGGACGTAGCCGAGGCCGGGGACGAGGAACTTGACCGTGGCCGCGGGGAGTTCGGCCGCTGCGGGCCGGTCGGGGCCGGGCAAGGTGAGGCGGGCGGTGTATCCGGCGCGGCGGGTCTGCTCGGCGGCTTTGAGGGCGTGGTGGCCGAGGGCCTCGCGGAGCTGCTCGTCGGTGATGGCGGCGGGACTGGTGACGGGTTCGGTTTCGGCCGGTGCGGTTTCGGGCGTGTCCTGTGCGCGCTGGTAGGCGAGGACAGCGCCGACGCGGTGGCGGCATTTGCCGGTGGCACCGCAGGTGCAGGTGGAGGTTTCGAGGCCGCCCGAGGCGGGGAGGGCGGTCTCGGCGCCGTCGGGGAAGACGGCGGTGAGGGTGCCGTCCTCGGCGAGTGCCACGGTGGGCGCCGTCCCGGCGTCGAGGTCCTTGGCGGCGCGTTTGACGAGGCCGCGGTTGGCGAGGGCCGCAAGGGCATCGGGGGTGAGGGCGAGGAGGTCGTGCCTGGGTTCCGCGGTCACGTGCCGAGCCTTTCCGCAACGAATTCGACCAGGTGGGAGGGGGTCATGGCGCCGACGTGGGCGCCTGCGTCGCTGAGGCGCGCGGCCATGCCGCGGTCGAAGATCGGGTTCGCGTCCTCGTCGAGGGCGGCGAGGCCGAGCACCTGGGTGCCCTGCTCGCAGAGCTGCTTGACGAGGTGGACGAGCCGGGCTTCGCTGCCGCCTTCGTAGAAGTCGCTGATGAGGGCCACGATGGAGCGGCGCGGGTTCTCGATGAGCCCGGCGCCGTATTCGACGGCGCGGGCGATGTCGGTGCCGCCGCCGAGCTGGACCTTCATGAGCAGTTCGACCGGGTCGTCCACATCGGAGGTCATGTCGACGACGGCGGTGTCGAAGGCGATCAAGTGGGTCTTGAGTCCGGGGAGGGCGTGCAGGCACGCGGCGGTGACGGCCGAGTGGATCACCGAGCCGGTCATGGATCCGGACTGGTCCACGAGCAGCACGAGCTGCCACTGCTCCAGGCGTTTCGAAGTGCGCGAATGGAACTGCGGGCGTTCGATGGCGACGCGCCGCTCCTCGGGCTGGTAGTGCTTGAGGTTGGCGCGGAGCGTGCGTTTGAGGTCGAAGTCGCGAGAGCGGCGGTGGAAGCTGGGTTTGCGGGTGCGGCTGCCGGTGAAGACGGTGCGCACCTGCACGGAGAGCTTCTCGACGAGTCGCTGCACGACCTCTTCGACGATGCGGCGGGCGGCTGCGAGCACCTGCGGGTTCATGAGGTGCTTGGTGCGCAGGACCGCTTTGAGGAGGGCCGGGCTCGGCTCGATGCGCTCCAGCACGTCGGGATCGGTGAGCACGTCGCTGATCTCGTAGCGTTCGATCGCGTCGCGTTCGAGCCGCTCGATGGTCTCCTTGGGGAAGAGCCGGTGGATCCCGTCGAGCCAGTCCACGGTGGTGAGCTGCGAGGGCGAGTCGTCCGCGCCGCGTCCGCCGTCCCGGTCGCCTCGGGCGCCGCCGCGGCGGACGCCGCGTTTGCCGAGGTCGTCGTCGCGGCTGTAGAGCCAGTCGAGGGCGGCGTCGCGTCCGGCGTTCTCGGCGCTGAGGCCGCCGGTGCGGCTCTCGGCGGCGGGCCCGAGGATGAGCCGCCAGCGCTCCAGGTCGGCACCGCTCTGCTGGGCACTGTCGTGCTGGTCCCCCATCAGGATTCCTCTCCGAATACGAGGTCTTCGCGGGCGAGGGCGGCCTCGACGCGGGCTTCGAGGGCCATCGCGGCGGCCATGACGACCGGGTCGACGGCGAGTTCGCGGGTGAGGCCGCGGGCGTCCCCGCCGCCTCGGGCCGCTACCAGGCGTTCGGCGATGAGGCCGCGTTCCCGCGGAGGGAACATCGCGAACGCCTGCCGCAGGGCCGGAAGGGCGATCAGGAATTCGTCGTCGCCGAGGTCGCCCACGAGTTCGTCCACAGCGGACACGACGCCCTGCTCCTCGGCGAGGACCTCCTCACGGGCGACCGCGAAGAGCCCGGCGAGCCAGTCGCCGAGGCGGTCGGGGTCGGCCGCTCCGGCGGCGGCTTCGGCGGCGTTCGCGGGTGCGCCGAGCGCCCAGGCGAGGCCGAGGGCCGCGCCGCGCAGATCGGGCGGGGCCTGCCCGTCGACCGCGATCCGTTGGGCCGCAGCGGCCACGGAGGGGGCCGGAGGTGTGAGACCGGGGGCGTGACGCACGGCGTCGCGCAGGGCGCGCATCGCGTGGAGGCGGCCGTGGTCGGCCGGGCCGGGGCCGGCGTGCAGGCCCTCGGCGAGCCACAGGACGCGGTGCGCGCACGCGGTGACCACTGCGGCGTAGAGGTCGCTCCCGGCGGTGCCGAAGAGGTGGTCGTGGCGCCACAGTGCGAGGACGGTGCCGAGCGCGGGGCCGACTTCGCCGAGGTCGCCGCTGTCGTCCACAGCGGACTCGACAGCGGCGCCGAGCCGGTCGGTGAGGTGCGCGCGGCCGCACAGGGCCGCGTCGAACAGCATGGCGGCCAGGGCGTCGAGGGCGCTTTCACGGTCGGCGCGCTGCTCGAGGACGGTCTGGGCGGCGTCGCCGAGGGTCGCGCCGAGCGCCCCGGACTCGATGAGCACCGGGAGCCGGTCGGCTCTCGAGTCGAGCGTCCAGTGCTCCTCGGCGTGGACGTCCGAGCCCGCCGTGGGACCGGCGTCGCGCTGCACACCTGGGAGGCGCAGCAGGCGCATGCAGTGGAGGACCCGACTGCGTTCGAGGTCCTTGGGCTTGGCGAGGTCGAGCCGCAGCGGGCCGTCGCCGTCGAGGCGGAGGCGGGCCATCTCGGCTTCGGCGTCGTCCACGAGCGGCGGCCGGGGCGTGTCCGGGTGGAGGCGGCCGACGCGCTCGCCGGTGAGCGCCGCGGTCATCTCGACCACGACCGGATGCGTTCCGGCCGTGAGCGGGCCGCGCCGGGTCCACGGGAGGGGCTGCTCGAGGTCGTCGCTGATGAGGGCGCTGGCGAGGCCGTCGAGGAGATCGGTGCGGCCGGGCCGTTCGTGCCCGCGCAGACGCGCGAGGCCTTCGGTGAGGCTGCGCGCGCCGATGAGGTCTGAAGTGGAGACGTGCAGGCCGCGGCCGCGCAGGCGGGTGGTGATGCGCTGCACGAGCGTGGCCGCCGCCTCCTCGGGCCCGGCTTCCCAGAGGCGCTGGTAGTACTCGGGCGAGGGCATCCCGGACTGGTATCCGGCGAAGGCGTCGAGGCGCTTGAAGGAGTAGGGCACGAGGTAGCCGCCGGTCTCGGTGCCTTCGGGGGGTTCGGGCAGCGGCGGGGGCGCCGTGTCCCGGTGCTCGTCGACGGCGCGTTCGACCATGCGGCGCAGCGCGGGGGCGTGGAAGCCGCCGCACACGACGAGCACGGGGCCGTCGGTCGCCGCCAGCGTCGCGTGGACCCACCGGGCCATGAAGGCTTCGCGGGCGGTGTCCGCGTCGGCGGTGTCGGCCTCGCCGCGCACGAGGTCGAAGTACCGGTCGAGCCGGTCGGCGAGCCCTTCGGCGTCGGCGACCTCCACGAGGTGGTCCCAGAGGGCGTCCACATCGTCGACGGCGAAGGCGCGGCAGAGCCGGTCGGTCGCCTCGGTGTAGCGGCGCTCGGCGTCCGAGTAGCGGTTCTCGACGCCGTCGAAGGCCTGGTGCCAGGCGGGGAGGTCGATGAAGCGGACCTCGGCGCCGATCCGGCGGCCCTCGGTGAGCGCGACCCACTCGGGCGAGTAGTCGCACATCGGCGCCCAGGTGCGGCGCACCGCCAGATCGGTGCTCGCGTACGAGTAGATCGCCAAGGGCAGTTCGTGTTCGAGGGCCAGTTCACCGAGGCGGTCGTTGAAGTCCGCCGGGCCCTCGATGAGCACGGCGGCGGGCCGCAGCTCCTCGATCCGCTCGGCGACGAGGCGGGCGCAGGCGGGCGAGTGGTGCCGCACGCCCTGCAGATGCAAGCGGTCGATCATCCGGGCAGCAGGTTCCGGGCCTGGTAGAGCGATTCCCAGTGCGGGCCTTTGCGTTTGGGGGCCTTCTGCTCGAGGTAGCGGCGCAGGCGGGCGAGGTCCTCGGCGTTGTCCTTGGCGGCGGCCCCGGCCATGCAGTCCACGATGTCCCCGGCGACGGCGTTGCCGCCGCGCAGGTACCAGGCCTTGATGCCCACGGCGTGGGCGACGGAGACGGCCTCGGCGGTGGACATGACGGCCTGCGGGCGGCCCGAGTTCGCGTCGCCGGTGCGGAGGTCCCGGAAGACCCGCACGAGCACTTCGAGCACGTCCCGCGACGGCGGCGCGGGCACGCCCGAGCGGGACAGGGCCGCGGCGGCCTCGGTCTCGACCAGGTCGAGCTCCGTCTTGAAGTCGGCGATGGGGAACACCGTCTCGAAGTTGAAGCGGCGCTTGAGGGCCGCGCTCATCTCGTTCACGCCGCGGTCGCGGGTGTTGGCGGTGGCGATGATGTTGAAGCCCTCGCGGGCGAACACCATCGAGTCGCCGTCGAGCTCCGGGATGGCGAGCACGCGGTCGGACAGGGGCGAGAGCAGCGAGTCCTGGACTTCGAGGGGGCAGCGGGTGATCTCCTCGAAGCGCACGACCCGGCCTTCGGACATGCCGCGCAGCAGCGGCGCGGGCACGAGCGCGCGCTCGGTCGGGCCCTCGGAGACCAGCAGGGAGTAGTTCCAGGAGTATGCGATCTGGTCTTCGGTCGTCGACGCTCCACCTTGGATGGTGAGGGTGGAGTCGCCGGAGACGGCGGCCGCGATGAGCTCGGACAGCAGCGATTTGGCGGTGCCGGGCTCCCCCACGAGCATGAGGCCGCGGTTGGTGGCGAGCGTGACGAGCGCCCGGTCGATGAGCGAGGGGTCGCCGACGAACTTGCGGCTGACGCCGCGCGATTCGTCGCCCACGATGAAGGTGCGGGCGGCCTGGAGGCTGAGGGCCCACCCGGGCGGGCGCGGCGACTCGTCCTCGGCGGCGAGCTTCTCGAGCTCGGAGGCGTAGCGGCGCTCGGCCGGCGGGCGCTGGAGTTTCGGCTCTGCGGGGAGTGCGGTGGCTGTCATGGCGGCTTTCTGCTCAGTAGTGGATGCCGGTGGCGCGGCCGAGGCCGGCGAGGATCTCGGCGACGAGGACGGGGTCGAGGGCGTCGCCGCGCAGCGTCGGGACGCCGCGGCGGCGGTTCTTGGTGGGCGAGAACCAGATCCAGAGAATCCGGTGGCGGCCTTCGGGATCGGGGTGGTCATGGTCGGGGCTGGGGTCGATCTCGGCGAGGAGGTGGGCGTTGTCGACGATAGCGGCGCTCTCGGCGTTCAGCGCCGCGCGCGGGAGGTCACGGGCGAACAGGTAGGTGAACGGCCTGGCGGCCCAGTCGGGTGTCTCGTCCCAGTGGAGCCGCTTCCAGTCGAGCACTTCGCTCAGCGCGGCGAACGCGGCGGTCGCGCCGGAGAACCGGTCGAGGACGCCGGTGCGGGCCTCCTCCGGGGTGAGCGTGAGCGCCGGGCGGGCGAGCTGGTCGAAGGGCTGCAGGATCTCGTAGTCGGCGAAGAGCTCGGTCCAGAGCGGCAAGTCGGTCCCGAGGAGCACGGGGTGCGCGAGCCGGACACGGGCGTCGTCGAGCAGCTCGAGCGGCTTGTCGTTCACATCCGCCAAGCTGCCGTCCTCGGCGAGGCGGAAGCCTTGGGGCCCGGCGGCGGTCTCGCCGATCCAGAGGAGGCCGCGGGCGAGCGAGGAGAGCACCGGGTGCGCTCTGAGGTGCGCGAACTCGTCGGCCGCCCAGACGCGGCTGGTGAGCATCGCTTCCTTGAGGCGGTCGCTCTGGAAGGCGAGCTCGGCGGCGAGGTCCTTGGAGAGCTTGCGGAAGCGGGTGATCGAAGCCTTGGCGGTCTCGGCGTCGTCGCGGGCGCCGGGGCGGGGCAGGCGGGCGCGGGGTTTCCCCGCGGCGTCGGTGATGCTCAGCTTGAGCCGGTCGTCGGGCTTGATGTGGAAGACGCGCGACCCGAAGTCGAGCGTGAGCCGAGCGGGGTCGTCGAGGCCGAGCGCACGCGCGTCCCGGTCCGCCAGGGATTCCACTTCGGACCCGGCGCGGGCGGCGACCTTGGCGGCGTATACGGTGGCGAGCTCCAGCACCGAATCGTGCTGTTTGCCCCGGGAGAGGCGGTACAGCGCCGGGAACGCGAGCTCGGCGGGGAACCCCGCAAGCGTCTCCAGCGCCATGCCGGTCCCGGCGAGATAGCGGGCGCTCGATGCCGCCGCCCACCCCTCGACCAGCGCCGCGGCCTCGGCCCCGCCGAAGCGGGCGAGCTGGCCCACCGACCAGTCCACATTGCCGTACCGGCGCACCAGCGCGAGCGAGAATCGGGCGAGCGATTCGCGGTCGCAGGCCTCGGCGACGGTCTCGACGGCGGGGTACGGCGTGCGCGGAGACCACTGCGAGAGGACGGCGATGAGGTGCGCGACGGCGGTGGACGGCAGGACTGCGGAGCGGTCGGCGGTGAGGACCGGCGGGTGCGGGTCGTCGCTGTGAGGGGAGCCCGGGTTGGGGTTGTTGAGGAGCGGCCGGTCGGGGTAGTCGGCGAGCACGGCTGCGACGCCCGCCACCGCTTCGGGCCCATGGGATTCGGCGCCTTTGATGACGGCGTCGGGGCCGTGGCGCCAGGCGAGGAGGCGGAGCGCGCCTCGTGCTGTGGTGCGCTGGTAGCCCTTGGGGCCGAAGGCTTCCGGGACGAGGAGCGGCACTGCGTGGAGGCCGTGGCGGTCGAACCAGTCGAGGCCGGGGCGGCGTCCGGCGTCGAGGCGGAGGCACCAGTGCGCGGCGACGGCGGCGGCCGGGGTGCTGCGGATCGGGAGCAGGGCGCGGCCGTGCCAGGGGGAGTCGCGGAGCACTTCGACGGCTTCGTCGGCGATGGACGGGCCTCGGCGGGCGAGCTGGGAGAGCGCGCTGTCGACGAGCTTCCACCCGTATGAGTAGCTGATGCCGACCTGCTGGTCCCAGTAGGTGTCCGGGTCCCATTCGACGAGGTCGGGTTCGATGGCCATGGCACGCTCGAACTCGTCGCCCCGCCCGACGATCTGCGGGTCGGGGGCTTGCAGCCCGGTGATCTCGCGGGGCGGGCGGCTCCGGCGCGGCTCGGCCCAAGGCGGGGAGACGAGCACCTTCGGGAGGTCCGCGAGCGCCGCCTCGGGGAGGTCGAGAGGCGGCGACTCGATCGTCACGTCGAGTTGCTTCTCTTGTGGCGCAAGGCGTTCGGGCATATCCGGCTTTCGGGAGGCGGCTTCGTTCTGGAGAGCATAGGAGGACGGTGCGACACGCCTCCGGCCCGCCGTGTTCGAACAGCGGGCCGGAGGCGGCTCAGGCCAGGTCGGTGGCCTTCGCCAGCGCCACCAGCGTCTCGGAGGCGACCACGAGGTCGACCGGGCCGAAGCCCGGCTTCGGTTCGGGGACGTCCCAGCCGTTCAGGTCCCGCTCGGAGAGCACCACGGTCCGCAGTGTCTGGTCAGGGCAGTAGTCGACCGCACCGACCCAGATCCCGGGATCGAGGTCGAGCACGAGGTACCCGGCGCCGCGCACCTCGCACGACATGCCCGCTTCGATGCCGGCGTCCAGCGGGGCGGACCGTTCCCAGCCTCTGCTCGTGAGCCCGAGGAGTCGGCCGACGGGAACGGTGATCCCTTCGAAACGCGTCAGGCGGCCTGTCTGCAGTTCTTCCTCGGTGAAGGCCATCACGGGCCGCCCCAGTTGCGGGAAGGGCTGCAGGATCTCGTAGTCGGCGAGGATCTCGGCCCAGGCTTCGACCTCGTCTCCCATGATCGCGGGGTGCGCGAGCCGGACGGCGGCGTGCTCGGGGATTGCGAACTCGTTCTCTTCGACGTCGGTGCAGCCCTTGTCCTCCGCGAGGCGGAAGGCGGTGCGGGTCCCGTCGGTCTCGGCTGCCCACACGAGGCGCCTCGCGAGGTGCCACACGAGCGGGTGCTGCACGAAGTGCTCCTCGAATTCGGCGGGCGTCCAGGTGCGGCCCCGCACCATCGCGCGTTCGAGCCGTTTCACCTGGTCGGCGGCGACGGTCCGGAGGTCCTTGCGGAGGGCCGCGAACCGTCTGTAGGCGGCGTCGGCGAGCAGTTCGTCGTCCTTCGCGCCCGGTTTCGGCAGGCTCTTGCGCGGTTTCCCGTCCATGTCGGACACGAACGGCTTCAGCGCCTCGTCGAAACCGACCTTGAACCGCCTTGGCCCGTAGTCGAGCACGAGCGCTGACTCCTCGCGCAGCCCGAAGTCGGGTACGAGCCGGTCGCCGAGCTGGTCGGCGGTGAGTCCGAGGTTCGCGGCGATCGCGTCGATCTGCTCTCGCGCTTCGGCCTTGATCGCGGCGAACTTGGCCTTCTCGGCGATCTGGTTGATCGCCCGGAGCGCGGTCTCGGTGCCGATGGCGCCGAGTACCTTGAGGCCCTTCACCGCCCGCTGGTGCTGGTTCTCTCCGGGCCATTTCGCCACGAGCGGCTGGAGGACGCGCACGGCTTCGTCGTCCGCGAAGTGCGCGAGCTGCGTCAGCGCCCAGCCGTCCTCGGGGGGCGCTCCGGCGGTGAGCCACTGCTCGAACAGGGCGAGGGAGAAGCGGGCCAGGGAGATCCGGTCGCAGGTCTCGGCGACGACGGCGACGCCGGGGTAGTCGTACTCGGGCGTGCCGATGGCGAGCACGGTAACGAGGTTGCGGATGGCGGCGTTCGGCAGCGCCTGCTCCCGGCCTTTGAGCAGCACCTGCGGCAGCGCCGCCGGGGACGCCCACGCACCGGGCTCGGGCACCTGGATGCCGATGGGCACGAGCGGGTCGATGTCCACGAGCGCGCCGATCGCGGCGGCGGCCTGGTCGCCGTACTGGACGGCGGTTTCCCGCACCAGGTCCGCGCCCTGGGTCGCGGCGAGGTAGCGCAGTGCGGCCTCGGCGGCGGCGCGGAGCTTCTTGGCCCTGCCGAGCGCGTCCGGGATGAGCAGAGCGGCGGCGTCGGCACCGTGCCGGTCGAGCCATTCGACCGCGATGGACCGCATGGTCTTCAAGCGCACCAGCGCGTCCGCGGCGTACCGGGCGATGGCGAGGTTCGCGATCGGCGGGAACAGGACCCGCCGGTACTCGGTGTCGTACGAGGTGGCGGCCATGATCTGCGGGGCCGCCGCGGCGCCGAGGTTCACGAGGATGCGCTGCATGACCTGGATGTTGAAGTAGTTGTTCGCGGTCTTCCAGCGCGGCAGGAGTTCGGCGGCGACCTCCGGGTGCGCGAGGGCGAGCATGACGGCCTGCTGGTGGGCGTCCCTGGCGTCGAACTCCCGCGTCTCGTACTCCCAGCGGGTGCGGCTCCAGTCGGCGGACTCGCCGTACGGGGCGAACCGGTGGTGGTCGAGTGCGGCCCACGCCTCGCGTTCGCCTGCGGCCCAGGTCATGCGGTTGATCGGCGCCGGTTCCAGGCCTTTGAGGACGACCGCGTCGCGCGCGGAGCCGGCGGCGGCCCAGGGCGGGGCGTCGAGCAGGGCGGGGACGGCCTCGGCCGGGGCTTCGGGGACGCGTCGGCCGCCAGTGATGAGCGGCGCGACGGCCGCCTGCGCGGCCTCGTCCATGAGCGGCAGCACGGTGTCGAGCAGGATCGGGTCGGAGTGGAGCAGCGTCGAGAGCTGCCTGCGCTCGTCGGCGTCGGCGGACGGGAGGCGACGGGCGATCAGTCGCATTGCGCGCCTGGGGAAGTTCGCGGCCGCCTCCATGGCGAAGCCCATGGCGTCCGGCTGGTCGAGCTGGTCGAGCAGGGCGGTCATGGCCTCGTCGCCGGGCATCGCCGCAAGCGCCCGGTACACGGTCTTCCGCTCGCCGGGGTCGATGCAGCCGCCGAGGTACCCCAGGAGGACGGGCAGTGCCGCGGCCCCGACGCGGTGCAGGAGATCGGCCGTTTCGGCGGCCAGGAGCCCGTAGAAACGGCTCGCGTCCACTTCGATCAGTTCCAGCTGCGCCTCCGTGGCCACCAGTTCGAGCAGCAGTTTCGCGTAGCCGCGGGGCGAGGGCGCGACCCGGTACTCCTCGCAGACCTGCGTCAGCCAGGCCTCTTCGTCGGGCACGAGGATGCTCACCGCCAGCCGCAGTTCGGGGCGGGTGCGGTGCTCGGCGAGGGCCGCCGTGATCGCGTCGTAGCCGGCGTCCGCGGCGATGAGCGCGCGGACCTGGCGGACCTCGGTGCTGTCGTGGAACTTCGACCAGCCGCCTTGGGACAGCGGCCGCCACGAGAGGCCGAGCCGCTGGGGGTTCCGGTCGAAGTCGAGGGCGTACGCGTAGGCGAGCGCGGTCGCGGCGAACGGCAGGCCGTGCTCGGCCGCGATCAGGTCGAACACCGGGCGGTACCCGGGGTTGCGGATGCCGAGGGTGGCGTTGGAGAGCACCATGACGACGCCCGCGCCGCCCGCATCCGCTGTGCCGTCGAGGAAGGCCGACCCGGCGGCGGCCAGCTCGTCGCCAGCGCCCTTGGCGAGGCGGTCGCGCACCTGGTCGCGGTACTCGGCGAGCTGGGCGCGTCCGGCCTCCGGGTTGAGCTTGACCTTGCGCTTGGCCGCGCCGCGGCGGGGCTGCACGAAGCGCTTCCAGGTACCGGGGAAGACGAGGCGGTCCTCGTCGGGCAGGTCCAGGGTCGGCTCACTGACCACGGTGCACTCCGTTCAGGCTGTTGAGGGCGCCCAGTACCTCTGAGGCGGTGACGGGGTCGATGTCGTGGGGGTGGCCTTCGCCCGCGCCTTGCCAGCCCGGTCGCCAGAACTCCAGGCGGTCGGAGAGGTAGACGCCGTTCAGGCGCTGGATCGGGTTCTCGGCGATCATGCCGACCCAGATGCCCGGGTCGAGGGCGATCGTGACGTAGCCGCCTCCCGGCAGCGGGTAGTAGATGCCCGGTTCGACTCCGGCGTCCTCGGGTGCGGCGCGGCGCCAGCCGCGCTTGGTGAGCGCCAGGAGGCGCCCGATCTCGACGTCGGCGTCATCGAAGCGGGCCAGGTGCCCGGTGGCGAGTTCCTCATCGGTGAACGCCAGGACCGGTCTCGAGAGCTGCTCGAAGGGCTGCAGGATCTCGTAGTCGGACAGGATCTCCGCCCAGGCGTCGATCTCCTTGGGCTCCAGGTGGACCGGGTGCGCGAGCCGGATGACGGCGTCGTCCGGGAGCAGCACCGACTCGTCGTTCGCGTCGCTGAAGGTGCCGTCCTCGGCGATGCGGAATCCGGTGCCGCCGGCCAGCCAGACCAGCCGGCGCGCCAGGTGCTTGACGAGCGGGTGCTCCACGAAGAACGTCTGGAACTCCTCAAGGGACCAGGTGCGGTCGCCCGCCATGGACGATTCGAGCCGGGCCACCTGATCGGCTGCCGCGGTGCGCAGCTCCTTCTTGAGCAGCGCGAACCGCTGGTAGGAGGCTTCGGCGATCGCGGCGTCGTCCTTCGCGCCCGGCTTCGGCAGCGTCTTGCGGGGCTTCCCGGTGTCGTCGGTGACGTACGGCCGCAGCTGCTCGTCGAAAGCCACGGTGAACCGGCGCGGACCGTAGTCGAGCACCAGCGGATCCGCGCCGAGCCCGAAGTCGGGGACGAGGCGGTCGGCCAACTGCGCGGGACTCAGACCGAGCCCGGCGGCGATCAGTCCGATCTGGACACCGGCTTCGGCTTTGAGCGCCTTGAACTTCACTTTCTCCGAGATGCCCTGGATGGCTCGCAGTGCCGTCTCTGAGCCGATCGCGCCCAGCACGCCGAGCCCGCTGACAGCCCGCTTGTGATGGGCTTGACCGGGCCATTCACGGACCTTCGCGGCGAGCAGCCGCACCGTCTCGTCATCGGCGAAGTGGGCCAGCTGGGTCAGCGCCCAACCCTCCTTCGCGGGTGCGCCCTCGGCCAGCCACAACTGGAACAACGCCCTGCTGAAACGCGTCAGCGAAGCCCGGTCGCAAGTCGCGGCGACCACGTCCAGGCCCGGGTACGGATAGTCGGGGGTGGCCAGCGCGAGCACGGTGATCAAGTGCGGCAACGCATCCGCGGGGAGCGCCTGCTCGCCGCCCGCCAGGAGGACCTGCGGCAGCAGCGCCGGGTCGATCCAGGAGCCGGGCTTCGGGACTTTCACTCCCCGCGGTTCGAGCGGGTCGCCGTCGAGGAGGGCGGCGACCACCACCGCGGCCTCGGGTCCGAACGGTTCGACCGCGCGGGTGACGAGGTCGGGGCCGTGGCGCAGCGCCAGGAACACCAGGGCGTTCTCAGCGAGACGGCGGGCTTTCTTGTCCTCCCCCAAGGCGTCCGGGACGAGCAGGCGGGCGCCTTCGGTGCCGTGCCGATCGAACCAGGCGATGGCGCTGGCCCGGGCGGTCTTCAGGCGGTCGAGCCAGTCGGCGGCGAGGCGGGCCGCTTCGACGCTGAGGATCGGCGGGAGGGCCGCGTGCTCGAGAGGGTCGCTGCGCAGGGATTCGACCAGGCGGTCCGCGACTTGCGCGCCGAAGCGGGCGAGGATGGTCTTGCCGTAGTCCGCGGTGTACCGGGGGAGGTCGCCATCCCAGCGGTCGACGACCGTCGCCGCGACGGCGTCGGGGGCGTGGACGAGGATCGCGGCGAGCATCCGGTCGTGGTCGCGGGACCCGAGGCTGCGGGCGCGGTGCGCCCATTCCTCGTCGGTGAGGCGGCTGTAGTACGGCTCAGCGGGGGTCGTCCAGCGTTCCCGTTCGCCTTCGGCCCAGACGATCCGGGTCTCGGTCGCGGTTTGGAGGCCCGTGATGACGACGGCTTTGCGTTTGGGGCGCTTCCGCGTCCACGGCGGGTCGGCGAGCAGTGGCGGGAGGGCTCCGGCAGGGGCCTCCGGTACCTGTCCGGCGTCGACGGTCGCTTGTCCGCGGAGTGCCGCCGGGACGACCGCCGCGAGGGCGGCGAGGCGGGGCCGCAGCTCGGGCACGGTCGTTTCGGCCGCCGCGGCGATCGCACGGATCGCGCGGCGCGGAAAGCGCGCGGCCGCGTCGGCCGCCGCCGGGAAGACCTGCGGTTCGATGAGGTTGCCGACGAGGTGGGCCATGGCCTCGTCGCTCGGGAGGACGGCAATGCCGTCGAGGAGGGCCCGCCGCCGGTCGGGGTCGTTCTCGTTGCGAAGGGTCGCGGTCAGGTACGGAAGGGCTGCGGTGCCGAGGTTGTCGACGATCGCGGCGACGAGCTTCGGGCTGACCCAGTAGGGGTCGGGTTTGGAGAGGCGGGCGGTGGCGATGAGGTCGGGGCGGTCGATGACGTGCCAGAGGAACGCGTCGAACTCGAACGAGCCCGCGGTGCCGTACTCGGCGCAGATCTCCGCGGCCCAGTCCTCCCGCTCGGGGAAGAGGGCGGTGGCCACGAACCGCTGCACCGGGGTGGTCCGGAGGTTCGCGGCCCCGGCCAGCGCCTGGTCGTACTCGGTTTCGGAGGCGGCGGCGAGGAGGCCTCGCACGACGCCCATGCCGTCGGGGATCTCCCGGACGATCCTGCCGAGATTCCCGACGGAGCCCTCCTGGAGCTGGCGGTCCGCGAGGCCGTTGGCGCGGGTCCAGTAGTCCCCTGACCAGGGGTTGAGCGAGAGTTTGACGATCGAGGCGCGAACGGCGAACGGAATGCCGTGCTCGATGGTCCAGGCGTCGATTTCGGGGCGCAGGAGGTGCCCGGACCCGTGCTTCTCGGTGCTCAGCAGGGAAGCGATTGCCCCCGCGCCGAACGCGTCCGCTTCCCCGTCGAGGTGGCGCAGGACCGAGGGGGCGACGGCCTTGTTGAGGGGGTTGGCCATCGCGGCGCGGAGGCCGTTCTCGTAGCGCGCGGTGCGCACGCGGACCTTGTTCGGCGCTTCGGGGTCGAGCGCGACGGGTTCGCCGATCCGTTTGCCGCGCTTGGGCAGCAGGTATTCGGTCCAGCTTTCGGGGAGCACGAGCTCGTCCTCGCGGGGTTCGGGTGTCGTCATCGGGTTCCTTTGGAGGGCGTGAGGGGTTCCGCCCCGAGCCTAGGGCTCGGGACGGGAGTCCCTCGTGTCGGTCGGTTCGGTTCAGGCGGCGGTGAGCCGGGCGAGCGCGGTGAGGATTTCGGAGGCGGTGACGGCGTCGATGTCCTTGGGCGGCTCCGGAACCGGGTCGCCGTGCCACGGATAGGCCTCTGTGGAGACGAGGTGGACGCCGCGCACGGTCTGCTGCGGGTACTCGGCCGGATAGCCGACGTCGATGCCGGGTTCGACTGCGACGGTGGCGAAGCCGCCGCCCGGCAAGGGGAAGGCGACCCCGGGGCACATGCCGCCGGTGCGGGGTTCGGCGCGCCGCCAGCCGCGGCGGGTCATGCCGAGGATCCGGCCGACCTCCACTGTGGCTCCTTCGAAGCGCTGGAGTCGGCCGGTCGCCAGGTCGTCCTCGGTGAAGGCGAGGGCGGGTCGGGCGAGCTGCGGGAACGGTTGCAGGATCTCGTAGTCGGCGAAGAGCCGGGCCCAGTCGGCGAGCCGGTGCCCCAAGTGGACGGGGTGGGCGAGCCGCACGGTCGCGTCGTCGGCGAGTTCGAACGCCTCGTCGTCGGCATCGCTGAACGAGCCGTCCTCGGCGATGCGGAACCCGGCGTCCCCGGTCAGCCACACGAGGCGGCGCGCGAGTTGCCCGGTGAGCGGGTGCTCGGCGAAGTAGCGACGGAACTCGTCCGCGGACCAGTCGCGTTCGGTGACCATCGCGGCCTCCATGCGGCGGACCTGGTCGGCGGCGACCTTGCGCAGCTCCTTCCTCAAGGCGGCGAAACGCTGGTAGGCGTCCTCGGCGAGCTCGGGGTCGTCCTTCTCACCGGGCCTGGGGAGGCTCTTGCGGGGCTTGCCTTTGTCGTCGGTGACGAGCGGATTGAGCTGCTCGTCGAACGAAACGGTGAACGAGCGCGGCCCGTAGTCGAAGACGAGCGCGTCAGCCTCGCCGAGCCCGAAGTCGGGCACGAGCCGGTCGGCGAGCTGCTCGCGACTCAGTCCGAGCTCCGCTGCGATGCGGGCGATCTGACGACTGGCTGCTGCCTTGAGCGCCTTGAAATTCGCCTTGTCGGCGATGGCCTGGACGGCCCGCAGGGCCTCCTCGGAGCCGATCGCGCCCAGCACCTCCAGGCCGGCGACGGCCCGCTTGTGCAGGCTCTGGCCGGGCCAGTCGCCGATGCGCGGAGCGAGCGCCCACACGGTCGTATCGTCGGCGAAATGGATGAGCTGCTTCAGCGCCCAGTCGTCCTTCGCGGGGGCGCCGATCGCGATCCACCGTTCGAACAGGGACCGGCTGAAACGGGTTAGGGAGGCGCGGTCGCAGGCTTCGGCGACCGCCGCGACTCCGGCGTAGGGGGCCTCCGGGGTTCCCAAGGCCAGCACGGTGACCAGATGCCGCACCGATGCGGCGGGCAGCGCCCGCTCACCGCCCCTGAGGAGGATCTGCGGCAGGATCGGCGGGAGGACCCAGTCGCCGAGCCGCGGGACCTTGACGCGCGGTATCAGCGGGTCGACCTCGAGCATCGCAGTGACCGCTTCGGCCGCTTCGGTGCCGTATGCGGCGGCCCCGGCCGCGACGGCTTCGTTGCCGTGCAGCGAGGCGAGGTGGGCCAGCGCGAACTCGGCGTATCGTCGGAGTCGCCTGTCGGACCCGAGTGCGTCGGGTACCAGGAACGGCACTGCGGCGAGCCCGTGGAGCTCGAACCACTGGACCGCGCTGTCCCTGGCGGATTTGAGCCGCTCCAGCCGCTCGGCCGCGATGCGCGCGGCGGCCAGGTTCAGGATCGGCCCGGGGAGAATCTGGCAGCGGTGATCGACGGCGGGGACCTTGAGCACCCGGTCGATCACGCGCTCGCCGTAGCGGGCGAGGATGCGCAGAAGGTCGTGCGGATAGCCTGCGTCCGCCTCGCCGTTCCAGCGCTTCAGGAGCGCTTCGGCCCGCTCAGGCGCCGCGTACGCCACGGCGTTGGCGAATTCGTAATCGTCGGGCTCGGTGTCCGGAGCGTCGACCCAGAACTGCTCGTCGCGGTAGTAGCGGGGCCCGCGATCCCATCGGGCCTTCTCGGTTTCAGTCCACGCCACGTGCGATTCGGCGGGCGGCTCGAGGCCTTCGATGACGACCGGTTCGGCCTTGGGCCGCTTGCGGGTCCACGGCGGGGCGACCAGCAGCGGCGGCAGGTCCTCGGGGGCGGCTTCGGGAACGCGGCCGTCGCCCTTCAGCAGGTCGGCGAGGACCGCCCGGTCCGCTTCGCTCAAGCGGACGTGCAGTCCGGGGTCGATGAGGTGCGCGATGGCGGTGGTCCAGAGGCGCACGTCGGTGTTCGCCGTCGGGGCGAGTCGCACGGCGGTGCGGAGTGCGCGGACGGGGAAGCGGGCGGCGGCCTCGGTCGCGGCCCCCCACACATTCGGCTTGTCAAGGCGTTCGAAGACGAACGCCGTGGCGTCGTCGCGGGGCATCAGGGCGATCGCCAGGTAGAGCTGCCTCCTGAAGTCGTCGTCGAAGTGCCGGCGGGTCTGCTCGGTCTCGAGCAGGACCGGGAGCGCGTCGATGCCGAGGCCGCCGAGCAGGACCGCGATGATCGCGGTGTCCGCGATGTAGTCGTCGATCCGGGTGATGCCCGCGGCGGTCAGGTGCTCGGGGCGGCTGGCGGCATGCGCGACGACCAGGTCGGCAGAGGACCAGTACCGGGCCTTCCCGTAGTCGGCGCAGGCTTCGTGGACCCATGTGGTCTCGGTGGGGAGCAGGAGCATGGCGGCCATGCGTTTCGGGGCGGTGTCGCGGTGCACCGCGACCGCGGCGACGACTTCGGCGTACGCCTCGTCCGAGGCGGCGGCCAGGATCGACCGCACCGAGGCGATCCCGCCATGGGTCAGTTCGTGGTGGCACGTCTCGGGGTGCGCGACCTCGTGTTCGGAGACCCTTCGCTTCGCGATGGCCGAACCGCCGTAGTAACCGCCGAACTCCCCGTCGGTGACCGGTGCGACGGCGAGGCGTTCGACGGCCGCGGCCGCCGCGAAGGCCAGACCGTGCTCGTAGAGCCAACAGTCGAACTCCGGGCGGAGCCACGAGGCATCGGCGCGCCCGTCGTAGTCGAGGATCAGCGTCGCGATCGCGGCGGCGCCGCGGGGGTCGGCCTTCCCGTCGAGGTACGCGTCCGCGGCCTCCGCGTACCGCGCGTTGCCGCGGACCGATAGCGCGGCCCGCAGCTGCCTCTCCCGCTTCGCGATCCCCCGCTGCCACCGTCCGAGCCACGCCGGGTCGGCGAGCTCGACCGGCGTCCCCTCCCGTCTGCCGCGCCACGGCAGCAGGCGGGCGTTCCAAGCGGCGGGAAGTTCGAGCTGGACTTCTTGGGGTGCAACGTATTCAGGCATCGTGAGCTTCCGTGGGACCGGGAATGTCGGTGCCGAGCATAGGAGGCGGGTGCGACAGCGCGCCGTTCGAAAGTGACTCAGCTGCCTGCTCGACAGCCCACCGCGAGGACTGTTGGGCCTCGGGTCAGCGCTACTTCGTCGCCGCGGAGTGAGTGGGTTGGGTGGTTGTCGAGCGACCTTCTGCTGTGGTGTGGGTTGCGTTCAAACCGGTCAGCGACGACGAGGTGGGTGGCGGGGCGGGGTCGGATGGCGGGTGCGGGGTTGAGTGGCGGGGCGACACGCCCGAGCGCGGGGTGCGATGGCGCGGTTCGGTTGCGGCCCAGTCGGTTTGGTGGGGGAACGTGAATGGTTTCGCATCGTGTGGGTGATGACAGTGGGGGCTGTATGGGGGATACTTGAGGTACGTACAGGGACAGGAAACTGGTACAGGTGTCGGGGTAGGTGCATGCAGACTACGACAAGCCTCTGGCCGATCCGACAAACCGACTTGTTTCGAGGCGACGACCCGGTAAGCCAGGGTGCTCCTCCACTGGAGGCGTCCGATCTCACCCCCGTGCTATCGCCCGCAGCTGTCCGCGCCCCCGATGGGCCGTGACTGGGTGGACGATCCTAGTTGGGATCACCCCAACCAGCAGGCGATGCCGTACACGACGGCATACGCGATTCGAGCAAGACCCGTCAGCGTGAGGGGCGAAGCCAGACCGAGCATTACAGGACTCGGCCCGGGCAGCACCAGCACGTCCATGGCGAGCACCACCCCGTCCCGGCAGCGCCGCGCCCGCAAGCCCGCGCGCCTACGGGACGGACCCCGAGGAACGGCAAGCGATCCTCGGGAGGCGAACCCGCCACCGGCATCCACCGGGCGGCCGCACCACTCCCTCAGGGACGGCAAGCACCAGCACCCGCCCCCGGCAGGAGCGCGCGACCAGGCGAAAGCCGAAGGGCCGGAACCGGAAGCCCAAGCAAGACCAACAGGGCCAGCAGGGCCAGCAGGGCCAGCGAGGGAAGCAAGTAGAACAGCGGGAAGGAGGCGACACAGGCGCATGAGGACCACGACCATGCACACGGACATGGACAAGAGCGCAACCGAGCCGAACTCGGCGGCTGACGGCTCCCGTGCCGCCAACCGCCCCGCCGCTGCGGCACCAGGCCGGACCCACCCGGCCCGGCCAGCAGCGACCACCGGCCCGGCCTCATCGGCTCTGCCAGCAGCGGCCACCGGCCCCGCCCCGGCGACCCAACCCCGGACCACCGCCCACCACGTCGTCGCTGCCGGTTTGAGCCCGGACCGAAGTGCCGCCCGGCCCCGGACACCAAGCCTCCAGCGCCACCCCGCACTCCCGTCGCCGGCAGCTTGAACCCGGACCGAAACGTCGCCCGGCCCCGGGCGGAGGGTAAGTCACATCAGGAAGGAGTCCACCGCCACTGCGAGGAACAGCAGCGTCAGGTAGCTGGTGGACCAGTGGAAGAGGCGCATCGGCTTGGGGTCCTCGCCGCGGTTGACGCGGCCGAGGAGCTTGTGGCACTCCAGCACGAACAGGCCGCCGGTGACGAGGGCGACGATGCCGTAGAGCCAGGTCGCGCCGGGCCGGAGGAGCAAGGGCACGAGGGAGACGGCGAGCATCGCCCAGCCGTAGACCACGGATTCGATCGCGACGCGCCTGGCGGGGGCGACGACGGGGAGCATCGGGATGCCCGCGGCGGCGTAGTCGTCCTTGAACTTCATGGCGAGCACGTAGAAGTGCGGGGGCTGCCAGAGGAAGACGACGGCGAAGAGGACCCAGGCCATCCAGGACATGTGGCCGGTGACCGCGGCCCAGCCGATGAGCACGGGGGCAGCGCCGCAGGCGCCGCCCCAGACCGTGTTGTAGGGGGTGGTGCGCTTGAGCCAGATCGTGTAGACCACGTCGTAGTAGACGATGGCACCGAAGGTGAGGAGCGCGGCGAGCCAGTTCACCAGGAAGCCCATGCCGACGACCGCGATCGCGCCGATGACGAGGCCGAAGATCAGCGCGTTGCGCGGCGGGATCTGGTGCTTGGCGAGCGGGCGCCGCGAGGTGCGGGCCATGAGCTGGTCGATGTCGCGGTCGATGTAGCAGTTGATCGCGTTCGCGGATCCGGCGGCGAGGGCGCCGCCGATGAGAGTCGCGAGGACCGCCTTGAGCGTCGGCAGGCCGTTGTAGTCCATGCGCGCGGCCACGAGCATCGCCGGGATCGTGGTGATGAGGAGCAGCTCGACGATGCGCGGTTTCGTCAGGGAGACATAGGCTCCGATGAGCGTCCGCAGGGAGGGCCTGGCAGGGGCCTCGGCGCCGGGCGCGGGCAGTTCGATTCGCTTGCGGGCCTGGGGCCGGGGGCGGTCGGCCAGGGCGCGGGTCGGGTCCTCGTTCATCACCGCTCACCATACGGGCAGTGAGGAGGTGACCTGGGCCTGGGGCAAGGGCCCCTACCTGGGGGTTTCGGATGGGAGGATTGCTCGTGGGCGGGCTCACAAGCCGTCGAATTCCGTCCTCCGAGAGACCGCGCATAAAGTTCAGCCTGTGTAGGTAGGGTCAGAAGGCACACGTCAATGGCCCAAATACGACGAGTATCCAAGGAGTATCCCAGTGGCACAGTTCGAGTGGACCGTACTCGACCAGAAGGCGGTCGACACGGCGCGGCTGCTCGCCGCCGACGCGGTGGAGAAGGCCGGCAACGGACACCCTGGCACCGCCATGAGCCTCGCCCCGGTCGCGCACACCCTGTTCCAGAAGGTCATGCGCCACGACCCGAGCGCCCCCGACTGGGAAGGCCGCGACCGCTTCGTGCTCTCGTGCGGCCACTCCAGCCTGACGCTGTACGTGCAGCTGTACCTCCAGGGCTACGGCCTTGAGCTTGAGGACCTGCAGAGCCTGCGCCAGTGGGGTTCGCTGACCCCGGGCCACCCCGAAGTGGGCCACACCGCCGGCGTTGAGACCACCACCGGGCCGCTCGGCCAGGGCCTGGCGACCGCCGTGGGCATGGCGATGGCCGCCCGCCGCGAGCGCGGCCTGTTCGATCCCGAGCCGGCCGTGGGCGAGAGCCTGTTCGACCACTTCGTCTATGTGATCGCGTCCGACGGCGACATCGAGGAGGGCGTGACCCACGAGGCCTCCGCGATCGCGGGTGTGCAGGAGCTCGGCAACCTCGTCGTCGTCTACGACGACAACGAGATCTCCATCGAGGACGACACCAAGATCGCCCTGGGCGAGGATGTCGCCCAGCGCTACGAGGCCTACGGCTGGCACGTCCAGACCGTCGACTGGAAGTCCGGCTCGGAGTACGAGGAGGACCCGAAGGCCCTCTTCGAGGCCATCGAGCAGGCCAAGGCCGTCACCGACAAGCCCTCGCTGATCCGCCTGAAGACCATCATCGGCTGGCCCGCGCCGAAGAAGCAGAACTCGTACGCCGCGCACGGCTCCGCGCTGGGCGCCGAGGAGATCGCCGCGACCAAGGAGCTGCTCGGCTTCGACCCGGCCGTGTCGTTCAACGTGCCCGAGGACGTCCTCGAGTACACCCGCGGCTCGATCGAGCGCGGCCAGGCCGAGCGCTCGGCGTGGCAGACCGCGTTCAACAACTGGGCCGCCGAGAACCCCGCGAACAAGGCGCTGCACGACCGCCTGTGGGCGGGCGAGTTCCCCGAGGGCTTCGAGGACGCGTTCCCCGTGTTCGAGCCGTCCGCGAAGGGCGTCGCGACCCGTTCGGCATCCGGGAAGGTCCTCTCGGCGCTCGCGCCGGTCCTGCCCGAGCTGTGGGGCGGCTCGGCCGACCTCGCAGGCTCGAACAACACCACGATGGACGGCGAGCCGTCGTTCCTGCCGCTGTCGCGCCAGACGAAGGCCTACCCGGGCAACCCGTACGGCCGCACCCTCCACTTCGGCATCCGCGAGTTCGCGATGGGCACGATCCTCAACGGCATCAAGCTCCACGGCCCGACCCGCCCGTACGGCGGCACGTTCCTCGTGTTCTCCGACTACATGCGCGGCGCGGTGCGCCTCGCGGCCCTCATGAAGACCCCCGTGGTCTACGTGTGGACGCACGACTCGATCGGCCTCGGCGAGGACGGTCCGACCCACCAGCCGGTCGAGCACCTCGCCTCGCTCCGCGCCATCCCGGGCCTGGACGTCATCCGCCCCGGCGACGCGAACGAGACCGCCGTGGTCTGGAAGACCCTGCTGGGCAAGACCGACCGACCGGCCGCGCTGGCGCTGACCCGCCAGAACATCCCGGTGTGGGACCGCACGAAGTTCGCTTCGGCCGAGGGCGCCGCGAAGGGCGCCTACACGCTCCTCGACACCGAGGGCACCCCCGACGTGATCCTGATGGGCTCCGGCTCCGAGGTGCAGCTCGCGGTCGAGGCCGCCGAGTCCCTCGCGGGCGAGGGCGTCAAGGCCCGCGTCGTGTCCGTGCCGTCGATCGAGTGGTTCGACGAGCAGGACGAGGACTACCGCGAGTCGGTGCTGCCCAAGGCGGTCAAGGCCCGCGTCTCAGTCGAGGCCGGCATCGGACTGTCCTGGCGCGACCTCGTGGGTGACGCGGGAGTCAGTGTCTCCCTGGAACACTTCGGTGCCTCCGCGCCGTTCCAGAAGCTGTACGAGGAGTTCGGCATCACCGCCGCCGCCGTGGCGGACGCGGCCCGCTCCTCCATCAAGAAGGCACAGCAGTAGCAACGTCGAAGAACTAGCTGGAAAGCTGGAGGAACACCGATGAGCGCGAACGAGAACCTCGCCGGACTGTCGGCGGCGGGAGTGTCCATTTGGTTGGACGACATCTCGCGTGAACGCCTGGAGACGGGCAATCTGAAGGACCTCATCGCCGGGTCGTCCGTCGTGGGCGTCACCTCGAACCCGTCCATTTTCGCGGCGGCCCTGTCCAAGGGCGACGCGTACGACGAGCAGATCGCCGACCTGGCGGTCCGCAAAGTGAGCGTCGACGAGGCCGCTCGCGCCATCACCACCTTCGACATCCGCTGGGCGGCGGACGTCCTGGCCCCGGGCTTAGACACCCCCGGGGGCCAGGACGGCCGCGTGGCCATCGAGGGCGCCCCGCGCCTCGCCAACGAGACGCAGGCGACCATCGCCGAGGCCAAGGCCCTGTGGTGGGCCGTGGACCGGCCGAACACGCTGATCAAGATCCCCGCCACCCGGGCAGGGCTCCCCGCCATCACGGCCGCGATCGCGGCGGGCATCAGCGTCAACGTGACGCTGATCTTCTCGCTCGAGCGCTACCGCGAGGTCATGGACGCCTACATGGCGGGCCTGGAGTCCGCGAAGGCCGCCGGGATCGACCTCTCCACGATCCGCTCCGTCGCCTCCTTCTTCGTGTCCCGTGTGGACGCGGAGATCGACAAGCGGCTCGACGGCATCGGCACCGAGCTCGCCGTCTCCCTCAAGGGCAAGGCGGCGGTCGCCAACGCGCGCTTGGCGTACCAGGCGTTCGAGAACGTCACCGCGTCCCCGCGCTGGGAGGCCCTGGCCGCGGCCGGCGCCCACCCGCAGCGGCCGCTGTGGGCCTCGACGTCGGTCAAGAACCCCGAGTACCGCGACGTGCTCTACGTCGAGGACCTCGTCGCCCCCGGCACCGTGAACACGATGCCCGAGGGCACCCTCCGCGCCTACGCCGACCACGGCGAGACCGAGCCCGACACGGTGCGCCCGTTCTACGACGACGCCGCCACGGTCCTGCTGCGCCTCAAGGAGGTCGGCATCGACTACGACGACGTCGTGCAGGTGCTCGAGGACGAGGGCGTGGAGAAGTTCATCGTCAGCTGGAAGCAGCTTCTGGACCAGATCGAATCCAAGCTCAGTGAGAGCGGAGAATAGAAGTGAGCGATCCGATGGGAAAGATGGAAGCCGCCGGCGGCCTCGCCGTGACCACGGGCGTCGACGTGAACGGGGCCGTCGAACGGCTCCGGGCCGAAGGCATCCCGGCCAAGGTCGCCGCCAAGGACGCCACCCTGTGGGGCCCCGAAGCTGAAGAAGAGGCCGCGATCCGGCTCGGCTGGGTCGACACCTTCGTCAAGTCGAAGGAGCTCCTCGCGCCGCTCGCGAAGCTCCGCGCCGAGCTGAACGGGCAGGGCATCGACCACATCGCCCTCGCCGGCATGGGCGGCTCCTCGCTCGCCCCCGAGGTCATCTCCCGCACCCTGGACCTGGGCATCAGCATCCTCGACACCACCGACCCCGGCCAGATCCTGACCGAGTTCGGCGAGGCCAAGCTGCGGCGCACCGCCGTCGTCGTGTCCTCCAAGTCCGGGTCCACCGTGGAGACCGACTCCCAGCGCCGCGCGTTCGAGAAGGCGTTCGAGGACATCGGGATCACCGAGCACGCGGGCCGCTTCGTGTTCGTCACCGACCCCGGCTCCGCGCTCGAGGCGCTGGCGACGAAGCAGGGCTCGCACCTGTTCCTCGCCGACGCCACCGTGGGCGGCCGGTACTCCGCGCTCACCGCGTTCGGCCTCGTGCCGACCGCGCTCGCGGGCGCCGATGCGGCCGAGCTGATCGAGCAGGCCGAGGCCTTCGCGGCCACCATCGGCTCCGAAGACGACGACCCGGCGGTCGTGCTCGGCGCGGTCATCGCGGCCAAGCCGACGATCACCATCGCCGACGACGGCACCGGCATCGTCGGCCTGGGCGACTGGGCCGAGCAGCTCATCGCCGAGTCCCTCGGCAAGGACGGCAAGGGCACGCTCCCGGTCGTCCTCGAAGGACCCGCCGCGGCGGGCGCTCGCGGCTCGGACCGCGTGTACGCCACCGTCGGCGGCTCCTCGACGGGCCTGCCGTCCTCGGGTTCGGCGCTGGCGATGCCCGACGTGGTCGTCAACGGCCCCTTGGGCGCCCAGTTCCTCGCGTGGGAACTCGCGACCGCGTACGCGGGCTACCTGATCGGCATCGACCCGTTCAACCAGCCCAACGTGACCGAGTCGAAGAACAACACCAACCGCATCCTGAAGGACGGGCTGCCGGACGAGCGCCCGCACGCCGTCGACGGATCGGTGGAGATCTACGGCTCGCACGCCGAGACCGTCGCCGGCGCGCTCGGCGAGGTGCTCACCGACGCCGACCGCGAGGACGCGTACATCGCGGTCCTGGCCTACCTGGACCGGATCGACGACGCCGACGTGGCGAAGCTCCGCGCCGAGCTGGCCGACCGCACCGGCGCGCCCGTCACGTGGGGCTGGGGACCGCGGTTCCTGCACTCCACCGGCCAGTTCCACAAGGGCGGCCGCCAGACCGGCGTGTTCGTGCAGATCACCGGCGAAGTCGGGCAGGACCTCGAGATCCCTGGCCGCGACTACACGTTCGCCGGGCTCCAGGCCGCGCAGGCCGCCGGGGACCGCCAGGCCCTCGAGTCGCGCGAGCGCCCGCTCGTTCGCCTGCACCTGACCGACCGCAAGCGCGGCGTCAACCAGCTGCTCCACGCCGTGAGGGAGCTGAGCTAGATGGGCGAGACCCTGCATTCCATCAACCCGCTCCGCGACCCCGCCGACCGGCGGCTGCCGCGGATCCCCGAGCCGTGCGCCCTGGTGATCTTCGGCGTCACCGGCGACCTCGCGAAGAAGAAGCTGATCCCGGCGGTCTACGACCTCGCGAACCGGGGCCTGCTCCCGGCGTCGTTCGTGATCGTCGGCTTCGCGCGCCGCGACTGGGGCGACGAGACGTTCGAGGAGATGGCCCGCGAGGCCGCCAAGTCGCACGCCCGCACGCCGTGGCGCGAAGAGGTCTGGGCCCGCCTGGCCGGCAGCTTCAAGTTCGTGCCCGGCACGTTCGACGACGACGAGGCCTTCGACCGCCTCGACGCCACGGTCGACGAGCTGCGCGAGACGCACGGCATCGTCGGCAATGCGGCGTTCTACTTCTCGATCCCGCCGCTGGCGTTCCCCACGGTGCTCAAGCAGCTCAAGCGGACCGGCATGTCGGACAACCGCCAGGACGGCGGCGGCTGGCGCCGCGTCGTGGTCGAGAAGCCGTTCGGCGAGGACCGCCCCTCCGCGGCCGAGCTGAACAAGCTCGTCGACGACGTGTTCACCGCGAACGACGTGTTCCGCATCGACCACTACCTCGGCAAGGAGACGGTGCAGAACATCTTCGCGCTGCGCTTCGCGAACGCCATGTTCGAGCCGATCTGGAACTCCAACTACGTGGACCACGTCCAGATCACCATGGCCGAGGACGTCGGCATCGGCTCCCGCGCCGGGTTCTACGACGACAACGGCGCGGCCCGCGACGTCCTCCAGAACCACGTGCTGCAGCTCCTGGCCATCGCGGCCATGGAGCAGCCCAACGGGTTCGAGGCCGAGGAGATCCGCACCGAGAAGCTGAAGGTCCTGCGGGCCATCAAGCTCCACGACGATCTGGAGGCCACCGCCATCCGCGGCCAGTACGCGGACGGCTGGGTCCAGGGGCGTCCCGTCCAGGGCTACCTGTCGGAGGAGAACATCCCGCAGACCTCGACCACCGAGACCTACGCGGCGGTCCAGCTCGGCATCCAGAACCGGCGCTGGAACGGCGTCCCGTTCTACCTGCGCACCGGCAAGCGGCTCCCCAAGCGGGTCACCGAGATCGCGGTGGTCTTCAAGGAGGCCCCGCACATGCCCTTCGCCGACTATGACACCAAGACGCTCGGCCACAACCAGCTCGTGATCCGCGTCCAACCGGACGAGGGCATCACGGTGAAGTTCGGCTCGAAGGTCCCCGGCACCGGCATGGAGCTGCGGGACATCTCGATGGGCTTCGGCTACGGCGAGACCTTCACCGAGTCCAGCCCCGAGGCCTACGAGCGGCTCATCCTGGACGTGCTCCTGGGCGACAAGACCCTGTTCCCCGACGCTCAGGAAGTCGACGCCTCCTGGGCCGTCGTCGACCCGCTCGAGGAGTTCTGGGCGGGCACCAAGCCCGAACCGTACGAGTCGGGCACCTGGGGTCCGACCGGTGCCGATCTCATGCTGCAATCGTCCGGCCGCCGCTGGCGCCGGGCCTAGAAGGGGAGTCTGGAAGTGCATCTGAAGGACACCACCACCGGCGACATCATGAAGTCGCTGTCGAAGCTGCTGCACGAGGTCGGCGGGGCCTCCGGTCTCGCCCTCAACCTGGTCGCGCTGACCACTGAGGACGAGCGCGAGGAGGTCGAGAAGGCCGCCTCGTTCGCCGCGCAGGAGCACCCGTACCGGCTCATCATGGCGATCCCGCGCGACCTGGACGCCACCGAGCCGCGCATCGACGCCGAAGTGACCGTGGGCGAACGGCTCGGCTCCGCCGAGGCGATCATCCTGCGGCTCGACGGCCCCGCCGCCTCCCACCTGACCTCGATCGTCCTGCCCATGCTGGCCTCGGACATCCCGGTCGTCACCTGGTGGCTGCTCGACCCCGTCCGCTACGGGCTCGAGCAGGAGCTGCGGAGTTTCGCGGACCGCCGTATCACCTATTCGGCCCGCGCGGCCGACCCGGTGCAGTCGCTCTACCGCCGCGCCGAGTCCTACGCGGCCGGTGACACCGACATCTGCTGGACCCGCATCAGCCTGTGGCGCTCGCTCATCGCGAGCGCCTTCGACGGGGTGACGCACGCGGTCGAGAAGATCGTCATCAAGGCGAACGACGACGACCCGTCGGCGCAGCTCATGGCCGCGTGGCTCAAGACGCGCCTGGGCGTCGCGCCGGAGATCGTCGACACCGAGGTGGAACGCAACTCCGAGCACCTGCCCGCGATCGCCTCCGTGGCGTTCACGATGGCCGGCGGCGAGACCATGGAGGTCGAGCGGCAGGCCGACGGCACCACGGTGCTGCTCCAGGCGGGGCTGCCGAAGCGCCGCCAGACGCTGCAGGGCCGTACGCTCGGTCAGCTGCTCGCCGAGGAGCTGCGGCACATCGACCCCGACACCGCGTACCGGAAGGTGCTCGACACCTTCCAGGAGCAGTACGCGGCCGAGCGGGCGAGCGCATGAGCCGTACGGGTGCGGTGATCGTCCACAACGACGCCGACGTGCTGGCGGAGGCGGTCGCGTCGCGGCTGCTCAACCGGCTCGCGGACGCGCAAGCGCACCGCGGCGAGGCGTCGATCGTGCTGACGGGCGGGCGGATCGCGGCGAAGGTGTACCAGAACATCCTGGGCTCGCCGATCCGCACGGTCGTGGACTGGTCGAAGGTCGACTTCTGGTGGGGCGACGAGCGGTTCCTGCCGTCGGGCGACCCGGAGCGGAACGAGACGCAGGCCCGGGAGGCGTTCCTGGACCACCTGCCGGTGGACCCGAAGCGCGTGCACCCGATGGCGGCCTCCGATGCGGTCGGCACGCCCGAAGAGGCGGCGGAGCGGTACGCGGCCGAGCTGGGCTCGGAAGTACCGGCGTTCGACCTGCTGCTCTTGGGCATCGGCGAGGACGGGCACGTCGCGTCGCTGTTCCCGGGGAACCCGGCGCTCGACGTCGACGGCGTCGCGGTCGTGGGGGTGCGTCACTCCCCCAAGCCGCCGCCGGAGCGCGTCTCGCTGACGATGAGCGCGATCAATTCGGCCACGGCCGCATGGATCATCGCCTCGGGCGAGGGCAAGGCGTCAGCAGTCGACGAGGCCTTGTCGAAGGGCGAGCTTCCCGCGGGTCGTGTGAAGGCGACGGGCCACACCAGGTGGCTCATCGACAAGGACGCGGCTTCGCAGCTGAAGCACTTGGAGTTCTAGGCGGACGCGAGGGCCCGGCTCCGTTCCTGAAACAGGAGCGGAGCTGGGCCCTCGATCACGTCGGCGGCGCATCGCCCAACCTTGCGATGCGGGGCCGCTTGCCCGGTGCGCCTCTTGGCTGTGCCTTCTAGAACAGTGAACGCTCGCCGCGGGCGGCGGCGCGTGCGGCGAGGGCTTCGGCGAGGAGGTCTTCCGCCTCCTCCTCGCTGCGGCGCTCGCGTACATAGGTGAGATGGGACTTGTACGGCTTGGCGGTGCGGCGTTCCGGAGGGTTGTCCTGGTCGGGGCTGGCGGGCCAGCCGCAGCAGGTGCAGTCCCACTCCTGCGGGACCTCGACGTAGAGCGCGAACGACAGTGCGGTCTCGTGTCCGTTGGCGCACCAGTACTTGATGTGCTGCCGGGGCACCGGCTCGCCGCGTTCCGAGTGAAGGCCCGGGGTGGCGCCTATGCGGGTGCCTCGGATGGCCTGTCCGTTGGACATATGTGTGATCGCTCCTCACAGACGGGGGATCTTCTGTGGATATCAACCGGACACGGCCACGGGAGGAGTATGCGGGGAAGAGACCGCGCGACTCCCCTCAGCGTCGCCGTGGAGTCACCGATCGGAGCGGCTGGGGCACCGCCCTCAGCAATTCTATGACGTGAAGCACACACTGTAAAGACGATGACGAAATGGTTTCACATAAAGGCGGGGGCCGCGCAATCACGCACGGCCCCTTCGCGAATCCGTCCGTCCCTAGGAGATACGCAGAACGATCTTGCCCCTGGTCCGGCCGGTCTGACTCGCCCGCCACGCATCGGCCGCCTGTTCCAGCGGATACGTCTCCGAGATCGGCACGACCAGCTCGCGCGTCTCGGTGAGCGCGGCGAGCTGCCGCAGATCTTCCGAATCCGCGCTCACGAACACGTACTCCCCGCCATGATCCCTGATCGCGGGGTCCATGATCGAGACGACCCGCGAAGGATCGGTCCCGGCCTCGATCGACAGCTCGATCGCATCGCCGCCGGCCGCGTCAAGAGCCGCGTCCGGCCCGTCCGGCACCAGCCAGCGAACGCGCTCGAGGAGACCGGGACCGTATTCGACCGGCTCGGCCCCGAACGCGACGAGGTGGTCATGGTTGCGGGCGCTGGCGGTACCGATGACGCGGGCACCGCGGGACTTCGCGATCTGGACCGCCATCGTCCCGACACCGCCCGCGGCGGCGTGGACGAGCACGGTGTCGCCTTCCTTGACCCGCACGGTATCGAGGCATTGCAGCGCCGTCAGACCGACGAGGGGAAGCCCCGCGGCGGAACCCCAGTCGAGGTTCGCGGGCTTCCTGGCGATCATGCCGGGCTCGGCGATCGTGTACTCCGCGTAGGTCCCCCACTTGGCGATCGGGCGGCGCACGTAGCCGAACACCTCATCGCCGACCGCGAACTCCGCGACCTCTGGGCCCACCTCGGTGATGACACCGGCGGCGTCCCATCCGGGAACGAGCGGGAACTGCCCCGGGATCGCGGCGTCGAGATACCCGGCCCCGACCTTCCAATCGACAGGGTTGACCGAGGTCGCCCTGAGTTCCACGAGCACTTCCCCGGCCCCGCAAGGCGGTCGAGGAAGATCGATGACTTCGAGTTCGTCGGCCCCGCCGTATCGGGGCAATACCACTGCCTTCATATGTGGCATCCCACCACGAATCGGCAGCCGGGACGCCGAAACGGCCCGCACCGCACCCGTGCCCTCTCGGCCTCCGCCGGGAACGAGCCCGGCGGAGGCCGAGACGGCAGGCGTCACGCTGCGGCGAACTGGCGGCGGTCGCTCCCGGCCCGACGGGACCCCGCGCATTCGTCGCAGTCGTGTTCGCCTTCGAGATCAGGCCCGACACGCCACCCCTCGGCCTCAGCGGCCGCGCACAACACCCGCCAACTGAAATAGGAGTCGTCGCCGCATCGGAACAGCGTTCCGCACCGGTCGCAGCGCAGCTCGTACTCAATGCCGCCGTTGAAGTGGCTGTAGCACTCTCCACTCATGCTGGTTCGCTCCCTCAGGGGGGCGCCCGGCACCGCCCAGGGCCGGGCGCCCCGATCATCCGGGTACGGTCGCTACCGCTCGATCTCGCGCTTCCCTGCGCTGATGAGCACCTTGCGGGGTTTGGCCTCCTCGGCCATCGGGATCCGCAGGCGGAGCACACCGTCCTTATACGACGCCTCGACCTGCTCGGTGTCGAGCGCGTCGCTGAGGAAGATCTGGCGCATGAACTCGCCGGCGGGTCGCTCGGCGTGGACGACCTCGCGGTCGCCGAGCTCCACCTGACGGCGTTCGGCCCTGACGGTGAGGACGTTCCGTTCGACCTCGAGGTCGATGTCCTCTTCCCGCACGCCCGGCAGATCGAGCTCCACCGTGAACTCGTGGCCCTCCTTCCACGCGTCCATCGGCATCATGAGCTGAGAGCCGTCGCGGGAGAACAACTGCTGAGCGAGACGGTCGAACTCGCGGAACGGGTCCGTGCGCATCAGCATTGCAGGTCACCTCCTGTATGAGACCTTCAAAACCAACCGACATGAAAATATATAGCGCAGGATTGAGATTTTGTCTACTCGAAGCCTATAGGTAAACTGGTATCCGAAGACATCGAGTTGGAGGTACACACGTGGTCCGCAAGCCCGAGGGAGCACCGCCGCCGTTCGGCAGGTACGCGCCCGACCAGGCCGTGTACGGCATCTCGGTCGCGGCCGAACTGATGAACCTCGCGCCGCAGACACTGCGCGTCTACGAGGCCCGGGGCCTGATCGAGCCCACCCGGACGTCCGGCGGCACCCGTCGGTACAGCGACGACGACCTCGGCCGCATCCAGCACATCAACGAACTTCTGGAGATCGGACTGAACCTGGCCGGCATCAAGCTCGTGCTGGAGATGGAAGTGGAGAACCAGCGCCTGCGGGCGGAGCTCGGCGAAACCCGCGCTCGCCTGGAGCGATACGAGGACTCCTGACCCGCAGGGCACGACGAAGGCCCCGACCGCATCACGGTCGGGGCCTACGTCGAAGTCTGTCTGCCGTCTAGACGAGGGTGCGCAGGAGCAGCCCGTAGGCCACGATGCAGGCGAACCAGATGACCCCGACGCCGATCGTGATCCGGGTGAGGTTCTTCTCCGCCACCGAGGAACCCGAGGCCACCGAGGACATGCCGCCGCCGAACATGCTCGACAGACCGCCGCCCTTGCCCTTGTGCAGCAGCACCATGAGGATCAGGACCGCGCTGGAGAGCAGCAGCAGGATCAGCAGGGCGTAACTCAGAACCGTCATCATCGGTGATCGGGTGTCCTCTCAGCAATTCTGGCCCGTTATGGGGCGCGGGCCGGGTCCGAGTCTAGCCGGTTGTCCCGACCTCGGGACAACCGGTGTCTCGACCTCGCGACGCCTTTCCAAGGGTGCCGACAGCGAGCAACGCGGGCCTGAACGCGAAGGAGCCGCCGTACAACGCTGTACGGCGGCCCTGCATGAAGTCCGCGACGCCTTGCGGCGCCGCGGACCGAACCTGCTTACGCTCCCGCGTGTTCGGGGAAGCGCACGATCTTGGCGAACTCCTCAGCGTCGAGGCTCGCGCCACCCACGAGGGCGCCGTCGATGTCGGGCTTGGCCATGATCTGGGCGACGTTCGAGGACTTGACCGAACCGCCGTAGAGGATCCGGACCCGCTCCGCGACCGCGCCGAACTTGTCGGCGAGCGCGCGGCGCAGGGCTCCGATGACCTCTTGGGCGTCCTCGGCGCTGGCCGTGCGGCCGGTGCCGATGGCCCAGACGGGCTCGTAGGCCACGACGACCTTGGCGAGCTCGTCCTCGGTGAGGCCGTCAACGGCAGCGATGAGCTGGCTGACGGAGTGCTCGATGTGGTTGCCGGCCTCGCGCACGTCGAGGGCCTCGCCGACGCAGAGGATCGGGCTGATGCCGTTGTTGAGGGCCTGGCGGACCTTGGCGGCCACCAGTTCGTCGCCCTCATCGTGGTACTGGCGGCGCTCGGAGTGGCCGACGGCCACGTAGGAGCAGCCGAGCTTCGCGAGCATCGAGCCGGCGATCTCGCCGGTGTAGGCGCCCGACGGGTGCGCCGACAGGTCCTGGGCGCCGAAGCCGATGGTCAGCTTGTCGCCGTCGACGAGCGTCTGCACGCTGCGGATGTCGACGAACGGCGGCAGGACGACCGTCTCGACCGCTTCGAGCTGCTCACGGGTGAGGCTGAAGGCGAGCTTCTGCACCAGTCCGATCGCTTCGAGGTGGTTGAGGTTCATCTTCCAGTTGCCGGCGATGAGCGGCTTGCGGGTCTCAGTCATCTTCAATTCTCCAGTGCGTCCAGGCCGGGCAGGGTCTTGCCCTCGAGGTACTCGAGGCTCGCTCCTCCGCCGGTCGAGATGTGGCCGAAGCCGTCCTCGGGCAGGCCGAGGGTGCGGACCGCGGCGGCGGAGTCGCCGCCGCCGACCACCGAGAACGCCTCGGAGTCCACGAGCGCCCGCGCGACGGTCTTGGTGCCGGCGGCGTAGTCGGGGAATTCGAAGACGCCCATGGGGCCGTTCCAGAACACGGTCTTGGCTCCGGCGATCCGCTCGGCGAAGAGCTTCGCGGACTCGGGGCCGATGTCGAGGCCCATCCGGTCGGCCGGGATCGCGTCCACGCCCACCGTGAGCGGCTCGGCGTCGGCGGCGAACTCGGCCGCGGTGGTCGTGTCGACCGGCAGCAGCAGTTCGACGCCGAGTTCCTCGGCGCGCTCGAGGTAGGTCTTGCAGACCTCGATCTGGTCCTTCTCGAGCAGCGAGGAGCCGACCTCGAAGCCCTTGGCGGCGAGGAAGGTGAACATCATGCCGCCGCCGACGATGAGGGTGTCGACCTTGTCGAGCAGGTTGTCGATGACCGCGAGCTTGTCGGAGACCTTCGCGCCGCCGAGGATGACGACGTACGGCTGCTCAGGCTTGCCGGTGAGCTTCGAGAGGACCTCGACCTCCTTGGCGATGAGCCAGCCCGCGTAGTGCGGGAGCAGCTTCGCGACGTCGTAGACGGAGGCGTGCCCCCGGTGCACGGCGCCGAAGGCGTCGTCCACGTACACGTCGCCGAACGCGGCCAGTTGGCCGGCGAACTCGGCCCGCTGGGTGTCGTCCTTGCTGGTCTCGCCCTTGTTGAAGCGCAGGTTCTCCAGCAGGAGGACGTCGCCGTCGCTCTGGGCGACGGCCTTGGTCTCGGCGTCCGTCCCGACGGTGTCGGTCGCGAAGGCGACCTCGCGGCCGAGGACCTCGCCGAGGCGCTGGGCCACGGGGGCCAGCGAGAAGGCGGGGTCGGGCTCGCCCTTCGGGCGGCCCAGGTGCGAGCACACCACGACACGGGCGCCGGCTTCGGCGAGCGCCTTGACGGTGGGCGCGACGGCGCGGATGCGGCCGTCGTCGGTGATGTTCTTCCCGTCGAGAGGGACGTTGAGGTCGGCGCGTACGAGTACGCGCCGACCGTTGACGCCCTCCTGCAGGAGTTCGTCGAGCGTCTGCATCAGACCGCTAGCCGACCAGCTTGACGAGGTCGACGAGGCGGTTCGAGAAGCCCCACTCGTTGTCGTACCAGCCGAAGACCTTGACCTGGTTGTCGATGACCTTGGTCAGGAGGCCGTCGATGATGCACGAGTGCGGGTCGGTCTCGATGTCCTTGGAGACGATCGGGTCCTCGGTGTAGTACAGGATGCCCTTGAGCGGGCCCTCGGCGGCGGCCTTGAGCGCGGCGTTGACCTCTTCGGCCGTCACGTTGCGCGACGCCTCGAAGGTGAGGTCGGTGATCGAGCCGGTCGCGATCGGGACGCGCAGCGAGTAGCCGTCGAGCTTGCCGTTGAGCTCGGGCAGCACCACGCCGACGGCCTTGGCGGCACCGGTCGTGGTGGGCACGACGTTGAGGCCGGCGGCACGGGCCCGGCGCGGGTCCTTGTGCGGGCCGTCCTGCAGCATCTGGTCCTGGGTGTAGGCGTGGATCGTGGTCATCAGACCCTTTTCGATGCCCACGGACTCGTTGAGGACCTTGGCCATCGGGGCCAGGCAGTTGGTGGTGCAGGACGCGTTCGAGATGATGTTGTGCTTCTCGGCGTCGTACTTGTCGTGGTTGACGCCCATCACGATCGTGATGTCCTCGTTCTTCGCCAGAGCGGAGATGATGACCTTCTTGGCGCCGCCTTCGAGGTGGGCCGAGGCCTTCGTGCCGTCGGTGAAGAAGCCCGTGGACTCGATGACGACGTCCGCGCCGATCTCGCCCCAGGGGAGGTTCTTCGGGTCGCGCTCGCTGAACGCCTTGATGGTCTTGCCGTTGACGGTGAGCTCACCGTCGCCGATCTTGACCTCGTACGGCAGACGGCCGAGGATCGAGTCGTACTTGAGCAGGTTGGCGATCGTGTTGAGGTCGCCGAGGTCGTTGAAGGCGACGATTTCGACATCGGCGCCGGAGGCGAGAACCGCCCGGAAGAAGTTGCGCCCAATTCGGCCGAAGCCGTTGACGCCCACACGGATGGTCACGTGGCCATCTCCTCGCTTGAACAGGATCGAATATTTGACTGAGACCGGGAGCGGTCTCGTACGCGATCCGTTCAGCCGAATAGCGACGGTGGAACAGATCGCTGTTCGGCCTCGTCGCCGAGCACTCTTTGACCCTACCGCTGCGGTTCCTGAACCATTCGCGGCCGGTTCCCCCCGATCATGTCACACCCGGAACAGAGGTGTGACATCGCGGTTAAGCGTATAGGTTGATCGGCCGTCGGTTCGGGTTACCGCGCCCAAGGACGGGCAGGTCGTGCACGCGTCAGGCGACGAGCATTTCCTCTTCCGCGACAACGTCGTCGGGGCCGGGGATGCCGTGCTCCTGGGCGCGCTTGGTCGCCATGTTGATGAGGCGGCGGATGCGGCCGGCGATGGCGTCCTTGGTCAGGGGCGGGTCGGCGAGGGCGCCGAGTTCCTCGAGGGAGGCCTGGCGGTGGTCGAGGCGCAGGCGCCCGGCGGAGGCGAGGTGCTCGGGGACGTCGTCGCCGAGGACTTCGAGGGCGCGGGTGACCTTCGCGGCGGCGGCGACGGCGGCGCGCGCGGAGCGGCGCAGGTTGGCGTCGTCGAAGTTGGCGAGGCGGTTGGCGGTGGCCCGCACTTCGCGGCGGACGCGCCGCTCCTCCCAAGTGAGGACCGAGGAGTGGGCGCCGAGGCGGGTGAGCAGTTCGCCGATGGCGTCGCCGTCGCGGATGACGACGCGGTCGACGCCGCGCACGTCGCGGGACTTGGCGGCGATGCCGAGCCTGCGGGCGGCGCCGACGAGCGCCAGCGCCGATTCGGGGCCGGGGCAGGTGACCTCGAGCGAGGAGGAGCGGCCGGGCTCGGTGAGGGAGCCGCGGGCGAGGAAGGCCCCGCGCCAAGCGGCCTCGGCGCAGCACGGGTAGGCGCCGACGACGTGGTTGGGCAGCCCCCGGACGGGGTAGCCGCGCTGGTCGGTGAGGCCGATCTGCTTGGAGAAGGCCTGGCCGTCGGCCATGACGCGCAGCAGGTAGTGGTTGTTGCGGCGCAGCCCCGCGGCCACGAGCACGTGGATCTCGGACTCGTAGTGGTAGAGCTGGTCGATCATGCGCTTGGCGCGGCGGGCGACGTTGCCGGCGTCGACCTCGGCCTCGACGACGACGTTGCCCTGGCCGACGAGGTGGAGGCCTCCGGCGAACCGGAAGAGCGAGCCCAGTTCGGCGCGCTGGCAGCAGGATTTCGTCACCTCGATGCGACTGAGTTCGTCCTTGACCTCCGAGGTCATCGCCATTCGTAAACCACCATCTTCGACCAGCAGGTTTCCCAATACGGCAGCCAGCGCGGCGACATCGTGCGTCACGCCGTCGGAGGCGAGATCCGCCGCCACGAGCTGGGCCTCCAACGATTGTGCCGCACTGTTCAACGATCCGGGGTCGGCGAGGGTTCGGGTGTCGCCCGAGACGACGTAGTGAAACCGGACACCTTCCGCGTATCGGCGCAGCGTGTCGAGATGTCCCGCGAGGGTGAGGCCGTCGGTCTCCTTCTCCTCGGAGAGGTTGAGCACGACGATGCGGCGGGCTTTGGAGGCGCCGACGGCCTCGCGGAGATCGGGGAGGAGGAGGTGCGGGATGACGGAGGTGTACCAGGAGCCGGGGCCGAAGACGTGCCAGTCGGCTTCGGCGACGGCTTCGAGGGTCTCGGGGCAGGCGGTGGCGTCGGCGGGGAGGAGCCGCACGTCCATGACGTTGCCGTCGGCGACGGCGACGTCGTGCTGGCCGACGATGGTGCGGGTGCCGGGGCCCTCTTCGAGGTCGGCCTCGATGTCGAGCGGGGTGCGGGACATGGGGAGGACGCGGGCGCGTGAGCCGAGGAGGCGGGCGGCGAAGTCGAGGGCGTCCACGGGGTTGTCGTGGAGTTCGAGGAGGCCGGTGAGGACGACGTTGCCGACGGGGTGGCCGGTGAGGAAGTCGTGGCCGCCGAAGCGGTGGGAGAAGAGGCGGGCGGTCTCGGATTTGGCGGGGTCCGCGGTGGCGACGAGGGCTTTGCGCAGGTCGCCGGGGGGCAGGACGGGCCGGGTGGCGCGGATGTCGCCGGTGGAGCCGCCGTCGTCCGCCACGGTGACCACGGCGGTGAGGTCGACGTCGAGCCTGGTGAGGGCGCGGAGCGCGGCCGAGAGGCCCCGACCGCCGCCGAACGCGACGACTCTGGTCATGCGGTCACCTCGGGTGTGGGGCGTTCGGGGCGGGGACGAAGGGCGTCCGGAGGACCCGTGTGGGCGGCGTGGCCGTTGCGGCCGGGTCCTGCGGGCGCGTCGGTCACTCGTTGCCCCGGTCGCGGTGGTGGGTGTTGGCGGGGAACCCGGCGGCGTTGAGGCGCTTCGCGAGCGATTCGGCGATGGCGACGGAGCGGTGCTTGCCGCCGGTGCAGCCGATGGCGATCGTCATGTAGCGCTTGCCTTCCCGTTCGAACCCTTGGGTGGTGCCGAGCAGCAGGGAGGCGTAGGCGGCGACGAATTCCTCGGCGCCGTCCTGACCGAGGACGTAGTCGGAGACGTCCTGGTCGGTCCCGGTGTGCTCGCGCAGGGTGGGAACCCAGTACGGGTTGGGAAGGAATCTTACGTCGGCCACGTAGTCCGCATCGCGCGGGATGCCGTACTTGAACCCGAAGGACATGCAGGTGAACTGGAGTCCCGGGGTGGAGGGCGCGAGGAAGGCCTCCTCGACGCGGGAGCGCAGCTGGTTCTCGTTCATGTGCGTGGTGTCGAAGAGGGTGTCGGCCGAACCGCGGGCCGGTTCGAGGATGCGGCGCTCGGCGGCGATGCCGTCGGCGAGCATGCCGTCGCCTTGGAGCGGGTGGGCGCGGCGGACCTTCTCGAAACGGCGGATGATGATGTCGTCGTCGGCGTCGACGAACACGAGGTGGGGTTTGAAGCCGCCTTTGCGGAGGTCTTCGATGACGCCCACGAGGTCGGTCATGAACGCGCGTGAGCGCACGTCGAGGACCATCGCGGTGCGCCGCACCTCCGCTCCCCCGGCCGCGGCCAGCTCGGCGGCCTGGCCGACGAGCGATTCGGGGAGGTTGTCGATGACGTAGTAGCCGACGTTCTCCAGTGCGCGCGCCACCGTCGAGCGGCCGCCTCCGGAGATGCCGGTGACGATCACCAGGTCCAATTCGCTGCGGTCGGTCCCGTCCGCTTGCACTGCTGCCACACCCATAAGTCCAGTATCCCCGAGTTCGTTCCTGCCGCCGTGGTGACACGGCTTCGACGTGCTTGCCGAACTGACAAGCGTATTACTACCTACCGCTTCTCAAGCCCCGTTGTCGTCGGGATTACGCAGATGTGTCTGCAAAGCCACGGCCAGTTTGGGGCCGATCCCCGGAACCGCTTCCAAATCGGACAGTTCGGCTTCGCGGATGCGCTTGACGGAGCCGAACTGCTTGAGGAGGGCCTTGCGCTTGGACTCGCCGAGCCCCGGCACGCCGTCGAGGGCCGAGTTGATGAGGCTCTTGCGCCTCCTGGTGCGGTGCAGGGAGATCGCGAAGCGGTGGGCCTCGTCGCGGACGCGCTGCATGAGGTACAGGGCCTCGGAGGTGCGCGAGAGGATCACCGGGTAGTCCTCGCCGGGGAGCCAGATCTCCTCGAGGCGCTTGGCGAGCCCGGCGAGGTTGATCGTGTCGATGCCGAGTTCGGCGAACACGGCCTCGGCCGCGGCGACCTGCGGCTGGCCGCCGTCGACGACGAGCAGTTGCGGCGGGTAGTGGAAGCCGCGCTTGGGCTCCTCGTCCTCCTCGGTGGGCGAGCCGGTCGGCTGGTCGGCGAGCTTCGCGAGGCGGCGGCGCAGGGTCTCCTGGAGGCTCGCGAGGTCGTCCTTGCGCTCGCCTTTGATGACGAAGCGGCGGTACTCGCTCTTGCGCGGCAGGCCGTCCTCGAAGACGACCATAGACGCGACCACGTCCTCCCCTTGGGACTGCGAGACGTCGTAGCATTCGATCCGCAGCGGCGCCTCGGGCAGGTCGAGGGCGTCCGCGAGCTCTTCGAGGGCCTTCGAGCGGGCGGTGAGGTCGCCGGCGCGCTTGAGCTTGTGGCGCTGCAGGTTCTCGATGGCGTTCTTCTCGACGGTCTCGGCGAGCGCGCGCTTGTCGCCGCGGCGGGGCACGCGCAGGTCGACCTTGGCGCCGCGCCGTTCGGAGAGGAGTTCGGCGAGGGCCTCGGCGTCGCCGGGGAGGGCCGGGACGAGCACCTCGCGGGGCACGACCTCGTTCTGCTCGCCGTAGAACTGAAGGCAGAAGGCCTCCACGATCCCGGGAAGGTCGACCGGTTCGGCCTTGTCGATGACCCAGCCGCGCTGGCCGCGGATCCTGCCGTTGCGGACGTGGAAGACCTGGACGGCCGCTTCGAGCTCGTCGTCGGCGACGGCCATGACGTCGCAGTCGACGTCTTCGGCGAGGACCACGACCTGCTGTTCGAGGACCTTGTCGAGTGCGCCGATGTCGTCGCGCAGGCGCGCGGCCTTCTCGAATTCGAGGGCTTCGGAGGCCTCCTGCATCTCCTTGAGGAGCCGACGGCGCACGGGGGCGTGGTCGCCGGACATGAAGGCGCAGAAGCCGTTCACGAGTTCGCGGTAGTCCTCGGCGGAGATGCGGCCGACGCAGGGGGCGGAGCATTTGCCGATGTCGGCGAGGAGGTTGGGACGGCCGATCCGGTTGCAGCGCTTGAACTCCGAGTCGGAGCAGGTGCGGATCGGGAAGACCCGGGTGAGGAGGTCGAGGGTCTGGCGGATGGCCCACGCGGAGCCGAACGGTCCGAAGTAGCGCACGCCCTTGCGTCGGGCGCCGCGCATGACCTGGGCGCGCGGGAACTCCTCCCCCACGGTGACGGCCAGCCACGGGTAGGACTTGTCGTCCTTGAACATGACGTTGAAGCGCGGGTCGTACTCCTTGATCCAGGTCCACTCCAGTTGGAGGGCCTCGACCTCGGTGGCGACCACGGTCCACTCGACGCTGCGGGCGGTGTTGACCATGCGGCGGGTGCGCTCGTGCAGCCGCGACTCGTCGGCGAAGTACGAGTTCAACCGGTTGCGGAGGTTCTTGGCCTTGCCCACGTAGATGACGCGCCGGTCGCGGTCCCGGAAGCGGTAGACGCCCGGCTCGGTCGGGATGGTGCCGGGGGCGGGACGGTAATCAACTGCCACACCACAAGGATATGACCCGCCCCCGACACACCCGTGACTACGGCATGGCGGCCAAGGCCTTCAGCTCCGCTTGGAGGTCGTCGACCTCGTCACGGGCGATGCCGCGCCCGGTGAACCACGACCCGAGGTTCTCGACGTCCCTGGTGAGGAAGTCGAAGCCCAGCGGATTCGCGTACAGGTCCACGACCTGCGGGAGGTCGAGGACGACGAGCCGCCCGTCCTGCACGACCGTGTTGTAGGACGAGAGGTCGCCGTGGGCGAAGCCGAGCTCGGTCATGCGCCGCAGCGCCTCGGCTGCCTGCTCCCACAGGTTCTCGAGCTCGACCTCGTCCGGTCTGGTCTCGGCGAGCCGCGGCGCGGCCGTGCGGCCCTCGCCGATGAACTCCATGACGACCTCTCGGCCGAGGATCTGGACCGGGTACGGGACCGGGACGCCGGCGTTGTACATGGTCTTGAGCGCGTCGAACTCGGCGGCGGCCCAGCGGCCCGCGGCCTGCTCGAGGCCGAACGTGGTGCGCTTGGCCATGGCGCGGGCGTCGCGTGAGCGTTTCGCGCCGCGCCCGGCCATGTAGTCCCCGGCCCGGTTGAACTGGGTGTGCTCGGCGCTGCGGTAGCGCTTCGACGCGAGGATCACGGCCCGGTCGGTGCCGGGGACGACGCGTTCGATGAGGAAGACGTCGGCTTCCTTGCCGGTCTTGAGGACCCCGAGTTCGTAGTCGACGGCCCCGTGGTCGGTGATGACCCAGTCCGGGCGGGGTTCGGGGCCGCGCTGCAGCGGCTCGGAGTCCCACCAGATCGACCACCGGTCGCCGGCGGGCGGGCCGTCGTCCTGCGGCGTCTCGTCGAACTCGGTGCGCATCTCCTCGAACCGCGCGTGGTCCTCCGCTGAGAAGACCTGGCGGTTCTTGGACTTGCGGCTTTTGATGGATTGGAAGGATTCGGAAAAGTCAGACTTGCGTGCCAAGGTGGCGAGCTCCTGGAGGAAGGTCCGTCGCTCGCTGCGGAATCAGCGCGAGCCGACGGGAGGTGAACTGAGTTTCAAGGCATGAACGCGGACGACGACAGCCATCAGTGACACCTCCAATCCTCAAGAGTCCCAAGGCGACACGCCTCGGGCAACAGCGAGAACCCTAGCGGACCGCCCCGGAACCGCGCAACTGGTTTTTTCGCGTGAGCCGCGACACGTCAGTGTCCCGCGGATTCGTATCGGCGCAGGCCCGCCTTGGCCACCAGGACGGCGGCGCCGAAGAGGACCAGGGCGACCATCGGCGGGATCGCCAGCCACCACGCGGGGAGAGCGCCGGTGAGGATCCGGACCGGGATGTAGTTGACGAAGGCGAGCGGCACGGCCCAGGTGAGCAGGGCGCGGACCGCCCTGGGGTAGATCGTCAGCGGAAAGCGCGTCGCGGTCTCCTGGGTCTGCGCGGTCAGCCAGGCGAAGATCGGGCTCGGGCCCTTGAGCCAGAAGTTCGCGCAGTTCATCGTCGTGATGATCGTCAGCTGCACTACGACGGCGCAGAGGAAGAGCAGGATCGCCGCGGGGATCATCGACGGCGCGATGCCCGCGCCGCTCCAGCCGATGGCGATCATCGTCGCGCCGGTGGCCAGGTTCGCCGCCGACTGCATGCCGATGGCGCTGGCGCCGATCTGCATCATCACCGGGGCCGGCCGGACGACGGCGTAGTCGAGGCCGCCGTCGACGATCATGCGGCCGACCCGCCACATGCCGTCCCAGCCGACCTCGGTCACCGAATCGGTCAGGACCATGAAGCCGATGAGCAGGAGCATCTCCGGGAAGCCCCAGCCGTCGAGGGTCGTGATCTGCGCGAAGATCACCGCGATGAAGGCGAGCTGCGCGGCCTGCTGGACCAGCGCGACCGAGATCATCGTCCAGAAGTCGGCCGGGTACTCGGTGATGGAGCGGAACTGCGCGGTGATCAGGCGGGTGTAGACGGCGGCGGTATGGCGCATGTCAGCCTCCATGGATGGTGACGGCCCGGACCGCGCGGCTCCACAGCCAGCGCCCGAGGAACCAGAGGGCGACCGCCCATGCGGCCTGGGCCGCGATGAGCCCGAGCGCGCCGAGGGCGTCGACCCGGCCGAGGTAGATCTGGGACGGAGTGGTCGTGAAGTGGACGAACGGCAGGCACCAGGCGAGGACCTGCAGCGGGCCAGGCATGATCGCCAAGGGCACCATCGCCCCCGAGAAGAACGCCACGACGGTCTGCCGGGCCCACATGATGCCGTGGTAGCTGCGGGTCCAGAAGCACAGCATGGTGGACAGGTACACGACGCTGAACGCGATCGGGGCGATCAGGGCGATGCTGACGAGGGTGAGCAGTCCCGCGGCGACGGAGGCCGGCGGCAGCGGCGTGAAGAAGATCAGGGCGATCGTGAGCCCGACGGCCATCGTCGGGAGCGAGCCGGCGAGGCCGCCGTAGAACTCGGCGGCGCGGGCCCGCTGGAAGTCGACGGGCTTGAGCAGGTCGATCGCGACGCTGCCGTCGAGAATGCGCTGGGCGGTGTCGGAGCCGCTGAAGACGAAGGTGCCGGTGACGAAGCCGATCACGTAGTAGGTGCGCATGGCGTCCCAGTCGTAGCCGGCGACCGATCCCTGCTCGGCGAGGATGGTGCCCCAGAGCGTGAGGGAGACGAGGAGTTCGCCGCCGCCGAGCACGACGCTGAAGATCCAGTTCAAGCGGTAGGCGAGGCGCCGTTTCAGGGCCACGACGGCCAGCGCGAGGTCGACGGAGAACGCGCGGGGGCGCGCTCGGACGGGGATTGCGGTCAAGGTGCATCCAGGGATCAGGGGGAGGCGGTAGACCAGCTTGCACTGCAAGGGGTTGCCGAGTCAAAGCCAATTCCAACGACCGGATCACGGCACGGGCCTTGTCGATCCCGTCCGCGGCCGTCGCATAGCGGGACATCAAGAGCATCCCCGCCGCCTCTGGCGCCGCTTCAAGCCAGGAAATCCTCGACGAACTGCGCGAGGACCGGTTTTGATCTACTTCGACACCTCGGCACTGATGAAACTCGTGGTCACCGAGGACGAGACGGCCGCCCTCGAAGCGTGGTTGGATGGCCATCCGGAGCAGCCTTGGGCCACAAGCGATCTGACGCGAGTTGAACTGCTCCGCGGTGTGATGCGCAGGCAGCCCATGGCGCTGCTGCAAGCCCAGCAGCTCATCACCCGCATGGTCCGAGTCCCGCTTTCGGACGGCATCCTGCTCTACGCGCCCACGTGCCAACCGCCGCTTCTGCGATCACTCGACGCAATCCACCTGGCATCCGTAATGGAGTTCCGCAAGGAGATCGATTGGATGCTGGTCTACGACAAGCGACTCCTCGAAGTCGCGAACCTCAACGGCATCAACGTCGCCTCGCCTTCCTGACCCCTGCCGGGTGCTCGGGTCGGTGGCCGGCGAGGTCGCAGGCCCTCGATCCTGCTCGGATCCGCCTCAGGAGCAGTCGATGTGCAGGCAGTCGATCTGTGCACGGATCGCCGTGTCCGCCAGGCCCTTGTCGCCCGTCAGCAGCGTCGCGTCGAACTCTTTGGCAAGCGCCGCATAGCAGGCGTCGTAAGCCGAGAGGTTGTGGAACCAGCGCACGGCCTCCAGCAGCAGCCTCGGACTCTCCAGCGGGATTCGCCGGATCGGGGCGGCGGCGAGCCGGGCCGCTGCGATTCGCAGGTCCCCCATGGTGAGATGCCTACCGAGCATCCGGCCCCGGAGCGCTGACAGCACCTCCGCATCCAGATGCGCCGGGGCGATCACGTCCGAATCGCGGTGCAATTGCTCGGCGATCGTAGTCGTAGCCGCATTGCCGGTCAGCAGCGCGAGGACGACGCTGGCGTCGACCACGATCACCCCGCGTCCCCCAGGTTCCGGCGGATCTGCTCGTCGCGTTCAGCGCGAGCTTCGGTGATCGCCTCCGCCGCGTTGAACGGCTGCCCGATCGGGTCGGCCGTCACGTCCTCAAGCCATGAGGCCATGCTCGGTTGGTTGACGTCGCGCCGAATCAGATTCCTGACGTAGGTCGACAGATCGACCCCGAGCTCTGCTGCGCGTCGCTTCGCGGCCTCGCGGAGCTCCTCCTCAACGTTTCTGACCTGGATGAACACCATGACTCCAGGTTAGCATGCGCATCGCATGCTCATGGCGATCAGTGGCCGGCGGAGTCGTAGGCCTTCAGGCCCGCCCGGAAGGTCCCGATCGCGATGGCCACGGTCGCCGCCGCTGCGATCGGAGCGGTGAGGAGCCACCATTCGGAGAGCCTGCCGGTGAGGATCTGGGCCGGGATGAAACTGGCGAACGCGAGCGGCAGACCGAAGGTCAGGGCCAGGCGCACCGCGGCCGGGAAGATCGTCAGCGGGAAGCGCAGGGCCTCGTTCTGCAGTTCGGTCAGCGCGAACGCGATGACCGGCGTGCGCCCCTTCATCCAGAAGTTCACGGCGTTCGCGATGGTCAGCAGCGACGCCTGGATGACGATCGCGCACGCGAGGAGGAAGAGCCCCACCGGGATCGCCGCGAGGCCGAGCCCGGCGCCGGTCCAGCCGATCACGAGCATCACCAGGCCCATGGTCACCTCGCCGAAGACCTGCATGCCGACGTGCTTCGAGCCGACCTGGACGAGCACGGGCGCGGGCCGGGTGATCCGGTAGTCCATGTCCCCTTCGACGACCATCTTGCCGGTGTCCCAGATCCCGTCCCACAGCAGCGAGGTGGCCGACCAGGAGGTGGCGAGGAAACCCGCGAGGACGAGCATCTCGTGGTAGTCCCATCCGGCGATGGCCTGGACGTTCGCGAACAGGATGCTCAAGAACGCGAACAGCATGCTCTGCCAGAAGGTCCCCGAGACGGTCATGACCCAGAAGTCCGCCGGGTACTCCCCGATCGACCGGAGGTAGGCGCCGATGGAGCGGCGGTAGACGCCCGCGGCGTGGAGAGCGGCAGTTCCCTTATCCGCCATGGACGGTCACCTTCTTGACGAGCCGGCGCCAGATGAGGCGCCCGATCACCCAGAGGCCGACGGCCCAGGCGGCTTCGGCGGCGATGAGGCCGAGTGCGCCCGCGGTGTCGACCCGGCCCAGGTAGATCGAAGCGGGCGTGGTGGTGAAGTGGACGAACGGCAGCGCCCAGGCGACGCCCTGGAGCCAGACGGGCATGAGCGCGACCGGGATCATCATCCCGGAGAAGAACGCGACCATGCTGTCCTTGGCCCACTGGATGCCGAGGAACCGCTGCGTCAGAAAGCAGGCGAGCGTCGCGAGGTAGCTGATGCCGAAGGCCAGCGGGAAGATGAACAGCAGGCTGAACGCGGTCAGCGCCGCCGCGAGCGGCGAGACCGGGCCCGCGGGCCGGAAGAGCAGCGCCGCGGCGGCGGTCCCGAGGATCGCGGAGGGGATCGAGGCCGTCATGCCGCCGATGTACTCCGCGGCGCGCGCCCGCTGGAAGTCGACCGGTTTGGTCAGGTCGATCGCGACCATGCCGTCGAGGATGCGACCGGCCATCTCCCAGTCGGACCCGGCCCAGGCGAGCGTCCCGGTGAGGAAGCCGATGATCAGGTACGCCTTCATGGCGTCCCAGTCGTAGCCGCCGATCTCACCGTCGCCGATGAGGTGGTTCCACACGGCCAGGCCCGCCAGGAGCGACCACTCTCCGAAGAGGACGGAGAAGAACCAGGTGGACTTGTACGCGATCTTGCGTTTGAACGAGATGGTCGCGAGCGCGACGTCCAGGTTCGCCATGTCAGTGTCCCGCCGAGTCGTAGGCGCGCAGGCCGAGCCGGTAGACGCCCGCGGCCAGCGCCACCGCCGCCACCGCGGCGAGCGGCACGCCGACCAGCCACCAGGCGGTCATGTGGCCGGTGAAGACCGCGACGGGAACGACGTTGATGAACGCGACCGGCACGATGAACAGCGCGACGACCCTGACCGCTGCCGGGAAGACGCCGAGCGGCAGCTTCATCGCGCCGCCCTGGAGCTGGATCAGGAGGAACGCGAAGATCGACATGGGGCTCTTGATCCAGAAGTTCACGGCGCAGAACGCGGTCACGAGCGCCGTCTGGATGAGGGCCGCGCAGACGATCGCCAGCGCGCCGACCGGAATCCACGCCATGCCGACTCCGGCGCCGATCCAGCCGTAGACCAGCATCGCGAAGCCCAGAGCCAGCTCGCCGAACGACTGGAGTCCGATGTGCGAGGACCCGACCTGGAGGATCACCGGGGCGGGCCGGGTGATCCGGTAGTCGATGTCGCCCTTGATGACCATGCTGCCGGTGTTCCAGGCGCCGTCGAAGCACAGCGCGTTCGCGCCGCCGGCGATGCTCAGGAGGCCCGAGAGCATGAGCATCTCGTGGAAGCCCCAGCCTTCGATGTGCGGGACGTTGGCGAACAGCACGGCGAGGAACGCGAACTGCAGGACGTTCCACACCGCTCCTGCCGTGGCCATGATCCACAGGTCGGCCGGGTATTCGATGACGGAGCGGACATGCGCCGCCAGCGCGCGCCAGTAGACGCCGGAGGCGTGCCGGATCGGCACCGTCCTGCTGATGGACGAGACGTCAGCCACCGTGCACCGTCACTTTCCTGACCGCGAAGCGGAAGACGAGCCGGCCCGCGTACCAGAGGCCCACGACCCAGGCGGCCTCGGCGGCGATGAGGCCGAGCGCGCCCGCGGTGTCGACCCGGCCCAGGTAGATCGCGGACGGGGTGGTCGTGAAGTGCGGGAACGGCAGGGCCCAGGCCGCGGCCTGGAGCCAGCCCGGCATGAACGCGAGCGGGATCATGAGTCCGGAGAAGAAGCTGAGCAGGGCCTCGCGCAGCCACATGATCCCCAGGTACCGCTTGGTCCAGAAGCACACCAGGACCGAGAGGTAGGTGATGCCGAAGGCCAGGGGGAACAGGAGGACGAAGCTGAGAGCGGTGAGCAGGCCCGCCGTCGGCGTGACCGGTCCGGGCGGATCGAACAGCAGCCAGGCCCCGAGGACGCCGAGCGCGGCGGTCGGGGCGGTGGAGATCATCGAGCCGATGTACTCGGCGGCGCGGGCCCGCTGGAAGTCGACGGGTTTGGTCATGTCGACCGCGATGTGGCCGTCGAGGATGCGGTCGGCGATCTGGTAGTCGGCGGCGCCGAAGACCATGGTGGCGGCGATGAAGCCGATGATCGTGTACGCGCGCATCGACGCCCAGTCGTAGCCGTTCAGCGATCCGTCGCCGAGCAGGTTCTGCCACATGGTGAGCGAGATGAGCATGGAGCCGCCGCCGAGGGCGAGGCCGAAGATCCAGCCGGATTTGTAGGCGAGTCGGCGCTTGAACGCGATGACCACGAGCGCGCGGTCGACCGCGAGGGCGTGGGTCATCTTCGTCTGCTCCGGTTCGGTGCGTCGTGCGGTCGGGCGGTGCGGCGCATACGGCTCACTTGGTGAGCTCCCCCGCGTACAGGCGGCGGATGACGTCCTCGATGGACGGCTCGGAGAGCGACAGGTCCCGCGGGGAGAGCTGGGCGGTGAGCGAGCCGAGGACCTCGGCGGTGGTGAAGCGGCCCGACTCGTAGGTGACGGTGACCTCGGAGGGCGCTTCGCCGGCGGTCCACTCGTAGTCGGGGAACTTCTCGGCCAGGGCCGGGACGTCCGCGGTGCCCTCGAGGTAGAGGTTCACGGCCTTGGTGGTGATGTAGTGGGCCTTGAGTCGCTCGATGGAGCCGTCGTAGGCGATGGCGCCCTTGTCGATCACGACGATCCGCTCGCACACCTCCTCGATGTCGGCCAGGTCGTGGCTGGTAAGAAGGAGCGTGGTGCCGTCGTTGACGAGTTCGCGCAGGAACGCGCGAAGGCGGTCCTTCACGGAGATGTCGAGGCCGATGGTGGGCTCGTCGAGGTAGACCATCTTCGGGTCGTGGATGAGCGCGCACGCGAGGTCGGCCCGCATCCGCTGGCCGAGGGAGAGGGTGCGGGCGAGCGCGGGCATGAACTCGTTCAGGTCGAGCAGCTCGTCGAACTTGGCGATGCGGCGTTGGTAGTCGGCGTCGGAGACGCCGTACATGTGCTTGAGGAGTTTGAGGGACTCTTCGACGGGCAGGTCCCACCAGAGCTGGGTGCGCTGGCCAAAAAGAACGCCGATGTCGTGGGCGTTGGCGATGCGCTCGGTGTGCGGGTCGCGGCCCATCACCCGAACGGTGCCTTCGGAGGGCCGGAGGATGCCGGTGAGGAGCTTGACGGTGGTGGACTTGCCGGCACCGTTGGGCCCCACGTAGGCCACCGATTCGCCCGCGTCGATCGAGAGGTCGATCCCGTCGACGGCGGTGTAGTTCTTGAATTTGCGCTGCATCAGGTGTTTGACGGCGCCCTTGAACCCTGAGGCCTTGTCAGGCCTGCGGAAGGTCTTGGTGAGGGATCGGGCTTCGAGAATCGGCATGCTCCCACCGTAGGAAGATTCGGTGGGAGCGGGCCACTCGTTTTCCGCGGGTCAGGACGTCGGTTCGGGCTCCCGCGTCGTCGTCCCGGAAGTCGTCTGCGCTGGTATCGCCTTGCGGGCCTGGAGTTTGCGGCGGATCCGGCCGGGGAGCCGCGGCACTTTGCGAATCAGCTCACGCGGATCGATGCGCTCCAGCGGGAGGAAGCAGGCCATGGCGACCATATGGGGCAGGAAGCTGATCTCGACGGCGAGGAAGACCGTGAGATGGAAGCAGTAGAAGAAGGCGACGATGCCGTATCTGAGGCGTTTGGCGGCCGCGAACATCACGATGGGGCTGAGCAGCTCGAACCCGACCATCCCCCATTGGGAGAGGCGCAGCAGCCACGGGTAGTCGAGGAGCCAGGTCGAGAACTCGGTGCCGCGGCGGATGATCGCCCAGGTCATGGTCGCGGAGTTGACCCATTCCCAGCCGCCGTAGCGGATCTTGGCCCAGGCCGCGAAGAAGTAGGTGCAGACCACGCCGATCTGGACGAGGTTGAAGCCCCAGCCGACGTGCTCGGAGAGGTTCCGGCGGTCGCCCCAGCGGGCTTTCGGCATGGTGGGCAGGAGGAACAGGAGGATGAGGAAGGCGAACTTGCCGTGGTCGACCTTCCCGTAGGACATCGCGATGATCATCCACTCGAAGTAGGCGACCGCGCAGATCCACCCGAAGAGGCGCGGGGCCTTGTTGAACATCATGGGGATCGAGGCCGCGAGGAGCACGACGAGGGTGCCTACGACGATCTCGTAGGTGGGGACCGGGAAGACGGGGAGCACGCGGGCGATGAAGAGCGGCTGGTAGAGCTCGCCGGGGACGTGGCGGTGGCCGAGGATCCACGGCATGTACCACCACCAGTCGACCCAGATGAACGCTCCGGCGAGGAAGCGCATCGCGGCGACGCGGCCGAGCGCGACGGGCTGGAAGAACCAGCCGGCGGCCCTGGTGGTCAGCGGGGTCACGCGTCGGCTCCTTCGCGGGTGTAGCTGGCCTCGACGACCTCGGTGACCTCGCCGGTCTGGTGGCCGTCCTCGAGGCGGTAGCGGCGTTCGATGATCTCGACGGTGACGATCTCGGGCTTGTCGGGGTTGGTGTTCTCGTACGCCTGGGCGAGGTACTCGAGCAGGCTCGGGTCCTCGACGAAGCGGCTCTTCTGGCCCTCGACCTCGGCGCGGCGGAAGCCGGTGGCGGCCTCGGTGAGGCTGAAGCGCTCGCCCAGCTCGTTGACGGCTTCGACGCGGGTCGATCCGGCCCAGCCGTCGAGTTCTTTCGAGAACGAGTACATCTTGAAGGGCGCGAAGGGGAAGAAGTCGTCGCCGCCCCAGAAGGTGGTGGCGGTGACGAGGGCGAGCACGACCATGGTGATCGTGACCCGCACCGCCCGCCCGAGCGGTCGGACCTTCGCGTACTGGGTATCCACGGCAAGAGTATGGCACGGGTGTGCCACAGGGGACTTCCCCGAGTCAGCCGGTGGCGGTGAGTTCGGGGTCCGGTTCGTCGCGATCGCGTGGCTTCGGATCCCCTTCGCGGCCTTTGCGTCCCGAGCGGACGCGGCGGACGAAGCGCTTCGGGTCGATCCGTTCGAGCGGCAGGAAGCAGGCCATGGCGAACAGGTGCGGGAGGAAGCTGATCGTGAGCGCGGCGAAGATCCCGACGTGGAACACGTAGAAGAACGCGATGATCGAGTACTGGATCCGCTTCCAGGGGTAGACGAAGAGCACGAGCGGGGTGAGCAGTTCGAACGCGATCATGCCCCACTGGGCGGCGATGAGGAGCTGCGGGAAGTCGAGCAGCCAGTCGGAGAAGACCGTGCCGCGGCGGATGATCGCCCAGGTGAAGACCCCGGAGTTGGCCCAGTCGAAGCCGCCGTAGCGGAACTTGGACCAGGTCGAGAGGAAGTAGGTGCACACGACGGCGATCTGCACCAGGTTGAAGCCCCACCCGACGCGTTCGGAGACGTGCACGCGGTCGCCCCAGCGGGCTTGGTCGGGCATCATGCAGAGCACGAGCAGGAGCACCATGAACCCGAAGCTCGCGTGGTCGACCTTGCCGTACGAGTTGTAGATGAGCATCCACTCGAAGTAGGCGATGAAGAGGATCCACCCGAACAGGCGCGGGCGGTAGCCGAACATCACCGGCAGCGCGGCCGCGAGCATGACGACGAGGGTGCCGGTGACGATCCAGTAGTTCGGGGCGGGGATCGGCAGCACTCTGCCGACGAGGAGCGGCTGGTACAGGTCTTCGGGGAGGAAGCGGTGCTGGATGATGAACGGCTTGTAGGCCCACCATTCGATCCAGACGAAGAGCCCGGCGAGGAAGCGCATCGCGGCGACGCGGCCGAGGGCCACGGGCGTGAAGAAGAAGCCGTTCACGTAGCGGGTCACGGCGCATCGGGCCCTTCGGTCCAGACCGCGGCGATCTCGGTCCGCTCGGCGCCGGTGCGCTCGCCGTCTTTGAGCTCGTAGTGGACGATGCGCACTTCGGCGGCGACGATTTCGGGGCTGCCCGGGTGGGCGTCCTCGTAGGCCTCGGCCACGAGCGCCAGGAGGGCGGGGTCCTCGCGGAAGCGGCTCAGCTGGCCTTCGAGTTCGGCGCGGCGGAAACCGGTGTCGTTGTCGCCGATGGGGAAGCTGCGCCCGGTGGCGTCGGTGAGGATGAGGCTCGTGCTGTTCGCCCAGCCGTCGGGGTCGTGCGCGTGCGAGTACATCTTGAACGGCGCGAAGGGGAAGAAGTCATCGGTGCCCCACAGTGAGGTCTCCATGAGCGCGAGGGTCATCGCGAGGGTCGCCGCGATCCGCGCGAGCTTCCCTCGGCGCGTCAGCGGTGGCTCGGCGGCGACGTTCGGCACCGGGCGAGTATGCCATATCCGGGTCAACCAGCTTGGGACGGAATGTCAGTTGCCTTGGAGGCGGTCCCGTTCGGCCTGTGGCAGCGAGCACGCGGCGGTGCCGCCGGGGAGCCGGTGGCGGTTGCGGGCGATGAGCCGGTAGACCGGCCAGGCGAGCTTCGAGACCCATCCGAACGAGAGGACCCAGCCGAAGGGCTTCCAGTACCACTGGGCGCGGCGCAGGACCACGGCGATCGCGTCCGGCCCGGACTTCTGGAAGTTGGACTCGATCCACATCACCGCCTCCTCGGCCTCGGCCTGGGTCACGTCGAGCCCGTCGAGGTCGGCCCACTGCCAAGGGGTGATCTCGGCGGTGGTGCGGATGTGCTTCTCCATGAACTGGGCGGCCTTGGTGCAGAACGCGCAGTCCCCGTCGTAGAGGAAGGTGTGGTCCATGCCGGTCTCGATTCAGCGTTCGGTCAAGGGGAGCGGGGTCATGAGGTCCTTCTCGACGGTACCGCTCCGTAGAGCGCCTCGCGCATCGCCGTGACCGGGGCCTCGTCGAGTCCGGTGAACTGGGTCCACTGCCGCACGGCCTGCGCGAGCAGCAGCGCGAGCCCGTCGAGGACCCGCACGCCCTGGTTCTCGGCCTCGGCGGCGAGCGGGGTCGGCCACGGGTCGTAGAGGATGTCGAACAGGACCGCGCCGGGCTTCCACTTCAGGCGCAGGGTGTCCGTGACGCCCTTCGGGACGGTGGCGATCACCAGGTCGGCGTCGCCGACGTGCACGGCCTCCTCCCAGCTGCGGGCCTCGAGCCGCAGCCCGAGTGCGGAGGCGACCGGTTCGAGCTCGATGATCGCCTCGCGGCGGCGGGCGTAGACCTGGACGGCGCCCGCACCGAGCTGGTGGGCGGCGGCCAGCGCCGCGCGGGCCGAACCGCCCGCGCCGAGCACGGCGACCTCTTCGGCCTCGCGCAGTCCGATCTCGGCCAGCGCGTCCACCATCCCGGGCGCGTCGGTGTTGTCGGCGAGGCGCCGCCCGCCGCGCAGCACGAGCGTGTTGGCCGCGCCGATCGCCTCGGCCACCGGCGTGGCCTCATCGGCGACGGTGAGGGCGATCTCCTTGAGCGGCATGGTGAGCGAGAGCCCGGCCCAGGTCTCGTCGAGCGAGTCGACGAAGCGGGCGAGCGCCGGCTCGTCGCATTCGTGGCGCGTGTAGGTCCAGTCGTGCAGGCCCGCCGCGAGGTACCCGGCGTTGTGGATGACCGGGGACAGCGAGTGCTCGATGGGCTTCCCGAGGACGGCGGCGCGCATCAGGCCATACCGTTCTCGCGGGCGATCGCGGTGTTGTCCTCATGATCGTCGTGGTCGTGCGCGAACAGGGCCCTGCCGTCCTCGTAGGCGGTCACGAAGAAGAGCCAGTCGCCGTCGACGGGGTTGGCGGCGGCTTCGAGCACGGCCGCGCCGGGGTTCGAGATGGGGGTCGGCATGTATCCGGCGTTCTCCCGGGCGCTCGCCGCCCATGGGTTGTCGGGGTCGCGCATGACCTCGAACCAGTTGATGTCCTCGTGAGAGGTGATCGCCTCTTCACCGTCGTAGAGGCGACCGTAGTTCCAGATCGCCTCGGACTCGAAGCAGTTGCAGTTCGTCTGACCGTGATCGATCCAGCTGAGGTAGAGCTTGTTGTACATGACCCGTGCGATCTTCGCGTCGTCCTCGGCGATGCCGGACTCCGACTGGACGATCGAGGCGATCTGGAGCGCCATCCACGGGTAGATCTTGAACTCCCCGTTGGTGGGCGGGTTGAACGTCTGCTCGGGGAGGGTGCTGGGGTCGAAGCCGGGGTCGGGGTCGGGGATGTTCTGGATGTCCTCGAGGAAGCCGATCTCCGCGATCTCGGTGTTGAACCGCTCGATCATGGCCTTCAGCATGTCCTCGGCGGTCCAAGTCTCGTCGAACTCGTACGTGGAGGGGAACAGGAACCCCTCGACGGACTTCACCTGGCGGTCGCCGAAGCCCTCGAACCAGATGGGGTCGACGCCGAGCGCCTCCGGGTCCCCGGCCAACGCCTCGAAGTCCTCGACTGGGACGCCGGTGTGCTCGGAGAGCCTCGCGAAGACCTCGAAGATGCGGAATCCCTCGGGGATGGTGACCGCGTTGGTCATGCGGTTGGCCTCGTCGAGGAGGTAGGCCAGCGCTGAGGCGGCCGACATCTCCGCTTGCATGGTGTAGGTGCCCGGCTGGATCTCCTGGCCCGAGTTGCCGTCGTCCTCGGAGGCGTTGAGGAACGCCTTCGCGGAGGCGACGACGCCTTCCTCTTGGAGGTGGTTCGCGATGTCGGAGACGAACCAACCGTCCTCGACGGTGATGGTGACCTCGGTGCCGTTCCCATCGCCGGAGTAGTCCTCGGCGACGAAGTAGTCCTTGATGACGTTGTCGTACGCCCACCAGCCGCCGACGCCGATGATCGCGAACAGGGCCACGACCAGGGTCATGGCGATCACGGACTTGCCGGAGTCCTTGCGGCGGTGGCTCCTGGGAGCATCCGCCCGCTCGTCCTCGGTCCTAAAATCGCCGAGCATCCTGTTCTCTACCTCCGCCGCTGGTCCAACCAATGCTGGAGGATCTCCACCGCCGCCGCCTGATCGACGATGGAGCGCTTCCGCTTGCCGCGCACGCCGCCCTCATTGAGTCTGCGGGTCGCGACGGCGGTGGTCATGCGCTCATCGGTCAGGGTCACCGGAACGGGTGAGACGTGGTCGGCGAATCGCTGCACCCAGGCTCGGGTGTGAGCGGCGGCCGGCCCCTCCTCACCCGAAAGAGTAACGGGTAGGCCAACGACGATTTCGACAACCTCGTACTCGCGGGCCGTTTCGGCGATTTCCCGGATATCGCTGGGAATGTCCTCACCAGCGGTTTTGAGGTCGCGACGAACTGTCGCGACTGGAGTGGCGAGGAGTCCGTCCGGGTCGCACACGGCGACACCGATACGCGCTTTGCCCAGATCGATGCCGAGACGGCGGCCCCGCACCCATTGCACGGGTGCGGGGCCGTTCGCTGTGTCGTTCATCTAGGCGTTGATCGCGCCGGTGACGGCCGCGAGCAACTGCGGGGCCTGGTCGGCCGGGACGCCGCCGCCCTGGGCGACCTCGTCGTTGCCGCCGCCCTTGCCGGACAGCGCGGCCTTCACGAGCGCCTGCGCCGAGACGTGCTGCGCCTGCGCGGCCTTGTTGGCCGCTACGACGATGCTGGCCTTGCCGCCGGCGGTCGCCACGACCGCGGCGACGCCGGGCTGGTCCTCGGGCAGGTGCCCGCGGATCTGCATGGCGAGGTTGCGGACGTCGCCGCCCTTGGTGCCCTCGGGCGCCTGCACGGCCGCGACCTTGACGGCCCCGACCTGCTTCGCGGCGGCGGCGAACTCGGCGGCGCGGCCGGAGACGGCCTTCGCCTGGAGGTTCGCCAGCTCGCGCTCGGCGTCCTTGGTGCGCTGCAGGATGGCGCGCACGCGTTCGAGCACGTCGCCTCGCTGGGCGCCGATCTCTTCGGCGATCTGCGTGACGAGGTCGCGTTCGCGCGCCAGGTACTTGTAGGCCTCCATGCCGGTGGCGGCCTCGACGCGGCGCTGGCCGGAGCCGACCGAGGACTCGGCGGTCAGGACGAGCGGGCCGATCTGGGCCGAGCGCGACACGTGCGTGCCACCGCAGAGCTCGCGCGACCAGGGGCCGCCGATCTCGACGACGCGCACGGTCTCGTCGTAGGTCTCGCCGAACAGCGCGACCGCGCCGAAGTCCTTGGCCTCCGGGAGCGTCATGTACTGGACGGCGACCGGCAGGTCGTCGCGGACGGCGCGGTTGGAGACCTCTTCGATCTCGCTCTTCGTCTCGTCGGAGAGCTTCGAGCGCCACGAGAAGTCGAGGCGCAGGTAGCCGGGCCGGTTGAACGAACCGGACTGGAGCGCGGTCGGGCCGAGCACCTCGCGCAGGGCCGCGTGGACCACGTGCGTGCCGGAGTGCGCTTGGCGCGCACCGAGACGCCACTCGGGGTCGACCGAGGCCTCGACCTTGTCGTCCAGGACGAGCTCGCCTTCGAGGACGCGGACCTTGTGGACCACGAGCTTCTTGACCGGGCGCTGCACGTCGAGGACCTCGGCGAACAGGCTCGGGCCGACGAGCTTGCCGGCGTCGGCGTGCTGGCCGCCGGACTCGGCGTAGAACGGGGTCCGGTCGAGCACGACCTCGACGATGTCCCCGGCCTTGGCGAGCGGGATCGGCTGGCCGTCCTTGAGGACGCCGATGACGCGCGACTCGGTGTCGAGGGTCTCGTAGGCCTTCCAGTCGGTGGGGCCCTGCTCCTGGAGAAGCTGCCAGTACGCCGACAGGTCCGCGTGGCCGGTCTTGCGGGCCGCCGCGTCCGCCTTCGCGCGCTGGCGCTGCTCGGTCATGAGCTTGCGGAAGCCCTCCTGGTCGACCGAGAGGCCCTGCTCCTCGGCCATCTCCAGGGTCAGGTCGATCGGGAAGCCGTACGTGTCGTGCAGCTCGAACGCCTTGGAGCCGGAGAGGGTCTTGCCGCCCTCGGACTTGGTCTCGGACACGGCGGTGTCGAGGATCGTCGTGCCGTGCTTGAGGGTCTTGAGGAAGGCCTCTTCCTCGCCGTACGCGTAGGAGGAGATCCGCTCGAAGTCGGTGCGGAGCTCCGGGTACGCGGCGGACATGCGCTCCATGGCGACCGGCAGCAGCTCCGGCATCGCGGGCTTGTCGTAGCCGAGGAGGCGCACGGCGCGGATCGCGCGGCGCATGAGGCGGCGCAGCACGTAGCCGCGGCCCTCGTTGGAGGGCACGACGCCGTCGCCGATGAGCATCAGCGAGGAGCGCACGTGGTCGCCGATCACCCGGAAGCGGATGTCGTCCGGGTGGGACTCGGAGGCGGTGTGCGAGGTCGAGACGCCGTAGCGCTTGCCGGTCAGTTCCGAGGCCTTGTCGATGATCGGCCGGACCTGGTCGGTCTCGTACATGTTGTCGACGCCCTGGAGGAGCGCGGCCATGCGCTCCATGCCCATGCCGGTGTCGATGTTCTTCTTCGGCAGGTCGCCGGTGATCTCGTAGCCCTCCTTGGCGGGGCCGCCGCCGCGGATGTTCTGCATGAACACGAGGTTCCAGAACTCGAGGTAGCGGTCCTCGTCGACCTCCGGGCCGCCTTCGGGGCCGTAGTCGGGGCCGCGGTCGTAGTACAGCTCGGAGCAGGGGCCGCAAGGGCCGGGGATGCCCATCGACCACATGTTGTCGGCCTGTCCGCGGCGCACGATGCGGTCGAGCGGCAGCCCGATCTGCCGGTGCCAGATGTCGATCGCCTCGTCGTCGTCGAGGTAGACCGTGGCCCAGATCTTGTCGCCGTCGAGGCCGAGGCCGCCGGACTCGATGGAGCCGGTGGTGAGGTCCCAGGCGTAGCGGATCGCCTGCTCCTTGAAGTAGTCCCCGAAGGAGAAGTTGCCGTTCATCTGGAAGAACGTGCCGTGGCGGGAGGTCTTGCCGACCTCGTCGATGTCGGGCGTGCGGATGCACTTCTGCACCGACGTGGCGCGGCTCCACTCAGGGGTCGCCTGGCCCAGGAAGTAGGGCACGAACGGGACCATGCCCGCGGGCACGAACAGCAGGTTCGGGTCCTCGAAGGCCGGCAGCGGTGCGCTGGGGACCACCGTATGGCCGTTGGACTCGAAGAACTTCAGAAACCGGCGTTGGATTTCAGCGGTCTCCATGGGGCACCTCCTTCAAGGGCTCGAAACTGCTAGAACGACCGGCCGCGGGCCGGGTCGCCCTCTTCTTCGTCTTCAGTGAGGAGCGGCGTGATGTCCTCGCCGCGCTCGATCGCTTCGAACAGCTCGGCCTCCTTGGCCTGCTTGGCCTCAGAGACGTCCGCCCAGAACGCTTTGAACGATGCCCTCATTTCAGCACCGGCGTCGCCCACACGCTCGGCGACCCCGCCGGGAGTGACCGACTCCGCCGCCTTCGTGACCTTGCGGACCACGATCACGCCGACCGCGATACCGATGCCTACCCAGATCATCCGTTTCAACACGGGTACTCCTCAAGCCGTTTTGTCGCGTGCGGTCTACTCGCCGGACTTCCGGCGGGCCTTCGCGGCCCGCTTCGCCTGGCGCTTGGTCTGGCGCGAAGCCTCGACCATGCGCCGCACCTGCTGCTCGTCCACGTCCTGGTGGCGCTTCTTGACGGCCGTGCGCAGGCCGAACCCGAACGCGGCGGCCTTCACCAGCGGGGAGCCGACGGCCGAGACGACCAGGCTCGTGATGTTGGCGACGTTCGAGGAGATGTGCGCTGCGTTCCCGGTGATCGTGCCGACCTTCTCCAGCTCGCCCTCGACCTGGGTGAGGGAGCCGTTGACGTTGTCGAGGGTGGTGTTCACGTTCCGCAGGATCGGGCCGATCTCGTGATCGACCTTGTCGAGCGTCTTGTTGACGCGATTGAGGGTCGCGGTGGCCTTGTTGATGAGGCGGAAGGCGAGCATCACGCACAGGAGGAAGAAGCCGAGCCCTGCGAGCAGGACCCCCAGCTCCCAGACGCTCCCGGTCCATCCTGCCGCCAAGGTCTCCTCAGGCACGGTTTCCCCCTGTGTCGCGATACCGCCGGTGCTGTGACCCGGCGATGCAGTGTGTGGTCTCGGCCCTTTCGAGCCCGAACGCGCCGGCCGTACGGTGCCGTCGGCGAAGCCGGGCTCTCACGCAGGAGCGGCGCGGTGTCGACCTTACCTTGCGGGATCGGACATCCGGCGCAACGGGGCGGTCAGTCCACAAGCCAGTGCTCGCTAGGTCGACATGCGCTCCTCGGCGAGGCGCGGCAGGGCCGCCTGCGCGGCGACCACGGCGGTGACCTCGGCGCCGACGCACAGCTCGTAGCGGTCGCCGCAGTCGACCGGGACGACCCACAGCTCTAGGTACAGCTCGTCCCGGACGTAGCAGCCCTCCTCGCCGAAGCCGCCCACGCACTCCTCCGGGTCGGCCGGAATCCAGCCCGCGTTCAGGACCGCCTGCCAGTACTCGTTCGCCGTGTCGTCCACTGTGCCTTCAGAAGTCCACGTGCGCATCCGGACCCGGCACTCCCCCAGGCACCAGCGGCTGCCATACGTCTCGTCGTGCACGCTCACCGCGGCCCAGCCCGGCACCGCGAGTTCGTCGACCGCCCGGCGCGTCGGGTCGACGCTGAGGGCCCGGCCCAGCCACAGGACGGCCGCGACCAGGAGCACCGCGAGGACTGCGATCACCGCCACCGTCATGCGCAGGCGCTCGATCCGCGCCCCGGAGCGCTCCAGGTCGGCGGCGAGGCGGTCCGAGGCGCGCCCGTCGCGGCGCGGCGGGTCAGTCGCCATCGGCCGGTCTGCGCACGATCCGGCGCAGCTTCTCGAGGCGCTCGCCGATCTCGGCCTCCAGGCCGTGTCGGGTCGGGCGGTAGTAGTCGCGCCCGGCCACGACGTCGGGCGCGTACCGCTGCGGGACCACACCGCGCGGGTCGGAGTGCGGGTAGACGTACGCCTTGCCGTGCCCGAGGGAAGAGGAGCCCTGATAGTGGGCGTCGCGGAGGTCGGCCGGGACGGGGCCGATCTTCCCTTGGCGCACATCGCGCATCGCCTCGTCGATCGCGGTGATGACCGCGTTCGACTTCGGGGCCGTGGCGAGGTGCGCGACCGCCTGGGCGAGGTTGATGCGGGCCTCGGGCAGGCCGATGCGCTCGACCGCCGTGGAGGCGGCCGTGGCTGCCAGGAGCGCGGTCGGGTCGGCCATGCCGACGTCCTCGGAGGCGAAGATGACCAGGCGGCGGGCGATGAACCGCGGATCCTCCCCCGCCACGAGCATCCGCGCCAGGTAGTGCATCGCGGCGTCGACGTCGGATCCGCGGAGGCTCTTGATGAAGGCGCTGGCCACGTCGTAGTGGCCGTCGCCGTCGCGGTCGTAGCGGACCGCGGCGGTGTCGATCGCGGCCTCGACGATCGCGACGGTGATCTCGGGTTCGCTCCCGGCGGTGAGCGCGGCGGCCTCCAGGGCCGTCAAGGCCTTCCGCGCGTCCCCGGCGGCGGTGCGCACGAGGTGGTCGCGGGCCTCCTGCTCCAGGGTGACCTCGCCGTTCAGTCCGCGTTCGTCCTCGACGGCGCGGTCGACGAGCTCGCCGATGTCGGTGGCGTCGAGTTCGCGGAGGGTGAGGAGGACGCAGCGGCTCACGAGCGGGGCGACCACCGAGAAGTACGGGTTCTCGGTGGTGGCGGCCAGGAGTGTGACGGTGCGGTCCTCGACCGCGCCGAGCAGGGAGTCCTGCTGGGTCTTGGTGAAGCGGTGCACCTCGTCGATGAAGAGGATGGTCTGCGGTCCGCCGGTGCGGCGGACGCGGCGGGCCTCGTCGATCGCGGCGCGCACGTCCTTCACGCCGGAGTTCAGCGCGGACATGGCGCGGAAGCGCCGGTCACCGGCCTGGGCGACGAGGTGCGCGATGGTGGTCTTGCCGGAGCCGGGCGGGCCCCACAGGATCACCGACAGCGGCTGGCGGCCCTCCACGACCTGGCGCAGCGGCGACCCGGCACCGAGGAGGTGGTCCTGCCCGACGAGCTCGTCGAGCACGCGCGGTCGCATCCGCACGGCGAGGGGCTCGTCGCCGGAAGCGGAGCCGGTGCCGAGGATGCCCGAGCTCTGCGGCTCCGGCGGCGCGGCCGTATCGAACAACCCAGGTGCGTCCATAACCCAACCAGCGTAAGCCATCTGCGAGTGGTCATCGAATCACGAGGGGTTGCTTGAATCTTGAATTGAACTTAGGTTAGGCTTGCCTGGCCTGTTCGGACCGCGAACATGCATGGCTCATTTCTGTGAAAGGCCCGGCCATGTCAGCACTGATCACCCGTCGAGGATTCGCCCTCCTCGGTGCCACCGCCCTCGCCGCCCCCTTGGCGGCGTGCGGCTCCGACGACACCCCCGCGGGCGAGGAGAGCGCCGCCGAGGACCAGCCCGTGGTCCTCTACAGCGGCCGCAACGAAGAACTGATCCAGCCCCTGCTCGACCAGTTCACCGAGGCCACCGGCGTCGAAGTGGACGTCCGCTACTTCGACTCCGCGGAGGCCGCCGGCCTGCTGCTCGAAGAGGGCGACCGCAGCCCCGCCCACCTGTTCCTCTCCCAGGACGCGGGCGCGCTCGGCGCGGTCGCGAAGGCCGGGCTGCTCACCGAACTCGACGGCGGGCTGCTCGAGCGCGTCCCGGAGGCCTACCGGGCGTCCGACGGCACCTGGGTCGGCCTGACCGGCCGCTCCCGGGTCATGGTCTACGACCCCGCCAAGATCACCGCGGCCGAACTGCCCGCGTCGGTCTGGGACCTCACCGGCGAGGAGTGGGACGGCCGCGTCGCCATCGCCCCGCTCAACGGCTCCTTCCAGGCGTTCGTGACCGCGCTGCGCGTCACCGGCGGCGACGAGGCCGCGGCCGCATGGCTCGAGGGCATGGCCGACGCCCCCCAGAAGGAGAAGAACGGCCCCATCGTCGAGGGCGTCGCCTCCGGTGAGCTCGAAGCGGGCCTGGTGAACCACTACTACATCTACGAGAAGGCCGCCGAAGCCGGCGTCCCGGTCGAGGAGTACGGACCGGCGCTCCACTACTTCGCCCCCGGCGACCCCGGTGGTCTGGTCAACGTCTCCGGCATCGGCGCGCTCGGCGACTCGGCCGAGAACGCGAACGTCGCCGCACTGCTGGACTACCTGCTGGCGACCGACGCGCAGACCTACTTCGCCGAGACGACCTTCGAGTACCCGCTCATCGAGGGCGTGGCCGGTCCCGCGGGACAGCCCGCGCTCACCGAGCTCGCCGGCCCCGCGATCGACCTGAACGACCTCGACGACCTCGAGACCACGGTCCAGATGATCCAGGAAGCCGGGCTCGCGTAGGACCCGGCACCGACAATCGAAGCGGCATGCGCATGACCTCGACCGCTCACCGCGACCGCGCGGCGACCAGCCCGCCCGGCCGGGCGCTCCTGCGCCGGGCCGGGTCGGCCGCCGCGTGGCTGTGGTGCCTGCCCGCCGTCGCCGCCGCGCTGGTGCCGCTGGTCTACCTGACCTGGCGCACCGCCGAAGCCGGGGGCGCGGCGGTCCTCGAGCAGCTGGCGCGCCCGCGCCTGGCCCAGATGACCCTGAACACGCTGCTGCTGTCCGGGGCCGTCACGATCAGTTGCCTGGTCATCGGTACCACCACGGCCTACCTGGTCTCGCGGACCGATCTGCGCGCCCGAACGGCGGTCCACCTCGCGGCCTCGCTGCCGCTCGCCGTCCCCACCTACGTCGCCGCCTTCGCATGGCGGGCGGCGTTCCCGGACGCCGACGGGTTCTGGATCTCCGCGCTCGTGCTGACCGTCTCCAGCTTCCCGTACGTCCACCTGCCGGTCGCCGCGGCGCTCATGCGCACCGACCCGGCCCTGGAGGAGCAGTCCCGGATCCTCGGCGACGGGCCCTGGCGGACCTTCTTCAAGGTGACCCTCCGCCAGATCGCCCCGGCCGCGGTGGCCGGAGCGCTGCTGTGCGCCCTCTACGTGTTCCACGACTTCGGCGCGGTCTCGATCCTCCGCTACGAGACGTTCACGACCGCGATCTACTCGGCCTGGAAGCTCGGATTCGACCGCACCGGCGCACTGGTCCTGTCCACCGCGCTCGCGGCGCTGGCGCTGGTCCTCCTCACCGCGGAATGGGCCGCCGCCGCACCGGGCAGGCGGGCCCGGCGCGACAGCGCCTCCGGGCGCGAGCCGACCCGGCTGCGCCTCAGGCGCACCGCTCCGCTCGCCTACCTCGCCCTCGCCGGTCTCACCGCGCTCTCGCTGGGCGTCCCCGCCTGGAGCCTCGTCCGCTGGACCCTCGACGGCGTCTCCACCGCCGATCCGGCCGAAGTGTGGGCCGCGGCGTGGACCTCACTCAGCCTGTCGGCCGCCGCGGCGGCCCTCACCGTCGCGCTCGTCGTCCCCGTCGGGCTCTACGCCGCCCGGCACCGGAGCGTCCTCGCCGCCGCCACCGAACGCGTCGTCTACCTCGGATACGCCCTGCCGGGAGTGGTCATCGGCCTGTCGCTGGTGTTCCTGGCGATCAATGTCGATTGGATCTACGAGCGCTTCTACCAGTCGGCCCCGCTCCTGGTGTTCGGCTACGCCGTGATGCTGCTGCCGCTGGGAGCCGGTGCGGTCAAGGCCAGCGCGGCGCAGGCGTCCCCGCAGCTGGGGCAGGTCGCGGCGTCGCTCGGCGCGGGTCCGGTCCGGCGGCTCGCGACGATCACGCTGCCGCTGACGGCGCCGGGCATCGCCGCCGGTGCGGCGCTGGTGTTCCTGACGGCGATGAAAGAGCTTCCGGCGACGCTGCTGCTGCGTCCGGCCGGGACAGAGACCCTGGCGACGCGTCTGTGGACGTACACCGACATCGCCGCCTTCTCCGCGGCCGCGCCGTACGCCACGCTGATCGTCGTGGTCTCGGCGGTGCCGATCTGGTTGCTGGGCAGAAGAATCGGGAGGCTCCGGCCATGAGCGAACTGCGTATCGAAGGCCTGCGCAAGACATTCGGCGACACCGTCGCCGTCGACGGCGCGGACCTGACGGTCGCCGAGGGCGAGCTGGTCGCCGTGCTGGGGCCCTCGGGTTGCGGGAAGACCACGCTGCTGCGTTGCGTGGCCGGGTTCGAACGGCCCGACGCCGGTTCGATCGCGATGGCGGGCAGGCGGATCGATCACCTGCCTCCGCAGGCGCGGCGGGTCGGCGTGGTGCCGCAGGAGGGTGCGCTGTTCCCGCATCTGTCGGTGGGCCGCAATGTCGGCTACGGGTTGCGGGGGTCGGGCCGTGCGGGGCGGGTCGCCGAGGTGCTGGAGCTGGTGGGCCTGGGCGGGTACGAGCGTCGGATGCCGCATGAGCTGTCGGGGGGGCAGCGGCAGCGGGTGGCGCTGGCGCGGGCGATGGCGCCCAGGCCCGAGTTGATCCTGCTCGACGAGCCGTTCAGCGCGCTCGATGCCGGTCTGCGGCAGTCGGTGCGGGGTGAGGTGGCCGCGGCGCTGCGGGCCGACGGCGCGACGGCGGTGCTGGTGACGCACGATCAGGACGAGGCGTTGAGCATGGTCGAGCGGGTGGCGGTGATGCGCGAGGGCCGTATCGTCCAGTTCGCTCCTCCGGCGGAGGTGTACCGGTTCCCGGTCGATCCGTGGACGGCGTCGTTCGTGGGCGATGCGGTCTGGCTGGACGGCGACGTGGCCGCGGGCGCGGCGTCGACCGTGGTCGGCGAGGTCGCGGCCGAGGGCCCCGACGGTCCGGCTCGTCTGCTGCTGCGGCCCGAGCAGCTGCGGTTGGGCGAGGGCGAGCCCAATGCGACGGTATCCGAAGTGGAGTATTTCGGCCACGACGCGCTGGTGACGTTGGCGTTCGCGGGCGGTGTGCGGTTGCGGTCGAGGGTGCTGGGCGGGGCTCCGGCTGCGGGGCAGCGGGTTTCGGTCGCGGTGGACGGGGCTGCGCGGGTGTTCGCGCCCTGATCGTCCGGGCATTGACAGGTGCGAATGCGCACCTCTACGGTGAACACATTCCTCAGTAGCGCACGTCACATTCACATTGGGAGGCAATGATGCCCGCAATGGTCCTGGCGATAGCGGTCCTCGCGCTCTTCGCGTGCGGATTCCTCTTCTACGCCCGATACCTCTCGCAGAAGGTCTACCGGCTCGACCCGGAGTACGTGACCCCCGCCCACCGCTTCAACGACGGGGTCGACTTCGTCCCCACCAACAAGCACGTCCTGTTCGGACACCATTTCACCTCGGTCGCCGGAGCCGCCCCCATCGTCGGCCCGGCCATCGCCGTCTACTGGGGCTGGCTGCCCGCGCTCATCTGGATCGTCGTCGGCACCATCGTCGCCGCCGGCGTCCACGACATGGGCGCCCTCGTGCTCTCCGTGCGCCACAAGGCGAAAGGCATCGGCACGCTCACCAAGGACGTGGTCGGCCGCCGCGCCGGCACGCTGTTCCTGATCATCATCTTCTTCCTGCTGACCCTCGTGAACGCCGTGTTCGCCGTGGTCATCGGGAACCTCCTGGTGGCCTATCCCGGGGCCGTGATCCCGATCTTCGGCGAGATCCCCATCGCGATCGCCATCGGCTACTACGTCTACAAGCGGCGCGGTGCGGCCCTCGTGCCGAGCCTCCTCGGCGTCGCAGCCCTGTACGTCCTCATCTGGATCGGCGACGCGGTGCCGCTCGACATCACCCCGCTCGCCGAAGGGCTCGGGATCGACAACCCGCGCAACGTGTGGATCGTGATCCTGTTCGCCTACACCTTCGTCGCCGCCCGCATCCCGGTGTGGGTGCTGCTGCAGCCCAGGGACTACATCAACTCCCACCAGCTGTTCGTGGCACTCGCGCTGGTGCTCCTCGGCGTCGGCGTGGGCTGGAACACGATCGTCGCGCCCGCGCTCAACACGGTGCCCGAGGACAGCCCGAGCATGTGGCCGTTCCTGTTCATCACCGTCGCGTGCGGCGCGATCTCCGGGTTCCACTGCCTCGTCTCCTCCGGGACCTCCTCGAAGCAGCTCGACAAGGAGACCGACGCCAAGTACGTCGGCTACGGCGGCGCGCTCGGCGAAGGCAGCCTCGCGCTGTGCTCGATCCTGGCGGTCAGCGCCGGTGTCGCAGCGACGCAAGCGGACTGGCAGTCGCTCTACCCCGACTTCGCGACCGCTTCGGGCGGCGCGACCTCGAACTTCGTGAACGGCATCGCGGTGTTCGCGAACAACCTCGGCATCCCGCTCGACATCGCCGCGATCTTCGCGGCGGTCGTGGTGATCTCCTTCGCGGCGACCACCATGGACACCGGGGTGCGGCTCCAGCGGTATGTGGTGCAGGAGATCGCGGAGATGGCCGGCTGGCGGAAGGTCGCGAACCACCTGACGCTCGCCACCGCCGTCGCCGTCGCCATCCCGCTCGCCTTGGCGCTCATGCCCGGCGGCGAGGACGCCGGGTACGCGTTCGGCGTCCTGTGGCAGCTGTTCGGCACCACCAACCAGCTCCTGGCGGGCCTCGCGCTCGCCGTGATCGCGGTGTGGGTGACCAAGCGGCGCGCCAACCCGATCGCGATCCTCGTGCCGCTGGTGTTCCTGGTGGGCATGACGACCTGGGCGCTCATCGAGAACCTGGGCCGCTTCATCGAACAGGGCGAATGGGTGCTCGCTCCGCTCGACGCGATCATCTTCCTGCTGGCGCTCTGGATGATCGTCGAGGCCGCCCGCGGCCTCGCGGCCGCCTGGAACGACCGGCCGGGACCTGCGCGCACGGCCCCGTCGGAAGAGGACGAGCCGGTCGCCGAACCGGCCGCCGAATAGGCGAAAGGGCCGCCGCACCGAAACCGGTGCGGCGGCCCTGCCCGATGCGGGGGTTACATGCCGCCGAGGCCGGCGGCGAGCTCCTCGAAGTCGTGCAGGTTCGTCGACTCGGGGGCCTTGATGTCGTAGGTGCCGCCGATCTCGACGATCTCGCTGTTCATCTCCATGACCATGCCCTCCATCTCGGGCATCGTCATGCTCATCGACTTGAGCAGGCCGGCGTCGTCGAGGGTCACGGTGACCTCCGTGCCGTCGATCGCGGCGGCCGCGTCCGCGCCGCCCATCGCGGAACCGGACAGGGCCGACATGGCCTCGGAGTCGGCGCTGAGCGTGCCGGTGAAGGTGTTGTCGCCGGTCTCCTCGACGTTCTCCAGCTCCGAGAGCATGAGCTCGGTCTGCTGCGCGAGGTCCATGCCGCCGTACTGGGCGTAGACCTGGGCCATCTGCTCGTCCGAGGTGAGGTCCATCGTGAACCAGGCGTCCTCGCCGAAGCTCTCGGACAGGGCGTCGAACATGCCGCCGCTCATCTGCATGTACATGACCTTGTCGACGACGACCGTCTCGGTGTGCATGTCGCCGAGCAGACCGGCCATCATGGCCTCTTCCTCGGCGGTCATCGTCTCGCCCGAGGCCTCCATCATGGCGCCCATGAAGATGTCGGCGCTGGCCTGGGAGTTCTCGCCTTCGTACATGCCGGTCATGGCCATGAAGTCGACGCCGTCGATGGTCATGGTCGACTCCATCTTGTACGAGGAGGCGTTGAGGTTCTCGACCGAGGCGAGGACGGCGTCGGCGGGGCTGAGCGCGGCGGCCGCGCCTTCTTCAGCGGCGGTGGTCGCCTCTTCGGAGGGCTCTTCGGCGCCGCAGGCGGCCAGTCCGAGACCGAGGGCGGGGACGGCGAGCGCGCCGATCAGACGGGTGGCGGTACGGGAGGACATGGTTGCTCCTGGGTTTCGGGGAGATCTGAGTTCCGTTGCCGAGCATAAGGGAGGGCCTCCACACCACCGGGTGCAGAGGCCCTCCCATCACAGAATGGTTACCAGGCTTGTTGCAGCCGTTCGTATTCCGCGGCAGTGATCGGCAGCACCGTGCCGTGGCGCGGACTCGAAGGCAGGTCGAAGTCGGCCACGGGGGTCCATTCGCCGGAGGCGAGGTCGGTGGTCTCGAACGGGACGTAGCCGCGCCCGCCGAACTCGTCGATGAACAGGTACCACCTGTCCTCCGTGTTGGACTTGAAGACCAGCGGCCCTTCGCCTGCGCTGATGGCGCCGGAGCCGATGCAGTCGGCGAGGAATTGCCATTCGGCGTCGACGGCGAGGGAAGTGGCGGTCTCGGCGAGGATGAACTTGCCGCACGGGGTCGAGGCGGAATTCGAGCGCTCGTCCTTGGTGAAGCGGTAGTACACGCCGTCGGACTCGATCATCGTCGAGTCGATCGTCGAGTAGCCCTGGTCGACCCACACCTGCGCTTCGGAGAAGTTCACGAAGTCGCGGGTCGTCGCGTACATCATGCGGTGGTAGAAGCCCTCGGAGTGGTCCTCGGTGGTGAACAGCGGGGAGGCCCAGTAGACGACGTAGGCGTTCTGGGCGGCGTCCCAGTAGGCCTCGGGAGCCCAAGTGGCGCCGGCGTTCTCGGGCGAGACCTCGACGAGGCGGCCTTCGCTCCAGTTCACGAGGTCGTCGGATTCCCAGACCATGATGCTGAGGCTGCCGTGGCGCTGGGCCCGGTTCCAGTCGCCGTTGCCGTTGATCTTGAGGTCGGTGGCTATGAGGAAGAACCGGTCGCCTTCGGGCGAGCGGATGAGGAACGGGTCGCGCACGCCCTGCTCGCCCTGGTCGGAGGTGAGGATCGGCTTGGCGTCGTTCAGTTCGGTGAAGCTGAGCGGATTGTCGCCGTCGCTCAACGCGCCGTAGACCTGCTCGCCGGTGGGCGTGCCCTCACCGGTGAAGTAGGTGAAGAAGTAGCCGGTGTAGTCGGCCTCGGCCGGGAGCGGCGGCACGGTGGCGATGAAGGTGAGCTTCTGCTTCTCGCCGCCGCGTTCGACGGTGGCCTTGAGCTTGACGGTGTAGGTCTCGCCGCCCGGCTCGGCGCGGTGCACCAGGCCGTCGTTCGCGATGACCGCCCGGTTGTCGGACTTCCATTCGATCGTGGAGCCGTTGGCGCCCTCGGTGGGCAGGTGGATCGCCGAGCGCACGTCGTCGAGGTTCGGGATCGAGACGGCGGCGGCGTCGAGGGCGACGGCCTCTTCGTCGTCGTATTCGGCGAGGACGGTCGCCGTGAAGTCGCGTTGTTCTTGCACGGAACCGAGGATAGCGGTTGCCGTTAGGGTGACCGTCGCGTCGTCGGCGTCCATCGCCGGACGGGTGACCGAGCCGTCAGTGCCGATCACCTCGGGATCGCTAGAGGCCCAAGTGATCTGGGAGCCGTTCGCGCCCCGCGTCGGCAGGTCGAGATCGGCGATGACGGCCGTCGTGTCGCCGAGGTCGATCGCGGCGGCGTCCTCGGCGGCCTTCTCGGCGCTGATGTGGGCGGCCTGCTCGCCGATCTCGGCGCCGGAGAGCGCGCCGTCGTAGATCCGGAAGTCCGCGAACGCGCCCTTGAAGTAGCGGTCACCCCTGTAGAGGGAGCGGCCGAGGTAGTTCGCGGTGGTGGCACCGGCGCCGATGTCGCCGGGGGTGATGGTGACGGCCTCGTTGCGAGCCACTTCCTGGCCGTTGAGGTAGAGGACGGCCGTGCCGCCTTCGAGCGTGTAGGCGAGGTGGTTCCAGGTGCCGCGGGCGAGGTTCTGGCCGCTCGAGGCGTTCTGCTCGCAGGTCCAGTGGCAGGTGGAGATCGAGGTCCGGTAGCCGTTGCCGGTGGTGAAGAGGTAGCCGCTGCCCCAGTCGCCACTCGAGTTGCCGAGGCCGTAGATGAAGTACGGGCTGGCCTGGTCGGGCTCGATGTAGACCTCGGCCGTCACGGTGATCGCGTCGAGACCGGCGAGGAGGTCGTCGGGCAGGTCGACGTAATCGTCGACGCCGTCGAGGTGGAGGCCTTCGTTCCAAGTACCGCCGCCGACGAGGGCGCCGTCGCGGCCGTTCCCGGAGGCGTCGGCGACGACGGAGCCGCTCGCCTCGTCGAACTGGTACCAGAGAAGCGGGCCGTCGGATGGGGCGGCGACCGCCGCCGAGGCCGGAAGCGCCACTGCCGCAATGGCGGCGAGGGCGCCGATGAATCGTTTAGACGTCACTGTCCAACCAATCTTCGCTCAAACGATCATGCAGGTCGGAACCTGCGTGATCGGTAACCGTCAGGGGCTGCGATCAGCTTATTCCGACCCTCGGCATAAGCGAACGTTCCAATGTCACGATTCTCGATCGATTTCGACGATTCCGGCCGCCTGGACATCCGTCCTCATCCGCGCTTACGATGGCAATTAGATTGATATACCTCTATATCAGATTTTCTTCGCTTTCTTCACCCGGCACCAAGAGAGACAAGGAGCAGCCATGCGACGCAGACTGCCCGCCATCGGCGCGGCGTTCGCGGGACTCGCCCTGGCCGTCGGCACGGCCACGGCATCAGCCCAGGAAGGCCCTGAGATCGAACCCCTCCAGGACCCCGAGTTCGACTTCAGAACCGGCGACACGGTCGCCACCGGCCTCACGATCCCGTGGGGGCTCGGCTTCCTCCCCGACGGATCCGGAATCGTGGCCGAGCGCAACTCCGGCGACGTGCTCCGGATCGGCACCGACGCCGACCCGGTGGTCCTCGGGAACCTCGAGGTCGTCGCCGGCGCGGGCCAGTTCGACGAACGCGGGCTTCTGGGCCTGGCGATCTCGCCTACCTTCGCGACCGACGGCTGGGTGTACGCGTATCTCTCGACCGCCGAGGACAACCGGGTGGTGCGCTTCCACCTCGACACATTCGAACCCGAACCGGTCCTCACCGGGATCCCCTCGGCGCTCAACCACAACGGCGGTCGCCTGGCCTTCGGCCCGGACGACAAGCTGTACATCACCACCGGCGACGCGAACGACACCGCGAACTCGCAGGACCTCGAGAGCCTCGGCGGCAAGATCCTGCGCGTCAACGCGGACGGATCGGTGCCCGAGGACAACCCGATCGCAGGCTCGCCGGTCTACAGCTACGGGCACCGGAACGTGCAGGGACTCTCATGGGGCCCGGACGGCGAGATGTACGCGACCGAGTTCGGCCAGAACACCTGGGACGAACTCAACCACATCCGACCCGGGGCGAACTACGGCTGGCCCGAGGTCGAGGGGACGGGAGGCGATCCGGAGTACGTCGACCCGCTGGTCACCTGGACCACCGCCGAGGCCTCGCCTTCAGGGGGCGAGGTCGTCGGCGACACCATGTACGTCGGAGCCCTGCGCGGCCAGCGCCTGTGGACGGTGCCGGTGGCGGGAGGCGAGGCCGGTGACCCTGTGGCCGTGCTGGAATCGGCGCTCGGCCGCATCCGCACGGTCGAGCTCGGCCCGGACGGCTGGCTGTGGGTGACCACTTCGAACGGCGGCGACCAGGACAAGGTGGTGCGATACCGGCCGATCGGCGGCTAGCGCCCGCAATGCGTTGACGAACGGGGCCCGGGGAAGATCCCGGACCCCGACATCGTTGCTGCCGTTAATCAGCGGCTGGACTGCCTTCAGTCGTGGGCGGACCTTCCGTGCTCGGCTCAGGGTCCTCGGACGTCGGCGGGTCGGAGGTCGGCTCCTCAGTGGCCGGCTCCTCAGTCGTCGGAGTCTCCGAAGGCGTCTCGCTGGGTGTCTCGGAGGTCTCCTCCTCGGTGGTGGGATGCCAGTCGTTGTCGTCGTAGTCTTCCTCGGAGGTCTCGTCTTCCGTAGGCGACGGCGACTCTGAGCTCTGCACGGATGTGGACGACGGCTCGGGGCTGTCGATCTCCACGCTGGGAGTGCCGTTTCGGTCGTCGAGCCAGATGAGCAGACCGATGATGGCCAGGATCATGATCACCGCCGCGGTGATGATCCATGGTGTGGCGCTTCGATTCTCCTCTTCCTGCGCCATCGCGCCGGTGGGCTGCTCGGCGGTGTTGCCGCCGCCTCCGACGCCGGCGCCGAGGAGGGCGGTCTGGTCCGAGCCGAAGTACTGGGTCCGCTGGCCGTCGGGCGGGGTCGTGGGCGAGACGGGGATGCCGCCGGTGACGACGCGGCCTTCGCGGGCCGAGCGGGCCATTTCGGCGGCCGAGGTGTAGCGGGCGCGCGGGTCTTTCTGGAGGGCCTGGAGCACGACTTGGGCGACCCCGGCCGGGATCTCGCGGGAGAGCGGCGGCGGGGCCTGGGTCATGTGGCCGTTCATGACCGCGACGGGCGTGTCGGAGACGAACGGCGGGCGGCCCATGAGCGCTTCGTACGCGACGATGCCGAGCGAGTAGAGGTCGCTGGCCCCGGTCAGCTCGGCGCCGTTGAGCTGCTCGGGAGAAGCGTAAGCGAGCGTGCCCATGACGGTGCCGGTCTCGGTGAGGCCGGAGGCGCCGCGGGCGGCGGAGATGCCGAAGTCGACGATCTTGGCCGCGCCGGTCTCTTCGTCGACGAGGAGGTTGGCGGGCTTGATGTCGCGGTGGATGATGTCGTGGCGGTGCGCGGTCTCGAGGGCGTCTGCGGCGGCCGCGACGATGCTCATGACCTCCGCGGGGGGCAGTGTGCCGCGGTCGCGGAGGATCTCGGCGAGCGAGCGGCCCCGCACGAGTTCCATGATGAGGTAAGAGACTTCGCCGTCGTCGTTGGTCTCTTCGCCGTAGTCGTAGAGCGCGACGATGCCGGGCGACTGGAGGGCCGCGACGGCGCGGGCCTCGAGCTGGAAGCGGGTGCGGAACTTGTCGTTGCTCGACAGTCCAGCATGGAGGATCTTGATGGCCACGGAGCGGCCGAGCCGGGTGTCGGTGCCCTTCCAGACCTCCCCCATGCCGCCTGCGGCAATCCGCTCATCCAATCGATAGCGACCCGCCACCAAGGTCCCGCTCTGCACGTCGAACCCGCTCCTCTTACTCCTGCATCGGCCGGATGTTACATATAGCAGCCGTCAGCGGTCCGCGGCGGCCGCCTTCACGGACTCCTGCCAGTCGGAATTGGCTGAGGGGCAACCGGGCACGCATCGAACGAACGGCGGCCCGGGCCGCAGGCCCGGGCCGCCCACTACGACATCGTAGGGCTAACCGGCAACCGCCTCGGTACCCGCTTCCTCTTCGGGCACGAAGTCGATGCCGGCCTCGGCGCGCTGCTCGGGCGTGATCGGCGTCGGAGCCGAGGTCAGCGGGTCAGCGCCGCCGCCGGACTTCGGGAACGCGATGACGTCGCGGATGGAACTGGAACCGGCCAGCAGCATGCAGACGCGGTCCCAGCCGAGGGCGATGCCGCCGTGCGGCGGGGCGCCGTACTTGAGGCCGTCGAGGAGGAAGCCGAACTTGTCCTCGGCCTCTTCGTGGCTGATGCCGAGGAAATCGAAGACGCGGCTCTGCACGCTGCTGTCGTGGATACGGATCGACCCGCCGCCGAGCTCGTTGCCGTTGCAGATGATGTCGTAGGCGTAGGTGAGCGCGTTCTCAGGGTCGGTCTCGAACTTGTCGATCCATTCCGGGTTCGGCGAGGTGAACGGGTGGTGCGGCGAGGTCCAGCCGCCCTCGTCGGTGCGCTCGAACATCGGGAAGTCGACGACCCAGCAGAACGCCCAGGCGTTGGGATCGATGAGGCCTGTGCGCTTGCCGACTTCGAGGCGGGCCGCGCCGAGCAGCTCCTGGGCCTCGCGGCGGTCGGTGGAGGCCGCGAAGAAGACCGCGTCCCCGGCCTTGGCGCCCACGGCGTCGGCGAGACCGGCCAAGTGTTCCTCGGAAAGGTTCTTCGCGACAGGGCCCTTCGGCTCCCCAGTCTCGGCGTTGAAGGTGATGTAGGCGAGGCCCTTGGCGCCGCGCGCCTTGGCCCAGTCCTGCCAGCCGTCGAGCTCCTTGCGGGTCTGGGAGGCGCCGCCGGGCATGACGACCGCGCCGACGTAGCCGCCGGCGTCGATCGCGCCCGCGAAGACGCGGAACTCGGTGCCGCGCAGGTAGTCGGTGAGTTCGACGAGCTCCTGGCCGAAGCGCAGGTCGGGCTTGTCGGAGCCGTAGCGGTCCATGGCCTCGCGGAAGGTGAGCTTCGGCAGCGGACCAGGCAGTTCGTAGTCGGCGAGTTCCCGCCACAGGGCGCCGACGATGCGCTCGCCGAGGCCGATGACGTCCTGCTCGGTGACGAAGGAGGCCTCGATGTCGAGCTGCGTGAACTCGGGCTGGCGGTCCGCGCGGAAGTCCTCGTCGCGGTAGCAGCGGGCGATCTGGTAGTACTTCTCGAATCCGCCGACCATGAGGAGCTGCTTGAACAGCTGCGGGGACTGCGGGAGGGCGTACCAGGTGCCGGGCTGGAGGCGCACGGGCACCAGGAAGTCACGGGCGCCCTCAGGGGTGGAGCGGGTCAGCGTCGGAGTCTCGATCTCGACGTAGCCCTCCTCCTCCAGGAGGTTGCGGGCGATGTGGTTGGCCTTCGAGCGCAGGCGGATCGCCTCGTTGGGGCCGCTGCGGCGCAGGTCCAGGTAGCGGTGGCGCAGGCGGATGTCCTCGGAGACGTCCACGTGGTCGTCGATCTGGAACGGCAGCGGCGCGGCCTCGGACAGCACCTCGAGGCCGGTCGCGGTGATCTCGATCTGGCCGGTCGGCAGGTCCGGGTTCTCGTTGCCTTCGGGGCGGCGCGCGACGGTGCCGGTGACGGAGACGCAGTACTCGTTGCGGAGTTTCTGGGCGGCCTCCGCGGCCTCCGAGTCTCGGAAGACGACCTGGACGACGCCCGAGGCGTCGCGCAGGTCCACGAACTCCACCCCGCCGTGATCGCGGCGACGCGCCACCCATCCGGCGAGGGTGACTTGCTGGTCGACGTCAGCGGCACTCAACGTGCCGGCGAGGTGTGTCCGATACACGGGTTCAAAACTCCTCGAAGGAAACGGTTGGTCGATTGGACCGGCGGAGCCGGTTCGCGGCGTGCGGTGCTCGTTCGAAATACCGCGCCGAGGCCCGCTTCGCGGGCCGGGGACGATGACATTCTCTCGAGAATCCGGTGCCAGCAGCAATCGTATAACCGCGCGCAGCGCAGTGACTCGGCCGTGCCGCCCGCCACGGCGGACGTCACGCAGGTCACGCCATGAGCCGACGGCGACGAGGTCTGGACGACGGAGGCGCCGGTCGCCTGACGCGCGAACGGGTGGCTGCGCTTCCTCCCGAAGCGGGTGCCGCATCGGCTGCGCGCGCTGTGTACTCGTCGGTAGCGAGAGGTGCGGCAAAGCCGCAGCGCTTCAGCGTCGACGCCGACCTACCATGCCGCACTCGCGCCTCGATGCGCGAGCGCGCTGCTAAGCCATTGCATCGACGCGCCGCTGTGGCTCTCTTCGGCGCGCAGGCGCGCTAGCCCGCCGATCCTTGCTCGCAAGCGCGCTGATCAGCTCCTACTTCAGCCCGCGAGCGCGCTCCTGCGCCTCGGCTTCAGCGCGCGAGCGCACTGAAGCCGAGCAGCCTCACCACCACGTCGAGGAAGCGGCGGGCGTCGGCGACGATCGCGTCCGCCTCCTCAGGGGTGACGATGTCGGGGATGCCTGCCTGCGCGAGGACCCGCTTGCGGGCGGTGCGGGCGAAGTACGAGGCCCACTCCTCCAGTTCCGGGGCCACACCCCGCAGGAGCTCCCAGGTGCTCGACGGGCGGCCGGGCCGCCGCCTGCCCGTGGCGTCGCCCGCCCGCACGGCGAGGACGGCCACGGCCACCCTGAGGGCCGCGAGGTGAGCCTCCGCATAGCGTTCGCCGGGGCGGGTGCGTTCCGCCGCGTCGTCAAGGTCGACGCGGGCGGTGGCGAGGAGTTGGAGCGGGGAGCGGTTGGGAAGCTGGTCGGCGGGAATGCGCAGGCGCGAGTTCTGCACGGTGCCCGCCTGCACCAGTCGGGGCCCGCTCGCGCCGCGGGCTCCCACGGGCGAGGCGGATCGAGTTACGGCGGGTCGAGAAGCTGCCATGACGTGGGCCTCCTAAACCTGTTCGAACTTGCGTTCGAGAAATATGGAACCACAGAGGTGCGACATTTCCAACCCCCATCGTCGCCTGAAATCAGCGAACGGCTACGGAGTGTCGTGCATCCGACAGCATTCCCATTGCACGACAACAGAAAAGGGCCGCGAACCTTACAGTTCGCGGCTCCTGGAATTCGCCTGCGGCACACCTGTTGTTCGAACGAACCCGGGCGGCCGCGCTAAGCCGCCCGACGGTTCGAACGGTCTATTCGGCGATCTCGTCGATCATGCGGAGGTGGCCGCGCGCCTCGTCGGCGCGGCCGAGCCGCTGCAAGGTGCGGCCGAGCAGCCTGCGGGCGTAGAAGTCCGCCGGGTTGGCCTCGACCATCTTCTCGGAGAGCTCGAGCGCCCGGTTCAGCTGCGCGGACTTGAAGTACGCGCGCGCGGCCGCGAGCATGACGTCCGGGTGGTCCGGGTGGTCGCGCAACAGCGGCGCGAGGAACTGCAGGGCCCCGAGCGGGTCCTTGAGGGCCAGCATCTCCTCGGCGTCGCGCAGCCGCCGAACCTCCTCCGGGATCTGGCGCGGACGCGAGTCGGAGTCGATGAAAGCGGCGATCTGGTCGTCGGTGATGTCGTCGTAGCGCATGCCGTGGACAACGCAGGCGCGCTTCGGATCATTCCCTGCGATCAGTCGTTGCGCAGCGCCGTCGCGACCACGATCACCAGCTGCAGCAGCCCCAGCGCGGCCAGCAGCAGCCAGGCGGTCACCGCGATCGTGATCGCGCCGCCGATCCACTGCTCGTACTGCCCACCGCCGGCGACGGCGATCACGCCCGCCGCGCCGAAGCCGAGGGCGACCACGAGTTCGCGGACCGACCGCTCCCCCATCGTGGTCATGCCGAGGTCGCGCAGGCCGACCTGCCGGGCCCGGTTGCGGGTGAGCACGTACATCCAGCACAACGCGCCGGTGACCGTGACACTCCAGCCGGGCGCGCCGAGGAACCACAGCGCGAGGAGCCACGACCCTTCGGAGAGGCGCGCGGCGAGCGGCTCGAACACCAGGACCCGGCGGGTGAGGCTCGTCGAGCGCGCCGCGAGCAGCGCGTACGAGGAATCGGCCAGCGCGGTGATCGCGATGAGCGGCAGGGAGACCAGGATGATCGGTCCCCCGAGGAGGACGCATATGGGAATGAGGAGGCTGGCGACGAGGCCGACGCCGACAACGGCCCCGGGCTGGAACCGGGTGGAGAGGATGACCCTGCCTACAAGGGAGTCGGCGGGCACACGGGTGCGCATGGATGTTGTTGTAGCAGACGGCATCAACCGCGCATTCGCAGCATCGAACATAAAAGAGGACTCTACGTGCCCGAGCGGTGACCGCAATCCCTCGATCGGGTAGCCGACAGTCCTAAGGGCGGAGGTTCTGCCAGACGCGCCGGGTGGAACGGGAGTGGTTCAAGGTCGTGAAGTGCAGTCCCGGGGCGCCTTCGGCGAGGAGCCGGGCGCCCATGTCGGTGGCGACTTCGACGCCGATGTCGCGGATGGCGTCGCGGTCGTCCTCGACGGCGCGGAGGCGTTCGGCCAGCGCTTCGGGGAAGCTCATGCCGGTGAGGACGGCGAAGCGCTCGATCTGCTTGATGTTGGTGACGGGCATGATGCCCGGGACGATCGGAATGTCGCATCCGGATGCCGCGACGGCATCGCGCAGGCGGAGGTAGTCGTCGACGTCGTAGAAGATCTGGGTGATCGCGAAGTCGGCCCCGGCGCGGCATTTCTCGACGAAGTGGCGCACGCCGGTGTCCCAGTCGAGGTCGCGCGGGTGGCCTTCGGGGAAGGCGGCGACGCCGACGCTGAAATCGCCGGACTCCTTGATGAGTTCGACGAGCTCGCGGGCGTGGAGGACGCCTTCGGGGTGCTGGACCCAGTCGGCGCGCGGGTCGCCCGGCGGGTCGCCGCGCACGGCGAGGATGTTGCGCACGCCGACGTTGGCGAAGTGGCCGATGAGGTTGCGCAGTTCGGCGATCGAGTGGTTCACGGCCGTGCAGTGGGCCATGGTCAGGAGGGTGGTCTCGGAGTTGATCCGCTCGGTGGTCTCCACGGTCTTCAGCCTGGTGGAGCCGCCCGCGCCGTACGTGACGGAGACGTAGTCGGCGCCCAGGCCCTCGAGGGCTCGGATGGTGCGCCAGAGGACCGAGTCGGCCTGCTCGTCGCGGGGCGGGAACATCTCGAAGGAGAACTTCGGCATGCCAGAGCGCAGCAGATCACCGATCTTGGCGGTCTTCTGCGGCATCACGCTGGGCACTCCGAGAGTCATGCCTGCAAATGTAACGGCTCGGGTACACGTGTTCTGACCTGCACTGGCGACCACCCAATAGTTGGGACGGAGCGCCGGTCTCCTAGGGTTCGGTCCGTGGAGCTCAACGACCGCATCGACGCCGCCCTGACCGTCTTCCTCGACCGTCAGGCCGCCGTGATCTGCGGGATCGACGACAGTCTCGGCGCGTATGCGGACGCGGTGCGCGATTTCGTGCTGCGGGGCGGCAAGCGGCTGCGTCCCGCGTTCGCGTATTGGGGCGCGCGGGGGGCGGGGCTCGCCGATTCCCCGGAGCTCGTCGCGTGCGTGGCTTCGCTGGAGCTGCTGCAGGCGTCGGCGCTCATGCACGACGACCTCATCGACGGTTCGGACACGCGCCGGGGGATGCCGTCGATCCACCGGCGTTTCGCGGCGCTGCACGAGGCCGAGGGCTGGTCGGGCCGGCCCGGCGGGTTCGGGGCCGCGGCGGCGATCCTGCTCGGGGACCTGTGCCTGGCGTGGTCGGACGAGCTGTTCTGCTCGGCGGGGATGCCGTTCGCGGCGGTCGCGGCCGCGAGGGGCGACTTCGACCTGATGCGCACCGAGGTGAGCGCCGGGCAGTATCTGGACGTGCTCTCGGAGGTGCGCCGGGACGTCTCGGAGGCGACGGCGGCGAAGGTGGCGCGGTACAAGTCGGCGAAGTACACGATCGAGCGGCCGATGCTGATCGGCGCGTCCCTGGCGGGCGCTCCCGAGCGGGTCCGGGCGCATTATTCGGCGATCGGGCTCCCGTTGGGCGAGGCGTTCCAGTTGCGCGACGACGTGCTCGGCGTGTTCGGCGACCCGGTGCAGACCGGTAAGCCCGCCGGGGACGACCTGCGGGAGGGCAAGCACACGTTCCTCATCGCGCGGGCTTCGGCGGCGGCGGACGCGGCGCAGCGGGCGGCCCTGGACTCGGGTCTGGGCGATCCGAACCTCGACGCGGAGGGGGTGGAGCGGCTGCGGGCGGTCCTGATGGACACGGGGGCACTGGCCGACACGGAGGAGCGAATCGGCGCTCTGGCGGCGGAAGCCGAAGCGGCGCTGGAGGACTCGCGTGCGGATGTGGATCCGGCGGCGCTGCAGGTGTTCGCGGGCCTGCTGGTCAAGGCCGTGAAGCGGGACTTCTAGCCGCCGTCCACGTTGGATTTCGTGTCTTTCGGTCGCTTCGGTTCACCCGAATGGGCTGAATCACACCCGCACGGGTGACGCAACGGTTACCACCGGTCCCCTCGCTCGTTGATTCGAGTGAAGGACTTGAAATGGACGGTGGAACACCATGGGACTCTTCGGCGCCATCGGGCGCGAGACGAGGGGCGCGTTCCGTTCCCTCGGTTACGATCTGCGCCAGTCGCGGCGCTTCCGGCGGGCCGGTGCGATCGCGGTGGTGGCGGTCGCCGGCGGCATGATCGCGACGGGGGCGCTGCTGCGCGAGCCCGTGCCGGGCCTTCAGGGTCTCGGCGGCGAAGGCTCGGACATCACCGAGGGCTGGTTCGGCCTGGGTGCCGACACGACCGGTCAGGACGCGGAGTCCTCGGAGCAGGAGACCTCGCAGTCGCCTTCCGCTGCAAGGGAATCCGACGATCCCGAGGTCGCGTCCTCGTCGCCTGCGGCGGATGCGCGGGGCACGAATCTCGGTGAGGCGCCCGGACTGGTGCCGGTCGGCGAGGAGGGCTCGGACCCGGTCGAGGAGCACTCGCCGACGCCGACGCAGGAGCCCACCGAGGAGCCGACGGACGAGCCGACCACCGGCGCGCCGAGCGAGACGCCCACGGAGGAGCCCACGACGGACGCTCCCACGACCGAGGAACCGACGCCGAGCGCTTCGGTGCCCACGAGCGAGGGCCCCACGCAGGAGACGACCTCCGAACCGACGGCGGAGCAGGCCCCGCGCGGCTCGACGGCACCGACCCCCCGCAAGGGCCCCATCGGAGGCTGACGCCTGATCGCGTTGCAGCGCTGCGGCGTTCATGGCGCTGCCGGTGCCGCGCCGACCCGGGCCCCACGTCCTGGGAACGGCGCGCGCCGCGTGCTGCGCTACGAGGCCTTCTCATCGGCCAGCTCGGCCCTGATCGCGGCGATGTTGCGCTTGACGGCGGCCACGTCGGGCCCGTCCTCGCCCGTCTCGCCCCGCCGCTGGTCGCGGGCGACGAGCGTCGCCAGGTTCACCAGCTCCCGGTGCAACTGCCCGAGCAGATGCGAGGCCTCCTTGCCCCACCGCTTGTGCGCGCGCTGCCGGGCCTTGCGTCTGCTGCGCAGCGACCGCATCTCCGTGAGGTCGTCGGCCGTGATCACCGATTCGTCCTGATCGGACATCGTGGTCACGAACCAGTGCCATTCCGCGCGGGCCGCGAAATGGTAGAGCACGAAGAACAGCCCGAGAATGATCAGGCCCTTGCCGTAGCTGAGCGGAATCCCCAGCGCGGGCGGCATGCTCGACGGCAGCGGCAGGTTCCACAGGCCGTGCATCGCGAGGGCCAGGGCGTACAGGCCGACCGCGACGCCGAGGCGGGTGCTGAAACGCCGCCTGGTCTGGGTCACGAAGAACGCGATGCCGAGCCCGGCCGCGCCGGTGTACAGCGGGTGGGACCAGGGCCCGGCGACGAGGACCCGGGTGAACGTCACGGTGAGCGCCCCGGTGAGGTCGGAGTTGGGGTTCATGACCGCGTACTTGATGGCGTACGTGAGGTTCTCGACCACTTGGAAGCCCAGTCCGACGAGCGCGCCGTAGATGAGGCCGTCGATCGACCGGTCGAAGTGCTCGCGCACGATGAGGACGAGCATGGCCACGCCCATGGCCTTGAGCCATTCCTCGTTGAGCGGCCCAGCGATGGGCGGGCCCCAGGTGCGGGCCCATTGGGTGTCGGTGAACTCGGCGAGGACGACGAGCGCGGCGTCGTTGGCGAACATGGCGAAGGGGACGGCGGCGAGGCCGCCCCAGCACATGGCCGCGGCGCGGACGGTGGGCGGTTCGCGTTCGAAGAGGTCGAGGCGGGCGAGGATGTCGAGGAAGAAGAACGCGAGGACCGCGTTCACGCCGATGGAGGCCCACAGGGCGGTGGCGATGTCGCCGTAGTCGGGCGAGAGGACGCGGCCGAGTTCGAGCAGGCCGTAGACGAGGCAGGCGACGAAGAGCCAGTAGGCGGGGCGCCGTATGCGGACGAACGCGCCCTGGCTCTCGACGACGACGCGTTCGGTCCGGACGATCACTCGCCCTCCAGCTTGAACGCGCCGATGAAGGGGTCGGGGTCGACGGTGGCGCTGGCCGGGTCGTCGCCGGGGGCGATGAGGATGAGGATCGCGGCGGCGCCGCCGTCCTCGCCGACGACGGTGATCGACCCGGCGGTGTCGATGCCGACGATGTCGGCGCGGTAGCCCGAGAGGCCGGTGGCCGCGTTCTCGTAGGGCCGTTCGTTGTTGTAGGCGTAGCCGCGTTCGGCGGTGATCGGGTCGGCGCGGCGGATGAGGAGGTTCTTGAGGCTCTCCACGTGGGTGTCGACCTCGACGGTGGCGGTCAGGGCGCCGTGGCGGAAGTCCTGGCGCTGGTCGGCCATGTGGATGCCCGGGGAGGTCCAGCCTTCGCCGGGGAGCTTGAACTCGAGTTTGGCGCCGATGACGGGGTAGGACTGGAGGTAGAGGGTCTCGCCCTTGTCGATGTCCTGCACCGAGTCGCCGAGGGCGCGTTCGATGCCGATCCAGAACACCAGCGGCAGTGCGATCGCGAGGGCCGCGACCACGGCCTGCCACATGCGGCCGTGTTCGACCCCGAACCGGTTCAACCGGATGGTGGCCTCGCCCAAAGTCCCCTCCCCGAGCCTTGACACGCGTGGATATCAAGGTACGGGAAGGGGACCGGGATTGGCCCCGATTTCCGGCGACGGGGCGGTTCAACCTCCCTGTCGCGGAAGGAGGGTGGGCTCAGACGACCTTGGTGGCCCAGCCGTGGGTGTCCTCGGCGCGGCCGTGCTGGAGGTCGAGGATGGTCTGGCGCAGTTGCATGGTGAACTTGCCGGCCTCGCCGCCGTTGACCTGGAACTCGCCGCTGCGGCCCTTGACGGTGCCGACCGGGGTGATCACGGCGGCGGTGCCGCACGCGAAGGCCTCGGAGAGCACGCCGGACTGCGCGTCCTCGCGCCAGCGGGCGAGCGAGTAGTCGGTCTCGCGGACCTCCCAGCCCGCTTCGGTGGCGAGCGTGAAGATCGCGTCGCGGGTGATGCCGGGGAGGATCGTGCCGAGCTTCGGCGTGTACAGGACGCGTTCGTTCTCGTAGGCGAAGAACAGGTTCATGCCGCCGAGTTCGTCGACGTACTTGTACTCCACGGCGTCGAGGAAGACCACCTGGTCGCAGCCGTGCTCGATGGCCTCGGCCTGCGGGAGCAGGCTCGCCGCGTAGTTCCCGCCGCACTTGGCGGCGCCGGTGCCGCCCGGTCCGGCCCGGTTGAACTCCTCGGAGACCCACAGCGTGAGCGGCTTGGGGCCGTGCTTGAAGTACGCGGCGGCCGGGGAGGCGATGACCAGGTACGTGTACTCCTTGGCGGGGCGCACGCCGAGGAACGCCTCGGAGGCGAACATGTACGGCCGCAGGTAGAGGCTGGCCTCCTCCTGGCTGGGCACCCAGTCGCCGTCGACGGCGAGGAGCTCGCGGATCGAGGCGAGGAACCACTCCTCGGGCAGATGCGGCATGGCCATGCGCTCGGCCGAGAGGTTGAGGCGGTGGGCGTTGGCCTCGGCGCGGAACAGGCCGATGCCGCCGTCGGGGTAGCGGTAGGCCTTGAGGCCCTCGAAGATCTCCTGGGCGTAGTGGAGGACCGCCGCGGCCGGGGAGAGCGTGAGGGGCCCGTAGGGCTTGACGGTGGCGCTGTGCCAGCCGCGGCCCTCGGTCCAGGTCATCTCGAACATGTGGTCGGTGAAGTTGGTGCCGAAACCCGGGTTCGCGAGGATGCGGTCGCGCTCCGCGGCCGGGGTCGGGTTCGGGTGCGGCTCGCGCCGCAGGTCGGGAAGACCGTCGCTGGTCATAGATCTGTCCTTCAATGCAGGTGGCTCGGGTGCGGTGCTGTATTTGGTCCTGATGCCTAACTTACCGCTCGTTCAGGTGGTCGGGCGGCGCGTGGGCCGGTCGGGCTTCGACACGGAAAAACGCCCGGCGAGGCGCTCTTGTCGGAGCGCTGGCCCGCCGGGCGCTTGATGCAGCTGGGTTTGCTAGCTGAGCTGTCCGGCGACGTCGGCGGCTACTCGGTCGCCTACCTCGCCGGTGCGGATCTTGGCGCCGGAGTCGCGTCCGGCGAGTTCGCGCTCGACCGCGGCGTTCACCGCGATGGCGGCGTCAGTGCGGCCCAGGTGCTCCAGCAGGAGCGCGGTGGAGGAGATCGCGGCGACCGGGTCGGCGATGCCCTGACCGGCGATGTCGGGCGCCGAGCCGTGCACGGGCTCGAACGTCGACGGGTGCGTGTGGTCGGGGTTGATCGAACCGGTGGCGGCCAGGCCGATCCCGCCGGTCACCGCGGCCGCGATGTCGGTGAGGATGTCGCCGAACAGGTTGTCGGTGACGATGACGTCGAACGTGTGCGGCCGGTTCACCAGGAACATGGCGGCGGCGTCGACGTGCTGGTACTCGGTGGTGATGTCCGGGTACTCGGCGGCGACCTCGTCGAAGGTGCGCTTCCAGAGCCCGCCGGCGTGCACGAGCACGTTGGTCTTGTGGACCAGGGTGAGGTGGCCGCGGCGGCGCTTGGCGCGCTCGAAGGCGTCGCGGATGACCCGCTCGGTGCCGTAGCGCGTGTTGAGCGACTCCTCGGTGGCGATCTCGGCGGCCGTACCGGTGTGGAGGTTGCCGCCGGCGCCGGTGTACAGGCCCTCGGTGCCCTCGCGGACGACCACGAAGTCGATGTCGCCGGGCTTCACGTCGGCCAGCGGCGTGGGCGCGCCCGGGTAGAGGCGGCTGGGGCGCAGGTTCACGTACTGGTCGAACTCGAAGCGGAGCTTCAGCAGCAGGCCGCGCTCGAGGACGCCCGGCGGGACCGACGGGTCGCCGATGGCGCCCAGGAGGATCGCGTCGTGCCCGTCCAGTTCGGACAGCACACTCTCGGGGAGGACCTCACCGGTGCGGTTGTACAGGCGGGCGCCCAGGTCGTACTCGTTCGACTCGTAGCCCGGAAGGGCCACGGCGAGCACCTTCTGCGCCTCGGCGATGACCTCTTGCCCGATCCCGTCGCCCGGGATGACCGCGATCCTGCTCATGCTGCCTCTCTGATTTCGTCCTCAGTCGCTGACGCGAACTGGTGCGCCGCTTCCGGTCGCAGACCGGCCCGTTCCCCTTCGGCCGGTTCTACCCAGGGAAACGCGGAATGCGGGCGAGTGCGTTCACCTTAACGCACCCGTCCCGCATTCCGACGAACGACTCTCAGCAGGTGGAACCGGACCGGTGAACGCCACAGGAGCGGCCACCGGGAGGCCCGAGGGCCTGCTCACCGGACAGGCCCTAGTCCTGCAGGGTCACCGTCTTGACGCCCTTGGCGCCGACCGATTCCTTGATGCGGCCGAGCAGTTCGGACGGCACCGGGGCGTCGAGGGCCATCGCCATGACCGCTTCGCCGCCGGCGGCCTTGCGGGCCACCTGCATCGCCGCGATGTTGATGCCCAGGTCGCCGAGCGCGCCGCCGATGAGGCCGACGACGCCGGGCCGGTCGGTGTAGCGCAGGAACAGCAGCGAACCGTCCAGGTCGATGTCGAGCTCGAAGCCGTCGATCTCGGTCAGGCGCAGGCCGCCGTGCGGGCCGGGGCTGATCGTGCCCGACACCGTGAGGCTCCGGCCGTCGACGAGCGCGCCGCGCAGCGTCAGCAGCGTCTGGTACTCCGGCGATTCCTTGGTGGCGAACAGGCCGACCTCGACACCGCGCTGGTCGGCCACGAGCGGGGCGTTCACGTAGGTGACCGAGTCGGCCACGTCCACGAACAGGCCCTTGGTGGCAGCGAGCTGCAGCACCGTGACGTCGTGGTCGACGACGTCGCCGCGGACCTCGACCGTCAGCGACTGCACCGGCGCGCCGGTGAGCGCGTTGAACGTGCGGCCCAGGCGCTCGGCGAGCGGCAGCAGCGGGCGCACGTCCTCGTGGACGACACCCCCGGCCTGCACGTTCGCGGCGTCCGGTACGAACTCGCCGGAGAGGGCGAGGCGGACGCTCTTGGCGACCGCGAGACCCGCGTTGTCCTGCGCCTCACGGGTGGAGGCGCCCAGGTGCGGGGCCGCCACCACGTTGTCGAGGGCGAACAGCGGCGAGTCGGTGCACGGCTCCTTGACGAACACGTCGAGGCCGGCGGCGGCCACGCGACCGTCCTGCAGTGCCGCCGCGAGCGCCTCTTCGTCGATGAGGCCGCCGCGCGCGGCGTTGACGATCCGCACGCCGGGCTTGACCTTGTTGAACGCGTCCTCGCCGAGGATCCCGACGGTCTCGGGGGTCTTCGGCAGGTGGATCGTGATGAAGTCCGCGGAGGCGAGCAGCGTGTCGAGGTCGACGAGCTTCACGCCGAGCTTCGCGGCGATCGCGGGCTGGGCGTACGGGTCGTAGGCGACGACGTCCATGTCGAAGGCCTGCATGCGGGTCGTGACGAGCTGCCCGATCTTGCCGAAGCCGATGACGCCGAGGGTCTTGCCCTGGATCTCGACACCGGTGAACTTCTTGCGGTCCCAACGCCCCGCGCGCAGCGACGCGTCGGCGCGGGCGATGTGGCGGGCGCTGGCGAGCAGCAGCGTGATGGCCTGCTCGGCGGCGGAGACGATGTTGGAGGTCGGCGCGTTGACGACCATGACACCGCGCTCGGTGGCGGCGGGCAGGTCGACGTTGTCGAGCCCGACGCCGGCGCGGGCGATGACCTTGAGTTTCGGCGCGTGCTCGAGAGCGGCGGCGTCGATGGTGGTGGCGGAGCGGACGATCACGGCATCGGCCTCGACCAGCGCGGCGTGGAGGGACTCCACGTTCGTACCGTCGATCTCCCGGACATCGAAGTCACCGGAAAGGACCTCGACCGCGGCGGGCGCGAGCGGGTCGGCAATGACCACGACGGGTTTCGGTTCGGTCATGGATACCTCGCAAAGGTAAGGAGAGACGGAGGACCGGGCGCGGCGCTGCGTCGTCGCGGCCAATGGTATGTCGAACGCGTTAACGACGCCTTACCGACCTGCCAAGTTCCGGATGATGGAACACCCCTCGCATGTCAGGCCCCACAGGTCACGCCCGGGACAGCCCGCACCTCACGAGTCGCCGCCCGTTCCGTGAGCCCCGCGACCGTTCGCGTTCCGCAGGTCGCCTCGCCGGCCGTGAGCCCCGCGGCGCTCGTCGCGTCGCGATCGCGACGCGAGTTCGCCTCGGCGTCGTCACCGCCCCCGGTTTCGATGACGGCCGGCTCCTCCGACATGTCGCACCCTTGCGCCACACTGGAATCGGCGGATGCCACGAATGCCCGATCGGTAGTCAATCGCCGAAAATGCGCGACTACTCGAAGTGGGCGTCCTCATCGAGGAGCTCCGCCGCGTCGCTCTCCGCTTCGGCGAGGACCTGCTTCACGACCGGGATCGCCACGCCGGAGCCGTAGCCCTTGCGGGCGAGCATCCCCACGAGCTTGCGCAGCACGGCGTCGTCGGTCTGGCCCGCCAGGGACCGGTAGCGGCGTCTCGCCAGTTCGAGCGCGGCCTCGCGCTCGTCGTCGTCGCTGACCTGCTCCACCGCCGCGTCCACGAAGTCGGGGTCGACGCCTTTGCGGCGCAGCTCCCCCGCGAGGCTCCGCTTGGAAAGGCCCCGGCTGCGGTGGCGGGACTCGACCCAGGCGCGGGCGAAGACCGCGTCGTCGATGAGGCCGACCTCGGCGTAGCGCTCCAGGATCTCGGTGACGATCGCTTCCTCGAAGCCCTTGCGGCGCATCGAGTCCCCGAGTTCGGAGCGCGTGCGGGGCCGGCCCGACAGCAGTTGGAGACAGTACTGCCGGGCCGCCTCGGGGTCGTTCGGCTTAGAAGTCGACCGGGGGTTCTTCAATCTCGTCCTCGATCGGGGCGTCTGCCGCGGCGGCGTCGACGCCGAGCTTCTCCTTGATCTTCTTCTCGATCTCCAGGGCCAGGTCCGGGTTCTCCTTGAGGTTCGTCCGGGCCTTCTCCTTGCCCTGGCCGAGCTGGTCGCCCTCGTACGTGTACCAGGCGCCCGACTTCTTCACGATGCCGTGCTCGACGCCCATGTCGATGAGCGAGCCCTCCTTGGACACGCCGTGCCCGTAGAGGATGTCGAACTCGGCCTGGCGGAACGGCGAGCCGACCTTGTTCTTGACGACCTTGACGCGGGTGCGGTTGCCGACGGCCTCGCCGCCGTCCTTGAGCGTCTCGATCCGGCGGATGTCCAGGCGCACCGAGGCGTAGAACTTGAGCGCCTTACCACCGGCGGTGGTCTCGGGCGAGCCGAACATGACGCCGATCTTCTCGCGCAGCTGGTTGATGAAGATCATCGTGGTGCCGGTGGTGTTCAGGCCGCCGGTGATCTTGCGCAGGGCCTGGCTCATGAGCCGGGCCTGGAGGCCCACGTGGGAGTCGCCCATCTCGCCCTCGATCTCGGCGCGCGGCACGAGCGCGGCCACCGAGTCGATGACGATGAGGTCGACGGCGCCGGAGCGGACCAGCATGTCCGCGATCTCCAGGGCCTGCTCGCCGGTGTCCGGCTGGCTGACGAGGAGGTCGTCGACGTTGACGCCGAGCTTCTCGGCGTAGATCGGGTCGAGCGCGTGCTCGGCGTCGATCATCGCCGCGACCCCGCCCTCGGCCTGGACGTTCGCCATGGCGTGCAGGGCGATGGTGGTCTTACCGCTCGACTCGGGACCGTAGATCTCGATGATGCGGCCCTGCGGCAGGCCGCCGACGCCGAGCGCCACGTCGAGCGCGATCGAACCGGTCGAGATGGTCTTGACGTTCTGCTTCGGCTTCTCGCCCAGCCGCATGACCGAGCCCTTGCCGAACTGTTTGTCAATCTGCGCCAAGGCGAGATCGAGCGCCTTCGACTTGTCCTGAGCGGAGTTCATCCCGCCTCCCCTGGTTCCTGTCTGCTTAGCCATGCTGATTACGGTAGTCGCACCCACCGACAACCTAGGACAACGGCTTGTTCGAACAGGGCACATCTCGCAGAGATGAAGAAAGCACCGTTCGCAGAGGCGGCAGAGGCTCAGGTCGCGGCGATGGCGGAGTCAGGTCGCGGGCGGCAGTGAACCCGGTTCAGCAGGTCCGTCAGCGCACCAGTCGCGACGGAATCCGTTCGGGCCAGGCGCGGCACACGGCCATCCACACGGCCTTGGCGTTCTCGCCCTCGGCGAGCGCCTGGTCGATGGTGCGACCGCCGAGCTGCCCGAGCGAGTGATCGGAGGCGACCGACCGGGCATAGGCGGCTCCGAAGGTCTCGTTCATCCGGTCCCAGAAATCGCTCTGCTTCATGCGCCGCTCCCCCGCTTCCAGCACCTTTCGGTGCGCCGTTCCCGCCGTTCCACGGGGACAACGGTAGGCGACTCCGTGGGTCGGGGCCAACCGCAGGTGGCAAGATTGCCGGGTGCCTCGCGTCAGCCAAGAACACCTCGACTCCCGCCGTCAGCAGATCCTCGACGGCGCCCGCTCGTGCTTCGCCAAGTTCGGATACGAGGGCGCGACGGTGCGGCGGCTGGAGGAGGCGACGGGGCTCTCCCGCGGGGCGATCTTCCACCACTTCCGCGACAAGGACGCGCTGTTCCTCGCCGTGGCGTCCGTGGACGCCGCGGAGATGGCGGCGACGGTGGCCGAACGTGGCCTGGTGGGCGTGATGCAGGACCTGACGACGGGCGCGGACAAGCCCGAGATCGCGGGCTGGCTCGGGACGCAGCTGGAAGTGGCGCGGCGACTGCGCACCGACCCGGAGTTCGCCGAGGCCTGGGGGCGGCGGCGCGAGGCGATCGCGGAGGCGAGCCGGGAGCGCCTCGAGCACCAGCGCGAGATCGGGGTGCTGCGCACGGACGTCGACATCGAGGTCCTGGCAGGGTTCCTGCAGCTGATGTACGACGGCCTGGTGCGCTATCTGGCGACGGGCCGCGACGACCTCGACATCACCCGCATCCTCAGGCTCGTGGAAGAGGCCGTGCGCCGCCACTGACAGCCGACGAGCCCATCGATGCGCATCGCGAATCCCGCGCATAGGCGCGAGCCCGCTCCTCTCCCGTATGCCGAGCGGCGGGCTCGGATCACCGCTCCCGATTGCCGTGCGGGGCGAACGGTGCCCCGGAGGCGGGCATGATGCCCGCCCTCGCGGCATCAGCCACTGCGTCATCGCGACACAAGACGCCCATGGCATTCCCAGCCAGCAGATATTTACATTCATCATTACATTTTGCTAAACTTTCCTTTGGTTGAATCGCCAACCAGTCGCCTCCGGCTCCTCCGCCGCGCGGTCCACCGACCGCGTTCCAGTGCCGCTCGCGGGCCGGTCGCGACGCCGCACCCCCTATTGGAGGGCATGAATGATCACCCGACTCCAACCGATCGGACTCCTCATCGGACGCGTCGTCCTCGGCGTCGTCTTCATCGCACACGGATGGCAGAAGTTCAACGCGAAAGGCATGGAAGCGACCGCGCAAGGCTTCGAGGGCTTGGGCATCCCGGCACCCACGCTGTCGGCCTACTTCACGGTCGGCGCCGAGATCATCGGCGGTTCCCTGCTTATTGTGGGAGCGCTCCTACCGCTCGCGGGGCTCTGGCTCGCCAGTGTCATGCTCGGCGCGATGTACTTCGTCCACCCGCTCAACGGCGCGTTCTTCTCCCAGGAGGGCGGCTACGAGTACGTGCTCTTGCTGGCCGCGCTCTCGATCGCCATCGGATTCTCCGGCGGCGGCGCGCTCGCGGTCGACAAGCTCTGGCTGAACAAAGTGGGCGACAAGAAGTCCGACGAACCGGCGCCCGCAGAGAGCATGGCCTAGCCTGCGTGCCGATGGCACCCGGAGCCTCCGAGCGGTCCCGCTCGGAGGCTCCGGCCGTTCACGCCAGGAACCGCCGCAGGCGGGCGCGGACGCCCTCCGCGTCGAGCCCGTGCAGACGCTCGTGCTCGACCGCGGTGCCGTAGCGGCGCAGCTCCTCTCGGCCGACACCGATCGACAGCAGCCGGTGCGGCCGGTCCTCGTACGCCTTCGAGACGAGCCAGGCCGAGGTCCCCTCCAGGTACGGCTCGACCATGACGATCGCGTCACCGGTGTCCGCCGCCAGTTCGCGCAGACCCGTGGTGTCGAGCGGGCGCGGCGTGTTCGTGTACGCCACGGTCACGTCGAGATCGGCCGTCGCCTCCAGCACGTTGTCGAGCAGCGGGCCGACCACGACCACCGTCGCGCGAGTGCCCTCGCGCAGGACGAGCAGGGAATCGTCCGGAACGGCGTGCGGATTCTCGTTGTGCTGCAGCGAGAGACGCAGGTACACGCCACCGTCGGCGCGCACCGCGCGGTCCAGCAGCGGCGGCACCTCGGCGGCGTGGCCCGGTACGAAGACCCGCCAGCCCGGCAGCGTGTCGAACAGCGCCACGTCGCGCGGGCTGAAATGCGTGAAGCTGCCCTCGGCCCAGTCGTACGAGGCGCCCACGCTCACCAGGACGCCGCTCGTGCCCTGGTGCTCGAAGTCGAGCTTCACCTGCTCGAACGCCCGCTCCACCAGGAACGGCGCATACGTGTGGGCGACCGGCCGCATCCCGGCCAGCGCCAGCCCCCCGGCGACGCCGATGAGGAGCTGCTCGCGGATGCCCACGTTGATCACGCGGTCCGGATGGGCCTTCATGGCCTGGTCGAACATGTCCGCGGAGATGTCGGCGAGGACGACGGCGAGGCGCGGGTCGGCGTCCACGAGGTCGGTGAGGTGCGCGGCCCAGGCGTCGCGCATGGTCAGGGGCTGCCGTTCGTGGGTCAGCGGGTCGGCGATGAACACCATCGGGATCCTCCGGTTCAGGGTCGGTGGGCGGCGACGGTGACGTGCGGCCTGTCGGGGTGGGAGGTGGTGAAGGACCGGTACAGGGCCTCGTGGTCGTGGGCGTCGACGTGGGCGGCGCTCCAGCCGTTCACTTCGAAGCGGGAGGCGATGCCGCCGTTCCAGCCGTGGGTGGCCGAGCCGTTGTCGGCCACGATCACGTTGAGGTTCGCGAGGCCGACGGCCCCGGCGTAGGCGATCGCCTCGTGGTTCGAGCCCTCGTCGAGTTCGGCGTCGCCGACGAGCACGAAGACTCGCGAGTCGGGGAATCCGTCGGCGCGCAGGCCGTGTGCGATACCGACGCCGAGGGGCAGGCCGTGGCCGAGGGATCCGGCGGACATCTCCGCACCGGGGACGAGGGTCGCGTCGGGGTGGGAGCCGAGGGGTGATTCGAGGGTGGCGATCCGGTCGAGCCATGCGACGGGGAAGAAGCCTTTGGCGGCGAGGACCGCGTAGAAGGCGCTGGGCCCGTGGCCCTTGGAGAGCAGGAACCGGTCCCGTGCCGGGTCGTCGGGCCGCTTGGGGTCCACGCGCAGGACCCGGTCGTAGAGGACCCAGATCGCGTCGAGCGTGTAGGTCTTGACGATCGGGTAGCGCACGTCGGTCACGGTGCGCTGCGCGAGCGCTCGGACCTGTTCGATGGTGTCGTTCACGCCCAGATCATGTAACTTCAAGTCGACTTGAAGTAAAGCTTGAAGTGAGCAGGGACACATGACTTCTCATGATCCGGCGACGTTGCTGAGCATCGGCGACTTCGCCGCCCGCGCCGGCGTCACCGCTTCGGCGCTGCGCTACTACGAATCGCTCGGCCTCATCCATGCTGTTCGCACCGGCGGCAACCAGCGACGCTACCGGCGCGCCGAGCTGCGCCGGGTCGCGTTCATCCGGGCGGCCCGGTCGATCGGACTGTCCCTCGACGAGGTCAAGGCGTCGCTGGACCGGCTGCCCGACGGGCGGATCCCGGACCGCGCCGACTGGCAGCGGCTCTCCTCCGGGTGGAGCCGGCGGATCGAGGACCGCATCGCGCGCCTGCGGAGCCTGCAGCAGGAGCTCGACGAATGCATCGGCTGCGGCTGCCTATCCATCAGCAAGTGCGCGATCTACAACCTGTCCGACGCGAAGGCGGAGGAGGGCGCGGGCCCGCGGCTCGGCTTCAAGGCCGACTAGGACCGGTGTTCAGCATTCGGCGAGGCCGCCGAGGGAGTTCAGGTCGTCCGGATCTATCACGAGCCACACGAACGGTATGAAGCCGCGACCCTCGGAGAGCTCCACCTCGACCATGAGGTCCGAGGCGGCCTTGTGGGGGTGGTAGTCCCAGAAGCCCTCGTCCTCCCAGCCTCTCGGGTCGATGGTCTCGGCGGCGGTGTAGCAGGCGAGCTCGAACTGCTCGCCGACGCCGGCGTAGTCGACGGCCTTCGCATCATCCGGGACGCCTCGGATGCCGGGCCTGCCGCCCTGGTTCTGGCAGTAGGTGCGCGTTTGCGGGCAGTCCCAGTGCACGGTTCCCACCACAGTGGTGGTGTGGCCGGTACCTGTCACCGGATCGATATCCGTCGCGGGGCTGTGGATCGAGAAGGAGTACGTGTCCGAGGCGTTGAGGCCTTCGATGGTGAACCCGGCGCACGAAACGTCCTCGAGCGAGCCCTGGTCACTGGTACCGCTGTAATCGACCCGACAGCCGGTCGACTCCGGATCGGCGTCGGTGGTGACGGTGAGCGAAGAGACTCCGACGACGACCTCGACGACCTCGCCGGGCCAGTCCGGGAGGGCCGCATCGGTTGGGGCGGCATCGGATGCCGATTCGGCGCTCACGTCTTCGCTGGTGCCGTCTGCCGGATCCTCCCCGCCGGTTCCGTTGGGGTCGTCGTCGCGGTTCAAGAGCTCGGAAAGGACCGCTCCGATGACGAGGGCGACGAGCAGAGCGATGATGAAGACGGTGAGCGGGCGCGGGGACCGCCTGACCGGCCGGGGCGTGGGCGGCGGCAGGGCGCCGGTCAGCGGTGTCTTGGAGCGTCCTTGGGCTGCTTCGGGAGTCGGGAGGCCGTTCACGGCGGGCGGCTGCGGGACCGAGGCGTGCGGCGAGGCGGCCCCGGCCCGGCCCGGCGTGTACGGCACGATCGCAGGGTCGACCGGCGGCATCGGCGCAGCCGGCGGCGCGGCGTGGATCGCTACGGCCCCTTCGCTGACGACCAGTTCAGGCTGCTCGATGAGCGTCGGGGCGACGCCGAGTTCCTGGTGGATCATGGTGGCGGCCAACGGCATCCGGCTCGCCCCGCCGACCATGAACACCCCTGCGAGCTGCTCGGGCGCGAGCCCCGCCTCGCGGATCACGGCCCGGGTGATCGCGACGGCCCGGGTCATGAGCGGACGGGCCAGGAGTTCGAGCTCGGCACGCGTGAGCAGTTCCTCGACCGCGAAGCCGGGCACCGCGATCTCGGTGCTGGTGCGACGCGACAAGCGCTCTTTCGCTTCGCGCACTTCGTCGTAGAGCGCGAAGCGCTGGCGGAGCCGCTCGGATCCGGCGTCGGGATCCAGGAGTGCGGCCCACTGTTCGGCGCGCTCCTCGGACCCGGCGAAGCGACCGCCGAGGTACTCGACGAGAGACTGGTCGAGGTAGTGCCCGCCGATGCGGTCGGAGCCGTCGACGGCGAGCACTTCGAAGCCGGTATCGGTGCGCGCCACGGCACTCGCGTCAAAGGTGCCCGCGCCGAGGTCGAAGACGACGAGGGACTGGCCGGACGCGAGGTCGTGGCCGAGGACGTCGGCGAAGTAGCGGGCGGCGGCGACGGGTTCGGGCAGCAGGACCGGGGACACCGCTCCGGCGCCGCCGGCCGCGTCGGCGATGACGTGTCGGCGGGCCGGGCCCCACCCAGCGGGGACGGTCACGGTGACCGACCGGGGCACCCCGGCGGCGGTGCCGCAATCGGCGATGGCCCGGCGCAGGACCGCCGCGACCGCGTCGCGGACGGGGATCTCCTGGTCGCCGAGGAGGATCGTGGCGGCGTCGAGGCGCAGCTTCGGGTTGCGCTCGTAGCGCTCGGGACGGCGGCGGCCCTCACGCGCGGCGTCGCGTCCCACGAGGATGGATGACTCGTAGTCGATGTATATCCCTGAAGGCAGGAGTGGGGTGCCTTCGAAGAGCAGCTGATGGCGGCGGCCGTCTTCGCGCAGGACGGTGGCGACCGTGTGGTGGGTGCCGAAGTCGATGCCGAGCGCGGCTGCCGTTCGAGGGGCGGAGTCCATGCCGAGCTTTCTGGGAGGGGGAGTCGGGACCGCCCCAGCGTACTCGGGCGCGGCGACGCGCCGATCGGTCACTTTCGGCGGCAAGGAATCGGGGGTCGACCCCCCCCTATGCCGCCGCCGCGGCCCGACGCCCGCCGCGAGCTCGGCGCCCGACACCTGGCGCTGGGTCCACCGCAGGCCCGAGGCCCCGCGACGACCCGGTACCTCGCCCGGTAACGCCCGTCAAGCCGTCCCAGGTATGCGAAAGCGGCCCTGGGGAATGCATTCCCCAGGACCGCTTGCTCAGTCAGTGCTGACCGGTGCTTCGGTGCCTACCAGCGGTCGCGACGCTCGCGGTCGCCTCGGAAGCCGCCGCGCTCGCCGCGGTCGTCGCCGCGGAAACCACCACGGGTGCCGCGGTCGTCGCTGCGGAAGCCGCCACCGCCGCGGTTGTCGCGGTCGCCGTAGCTGCGACGCTCGCCGCCACCGGAGTAGCCGCCGCTGCGGTTGTCGCCGCCTCGGAAGCCGCCGCCGCGGTTGTCGCGGTCGCCGTAGCTGCGACGCTCGCCGCCACCGCTGTAGCCGCCGGAGCCGCCTTCGCGGTTGCCTCGGTAGCCGCCGCCGTCACGGTTGCCCTGGTAGCCCCCGGAGCCGCCTTCGCGGTTCCCGCGGTAGCCGCCGCCGTCACGGTTGCCCTGGTAGCCCCCAGAGCCGCCTTCACGGTTGCCCCGGTAGCCGCCGCCGGAGCCGCCCTCGCGGTTGCCCCGGTAGCCACCGCCGGAGCCGCCCTCGCGGTTGCCCCGGTAGCCGCCGCCGGAGCCGCCCTCGCGGTTGCCTCGGTAGCCGCCGCGACGCTCGCCGCCACCGCGGTCGTCGCGCTCGCGGCGCGGGCCGCGGTCATCGCGGTCGCGGCGCTTCGGCGGGTCGAGGATCTCGCGCTCGGCCTGCTCGCGCAGTCGGGCGGCCTGGGCGCGCAGGCCCTCGGCGTCCTCCTTCAGACGCTGGATCTGCTGCTCGAGACGAGCCGCCTCCGCGTCGTTCTGCGAGGCCTGGTGGTCCGCCGCCACCGCGCGCAGGTCGGTGAAGTTGCGGGCGCCCATGAGCTTGGTGAGCTCGGGGTCGAAGTTGTCGTTGACGTAGTGGCGCTGGGCCTCCACGCCCGCACGCTCGATCAGGCTGAACATGCTGCGGTTCTGGTGCGGGAGCACCAGGGTCGCCACATGCCCGGACTGGCCGGCGCGGGCCGTGCGCCCGGCACGGTGCAGGTAGTCCTTGTGGGTCTTCGGCGGGTCGACGTGGAGGACCATGTCGACGCCGTCCACGTGGATGCCGCGGGCCGCGACGTCGGTGCAGACCAGCGCGTCCAGGCGGCCGTTCTTGAAGCGGTCCAGGACCTTGGAGCGGTCGACCTGCGACATGCCGCCGTGCAGGCCCTCGGCCTTGACGCCGGCCTCGCGCAGTTCGTCCGCGATGCGGTCGACGGCGAGCTGGGTGCGGACGAACACCATCGTCAGGCCCGGACGGGACGCGACGGCGGCGGTCATCGTGGCCTTGTCTCGCGGGCCGATGAGCATCAGGTGGTGGGTCATGGTGGTGACCGAACCAGCCGACGGGTCGACCGAGTGGGTGACCGGGTCGTTCAGGTACTTGCGCACCAGAACGTCGATCTCCTCTTCCAGGGTGGCCGAGAACAGCATTCGCTGGCCGCCCTTGGGAAGCTGGTCGAACAGCTCCTCGACCTCGGGCAGGAAGCCCATGTCGGCCATCTGGTCGGCCTCGTCGAGGATCGCCAGTTCGACGTCCTCGAGCGAGCACTCGCCGCGGCGGATCAGGTCGCGCAGGCGGCCCGGGGTGGCGACGAGCATGTCGACCCCGCTGCGGAGCGCGTCGATCTGGCGGTTGAACGCGGTGCCGCCGCAGACGACCTTCATGTCGATGCCGACGGCGTCGCCGAAGGTCTGCAGCGACTCGGCGACCTGGATGGCCAGTTCGCGGGTCGGGGTCATGATGATCGCGCGGGGGCGCTTGGCGCGGGTGCGGCCGCCGGCGGCGAGACGCGACAGGGTCGGCAGGCCGAAGGCCAGGGTCTTGCCCGAGCCGGTCTGGCCGCGGCCGAGGATGTCGCGTCCGGCGAGGGCGTCCGGGATCGTCGCGGCCTGGATCGGGAAGGGCGTGACGATGCCCTGCTCGGCCAGCGCGGCGGTGATCTTCTCGGAGAGGCCGAGTTCGTCGAACGACGGGCCGGTGTAGGCCGGGACCTCGTCGGTCTCGACGATGAACTCCTCGGCGGGAGCCGCTTCCGCGGCGGCGGCCTCGGCGGTGTCGACGCCGGTCTCGACCGGGTTCGCAGCGGCGGCCTCGGCCGGGGCCTCGGTCACGGCAGCGGCCTCGGCGGCCTGGACGTCGGTGGTTTCGGGGGTTTCGAGCGCCGTGTCAGATTGACTGATGGCAGCATCCGGCACAGTTTTGTCAAGGGTCATGGTTCGCCTTCCGCGAGAACGACTTCGTAAGTGACGCACGTTCCGCGGAGATTTGGTTCACCATGAGCCGACGGTGATGGGGCGGGACGCGCCTGATCGGGCCACAAAGAGGGCCAGCTATGAACAATAGCCGACCGCGGAGGAACCTCGCTACCTTCACGGCCGGCTTGTGCCTAGAGACACCATTTCGAAGCCGCGTCTTCTTGAGGACCGGCCCCGCGGCGGGGTCAGGCCTCGAACTTGCGCTGGAACTCGCCTCCGGCGTCGACGATCTCGTACCCGAGGGTGACGTTGATGTCGATCATCGGGGCGTTGACGTCGGCGTTGTCCGTCCAGATCGCTCGGATGTGCGGGAAGTTCTCGCGCACGAGCCGCAGGTTCACGATCTTGAGGAGCAGGCCGAGACGGTGGCCGCGGTGGTCCTTGTCCACGATCGTGATGCCCTGGTAGGCGTCCGGGAACTCGCCGTCGTCGTGGATGATCACGCACGTGTTGGCGACGACTTCGCCGCTGCCGCGGTAGCGGGCGACGGTCTGGATCATCTTCATGCCCATGGCCTCATTGCGGTCGGCCTTGGCGTTCTTCAGTTCTGCGTCCACGGTCTCGGGTTCGAGTTCGAGGTCGCCGAGCGGGACTTCCGCGAGGATCGTGGAGTCGATGCGGGCCATCGTCTCGACGAGCTCCTCGGGGGTGCGCCCGATCCACGAGATGATCTCGTACTCGTCGCCGGCGGCGGCCTGGGCCTTCTCGAGGAGGGCCTGCTCGGTGTCGGCGTCGAGGGCGTCGACGGCGCAGCGGCGGTTGATCCAGGTGAGCGCGAGTTTGAAGCCGTGCCTTTCGAGGAACAGCTGCCCGGCCTTGGAGCGCTCGAGGCCGCCTTCCCAGCTCATATGGGTGTCGAGGGTGAGTTCGGTGCGGCCGCGCTCGCGCGCGTACGCGATGAAGTGGTCGACGAGGGCCGAGCCGATGCCCTTGCGGCGGTGGTCGGGGTGCACGTTGATCCAGGCCCAGGCGAAGTGCAGGTTCGCTCGGTTGGGCATGCCGATGCCGAGCATGGCGACGACCCGGCCGTCCTCGACGGCGACGAAGTGGGCTTCGTCCTCGTCCGGCGGCGGGTAGCCGAGACCGGCGATGAAGGCGGCCCGGTGCGGGGCGGGGTTCTCGGGGGTGTCGGCCGCGTGGGTGGCGCGCATGACGTCGAATGCGCCGGAGACGAGGTCGCCGTCCGCGGGGTCGAGTTCGATGATCTCCATGACGTCAGTGTGGACATCGGCGGTGACGTGCGGCAACCGAATTTCGGTTCCCTGCGCGCGGATCCGGTGCCAAGGGCGATGCGGTCGCCCGTGCCGGTGGGGCCTCCGGCACGGGCGGGCCGGTCAGGCTTCGAGCTTCAGTCGGTAGGAGACGAGCGCGTCGACGGGGCGGAACCCGAGACGGTCGTTGATGGCGACCATGCCGGCGTTCGTGTCGGCGTTGCCGGCCCAGATGGTGGTGACGCCGCCGTGGTGCTCGCGCAGTTGCCGGAGGTTGGCGAGCTTGGCGAGCAGGCCGAGGCGGTGGCCGCGGTGGGCCGGGTCGACGATGGTGATGGCCTGGTTCGCGTGCGGTTCCTCACCGTGGACGTAGATGAGGGTGTTCGCCACCACGTCGCCGCTCTGCTTGTGGACGGCGAGGGTGCGGACCATGGTGTGGCCCTGGGCTTCCGCGCGGTCTTCGCGGGCGCGGACGTACGCCGCGTCGATGGCGCGCGGCCGCAGGTCGACCTCGCCGAGGGGGATCTCGGCGAAGATCTGCGAGTCGATGCGGCCGAGGCCGTCGAGGTAGTGCTCAGGAGTGCGACCGGTCCAGGAGACGAGTTCGTAGTCGGCGGCCGAGGTGATCGATTCGTCCCAGAGTCGCGATTCGGCCTCCAGGTCGGCCTCACCGAGGTCGAGGCTGCGGTGGATCTCGGTGAGGGCGGCGGTGAAGCCGCGCTGCTCGAGGAATCTCGCCCCGGTGTCGGGGCGGTCAGGGCCGCCGTCGACGGCGGTGCGGACGGTCACGACGATCTCGCTGCGCCGCTCGTCGCGGGCGAGTCGCAGGAGGTGGTCGAGGAGCGCGCCGCCGAGGCCTCGACGGCGGTGGCCGGGGTGGACCGCGAGTTCGACCTCCGTGTAGTGCGCGTTCTCGTCGTGCGGCAGGTAGACCCAGGTCTGGCCTCGGACGGCGCCGTCTTCAACGGCGGCATAGCAGCGGAACTCGGAGTTCGGCCGCGGGTGTTCGAGGGTGCCGCCGTAGCGTTCGGCGGGTACCGGCGCGAGTTCGGGGGTCTCGGCGGCGCGCACGGCCTCGAAGACCTCGTGGACCTGTCGCAGGAGCTCCCGGTCGGCGGGGAGGACGCGGCGGATCTCGGCCATCAGGCCTCCAGTTTCCTCTGGTACTCGGCGCTGGCATCCACAGTGGTGTACTCGAGGAGTTCGTTGATGGCGATCATCGGGGCGTTGACGTCGGCGTTGTCCGTCCAGATGTACTCGACGTGCGGGAACCGCTCGCGGATCTGGCGCAGGTTCGCGAGCTTGAGGAGCAGGCCGAGGCGGTGGCCGCGGTGGCCCGGGGCGACGATGGTGATGGCCTGGTGGGCATCGCGGTAGTCGCCTTCGTCGACGCCGACCTCGGTCCACGCGACGATCTCGCCGGCGCGGTCGAGCGCGACGGAGTGGGCGATGATCCGGCCTTCGGCGGCGTACACGGCCTCGCGGCCGCGGAGCTTCTCGGGGGTCATCTGCTCGACCTCCATCTCGATCTCCCCCAAGGGGATCTCGCTGATGATCATGGTCTCCATGCGGCACATGGTGTCGAGGAGGTCGTCGGGAACGGCGCCGATCCATTGGCGCACTTCGTAGGCGTCTCCCGCGGCGGCCAGCGCCTTCGCGTACTCCTCGGCTTCGCGTTCGGGCCCGAGGGGGTCGACGGGGCTGCGGCGGTTGACGGTGGTGAGGGCCTTGGCGTAGCCGCGGTCCTCGAGGAGCCGCGCGAAGTCCTCGCGGCGCGCGGGTCCGCCTTCCCAGTAGACGGGCGCTCCGGTGAGGACGGTGGTGCGGCCGTGCTCGGCGCTGAAGCGCTCGACGTGGTCGAGGAGTGCGGTGCCGACGCCGCGGCCGCGGTGGTCGGGGTGGACGGCGCCGAAGCGGAGCATCGCGAGTTCGCGGTTCTCGTCGGTGAAGAAGGTGAGGCGGGTGTGGCCGAGGAGTGCGCCGTCCTCGACGCAGGCGAACCAGTGGTTCTCGCGCCCGGGGAAGGCGTGGGTGAAGAGGGTCTTGAAGAAGCGTTCGACGGGTGCGGGGTTCTCGGGGGTGTCCGCGCGGTGGGCGGCGGCCAGCACCGTGAAGGCCTGTTCGACGAGGTCGGTGGCTTCGGGGTTCATTTCGATGATTTCCACTGGGACAGTGTGCCGTGCGGGACCGACGGTCTCAATCGCATATCGGTGGATGCTCGGGCCTCGTCCATTCGGTCAGGTGCGGCTGACCGTTCGTAGGATGCGGGAGGGTGCTCGCTTTCCCGTCTTAGCAGGTATCTCCACCGCATCCACCCGAGAGAAACGGAACCGACCGTGAGCGGATCGACCTACCCGTCAGGGGCACCACCGGAACCTCCACCTAGGACGCAGTTCGAGGACTTCGTCAGGGGCCGTTCGAAGGCGCTCTGCGCCTCGGCCTACCTGCTGACCGGCGACCGCGGCCTCGCCGAGGACCTCGTGCAGGACGCGCTCGCGCGCACCTGGCGTTCGTGGAAGCGCCTGCACCGCACCGCGAACGCGGAGGCGTACACGCGAAGGACCATGTACCACCTGCATGTGAGCTTCTGGAGGCGCAAGAAGGTCGCGGAGTTCGCGACCGACGCGGTGCCCGACCGGGCCGACACCCGCGGCGAGGCGGACACCGCGCTGCGCCTCGCCGTGCACGCGGCGCTGCTGGCGCTGCCCGCGACGCAGCGGGCGGCGATCGTGCTGCGCTACTTCGAGGACCGGACCGAGACGGCGGCCGCGGCGATCCTGGACTGCCCGGTCACGACCCTGCGGTCCCGTGTCCAGCGGGGCCTGCGGCGGCTCCGGAGCACCCTGCCCGAGCTGGTGCTCGAGGGGGACCCCGAAGTGCAACTCGCCCAATGGGAGCGAGAGTTCCAGGCCGAGAGAGGAGAACGCCATGCCTGAGTCGATTCGCACGCTGCTGCACGACATCGGGGGCGACGACCCGGGGCCCTCGCGGGACCTCGCGGCGGGCGCCGTGAACCGCGCCCGCTCCATCGGGCGCCGCCGCTTCGCGGCCGGGGCGATCGGCGCGGTCACCGCGCTCGCCTTGGCCGGAGCCGGAACGGCCGGCCTGATCAACGGCCGGGACAACGGTGGCACGCCACCGGCCGGGGACCCGACCACGGTCGAGGACACCGAGTCCTTCGAAGAGGAGACCGGCGAGTGGGTCGGGTGCGGGGCCCGCCCGCAGGACTGGGCCGGCAACGGCGTCGAGATCCCGGAGCGGGGCGACTCGGGGACGGAGCGGGACCTGGAAGGGGCGCTGCCGGACCGGATGAGCTACCGCGTACTGCATGACGAGTTCGGTGAGTCGACCTGGCAGTTCACCGACGCGGGCGAGATCGAGGGCATCGACATCACCGGCGACTTCGAGTACTACCCGGCCCCCGACGGGAACCGCGTGGTCGCGGTGGACCGCGCCGACGGCTGCGGCGCCGCCTACATCGAGATCGGGTTCGACTCGAACTTCGAAGGCGCGGTTGAGTTCTCGATCGAGCCGGTCCACTGCCCGATCGCGTGGTCGCCGGATTCGGACAAGCTCCTGTTCACCGAGCCCACCGTGTTCGAGGACGCCAAGACGTATGTGCTCAATGTGAGCTCCGGCGAACTCACCGAGCTCTCGCGGGCGCAGGGTGACGCGTTCTGCGCTGGCGAGTGGCTGGCCGACAGCGAGCGCATCTGGTCGGGTCGGACCGCGATCCTGAATCTCGACGGCACGGTCGCGCAGGAGCTGCCGGCGCTCGCGGAGAGCCTCGAGACCGAGAACTGGCTCGACGCGGGGATCTCGGCTGACGGCGGCGAAGCGTGCTTCGACGAGTTCGAGGAGTCGCAGGGTGACGGTCGGGGCCGGTTCTGCGACGTCTACGTCGACACCGCGACCGGGCAGGAGCTGACGCTGCCCGTCGACGGCGAGAACCGGCAGGTCACGTTCCTCTACGACGGCACGATGCTCATCCTGTCCCACGCCGACGGGGTCGCGACGCAGTACCTCGTCGACGCCGAGGGGGACGTCGTGGACCAGCGGGACCTGCCGGGCGACTTCGCCGGGGAGGTCGAGGAGCTGGTGACCTACTACCCCTGGTAGGTCCCGGACACCACAGAAGCCGCTGTCCTCCACTCGGAAGGGCAGCGGCTTCGACTGATCAGCTTTTAGAGCGCGCGCAGGTTGGCGGCCTGCGGGCCCTTCTGCCCCTGCTCGACGTCGAACTCGACCCGCTGGTTCTCCTCCAGCGAGCGGTAGCCGCTGCCGGTGATCGCGGAGAAGTGAACGAAGATGTCGGGTCCGTTGTCATCGGGAGCGATGAAGCCGAAGCCCTTGTCGGAGTTGAACCACTTAACAGTGCCTTGCGCCATTACTGCGTTTCCTTGCGATGTTGATCTCCAGACCTGCCGTCCACTCGCTCCGGAAACCCGGCACGACTTGCGGCGGCAAGGCCTGTCTGTGCTGCCATTGCTGGCCTTTCACCACTTCGGCGAAAAATACTCCGAACCGGCTTCTGCACCCTACATTACTCCGGCTCCTTCGAACTGGGTCTTGTACAGCTCGGCGTACAGGCCGTCGCGGTCCACGAGTTCGTCGTGGGTGCCGGACTCGGCGACCCTCCCGTCCTCGAGGACCACGATCTTGTCGGCCCGCCGCACCGTCGAGAGGCGGTGGGCGATGACCAGGGAGGTGCGGCCTTCGAGGGCCGAGTCGAGGGCGCGCTGGACGGCCGCCTCGGACTCGGAGTCCAGGTGGGCGGTGGCCTCGTCGAGGATCACGATCGGCGGGGCCTTCAGCAGGACGCGGGCGATCGCGAGGCGCTGCTTCTCGCCGCCGGAGAAGCGGTAGCCGCGTTCGCCGACGACGGTGTCGAGCCCCGATTCGAGGCGGCGCACGGTGTCGCCGATCTGGGCGCGGTCGAGCGCCTCCCAGATCTGCTCGTCGGTGGCCTCGGGCCGGGCGTAGCGGAGGTTCTCGCGCACGGTGTCGTGGAACAGGTGCGCATCCTGGGTGACCATGCCGATGTGGGCGGCGAGCGAGGCGGCCTTGAGGTCGCGCACGTCGACGCCGCCGACCTCGACCGCGCCTGCGGTGACGTCGTAGAGGCGCGGCACCAGGGTCGCCGTGGTGGTCTTCCCGGCGCCGGAGTGGCCGACGAGGGCCACGAGCTCGCCCGGGGCGACGTCGAAGGAGACGCCGTCGAGGATCTGGCGGCCGTTGTCCGAGCGGTCGGGCCGGGCCAGGTCCTCGAGGCTCGCGAGTGAGACCTCGTCGGCGCCGGGGTAGCGGAACCGCACGTCGCGGAAGCTGACCGAGGCGGCGCCCGGCGGGAGCTCGCGGGCGTCGTCCTTCTCGCGGATGAGCGGCTGGAGGTCGAGGACCTCGAAGACGCGCTGGAAGCTGACGAGCGCGCTCATCACGTCGACGCGCACGTTCGACAGGGCGGTGAGCGGGCCGTACAGGCGGGTGAGCAGCAGGGCCAGGGTGACGACGGTGCCGGCGCTGAGCTGCCCGGCGAACACGAGCGCGCCGCCGAGCCCGTACGCGAGGGCCTGCGAGAGGCCCGCGACGAGGGTGAGCGCGACGATGAACGTGCGGGCGTACATCGCGGTGGTGATGCCGATGCCGCGCACCCGGTCGGCTTTGTCGGCGAAGTCGGAGGACTCGGTCGCGGGGCGGCCGAAGAGCTTCACGAGCATCGCGCCGCCCACGTTGAACCGCTCGGCCATCTGCGTGTTCATGGCCGCGTTCAGGTCGAAGCCCTCCTTCGTGAGCGCCGCGAGCTTGCGGCCGACCCACTTGGCGGGCACCAGGAACACGGGCACGAGCACGAGCGAGAGCAGCGTGATCTGCCAGGACTGGAAGAACATGACGCCGATGATGAGCGCGACGGCGATGCCGTTCGAGACGAGTCCCGAGAGGGTGCTCGTGAACGCCCGCTGCGCGCCCATCACGTCGTTGTTCAGCCGCGACACGAGCGCGCCGGTCTGCGAACGTGTGAAGAACGCCACGGGCATCGACTGCACGTGGTCGAACACGACCCGCCGCAGGTCGAAGATGATGCCCTCGCCGAGTTTCGCGCCGTACCACCGCATCGCGAGGTTGAGGAGGCCTTCGACCGCGGCGAGCCCGGCGATGATCGCGGCGATCGTGACGACGCCGCGCTGCGTGCCGTTCGCGCCCGTGAGCTCGTTGACGATGTCGCCGGCGAGCACCGGGGTGGCGACGCCGATCGCGGCGATGAGCGTCACGAGCCCGATGAACCACCCGATGTCGCGCCGGTAGGGCCTCGCGAAGCGGAGGATGCGGCGCTTCACGCCGCGGGAGAGTTTGACGCCTTTGAGGTCGTCGGCGCGCCGCATGGAGCGCATCGCGTCCCATCCGGCGGGTCCCATCGATGACACTGGGCCTCCTGTGTTCAGGTATTGCCCAAGTGCGTTCGTCGGCCGCGCTCGTCGTCTGCCTGCAAGGCGGAGCGGGCGGGCTTGGGCTGGAGCTCGAGCTGCTGTCTAGTCGACACCGTCAACGCCCGGCCCCGCCCGGTTTATTTCCGCGGGCCTTTCCTGGCCCCTCCCCGGGTCCGGAGCTCGATGCCGGACTCGGCGAGGAGCCGGTGCACGAAGCCGTAGGAGCGCCCTATGGTTGAGGCGATGTCCCGGATGCTCTTGCCCTGCTCGTACTCGACGCTCACGAACTCGGTGAGTTCTCGGCGCTCATCGCCCCTCACCTGCCGGTTCGGGTCGGTCCTGGTGGACTCGGCCGTGGGGAGGCCGGGAACACCACTGCTGCGGGGTGGAACCTCTGGTGCCATGTGTCCTTTCCTATGCACGGAGGGTAATGAAGGTGCGTTGTGAAGTTTGCCGGAGTTTTCTCGCCCGGCGGTCGCTTGTGTCGGATACCCGATAGTTTCGTAACGTGACCGCACCGCAGAGCTCATTCACCGACCGGGTCGAGACCCTCGCCCCGGCCCGGCAGCGCCATGGGCGGCTGCGTGACATCGCCATCTGGCTCACCCTGCTGGTGGCGACCTTGACGCTCGCGTCGATCGCGGTCGAGACGTCCGAAGTGGTCGGTCCGGCGACGCTTCCCTGGTGGCCCGCGCAGAACCTCCAGTTCCACGTCACCGCCGGCATGGTGGTCGCGCCGCTGACGGCCGCGGCCGTGCTCGCGGCGGCCTCGCGGCCCGCGGCGGCCCGCATGTCCTGGAACACGCTGCTGGTGCTCTCCTACCTGGCCTCGATCACCTGGTCGGGCGCGCTGCACACCAATGTGGACCCCACGACGATGTCGACCGCCACCGCCGGTGCGCGGCAGGCGATCGCGCTCCTGGTCTCGTACACCGGCTCACAGGCGGGCCTGGCGATCACGGTGATCGCGATCTCGTGCCTGTCGGTGCCGCTGACGCTCGTCGCCGTCAAATCGGTGGCCGGACCCGTTGCGGCGCGGGCACTCTCGCCGGTGCTCATCCTCGGGCCGTGGGCGGCCTGGACCACCCTGGGCATCGACGGGATCTCGGCGGCGGCCTGCGCGGCCGTGCTCGCGTGCGGCGCGGTCGTCTCGGAGCGGAAGGTCCGGAGCGCGGACGCGTTCTGGGGCGCGGCGGCCGCGGGCGGCCTGCTCGGCATCGCGGCATTGCTTTCATATGGGGCGGCGTGGTTCGCGGTCTCGCTGCTCTGCCTCTTCTTCGCCCGGCGACGGTCCGCGCAGATCCTCGTCGCCGCGGCCGCCGCGCTGGCGGTGCTGGGAATGGCCGCGGCCCTGGGAAACTCGTGGCCGTACGGGCTCGTGGACACCTACAACGCGGCGATCGGCGAGATCGCGGCGCACCCGGGCCAGCTGTGGTGGCTCGCGCTCATGCCCGCGCTGGTGTGCGTGGCGTGCGGCCCGGCGATCATCGAGAGCCTGCGGCGCTTCGGATCGAGCGTGGCATGGCCCCTCATGATCGGCCCGCTGCTGGCGCTGATGATCGCGCCGCTGAGCGGATCGAACCCCGAGCAGCCCGAGTACGGCTGGATCGCGTTGTGCCCGTGGCTGATCGTGGCCGCGACCGCGCCGGGGCTCCACGGCGCCCACGGCACCGGCAGGGTCGGCGAGCAGCGCATGCGATCGGTGCGCGCGCCGCTGATGACCGCCGGAGCGGGCGCCTGCGCGGCGATCGTGCTCATGTACTCCGGCTGAGCCGGGGCTTCGACCAGGCGGTCCCGCGGCCCCCGCCCACAAGCCCCCACTGGAGGGGAGCGAGGGACCGCCCCAACCTTCCCGCCCGGGTACGACACGACGGCGGCCTCGCAGCCCTCGTGTCATCCGAAAGAGCGGGGCAGCGCGTCCGTAGGGGACGGGCCGCGGAACGCGGCGCTCGCCTACGCGAGTTCCACGAGCTCCATCAGGTCGTCGGACCAGAGGTCCTCGTCGCCGTCGGGGAGCAGGATCGCGCGCTCGGGGCGCAGGGCCTCCACCGCGCCCGGGTCGTGCGTCACCATCACGATCGCGCCGGTGAAGCCGTCGACCGCGTCGAGCACCTGCTGGCGGCTCGCCGGGTCGAGGTTGTTCGTGGGCTCGTCGAGCAGCAGCACGTTCGCGCCCGAGCACACCAGGCTCGCCAGCGCCAGCCGCGTCTTCTCGCCGCCCGAGAGCACGTGCACCGGCTTGTGCACGTCGTCGCCGGGGAAGAGGAACGCGCCGAGGATCTTCCGCAGGTCGGCGTCGGGCAGGTCCGCGCCGGAGTCGGAGGCGGCGGACTGCATCTGCTCGAGCACGGTGCCGGTGTGGTCGAGGGTGTCGTGCTCCTGCGCGAAGTAGCCGATGCGCAGGCCGTAGCCGGGTTCGACCTGGCCGGTGTCGGGTTCGAGGGTCCCGGCGAGCATCCGCAGCAGCGTGGTCTTGCCGGCGCCGTTGAGGCCGAGGATGACGACGCGGGAGCCGCGGTCGATGGCGAGGTCGACGCCGGTGAAGATCTCGAGCGAGCCGTACGACTTCGAGAGCCCGGAGGCGGTGAGCGGGACCTTGCCGCACGGGGCGGGCTGCGGGAGCCGCACGTCGGCGACCTTCTCCTGGAGGAGGTCCTCTTCGAGGTTGTCGAGCATCTCCTCGGCGCGGCGGATCATGCCCTTGGCGGCCTTGGCCTTGGTGGCCTTGGCGCCGAGCTTGGCGGCCTGCTTGGTGAGCGTGGCGGCCTTCTTCTCGGCGTTGGCGCGCTCGCGGCGGCGGCGTTCGGCGTCTTCGGCCCGCTGGCGCTGGTAGGCGGTCCAGCCGAGGTTGTAGATGTCGATGAGGGAGCGGGTCGGGTCGAGGAACCACACCGTGTTGACCACTTCGTCGAGGAGTTCGACGTCGTGGGTGATGAGGACGAGGCCGCCCTTGTGGTTGGCGAGGAAGCCGCGGAGCCAGTTGATGGAGTCGGCGTCGAGGTGGTTGGTGGGCTCGTCGAGGAGGAGGATGCCGTCGCCGTCGTCGGAGAAGAGGATGCGGGCGAGCTCGACGCGGCGGCGCTGGCCGCCGGAGAGCGTGGAGAGCGGCTGGGCGAGGATGCGGTCTTCGAGCCCGAGCTTGGAGCAGATGCGGGCGGCCTCGGACTCGGCCTGGTAGCCGCCGCGGGCGGAGAACTGCTCTTCGAGGCGCGAGTAGCGGTTGACGAGCTTGTCGCGTTTGGCGTCGTCGGCGACCTCGGCCAGGGCGGCCTCGGTCTTGGCGAGGTCGGCGATGAGCTGGTCGAGGCCGCGGGCGGAGAGGACCCGGTTGGCGGCGGTCTGCGTGAGGTCGGCGAAGCGCGGGTCCTGCGGGAGGTAGCCGAAGGGGCCGCTGTTCTCGATCTTGCCGGCATAGGGCTGGGTGAGCCCGGCGAGGACGTTCATGGTGGTGGTCTTGCCGGCGCCGTTGCGTCCCACGAGGCCGATCCTGTCGCCGGGCTGGATCCGCAGATCGGCCCCGGACAGGAGGATGCGCGAACCGGCGCGCAGCTCGAGACCGGTGGCAGTGATCATGTGGGGACTCCTTCAGGCGATGGCGGCCGGAGATCGGCGACCGGGTGATGGCGGGCAAGGTCGTACGAGCGCCTTTGCCGCAGACTTTCCAAGTTTAGGCGGCGTCGTACGTCACGGTCATGTCGATATAGCCGGTGCCACGATGCGGAGGCACGCGGTCACATTCCGTGCTCGACCTCCTCCGTTCAGGGGAGGCGCGGCCGCCCCGAGGTGCCGACCTCTGCCGCAAGAGGACCAGTTCCGGCGTTGTATCGCCTGGTCATGGGCTTGTTGTCCAAATCGGGTCTGTTAGGTTTCCCCTCGCTATGGGCAAACATGACGACACCAGCGAATCCGCTGGCAGAGAAATGACCAGCCGCCGACTTCGGGCCGTACTCCGGCGCCGCCGCATTCATCGCGAACGTCACAGTTGGCGTTTCGTGAACGCGGGGCTCGCCGCAGCGATCCTCGTCGGCTCCGGACTCGCGGCCCTTTCGGGCCACAACGCCGCGGCGCAGGCCGCAGAGGCCGAGGAGCAGCAGAACGACACGGTCGTCCAATCCGAATGGCAGGTCGACAGCGTCCTGGCCGGGATGGAGACCGAGTGGGTGGCCGAGCAGACCGCCCGCCAGAAGGCCGAGGAGGCCGCCGCCGAGGAGGCGAAGCGCCTCGCCGCCGAGCAGGCCGCGAAGGAGGCCGCTGAGAAGGCCGCCGCCGAGGAAGCGGCCCGTGTGGCCGCTGAAGAGGCGGAGCGCGCCGCGGCCGAGGCCGCCGCGGAGGCCGCCGAGGCCGCGAACCCGTGGATGGCGCCCTCTGAAGCGGCCGTCACGTCCTTTTACGGGATGCGCAACGGCAGGCTGCACGGCGGCACCGACTTCGCCAACTGGGAGGGCGACAAGATCCCGGTCGTCGGCGACGGCACCGTGACGTACGTCGGCTACGAGGCCGGCGGCTACGGCAACGTGGCCTACGTCGACCACGGCGACGGCATCCAGACGCGCTACGCGCACGCCTCCGAGGTCCCCGTCAGCGTCGGCGACAAGCTCTCCAAGGGCGACACCGTCATCATCTCCGGGAACACCGGCGGCTCGACCGGTCCTCACCTGCACTTCGAGGTGCTCATCGACGGCGAGAAGGTCGACTCGCTCGCCTGGCTCGAAAAGCAGGGTGTCGACGTCGGCTGACGCCGCAACGACCTTTCTCTCTCCTTACAAGTGAATAGACGGCGGCGGCCGCAGGCCACGGCGAAGCTTGCGAGCCGTGCAGATGCACAGCATCTCCCCTGCGGCCGCCGTCCTGTTCCGTCTAGCGCAGGGTGAGCTGCGGTTCGATGAGCGTCGAGTCGGGGACGTCGCGGCCGTCGAGCTTGCGCATCAGGTGGCGCACGGCGGTCTGCGCGAGGGTCTCGGCCGGGACGAGGACGGACGGCAGCTGCGGGTGGACCCGCTCGGCGACCTCGTCGGGGCCGATGACGACCACGTGGAAGTCCTCCCCCACGCGCTTGCCGGCGTCGGCGAGGGCGTGCATGACATGGCCGACGGCCGGCTCGTTGTGGACGGCGAGACCGGTCAGTTCCGGCCGCGCCGCCAGGAGCTCCTTCACCGTGCGCTGCACCTCGGTCGGGTAGTTCGGGCAGGGCTGGACCTCCGCCCGCAGGCCGGGGCGGCTGAGGAAGCCCTCCCGCACGCGCTCGGCGAAGCCCGTGCGCCGCTCGTAGACCGCTTCGGCGGCGCCCAGCAGCGCGATCTCGCCGCAGCCGCGCTCGGCCAGGTAGTCGGCGCAGACCCGGCCCGCCGCGGTGAAGTCGAGGTCCACGCAGGTGAGCCCCTCGGAGTCGGCGGGGAATCCGATCAGGACGTTCGGCAGTCCCAGGCGGCGCAGGGTCTCCACCCGCGGGTCCCGGACTTCGACGTCCATGAGGATGAGTCCGTCCACCATGGCTGAAGCGGCGACGCGGGCCAGGCCCGCGGGCCCTTCGTCGGCGGTCATGAGCAGCACGTCCTGGTCGTGGCGGCGCGCCTCCGCGACCGCCCCCGCCGCGAACTGCATGAGCACCGGCAGGTGCATGCCGTCGCGGATCGGGAACATCATCGCGACGACCCCGGCCCGCCGGGAGGCGAGCGAGCGCGCCCCGGCGTGCGGGTGGTAGCCGAGGTCGGCCACGGCCGCCATGACGCGGTCGGCCGTCTCCGGGGAGATCGACCGCTTCCCGCTCAGCACATACGAGACGGTACTGGCGGCGACCCCGGCGCGTGCCGCGACGTCGGCGATCGTGACGCCCCGGCCGGCCACTACGACTCCCCGCCGAAGGTCAGCGAGGCCAGGCGGACCGGACCGGACTCGAAGGACACGTACAGGTCCTTGACGCCCTCGATACGGCCCAGTTCGACCGTCACATCGGTGTAGTCGTACACGCCTTCGGTCGACGGGGTGTCGATCTTGGCGAGCACGTCGCCGTCGAGCGGGTCGTCCACGCGCAGCGTGAGCTGCGAGGCCCGGCCCGCGACTCGGGCGGTCACAGTGGAGTACTCCGGGTCGCCCTGCCCGAAATCGCAGTCGCCCAGCATGATCCAGCCGCCCGCCTCCTCCGCGGCGATCACGTCGCCGGAGGTGCGGTTCTCGTCGCGCCAGAGCACGCCCTCGTAACTGTCGTTCGCGGTGGCGGCCAAGGGCTGCGAGAGGTCGCGGGCGCCCACGGTCTCGCCGTCGACGCGCACCGAGGCCGAGAGGACGATGTCCGCGGCGGAGCGGCCGACCATGAGGCGCTGGCGGGACTTCTCGACGACCATCCGCCCGGTCACGTTGTCCCAGTGGGCGAGTTCGTCCACGGGAAGCGTGAAGGCGACGGTGCGGGTCTCGCCCGCGGCCAGGCGGACCTTCTCGAAGCGGCGGAGCTGGCGCAGCGGCTGCTTGACGCGCGAGCCGCACTGGTGCGTGTAGAGCTGCACCACTTCGACGCCGTCGCGGTCGCTCGCGTTCGTGACCTCGACGGTGACGGTGAGCTCGTCTCCGGGCCTGGCGTTCGCCTTGTCGGTCTTCAGGTTCCCGTACTTGAAGTCCGCGTAGGAGAGGCCGTGGCCGAACGGGTAGAGCGGCTGGCCGAGGTAGTAGAGGTAGGTCGCGTCGGAGGCCACGATGTCGTAGTCGAGCATCGCGGGCAGCTCGGCCGCGTCGGTGTACCAGGTCTGCGGGAGGCGGCCCTCGGGGTCGCGGTCGCCGTAGAGGACGTCGGCGAGGGCGTTGCCCCACTCCTGGCCCCCGTGGCCCGACCACACCACGGCCGACGGACGCGTCGTGTCCCAGTTCACCGAGAGCGGGTATGAGGACGACATGACCAGAACGGTATTCGGATTGGCCTCCATCACCTGCCGCAGGAGGAGCTCCTGTGACTGCGGCAGGAAGAGGTCCTTGCGGTCCTCGGTCTCACGACCGTTGACGAGCGGGTGGTCGCCGAGGACGGCGATGACGACGTCGGCCTCGCGCGCGAGGCCTGCGGCCACTTCACGGCCCTTGACGACGTACTCGAAGTCGAGTTCGACGGCGTCGGTGCGCTTGTCGCTCAAGGTGATACGGCCGTCCTCGAGTGCGAACCACTTGCTCTCCTCGGTGCCTTCGGCCCGGTGGATCTGCTGGAGGGCGACCTTGCCGCCTTCGACCTCCACGATCTTGAAGGTCTCGTGCACGTCGAACTCGTGCGGGCCGACCGAGTCCGCGCCGACCGTGCCGTCGAGGCGGCCGTCCACGTACAGGCCGGTGGCGACGTTGCGGGCCATGTAGGACCAGCCGCCCCAGTCGAACAGGTCGAACTGGGCGGCGGCGCCGGTGGTGTCGGTGAGCTCGAGCGCCTTGCCGTCCTCGACCGCGGTCACGTAGCCGGTCTTGTGGCGCAGGCGGATGCGGTCGACGCCTTCGCTGTGGACGACCTCGGCGCGCTCGCTCAGTGCCCGGCGGGCGGTGACCGCGTACGGCAGGGTGCCGGAGTACCAGTCCTGCATCTGGACGTCGGCGAGCGGGCCGATGACCGCGATCTTCTTGGGGGCCTTGAGCGGGAGGAGGCCGTCGTTGTCGAGCAACGTGATCGACTGGGTCGCGGCCTCGCGGGCGAGGGCCTGGTGCTCGGGCGAGTTGACGACCTCGTCGCCGATGTGCGCGTACGGGTCCTCGGGGTCGAACTCGCCGAGTCCGAAGCGCACGTGGAGGTTGCGGCGCACGGCCGTGTCGATGTCGCCCTCGTCGAGAAGGCCCCGCTCGAGCGCGGTCTCGATGTGGGCGAGGACGCCGGGCGCGTTCTCGTCGTCCTGCGTGAAGGAGTCGAGCCCGGCCTTCAAGGCCGCGGCGTAGGCGGTCGGGAGGTCCTCGAAGTAGCCCTGGAGTTCGGCGAGGTTGTTGGGCGCGTAAGCGTCCGAGACGATGAACACCTCGTCGTCGGTCCAGGTGCGCAGTTCATCGTTCACCAGGGGCGTCACGTGCGCCGGGCGGCCGTTCACGAGGTTGTAGGAGAGCATGACCGCTACCGCGTCGCCGTTCGCCAGTGCGGGGCGGTGGGCGGCGAACTCGTATTCGCGCAGCACCCGGGGCGGCATGTTCGAGGAGGTGATGCAGCGGTCGGCTTCGTTGCCGTACGCCAGGAAGTGCTTGACGGAGGGCGCGGTCTTCCACACGGGGCCGTCGCCCTTGAGGCCCCGGGCGTACGCGGCGCCCATGAGCCCGGTCATGCCCGCGTCCTCCGAGTAGCCCTCCTCGTTACGGCCCCAGCGGGGGTCGCGCAGGGGGTTCACGGTGGGGGCCCACACGTTGCGTCCGACCTTGACCGGGTCGTTGTGGTTGAAGGCGAGCACCTCGTCGGCGACGGCCGCGCCGACCTGCTCCACGAGCTCGGGGTTCCAGGTCGCGCCCAGGGCGACCACCTGCGGGAAGACGGTGGCCTCGCCGAGCCACGCGAGCCCGTGCAGCGCTTCGGTGCCGGTTTTGAAGGGGCCCATGCCCAGGCGTTCGACCGGACGGTGGTACTGGTGCAGCAGGCCGATCTTCTCGTCGAGCGTCAGACGGGAGAGGAGATCGGCGACGCGCTCGGCGCGCGGCAGGTTCGGGTCGCGGAAGGCGGGACGCGGGTCGATGTCGCTCATGGGTGGACTTCCTTGCTTGGACGTCGCTGTCGTGTGAGGGTCCGTCCGTCGAAGCGCTTCGATGATCAGGAGGTTACGTCCGTGATCTGCAACTGGAAATGGTCTTGTCGAAGCGCTTCGATTGAGGATGCAAGATTTCTACACCTTGGCCGTGACCCAAGTCAAGGCGGGTGAGGTGCGACAACGTACGCAATTGACGGGTTTGACCCGTTCCGGAGGTCTTTGACCTGCGGTAACAGGCGGGGTAACAATCGTGAAACAGACGCTAGGAGCCCAGCGGCGTGGGCATCTTCCCGGCGTCGATGTCATTGAGGATGCCGGTGGCCGCGCCCAGCGCGGGGGCCTCGTGGCCGAGCGCCGAGACGACGATCTCGGCGCCGCCGGCACCGGAGGCGTGGGTGCGGGCGGCCAGCTCGCGCTCGGCCGCCGGGCCGATCCACGGACTCAGCGCCTGGTAGTGGCCGCCGAGGACCACCGCTTCGGGGTTGAGCAGGTCGACGGCGAGCGCGATGCCCGCGCCGAGCGAGCGGCCGATGCGGTCCAGCGCCTCGAGGACGCCGGGCTCCTCGGCGCGGGCGCGGGTGACCACGTCCTCGACCTCGGCCTCGACTTCGGCTCCCGCGATGTCCTCCGATTCGGACAGTGCCTTCAGGACCGCGCTGATGCCCGCGAGGTCCTCGACGCGGCCGACGCGGCCGTCCACGTCGATGAGGAGGTTGCCGATCTCTCCGGCGAATCCCGTTGCGCCGCGGCGCAGTTCGCCGTCCACGATGAGGCCGGCGCCGAGGCCGATCTCACCGGTCAGGTAGATCATGTTGGACACTCCGGCCCACGAGCCGAAGCGCTGCTCGGCGACCGCGCCGAGGTTGGCGTCGTTGTCCGCGGTCACGGCGTACTTCGGGTCGCGCATGGCCTGGCGGAGGCGGCCGGTGAGGTCGAAGTCCTCCCAGCCGAGCATCGGGGCGCGCTGGACGACGCCGTCGTTGTCGATCATGCCGGGGACGGCGACGGCGAGGCCGAGGATCTGGCGGCCCTCGGCGTCCATCTTGTCGACCGCGCGCTTGGCGAGGCCCGCAAGGGCGGAGACGGAGCGGCCGGGGGTCGAGCCGGCGCCGTCGTGGGCGCGGCGCCAGGACAGGAGGCGGTTCCCGGCGAGGTCCACTGCGACGAGTGTCATGTAGTCCACATTGACTTCCACGCCGAGTGAGGCGTAGTAGCCGGTGTCGACGCTGAGAAGCACTGCGGGGCGGCCGATGTTGCCGATGACCGAACCGGACTCGCGCAATACGCGGCGTTCGATCAACTCGGCCACGAGTGAGGAGACGGTGGCCTTGTTGAGGCCGGTCTTCGCGGCGAGATCCGCACGGGAGCAACGGCCTTCGGCGCGCACTTGGCGCAGCACGAAGCCGAGGTTGTTGGCCCGCACGTCCGTGAAGTCGGCGCGCTTGGCCCGGACCCGCGCTTCCTCGCCGTCGGTCCCGGCCGACTTCGACGCTATGCGCATCGCCATGTGTTCCTCCTGTGCATGTCCCCAACATTGTCGGGGATGTCGACAACTGGTCGCCGGCCGGTCCCTGACCGTTGCGCAGCGAAGCGTTTCACCACAAGGGCCGTTCCCGAATCGTGACCAATCCGCGTCCGTTTCGCCTGACCCCTGGCTTGTGCCGGGTGTCACCGTGCGCTACTTTAGTTTATCGAATAGCCGAACTAATTATCGGCCAGACCCCCCATAAGACCCTCACAGTGCAGTACGACCGAAAGGACAGCAACGTGGCTACTCCCTCAGACGGGTCGATCTTCCGGCGCCGCTCCCTGTTCAAGGCAGCCGGCCTCGGCGCGGCTGGTGCCGCGGGCCTTCCCTTCATCGCCGCGTGCAGCGACATCGAATCGGGCAGCGGCACCTCGCAGACCACTGAAGGCTTCGACTTCCTGCCCACCTACAAGGAATGGCCCCTCCCGGTCGAGCCCGACCTGGTCGGCGAGCCGCCGAACCACCCGTCCGGCTTCACCACCTATCCCGAGCCCGCCCCGGCCATCGAGAACCTCCCCTCCAACAGCGGGACCTTCGAGATCACCGTGCCGATGTGGGGCGAGGCCCCCTCGAACGACGACCCGTACTTCCAGGCGGTCGCCGACGCCAGCGGCGGCACCACGGTGAACCTGCGCCAGGCCGACGGCAACACCTTCGCCGAGACCTCCGTGCAGTGGCTCAACGCGAACGAGTTCGGCGACGGCATCATGCTCTTCAGCTGGATGCTCTACGCCCACCCGAACTTCCAGGAGACGGTGGTCAACTCGTTCTACGACCTGACCGACATCGTCAAGGGCGACATCTCCGAGCGCTGGCCGCTGCTCGCCGGTCTCCCGACCGCCTCCTGGGGCCAGTCGGTCTGGTCGACCGACCCCGAGGACCCGGAGACCGCTCGCGTCTTCGGCATCCCCGGCTCCTTCTCCGGCGGTTCGAACAACGCGATGTTCGCCCGCACGGACCTGCTCGAAGCGGCCGGCCAGACCATGCCGACCTCGGTCGAGGAGCTCATCGAGGTCGCCCGCGCCGTCAGCGACGACGCCAACGGCCGCTGGGCCTTCGGCGGCCTCGACTACCTCACCCCGTCCTGGTTCGGCCTCGCCGGCGGCGACGGCTGGGCCTACATCGACGGCAAGCTCGTGCACAACTGCGAGCGCCCCGAGTACACCGAGTGGCTCGAGTTCCGCCGCCTGCTGTGGGACGAGAAGCTGGTCCACCCGGACATTCCCTCGGGCACGCTCGACGGCCAGGCCCTGCACAAGGCCGGGACGATCGTCTTCCAGCTCGACGGCATCTCGTGGTGGCAGGGCTTCATCGACCAGTCCACCGCCGAGGGCACCGGCGGCACCATCGCCCCGCTCGGCGCGCTCGCCGCGAAGGGCCGCAAGCCCCTCGTGCACGTCAACACCGGCGTCGACAGCTGGACGTTCCTGAGCAAGGACCTCTCGCAGGAGCAGGTCGAGGAGTTCCTGGACTTCGCCAACTTCTGCTCGGCGCCTTACGGCACCACGGAGTACGAGCTCCTCAACTACGGCGTCGAAGGCACGCACTTCACCTACGGCCCCGACGGCTTCCCGGTCTTCAACGAGGTCGGCACCACCGTCGTCCAGGCCCCGGTGAACCACAAGACGATGTCCGGCCACGTGCAGCAGTTCCTGACCGGGTCTGCGGACATGGTCCAGGCCCGCTTCGAGTACAACGCCTCCCTGAAGGAGTTCGCCGAGGTGAACATCTTCGAGGGCATGCGCGTCGAGGGCCCGGCCGACTTCAAGTCCGCCGGCCAGGTGCTGACGGACCAGCAGAACGACATCGCGTTCGGCCGCGCCGAGCTCTCCTCGATCCCCGACATGGTCGAGACCTGGAAGACCAACGGCGGCGAGTCCGGCCGCGAGCACTACACCGCCGCTTACGACAAGCTGCACGGCTAAGGCGCCCCGGCCGGGGGGGGGGGGGGGGGGGGGGGCGGGCCCCCCCCCCCCCCC
>NZ_JAERMK010000009.1 GCF_016918015.1 Glycomyces sp. YM15
GCAGGAAAGCATGCCGCTCCGCGGTCAGCTTCCTCGGGCCCTGAGCTTTGGTCCGGTTCTGACGGATCTGGAAGTCCATCGCAATCCCTTTCGGGCCCTGAGCTTTGGTCCGGTTCTGACGGATCTGGAAGTCCATCGCAATCCCTTGTAGATCAAGGTGTTGCAACGACTCCTAGAACCCAAGCATCGCGTCCGGGCCCTTCCTTCGTATCGTTAGTGGTTCGAGTGGTATCCGTTGGCCTTGGCGCGCTCGAACGAGCGGCGCACCTCTTCCTCGGCCTCCGCGCGTCCGGTCCAGGTCGCGCCTTCGACGCTCTTGCCGGGCTCCAGGTCCTTGTACACCGTGAAGAAGTGCTGGATCTCCAGGCGGTCGAACTCGGGAACGTCGGCGATGTCCTTGAACCGGTCCTTGCGGGGGTCCTCGGCCGGGACGCACAGCACCTTGTCGTCCACGCCCTTCTCATCGCGCATCCGGAACATGCCGATGGCGCGCGCGCGGATCACACAACCCGGGAACGTCGGCTCCACCAGCACCAATGCGTCCAGCGGGTCGCCGTCCTGGCCGAGCGTGTCGTCGATGAAGCCGTAGTCGGCCGGGTACACCGTCGCGGTGAACAGCGTCCGGTCCAGACGGATCCGCCCGGTCTCGTGGTCGATCTCGTACTTGTTGGCGCTCCCTTTCGGGATCTCCACGGTCACGTCGAACTCCACTGGCCGACCTCCTCCAGGCTCAAATGCAGTGCTCTTGATGCCTTAGTCTCTGTGCATGTCCCTCAGTGACAACGCCGACCCCAAGGTCGCGAGTAGTACGCCACACGCCGCACCCGCCCAGAAGCAACGCCCGGCACGCCGTCGACGGGCGCTCACGTGGGTCCTGGCCACCCTCGCCATCGTGGTCACCGTAGCCGCCGCAGGGGGCCTGGTGTGGCAGATCTCCGCCGTCACCAGCCCTCGGACCGGGACGATCACCGCCCCCGAGGCCTATCCCCCGGCCGAACCCGCGCCCGTACTGGCCGGATCCGACGCCGACGCGCCCCTGCCCGACCTCGCCTCGGTCCTGCCGGGCCTGCTCGCCGACCCGCGGCTCAACGGCAGCCTCTCCGCGTCCTTCGCCGACGCCCTGACCGGGGAGGTCCTCTTCGAGCAGGAGGACACGACCCCGCTCGCACCGGCCTCCTCCATGAAAGTGGTCACCGCCGTGGCCGCGTTCCAGCACCTCGGCGCCGAATACCGCATCCCGACCACCGTGGTCGAGGGCCCGACCGACGACAGCGTCGTGCTCGTCGGCGGCGGCGACCCGACCCTCACCGTCGACGGCGAGGGCTACTACACCCCGTACGCGGCGGGAGCGAGCCTCACCGAACTCGCCGGACTCGTGCTCGAGGCGCGCGGCGGCACCGCCCCGACCACCCTGTACCTCGACACGAGCGTGTTCACCGACAGCGTCAACGCCCCCGGTGTCGGGATGGCCGAGCTGGACGACTCGACGGGGCCGATGGCGCCGATCATGCTCGACGGCGGCCGCACGAACACGACCGAGAAGTACGCCCCCCACCACACCGACCCGGCGATGGTCGCCGCCCAGGAGTTCGCCGACCTCCTCGGCGCCACCACGGTGGAGGCGGGCACCGCCGCGGAGGGCGCGGCCGAACTGGCCGTGGTCCACTCGGCGCCGCTGTCGGCGCTCGTCGACTCGTTCATCCTGACCTCGGACAACCTCCTCTCGGACGCGGTCGCGCTCCAGACGGCGCTGGCCGTCGAAGGAGAGATGACCTGGGCCGCCATGTCCACCGTGCACACGTCGACGCTCGAAGGCCTCGGCGTGGACACGGCCGGACTGGTGTTCAACGACGGGTCCGGGCTCTCGCCGACCGACCGGATGACCGCGAAGGCGTTCACGCGGATGCTGCTCGGCGCGGCCGGATCACAGGCGTCGTCGGTGTTCGAGTCCCTGCCGGTGGCCGGATACTCCGGCACGCTCGACGACCGCTTCGGGACCGCCGAGGAAGGCGAAGGCGTGGTGCGGGCCAAGACCGGGACGCTCACCCAGCCCACCGGGGTCATCTCCCTGACCGGCACGCTGACCACCGCGGACGGCAGGCAGGTGATCTTCTCGCTCATCTCCAACGGGCACACCACGGGCCCCGAAGCGGTCGAGGCGGCGATGGACGAGGTCACCGCGGCCGTGTCGCAGTGCGGCTGTTAGCGCGACGGACCGCGAAGGGCCCCGGGCGAATGCCCGGGGCCCTTCATGCCGCTCAGGGTCAGGCGACGTTCCAGGTCTGGTCGAGGCTCAGGCAGCCGGAGGCCGGCACCGTGGCCGTCCGGTTGCCGATCGACTCCCAGGTGTAGGTCCCCGAGGACCGCACGATCACGTACTTGTACTCGAAAGTCGTGCCGGCCGGGACCGAGACGGTGCCCTTCCAGACCGGGTAGGTCGCTCCGGACAGGTGCGCCGAGCTGATCGCCGTCCAGTTGCCGAGCTGCGGGATCGAACCGACGATGTACACCTCGTCGCCCACGTTCGTGCCGCTCACCGTGGCGTTCACGTCGACGCAGTCGCTCGTGGTGCCGCCGCCCGAGCCGTTGCCGACGTAGATCGCCAGCGCGGTCTTCGCGGCAACGGTGGCGGTGAAGGCGCCGCCCGAGACGGTGACGGTGCCGCCGGAGATGACGTCGGTGTACGAGCCGTTGGGGAGCGAGGTGGTGAAGGTCTGGGTGATCGAGGAGGTGCCGGCGTTGACGACGGCGTGGCCGGTGTCGCCGCGGCCGAAGGCGAGGGCGTCGCCGGAGCCCCAGGTGTTGACGACGGGTTCGCCGGCGGTGGCGGTGCGGAAGCCGGCCATGCCGCTCATGTACGGGGAGCGGTGGAGGCAGGTGAAGGCGCCGGAGCCGCAGACGGCGTCGGCGACGGAGCCGTCCGGGTTGAGGGGCGGGGCGGCGTGGCCGTTGGTGAATTCGTAGCCGGTGTACGAGGCGGGGGTGCCGAAGGGGTGGGCGAGCATGAACGCTTCGGCGAGGAGGTAGTCCTGGCCGTACTGGTAGTTCATGGTCTGGGAGCCGCGTTCGGTGTCGTGGTTGGCGACGAAGACGCCGGCGGGTGCGGTGTAGCCCCAGCCGGTGCCCATGGTGGTGAGGTGTCGGGCGTCGGAGCCGCCGTTGATGTGGTTCTTGAGGTCGTAGGCGTAGCTGAATTCCTGGACGTCGCCGATGCCGGTGTATTCGGATTCGGTGATGGGTTCGCCGGGGGCGCCGATGACTTCTTGGACGATGTAGGGGTCGCCGTCGACGAGGTTCATGATGGCGGCGAGGTCGGTGGCGGCGATGTGTTTGGCGGCGTCGATGCGGAAGCCGGCGACGCCGAGGCTCTGGAGGTCGTCGAGGTAGGCGGCGATGGTCTCGCGGACGTCGGTCTGGGAGGTGTCGAGGTCGTTGAGGCCGACGAGGTGGCAGGTCTGGACTTCGTCGCGGTCCTGGTAGTCGTCGATTTCGCAGTAGTCGCCGCCGGTGTTGTGGAAGTCGGAGGGGTCGTAGCCGGCGTCGGGGTAGTTGAACTGGCGGTAGGTGCTGCCGGCCCAGCCGGTGCGGTCCTCGGTGGCGGAGCCTGCGGCCATGTGGTTGATGACGACGTCGGCGATGACGCCGATGCCGTTGGCCTGGCAGGTGGCGACCATGTGCTGGTATTCGGCGCGGGTGCCGAGGCGGGATTCGATCTTGTAGCTGACGGGCTGGTAGTGGATGTACCAGGCGTGTGCTTCGCCGGGGGTGGCGTCGTCGCCGCGGATGTGCTCGTTGGGCGGGGAGGTCTGGACGTAGGTGTAGCCGGAGTCGGCGAGGGGGCCTTCGCATTCGGCTGCGATGGAGTTCCAGTTCCATTCGAACATGTTGAGGATGGAGTCGCCGCCGGTGAGGGCGGCGGCGGGTGCGGCGTCGAGGGGTTCGGGGGCGGGTTCGGGCGGGGTGGTGGGGATGGCTGCTGCGGCGATGAGGGCCGCGAGGGCGGCGCCGCCGATGGCGGGCAGTGCGCGGCGGCGGAGGTGGTGAGGCATCGTTGCTCCCTTTGCAATTTCTGCCCGCATTACTGCAAGATGTTGCGGGCTCGAGAAGAACGTAGCACCGATGGTCCGATAATTTCAAGATGCTCGATATTTGAATCCGTACGGTCACGTGGCGTAGTCACCCGTGCGGGCGAATCATCGCAAACCGCACCGGTCCTCGACGCGGCCCGCGCGGCGTCGGCAAGGCGGCAAACGAGCGCGACCACCGAGAACCCCAGGTCTGAAACGCGGCGGTTCGCGCCCACTTGCGCAGGAGAGTGGCGCGGCAACTGCGCTATGGATAGGCTTGGCCGATGGCGCCGCCCGCAGGAAACCCGATGCTGCCGTCCGTCGACTGGCAGACCGCCGCCTCCTGCTCCCGGGCCTTCAGCCGCGGCGGCCCCCGCATGAGCCCCGAAGGCGCCCTCGACGTCGTCGCCGACCTCCACCGCCACGCCCGCACCGCGATCGACCTGGTCACCGACTACACCGGACTCGTACCCGCCACCACCGTCGCCGTCGACGTCGTCGACCGCGTCCGCTGGAGCCGGATCAACATCGCCGGGTTCCGCCGCCTCCTCATCGAGCTCGGCGCCGAGGACGCCGGAGCGAACGCCCCCGTCTCGGCCGCCGCCAAGCTCACCGGCGTCCAGACCGGCGCGGTCCTCGCGTTCCTCTCCTCCCGCGTACTCGGCCAGTTCGAGACCTTCTCCACCGACACCGGCCGACTCCTCTTCGTCGCCCCCAACATCGTCGAAGTCGAACGCCGACTGCGCCTGCCCTCGCGCGAATTCCGTCTCTGGATCGCCGTCCACGAGGCCGCCCACCTCAACCAGTTCACCGCCGTCCCCTGGATGCGCGAGCACTTCCACCACCTCATCCACACCTTCTTCGACGCCGCCGAACCCGACCGGTCCACCGCCTCCGGCCTCGCCCGCGCCGTGCGCCGCGCCCTCGCCACCGCCCGCGAAGAGGAGCAGCACGGCCCCCGGGACGAGAGGCCCGGCGCCGACGTCATGTCCGCGGTCACCAGCCCCGAACAGCGCGAGGCGATCTCGCAGATCCAGGCGCTCATGACCCTCCTGGAGGGCCACGCCGAATCCGTCATGGACGGCGTCGGCCGCACCGCCATCAACCACGTCGCACTCCTGCGCCGCCGCTTCGACCGCCGCCGCGCCAACCCCACCACCCTCCAGCGGTTCCTCCGCCAGCTCCTCGGCCTCGACGCCAAAATGCGCCAATACGCCGCCGGCCGCCGCTTCGTCGACCAAGTCGTCGCCGAACACGGCGTCACCGGCTTCAACCGCGTCTGGGAACGCCCCGAGCATCTGCCCACCGAGACCGAGATCGACCACCCCGAACAGTGGGTCGCGCGCGTGCTCCAAGGCCAGGGCCTCACCGCGCCGGGCCTCGCCGCCGGGCATGGCTAAGCTGCCGCCCTCGGTCGCGCGCCTGCGCATCGCCGTCCGCGACGCCCTCGCCGACCTCCCCGCCGGATCCCTCGCGCTCGTCGCCTGCTCCGGCGGACCCGACTCGCTCGCGCTGGCCGACACCCTCGCGTTCTGCGCCCCCCGGATGGGACTGCGGGCCGGACTCGTCACCGTCGACCACGGCCTGCAGGACGGCTCGGACGAACGCGCGACCGAAGTCGCCGACTGGGCGAACCGTGTGGGATTCGAACCCGCACTGCAAGTCGCGGTCGAAGTCGGCAGCGACGGCGGCCCCGAAGCGGCGGCGCGCACCGCCAGGTACGCGGCCTTGGACGCCGCCGCCCAGCGGCACGGCGCCGACGCGATCCTCCTGGGGCACACCAGGGACGACCAGGCCGAGACCGTGCTGCTCGCGCTCGCGCGCGGCGGCGGGCCGCGCGGCATCGCCGCAATGCGGGCCGTGCGCGGCCGGTACCGGCGGCCGCTGCTCGCCATCGCGCGGGCGGACACGCACGCGGCCTGCGCCGAACGCGGGCTGAAGCCCTGGACCGACCCGCACAACACCGACCCGCGGTTCCTGCGGTCGGCGCTGCGTCCGGCGCTCGAAGTGCTGGTCGAGACCCTCGGCGAGGATGTGGTGGCGAACCTCGCGCGGACGGCGGCCCTCGTCGGGGCCGACACGGACTTCCTCGACGGACTGGCCCGCGAGACGCTGGAGGCGTGCCGGGCCGAAACCGGGGGCGCCGGGCGCGGCAGCGCGAAAGGCGACGCCGACCTGAACGCCGGCGAGGACGGCGGTTCGCGCAGCAGCGCAGGCGGGAGCGGCGAGGGCCGCGATCGCGACGGCGGGCTCGACGCGAAACGGCTCGCTGCACTCGCAGGGCCGGTGCGGCAGCGGGTGCTGCGGACCTGGGTCCTCGAGTCGGGGGCCGACGGGGCGGCGCTGAACCACCGGCACCTCGACGCAGTGGACGCGCTCGTGGCGGACTGGCGCGGCCAGGGCCCGACATTCCTCCCTGGAGGGATCGCGGTGCGGCGCAGCGGTGGCCGGCTCACGGCGGCCCGGACCGACGAGGCGCAGGGGCAGCGGCGCTTCGGGTGACCGCGGTGCGGCGCACCGCGGTCGGTTCGCCGCGGACCGGTCGGGGCCGGGCAGCACCGAGCCTCAGGCGCCCGCGTTCTCGGCGCCCCTCGGCAGAACCCTGACAGACGGGTACGACAATCCGGCGTCCGGAGCGGACGCGTTCCGCTTGTAGCGAAATCGATGAGCACCGCGGGCCGTACCGACGAGGACGGCCCGCGCGTTCGCGCGGGCCGTCGGGGACGAGAGTGCGGGGCTCAGCGGCGCCCCGGGGGGCGCTTACTTCTGGTAGACCGCCGGATCGAGGACGCCGATGAACGGGAGCTCGCGGTAGCGCTCGGCGTAGTCGAGGCCGTACCCGACGACGAACTCGTTCGGGATGTCGAAACCCAGGTACTTGACCGGGATGTCCACCCGCTGCACGCCCGGTTTACGGAGCATCGAGACCACCGAGACCGAGGCCGGGTGCAGGCCCTCGAGGTACTTGAGCAGCCAGTCCAGGGTGAGCCCGGAGTCGATGATGTCCTCGACCACGAGAATGTGCCTCCCGGTGACATCGGAGTCGATGTCCTTGAGGATGCGCACGGTCCCCGAGGAGGTCGTGTGGCTCCCGTAGGAGGACAGCGCCATGAACTCCATCTTCACCGGCACGCTCAACGCCCTCGCGAAGTCGGCCATGAACATGACCGCCCCCTTGAACACGCCCACGAGCAGCAGCTCGTCGCCGTCCGCGAGCACGCCGTCGGCGTAGTCGGCCGAGACGCGGGCGCCGAGTTCGGCGACCTTCGCTCGGATCTCGTCTTCGGTGATGATGGTGCGCTCGATCTCCTCGGCGTACCACGAATCAGGATCGAACACCGCGTCCCGCGCTGCAGCGGACGGGACGGAAGGTGGGCTGGCTAGCTCCGACGTCATGTAACAAGGGTGCCACCCGATCGTCCGCGGCGCTGGCTTGGGTGGGCGAACTCAATCCGCCCGTGGTACTAATTACGGTCTATCAGCGGGCGGGGTATGGGCGGTGTCCGTCGCGAAGGGCCGGCGGTGCCGACGCTGCGGGACGTTGAACCTCCTTACCGTGTACGTTCGAGTTGTCTTCGCCCTGCAGCTCAGGAAACCCTGTGGGGCCGCGGTGAGGCTAACCGCCGCGACGAGGACAGCATCGCTCTCGAGAACGCGAATTACGCAGGAGGAAACGAGTGGTCGACGCCGGGAGACCCACACCTGAGCGGAAGCGGTTCTTCCGCAGGCCGCTCGTCTGGATCGTGCTCATCGCCCTCATCGCGGTCCTGATCGGCAGCTTCTGGTCCGGCGGCTCCGACTACGAGGAGGCCACGACCTCCGAAGTCCTCAAGGACATCACCGACGGGAACGTCAAGGAGGCCAACCTCCTCGACAAGGAGCAGCTGGTCCAGCTCACCCTGAACGACGAGACGCAGGTCGAGGCCTATCTCCCCGCGGGGATGATGGAGACCGTCGCCACCGAGCTCGACGAGGCGGGGGTCAAGTTCGACACCGAGGTCAACGAGACCTCCGTGTTCGTCTCGTTCCTGCTGAGCCTCCTCCCGATCGTGCTCATCGTCCTCCTGCTGCTGTTCTTCATGTCGCAGATGCAGGGCGGCGGCTCGCGGGTCCTCAACTTCGGCAAGTCCAAGGCGAAAATGGTGTCCAAGGACACCCCGAAGACCACGTTCGACGACGTGGCCGGCGCCGACGAGGCCGTCGAGGAGCTCCGCGAGATCAAGGACTTCCTCGAGGACCCGAAGAAGTACCAGGAGCTCGGCGCGAAGATCCCCAAGGGCGTCCTCCTGTTCGGTCCCCCCGGCACCGGCAAGACCCTCCTCGCGCGCGCCGTCGCCGGCGAGGCCGGCGTCCCGTTCTACTCGATCTCCGGCTCCGACTTCGTGGAGATGTTCGTCGGCGTCGGCGCCAGCCGCGTCCGCGACCTGTTCACCCAGGCCAAGGAGAACGCACCCGCGATCGTGTTCGTCGACGAGATCGACGCCGTCGGCCGCCACCGCGGCGCCGGCATGGGCGGCGGCCACGACGAGCGCGAGCAGACCCTCAACCAGCTGCTCGTCGAGATGGACGGCTTCGACACGCGCGGCGGCGTCATCCTCATCGCCGCGACGAACCGCCCCGACATCCTCGACCCGGCCCTGCTGCGGCCCGGCCGCTTCGACCGCCAGATCCCCGTCGACGCCCCCGACAAGGAAGGGCGCCAGGCGATCCTGTCGGTCCACGCCAAGGGCAAGCCGTTCGTCCCGAACGTCGAGTTCGAGACCATCGCACGCCGCACGCCGGGCTTCTCCGGCGCCGACCTCGAGAACGTCATCAACGAGGCCGCGCTCCTGACCGCCCGCCACAACCAGAAGGCGATCTCGGCCGAAGCCCTCGAAGAGGCCATCGACCGCGTCATCGCCGGACCGGAACGCAAGGGCCGCGTCATGGGCGACGCCGAGAAGAAGATGACCGCCTACCACGAGGCCGGCCACGCGCTCGTCGCCCACGCGCTGCCGCACGCCGCGCCCGTCCACAAGCTCACGATCCTGCCGCGCGGCCGCTCGCTCGGCCACACGCTCGTGCTGCCCACCGAGGACAAGTACACGCAGACGCGCTCCGAGATGATCGACACGCTCGCCTACGCGCTCGGCGGCCGCGCCGCCGAGGAGCTCGTCTACCACGACCCGACCACCGGCGCCTCGAACGACATCGAGAAGGCCACCAAGGTCGCCCGCGCCATGGTCACCGAATACGGCATGTCCGCCAAGCTCGGCGCCATCAAATACGGCACCTCGGGCTCCGAGCCGTTCCTCGGCAAGGACTACGGCCACCAGCGCGACTACTCCGACGACGTCGCCGCCACCGTCGACGCCGAGATCCGGGCGCTCATCGAGATCGCCCACGACGAGGCGTACGCGATCGTCACCGAGTACCGCGACGTCCTCGACCAGATGGTCGTCGAGCTGCTCGAGAAGGAGACGCTGAACCAGGACGACCTCGAGCGGATCGCGACCCGCGTGGTCAAGCGCCCGCCGATGTCCCCGTTCAACGGCACCGCCTCCCGCAAGCTCGGCGAACCGCCCGTCTCGACCCCGAACGGCTCCAAGCCCGCCGAGGGCCCCGAAGAGGGCATCGAGGTCGGACCGGGCACCGAGGGGCAGACCCCGCAGGCGTGAACCGGCAGTGACATCGTTCACGGGCCTTCCGACCTGGTCGGGAGGCCCGTTACCGTGTCCACCTGGTGGCGAAGCCCACTGGGGATGTCGGCGGAAACCCGTAAGCTTGTGCGATGGCTGAACTCGACAACCTGGCCGCCCGACTCATCGACGGCCGCATCAACGGCAGCCCCGTCGAAGACGCGGTGGACCTGGGGCGCATCGAAGCCGCCGTCAGAGAGATCCTGACGGCGATCGGCGACGACCCCGACCGCCCCGGCCTCCAGGAGACCCCCCGCCGCGTCGCCCGCGCCTACGCCGAACTCTTCGCCGGCCTCCGCGTCGACCCCGCCGAAGTCCTCAAGACCTCCTTCGACGAGAACCACAACGAGCTCGTGCTCGTGCGCGACATCGACGTGCAGTCCTTCTGCGAGCACCACCTGCTGCCGTTCACCGGCGTCGCCCACGTCGGCTACATCCCCGGCCCGGCCGGGAAGATCGTCGGCCTCTCCAAGCTCGCCCGGCTCGTCGAGGTGTACGCGCGCCGCCCGCAGGTGCAGGAGCGGTTCACCAGCCAGATCGCCGACCAGCTGTTCGCCTCCCTCGAGGCGAGCGGCGTCATCGTCGTCGTCGAATGCGAGCACACCTGCATGTCCATGCGCGGCATCAGGAAGCAGGGGTCGACGACCGTCACGTCGGCGGTGCGCGGCCTCATGCAGTCCGACGCGCGCACCCGCGCCGAGGCGATGGCGCTCCTGCGCGGCACCACCGGCTGAGACCGCCCGGACCGGGGAACGCGAAGAGGCCGGATGCGGTGGCATCCGGCCTTCGCTATGAGGGCGAGCGAGCCTAGGGGTGTCCAGGCATCGGAACGCTCGGTTGTTAGATGACCTGACCGGTCTGCGACTGGAAGGAGTCGCCCTCCGGCACGGCCTCGGTGTAGGCGGTGTCGAGGAAGCCGTCCTCGTCGGAGTCGACGAGCACGGTGTCGGCGGTGCCGTCCGCGTTCGAGTCGACCGAGATCTCGTCGACCAGGCCGTCGTTGTTGTAGTCGGTGGCCACGGTGTCGGCGTAGCCGTCGCCGTTCGAGTCGGTGGCGACCGAGTCGATGTAGCCGTCGGCGTTGGTGTCGACCGAGACCTGGTCGGTGATGCCGTCGCCGTCGGTGTCCGACTCGAAGGTGTCGAGCATGCCGTCGCCGTCGGTGTCCGAAGCGAAGGACTCGATGGTGCCGTTGCCGTCGGCGTCCACCGACAGCTCGTCGGAGATGCCGTCGCCGTCGTAGTCCACGGCCACGCCCTCGGCGACGCCGTCGCCGTCGGTGTCGATCATGGTGACGCCGTCGACGGTCATGGTGTCGTCGGCGTAGCCGTCGCCGTCGATGTCGAAGCTCTCGGTGACCGTGGAGACGGAGGAGTCGTCCTCGGCGTAGAGGTCTTCCTCAGCGGTGTAGTCCTCGGTGGCGGCCTCGTCGGTGTAGGTCTCCTCCTCGGCGGTGTAGTCCTCTTCGACGGTCTCGTCCACCGCGGCTTCGTCGTACTCGCTCATAGCTCTTCCATCCTTAGTCGAGAAGTGTTCCGTGCTTGATGAAGAGAACTCTACGATCCCCGCGAGGGCCGTGAATCCCCAGAGTGTGCCAACCCCCTATGCTTTCCTCCGGTCACCCTGGCAACAGCGCGCCACACGAGGTCTGGAGTTCCCTTTGGGCATGTCCGACAACGCATTCAGCGTTCCCGAGCCGCCTCCGGCGCTGGTCCCGGTGCCCGCGACCAGGGCGTTCGACCTGCACTCCTCGCGGGTGATCACGGGCGCGGCGGGCTGCGGATGGCAGTTCGACCTGCGCGCCGACGACCCGTTCATGCGCGACGGGATGCTGCTGGTGCCCTTGATATCCGAGGCGGACTACTACCGGGCGGTGGACGGCGACGGGGACGCGTACGCGAGCCTCGTGCCGGCCGAGGACGTGTACGTGCAGCAGCCCGAACCCGGCACGGGCTCGCCGCGACCGGGCTACCTGATCGAGCGGTTGTCCGACCCGGACTCGCCGCCGATCCGGCGGCCGTACCCGGCGTCGGACGTGCCGGGGCTGATCGGACGGCGGGTCTGGTACTGGACGGACGGGATCTACAGGGACGACTTCCGCTGCATCTCAGAGGCATTCGAGATCGACGGGGACTTCTGCGTGCGGGTGGTCGAGGAGCGGGCGTGGTACCGCTGGCGGCGGACGGGCACGATCCCGAAGGCGCAGGACGCGTTCATCCAGCACTTGTGGACGCATTGACAAGCCGGGCGCTCCCGGGCGCTAGCTCTGCCAGAGCCTCGTCATCATCGCCTCGACCGCGATGCGCGGGCGGACGTTCGCTTCGATCGCCTTGCGGCACTCCAGGATCGCGTCGATCCTGCGCAGCAGCGACTCGGCGCTGAGCTTCGCGGCCGCCGCTCTCGTCGTGTCCGCCATGTCGATGTGGATCGGGTCGACCCGCGCCCCGAAGCCCGCCGCGAGCGCGTCCCGGTAGAACGCCGCCAGGTCGACGAGCGCCCGGTCGAGCGAGTCGCGCTGCGCCCGCGTGTCACGCGTCTTCTGGCGCCTCTCAAGCTCTTTCAGGGCCGCCGCCGAGCCGCGCGCCGCCTTCGACGCGCCCTTCCCGGTGCCGCCCTTGCCGAGCGCGGTCTCCAGCGCTTCCTTCTCGGCCGCCGACCGCTCGGTGTACACGCCCGACGCCTCGGCTTCGGCCGCCTCGATCAGTTCGACCGCCGCCGTGAAGCACGCCCCGAGGCCGGTCAGGCGGCGCGGGATCTGCAGCACGTCATGGCGTTTCGCCCGCGCTTCGGCGTCGGTGGCGAGCCGCCGCGCCCGGCCGACGTGCCCTTGCGCCGCAGCGGCATAGAGTTCGGCCTCTCGCCGTGGCAGGCCGTCGCGGTGCACGAGCAGGTCACTGATCGCCCCGGCGGGCGGCTGCCGCAGGCCCATGACGCGGCAGCGGGAGCGGATCGTCACGGAGATCTCGGCCGGGTTCGTGGACGGCGCGCACAGCAGGAACACGGTCCGCTCCGGCGGTTCCTCGACGGCTTTCAGCAGCGCGTTCGCGGCCGCCTCGGTCAAGCGGTCGGCGTCCTCGACGATGAGGATCTGCCAGCGCCCCGCCGTGGGGGCGCGGCTGGCCTCGAGGATGAGGCGGCGCACTTGGTCGACGCCGAGCGTCAGGCCTTCGGGGATGACCCGGGTGACGTCGGCGTGGGTGCCGCCGAGCACGGTGCGGCAGGTGTGGCACTCGCCGCATCCGCCTGCGTCGCATTGGAGTGCGGCGGCGAAGGCGACGGCGGCGGTGGAGCGGCCGGAGCCGGGCGGGCCGGTGAAGAGCCAGGCGTGGGTCATGCCGAGGCCGCCCGCGGCCTCGGCGAGGACCCGCTGGGCCTCGTCCTGCCCGACGAGCTCGTCGAAAACGCTCACGGCCGTCCGGCCTCCTCGGCGACGGTGTCCCAGCCGTAGTCCTTGGCGGCGGTGGTCGAGTCGGTGGGGTCGTCGCCGTTGCCGGTGGCGTCCTTGGCGCTGTCGAGGCCGGGCCAGCCGGTTTCGGTGCGGGCGGTCTGGGCGCGGATGTCGAGGCGTTCGGCGACGGTGTCGCGCACGGTGGCGGCGATCTCGTCGGGGGTGCCGCCCGCTTCGATGACGAGGTACCGGCGGGGTTCGGCGGCGGCGAGCTGGAGGAACGTCTCGCGGACCCTCTCGTGGTAGTCGAGCTGCTCCTGTTCGAGCCGGTCGCCGGCGCCGCCGGCTTTGGCGCGGTGGAGGCCGTTGACGGGGTCGACGTCGAGGAGGACGGTGAGGTCGGGTTTGAGTCCGCCGGTGGCCCAGGCGGAGACCCAGGCGATCTCGTCTTTGCCGAGGGCGCGTCCGGAGCCCTGGTAGGCGATGGAGGAGTCGATGTAGCGGTCGGAGACGACGACGGCGCCGCGTTCGAGGGCGGGGCGGATGACCTTGTCGACGTGCTGGGCGCGGTCGGCGGCGAAGAGGAGCGCTTCGGCGCGGGGTGCGGGTGCGGAGTCGCCGCCACGGTCTTGGGAGGGAGCGTCGAGGACGAGGGAGCGGATGCGCGCGCCGATGTCGGTGGCGCCCGGTTCGCGGGTGAGGACGGCTTCGTAGCCGCGGAGTTTCAGCCAGGCGGCGAGTTTCACGGCCTGCGTGGATTTCCCGGCGCCTTCGCCGCCTTCGAAGACGACGAAGAAGCCGTTGCCCGCGACCGGGTCGGGGGCGGTGAGCGGGCGGCCGCGCAGGGAGGACCAGAGGTCGGCGAAGACGGGGACGCCGGGCTTGTCGTCCATGGATCGGAAGGCGGTGACGCCGAGCCAGGCGACGAGGGCGGCGGCGACGAACAGGAGGATGCGGCTCATCGAGATCTGGATCTCGGTGAAGCCGAGGTCCAGTTGCCGGGCGGCCTGCCAGCCCGCGAGGGGCGCGGCGACGGTCATCGAGACCATGAGGATGACGCGGGCGGAGACGGCGATGAACGCGAACATGCGGCCGCGGATCTCGTCTTCGGTCTCGCGTTGGAGGAGGGTGATCCCGGCGAGGAAGGCCATGCCGGCGCCGAGGCCGATGACGACGGACCCGATGAGGGAGAACACGATGTGCGGGGCGACGGCGTCGAGTGCGAGGCCGCTGCCCGCGAGGACGATGCTCATGCCGAACCAGCGCAGGCGCGAGAGCTCGCCGATGAGTTTGGGGCCGAAGGCGATGCCGCAGCCGAGGCCGAGGAAGAGGAACACGGCGAGGGTGTAGAACGCGGCTTCGCCCGCGTCGAGCGTGGTGGCGTAGACGGTGCCGACGCCGATGAGGATGCCGGCGCCGCTGAACGCGCCGAGCATGCCGACGATGAGGCCGCGGACGCGCTCGGAGGTGCGCAGGTAGGACCAGCCTTCGACGAAGTCGTGCCAGACGCTGGAGGTCTTGGCGGCGGCCCGGCCGATGCGGCCGGAGATCTGCGGGATGAAGAAGTAGACGGTGACGGCGAGGATCGCGAACATCGCGGCGGTGAGGTAGAGCGCGATGACCATCGGTTCGGCCCAGGTGCCGAGGTTCGACCAGACCGCGGAGCCGCGTTCGAGGACGGCGAGGACGGCGAAGGCGAGGGGCGGGGCGATGCCGTAGGTGGTGGCGAGGCTGAGCTGGTTGGCGGCCTCGTACTTCTCGGGCGGGAGCAGGTTGGGGACGGCCGCTTCCTTGGCGGGCGACCAGATGAGGACCGCGCCTTCGATGCAGAGCTGGGCGATGGCGAGCCAGGCGACGGTGACGGCGGTGTTGTCGGTGATGAGGTAGACCGTCGGGACGGAGGCGATGAGGAGGAAGCGGGCGGTGTCGCAGGCGGCCATGGTCTTGCGCCGGTCGAAGCGGTCGGCGAAGACGCCGGCGACGGGGCCGAGCACCAGGGAGGGCAGGAGTCGCAGCACGATGGTGGCCGAGAAGGCCGCGCCCTTGGCCGCGGGGTCGTCGAACAGGGACTGGGCGAAACCGGCGGTGGCGAAGATGGCCAGCCAGTCGCCGAAGGAGGCCAGTCCGAGGACGGTCCACAGGCGTCTGAACGGGCGGATCCGCAGCACCGTCTGGATGTCGCCAAGGGTGTTCGCCATGCTGCTCCTCGAAAGTCAGAGACCGCACCGGGTCGACTACGAGACTAGTCGGCCCGGTGCGGTCGCATGCCCCGGCGCGGTCGTTTGAGTGGCCTGGGACCCCTCTTACGGCAGGCGGCGGCCGAGGTAGTCGCAGACGACGTCGGCGGCTTCGGCGATCGACGCGGAGCAGCCTTCCGGGTCGCGGCGGAACGCGAGGCGGACCAGGGCCTGCCCGGTCTCGACGGCGACGGTGACGGTCTTGTTGAGCTCGTCGTCGCCGCCGATGCCGAAGCGCTGGGCGAGCCCGGCGAGGATCTGGTCGGCGATCACGTCGCCGCCGGTGGTGACGGCGTCGGCCCGGCCCGGGTCGATGGCGTCGGCCAGGTGGAGCACGCGGAAGCCGGGCGCGGTCCGGTACATCTGCACGTACTCGTCGATCGCGGCTTCGACCCCGCCGCGCCAGTCGGCGGGCGGCTCGGCGTCGAAGCGGGCGGCGAGGCGCTCGAAGTACAGGTCGATGTAGCGCTGGCTGAGCGCTTCGGCGAGCGAGCGCTTGTCCCCGAAGAACTGGTAGACCGAGCCGATGGCGACGTCGGCGCGCTGGGCGATGGCGGTGGTCGAGAGCCGGTCGTAGCCGACCTCTTCGATCAGGTCCGCGGCGGCGTCGAGCATCCGGCGCACGCGCGCGGCCGAACGCTCCTGGACGGGCAGGCGCCGCAGTGAATGCGTGGCACCGAACTTGGACACCGGTGACATCGTGGGCTGCCTTGCGGCCGGCACGGTAGCAGTGCTCATGGTGTTGTCTCCCCCCTGTGATGACAAGTCTCCCCATCATGGACGACTTGCCCGGATTTGAGGCTCATTCCCGGCCGTGTCGCGAGGGAAATTCCAACTTCACCCCTGCTGGTGCGATCAGGCGGTCTCGACCGTCATGTCGCGAAACGGCTTGACGAAATGCGGAGTTCATCACTCTCACGGTTGCGGCGGTTGTGCATGAACACCCGGACACGGAAGGATTGCGAGGGTTTTGCGCGTTGCTTCAGGGGACGAGCAGGGCCGATTCACGGCTCGCGAGCGTCGCCAAGAGTGGCGAGCGGGCTTTCACCGGGCCCCGTGGGAGAGGACGACCACATGCAGCAGCGGCGTACGCCGGCCTTCAGGGCACGATGCCGAAAGCAGAACGTCCGTCGCGTGGCGATGGTCTCGGTGCACACCTCGCCGCTCGCGCAGCCCGGCACGGGCGACGCGGGCGGCATGAACGTCTACGTCCTCAACACCGCCCGCGAACTCGCCCGCTCCGGCGTCGAAGTCGAGGTCTTCACCCGCGCCACCAGCTCCGAGGAGCCCCCCACCGTCGAAGCCGCCCCCGGCGTCCTCGTCCACCACCTGCCCGCCGGGCCCTTCGAGGGCCTGTCGAAGAACGACCTCCCGACGCAGCTGTGCGCGTTCACCGGCGGCCTCCTCCGCGCCGAGGCCCGCAACCGGCCCGGGCACTACGACCTCATCCACGCCCACTACTGGCTCTCCGGCCAGGCCGCGTGGGTCGCCGCCGACCGGTGGGGCGTGCCGCTCGTCCAGACCTTCCACACCCTCGCCAAGGTGAAGAACGCGCAACTCGCCGAAGGCGACTCGCCCGAGCCGATCGGCCGCGTCGTCGGCGAGGAGCAGATCACCACCGAAGCGGACCTCCTCATCGCCAACACGGCCGCCGAAGCCGCAGAGCTGCACCGCTACTACGGCGCCGACGAGCGCCGCGTCGAGGTCATCCACCCCGGCGTCGACCTCGGCGTCTTCCGACCCGGCGACCGGTACGAGGCCCGCCGGGCGCTCGGCCTGCCGCAGGACGCCCTCGTCGTCGCGTTCGTCGGCCGCATCCAGCCCGCTAAGGCCCCCGACGTGCTGCTGCGCGGCCTCGCGCGGCTGCGGGAGACCGATCCGCCGCTCGCCGAGCGCATCGTCCCGGTCTTCGTCGGCGGGCCCTCCAACACCGACCTGTACTGGCTCCCCAAACTCGCCGGGGAACTCGGCCTCGCCGACCGGGTCCAATGGCGCACCCCGCGCTCGGGCGAGGCGCTCGCCCAGGTCTACCGGGCCGCCGACGCCGTCGCCGTGCCCAGCTACAACGAATCGTTCGGCCTCGTCGCCCTCGAGGCCCAAGCCGCGGGCACCCCGGTCCTCGCGGCCCGGGTGGGCGGCCTGACCACCGCCGTCAGCGAGGACGCCTCCGGGCTCCTCGTCGACTCCCACTCCTCCGACGACTGGGCCGACGCGCTCGGCCGCCTCATGGGCGACGGCGCCCTGCGCGAACGCCTCGCCGCCGGCGCCCGCGCCCACGCCGCGCGCTTCTCCTGGCAGTCCACCGCCGAAGGGCTCAGCGGCGCCTACCGGCGCGCGCTCCTCGCCCGCTCCCAGGCGATCACCGTCAAGTGACCTCCGGATGCATCCGGAGGTTCGCCGCTCAAGGCTCATCCCCTGGAAGCTCACACCGTCAGATGTAGACGGTCCGGATCGAAACCGCCCGGGCGCTGACGACCCGTGACAGGCACCGGTCGTCGAACGCCTGCGCCGCAACGGGTTTGAAGGCAACCGGCTTCGACATCGCCTTCGCCGCGCGTGCCCGCGCAGCAGACCGGCCTTGCGTTGGGCATCGACGACCGCGGAGGCGTCACGGACTTCCTTGACCGCGTGTCGTGCCGGCTGCGAGCCAATCCCGGCCGCCTTCGCCTCGGCGTACACCCGGCCCCGCAGCGGCGTATTCGCTCGACCTGCCCGGTGGCACCGTCCCGATGCGCGAACGCGACCTGTGCGATTCGGTTCACCGCCCCGATCTCCACCAGGCATGAAGAGCCTGGGTCCCTTCGGTGGATACCCTGAACCGGTGATCGAGCAACTCACCGCGGCCCTTGACGAGATCGGCGCCGACTACCGGCAGGACGGCCCCCGCTCGGCGGTCGTCACGCTCCCCGGCCGGCGCAAGCTCGCGATCGCGTGCGTCCTGGTCGTCGAGGACCATGCCCTGCGCGTGGAGGCGTTCGTGGCGCGCAGGCCCGAGGAGGACCGGGAGTCGGTCTGGGCAGAGCTCTTGCGCCGCAACGGGAAGCTGTACGCGGTGGCGTTCGCGACCGACGAGAACGAGGACATCCACCTCGTCGGCCGCCTCCCGCACGCCTCGATCGACGCGGAGGAGCTCGACCGCGTCCTCGGCCAGGTCCTCGAAGCGGCCGACGAGAGCTTCAACATGATCCTCGAACTGGGTTTCAGGACCTCCATCGAAGCGGAATGGGCCTGGCGCCTCGCCCACGGCGAGTCCACGAAGAACCTCGAGGCGTTCGAGCACCTCCGCCCGCGCGACTGAGGATCACAGGCGCCCGTCGGCCAGGATCTCCTGGGCGCGCGCCTGCATGTCCTCGGCGCGCCGGTGGAACGAGTAGAACTCCTCCTCGTGGCCGCTCACGTAGGCGATCAGGTACTCCCAGAACACGTCCTCCCGCACCTCCTGCAGCCGCGACTCGGCATGGCACGCGGCGTCGTCCCCGGCGGTCGCCAGCACCTCCTCGGCCAACCTCGCCTCGGCCTCCTCAAGGGACATCGAATGCTCGATCTGCCAGGCGGCCTTGAGGTCCCCGGCCCTGCTGAACAGTGCGCCGCGCAGCTGGATCGGCTCGCCGTAGTCGTGGCCGCGCTCGTCCATGCAGTCGGCCCAGGCCGTCAGGGCCTCGGCGACCCGGTCGTCGCGCTCCCAGCCGGTGCTGCCGCGGGCGCCCGCGAGCCCGGCGTGGTTGAGGTAGTCCGGGTAGGCGCCCTCGGCGAGGGCGTCCTCCGCTTCGCGCATGCACCCGCCCCCGGCGCGCTCGGATTCGCCCACGTCGGGCAGCAGCACGGTCTCGGCCTCCATGCCCGGCGAGCCGTAGTACGCCTCGTAGTAGGCGTCCTGGTCCGCTCGCGGCAGATCGGAGAACGGGTCCGGTTCAGTGTAGACGTCCTCGCCGTCCGCGCCCTCGTAGACGAGCGTGATGGCGGGGTCGTCGACCCGGATGCCGTAGATCTCCTCGGGCGGCAGGGCGAGGTCGGGCTCGGAGTAGACCCACGGGCCGAGCAGGTCGTCGAGGCCCGGGGACGCTTCGTACTCGACCGCGAGGGGGTGCACGGCGAAGCCCCGGTTCTCGACGCAGAGCGTCGCGACCCGCTCCATGGCCTGCTGCACCTGGTCGGCCGACGCCATGTTGTCGGCGAGCACGGCCTCGGCGGTCGCGCGGTCGATCGGTTCGGGAGGCTCGGCGCAGGCGGCCGACAGCGCCGCCGCGAGCAGGGCCGGGACGCCGAGAGCGGCCCGGCCCAGGCGACCGCGAAGGTCAGGCATAGGACATCTCGGTGTGGCAGCCCGAGCCGCAGCCCGAATGCCAGGACTTGTAGACGCCGTTGCGGTAGTACCGCAGCGTCACCGGATTGCCCACCGTCGCCTGGCTGGAGGACTGGCGTTTGCCGGTGCTCCCCCCGCCGCTGGAGTTGGCGTAGTAGACGTTGACCCAGGCGTAGTGCGAGCCGCACGTGGTGAAACGCGAACGCCACCGCACCGTCTCGCCGTAGTCGTCGCCGTTCGTGGTCGACACGCCCGACCACCAGTCGTCGCAGGTCATCGTGTAGAACACGCCCCCGGCGCTCGCCGTGGACGGCAGCGCGGCCATGCCGCCCGCCACGAGCACGGCCAGTGCGGCCGTCGCTCCGATCCGGCGCAGCGCGAGGGTTAGAGTGGACCGAGGTCCCCTGTTCATTCGGACTCCTTCCAGGGCAGGGTGATTCACGGCGCGCGGTCATCTCGGTTGGCGCCTGTGACCGCGCGCTGACCAGACGCTATCGGCACCTTCGGTCGTCCACAAGGTGCAGTTGCAGATATGGCACACCGTCCCATGACGTGGACCATCCATCACGAACCGGCACAACGCGAACGACCTGCGTACGCGGTCGCGGGCCGAGCGGTTCGCGCCCGGTTTCCGCCTGGTTCGAGCCGGCCCGCGCTCCTCACCGGCGGGGACGACCGCCCGTGAGGAGGCGACCTCGGCCACACCTGTGGCTTGACCGGGCGGCAGGGCAGCGGGCGAGACGGCAGGATAGGGGTATGACCGCTACTCTCGTGCTGCTTCGCCACGGCGAAAGCGAATGGAACGCCAAGAACCTGTTCACCGGCTGGGTCGACGTGAGGCTGTCGGCCTCGGGCGAGGACGAGGCCCGCCGCGGCGGGCGGCTGCTCGCCGAAGCCGACCTGCTGCCGGACGTCGTGCACACCTCGCTGCTGCGCCGCGCCATCAACACCTCCGAGCTGGCGCTGGCCGAGGCCGGCCGCTCCTGGATCCCCGTCAAGCGCTCCTGGCGCCTGAACGAGCGCCACTACGGCGCACTGCAGGGCAAGGACAAGGCCGCGACGCTCACCGAGTACGGCGAGGAGCAGTTCATGACCTGGCGCCGCTCGTACGACGTGCCGCCGCCCGCGATCGAGGCGGGCTCCGAGTTCTCGCAGGACGGCGACGCCCGTTACGCGGACCTCGCCCCCGAGATCCTGCCGGCCACCGAGTGCCTGAAGGACGTCCTCGAGCGGATGCTCCCCTACTGGTACGACGGGATCGTTCCCGACCTCAAGGCCGGGAAGACCGTGCTCGTCGCAGCGCACGGCAACTCGCTGCGCGCGCTCGTGAAGCACCTCGACGGCATGTCCGACGAGGCCGTCGTCAAGCTGAACATCCCCACCGGGATGCCGCTGCGCTACGAGCTGGACGAGGCCACGCTCAAGCCCACCGTGACCGGCGGCGAGTACCTCGACCCCGAGGCCGCCGCCGAGGCCGCCGCCGCGGTGGCCGCGCAGGGCAAGAAATAGCCCGGATGCGCACTCTGGGTTAACAGAAGGTGACATGCGTTGCGGCCCGGCGTTCGACGCCGGGCTGTTTCGCGCTTACGCTGGGGTCGTGGCCCACCATGATTCGCCGCCGCTCGCGGGCCTGCGCAAGAGCGCAGGTCGCGTCCTCACCGGCCTGGCCGCGGGAGCCGCTTTCGGCGCCGCCGCCGCAGCGCTCCTGCGCACCCGGCAGCGCGGCACCCCCCGCCCCGATGTCCGCACCGCCGCCGTCGCCGACTCCCGCCCGTGGGAGGCCGCGACCGACCTGCTGCGCACCGGCGTGTGCCTGGTCGACGACCACAACCGCGTCCTCTACACCAACCGGGCCGCCCGCGACCTGGGCCTGGTGGACGACCACGAGATCATCTCGCTGACGCTGCGGGCGCTGCTCGCGCAGGCCCGTCGCTCCGGCCGCTACCGGGACGCCGAGATCGAGGTCCCCAAGCAGGTCATGGGCGAGCCGAGCGCGGTGAGCGTGCGGATCACGCCGCTGCCCGACGGCGTGTCCGTGGCCGAGTTCCAGGACATCTCCGAGCTGCACCGGGTCGAGCGGGTGCGCCGCGACTTCGTGGCGAACATCAGCCACGAGCTGAAGACCCCGGTCGGCGCGATGCAGATCCTGGCCGAGGCGCTCAAGGACGCCGCGGAGGACCCCGACGCGTCGGCGCGGTTCGCCGCGCGGATCCAGTCCGAGTCGAAGCGCATGAACCACCTGGTCACCGACCTGCTGGAGCTCTCGCGGCTGCAGGGTGCGGAGAAGCTGCCGGACCCCGAGCCCGTCGAGGTCGACCGGATCATCGCCGAGGCCTTCGACCAGACGCGGATAGCGGCCGAGGAGAAGGGCATCGAGCTCACCTGTTCGGGCGTGCGCGGCGCGGAGGTGCTCGGTTCGGAGTCCCAACTCGTGACCGCGGTGAAGAACCTCGTCGGCAACGCCATCTCCTATTCACCTGAGGACACCACTGTCGAGGTCTCCACCTCGATCACCTCCCCGACCGGGCATCTGGCGGGGGTCCAGATGGTGTGCATCGCCGTGCGCGACCAGGGGATCGGCATTCCCGCCGAGGAGCTCGACCGGATCTTCGAGCGGTTCTACCGGGTGGACGCGGCGCGGTCGCGCTCGACCGGCGGCACCGGCCTCGGCCTGGCGATCGTCAAGCACGTGGCGGTCAATCACGGGGGTAGAGTCGAAGTGTCCAGTATGCCCGAAGCCGGATCAGTGTTTACCTTGATGTTGCCTGCTCGTTCCCTTCCGTCCGACGCCGCGGCACCGGAATCGGATGCAATCGGAACAACCCAGCAAGCCGGCCTGTAGAAAGGTTCACTCGTGACCCGCGTGCTCGTAGTTGAAGACGAGGAATCGTTCTCCGATGCCCTCTCCTACATGCTCCGCAAGGAGGGCTTCGAGGTGGCCGTCGCCGCCGACGGCGACGCCGCCATCAAGGAGTACGAGCGCGCCGGGGCCGACGTCGTCCTGCTCGACCTGATGCTGCCGGAGAAGTCCGGCACCGAGGTCTGCCGTGAGCTGCGGGCGAACTCGAACGTGCCGATCATCATGGTCACCGCCCGCGACTCCGAAGTGGACAAAGTGGTGGGTCTGGAGCTGGGCGCGGACGACTACATCACCAAGCCCTACTCCTCCCGCGAGCTCGTGGCCCGCATCCGCGCGGTGCTGCGCCGCTCGGCCGAGCCCGACGACCCGATCGTCACCGTCCTGGAGGCCGGGCCGGTGCGCATGGACGTCGACCGCCACACCGTCACGGTGAACAGCGCCGACGTGCAGCTGCCGCTCAAGGAGTTCGAGCTGCTGGAGATGCTGCTGCGCAACGCCGGTCGCGTGCTCACCCGCGGCCAGCTCATCGACCGCGTCTGGGGCGCGAACTACGTGGGCGACACCAAGACCCTCGACGTGCACGTCAAGCGCCTGCGCTCCAAGATCGAGCCCGAGCCGGGCAAGCCCCGCCACCTCGTGACGGTGCGCGGCCTCGGCTACAAGTTCGACCCGCACGCCTAGCGCGCCCTGCGGCCACGGCCGGTCGTTCACCTGCCGTTCGCCTGGTGAATCTGCGGCTCGCAAGCGTCACCGAGGGCAGTGACAACGCTTGCCCCTCCGGATAGGCTGCACTCGTGACCTACCTTCCCGCGGACGACCGCTACGAGAAGACCATGCAGTACCGCCGCTCCGGACGCAGCGGCCTGAAACTCCCCGCGATCTCCCTCGGCCTGTGGCAGAACTTCGGCCACACCCGGCCCCTGGAGACCCAGCGGGCGATCATCCGCCGCGCCTTCGACCTCGGCGTCACCCACTTCGACCTCGCCAACAACTACGGCCCGCCGGCCGGAAGCGCCGAGGAGAACTTCGGCCGCGTCCTCGCCGAGGACCTGGGGCCCTACCGCGACGAGCTCGTCATCTCCTCCAAGGCCGGGTACCACATGTGGAACGGCCCCTACGGCGACTGGGGCTCGCGCAAGTACCTGGTCTCCTCGCTCGACCAGTCCCTGCGGCGCATGGGCGTCGACTACGTGGACGTGTTCTACCACCACCGGCCCGACCCGGAGACCCCGCTCGAGGAGACCATGGGCGCGCTCGACGCGATCGTGCGCTCGGGCAAGGCGCTGTACGCGGGCATCTCGAACTACAACGCCGAACAGGTGCGCCGGGCCGCCGCGATCCTGAAGGACCTCGGCACGCCGCTCCTGATCGACCAGCCGTCCTACTCGATGTTCAACCGCTGGACCGAACGCGACGGCCTCCTCGACGCCCTTGAGGAGGTCGGCGCGGGCTGCATCGTGTTCAGCCCCCTGGCGCAAGGCCTCCTCACGGACCGCTACCTGGGGGGCATCCCCGAGGACTCGCGCGTGCGCACCAGCGTCTTCCTCAACGAGGACGCCTTGGAGGAGACCAAGATGGCGCGCGTGCGCGCCCTCAACGACATCGCCGCCGGACGCGGCCAGTCCCTCGCCCAGATGGCCCTCGCCTGGGCGCTGCGCGACGAGCGCATGACCAGCGTCATCATCGGCGCCAGCAGCGTCGAGCAGCTGGAGGACAACATCGGCGCGCTCGGGAACCTCGACTTCTCCGACGGGGAACTCGCCGCCATCGACGAGCACGCGATCGGCTAGACGCACCGCGGCCGGGCCGCCCTGGCGGGCGGCCCCGGTCGAGCAAGCGCTACTTGATCGTGATGCGCTTCTGCTCCGCGGACTCCTTCTTCGGGATCGCGATGCACAGCACCCCGTCCTTGAGCTCGGCGCTCGACTTGTCCGCGTCCACGGCGTGCGGCAGGCGCACCGTGTACTCGAACTGGCCGCTGCGCCGGCTCGAACGGCGCACGTCGTTGCCCTCGTGGTGGTCCTCGCTGCTGTACTTGCCGCTCACCGAGAGCTGCTGGCCCTCGATGTCGATCGAGAGATCCTCCCGCTTGACACCGGGCGCCTCGATGTCGATGTGGTACTCCTTGTCGTTCTCCGACATGTCCACCAGCGGTGTCCACGCCTGATCGCCCACGTCCGCGGACGGGAAGTACGGGCCCATCATCCGGTTCATGTACCCGGCGAAATCATCGAGAACGGACATCGGATCGGAGCGCTCGATCGCGCCCCTGCGCATGGGAAGCCTGGCCATCGTTCTCCTCCTCCAATCGTTCGGCGGCCGCTCGTGCCGCCGCGTCAGAGGATGCCCGCCCAGGTGCGGCCTAATCCACCGCCGGAGGGGCGACACCCGCCCCGATCGGTGAGACGCTGGAGGGAGCAACCGGCCCTGCAACGACGAGGAACGCATCATGGCCCCGCTGATCTCGACGATCGACATCGACAGGCCCCCCGACGTCGTGTTCGCCTACGCCACCGATCCGACCCGCTTCCCCGAATGGCAGCGCGACGTCATCCGCGTCCAGATCCTCGACGACGAGGAGTTCATGACCGTCCGCCGCTTCGTGGGCGCCGAGCGCACCACGCTCCAGCGGATCACCGCCGACGACCCGCCTCGGCACTGGGCCGCCGAAGGCGTCGAAGGCGCCATCCGGCCCCACGCCACCGTCACCGTCTCGCCGCGCGACGACGGCGCCCACTCGAGGGTCGTGTTCACGCTCGACTTCGAGGGCCACGGCATGGGCGCCGTGCTGCTCCCGATGGTGCGCCGCGCCGCCGAGAAGGGCGCGCCCGTGAGCCACCGGCACCTCAAGGAGATCCTGGAACGCGACTCAGCGGAATGACTGCAGCGCTTCGGAACTCGGCGGGTCGGCCGCGCGGATGAGCGCCTCGATCTCGGCCGTCCGGTCCCAGGAGTTCACGGCCATGCCCGCGAGCACGCGGCCGCCCTTGGTCCAGAACGCCACGAACTCCAGCGACTCGATGCTCCCGGAGACCACGACCTCGTCGTAGGCGTCCGGCCCGGCCACGAACCCGAGGTACTCCATGCCCAGGTCGTACTGGTCGGTGAAGAAGTACGGCAGCTTGTCGTACGGCGCCTCGTCCCCGAGCATCGCCTTCGCGGCGTGCGGTCCCGAATCGAGCGCGGTCTGCCAGTGCTCCACCCGGATCGGGCGTCCGTAGTGGAGGGACGGGATGCTCGCGACGTCACCGGCGGCCCACACGTCCGGACCGCTCGTGCGCAGCGTCCCGTCGACCGCGATGCCGCCGCCGAGTTCCTTGGGGCGCAAGTTGATCCCAGCCTCGACCGCGAGCCCCGTATTGGGCGTGGCGCCGACCGCGAGCAGCACGACGTCGGCGTCGACGCGCTTCCCCTCATCGGTCTCCACGCCGACCGCCCGCCCCTCCTCCCCGAGGATCTTCGCGACCTGGGTGCGCCGCAGCAGCTCCACGCCGTGGTCGGTGTGCAGGCGGCCGAAGACGAGCCCCATCTCCGGGCCGAGGACCCGTTCGAGCGGCTGCGCGCCGAGCCCGAACACCGTGACCTCGCGGCCGAGCTGCCGCGCGGAGGCGGCGACCTCCATGCCGATCCAGCCGTCGCCGACGATCGCGACGTGCTCGGCGTCCTTGATCGCGGCGTGCAGCAGATCGGACTGCTCGACGGTGCGCAGCAGGTGCACGCCCTGGAGATCCGCGCCCGGGATCGGCAGCGGGCGGGGACTGGAGCCGGTGGCGATGAGCAGCTTCTTGTAGTCGATGGTGGACCCGTCCGCCAAGGCCAGCCGCCGCAACGCGGTGTCGAGCCCGGTCGCGGGCTCGCCGGTGCGCACCTCCGCGTTCTGTGCGTACCAGCTCTCGTCGACGGTGAACACGGCCGAGCGGTTCGCCTCGCCGCGCAGATAGTCCTTGGAGAGCGGCGGCCGCTCGTACGGCCGGTGCGCCTCCCCCGTGACGACCACCAGATCGCCCTCGAAGCCCTCGTCGCGCAAGGTCTGCGCGGCCTTCGAAGCGGCCAGCCCGCCCCCGACGATGACGTACGGCGCGTTGCCGGGCGACTCCCTGTACGGTGCACTGTTCATCTGCGTCCCCCCAAGTATCGACAAGTCCGCTCCTGAGCGCCTCCGGCTCGACGGGCGGCGGGTCGGCCCCATTGTCCCGCGATCAGGCGCGATCGGGTCCGTTCGGCGGATTCCCACCAGCGCGCCCCGCAATCCCCGCCCGAGGGGAATCTCGCTCGCTTCCCCGGGCGCGGCTTGGCAAGCTGACCGCATGACCGGGACCCTCCCCCACTCCGCCGCGCACACCGAACACGGCGACGCCGCGATCGCACGCGACGGCGAGATCCTCCGCACCGAGGTCGGCTCGGGCCTGCACGGCATCGCGATCGCAGGGACCGACGACCACGACGAGATGGGCGTCTTCGTCGAACCGCCCGAATGCGCGATCGGCCTGCGCGGCCCGATGGACCACTACGTGTGGCGGACCCAGCCCGAAGGGCACCGCTCGGGCCACGGCGACACCGACCTGGTCATGTACTCGCTAGAAATCGCCGTAGGCGACTTGCAGGCAGGTCAGGCCCAGCTCCTCGCGCCACATGCGCACGACCTGGTCGCGGTCGTCGAGTACACAAAGGACATCGCGGTGCGCCAGGTGGGCTTCGTAGAGCTCGCGTTTGACGGTCGAGTCGCGGCGGTTGTCACCGGCCTTGCGCATGTACAGCTCGAAGTCGGCCAAACCGAGGTGCCGTTTGAGCCAAGTCAGGGTCTCGGTGCGGCACACCTCGTCCCGGCCCGAGAGGAACACGATCTTGTGCCCGCACCGGGCCAGCGCCTGGACGACGGCGATGACCGACGGGTTCGGCGCGTCCTCGCCGACCCGGTGAAAATGAAACGGCGACCGGGGCTTCTCGCCGAGGCGAAGCGCGACGGTCCCGTCGATGTCGACGATGACGACCTGAGGCATGGGGTTCCTTCCAAGGGGGTTCGGCTGGGCCGCTTCAGGAAAGCCCGAACTGCTCGCTCACGAGCCGGATCGATTCGCTCTCGTCCACGGCCGAGTCGACTGTAATCGCCTGCAGTCCTAGCCCGCGAGTCTCATTGCGGAGCCGCTCGACGAAGAGCCGCTCGCGCGCGGCGAGGTTGCGGGCGGCCCGATCAGGTTCGCTGGTCTGATAGATGAACCCCGGCCGGTTCGTCGCCTTCGCCCGCTTGTCGACCGCCCACTCTCGGAAGTCAGCGGTCGGCAGCAGCCACACGGCCCGGCTCCGGTCGGCGAGCAGCGGCGCGACGAGCGCGGGCAGGAGCCGGAACCCTTCGACGACGACCTTCTGCCCCGGGGGCATCGCGAGCAGGTCTTCGACGATGAGGTGGAAGCCCTCGCCCCTGAACCAGTGGAAGGTCTCCAGCATGATCTCGGGTGAGCGGTTCAGCCAGCGCTCGTCCATGCTCATCGAGATGAACTCGTGGAGGTGCGGTGCTTCGGCGGGCGTGGTCCGCCGCGCGTGGTCCTGCATGGACTCGTCGGTGCCGTAGAGCCGCAACCCATATCGGTCGGCGAGCGCAGCGGCGACCGTGGACTTCCCGGCTCCGCTGCCGCCCCCGATCCAGTACGCGTGCCGCAGTCGCGCGCGGACCTCCCGATCGTTCGCCATTCGCGGGCCGCCCCTTCCGGATCGGTGACCGGTGCATGATCCCTCACCTCGGTAGGATCAGGAGCACCCGCCCACAACTGAAAGTGCCTGCCTTGGGAACCCCTCGACTCCTTGTGCCCCTGTGGTTGTCCGCTCTTGCGCTGCAGAGCGTCGTCGGGTTGTACTGGTACTCGATCGGATTCGGCGAGTACCGGTTCCCCTCTTTGGCGGCCTCGGCGTTGTTCACGATAGGGATCGCAGGGATCGCTTGGTGGTGGGTCAGGGCTACGGCGATGCTCTCGGAGGAGCGGCGAGAGCTGGTCTCGACCAGGGCGCAGATGCGGTACCGGCGGCTGGCGCTGCTGATCTCCTACGCGCTGGTCAGCGCCTCGGCTGCCCTGGCGGCGGGCATACAGGGGAGCGACGCATCATGGCATCGGTTCACCGACGGCGACCCGGAGATCAGGCGGGCCGTCGTGACCGACCTGGTCGAGGGGCGGGTGGACAAGTGGGGCCGGACGTGTTACCTCGATGGTTACGCGACGCTCGATGGGGTGCACTACCCGTTCCATTCCGAGCCGGTCCACTTCGGCGCCGGCGATTCGGTCGATCCGGCGACTGTCGAAGTGTGGGCGATGCTCGATCCCGATGACACAGACACCGGGATCGTTGTCATGCAGAGCCGTTCCGAGCTTGCGTCGCTCCTCGAGCGACCGATCTTGCCACTGCTGCCTGTGGGGCTCGTAGTCGCGGCATGCTGCTGGGCCGTGCAACGCCTGCGAGTGCGCCGCGAGCAGTTCCCAGAGCGGCATCTCGATCCGATCGTCCGGATACCCGGCTTGCTGTGGATGTTGTTCGCGATCCCTTGCGCCCTATGGATATTCGGCATTGTATGCGTGGCGGTGATCGCTGGTTCCGATCGGTCTTATCAGCCCTCGCATGTCGTCGGCCTGGTGTTGTGGCTGGTCTTTCTCTTGCCAGGCGTCGCTTGCGCCGGTCGCTTCTTCAGCGCCGCTGCCTCGGCTGCGGTCACCCGATTCGGGGGTCTTTCAGAAGTCCGAAACTCCCATCACCGCTGATTCCCTTCGATGAGGCAGGCGGTGCGCGGCCGCCGTTGGCGTGGTGACGGTTGGATTTGGTTGCGGTTCAGGCGGGCGGCGACGGAGAGGTGGGATTCGGGGTGGGGTTGGTTCGCGGGTGGCGGGTGTGGCGTGGGCGGCGGGTGACACTCCCGGCCGCGGGGGCGTGGATGGCCTGTTTCCTTGGGGCGCAGGTGGATTGGGCGCAGAATATGAGGACCTTCTATCCCTGTGGGTGATGACAGTCAGGGGCTGCGCGAGGGATGATTGATGTACGCACAGGGATACGGAAAACGTACAGGTGGCGAGTAGGTGCAAGCAGACTAAGCCAAGCCTCTGGCCGAAACCCAAACCGGACCGATTCCGAGCCGACGCTCCTTCTCAGGGCATCGCGCTCAATCCCCGCGTGCTATCGGGATCCACAGCGGACCACGGCCCTTCCTTGGGACGTGCTGGGTGGGAGATCGCCGGGCGGGATCACCTCGACCGGAGGCAGTGTCCAGAACGAGGCACACACTGTTAGGACCGCCAGCGCGAGCGGCAATGTCAGACCAGGCAATCGAGGACCTGGCTCGGCAACGCCACCGCACGGCGGCACCGTCCTCCCGCACTCGCATCTGCTTGGTGCGCATGGGAAGGACCATTCCGGCCGGTACACCACGGTGTGCCCCGGATGCATGAACCCGCACCTGAGTTCAAGGTGCACGGGTAAGCGACCCCGACCGCCCTGGAACTGGGGTGTCCTCCCGGAGGCAACCTTCCGAGAGCGGACACGCAGGGACAGCGGCCAAGAAGGAGAAGAGGAGGAAAGGAGGAAGGATTCCCGGGCGGGAGGCAGCAACGGCCACCGACGCAGCGACCGTAAGGGCCCCCAGGCCCTCGGGTAGGTGGTGGAGCTGGCAGGACGATACGTCCACACCGGACACGCCAGCCGTGTCGGCAAGGCCGCGAGGGTGGGCGAGACGACCACCGGTCTGAGACTGCGTCGATCGCGGACCAGCTACCGAGACAGCGAAAGGAGGTGAAGAGGAGATGAGGCATTGTCCCAGAGCCGCAACCCACATCGGTTGGCGAGCGCAGCACCGACAGTGGACTTCCCAGCCCCGCTGCCACCGCCGATCCGATAGACGTGCCGCAACCGCTTCCGCACTGCCACTTTCTCGGACATCGCAACACCGTCCCACACCGGTAGACTCTCGAATACCCGCCCCGACAATTGAAGGTGCCCGCCCAGATGGCGACCCCTCGGCTCCTCCTGCCCATGTGGCTGGCCGCGCTCGCACTGCACGGCGTGGTCGGCTTGTACTGGTATTCGATCGGGCCCGGCGAGTACCGGTTTCCGACATTGGCGGCCTCGGCGCTGTTCGCGACGGGGATCGCGGCGATCGCGTGGTGGTGGTTCCGTGCGACGGCGATGCTTTCGGAGGAGCGGCGGGAGCTGGTCTCGACCAGGGCGCAGATGCGGTACCGGCGACTGGCGCTGCTCATCTCTTACGCGTTGGGATGCGCCTCAGTCGCACTCGCGGCGGGCATCCAGGGGAACGACCTGTCGTGGCAGCGGTTCACTGATGGCGACCCACAGATCAAGCGGGCCGTCGCGACCGAGATGACCGACTGGGAGAACGAGGAGGTGGGTTGGACGGGCTACCTCGACGGTTACTCCACGATCGACGGCGTGCGCTACGAGTTCTTCTCCGAGCCGGTCGATTTCGAGGACGCCGAGGAGGAGGTCGACCTCGCCGTAGTCGAGGTGTGGGCCGTCTTCGATCCCGATGACCTCGACGCCGGTTTGGTGGTGGTGCGCAGTCGTGCGGACGCCCAAACGGTGATCGATCGACCGATGGAGCCGCTTCTGCCGTTCGTGCTGGTCATCGCGGCGTGCTGCTGGGCGGTGCAACGGCTGCGCGTGCGCTCTCGGAGTTTTCCTGAGCGATTCTTGGATCCCATCGATCGGACACCCGCTTCTCTCTGGCTCCTGTTCGCCATCCCCTGCGTCCTGTGGGTGATCGGCATCGTCTGGGTGGCGGCCGTCGCCGGTGACGGTGAGCCCCATCAGCCTCAGTTGTCGAGTACGGCGATCGCCATCTGGATGATCTGTCTGCTGCCCGCGGCCTACTGCTTCGGTCGCTTCTTCGATTCGGCCGCCGCAAGTCCGGTGAAGAGCATCCGCGGGCTGTCCGAGTTCAGGCCCGGGCGCCGCTGATCAGGTCCAGCCTCGGGGGACCCGCCTGGTCAGGGGCTTGTAGTCGTCGCGGGAGCGGTAGACGACGTAGGGGCGGAAGAGATACCAGACTGGGGCGCTGAAGGCGTGGACGAGCCGGGTGAACGGGAAGAGTGCGAAGAGGGCCAGGCCGATGAGGACGTGGACCTTGAAGGCTCCCGAGGCGGCGGTCATGGCGGTGACGTCGGGTTGGAGGATGAAGATGCTCCTGAACCAGGGCGAGACGGTCTCGCGGTAGTCGACCTCGTGGCCGCCGGTCAGACCCGCGACCGCGGACAGCAGCGTTGTCGTCAGGCCCGCGAGGATCGCCGCGACCAAGACGAGGTACATGACCTTGTCGTTCACGGTCGTTGCGCTGAAGACCGGGCCGTTCGTGCGTCTGCGGTAGATGAGCAGGGCGATCCCGCCCAGGGTGGTCACGCCTGCGACGGCGCCCAAGGACAGTGCGGTCACGTGGTACATGTCGTCGGAGATGCCGACGGCGTCGGTCCAGGTTTCGGGGATCAGCAGGCCGACGACGTGCCCGATGATCACCACCAGAAGTCCGAAGTGGAACACAGGGCTGGCGATGCGCAGTATGCGGGACTCGTAGAGCTGGGACGAGCGGGTCGTCCAGCCGAAGCGGTCGTAGCGGTATCGCCAGAGCGTGCCGCCGATCAGGATCGCGAGCACGACGTAGGGCAGTGCGCCCCACAGCAGGTAGTCGAGGGCGGTCGGGTTCATCGCTTGGCTCCCATCGCGACCGGCATGCCGAGGGGCACCGCGCCGGTGCCGTAGGGGTCGAGGCCTACGTCCTCGACCGGGGGTCCGGCGGCGGCCATCCGCGTGGCCTCGCGGCGGGCTTCGTCGGAGGGCGGGAGGGTTGCGGCCACGGCGTCCAGGACAGCGGCGTAGACGCTGCCGCAGTCGTGGAGGGCGGCGCGGAGCAGCTCGATGCCGGGCTGGAACGCTTCGAGGAGCCGCAGCCCTTGGGCGGCATCGCCTCTGGCCGTGAATTCAAGGACCACCCCCAGGTGGTCGGGGAGTTCGCCGGGGTCGAGATGCCATCCGCAGGCCGCATAGATCTCCTTGATCCGGGCCAGCGCGTGGCCGCGTCGTCGTGTGTCGCCGTCGGTGTAGTAGGTGAGATGCAGGGCTCTGCGCCGTTTCAGGTCGAAGGTGCGCACGTATTCCGCGCCGAGCTCGAGGTCGGTCTTGCCGTTCGCGTACGCGCAGAATGCGGTGAGGGCTTCGCGGGCCTCGCCCGGTTCGGTCTCGGCGACGGCGACCCGCACGAGCGGGAGGCGTTCGAAGTAGGCCCGGTCGGGGTAGCTGAGGAGCATCGCTGCGGCTTGGCGGATCACCTCGTTCATTTCGCCTCCTTGTTCTGGTCCTGGCCTTGGCCGGTGCGTTCGGGGAACAAGCCCGGCGGGCGGCCCTTGCCGTCCCAGTTGAGGAGGTTGAGGCGACGGGCCGGCCCGGAGTGGCCGTCGCTGGTCTGGCGGTCGCGGAGGGCGTGGAAGGTCTCGACGCTCGCGGGCTGCGGCTGCCCGGAGGCCTCCCCGAACGGGACCTGGCCTCCCATGCCGCCCATGCCCGGGCCGCCCTCGAAGTCGAGAGAGCAGCCGATCTCCTCGATGACGCCGCGGTCGGCCTCGTCCACCCCGTAGGCGGTCGGGATGACGTACCGGTCGTCGTACTTGGCGAGGGCGAGGAGGCGGTACATCGCCTCGATGTCGTCGCCGGTGAGGTCGACCGCGGCGGCGATGGACTCGTCGCGTTCCTCGCCGAGGTTGATGCGGCGCATGTAGGAGCGCATCGCTGCGAGCTTCGCGAGGACGTGCTTGACCGGTTCGACGTCGCCCGCGGTGAACAGCTCGGCGAGGTACTCGGCCGGGATGCGGAGGGTGTCGATCGCGGCGAAGAGGTTGCCGGCGTCCTCGCCGTCGTGCCCGGTCTCGCTAAGCGCGTCGACGACGGGCGAGAGCGGCGGGATGTACCAGACCATGGGCATCGTCCGGTACTCCGGGTGCAGCGGCAGCGCGACGCGGAAGCGCTTGGCCAGCATGTAGACCGGTGAGCGGCGGGCCGAGTCGATCCAGCGCTGCGGGATGCCGTCGCGGAGGGCTGCGGCCTGGACGTCGGGGTCGTCGGGGTCGAGGAAGGTGTCGAGCTGGGCCGCGTAGAGGGCCTGCTCGTCCTTGACGGCGGCGGCGCGGCCGACGCGTTCGACGTCGTAGAGGATGACGCCGAGGTAGCGCAGGCGCCCGACGCAGGTCTCGGAGCAGACCGTGGGCATGCCGACCTCGACGCGCGGGTAGCAGAGCGTGCACTTCTCGGCCTTGCCGGTCTTGTGGTTGAAGTACACCTTCTTGTAGGGGCAGCCGGTGACGCACATGCGCCAGCCGCGGCACTTGTCCTGGTCCACGAGCACGATGCCGTCCTCGGCGCGCTTGTACATCGCGCCGGAAGGGCAGGAGGCGACGCAGCTGGGGTTGAGACAGTGCTCGCAGATGCGCGGCAGATAGAACATGAAGCTCTGCTCGTACTCGAACTTCACCTTGTCGCCGATCTTCTGCACGATCGGGTCCTGCGAGCCGAGCTCTTCGCCGCCCGCGAGGTCGTCGTCCCAGTTGGCGCTCCATTCGATCTGCATCGGGTCGCCGGTGATGAGCGAGCGGGGCCGCGCGCCGGGGATGTCGTCGCCGAGCGGGGCGGAGACGAGGTGCTCGTAGTCGTACGTCCAGGGCTCGTAGTAGTCCTGGATCGACGGCATCTTGGGGTTGGCGAAGATCGTGGCGAGCTTCTTGAGGCGGCCGCCCGCGCGGGGCTTGAGCCTGCCGGTTGCCGTGCGCTTCCAGCCGCCCTGCCAGCGCTCCTGGTCCTCGTGGCGGCGCGGGTAGCCCTGGCCGGGGCGGGTCTCGACGTTGTTGAACCACACGTATTCGACGCCGGAGCGGTTGGTCCAGGCCTGTTTGCAGGTGACGGAGCAGGTGTGGCAGCCGATGCACTTGTCGAGGTTCATGACCATGGCGACCTGGGCCATGACCTTGCCGATGCGCTGGGCCATCAGTACTGGACCTCCGTGGTGCGCTTGCGGACGACGGTGACTTCGTCGCGCTGGTTGCCGGTGGGGCCGATGTAGTTGAACGCGTAGGAGAACTGGGCGTACCCGCCGATGAGGTGGGTGGGTTTGACGAGGAGGCGGGTGAGGGAGTTGTGGATGCCGCCGCGTTTGCCGGTGGTCTCGGTCTTCGGGACGTCGACCACGCGTTCCTGCGCGTGGTACATGTAGACGGTCCCCTGCGGCATGCGGTGGGAGACGACGAGGCGGGCGGCGACGACGCCGTTGCGGTTGACGGCCTCGACCCAGTCGTTGTCCTCGGCGCCGATGGCTTCGGCGTCCTGGGGGCTCATCCAGATGTTGGGGCCGCCGCGCGAGAGCGTGAGCATGAGCAGGTTGTCCTGGTATTCGGAGTGGATGGACCACTTGGAGTGCGGGGTGAGGTAGCGGACGGCGACGGCCCGCTCCCCCGTGGGGCCGACTTCGGGTTCGCCGAAGAGCTGGTGCATGTTGAGGGGTGGGCGGTAGACGGGCAGGGCCTCGCCGAACTCGTGCATCCAGTCGTGGTCGAGGTAGCAGTGCATTCTGCCGGTGAGGGTGTGCCAGGGCTTGTCGTGTTCGAGGTTGATGGTGAACGGCGAGTAGCGGCGGTCGTGCGCTTCCTTGCCGGACCATTCGGGGCTGGCGCCGACGGGGGTGGGGCCGTGCTGGGTGTCGCTGAAGACGACGCGGCGTTCCTGGGAGCCGTGGACGAGTTCGTCGAAGTCGGTGCCGACGCGGGCGGCGAGGCGCTGGAAGCCTTGGGCGGCAAGGCGTCCGTTGCTGGTGCCGGAGAGCGCGAGGATCGTCTCGCAGACTTTGACGTCGGTGTCGAGGAGGGGCCGGCCCGTGGCGGGCGCTTCGGTGGAGGTGCCGCAGCGTCCGGCGAGCCAGGGGATCTCGACGTCGGGTGTGAATGAGACGCCTTTGACGGGAAGGCCTTTGGTCTCGGCGAGCGGGCCGAGGGCCTGCATCTTGGCGGCGACGGCGGGGTAGTCGCGTTCGACGCTGAGGATCGCGGGCGCGGTCCTGCCCGGGACGGGCGGGACGCCTTCGGCTTTCCAGTCGGGGGCGATGCCGCCGGGCTGGGCGAGTTCCCCCGGCGTGTCGTGCTGGTGCGGGGCGGCGACCAGGTCGGTGGCGACGCCGAGGTGGTCTTCGGCGAGTTCGGAGAAGCGCCGGGCGAGGGCCTGGAAGGCCTCGAAGTCGGTGCGGGCCTGCCAGGGCGGGTCGATCGCGGGCGAGAAGGCGTGCACGAACGGATGCATGTCCGTTGTGGACAGGTCGTGTTTCTCGTACCAGGTGGCGGCCGGGAGCACGATGTCGGAGAGGAGCGTCGTGCTGGTCATGCGGAAGTCGAGCGAGAGGAGGAGGTCGAGTTTCCCTTGGGGCGCTTCGCCGTGCCACACGACGTCGGCCGGGCGGTCGTCCGGTCCGGCCTCATCGCCCTGCACCGAGTTCTGGGTGCCGAGCAGGTGCTTGAGGAAGTACTCGTCGCCTTTCGCGCTGGAGCCGAACAGGTTCGCGCGCCAGACGGTGAGCAGGCGCGGCCAGTTCTCGGGCGCGTCCGGGTCCTCGCAGGCGAATCGCAGGTCGCCCGAGGCGAGTTCGCGGGCGACGTAGGCGGCCGGCTCGAGCCCGGCCTCGCGCGCCTCCTGCGCGATGAGCAGGGGGTTGCGGTTGAACGTGGGGTAGGAGGGCATCCAGCCCATGCGGGCGGAGGCGGCGACGAGGTCGGCCGTGTGGGTGGCGGCGAGGCGGCCGGGGCCGGTGGCGGAGGTGAGGGCGTCGGACTTGTAGGTGTCGTAGCGCCACTGGTCGGTGTGCAGGTACCAGTACGGGGTCGCGGCCATGAACCGGGCGGGCCGGGTCCAGTCCATCGCCGATGCGTAGGTGGCCCAACCGGTCTGGGTGCGGCATTTCTCCTGGCCGACGTAGTGCGCCCAGCCGCCGCCGTTCTTCCCCTGGCAGCCGGTGAGCAGCAGGAGGGTGAGGAACGCCCGGTACATGGTGTCGCCGTGGAACCACTGGTTCGTGCCCGCGCCGAGCACGATCATCGCCCGGCCGCCCGAATCCCTTGCGGTGGCGGCGAACTCGCGGGCGATGCGGATCGTCCGGTCGGCCTTCACCGAGGTGACCGACTCGGACCAGGCGGGGGTGCACGGCTGCGATGCGTCGTCGTAGCCGGTGGGCCACCGGCCCGGCAGGCCCGGCCGGGCCACCCCGTACTGGGCGAGGAGGAGGTCGAACACGGTGGTCACCAGGCGGCCCTCGACCCGGCGGACCGGGACGCCCCGCAGCGAGACGTCCCCATCGGGGTCGTCGGCGGGGTCGTCGAAGCGCGGCAGGGCGATCGTCTCGCTCTCGCAGCCTTCCTCATGGAAGCTGAGCAGCGGTTTGGCGCCTTCGAGGTCGAGGTTCCAGTTGCCCTGGCGCTCCTCGTCCCAGCGGTGGCCGAGGGTGCCGTGCGGGGCGCGGGCCTCGCCGGTGCGCGCGTCGATGAAGACCGGCTTCCATTCGGCGTACGGTTCCTCGCCGGGCAGGGCGTCGCGGCGCAGGAACTTGCCGGGCACGAGGTTCCCGTCCCGCTCGACGAGCTCGACCAGGAACGGCAGGTCGGTGTACTTGCGCACGTAGGCGTCGAAGGCTTCCGTGCGCTCGTCCGCGAAGTGCTCCTTGAGGATCACGTGGCCCATCGCCATGGCGAGGGCGCCGTCGGTGCCCGGGTGCGGGGCGAGCCATTCGTCGGCGAACTTCGCGGCGTCGTTGTAGTCGGGCGCCACGGTGATGACCTTCTGACCCCGGTAGCGGGCCTCGGCCATCCAGTGCGCGTCCGGGGTGCGCGTGACGGGCACGTTGGAGCCCCAGAGCATGAGGTACGCGGCGTCCCACCAGTCCCCCGACTCCGGGACGTCGGTCTGGTCGCCGAAGACCTGCGGGGACGCGACCGGCAGGTCGGCGTACCAGTCGTAGAACGACAGCATCGAGCCGCCGAGCAGGTTCACGAACCGCGCCCCGACGCCCTGGGAGACCTGCGACATCGCGGGGATCGGGCTGAACCCGGCGATGCGGTCGGGCCCGTAGGCGCCGATGGTGTGGACGTGGGCGGCGGCGGCGATCTCGACCGCCTCGTCCCAGGTGATGCGCACCAAGCCGCCCTTGCCGCGCGCGGACTGGTAGCGGCGGCGCTTCTCGGGGTCGGTGGTGACCTCGGCCCAGGCGGCGACCGGGTCGCCAAGGCGCGCTTTGGCTTCGCGGTACATCTCGACGAGGACGCCGCGACCGTACGGGTAGCGCACCCGCGTGGGCGAGTACGTGTACCAGGAGAAGGCCGCGCCGCGGGGGCAGCCGCGCGGCTCGTACTCGGGGCGGTCGGGGCCCACCGAGGGGTAGTCGGTCGCCTGGGTCTCCCAGGTGATGATGCCGTCCTTGACGTAGACGTTCCACGAGCACGAGCCGGTGCAGTTGACGCCGTGGGTGGAGCGCACGACCTTGTCGTGGCTCCAGCGGTCCCGGTAGAACACGTCGCCTTCGCGGCCGCCCTCCTTGAACACCGTCCGCAGGTCCTCTGTGGATTCGGAGCGGGTGAGGAAGAGTCCGGTGCGCAGGAGGAGATCGGAGGCGGAGGCGGCCTCGTCGGTTCGCGGCATGCGGCTGGCTCCCTTCGAGCGTCTGGCTGACTTCTGTATCGAAGCAGGAGTCCGCTGCTCAGATTAGGGTCTTTGGTCCCGCCGAAGAGGACTAATCGGCATACTGTCCAGGGACCCGATACCCGGTCCAGCGCATCGCAAACGCTGGGAGAGTTGCGGCGGTTGACGATCCGCCGCGACTAGGAGGCCAGATGAGCATCGCCACCCCGGACCGGACCACCGCCGCGCAGCGCGGGGCCGGGTCCAATCTCGCCCTGGCGACCGCCGCGTTCGCATTGACGTTCTGGGCGTGGAACCTCATCGGCCCGCTCTCGAAGACCTACGCCGACCGCCTCGACCTCGACCCGACGCAGGTCTCGATCCTGGTCGCGTTCCCGGTGCTGGTGGGCGCGGTGGGGCGCATCCCGGCGGGCATCCTCACCGACAGGCTCGGCGGCCGGGTCATGCTCACCGCCTCCTGCTTCGTCGCGATCGTCCCGGTGCTCCTCGTGGGCCTCTCCGGCAACTCCTATGCGGCACTGCTGGTCTCGGGCTTCCTGCTCGGCGTCGCGGGCACCTCGTTCGCGGTCGGCATCCCGTTCGTCAACGCCTGGTACCCGCCCGCGAAGCGCGGCTTCGCGACCGGGGTCTTCGGCGCCGGCATGGGCGGCACCGCGCTCTCGGCGTTCCTCACCCCGCGGCTCGTCGACGGCATGGGGCTCTTGCCTACACACCTGCTCATGTGCGCCGCGCTCGGCGCGATGGGCCTCATCACCTGGACGTTCGCGCGCAACGCCCCGCAGTGGCGGGCCTCGAGCGAACCGGCGCTGCCGCGCCTCAAAGCCGTCATGAAGCTCAAGGTCACCTGGCAGATGTCGCTGCTGTACGCGATCGCGTTCGGCGGCTTCGTCGCGTTCTCGACCTACCTGCCGACGATGCTGGTGTCCGCCTACGACCTCGCGCAGACCGACGCGGGACTGCGCGCCGCCGGGTTCAGCCTCGCCGCCGTCATCGCCCGCCCGGCGGGCGGCATCCTCTCCGACCGCGTGGGACCGCTCAAGGTCTGCCTCACCTCGTTCTTCGGGGCCGCGTTCATGGCGGTGATCCTCGCGTTCGAACCGCCGCTGGAGATCCCGGCCGGGACCTCGTTCGTCCTCATGGCCCTGTTCCTCGGCCTCGGCACCGGCGGCGTGTTCGCACTCGTCGCCGAACTGGTCGACCCCGCCCGCGTCGGCGGCGTCACCGGGATCGTGGGCGCGGCCGGCGGCCTCGGCGGCTACTTCCCGCCGCTCATCATGGGCGCGAACTACCAGGCCAACGGCGACTACACGATCGGGCTGCTGCTGCTCTCGGTCACGGCGCTCCTGGTCGGGCTGTTCACCCTCAAGTCGTTCCGGAAGGCCCCCGCGCCGACCTGATTACTCCTCGCGAATGAACGCGGCAGGGCCGGAATCCCCCTCAAGGCGGAGGATCCGGCCCGATCCGCGTCCTAGGGTGACACCATGCTCGAAATCAAGGACCTGCACAAGCGGTTCGGCGACACCGTGGCCCTCGACGGGGTGTCGCTCACCGCCGCCCCCGGAGAAGTGGTCGGATTCGTCGGCGCGAACGGCGCCGGGAAGACCACCACCATGCGCATCGCCATGGGCGTCCTCGCCGCCGACAGCGGGCAGATCGTCTACGACGGCACCCCTCTCGACGTCGAGACGCGCCGCCGATTCGGCTACATGCCTTCGGAACGGGGCCTCTACCCGAAGATGAAGACCGCCGAGCAGATCGCCTACTTCGGCGAGCTCCACGGCATGAGCCGCGCCGAGGCCAAACGCGCCGCCGCCGCACTCCTGGAGCAGCTCAACCTCGCCGACCGCGCCGGCGACTTCGTCCAAGACCTCTCCCTCGGCAACCAGCAGCGCGTCCAGCTCGCCGTCTCGCTCGTGCACGACCCCGAAGCGCTCATCCTCGACGAGCCGTTCTCCGGCCTCGACCCGATCGCCGTCGACGTCATGGGCACCGCCCTCAAGGACCGCGCCGCGAACGGCGCGCCCGTCATCTTCTCCAGCCACCAGCTCGACCTCATCGAGCGGCTCTGCGACTCCGTGGTCATCATCGGCAGCGGGCGGATCATCGCCGCCGGGTCCGTGGAAGCGCTGAAGGCCAAGGAGGTCAAGCAGTTGCGCGTGAGCGTCCAGACCCCCGAGGACCTCACGGACGCCCTCCCCGGCACCGTCACCCGCGACGGCGACGACTACCTCGTGGAGGACGCGGACGACCAGGAGGTGCTGCGCGTCGCCGTCGCCGCCGGCCGCGTCACCCACTTCGCCTACGACCAGCCCACCATCGCCGAGATCTTCCGAGAGGCCGTGACCCGATGAGCGCCCAGACTCCCCAGGCCTCCCGCATGCGCGGCCTCCTGCTCGTGGCCGGACGCGAGATCCGCGTCCGCGGCCTCTCCAAGGCCAACCTCATCAGCCTCATCGTCACCGTCGTCATCGTCGGCGTCCTCGCCGCCCTCCCGAGCCTCATCGGCGGGGACGACAGCGACGAGAAGATCGGCCTCGCCGGGTCGACGGCACCCGCCATGCAGGCCCAGCTCGACGCCATGGGCGGCTTCGACATCACGATCTACGATTCCGCCGCGGAGGCCGAGCAGGCCGTCGAGGACGAGACCGTCGAAGCGGCCGTGACCGACGGGGCGCTCTACAGCCTCGACGGGGTCGCCAACGAGGTCGAGACGAAGATCGACGCCGCCTGGCAGGCCGCGAGCGTGCAGACGAACCTCGCGGCCGCCGGACTCAGCGACCAGGAGATCACCGGCGCGCTCACCGTGCAGCCGCTCGAATTCGTGACCCTGGAGTCGGCGAGCGGCGTCACCGGCCCGCTCGACTACTTCACCGGCCTGATCATCTCCATCATCATGTTCATGATGCTCATGACCCCCGTGCAGTACATCGCCATGGGCGTCGTCGAGGAGAAGTCCAGCCGGATCGTCGAAATCCTCCTCACCAGCCTCAAACCGTGGCAGCTTCTCGGCGGCAAGGTCATCGGCCTCGGCGTCATCTCCCTGGTCAACCTCGTCGCCATGATCGCCGTGGGCCTCGGCGTCTCCGCCGCCACCGGCATGCTCGCCGACCTGCCGCCGGGCACCTCCTCCGCGGCCGTCTCCACGATCGGCTGGTGGCTGCTCGCGTTCGCGCTCTTCGGCACCCTGGCCGGCGGCGTCGGCTCGCTCGTCTCGCGCCAAGAGGAGTCCGGGTCGGTCCTGACCCCGCTCATCATGTCGCTGACGCTCAGCTATCTCGGCGCGATCTTCCTGCTGAACGCCCCCACGAGCACGTTCGCGGAGGTCCTCTCGATCGTCCCGCCGTTCTCGGGGATCGCGATGCCCACCCGCATGGCGATCGCCGAGGTGCCCGCCTGGCAGATCGTCCTCTCCGGCGTGCTCCTGGCGCTCGCGGCGGGCGGGGCGCTCGCGCTCGGCTCGCAGCTGTACAAGCGCAGCGTCCTGTACACGGGCTCGCGCATGAAGCTCAGCGAGGCGCTCCGCCGCGCGGCGTAGACCACGACAGCAAGGGCCCGGGATTCGATCCCGGGCCCTGTTCGCTTGTCCCGCTTGCTCGGTCAAGCGGTGCTGTTCCGTGAGGCGGTGCTACTCCGTCAAGAACAGGAAGTAGCCGATCGAGGCGAGCATGAGCACCCACGCGATCGGGTGCACCTCGCGCCAGCGGCCCTTGGCGGCCATCATGACCGGGAAGAACACCAGGCCCAGGGCGATGCCGTTCGAGATCGAGTACGTCAGCGGCATCGCGGCGACGATGAGGAACGCCGGGATCGCGTACTCCAGCTTGTCCCAGGCGATCTGGCCGAGCGACTTCGCCATGAGCACGCCCACGACGATCAGCGCGGGCGCGGTGACCTCGGGGTTGTTGGCGACCAGGCCGAACACCGGGAACGCCACCAGTGACACGACGAACCAGAAAGCGGTCGTCACCGCGGTGAGACCGGTACGGCCGCCGACCGAGACGCCCGCAGTGGACTCGATGTACGCCGTGGTGGTCGAGGTGCCGAGGACCGCGCCGGCCGAGGTCGCGATCGAGTCGGCGGCGAGGGCGCGGCCCGCGCGGGGCAGCTTGCCGTCCTTGGTGAGCCCGGCCTGGCCCGCGACGGCGAACAGTGTCCCTGCGGTGTCGAAGAAGTCCACGAACAGCATGGTCAGGATGACCGCGATCATGTGGACCGTGAACGCGTCCTCGAAGCCCGTGAAGGCCGCGCCGAACGAGTCGAGGTTCGGCGTGAAGCCGTCGGTGAGCTCCAGGTCGATGACGCCGGTCAGGAGACCGACGGCCAGCGTGGCGAGCATGCCGTAGAAGACGCCGCCCTTCCAGCCCAGGACCATGAACACGGCGGTGACGATGAGGCCGAACACGGTGAGCAGCACCGGGCCCGAGCCCTCGCCGCTGAAGCTGCCGATGGTGACCAGCGTGGCCGGGGAGTCGACGACGATGCCGCCGCCCTTGAGGCCGATGAACGCGATGAACAGGCCGATGCCCGCGCCGACGGCGAGCTTGAGCTGCACCGGGATCGCGTTGATGATCGCTTCGCGCGCACCGGTGACGGCGAGGATCAGGAACAGCACACCGGAGACGAGCGTGCCGGTCAGCGCCGTCTGCCACGGGATGCCGAGGGTCAGGACCACGGTGAACGCGAAGAACGCGTTCAGGCCCATGCCCGGAGCCGTGGCGATCGGGTAGCGGGCCCACAGGCCCATGACGAGGCAGCCGAGCGCGGAGGCCAGCGCGGTCGCGGTGAAGACCGCGCCCGGGTTGGGCGCGTCGACCCCGGCGTCGGAGAGCCCGAAGCTGAGGATGCCGGGGTTGACGGCGAGGATGTACGCCATCGCGAGGAAGGTCGTGGTCCCGGCGAGGACCTCGCGCTTCCAGTTGGTCTTGTTCTCGGTCATGCCGAAGAACTTGTCGACGCGGCCGGTGGGCGCGTCCTTCTTCTCTGTGGCGTCAGTGGCCATGTGGCGGGCACTCCTGTGCGGGCGCGGTGCGATGCCGGGCAGCTGGCACCTCGGGAAACAGGGTAACGGGGCAGGTCTGAACCTGCCGGTAATGTACCGGGTCCGCCGGCTGAAGGAAAGTATTCGGGCCTCGCGAATGTGAGTTTTACGCACTCGCTATGAGCTGGAAAACAGGCGACGCCCCGGAGCCAAGGGGGGGACGGCTCCGGGGCGTCGACTTAGGGTCGGGCCCCCGGTGGCAGGATTCCGGGGGCCCGACAAGGACCGCACCGTCAAGCAGCGGGCGGTAGTCGAGGTGCCTCTACCCGACGAATCGGGCTTCTTGTCTTGAGACAACTGCTAAACGCGACGGCGGCTCGACCGGTTGCATAACAGTTGGGTAACGGCCCGGGTTTCGGCGCGGGACCGCCGTGGGCCCCGCGCCGATCCCGGGTCAGGCGCCTTCGGTGCCCTCGGCGCGGCGACGCATCAGCACGAGCAGGACGATGCCCGCGACGAGCAGTGCGCCCGCGCCGGCGAGGACGTAGGTCAGGGACGAACCCGTGGTGGGCAGCGCACTCCCGGCCGGGGAGGTCGAGGCCTGGCCCGGGGTGGAGCTCGACGGTGCTGCAGACGACGGCGCTGCAGACGACGGCGCCTCGGAAGACGGTGCCGCGGAGCTGGACTCGGCGGGGCTCGACTCCGCAGGGCTGGACTCTGCCGGGGAGGTACTGGTTTCGGGCTCCGAAGTGGGTGCGTCAGAGGTCGGGGCATCGGACGTGGGAGCGTCGGAGGTCGGGGCGTCGCTCGTAGGCGCATCCGAGGTCGGCGCGTCGCTCGTCGGTTCGTCGGAGGTCGGGGCATCCGAGGTCGGGGCGTCAGAGGTCGGCGCATCGGACGTCGGCGCGTCCGAAGTCGGTGCGTCCGAAGTCGGGGCGTCGGTCGTGGGCTCTTCCTCCGTCTCGCCCGGGCAGGTGTGAGTGACGTTGAAGTTCTCGTCCTCGTCCCCGTTCTTCACCTCAGCCCAAGCGTCGACGAGGATCCAACCTGCCGGCACGCCCACGTAGGCGTGCTTGGCGCTGCCGCTGTTTCCAGCGGAGACGATCGTGGCCTGCTCGGTGTGCTCGTCGCCGTCCTCGTCCTCGAACACGGCCGTGACCGAGACGAACTCGTCGCCGGCCTTGTTGGGGAGCACGAAGACCCAGCCGTCGTAGTCGGCGGGCTTGTCGCCCGGGATCTGGTGGTCCTCGCCGCACTTGGTCTCGAATTCCTCGTCGTCGGCAGCCTTGTTCGTGTGCGCGTCTTTGAGGTCGAGGGTGACGGTGCTGTCGATGTCTTCAGCACCGCCGCCACCGCCGCCGTTGCCGGCGAAGGCGGGGATGCTGATCGCGAGCGCAGTCGCTCCAGCGAGGCCTGCGGCTCCGAGGATGCCGAGTCGCTTCTGACGGCGTGTGAGGTTCATGGGTTTGCTCTCAGTGATGGGTGGCCGGAGTGATCGAAGATGCCGGTCTCGATGACGCCCGTGCGCGACGGTGTCCGGTTCGGACGGAAGGGAGGTGCCCGACCGGGAAGTGGGCATTGCATCCACGCCCGCGGCGGGGTCCGCGTTGCGCCGCATTCGGATGATCACGGCATCAGCCGAACGGTTGACCTGCGCAAACGTGGTGGATTCGGGCAACCGGCGGCGGACGCGACGACGCCCCCGAGACCCGGTCTCGGGGGCGTCGTCAGAGCTGTCCGGGCCGGGCTGTGGGACCCGGGCCGTCGTGACCCGTTGGCGGAGTTGCCGGTTCGGGCACCGACCGCTGGTCCTCACCAGGTCGGTGCACCGCCGGTCGACATGCTGCGGGGCGGCGGACTACCAGTCCTGGGCCTCGCGGCGGCGGCGCTGGATCATGTACAGCGCGGCACCACCGGCGGCGAGCGCCGCGGCCGAGACCAGGGCGACCGTCAGCGGAGTGCCGGTGACCGGCAGGTTCGAGCCGACCGGGGAGGTCGAGGCCTCGCCGGGGGTCGAGGACTCCTCACCCGGGGACGAGGGCTCCTCGCTCGGGGAGGACGGCTCCTCGCCGGGGCTGCTGGGCTCTTCCTCGCCCGGCTTGCCGGGGCAGGCGTGGGTGAGGTTGAACTTGGCACCCTCGTCGGGGTCGTTGACGAGGGCCTCGGCGCCCGTGAGGGTCCAGCCGGCGGGCGTGATGATGTACGCCTTGTTGTCGCCCGAGCCCGAGACGATCGCACCGTCGGTGTCGGTGCTCAGCACCTGGACATCGCCGTTCCCGTCCTCGTAGGTCGCGGTGACCGAGATGAAGTTGCCTTCGGCTCCGGCGGCCGCGGGGAGGACGAACACCCAACCGTCCACATCGGCGGTGAGGTCGTCGGGCAGGTTCTCACAGGAGACGTCCTCGAAACCCGCGGCGGTCGTGGGCACGTTGCCGGGGTTGATGGAGATGACGACTTCGGCGGCTTGCGCGGTGCCGGCGAAAGCCAGCGAGCCGAGGAGGCCCGCTGCCGCAGCGGCGCCGATGGCGCCGGACGTCGCGAAGGGTTGCTTGAGTTTCATTTGAGTGAGCTCTCCGTTATTCATCTGCCAAAGGAGCGAACGTGCCGGATTCGTGATGGGCATTTGCATAACGCGCCCGGAGAACATGAGGTTGCAGCACATTCAGGTAACGAAAGGCAGCCGAACGGAGGAGTGGGGGAGCGGAGACGGCGGCGCCCCGCGAGGAAGGCCGCGGGGGCGTCGGCTGCCGTGATCGTCACGCGGAGGCGATCGGCCTCCTCGTTGCCGCGAAACGCTAACGCGGAGTTGGACTCCCGCCATGCTGCTTGCCGGGGCAGGTGTGCCGCGAGCGCGTTCGCGACTGCGAACGGCGGCGCCGGTCGGGTCGCGCTCCGACCCTCGGCGGAAAGATCCTATAGGATCGTGTACATGTCAGCAGCATTGAAGCTCACGTATGACACCGCTCCCGGCGCCTGGCACGAGGGCCTTCCCATCGGGGAGGGCCGCATCGGCGCGATGCTGTGGGGGCCCCGCATCGAACTCAACGAGGACGGCTTCTGGGCGGGCGACGGCTCCTGGAGCGTTCCCGAAGGCGCCGAAGGCCTCGCGGCCCAGGCCGCCGAAGCGGTCCGCCGCGGCGACTACTTCGCCGCCGACCAGCTCGTGACCGGCATGACCGGCAAAGAAGCCGATGCCTACCAGCCCGCCGGCGCCTTCGTCGTGACCCACTCCGACGACGCCGGGCCGGACTCGGCGACGCTTGCGAGCCGTCCATCGGCAGAGCGGCGCGAACTCGACCTCCGCGACGGCCTCGCCACGATCACGCGGGGTCGGGTCGCCCACCAGGCCTTCGCCTCCGCCGACTACCAGGTCATCGCCCTGCGCTGGACTGCCGACGAACCGTTCGACCTCGAACTGCGCTTCGAGTGGCCCCACGAAGGCGGCACCGCCGCCGCGGGCGCCACCGAATTCGACTTCACCGGCATCGCGCCCGTCAGCGTCGTCGGCGGCGACCCCGACTACTCCAAGAGCGAAGGCGTGCGCCGGCTCGGCCTCAACACCCAGGTGCGCTGCGACGGCGACATCGCCGAAACCGAAGGCGGCCACCGCATCCAGGGCGCCCGCAGCGTCGAGGTCTACATCGGCCTCCGTTCCGACTTCGACGAGCGGACCGCGCTCGAGGCGGCCCGCGACGATGCCCGCCGGGCCGCCGCCGCAGGCTGGTCCGGCGTCCTGGACACCCACGTCGCCGCGCACCGCGAGATCATGGACCGCGTCAGCCTCGACCTCCGTCCACAGGCCCCTGTGGACGACGCGACGACCGCCGAACGCCTGCGCCGCCGCGCCGCGGGCGGCACCGACGAAGACCTCGCCGTGCTCGCCTTCCAGTTCGGCCGCTACCTCCTCGTCGGCTCCTCGCGGCCCGGCACCCAGCCCGCGAACCTGCAGGGCATCTGGAACCACCACGTCACCCCGCCGTGGAACTGCGACTACACCACGAACATCAACGTGGAGATGAACTACTGGCCCGCCGAGACCTGTGCGCTCCCGGAGTTCCACGAGCCGCTGTTCAGCCTCGTCGGCGACCTCGCGCGCACCGGCGTGGAGACCGCGCGCCGCCTCTACGACGCGGGCGGCTGGTGCTGCCACCACAACACCGACTACTGGCGCATCACCACGCCGGTGCAGCACCGGGCGTGCTGGCAGAACTGGCCCATGGCCGGCCTGTGGCTCTCGATGCACCTCGCCGAACGCTGGCGCTTCTCCCGCGACGAGGAGTTCCTCGCCGACCACCTGCCGCTCGCACTGGGCGCGGCCCGGTTCGCGTTCGACCGGCTCTCCGAGGGCAAGGACGGCACGCTCGTCACCAGCCCGGCCACCAGCCCTGAGAACGAATTCGTCACGCCGGAGGGGAACTCGGCGGTCGACGAGTCCACCGGGATGGACGCGACGCTCGTGCGCGAGCTCTTCGCGTTCATCCTCGAAGCCGCCGACGTGGTCGCCGAGGTCCTCCACGGCGACGACCTCCAGCTCGTCAAAAGCATCAAAGAGGTCATGCCGCGCCTGGCCGGCCCGAAGATCGGCGCCGACGGCCGCCTCCTCGAATGGGCCGACGAGCGCGAGGAGTCCGAGCCGCACCACCGGCACGTCTCGCACCTGTACGGGGTCTACCCCGGCGACTCCTTCGCCGACTCCCCCGAACTTCTCGAAGCCGCGAAGCGGAGCCTCGAGGCGCGCGGCGACGCGGGCACCGGCTGGTCCCTCGCCTGGAAGACCGCGCTGTGGGCGCGCCTGCGCGACGGCGACCGCGCGCACCGCCTGCTCGGCGAGTTCCTGACGCCCGTGGGATTCCGGGGCGAGGGCGCGGAGTACGCGGACGGCGGGGTCTACAGCTCGCTGCTGTGCGCGCACCCGCCGTTCCAGATCGACGGGAACTTCGGCACGACCGCCGCGATCGCCGAGATGCTCGTCCAGTCGCACCGCACCGAGGGGGGCGCGCCCGTCATCGAGCTGCTGCCCGCGCTCCCGAGCGCCTGGCCCGAAGGGGAGGTCCGCGGCCTGCGGGCCCGCGGCGGGGTCACGGTCGAGCGGCTGGCCTGGAGCGGCGGCGAGGTGACGGCGCTGACCTTGGTGTCCACATGCGACACCGAGGTGTGGGTCCTCGGCAAGGCGGTCCGCCTGGCCGAGGGCGAGTCCTGGTCCGCGGAGATCTGATCAGGACATAAGGGAGCGGCCGGAGCCTGATGGCTCCGGCCGCATGGGTATGAAGGTCGCCTAGCGGATCAGCAGTCGACCGCGGCACCGCTCTGGAGCACCGCGACACCGCAGACGTTCCAGTCGAACGCGCCCGTCGCGTCGACGTTCACCAATGACACCCCGCTTCCGGTCGCCATCGGTTCGCGCTTGTCCGCGATCGAGTTGTCGCATTCCACGTCATCGGGCGCGGCCGCGACCGCGACGCCGCAGACGTTCCACTTCGCGAAGTCGCGCATGTCGACGTTGACCGCCGACATGCCGGCGTTGTCCGCCGAGGCTTCGGCATTCGCCGCATCGAACGCCTCGGCACCGGGGGATCCTCCGGTGCCGAGGATGCTCGCACAGGCGGGGTCCGCGAAGGTCCCGGCGGCTTCCTCCTCGCAGACGGCGGTCAACGCCGTCGGCCCGGTCTCGACCGAGGCCACTGTCAGCCAGTCCGGCGTCGAAGCCGAGGCCTGCGCGCAGGAGAACGCCGCAGCGGCGGCGGCGACAGCCGAAGCCACGACCATGGGCTTGTATTGCATGCCTCTGACCTAACCTTTCGGATCCGGCTCGAACGGACGAAGGATTCGGACCGTGCGGGCTAGAAGTCACCCTGGTCGTCGCCCTTGCTCGGGCCGTCCTGCTCGCCGTTGCCGCAGTCCTGGCCGCTGATCTGGGTCAGCACGTTCTGGCCGCAGATCTGCCACTGCGCCGCGTCCGAGGCGTCGCCGTTGACCAGCGACAGGTCGCTGGAGCCCGTGCCGGAGCCCGAGTCGGCCCCGTCGCTGTTGTCGCAGGGCTGCCCGTCCGGCTGGGCCAGCACGTTCTGGCCGCAGATCTGCCAGTGCGCCGCGTCCGAGGCGTCGGCGTTGACGAGCGACAGGGCGCCGCCGTCCACACCGGAGCCGCCCGCCTCCGAACCGGAGTTGTCGCAGTCCTGCCCGCCCGGCTGGGCCAGCACGTTCTGGCCGCAGATCTGCCACTGCGCCGCGTCCGAAGCGTCGATGTTGGCCAGGCTGAGGTCGCCCGCGTTGACCTGCGCCATGGCCGGCGCGGCCGATCCGAGTGCGGCGAAGCCGGCGGCGATTGCGACGGCGACTGTGGTCTTACGCATGATGTTGCAGTTCCTTTCGATGATGTGGCGGGACGGACCGGGATTCGGCCCGTCCCCAGAACAATGCCGGTTGCGCACCGGCGAGCGAGTTCAGTTGCCGTTGCCGCAGGGCTGGCCGCTGACCTGGGTCAGGATGTTCTGGCCGCAGATCTGCCAGTGCGCCGCGTCCGAAGCGTCGGCGTTGACCAGCGACAGGGCGCCGCTGTCCACACCCGAGTCGCCGCTGCCGGCGTCGGTGTTGTCGCAGTCCTGCCAGCCCGGCTGGGCCAGCACGTTCTGGCCGCAGATCTGCCAGTGCGCCGCGTCCGAAGCGTCGATGTTGACCAGCGACAGCTCGCCGGCGTCGACGCCGTGAGCGGCCATGGCGGGAGCCGCGGCGCCGAGAGCGGCGATGCCTGCGGCGGCCGCGATGAGAGCGATTGACTTACGCATGGTGATCCCCTTGTTCCTGAGGTCGATTTCGAAGCGAGAGCGGGCCGCAGCGGACCCGCTCCCTCGGCTCGTCTAGTTGTTGCCGCACATCTGGCCGACCAGCGGCGAGACGCCGACGTTCTGGCCGCAGATCTGCCAGTGCGCCGCGTCCGAGGCGTCGCCGTTGACCAGCGACAGGTCGCCGCTGTCCACACCCGAGTCGCCGCTGCCGGCGTCGGTGTTGTCGCAGTCCTGCCCGCCCGGCTGGGCCAGCACGTTCTGGCCGCAGATCTGCCAGTGCGCCGCGTCCGAAGCGTCGATGTTGGCGAGGCTGAGGTCGCCCGCGGCGACGCCGGGAGCGGCCATGGCGGGAGCCGCGGCACCGAGAACGGCGACGCCGGCGGCGAACGTGGCAGCGGTAAGAACTTTGCGCATGATGCTGTTCGTTTCCTTCTTGGTTGCGCGCCCGGGGACCCGGACGTCTGCGATCTGGTTTCCCGCCCCGTTCGGAGCGGTGGTACGACTGGCTTCCGCGCGTCGGAGCGCCGGAGGGCGTGGGATCGAGACCCCATGCACTGCAACCGGAGGGAGAGTTTGAAGGCGGACTTCAAGTTCCCCGCGCACCGACGCGCGGAGGCCCTAGTCTGGGGCGACGGACAGCTCGGCGGCGCGGTCCAACGGCCGCCCCAATTCCCCGATCACCGTGCGGGAGAGTGACACCTCTTCCCCCGCGGCGGACGGGGAGACGCAGACAGCGGTGTGGCCGCTGTCGACGCTGATACCTGCGGTCGAGCCTGTGGCTCCACCGGGGATGATCTTCAGGTCAGGCAGTCCGGGGCCGTCGTACAGCCACGGTCTGGCCGAGGTGCGCGGCAGACCGCGCACGTCCTCGACGGTGGATCGCTCCGTCCCCCGCTCATGTTCGGCGGAGCACTCGGCGGCGGCGGCCGGCCGGCCGCTGTTCGCTCCTGGGAGCGACGCCGCCACCTCGTTGGAGACCTGCTGTGCCGCAAGCGAGGTGAAGCTCGGTTGTCCTGCGGCTCCGACGGGGACGCTCCCGGGCGTCGTCCCATCGTCGAGGCGCAGGCCATCGGTCACCAGTCGCGCCAGTACGTCGACCGGATCGGTCGAGGGCGCGACAGTCTCGTAGACACCGGGCACCGCGGGGGCCGGGCCGTCCGCAATGGAGGCCGTTCCCTTCACCAGGTTTCCCACCAGCGGTGCCACTACTTCGGCAGTGCGGTCTCCGACGGACTCGTCATCCAAGTCGAGTAGGCCAGGCACGGCATCGCCCTGCAACGCAGTGCGTACGGCCCCATCCGCCTCGTCCACCAGGGATCCCACCGGCTCGTCCAGGCCCGACACCAGCCTCGAGACCTCCCCCTGCACCGCCGTCGCCCGATGTCCCTGCTGGTTCTGCGGGACCAGTCGCGCGGCCAGGCGCGACATGTCGGACACCTCTGCGGAGAGGGGGTCGGTCATCGCGGCAAGGCCCTGCGATGCTGTGGAATCGTCTGATGCCCAAGCGGATGCAGCCAACGCGAAGGCCCCTAGAAGCAGGGAGCCGAATGCGGTGAGCGCGGCGCCGAGGAAGAATCGGAGCACGCTGAAGCGGCGAGTGACCTCGCTGCCTCCGGCGATGCGTCCCATCGTCTCCCCCGTCGTCCTGATCCTGAGCGCGAGCGTTCTCGCCGCTCGCAATTGTTAGAACGAAAAGGGACTGATCGGGGATACGGGGTGAAACAGATTTTATCCCCGAAAATAGGGTGAGCCGGACTCACAGCGTTTCATTGCTCACGCACAGCAGCGGTTAACACACTGTTTACATGACTTCAACGAGCGAGAAATTGCTTCTTGGGAGCGTGGCAGCACAGCTTCACGGCTCCCCTGCTTCACGGCGCGGATCGAGCCAGGCTGGACCGCGTCACCGTTTGAAGGGCTCCTACCTGATGGCTATCAAGGCCGAGTACATCTGGATCGACGGCACCGAGCCGACGGCCAAGCTGCGTTCCAAGACCAAGATCCTCGACGAGGGCCAGGAGCCCCCGATCTGGGGCTTCGACGGCTCGAGCACCAACCAGGCCGAGGGCCACTCCTCCGACTGCGTGCTGCGCCCCGTCAAGGTCGTGCCGGACCCGATCCGCGGCGGCGACTCGATCCTGGTCCTGTGCGAGGTCCTCGACACCGACTTCACCCCTCACCCGACCAACACCCGCGCCAAGACCGCCGAGCTCGCCGAGCAGTACGCGGGCCAGGAGTCCTGGTTCGGCATCGAGCAGGAGTACACCTTCATGGTGGGCGACCGCCCGCTCGGCTTCCCCGAGGGCGGCTACCCGGCCCCGCAGGGCGGCTACTACTGCGGCGTCGGCGCCGACGAGATCTTCGGCCGCGAGATCGTCGAGAAGCACCTCGACAACTGCCTCGCCGCGGGCCTCCCCATCTCCGGCATCAACGCCGAGGTCATGCCCGGCCAGTGGGAGTTCCAGGTCGGCCCGGCCACCGCGCTCGAGGTCTCCGACGCCCTGTGGCTGGCCCGCTGGCTGCTCTACCGCACCGCCGAGGAGTGGAACGTCTCCGCCACCATCGACCCGAAGCCCGCCAAGGGCGACTGGAACGGCGCCGGCTGCCACACCAACTTCTCCACCAAGGCGATGCGCGAGGACTACGAGCCCATCATCGCCGCGTGCGAGGCGCTGGGCCAGGACAACAAGCCCGCCGAGCACATCGCCGTGTACGGCGACGGCATCGCCGACCGCCTCACCGGCGCGCACGAGACCGCCCACTACACCCAGTTCTCCTACGGCGTCTCCAACCGCGGCGCCTCGATCCGCATCCCGTGGCAGGTCGAGAAGGACAAGAAGGGCTACCTGGAGGACCGTCGCCCCAACGCGAACATGGACCCCTACCTGGTCACCGGCAAGATCGTCGAAACGGTCTGCTCCGCCCTGGAGAAGAAGGGCCTCGTCTGATCTCGAACCGTTAGGGGCCCGCGCGAAAGCGCGGGCCCCTAACGGTTTTCTCCCCCGATAACTCCCGTTCAGCGGCATATCGCGTACTTTTCCGAAGCAGGTTCATCACTCCGCGTCGCAAGTCCGCAGGAGACACTTGGTATCGTCGCGCTTGCCGCGGAACCCCTCGTAGACGGCGGCACCACAGTCCTGTCAGCCCCGGAGGTCGTCGAATGGATCGCGATCGGATGCCGGCACCGCAATGGTTCGGTCCGGAGATCCCCGAGAAGAAGCGGCTCTCCGGCGCGCGGTGGACCTCCCGCCTGTTCAGGGGCTTCCACAAAGAGGCGCGCAAGGTGATCAAGCGCTCCTCCGAGGACGAGACCGAGCTCCCCGCCTACCGGATCGCGCTGCTCCAGGCCCTGGTGCGGTGGCACGAGCTCAATGCGAAGCCGCGCCCCGAGCCGGTCGCCCACGATGTCGACGTGCTCATCGTCTCCGACCTGTCCCTGCCCGGCGGCACCACGGCCTCGAACGCCGCCGACGTGTGCGCGCTGCGCGAGGCCGGGCTGACCGTGGCGCTCCTGCACCACCCCAGCTACGAGCTCGACGCCCTCCGCGGCGTCAACGCGAAGATCCTCGCGCTCGCGGCCGAGGACGACGGCGTGCGCCTAGTCCGCAGCCGCGACCGCGTGCACGCGCGGCTGACGATCGTGCGGTTCCCGCCGTGCATGACCCGGCTCGTCGACCAGCGGCCCGAGGTCGCGAGCGACCGCACCGTGCTCGTCGTGAACCAGGCCCCGTACTACTACTACGGCGCCGAGCCGCAGCGGCGCTCGTGGCGGGTGCCCGAGGTCCACGAGCAGATGACCTCCTGGTTCGGGGAGCACACCTGGTACTGCGCGAGCCCCGTCATCGCGGACCTGCTCACCGCCCACCACGCCGACGAGACCGCTGCGATCGACATCAGCGCCGAGTGCTGGCACGACATCACCGACCCCGAGCACTGGGCCACGGAGGCACCCGAACGTCCGCGCAGCGGACCCATCAGGATCGGCCGGCACTCCCGCGACTCCAAAATCAAGTGGCCGTCGAGCGCCGCAGACCTGCTCGGGTGCCTCCCGGCTTCGGAGGACTTCAGCGTCACCGTGCTCGGCGGCGCGGAATCCCCCCGGCGGATCCTCGGCGACCTCCCCGCCAACTGGACCGTCCACGAATTCGACGCCCTGTCCGTGGAGGCGTTCCTCGCGTCGATCGACGTGTTCGTCTACCACCTCGCCGACGACGGCGTCGAGGCGTTCGGCCGAGCGCCGATGGAGGCGATGGCCGCAGGCGTGCCGTGCGTCCTCGACCCGAGGCTCGAACCCACGTTCGGCGACGCCGCGGTCTACGCCGCGCCGGAAGCGGTCGAGCAGGTCGTGCGGGAACTCGTGGCCGACCGCGAAGCCTATGCCGCACAGGCGGACCGCGGACTCGCGAAGGTCCGCGCATCGTTCTCGAGCGCTCATCTCGTGCGGCTGGTCCAGTCCCTCATGCCGGAACCCGAACCCGAGCCCGAGCCGCGGCGCGGCCTGATCTCCCGGCTCCGCAGCCGCGTCGGGCGGGCGGGCGGCCGATGACGACCCCGCCCCGCCTGCTCTACCTGGCGTTCTTCTTCCCGCCCTCGCGCGCGAGCGGCGTGTACCGCAGCCGCGCCGTCGCCAACCGCTTCGCCCGCACCGGCTGGGACGTCACCGTCCTGTCCGGCCCCGTCGACCACTTCGCGGCGGCGAGCAGCGGACTCGACGACGCGCTCGCCGCGACCGTCGACCCCGCGGTCCGGGTCGTGCGCCCCGCCTTCCAAGGCGCCGCAGGCTGGACCCGGCTGCTGCCGGGTCCGCTGCGCGGGGCCGCCGATCCGATGCGCCGGTACGGGGCCTTCCCGGAGAAGTACGCCGGCTGGTCGGGCAACGCGCTCCGCGAAGCCCTCCGGCTCCACCGCGAACGGCCGTTCGACCTGGTCGTCGCCACCGGGAACCCGTTCTCCGCGTTCGCCGCGGCCGAAGTCCTCGCCCAGCGGACCGGGCTGCCGTACGTGCTGGACTACCGCGACTCGTGGACCCTGGACCTGTTCACGAACAAGCCCGCGTTCCCCGCGGACCACCCCGCGTACCGGTGGGAGGCGGACTTCATCGGCTCGGCCGCCACGGTCACCTTCGTGAACGAGGCGCTGCGCGACTGGCACGCGAAACGCTACCCCGACGCCGCCGAGCGGATGTCGGTCGTGCCGAACGGCTGGGACCCCGACGTCCTGACCGAGACCGCCGCCGAACCCGCACCCGCGGGCATCGTCCGATTCGGATACGTGGGCACCGTCACCGCCCAGCAGCCGGTGATCCGCATGGCCGAGGGCTTCCGGGAACTGCGCTCGCGGGACCTGCCGTTCACTCCCCGGCTGCTCATCCACGGCCACCTCGGCTACTTCGCGGACGGCGCCGAGAAACTCCAGCGGAAACTCGGGATCGGGCCGTTCCTCAGCGCCGACGAACCGGACCCCGACCTGATCAGCTACGAAGGCCCCGTGTCGAAGACCGCCGTGGGCGAGGTCTACGCGCGCACCGACGTGCTGGTCTTCCTCGCGGGCGGCTCGCGGTACGTGACCTCCGGGAAGATCTTCGAGTACATGGCCACCGGGAAACCGATCGTCTCCGTGCACAAGGACGGTTCGGCGGCCGAGGAGTACCTGGAGCGGTACCCGCTGTGGTTCAAGCCCGAATCCCTCGAGGCGCCCCGCGTCGCCGAAGCCCTCGCACAGGCCGCGGACGCCGTGCGGCATCCCGACCCCGCACGCACCGCCGCCGCCCGCGACTACGCCCGCCGCTTCACCCGCGACCGGGCCGTCGACGCCCTCGAGCGGCAGTGCCGTGAACTCCTCGCCCGGCTCCCCTGACCGGCCGGGCGGCCCGCCCTCCGAAGGTCGCCGCCCACACGATCGCCACCGCCGCTGCACCGACCTGGGCGGCTGATTCAGTAACATGGACAGTACTGCTCGGAATGCGTCGACGGCACCGCCCGTGCCCGGCCACGACCGCTTCCGCCGCCACCCCCGCCGACGGTGCCTCGAACCCTTCGTGCCCGTAACCCCGTCGTCCCCCGAAGAAAGAGAACCCGAGTGAAGCAGCAAGTGGAGCACCGCGGACGCGTTGTGATGCTCGTCGCCAACAAGATCGACGGCGATTCACGTGTCCAGAAGTCGGCGCGCAGCCTCAGCGAAGCCGGCTGGGACGTCCACCTCATCGGGGTATCGCCTTCGGGCAAGGCCGAGAAGTACCGGATGGACGAGGTCACGGTCCACCGCCTGCCGGTGCCCCGGATGGCCGCGACGATCTGGGCGCAGCAGCTCCCCAAACGGAAGTACCCGCTGGCATACCAGCACGAGTACCAGGCCGTCGACGCCTGCAACCGGATCGAGCTCAACCGGATCGACCTCGAAGAGCGCGCGGCGGCCTACCCGTCCCGCACCCGCCGCCTGCTCTCGCCCCGCTACCTGGGCGCCAAGGCCGCCAGCGCCCTGTACCGCTCATGGCTCCGGCGGCGGGCCCAGTCGACCGAGCAGTTCACCGCCATGCGCAAATCCCCCGAGCCCTCGCCGGGCCAGGCGAACGTCGAGAAGTTCGAAGTCGCCTTCTGGCGGGCACTGCGCCCCAAGACGTTCTGGCGCCGGCTCGACGTGACGGCGCACCGGTTCGAACTCGCGTTCCGCGACAAGGTCCTGGAACTGGCACCCGACGTCATCCACTCACACGACATCCGACCGCTGGGCATCGCCGTGCGGTGCGCCAACCACCTCCGATTCCGCGGACGCGATACCGTGGTCGTCTACGACGCGCACGAGTACATCCACGGCCTCGAGGACTTCGCGACCCGCCTCCGCACCTCGCTCGAGGCCTACGAGGCGGGCTACATCAAGCAGGTCGACGACGTCGTGACGGTGTCACCGCACATCGCCGACATGCTCCAGCGCCGCTACCGCCTCGCGGCAGCGCCCAAAGTGGTCCTCAACGCCCCCCTGAGCGTCGCGGGCAGCACGGCGGACCTGGAGTACCCCGATGTGCGGGCGGCCTGCGGCCTCGGCCCCGCGACCCCCCTGGGCGTCTACTGCGGCAACGCCGCCCCCGAACGCAACCTCGAGGTCATCATCGAGGCGACGGCGGCGATCCCCGAGTTCCACATGGCCTTCGTCATCAACTCGTTGAGCAGCAAGTACGTCATGTCACTCAAGGAACTCGGCGCCGCGCGGGGCATCAGCGACCGGCTGCACTTCATGACCTACGTGCCCTACGACGTGCTCCCCCAGTTCCTGAGCACCGCGGACGCGGGCGTCCACCCGATGCGCAAGGGCATCCGCAACCACGAACTGGCCCTGCCGAACAAGTACTTCGAGTACATGCACGCGAAACTGCCGGTGGTCGTCTCCGACCTGCCCGCCATGGCGGGCGAGATCGCCGAGCTGGGCCACGGCGAGGTCTTCGACCCCGACGACCCGGCCACGCTGGCGACCGCACTGCGCAAGGTCATCGGCGACACGGCGGCCTACCGGCAGGCCTACACCCGCCCGGAGGTGCTGCTCGAGCGCTCCTGGGAAGAGCAGGCCAAATCGTATACGGCGATGTACGAGGGCTTCCGCGGCCGCATCGCACCGCGCGCCGCGAAGCAGCAGCGCGCCTCCGCCGAGAAGCGGAAGGCGAAGCAGCGGCTCCGCGAGCACGGCGCCCGCCTCGCCGTGGCGGTGCTCCCCGCCCACTCGCCGCTGACCGACGCGCTCGCCGGCCTGCTCGAGGCGTACCCCGAGGCCACCGTCGACCTGCTCACCTCGATCCCCGACCACCGGAGGATCGCCGAACGCTTCGAGCAGCGAGGACTCGGCGACCGAGTCCGCGTCGCGGACCACCGCGAGCAGCTCCGCGACGGCACGCGGCCCTACCACGCGGTGATCGCGGCCGAAGCGGAAGCGGCCGAGTCCCGACTGCACGTACCTCCAGTTCTGGCCGCGTTCTTCCAGGCCGGGACCCCGCTCCTGGTGGCCGGCGACGGGCCGCTCGCCGCGTACGCGAAAGCGAAGAACATCGGCCTCGCATTCGCCCCCGACTCCACCGAGTCGCTGATCCGGGCGGTCACGACGAGCCTCTACAAGCGCTTCAACACCGAGCAGTTCGCCGAGCGCCGCCGCTACGGCACGCCGACCCCCTGGCCCACGACGAACGGCAACGACTCCCGGCTCTGGATGGGACCGGCCAACTACGCGGGCCAGTTGACCAACATCGCCGCCGCCCTCGGCAGGTCCCGCCCGGACATCAGCGCCTGGGTGAGCTCGGTCACTTCCCCGTACAACAAGCTCCAGTACCCGGTGGACCGCAAGCTCAAGCCCTGGGAGCAGCAGCAGGTCCCGGCCCAGCTCGGCCAGGTCGAGCAGGTCCTGACCTGGAGCACGCACGTCATCGCGGACGCCTTCCGACCGGTGTTCGGCACGCTCAACGGCGACGACATCGAAGCCGACCTGCCGCTCATGCTCCGGGCCGGAAAACAGGTCGCACTGCTCGCCCACGGCAGCGAGATCCGCAGCCCCGAACGGCACCTCGCCGCGCACGCCGACTCGCTGTTCCGGGACGCGCCCGAGGACGTGCTGCAGGACTTGCGGCGGATCACCGCCCACAACGCGCGCATCGCGCGCGATTCGGGACTGCCGCAGTACGTCACCACGCCCGACCTCCTGAGCGACCTGCCCGAGGCCACCTGGCTGCCCCTCATCGTCGACACCGACCACTGGGCGAACGACTTCGCGATCATGGAACGGCAGGTCCCGAGGGTCGTGCACGCGCCCTCCCGGCGCTGGACCAAGGGAACGGACCGGGTCCTCCCCTACTTCGAGCGGATGCACGAAGCAGGCCACATCGAGTTCGTCCTCCTCGAGAAGATGACGCCGAGCGAAGTGCACGCCGCCGTGATGGAAGCGGACGTCATCGTCGACCAGTTCAGCATCGGCTCCTACGGGACCTTCGCGTGCGAGGGCATGGCGGCGGGCAAGCCCGTCCTCGCCTATCTGAGCCCCGACCTCCCGGAAGCGATCGGCGCGAAACCGCCGATCGTCTCGTGCACCGCCGATTCGGTCGCCGAAGCGATGGAGTCGCTCTTGGACGACCGCGACTCGGCCCGCCTGATCGGCGCGGAGTCGGTGCGGTTCGCACAGCGGTACCACAACGGCGAGATGACCGTCCGCAAGCTCGGCTCGTTCCTCGAGCCCGCGCAGGAGGACTGAGAAGACAGGTCCGAGTCCGCCCCGAATCCAACGGTCGGGGCGGCCCGGGATCCCGGGCCCCGCATCACGTCGCCGAGTCCCGGGGCCCCACGCGGCCGCCTCTCGCGCCACAATGGGTGAGGCGGACGCCAGAGGTTACAGTGAAAAGCCCACCTCAACGGCACCCGTCCCACCCGCCTCTCCGCATGGTCGAAACGCATGGTCCAAAAGCATGGTCGAATCCGAAACCCGCCGCAGTGCCCCCGCCTCCCCCGGGCTCCCCTCGCAACCGACGGAGCCGACGGCTGACGCGAACCACCCCGATCTCCTGAAACGCCAACTCGCCGAGATCGCCGGCCGGCCGCCGGCCGCCGCGTACCGGTCATATGTGCGAACCCGCTCACCGCTGCTGTTCGAACTGCTCACGAAGACCGCGGCCCCCGGCCACACCTACGACCACCTGCTCGAGTCGATCCGCTCGGGCTGGCCCCTCGACGCCGACGGATTCGCCCCGGACTACATGGTCGCCCTCGCCGGCGCCGCCACCAGGCACCGGGACTTCGCCGACGGCCTCGCCCTCTACCGCTTCGCCGATATCGCGCTCGGCGCGGCGATCACCGGCGAGCACCAGCTGCACTACGCCGAATGCGCGGCGGCGGTCGGCGGGAGCGCGGCATCGCTGCTCGACCGCTTCGACGACCTCACCCAGGTCGCGCGCCTCAGCCTCGAAGCCGAGGCCGTGCACCCCAAGCACGGCGGCGACGAACCCGCCTGGCTGCGGCACTTCGGCACCGCGGTCGGCATGGAGGACCTGGCGTTCGACCCCGACCCGACCCGGACCCACTTCGACCGGCTCACCACCGGCATCACCGACACAGTCACGCGACCCGAGAAGATCTCGATCGTCATGACCTGCTTCCGCCCGAACGACGCCATCTTCACGGCCGTCGACTCGATCATCGCCCAGACCTGGCAGAACTGGGAACTCATCGTCGTCGACGACGACTCCGGCACCGAGTTCGACGGCATCCTCGGACGCGTCGCCGACCGGGACAAGCGCATCCGCGTCCTCCGGCTCCCCGCCAACTCCGGCACCTACCGCGCCCGCAACCGCGCCTTCGCCGAATGCAAGGGCACCTTCATCACCGGCTTCGACTCGGACGACTGGGCGCACCCGCGCTGGCTCGAACGGCAGGCCGAACCGCTCCTGCACGACAGCGGCATAGTGATGACGTTCGCCAGCTGCGCCCGGGTCAAGGAGGACCTCACCCTCATCAACACCGGCCGCCCGATCTACGGGCCGCGCTCCACGTCGGTGCTGTTCCGCGCCAAAGCCGCCCGGGAGCGCATGGGGTTCTTCGACGCCGTGCGCAAGGGCGCCGACAGCGAGTTCCACTTCCGGTTCAAGGCCGCGTTCGGCCGCCGCGCGGTGCAGAAGCTCAACGGGGAGATCCTCACCCTGATCCGGCTCGGCGCGGACACGCTGACCTCGCGCGACATCGGCTACGGGTGGCAGCATCCGGCCCGCTTCGCCTACCGCTCGGCCCACCACCACTGGCGCCGGCGCATCACCGCCGGCGACTGCGCACCGTACCTGGCGGCCGACGAACCTGACCGCCCGTTCTACGCCCCGGCGCTGATCCGCGGGGCCTCCCTCGAAGGCACCCGCTTCGACCTGCTCATCGTGATCGACTGCCGCTTCTGGGAGGCGAGCCAGCAGCGGGCGATCGCGCTGGCCCGCAAGGCGATCGCCGAGGGCCTGAAGGTCGGCGTGGTGCACATCGAGACGCTGCTGCGGCTGCGCGAGGACCTGCGCTACTTCCGGCCCGAGATCCTCGACTTCCTGAACGAACCCGAGGTGCGCCGCTCCGGCGCCGAGTTCGTCGCCGCGATGGACGTGGTCGCCACCGACGAACTGGTCGTCTCCGACCCGTCGCTCTGGGAAGGACGCGAGGCCGAGTTCGGTCTCACCGGGTTCGACCGGATCGAGATCTGGGAGGCCTCCATCGCCGCCACGGTCGAGACCGGGAAGCCCGCGAAGCCGAAGCCCGCCGCGACCGCAGCCGCCGCGCCGCGCCGCCGGGTGCGAGCCGTCGAACAGCTCGGCCGCATCCCCCGGCGCATACGCCGCCGCCTCGAGGCCCGGGCCCTGGTGCGAGCAGCGGCCATCGCCGTGGTGCTCGTGTGCCTCCTCGCGGCCTCGAGCTGGTTCTGGGCCGGACTCGACACCTCGCTGCTGCTCACGTTCGCGGCGCTCGCGGCGCTGCTGGCGGCCGCGGCGATCGCGATGACCGCGCCCGGGTTCCGCCGCATCCAGTCCTTCATAGACAGGATCTCCTCGAAGTGACCTCCATGCCCACCGTCCGCAATCTGAGCCCTCTCCGCCGCGCGGCCGTCTCCGGTGCCGGACTCGGCGCCGCCGTCGGCCTCGGCGCGGCGCTCGCCTACACGACCCCGCCCGCGGTGTACGTGCCGTACATGGCGTCGGTGCTGATCGCGGAAGCCGTCGTCGTGGCCCGCACCGTGCAGCGCCGCATGGCCGACACCGGTTCGGCGAGCCTCCGGGAACTCGTGTCGCCGCGCAACCGCCGCGCGCGCCAGCGCCGTGAGAAGAAGGCCCGGCGCCTGAACGCCGAGCTGAAGCTGCTCGGCGACCGGCTCAAAGCGGGCTTCACCACCGACACGGCCGAACGGCTCGAGGCGATCGCCGGTGACAAGTCGCTCCCGGCGGTGTCGCGGTCGCTGGCCGAGCGCGCCCTCGCCGACTGGCGCGAGCGGCCCGCCCCCGCCGCGGATCTCGCCGACCAGCATTTCGACGTCGTGTTCGTCTCGAACTTCAACCTCGGCGGCGGCACGACGCAGAGCAACCGCAACGAGATCGAGATGCTGCGGGCCGCGGGTAAGCGGGTCGGCCTCATCCACCACCCGCTGTATCAGAACCACAGTGCACGCCCGATCAACGCCAAGATCCTGAACCTGGTGGACGGGGAGCAGGTGCGGCTGATCGAGGGCGACCGGAAGCTCTCGTGCGACCTGCTGCTCATGCGGTTCCCGCCGTTCGCCTCGCGGCTGCGGGACGACCTGCCGGAGATCGACGCCGCCCGCAAGATGCTCGTCGTCAACCAGGCGCCGATGACCTACTACAGCCTCGGCACGGGCCACCGCCCCGTCTGGGACGTGCAGACCGTGCACCGCAACCTGCGCGACTGGATCGGCGACCACCACTGGCGCACGGTCGGCCCGCTGGTGCGCCAGGCGCTCACCGACTGCCACGGGAGCGAACTCCGCGAGGTCGACCTGTCGTCGGGGCACTGGTATCCGTCGTTCGACACCGCGGCCGTCCCGCGGCGGGACGAGTCACCGGTCCCGGGCGTCGCGCGCGTCGGCAGGCACTCGCGCGACCACGTCTCGAAGTGGCCCGAGCTCGCCGCCGACCTGCGCAGCGCCTATCCCGACCGGGAGGACGTGGCGGTCCGCGTGCTCGGCGGCGTCGAGATCCCGCGCCGCATCCTCGGGCGCCTGCCGCGCAACTGGTCGTCGACCGCGTTCGACTCGGTCGACGTCGGCGAGTTCCTGCAGCACCTGGACTTCTATGTCTACTTCGTGAACTCGGCGCTGCTGGAGGCGTTCGGCCGCGCCCCGGTGGAGGCCATGGCGGCCGGCGTGCCGACCGTGCTCCCGCCCCGGTTCCGGCCGGTCTTCGGCGACGGCGCCCTGTACGCGGAGCCCGCGGAGGTCGCCGGGGTCCTCGACGATCTGCGCGGCGACCACGACCGGTACCTGAAGCAGCGCCGGATCGGGCGCGACACGGTGGAGCGCTTGTTCAGCCATGAGGCCCATCGCAGTCGATTCCGATCGCTCGGCATCGACCTCGACGGGCCTCAGTGACGGGTTCGATCAGGCGGCCGCGCCGGCCGCGGTCCATTCCTCAGGGTAGGGGAACGAGGCCGTCAGGTCGGCGCAGGCCGCCTCGACCTGCGAGTAGTGGGCGTCCCACTGGCATGAGATGTTGATGAGGCCCCGGTCGGCGAAGAGGAAGAAGTCGCGCCACTTCACCTCGACGTCGCCGATGACCTTCTCCCCGTAGCGGTAGATGCCATGGTGGCGGTGCACGAGCGTCGCGTGGAAGTTGTTGAGCGAGACCGTGCTGCCGAGCTTGCTGAAGTAGTCGGTGACCATGCCGGCCTGGATGTCGTACGTGGAGGTGTCGGCCCCCTCGCTCAGCAGGTACGAGGTCACGGTGATCTTGTCCTGGCCGCCTTCGGCGCCGGCCACGTAGAACACGTACGAGACGTGCTCCTCGGTGAACAGGATCTCGCGGTCCTCGCCGCTCGTGGCGGTGAAGCCCGGCGGTGGTTCGATGGCGAGCTCGACCGGCGCGGTCGGCGCAGCGGCACCGGTGGTCGCGTCGCCGATGGGCGTCTCGGGATCCTCACCGCCTCCGTCACCGGTGCAGGCTGCGACGGCGAACAGCAGGGCCATGGTCGCCAAGGCGGTCAACCTGCGCATGGGGCTTCCTCTCAGGGTGCTTGGGTTATCCGGAACCGGGGCTCCCCGAGCGGGGAGGGGATCGATACACACTGTACCAAGACCGGGCGACGGCCCGGTCCCGCGAGGAAGCCGGGGCGTGCTCGGTCTCAGGGTCGATTCGCAGCTCACGGGCGTACGTTCCGTGGGTCTTCGCCTCACGGCGGCGGCAGCGCTTCGCCCAGCAGGGCACTGAGCGAGCGGGCGTACGGGGTGCTGATGTGGTGCGAGTCCCGGTAGACCAGCGTGTTCCCGGTGATGACCGGGCATGCTCCGGAGATGCAGAACCAGCCCACGGTGTCGATCACGGTGGCGCCGGCCTCCTGCGCCGCGCCCATGGCGGCCTCGCGGTTGCCGGAGTCGTCGATGGCCTCGGCCCGGTCCATGACGCATTCCTGGACCGCTTGCTGGTGTGTGGCGACGCATTCGGGAATGGAATCGCCGGTGGGGCTGCGAGGCGTGTCGGTGAGCGTCACGGTCTGGCCGGCGGCCGCGGTGACGCGTCCCAGGGTGTCGGCCCACACCTCGGCCCAGCCGTCGGGGCCCGAGGGTTCGCCGTCGGCGATGGTGGGCGAGTCCTCGCTGCTGAGGATCACCATGGCGGGCTTGATCGCCTCGATCTCGCTGAGGACGCTCTCGCGCCATTGGTCGCATTCGGAATAGTCGCGTTCGAACGTCTCGTTGTACGGGGTGATGTCGGCTGCGCTGCAGGCGCTCTTGGTGCGGGAGAGGAGCTTCCAGCCGCGCTCCTCGGCGATCGGCTCGAGCGCGGGGAACCACTGCGCGGCATGGGAGTCGCCCATGAGGACGACGACGGTGCCGCTCTCGGTGTCGCCGTAAGCGCACTCGGACGGCGGCTCGATGCCCTCGTAGCCGAGGTGGCACTTGTCGCCGTAGATGGCGGGCTCGTCGTTCCCGACACCGGTCAGCGAGGGTTCGAGAGCGGCCGGCACCGAGGTGACCTCCAGGCCGGCCTGGAGGCGCTGCTCGATCTCGGAGACGTCCTCGACCTCTTCGACGGCGTCGAGGTCGACGGGCGGTTCGTCGACCGGGTTGCTCCTGGAGAAACTGACGGTCAGCGTGATGACCATGCCGATCGCCAGCAGCGAGCAGACGACACCGGTAACGAGGCCCCACATGTTGCTCGTCTTCAGGGGCCGGGAGTTGCGGATCGGCTCCTCGATGTACCGGTAGGACAGTTGCGCGACGGCGACGGCGGCCACAATGAGGACCGTGTAGAGGCCCACGGACGGCTCAGCGTCCAAGGCGAGCGGGATGAGGATGAGGATCGGCCAGTGCCACAGGTAGAGGCTGTAGGAGATCTTCCCGAAGAACTGGAACGGGGCGGTGCCGAGGAGCGAGGAGACCGGGTTGCCTCCCGCTCCCGAGCCCGCGATGATGACGAGCGCGGTGCCGAGGACCGGGAGCAGCGCGGTGTATCCGGGGAACGGGGTCGCATCGTCGAAGACGACGCCCGCGGCGATGATCGCGGCGAGGCCGCCGATGCCGAGGACCCAGCCGAGTGCCTTCGGCGTCTTCTTGAGCGTCGGGAGGGTGAGCGCGAGGAATGCTCCCGCCGCGAGTTCCCAGGCGCGGGTGTGGGCCGCGTAGTACGCGGTCGGCTGGGCCTGCTCGGTGACGAGCGCCGAGAGGACGAGGCTGAGCGCGAAGATCACGGCGGAGGCCGCGATGCCGATGTCCACGAGTTTGCCGGGATGGCGCTTGACCAGGAGGAGCAGGCCCAGCAGGAGCAGGGGCCAGACGATGTAGAACTGCTCTTCGACGGCGAGGGACCAGAACTGCTGGAACGGCGTGGGCATCTGGTCGGCGTTGAGGTACTCGGACTCTTGGGCGATGAGCCGGTAGTTCACGAAGTAGACGATGACCGTGAACGCGTCCTGCATGACCGCTTCGAAGCGGGTCACCGGGAACCACAGCCAAGCCGCGATCGCGGTGGCGATCGTGACGACGCTCGCGGCGGGGAGGATGCGGCGGGCGCGGCGGGCGTAGAACCCGGCGATCGAGATCCGGCCGGTGTCGAAGACCTCCTTGACGAGCAGGGAGGTGATGAGGAATCCGGAGAGGACGAAGAACACGTCCACGCCGACGTATCCGCCTTGGAAGTACGAGAAGCCGGCGTGCCCGAGGAGCACCAGGATCACGGCGATCGCGCGCAGGCCCTGGATGTCCGGGCGGAATCCGACGCCTTCCCAGCGGGTCGGTGGGGCCGGCTGCGGCGGGGCGGCGGGGCGCGGGTGGCCGCCGGTGTCGGCCGGGCGCGGCGGGGCGGGGGTTTGGAAGGCGGGTCGCTGCGGGTAGGGGCTCGGGGCAGTGCGCTGCGCCCCGGCGGTGGGCATGCCGAGCGCGGGTCCGTTCGCCGACGTGCCCGGGGTGGCGACCGTCGGCAGGTGGAGGGTCTCCTCGTTGACTCCCGGGCCCGGGGCGGCGCTGTGCGGGGGCCTGGGGGCCTGGGGCGAGGTCATGGTGCAGGGTTCTCCGTCTAGCCGGGCGCGTCGGGTCGCCCCATCCTAAGCGCTCGGTTCCCGCCGAGCGCCGCAGCGTGTGCCCGCTCGGCTGTCCGTGCACACCCGTTACGGAGCCGCGGACCCATCGTACCGAAGTCGGGCGAAGCCCGCGGCCCTGCTTGGGCCCCAAAGGAACGGTGCTGAGGTGCAGAAAGGCCCCGACCTCGGTGCGAGGTCGGGGCCGCCGTGAGTTCGTTAGAGCGCCTTGAGGACTCGGGGTTCGACCCGGTAGAAGATCCAGCGGCCGAAGAACATCAGGAACGCCGAGAAGCCGATGGCGACGCAGAGCTGGTACGTGTTCGGGGCGAATTCCGGAATGAAGACCGCGCGGTGCATCGAGAAGATGCCGATGAGCGGGTTCGTCGAGAAGATGTCGAACAGCCAGGGGTTCTCTTCCATGGTGGGCGCTTCGGAGACCTTGGTGACCGGGTAGATGATCGCCGAGGCGTAGAAGAGCACGCGCATGATGAGCGGCAGGAACCGTGAAACGTCCTTGTAGAGGACGTTGAGTCCGGCGAGGATGAACACCATGCCGGCCAAGAGCATCGTCTGCACCAGGATCGCCGGGAACAGCCACAGCAGGTTGAATCCGAAGGTGCCGCCCTGCCAGATCGCGACCGCGAGGAGGATCGGGAAGCCGACCGCGTACTCCGCGAAGCGCGCGAAGACCTTCGAGACCGGGAAGACCTCTCGTGGGACCTTCATGACCGTGATCAGCGCCGACTGGCCGCCGAGGGACTTCGCGCCCTCGTTGACCGCGGAGGCGAACCACTGGTAGGCGAAGATGCCCGAGACGATGAACAGCAGATACCCCACGCCGTCGGGCATGGCCTTGCCGCCGCCGAAGACGAGGTCGAACACGAACCAGTAGATGACCGTGAGGCCGAGCGGTTCGATGAGCGACCAGACGTAGCCCATGAACGTCGACTGGTACTTGACCGCGAGGTCGCGGCGGACCAGGACCGACAGCGCGTACCGGTGGCGCATGAGCGCGGTGAAGCCGGTCGTGAGCGGGAACTTCCGCTTGAGCGGCTTGACTTCGGCAGTCCGCAAGCCCGGGCTCTCGTCGCTGCGGGCCGAGTCGAGGAACGCCGGGAGCTCGGCGGTGTCGTCGAGGTTGCGGCGGATGTGGGAGGCACCGGCCACCGGCATGTCGCGGTTGGGTTCGACGCGGGTCGCGTAGGGCGCCTGCGGGACCTGGCCGGCCGGGTGCTGCTGCGCGGGCTGCTGGCCTTGGGGGGCCGCAGCGGGAGCCGGGGGCGTCTGGCCGTGCGGGGCCGGCGCCGTCGCCGGAGGCGGCGGGGGCTGCTGCGGCTGGTAGTGGCCCGGCGCGGGCGGCTGGCCGTACGGGTTCGGCTGGCCGGGACCGGCGTTCACCGGGCCGGGGCCGTGCGGCTGCGGCGACCCGTAGGGCTGCGGCTGGCCGGGACCGTGCGGCGGGGGCGGCGTGCCGTACGGCTGCTGCCCTTGGGGCGCACCGTAACCGGGGTTCGGAGCCGGACTCGGGTGGGGCGCCGGGGCGCCGTACGCCTGCGGCTGCCCGGCGGGCGCGGTGTACGAAGCCGGGCCGTAGCCCTGCTGCGGCTGCGGCGCCTGGGGAGGCGGAGCCTGACCGGCGTTCGGCCCCCCCGGGTGGCCCGGGGTGATGCCGGGCGCCGCGGAGGGCGGCGGACTCGCGAAAGCCGCCGAACCGGAGCTCAAGGCCCCCGGCGGGTATCCCGCGGGGGTGGCCGAAGGCCCGGGACCGAAGCCGCCCTGGGGGGCGGCCGCATCGGAGTTGTCCGGGCTCCCGTCGTTGTTTCCGGCCGGGCCGGAGACGCCTTCGGGGTGCGGGCTAATCGAGCTCATGCATCATCTCCGTCAGGTGTCGCTCCAGCGCCACCGAGTCCAGTTCACGATGTTCGAGAATCGTATAACGGCCTGGCCGGGTCCTCGGCGCGTAGGCCACCGCTGTGGCGAGCTCCGCGATGTTCAACCCGAGTTCACTCGCGGTACGCGGCAGACCGTGCCGTTTCATGGCGGCTGAAAGCTCCTGGAACAGGGCTTTGTCACCGCGCAACCACGTGCAGACCAGCGCCCCGACCCCGCCTTGGGCCCCGTGGGAGGCCAGGCCGGGGTGGAGCGCCTCGAGCGCGTGGGCGATCTCGTGGCAGCCGCCCGAGCACGGCCGGGACGATCCGGCCATGCTGGAGGCGAGGCCGCCTTGGATGAGCGCGTCCGCGAGGGTGGCCAGGAACGAATCGTCGGCGATGGTGCCGGGGTGGCGCAGCACGGCCTCGGCCCCGGTGCGGGCGATGGCGGCGGCGAGGCCGTCCACGGGTTCGCCGTTCACCTCGTGCGAGAGCTGCCAGTCGGCGACGGCCGAGAGGTTCGTCAGGGCGTCGCCGATGCCCGACTGCAGCTGGTGCGCCGGGGCATGGCGGATGAAGTCGAGGTCGGCGAGGACCGCGAGCGGCGGGTGGACCCCGTACGAGACCGAGACGCCGTCCCGCTCGAGCGAGGCGGTCGGGGACGCGAGGCCGTCGTGGGCGAGGCTCGTGGCGACCGAGACCATGGGCAGTCCGAGGTCGGACGCGGCCCATTTCGCGGTGTCGAGGAGTTTGCCCCCGCCGATGCCCACGAGGGCGTCGACGCGGTGGTCGTCGCGCAGGCGTTTGGTGAGCTCTTTGGCGCTGGTGAGGCTGCCGGGGGCGACGGTGTGGACGGTGGCGTCGGGCAGGTGGTCGAGTTCGGCGGCGATGCTCTCGCCGAGGCCGGGTCCGAGGGCGACGGCGACGCGCCCGCCCGAGGAGATCCGGGAGTCGGCGAGCAGTTCGGGGAGCCGTTTGAGTGCCCCGGCCGAGACTTCGACGGTGATCGGCGCCAAGACGGTGCGCGCGAAGGTCGGCAAACTAAAGACCCTTCGCGATCTCTTGGGCGGCGGCCCAGTCGGCGTGGTCGTCGACCTCGGTCCAGGCCACGGGCCCGGTGGAGACGGTGCCGATCTGCCCGGCTTCGGCGAGGAGCTGGTAGGCGTCCTCGTAGTAGAGCGTCGAGTCGCGGGTGAAGGTCGCCTCGAGGGCCTTGGTGAGGTCCGCGGCGAGTCCGGCGGGGATGAGGCTGACGCCGATGTACTCGCCGGCGGCGGTCGCGATCGGCTGCTGCTTGTGGATGAGCTCGACGCCGCCTTGGCCGACGCGGACTTTCATCGCCTCGTCGGTGAGCTGCTTGTGGTCGTCGAGCGCGAGGAGCAGCCGCGGGTCGGTCTCGGCGGCGGCGAGGAGGTTCCGCTCGATGCTCGTGGGGTGCACGGTGTCGCCGTTGACCAGGAGCGCACCTGCTTTGTAGTGGTCGCGGGCGGTCCACAGCGAGTACGCGTTGTTCCAGTGCGGCTTGTCGTTGTCGACGATGGCGACGCTGACGCCGTAGCGGTCCTCGAGGACCGGGGCGTGCTCGCGGATCTTCTCGGCGGCGTGGCCGACGGTGATCGCGAGGTCGGTGACGCCGACCTCGGCCAGGCCCCGCACGATCGTGTCGAGGATCGTCTCCGTCTCGGTGACCGGCAGGAGGGTCTTGGGGAGCGCGTCGGTGTCGGGGCGCAGGCGCTGCCCCTGTCCGGCGGCGAGGATGACGCCTCTCACGAGTTTGCGGCCTTCCGATCGTCGGCTGTGAACCCGCCTAGTTTACAAGTCCCGAAAGGGGGGAGGCCCCGGCCGAGTGTGCGCCTGCACACGTCGGCCGGGGCCTCCTTCTGGGAAGGGGCGACAATCGCGAAGCTCGCGAGCGGTTCGATGCGCTCGGTCGCGGAGCGGTTGCCGCTTCCTCCTACAACGAGCCGCCGCGGGCCCGGTTACGCGCGATTTCGCACTCTCGGCGAAGTTCGCGGGCCATTACTTGGCGGCGATCGCCTTGGCGAGGTTCTCCGACAGCGTGTCGAGGAACTCGTCGGTGGTCTGCCATTCGGCCTCGGGGCCGATGAGGAGCGCCAGGTCCTTGGTCATCTTGCCGCCCTCGACGGTGTCGATGACGACCTTCTCGAGCTCGTTCGCGAAGCCGGTGACCTCGGGGGTGCCGTCGAGCTTGCCGCGGTGGGCCAGGCCCCGGGTCCACGCGAAGATCGAGGCGATCGGGTTGGTCGAGGTCTTCTTGCCGGCCTGGTGCTGGCGGTAGTGGCGGGTCACGGTGCCGTGGGCGGCCTCGGCCTCGACGGTCTTGCCGTCGGGGGTCATGAGCACGGAGGTCATGAGGCCGAGCGAGCCGAAGCCCTGCGCGACGATGTCGGACTGGACGTCGCCGTCGTAGTTCTTGCAGGCCCAGACGTAGCCGCCCTGCCACTTGAGCGCCGCGGCGACCATGTCGTCGATGAGGCGGTGCTCGTAGGTGAGGCCCTTGGCCTCGAAGTCGGCCTTGTAGTCGTTGTCGAAGATCTCCTGGAAGGTGTCCTTGAACATGCCGTCGTAGGCCTTCAGGATGGTGTTCTTGGTGGACATGTACACCGGGTAGTTCCGGGCCAGGCCGTAGCGGAACGAGGCGTGGGCGAAGTCCTCGATGGACTTCTTGAAGTTGTACATGCTCAGGGCGACGCCGCCGCCCTCCGGGTAGCGGGCGACCTCGAACTCCATGGGCTCGGTGCCGTCGTCCGGGGTGAAGGTGACGGTGAGGGTGCCGGGGCGGTCGACCTTGAAGTCGGTGGCGCGGTACTGGTCGCCGAAGGCGTGGCGGCCGACGATGATCGGCTCGGTCCAGCCCGGGACCAGGCGCGGTACGTTGCTCATGATGATCGGCTCGCGGAAGATGGTGCCGCCGAGGATGTTGCGGATGGTGCCGTTCGGGGAGCGCCACATCTTCTTGAGCCCGAACTCTTCGACGCGGGCCTCGTCGGGGGTGATGGTGGCGCACTTGACGCCGACGTTGTACTGGCTGATCGCGTTGGCGGCGTCGACCGTGACCTGGTCGTCGGTGGCGTCGCGGTGCTCGATGGAGAGGTCGTAGTACTTGAGGTCCACGTCCAGGTAGGGGTGGATCAGCTCGTCCTTGATCTTGCTCCAGATGATGCGGGTCATCTCGTCGCCGTCGAGCTCGACGACCGGGTTCGCAACCTTGATCTTCGCCATAGTCTCGCTACCTCTCCTCGCGCCTACCTGCGCCTGGGTTGACTGCGCCGCTAGTGGGCGCCGGAGCCATCGCCCCTAACAGTACGAGCGTACTGGCTTTACCGTGGAGAGCCGCGCCCGGCCCCGGGAGTCAATGGTCACAGCACGGGCGCGCCGATAACGATTCCGTCTCAAGGCTGGCGTGCGCAGGGTCACGACGGGTAGCTTCTCTAACTAGAAACAATCTTTCCAATTTGTTTCGCCCCCCGTCGTCCGAGGCTCACCGGCTCTTCTCGAGCCGGAGTCCCGATTAGCGCACGAAGGAGTGCCCCGAGGTGACCGCACCTGCCGCACCCCCTCCCCAACGCCGCGTTGAGGAACGTACGCCGCCCCGCACCGCCGCCCGCGTGGTCCGGCGCGTGTGGACCTCCTACGTCTTCCGCCGCGTCCTGCAGTCCGTGTTCGTGGTCTGGCTCGTCGCCACCATCACCTTCATGCTCATGCAGCTCATGCCGGGCGACCCGATCGAGATCATGGCCGGCCGCCTCAACAGCTCGGGCATGTCGCACGACCAGGCCATGGCCACCGCCGCGAACATCGTGAGCTACGACCCGGACGCGAGCGCCTGGTCGCAGTACCTCGGCTTCCTCAAGGGCCTGGTCACGCTGGACCTGGGCAACTCGCTCACCAGCCCCAGCACCTCGGTCTTCGAGCACGTCATGGAATACCTGCCCTGGACGCTCTTCGCCGTCGGCACCGGCATCGTCCTGGCCGCCGTCATCGGCCTCTCGGTCGGCATGGCCACGGCCTACCGGCGCGGCTCGGTCCTCGACCACACCATGACCTCGGTCGGCTCCTTCCTCACCGGCGTGCCGAACTACATCCTCATCGCCGCGGTGGTCGTCCTCGGCTACACAGTGCTGGGGATCCTGCCGTTCCTCGACATGCGGGGCCGCGTCACGGCGGGCGTCGAACCCGGCTTCGACCCGGTGTTCTTCGGCGACGCGCTCTTCCACGCGATCCTGCCGATCATCGCCTTCGCGTTCACCTCCACCGGCGCGTTCATGCTCAACATGAAAGCCGCGACCACCGAGGTGCTCACCGAGGACTACGTCACGGTGGCCCGCGCCCGCGGCCTCAAGCCCGGCCGCATCAGCCGCAACTACGTGGGCCGCAACGCCCTGCTGCCGGTGGTCCCGCAGATCGCCCTCCAGCTGGGGATGCTCGTGGGCGGCTCGATCGTCATCGAGCAGATCCTCAACTACCCCGGGGTCGGCCAGATGCTGATGCAGGCCATCGGCAACCGCGACTACCCGGTGGTGCAGGCCGCCGTCATCATCCTCGCCACCTCGGTGGTCATCACGAGCCTCATCGTGGACCTCCTGCTGGTGAAGATCGACCCGCGCATCAAGTCCGAGAACCAGGAGGCGTGAGCATGACCGCCGTCGAAGCGCCGGCCGCGAAGCCCCGCCGCACGTTCCGGGAGAGCACGCTGGGCCAGATCTGGACCGGGCTCACCCGCTCCCCCGCCGGTTTCGCCGGCACCGTACTCGTGCTCGCCATCGTCGGGTTCTCCTTCATCGGCCCGCTCGTGGTCGACCAGGACAACCCGACCGACACCTCGATGATCTGGACCGCGCCCTCGGGCGAGCACTGGCTCGGCACCCAGTACGAAGGCAAGGACACCTTCACGATCCTGGTGAACTCCGGGGCGGAACCGATCTGGGTCGGCGGCATGGCCGCCACGATGGCGGTCATCGTGGCCGTCGTCCTCGGTTCGATCGCCGGGTACTTCCGCGGCAGGATCGACGCGCTCCTGCTGCAGCTCACGGACGTCACCGTCACGATCCCGCAGTTCCTGCTCATGATCGCGGTCGTCGCGTTCTTCGAGGACATCCCGCCGTGGGGCGTGGCGATCGTGGTGGGCTCCACCATGTGGGCGTTCCTGTTCCGGTCCATCCGGGCGCAGGTCATGTCCCTCAAGGAACGCGAGTTCGTCGAAGCCGCGAAGCTCCAGCACCTCGGCACGATGCGGATCGTCTTTCGGGAGATCCTGCCGAACATGGCCGGGTTCATCTTCGTGAACTTCGTGATCGCCGTCAACCAGGCCATCTACGCCATCGTCGGCCTCTACGTCCTGGGCCTCATGCCCTCGGGCACCCCCAACTGGGGCTTGATGATCCACCTGTCGTGGCAGAACAACTTCTTCCTCCTCCCGGTCGCGATGCCGTACGTGCTCGCGCCGCTGCTCATGATCGTGCTCTTCACGATCGGCCTCGTCACCATGGGACGCGGCCTCGACCAGGCGCTCAACCCGCGTCTGAGGGATAGGTGAGACCATGACCGACCCGATTCTCAGCGTCCGCGACCTCTCGATCGCGTACAAGACCGGCCGCAAGGAGTCGGTGACCGCCGTCAGCGGCATCGACCTGGACCTCTACGAAAGGCAGTCCCTCGCGCTCGTCGGCGAGTCCGGCTGCGGCAAGACCACGCTCGGCCTGGGCCTGCTGCGCCTGCTGCCGGGCCTGGGCGAGATCACCTCCGGCTCCCTGACGTACCGGTTGAAGGACGGCTCCACGGCGGACCTCCTGAAGATGAAGCCCGAGCAGTTGCGCCGCTTCCGCTGGGCCGAGGCCGCGATGGTCTTCCAAGGCGCGATGAACGCCTTCAACCCGGTCATCAAGATCGTCGACCACTTCGCCGACACGCTCCGCGACCACTCGGACGGCAAGCGGAAGTGGACGAAGGCCGCCGTCGAGGCCCGCGCCGGGGAGCTCCTGGAGACCGTGCGGCTCGACCCCGACCGGGTGCTCCAGTCCTACCCGCACGAACTGTCGGGCGGCATGAAGCAGCGCGCCCTCATCGCGCTCGCCATCGCCCTCGACCCGCAGGTGCTCGTCCTCGACGAGCCCACCACGGCCCTCGACCTGCTCACCCAGCGCTCGATCGTGCAGCAGCTCCACGAGCTCCGCAAGAAGTTCGGCTTCACGATGGTGTTCATCACCCACGACCTCGGCCTCGCCGCCGAGCTCGCCGACCGGGTCGCCACCATGTACGCCGGCCGCATCATCGAGACCGGCTCGGCCCGCGACATCTTCTACGAGCCCAAGCACCCGTACACGGCCGGACTCATCAACGCCGTCATGCCCGTCAAGGGCCTCCGCCCGCAGCTGGAGTCGATCCCCGGCTACCCGCCGAGCCTCAAGGCCATGCCGAGCGGCTGCGCGTTCCACCCGCGGTGCGCGTTCGCCACCGACGCGTGCAAGAACGAGCGGATCGACCTCGACCTGCTCACCGAACGCCCGCTCGGCATGAGCCACACGGCCGCGTGCCTCCACCACGACCAGGTCCGCTTCGAGCGCAAGTGCACTGACACGAGCGCTGCGCGGCCTGCGAGCATCGTCGAAAGCGAGACCGCCGATGTCTGAGACACCGCTGCTGAAGCTGTCGGGCCTGGAGCAGGTCTTCGACACCCGCAAGGGCCCGGTCGCCGCCGTCGGCGGCGTCGACCTCGAAGTCAAGGCCGGCAAGGTCCTGTGCCTGGTCGGCGAGTCCGGCTGCGGCAAGACCACGACCGCCCGCGCGGCCGCCGGGATCACCCGGCCCACGAGCGGCGCCGTCGAGTTCCGCGGCAAGCCCCTGACCGCGATGAACGCGGCCGAACGAACCGAATACCGGCGCTCGGTGCAGTACATCCACCAGGACCCGTACGCCGCACTGAACCCGACGCGCACCGTCTACTCGACGCTCACCGCCGGACTCAAGCGGCACGGACTGGTCAAGGGCCGCACCGAAGCCCGCGCCAAAGCCGCCGAACTGCTGCGGCTCGTGGACCTCACCCCGCCCGAGTCCTACCTGGACGCCTACCCGCACCAGCTGTCGGGCGGCCAACGCCAGCGCGTCAACGTCGCGCGGTCGCTGGCGATGGACCCGAAACTGCTCATCTGCGACGAGTCGACGTCCATGCTGGACGTCTCGATCCGGGTGAGCCTGCTCAACACCCTCGGGCGGCTGCGCGACGAGCTCGACGTCGGCTTCCTGTTCATCACCCACGACCTGGCCGTCGCGAAGTACTTCGCGTGGGACGGCGAGATCGCGGTCATGTACCTGGGGAAGGTCGTCGAGCACGGCCCGACCCCGGAGGTCATCGGGAACCCCCAGCACCCGTACACCAAGGCGCTCATCGGCGCGGTGTGCGAGCCGGACCCGGACCTCGCGAAGGCGAACCGCTCAGCGGAGCAGCTCCGCTCGGCGGAGATCCCGAGCCTGCACGACCTGCCCGCCGGGTGCGCCTTCCACCCGCGGTGCCCGGCATTCGAGCCGGGCGTGTGCGACGGCGAGCGGCCGCTCCTGCAGCTCGCCGAGCGAAGGAACGTGGCGTGCCACGTGGTCGCGCGCGACCGCCGGCGGGCCGCGGCGCCGGATGACCGGACGCTCACCTTCGACGCCGTACCCGGCTCGCGGCGCCCCGAACCCGAATCAGCCATCTGACCTCGGTACCCCTGCTCCACCACAAGAACATCACTGCACTCTCTACTGATTGAAAGGAAACGGCGATGACCTCTCAGCGATTCGAGCTCAGCCGACGCAACCTCATGCAGGCGGTCGGCCTCGGCGCCGGCGCCGTTGCGACCGCGGGCGTCCTCGGTGCCTGCCAGGCCGAAGGATCGGAAGGCGAAGGCGCCAGCGGCACCTTCGTCTACGTCTACCCGTTCGACATCACCACCCAGCACCACAACGCGGCGATCAACAACGCCGCCCTGCTGGTCCCGGCGCCCGTGGCGGAGCTGTTCCTGCCCCGCCCGGCGATCCTCGACTGGGACACCCTGGAGTGGATCCCGCAGCTGGCCGAGTCGGTCGAACTGGTCGACAAGACCCTCACGATCAAGCTGCGCTCCGGTGTCAAGTGGACCGACGGCAACGCCGTCACCGCGAAGGACGTCGTGGGCACCATCTACCTGCAGAAGCTCAACGCCGCGCAGGGCACCGTCGGCTGGGACCAGCTGGTCTCGGCGACGGCCGACGACGACACCACGGTCACCGTCACGTACTCGGCGGCGTTCCCCGGCGTCGAGCACGGCGCGTTGAAGGCGCAGATCCTGCCGCACGCCCGCTACGGCGAGTGGATGGACGAGGCGCAGGGCCTGGTCGAGGCCGGTGCGGTGCAGGGCAGCCCGGAGCAGTCGGCGCTGGCGGAGAAGATCGCGGCCGTCGACTTCAAGGACGAGGACCCGATCACCAGCGGCGCCTACCAGTTCGACCAGATCGGCGAGACCGTCATCTCGTTCAAGGTCCACCCGGACGGGCTGTTCGCCGACCAGGTGAAGTTCGCGAAGATCGAGGTCCAGAACGGCGACAACGCCGCCGCGGTGCAGATGCTGCTCTCGCAGGAGATCGACTACTGCACGCAGGTGCTGGGCGCGGCGGACCGCCAGACGATCGCGAGGGTCGAGGGGCTCAAGGAGCTGTCGACGCCGGGCTTCGACGGCATCGGCCTGATGCTCAACCAGGGCCGGTTCCCGGAGTTCGCCGACGCGCGGGTGCGCAAGGCGTTCATGTACATCCTCGACGGCGAGTCGATCGGCGAGATCGCGAAGGGCAACGGCGGCTACTACATCCCGAACACGTACTCGGGTCTGCCCGACCCGCACGCGGAAGGCCTGTTCGACGACGTCGAGCTGGAGTACTACACGCCCGACCACGCGAAGGCGACCGCGCTGTTCGAAGAGGCCGGCTGGAAGAAAGAGTCCGACGGCTGGCACACCCCGGCGGGCGACCTGGCCGAGTACGCGATCATCGGCGTGGAAGGCTGGACCGACTTCGTGCTCTCCGGTGAGCAGGCCGCGGCCCAGCTCAAGGAGTTCGGACTCCAGGTCACCTACAAGAGCGTCCCGGAGGACAACCCGTGGGGCATCTGGGGCACCGGCGACTTCGACATCGCGGTGCGCCAGTGGGCGAACCCGTTCGTGCCTTACGCCTACGGCTCCTGGCAGATGGCGTGGTTCACCGACAACGCCGGCACCGCCGACAACGCGGGCATGGGCATCCCGACCGACGAGGTCGACTCCCCCAGCCAGGGCAAGGTGAACGTCGCCGAGGTGTTCCTCAAGTCCCAGCAGGGCACCGAGGAGGAGCAGGCCGCCGCGAACAAGACGCTCGGCATCGTGTTCAACGAGACCCTGCCGCGCCTGCCGCTGTTCCTGAACCAGCGCGTCAGCTACGGCATCGAGGGCGTCCGCGTGAAGGCGATCGACCCGGGCTCGTACGCGCTCAACGACGTCTACTTCGACAACCCGATCATGGTCCGCGTCCTCGACGGCGCCATCGAACCGGCGTAGTCCGCCTGCACGGGACCTGCCTTCCGTGCGGTCCAAGGGCCCGGCCCCCCCGCCGCGGCCCTGCTCCCCGGGCGACCTGCTCGCGCCCGGGGAGCCCTTGTCCCCAATTGAAAACCAAGTGAATACAAGCTCGGACCGGGTCTACGACCCCGGCCCGGAGCCGCGCCAGACCGAGGCGGGTCCAGGCGCGGCGAACGAGAGAAGCAAGGCCCCGACCGGATTGCCGGTCGGGGCCCTGCTGCATGTTCGATTGCAGCGCAAAAGACCTTGGCGGCGAACAGGAGCGGAGCCCACACCATCAGCGCCGCCATGGATCTGCACACCGACGGCTTACCGGCGACGGCTGTCAGAGGAGCGAGTGTCCCGCTGTGCCTGAGAAACTCACCAACGGCCCTGAATCCGGCGACAAGCGTGAGCAGCGGCATTCCTGCCAGTCCTGCCGGTGTTCCGCCGGTGTTTCGCCTGTGTTTCGCCTGTCAATAGGTCTCTTGTGCAGGAAGGATGGTCTCGAAGGCTCACTACACGCTCGATCCAGCCGCATTTCCAGATCGTTGAAGCGATCGGACCGGCCATTGTCTGATGAGCCTCCAAAGAACCCGCAAGGAAGAAGGTAGTTCATGACCATCAGATCGAGACTGTGGGCTTCGCTGGCTGTGGCGCTCGCAATGATGCTCGCGGCCGGACTGGGAGTCGCCGGGCCTGCTGCGGCCGATTCCGGCACAGGCGATCTCGCCGCAGCAGACGCTGCCGAGCTCGGCGCTCTGCTCGATGTCGAGTATATGCCGCAACCCGACGGCTATATCGAGATCACCGAGTACGAGAACGCCACTGAAATCACGATGGTCGCAGCAGATTGCGAGAGGACTGTGCGCGCGAACAAGCCCACGAAGTCCACGTCACGCATCCGCGGCAGCGGCTACTACAGCATCTCAGGGTGCGGCAGCAGCCCATATGAGGTCATCATCAGCCTCGAGATCTATGTCAACGGATACTGGCTGTCACAGCGCTCGTGGAGCTTCCTGACCTACCCCCCGATCAGTGGCGAGCCCAGCATCAGCACGCCCTGCAAAAGGGGGGGCTGGACCACCACGATGAACCTCACGAAGAACGGCAGCTCGGTTAAGTACCTGAGAAGCAACGCCCTGAACGTGACATCGTGCTGAACGGCCGAGAGGAGCAAACCATGAAGTATCGACGATGGATCGCAAAGATGGCGGTGGCGCTGATGGTCTTCGGGATCGGCGCGGTCAGCGCGACCATACCGGCCTCGTCCGCATCAGCCGCCGGCTGCACCCTCACCACCAGTATCAGCGGACCGAACAAAGTCGGATCGAAGGTCAACGGCATCTTGAACATCAAAGTGTCCGGTTGCTCAGGCCGTTACTGGACGGAGTACAGCTACCTCAACGGCCCCACGAACGACGGACGTACGGTGACCTACAGGGGCGACCGAGACTACTCGGTCCTTCTCAGCGCGCCGTGCCGAACCGGAACCTACAGGCTCATCCTGCAGATCCGCGGCGACGGATTCGACTCCTATGACGAGCAATCGAAGTACATCCGATGCTGACCTTAATGCCTTGAGCCGGTTCCGGATCTCCGCACACGCAGCCGCCCCGCATGAGACCCAGGGGCTTTCAAGTCGTCCTTCATACCCGCCACATGGGTGATGGGAGCCTGCGCCGACTCATGGTGACGACTCTGGGGTGTTCGCACCTTTCGATGCCGGGCCCGGCGAGAACGGACTCGCGGTGATGCCGCCTGCTCGCGCCTCATCAGACCCGAGAAGTTCAGGCCCGGACTCCGCGTTGAGCGGGGTCCGGGCCCTTCGAGTTCAGTCCTCAGGTCGGCCGAGGATCCAGGTGGTCATGCGTTTTCGCGCGTAGTGGACGAGGTGTTCCGGGTTCGCTTTGAGCCATGGGTGGCGGGCGAGTTCGTGGGCGAGCGCTGAGTAGTGCGCTTGGCTGCGTCGCTGCTCGGACAGCGGTTCGGCCAGGTGCGGTTCGCCGTAGAGCGCCCGCGTGACGGCTTCGACGGCGAGGTGGTCGGGCGGCGGGACGGTCCCGCGGCCGGCCTGGCGCAGTTCGGTCATGAACTCGCCCAGGCGGTTGTAGTCGATCAGGCCCGCTCCGAGTCCGGCGCCGGGTCCGAAGCGGTATTCGAGGACGACGGCGACGGCGGCACGAAGGTGTTCGGCGGCGATGCCGTGGTCTTTCGCCTGGAACTGATGCCGGAGTCTCGCGGCCGTGTCGACTTCGCCGGTGACGAGCGCCGTGAGGTGCGTGCGGTGGAGCGCTTCGGGTGTCATGCGTCGGTTCCTTCCTCGGCGGGAGTGGCCGGGTCTGGATCGCCCTGGGCGGGCTCGGTTTGGACGGGCTCGGTTTGGACGGGTGCGGTTTGCACCGGTGCTGCCGGCTCGCGCTTCGGCGAGTTGAGCTCTGGCGAATCGAGGGCTCTGCCGAGCAGGTCTTCGCGGGCTTCTTCGACGAGGTCGAAGAGTTCGTCCAGGTCGGCTTCGGTCAGTTTCGGGTCGGCGAGGTCGTCGATGACGGCCCACATGTAGGCGGCCTGCTCGGTGTGCGGGATCTCGGTGAGCAGGACTGATTCGGCGGTGACGGCCCGGATCATGGCCTCGGCGCGCAGCGCCTCGAACGGGCGATCCGGACGGAAATGCTTGTCGTGCAGGCGCTTGGTGAGCGCGGCGAGGTCAGTCGGGTCGGGTTCGTAGCCGAGTTCTTCGACCACGAACTGGGTGAAGAGGGTCAGCGTGAACAGCAGGTGGCTCATGCGCTGCTCGTCGCTGATCTGCGCGGCGAGGCGGGCGGCTTCGGTGGTGTCGCCGGTGAGGCGGGCGGCGGCATGGGCGCGGAACAGCGCCGTGCTCTCGGTGTAGTCCATGGTCATCCTTCGCATTCGCGTTGGGCCACATGCCAGGCCGCGACGGCTTCGCGTTTGAGCGCGGCAGCCCGTCCGGGCTGGCGGGCCCAGTCGAGGTGGTCGAGTCCGGTGATGTGCAGTTCCGGGCATGCGGAGCCCGATGCGGTGGTGTCGAAACCGGTGATGAAGCCCAGGACGGGCGGCACGTGTTCGGGGAGCGTGATCCACAAGCGCGGGATCGCGTACAGCACCCCGAAGCGGACCTGGCGGCCGAAGACCTCGGTCTCGGCGACGGTGGTGAGGCCGTCGGGGTCGATCCCGCCGAACGACCTCACCGGCAGCGGGATCTCCCTGAGCGCCTGGTCATACCGGGCGCGGATGCGGTACGGAGCGAGGCGGCCTACGCCCATGCCGCACCTCCGGACGCGCGGGTTCCGGTCCCGGGCACCGACATTCCAGGCGCGAACACGGGCGCTGTGCGTCGGGGCACCGATGCCTCGGTGCGGGCCCGCTGCGCTCCGCGCACGGCCCCGGCGAACCGGGCGGTCCGGGCCGCGAGCGCGGTGTGGCGGTCGGGTGGCGCCGGCTTCTCCGCGCGTGGCTTGGGCCGGTGGCGGAGGAGCCCGATGGTCAGGCGGATGCCGCGTGCGATCCTGCCGATGGTCGGGCCGCATTCGCGTTCGATCACGGTCGGCGAGCGGTGGGCGGCGGCGAGGTCAGCGGACTTCTCGATGAACCGGTCCCAGGCGTCTTCGCGCAGCTTGCCGAACCGGTGCGGTGAATCCTCGGGGATGCCGGTAGGGACATCGGTCGCGCGGCGATCCGCCTGACGCGGCAGGTGAGGATGGTGCTGCGGGCGCACTTGACGTGCCACGGGTTCGCGGATCGGTTCGCGGATCGGTTCGCGCGCTTGGGGTTCGGTCTCGGGCCGCGCCCAGGGCTGAGGCCGGGGCCCCGGTTGCGGACTGGGACGCTCTTCGGAAACCGGCGGCCGGGACGGTGGTTCGGGAGGGTCCGTGTTGTCGCGGTCGGCGCCTTCGCCTGGTGTGGAGGGTCGGCGGTCGGTGGCATCGCGGTGATTGACCTCCCGGTGATTGGCTTCCCGGGCTTCCTGGGCTTCGCGTTCGCGGGTGATGCGGGTGCGGCGGTCGTAGAGCGCTTCGGCGCGCTCGGCCCACTCGGCTTTCTCGGGGTCCTCTTCGATCTCCCACCAGGGGATCGGGTCGGGGAGCTCGTCACGGCGGTGACGGCCGGTCCGGCGGTCGGGGAACCATCCCGGGGAGCCGAACGGGCCCGGGTCGAGGACATCGTAGGGGCGGGTCTTGTCGATCAACCAGTCATCGCCTGGCTTGTGCCGCAGGTGGTCCGGCTCGTAGCGCGGCGACCAGGGGTCGTCATCGGCGGCGTCGAGGACGCACAGGTCTGGACGGGTCTGGTACCGGTAGGCCCCGGGTGTCATCGGATCGGGAGAGCCGTCGGACAGGAAGAGGCGACGGCCCGCCCAGTCGTAGTAGCCGTCTACCTCCCCGAAGAGCCCGGGGTTCTTCGGGTGCGGGTAGGCCGGGTTGTGGCGAGGGTCGGACGAGACCGGCCCGGCTTTCCCCGGGGTGAATCGCGGCGTGGGGAGCGGTTCGGTGCGCGGCTCGGTGTGCAGCGCGGGACGCGGTTCGGGACCCGGTTCGGAACGCGGCACAGGACATGGTTCGGTTTGCGGCGCGGCATGTGGCTCGGTGTGCGGCACGGAATCGCGGACGGCGATGTTGCGGAGCCGAGCACGCAGGATCGCCGCGAGTTCCTCGTCGCTGCCGGGGATCGGGCCGGACTCGGGGTTGGCGGGTGCGGTGGAGTAGGCGGCGGCTTCGGAGGTGAAGCGGCGGGAATGGCTGTTTTCAGGTACGCCGGAATAGCGTATCGTCGTAGACGACACGGAAGGACTCCTTCTGTTGTTGGAGCCGCCCGGCGGAACCAGGTTTTAGCGGACTCAGGCCCGCCGGGCGGCGATTACATTCTGACCTATCAGAATTGGTCAATGCGATCTGGATGCTTCGTAACAAGCTCCGTTCGAGACGTAAGAACTTGGCCCGCAAGAGATTGCGAGTGCCGGTCCTTCGATGATGACTCATCAAAAACTTACGTGTCAACTTACGATGCAAGAGTGTCTAGAAGTTTTTGAGAGCTTAAGGGGGCCAAGGGCTTTGCCCTTGGCCCCCTAGAGATGCTGTGGCGATGACCGACTACCGATTAGCCCTTTCGATGGCCTTGTCGATGAGTTGGTCGACTTGATCCGGAGTGAACCCAAGCTGCTTGACCATCAGATACGACGCCGAAGGCATCACCGTGTTCGCAGTGGCATGCGGGACCTCATCGAACAGGTCCGACTCGCCAAGGACCGACCGGATCAGCATCTCAACATGGATCGGCTTGACCTTTTCGGCGGAGTTGTTGACTCCGACCATGAAGGCATCGACAAAGGCCTTGATTGCGCGGGGGTCGGGTTCCTTGCCGAAGCGTTGTCGCACCGACAGGCCGAAAAGGGCCGTATTGAGCCGACCCGACCCCGGCCATTCGCCGTCAGGAAGGTCGTTGAAATGCCGCGCGGAGCTTTCGAAGTCCTGCTTCAGCAGGGCGCGAAGGTACTCGACGTACTTCGCCAGCAGCTCATCCATCGTTCCTCCTGAATCGGTTCACTAGCTTCTTAGTTGCGTAGGCCGCTCCGACCCCGGCTACCGCCAGCGAGGCGGTAAGGCTGGCCTTGCTGAACGGCGGTGGGTTGAAAGGGATCGCGGTGCTTACAGCTCCGTCGTCTTGGATGGTGATCGTGCGAAGTTCGCTCGGTGCCGGCCCTCGTTCGAGGCCCTTAACAATGTTATCGAGCGAGTCGGCGACGTTCTTTGTGCCGTCGGACAAGTCATCGGATTTGCGCATCAACCGGTCGAATTCGTCGTCTTCATCCTCGAATTGGAGGATCGCGGGCGGCTGCGGCACAGCCTCCCACGGCTCGATCTGGTCGCCGTTCCGGTACTGCAGCTCAGGAGAGGAGACGCAGTCAGAGCCTTCAGGTGTGTTCTCGCCATCTGAGCTCGGCGCTGCGGGAGTGAGCGGATCGTTCGGAAGCGGGCCGCTACCGCCCCCGGCCGCTCCGGCGTTAGCGGAGCTGTCAGGTGCCGAGCTTCGTGCTCCCGGTCCAAGGGTGCCGTGGATGGCCGACAGCACAATGAAGTGCGCCTTCACCAACGCGCCCTGCAACGCAGCGCGCATCGACTCGGCCTCCTCGATCTTCTCGACCACGCCGCGCATCCGCTCGGACGCGACCTCGACACCAAGCCCGCCAAGAGCCCTGGCCGTGTGCTCGGCCTGCCCCTTCGACGAATTGATCGGTCCGGCGACCGCCTCGACCGCAGCCCGATCGGACTCGATCTTGGCGGCCAAGTCCTGCAGACGCGCCACGACCGATACTTACTGCTGCTTCGCAGCCGCCGCCGCAGCCATCGCCTCGTTCAGCTTGTTCTGCAACGCAGCAGCCATCGCGCTGCACTCTTCCAGCGCTTCCTTACAACCCGACAGCGCCGCCATCGCACCCTCGACGCCCAAGGCCTGCAACTGACCCAGGGTCTCCTCGGTCATCGCCTTGCTGCCCTCGATCTGTCCCTGAACCTCCGTCACCGCGTTCGCATTCGCACTGACCGAGGCGATCACATCATCAATCGAAGCCATGGGAGCATCCATTCGCGCTGGTTCCGGTTGGGGCACAGGTGATCGCGAAGTCGTACAACCGCTCCGCGAACCGCCGTCGCGGCCCACGTTACCCGACCCGGGTCAACCGCGCATGACACGCTGACGGTCATCGACCCGAACCACGGTTGGCTCCCAACGCTCCGGAATGAAAAGAGGGCCCGGACGCTTGCGCATCCGAGCCCTCTTCGCTTGCTCTGCTAGCCGTTGCCCTGGTCGCAGGGCGGCGTGTCCAGCGGGTTGCTGCAGGTCTCCGACGGGGACTCCGAGGTCTCGTCGTCGCCGCCTCCGCCGCCGTCTCCAGCGGCGGCGGTGATGGTGACCTCGGAACCGGGCTTAACGGCCATGCCGCTGGTGATCGGCCCGTCCTCATTGGTGACCGCCTCGATGGTCTCGGCGGTCGGGTCACCCTCGATCGTGGCGGTGAGCCCGAGACCCTGCAGGGTCGTCTGGAGCTGCTCCGGCGTGGTCGCGGCGTCCCAGGTGATCACCACGCCCTGGGCGGTGATGGTCACCGTGGTGCCGTCGGACTCGGTCGAGCCCTGGCCCGGATCCTGCTTGAAGACGACGCCCGTCGAAGTGCCCGCCTGGACGCCGTACTCGACCGCCACCTCGAAACCGGCCTCGTTCAGCGTGGTGGTCGCCCGCTCGACGGTCATGCCGAACACGTCGGGCACCTTGGTCTGGCCGCCCGCCGACACCACCAGCGTGACCTCGGTAGTCGGCGGGACTTCGGTCCCGGCCTTGGGATCCTGGGACAGCACCTGGCCGGACGGCGCGGTGTTCGACTCTTCCTTCTTGACGACCTTCAGGCCCTGGGCTTCGAGGGTCGCCTTCGCCTCTTCGAACTGCTCGTCCACGACGTTCTCGACCTTGACGTTCTCGGGCGCGACCATCACGGTGAGTGTGATCGTCTCGCCCTCGTCGACCTCAGTGTTCGGTTTCGGGTCCTGGTCGGTGACGTGGTCGATGTTCGTGTCGTTCGGATCGGTCGCGGCCACTTCGGTGAACTTCACCTCGAAGCCGTCATCGGTGAGCGTCTTCTCCGCCACCGCACGTTCCTGCCCGACGACGTTCGGCACCGCCACCATCGCCGACGTCTCGAGCAACTTCATGATCCCCCACGACGCCGCCGTGACCGCGACGAGCGCGAGGATCACCCCCAGGGCGATCAGCCACGGGCGGCGCTTGCTCGACGAGGTCGCGATCGGCGTGATCGGAGCGGTCGAGTCGGGGCCGGCGAGCATCTGGGTCCGGTCGCCCGCGCTCATCACCGCGGGGGCCATCACGGCCTGCCCGCGCGCGGCGCGGATGAGGTCCTCGCGCATCTCCCCGGCCGAGTGGTACCGGTTCTCGGGGTTCTTCGCGAGCGCCTTCATGATCACGGCGTCCACAGAGGCGGGAATGGCCGGGTTCAGTTCCGAAGGCGGCCGCGCCTCTTCCCGCACGTGCTGGTAGGCGACGGACACGGGGTTGTCGCCGGTGAACGGCGGGTGCCCCACGAGCAGTTCGTAGAGGACGCAGCCGACCGCGTACACGTCCGAGCGGGCGTCGACGGTCTCGCCGCGCGCCTGCTCGGGCGAGAGGTACTGCGCGGTGCCGATGACGGCACTGGTCTGGGTCATGGTCGCCTGGCCGCTGGCCAGGGCCCGGGCGATGCCGAAGTCCATGACCTTGACCTGGTTGGTGTCCGAGAGCATCACGTTGCCGGGCTTGACGTCCCGGTGGATGATGTGGTGCTTGTGGCTGAAGTCGAGGGCCGAGCACATGTCGGCCACGACCTCGCAGGCCGTCGCCGGGTCGAAGCGGCCCTCGGCCATCAGGACTTCTTTGAGGGTCCGGCCGTTGACGAACTCCATCACCATGTACGGGATGCCGGCGTCCTCGCCGGTGTCGAAGACCGCGACGATGTTCGGATGGTTGAGCGACGCCGAGTTCTGGGCCTCGCGCTGGAACCGGATGAGGAAGGACTCGTCGCGAGAGAGGTCGGCCCGCAGCAGCTTCACCGCCACGTCGCGGCCGAGTCGCAGGTCCCGGCCACGGTGGACTTCAGCCATCCCCCCGTAGCCGACGACCTCGCCGATCTCGTATCTGCCGCCTAGGAGGCGGGGCTCTGTCGTCATCGCGTTTTACGTCCTCGTGTTCCGTTCATCGCGGCTTGATTCTAATCGCTGCGGCAGGCCCGAAAGCCCGCTATCAGTCACAGTTGGCACCGATGCAGTCACCCACGCCCGGTCCGTCACCGGTCGGTCCTCTACCGGTCGGCCGACCGTCGTCGGCGGGACTGATGTCCTCCGCGTCGGGCGACGTGTCCTCGTCCTCGCCCTCCACCGACTCGGACACGGTCGGAGTCGTGTCCTCGCCCCCGTCGCCGGGGGTGCCGCCGCCGTTCAACTGGAGCAACAGCAACACGATACCGCTCAGCACCACAAGCGCCACCACACCGGCGACCGCCATCACCAGCGGCCGCTTCGCCACGGGCTTGGACGCCGGCGGGGGCGTCGCGGCTCCCAGATCGATGCCCGGAGGCGAGGAGCCCGGCGGGACCTGGCCTCCCGCGTGCATCTGGTTCGCCTGCATCTGGCCTTGCGGCTGCTGCGGGGCGGCGGGCATCGGGTCGGCGACGCCCGCAGGGGGCCCTCCCATGGTCACGACGCCGGCGCGGCGCGGCAGCTGCCCGACCGGCGGCATGACCGAGGTCGACATCGGGTTGGCGTCGACCGCGACGCGCGCGAGCGCCGCCATCTCGGTGGCGCTGGAGAAGCGCTGATGCGGGTCCTTGAGCAGGGAGCGCTCGACGAAGGCGCGCACGCCCGGCGGGATGTCGGGCGGCAGCGGCGGGGGCGGGGTGCGCACATGGTGGAGTGCGAGCTCGATCGGGTTCTCGGCCTGGAACGGGCGGTGCCCGGTGAGGCCGTGGAAGGCCACCACGCCGAGCGAGTACATGTCCGAGGCGGGCAGTACGCCCGTGCCTTCGGCCTGTTCAGGGGCGATGTATGAGGCGGTGCCCATGACCGAGCCGGTGGCGGTGAGGTCGCCGGAGGCGCCCGAGCGGGCGATGCCGAAGTCGGTGAGCACGGCCTGGCCGTCGCGGGCGCGCACCAGGATGTTGCCGGGTTTGATGTCGCGGTGGATGATGCCCCGCTCGTGGGCCTGCTGGAGCGCCTCGGCGGTGGCGGCGATGATCGGCATGAGTTCGCGGGCGTCGACGCGGCCGCGTTCGGCGATGAGGTCGGCGAGGGACTTGCCCTCGATGAACTCCATCACCAGGTAGGCGGTGGTCTCGCCGCTGGGCAGGTCGGCGTTGCCGAAGTCGTGCACGTTGACGATGTGCGGGTGGGTGAGGGCGGCCACGGTCTTGGCCTCGGCGGCGAAGCGCTTGGCGAAACCGGGCTCGTTCAGGAGCGCGGGGAGCATCGCCTTCACGGCCACGGTGCGTTCGAGCACGGTGTCCTCGGCCCGCCAGACCTCGCCCATGCCGCCTACGGCAATGCGTTCGCGCAGGCGATAGCGTTGCCCGAGGAGCATTTCGGGGCTCAACACGGCGTCTCCTCATTTCTTCGGGAGGTATCAGCTCCGGGGGATCGGCGCTCGGCGCTTCAGTCTACTGTCAGGCCGCCCAGCTCCTGGTTCGTCAGGCGGCGGCACTGGAGCGCGGCACCTCGGCTCCGACCTCTCCGAGGATCCACGTTCGGGAGCGCTGTTGGGTTGCTGCGTCCAAGGATCGTGAGGGAACTGTGTCTTTGCCGCAATCATTCCCGGGCGGCCGTCAGTCCTCGGCGCCTTCCAGGACCTGCTGCATGAGGTCCCCGGAGATCTCGGCGGCCTTCGCCGAGGCCCCGTCGCCGTAGGAGTCGAGGAACACGCAGACGGCGACGGCGGGCTCGCCGTCCTTGTCCATGGCCCAGCCGTGGAACCAGCCGTGGTCCGGGTCGGGGTTCTCGCCGTCCTCGGAGTGCTCGGCGGTGCCGGTCTTGCCGCCGACGGTGTAGCCGTCGATCTGGGCGGTCCGGCCGGTCCCGTCCTCGACCACGGCCTCCATGAGGATCTGCAGCTCCTGGGCGGTGTCCAGGTCGATCGACCGGCCGAGGTTGTCCTCGGCGAACTTCTGGACGGTGTTGCCCTCGGAGTCGGTGAGCTCGGCGACGATCTGCGGGGCCATCCGGTCGCCGCCGTTGACGATGGTCGCGGCGACGAGCGCGTTCTGCAGGACGGTCTCACGGACCTCCTGCTGGCCGATGCAGGCTTGGGCGCGGAAGGCTTTCTCGGAGAGGTCGCCGGTCTTCGACGGCACCGTCGACAGCGGGGTCTCGTAAGCCTCGCCGAAACCGAACGCCTCGGTGATCTCGGTGATCTGCTCGACGCTCAGCTCCTCGACGCACAGCCGCGCGAACGTGGTGTTGCACGAGAGCGCGAAGGCCTCTTCGAGCGTGTACTCCTGGTTGGGGCACTGGCCCGAGGAGTTCGTGATCTCGTGGTTCGTGTCGGGGGCGGTGTAGCCGTTGCCGGCCGGGACCATGTCGCTGGCCTTGCCGCCGTTCTCGATGTACGCGGCGGAGACGATGGTCTTGAACGTCGAGCCCGGCGGGAAGAACTCCTGGCGGGTGAGGTCGAGCATGTCGCCGGACTCGTCGAGCGCGACCTTGGCGTCCTCGGAGGTGTCGCCGTTGTTGGAGGCGACCTCGGTCGGGTTCCAGCCCGGGTAGGAGGCCTGGGCGAGGATCTTGCCGGTCTTCGGGTCGATCACGACCGCGCCGCCTTTGACGCCGGTGTCCGCGATCGCGTCGTACGCGGCCTTCTGCAGGTCGGCGTCGATGGTGGTGACCACGTTGCCGCCGATCTTGCGCTCCTTGAGGATCGTGGCCATGAAGTCGTCCAGGGCCAGGAGCGAGCTGGTGCCGTTGAGCAGCGAGTTCTCAGCGTATTCCAGATTGGACGAGCCATAGCGGAGGGATTTGAAGCCGGTGATGTTGCCGAAGTAGTCGCCTTCGGGGTAGTCACGCATGTACTCGTAGTCGCCGCCGTCGGTGGGGACCGACTGCGCGATCACGACGTCGCCGGCCAAGATCAGGCCGCGCGGCACCGAGTACTCGGCGACGATGCTGCGGCCGTCGAGCTGGCCCTGGTAGTCGTCGTGGTGGAAGAAGCCCACCCACGTGGACTGGACGATGAGGGCGCCCAGCAGGATCAGCGCCAGGACGCCGGTACGGCGGATGGCCGGGTTCATTCGCTGCCCTCTTTCCTGTTGTCGTCGTAGCCTGTCGGGGGCTGGGGCCGGTAATCGAAGGCAGAGCTCGGCGGGGGCGGCGGCGTCTGCGGGGCCGGGCGGGTCGGGTCGCCGGGAGGCGGCGGTGGCGGGCTGCCGTACGCGGAGCCGGGCGGCGGCGGGGGTGTCTGCGGCGGCTGCTGGGGGCCTCGGGCGTTCGGGTTGCCGGGGTGTCCCGGCCGGCCGGTCGGGCCTCCGGGCTGGCCGGTCGGGCCTCCGGGCTGGCCGGTCGGGCCTCCGTACTGGCCGCCGCCCTGCGGGGGCGACGGGGGCGGCGACATGGGAGGGGACATCGGCGGGCCGGAGACCGGGCCGCCCGGAGGCGGGCTGAGCACGTCCTCCTCCATGGTCCCCTGCGTCGGGCCGCCGCCTTGGAGGTGGCCCGGGATGATGAGCTCGGTCGGCTGGTCGCCGCCCGGGATCGGCCCGGAGTCCATAACCCCGGCGAGCGCCGCCTGCTCGGCGGCGCGCTTGGCGGCCTGCTCGGCGAGGAACTCCGGCGGGGCCTCGGTCTTCTGCAGGCCGAACGAGGCCTGCCAGGGTTTGCGGGCGTCGTCCGAGACGCGCACGAGCAGGCCGATCAGCAGCCACGAGCCGACGAGCGAGGAGCCGCCCGCGGCGAGGAACGCCGTCGTCTGGCCGGTCATCGGGATGAGCCCGGTGACGCCGCCGAACACCACGAACAACTGGAACGCGACCAGGAACGCCAGGCCCCCGGCCATGAGCGAGCCGAACTGGTCGCGCGACATGATGCCGATCTTGAAGCCGCGTTCGACGAGGACCGCGTACAGCAGCAGGATCGCGATGAGGCCGATGAGGCCGACCTCCTCGCCGATCGCGGCGAGGATGAAGTCCGATTCGGAGGCGGGGATGCGGTTCGGGTTGCCCGAGCCGGGCCCGTTCCCCAGAATGCCGCCGGAGTTGAGCGCGACCAGGCCCTGCACGAGCTGGTACGAGGAGGTCACCGGGTCGTCGACGTACGCCCAGGGGTCGAGCCAGATCGCCACGCGCACTTGGAGGTGCGAGAAGAACGGGTAGATCGCGACGCAGCCGCCGATGAACATCGTCAGACCGATGACGATCCACGAGGCGCGGCGCGTGGACATGTACAGCATCGAGAGGAAGATGGAGAACAGCAGCAGCGAGGTGCCGAGGTCGCGCTCCATGACGAGGATGATGAGGCTGGCGGCCCAGACGATGACGATCGGGCCGAGGTCCTTCATGCGCGGCAGCTGCAGGCCCAGGATCTTCTTGCCGGCCACCGAGAGCATGTCCCGCTTGCGCACCAGGTACACCGCGAAGAAGATCAGCAGCATCAGCTTGGCGAACTCGGAGGGCTGGACCGAGAAGCTTCCCAGGCGGATCCAGTTCTTCGAACCGCCCGAACCCGAGATCGAGTACGGCAGGAAGCCCGGGATCGCCGCGAGGAAGATGCCCGCGAACAGCAGGATGTACGCGTAGCCGCGCAGTACCCGGTGGTTGCGGACCACCACGAGGAGCACGGTCAGCAGGACGACGGCGGCCATGTAGTACATGAGCTGGCGCCCGCCCTGCCCGGCGAAGATGCCCGCGTCGGCCGGGAGCGGGTCCTCCCTCGCCGCGGTGCGGTCGATGCGCCGGATGTAGACGATGCCGATGCCGGTGAGGAACGCGGCGATGGGCACGAGCAGCGGGTCGGCGTACGGGGCGAGGAACTTGACGGCGGTCCACGCGCACATCGAGACGATGAAGATCAGCAGCGGCAGCAGGTAGGTCACCGAGGTGGTCTCGTCGGTGAGCGCGACGTCGATCGTCAACTGGAACAGGAAGACCGCGACCCCGCCCATGATCATCATGACGATCTCGCGGAAGACGCGCTTGGGCATGCCCGTCAGCGGTGTGAGCGGCGGTTCGGACGGTCCCGCCGGCCGGGCGGTCGCCGACATCGGCTGGGCCATCAGTTCCCCTTGCGTCTCAATACGGAATGCGTAGCGAGCCTATATCGGCCACGCTCAGTCGTCGCGACAGTCCTTTGCAGCCGCCGGAGCGGCCTCCGACTCGCCTTCCGCGGTGGCGCACAGCGGGTCGAGGCTCTCGTTTCCGGCATCGGGGTCGACCAGGGCGCTCAACTCGTCCTCGGCGGCGCCGCCGTCGACGGTGATCCCGTTCTCGAGATCGGACTCGACCGAGTCCACGGCGTCCTCGGCGGGCCGACCGGTGTCCGTGTCGAGCCACGCCAGCCGGTATCCCGCCACCTCAAAAGGGAGGCCTCGGAAGAGGCTGATGGTGCCCGCCTCTGAGACGCCGATGAAGTACTGCGTGCGCGCCCACCACACGCCGCCGCCCGCGATGAGCGTGAGCACGATGAGGCAGGCCAGGATCGTGCGCCACACCCGGCCCTGCTTGCGGGCCTTCGGCTGCGGGTCGGTCGTCTCGGACTCGCCGTCCGCGTCGGCCGACGCCTCGGCCTCCTTGACCGCTCGCAGGACGGCCGTGTCGGACTCGGCCAGTCGCGCGTCGGCGGCCGCGCCGCCGATGAGCTGGCGCTGCTCGCCCGGGTCCTCGGCGACGACGTCGGCGACGAGCACCGTCACGTTGTCGGGCGCGCCGGCGTCGAGCGCCTGCTGGACCAGGGTCTCGGCGGCCTCCTGCGGGGACGCGGCGTTTTGCAGGGTGCGGGCGATGTCGGCGTCGGAGACGGGCCCCGAGAGGCCGTCCGAGCACAGGACCAGGCGGTCGCCCGGGACGCCCTTGATGGTCTGGAACGCGGGCTCGACCTCGGCCGCGCCGAGCGCGCGCAGCAGCAGGGAGCGCTGCGGGTGCCGCTCGGCCTCCTCGGCGGTGATGCGGCCTTCGTCGACGAGCATCTGCACGTACGTGTCGTCGACGGTGATCTGCTCGAAGCCGCCCTCGCGCAGCCGGTAGGCGCGCGAGTCGCCGATGTGCACGAGGTTGAACCACTCGCCGTCGAACCACAGGGCGGTGAGCGTGGTGCCCATGCCCTCCTTCTGCGGGTCGTCGGCGACCTGGCGGCGGATGGCGCGGTTGGCATCGGCGACGGCGTCGGCGAGTTCGTCCACGACCGAGTCGGCGGGCGGGGGCACGTCCAGCCGGGCGACGGTGTTGATGACGATGGCCGAGGCGAGGTCACCGGCGGCCATGCCGCCCATGCCGTCGGCCACGGCGATGAAATGGGGACCGGCGAACACCGAGTCCTGGTTGCCTTGCCTCACCACCCCGCGGTCGGAGATGGCCGCGTATCGCAGGTGCAAACTCATGAATCAACCGCCGTAGCGCGGGCACGCCCGCTGTTCGATGTCGACATCGCCGTCTCTCGTTCCGCGGGCTGCTAGGGACGCAGCTCGAAGGAGGAACGCCCGATCCGGATGGGCACCCCGAGCGGGACCGGCGTGGGTGCAGTGACTCTAGCGCGACCCAGGTAGGTGCCGTTCGTGGAGCCCAGGTCCTCGACCACCCACTGGCCGTCCTGCGGGCGCACGCGGGCGTGCCGGTTGGAGGCGAAGTCGTCGCGGATGACGATCGTGGAGTCGGCGGCGCGGCCGATCGAGATGGGCTGGCCGGAGAGCACGAACCGGCGGCCCTGGAGTTCGCCGGTGGTGACGACCAGCCACTGCGCCGCCGCCTGCGGGGCCTGCGGGCGGGCGCCGCGTCCGCCCGGAGCGGGCGGGGCCGAGACGGGGCCCGCGCCGGCGGCGGGGCCGGCGGTCGCGGGGCGGCGCTGGGCGAGCAGGTCGCGGGTGATCGTCCGGGCGGCGGCGAACACGAACAGCCACAGCAGCACGAGGAACCCGAACCGGGCGACGGTCTGGACTATCTCAGGCATTCGGCGCTCCCAGCCAATGAACGATCGGTCCCAGACACGGTAGCCCACCGCGGCACGGGCGAAAAGGCGAGCCGCCGGGCCCGCCCGCCGGGGACGCGCCGACCCGAGCCGCTGAGACGGTCAGAGGCACAAGGTTTCCCGGGCCGCGTGACGCGGCGCCGGAGGCGCCAGGTCCGCGCGACAGCCCGAGGCCCGCCCACTCGCTGTCACTGATCGCCCTGGCCCGGGCCGGAGGAGAACCCTTCGGACCGAATGCGGACCTGGCGCGTGCCGCGCCGTCACGCAGCCCGGGGAACCTTACTTCCCCCGGCAGCACGAAGCCCCGGTCTGCCGGACCGGGGCGTCACGTACTCACGGGCGTTAACCCGCTTGCAGCGTCAGGGAGGTGGTGCCGATCTGGATCACGTCACCGGGCTGCATGGAGACCGTGGCGATCCGCTGGCCGTTGACCAGCGTGCCGTTGGTCGAGCCGAGGTCGGTGACCGAGACCTGGCGGCCGTCGAAGTCAACGCGCACATGGCGACGCGAGATACCGACATCGGGAAGCCGGATCTGGGCCTGCTCGCCGCGGCCGATGATCGTGGCGCCGTGGGCGACGGTGAACTGGCGGCCGTCGGCGGTCACCAGCACCGGCCCCGTGGGGGCCTGCTGCTGGGCGGGGCCGTAGCCGCCGCCGGAGACCGGCTGGTCCATACCCTCGTTGAGGGCCGCGACCTCAGCGGTCACACGGAACATGCCGGTGTCGAGCCCTTCACCGCGCTCGATCTCGACGATGACGTCGCCGTACACCGTCCAGCCGTTCTCGCCGATGAACTCGGCCTGGGACTGGGCCAGCTCCTGCGCCAGCGCCGCCGCATAGGGGGCGAGGCGGTCGTGGTCGGGCGGGGAGAGGTCGATGACGTAGCGGTTCGGCACCAGCACGCGCCCGCCGGCGAGGACCGCCTTGTGGGTCTCCGCCTCGCGCTGCATGGCGCTGGCGATCTCGACCGGGTGCACAACGCCCTTGAACATCTTGTTGAAGGTGCCTTCGAACAGGCCCTCCAGTTGTTTCTCCAAGCGTTGCAGAACGCTCACCGGTTCTCCTCCTCGTCAGACGCCATCCGGTCCGTGACGCTCCCTTGAATAGCCGCGTCGTCTCCCGATGGTATCGGCTGGGTTCCGGCGACGGCGAGCGGTTGAGACGCAACCCTTCCCCGAGTCCGATTCATATCGTCTGATCGGGTGAGGTCGCTGTCAGCTGGTAGTACCGAATGCTGACAAGGCCAGGCAGGGGCGGGTGGCGATCCCGGTCGAAGGCGCGTAGGGTGACGCGGGTGACAGATCGCGACTTCAGCTCATTCGTCCGGGACGTGCGCAAACGCGCCCACGTCTCGTTCCGCGAGCTCTCCGACTCCGCCGGGGTCTCCAACCCCTACCTCCAGGGCGAACGCGGCGTGCGCCGCCCCAGTGGCGCGGTCCTGCGGCAGCTGGCGCTGGCGCTCCGGGTGACCACCCCGATCATGTACCTGCGGGCGAACCTCACGTCCGAGAACGGCTCCGCCACCCCGCTGGCCATCGCCACCGACCGCGAGCTCACCTCGAAGCAGAAGCAGACCCTCGCCGAGATGTACGAGGCCTTCTGCAGCGAGAACGAGCGCGGCTCGGCGAAGTGATCGGAGCCGGGCGCCGGTGGGGCGCCCGGACTCCCCCTCGACCATGACCGAACGCGGCACCGGTCCCGGTGCCGCGTTCGGTCGCTGTCCTACGCGTCGGCGTCGATGAACGCCCGCAGCGCCTCGAGCAGGGCGTCGTTCTCCTCCGGCAGTCCGATGGTGACGCGCACGCCGTCGCCTCCGAAGGGCCGCACCAGGATCCCGCGTCCCTCGCAGTGCGCCGCGAACTCGACGGCCTTGTCGCCCAGCGGCAGCCAGAAGAAGTTCGCCTGCGAGTCCGGCACGTCCGGCACCAGTTCCCTTGCGGCCATCACGGTGCGCTTGCGCTCGGAGGTCACCAGCGCGACCCGGCGGCGCATCTCCCCCTCGGCCTCCAGCGCCGCGAGCGCCGCCCGCTGCGCGGCCGCGTTGACCGCGAACGGGATCACGCACCGGCTCACGGCGTCGGCCACCTCGGACCGGGCCACCATGTAGCCCACCCGGAGTCCGGCCAGGCCCCAGGCCTTCGAGAAGGTCCGGAAGATCACCGCGTTCGGCCTGTCGGCATAGCGTTCGATCGCGTCCGGGCAGGCCGGGTCGGTCACGAACTCGCGGTAGGCCTCGTCGATCACGACGAGCACGTCCTCGGGGACCGAGGCGAAGACCCGGTCGAGCTCGTCACTCGTGACGGCCGGCCCGGTCGGGTTGTTGGGGCTGCAGATCACGATCGCGCGGGTGTCGGGGCCGACGGCGGCGAGCATCGCGTCGACGTCGTGGCGGTGGTCGGGCGTGTTCGGCACCTGGACGCTCTTGAGTCCGGCCACGGTCGCGGCGATCGGGTAGGCCTCGAACGACCGCCACGAGTAGACGACCTCGCTGCCGGGCTTCGCGACCGCCTGCATGAGGTGCCCGATGAGGGCGACCGAGCCGGTGCCGGTCACGATCCGCTCGACGGGCAGCCCGAGCCGCTCGGACAGGACGCCCCGCAGCTCGACGACGCCGAGGTCGGGGTAGCGGTGCACGCTCTCGGCGGCAGCCGAGATCGCTTCCACCACACCGGGAAGCGGGCCGTACGGCACCTCGTTGCTGGAGAGTTTCACGGCATTCGGGATCGCCTTGCCGGGAACGTAGCGGGGGATGGACTCGAGGTCTTCACGCAGAGGATCGCTCATCGTGGAGGCTCCTTCTCAAGGTCGGCCTTCTCGCCGCTCACATCGACGACGGCGGTGCCAGGGGATTTGTCGTGGAGGCATTGGCGGAAGGGTTGGTCTCGGATGCACCATATCCCGTCGAGGATCCAGATCACCGCGCCGAAGGGGAAGCAGACGAGCGGCAGCGCGAAGTACGACCAGCGCAGCAGCAGCCGCCCCCAGCCGAGTTTCACCGGAGCGAGCGAGACCACCTTGATCCCCATGAGCCGCTTGCCGATCGTCTGCCCGGTGTTGAGCGTCGCCGGGACCTCGTAGGCGAACCACAGCCCGAGCGCGATGAGCAGCACCACCCACAGCTGGTCGGAGAGGCGCGAGGGCACGGCGACGTCGCCGGCGTCCGGGGCGGCCACGACTTCGAGGAAGTACGGCCAGAACGTCTGCAGCATCTGGTAGATGAAGTAGCCGTTGACGACCGCGTTGAGCGCCAGCATGCACAGCAGGTCGACGATCCGGGCGACGAAGCGCTGGCCGGGGTGGGCGAGGACGCGGCCGCCGAGGATGCGGTGGATGTCGTGGCGGGTTATCCACCCCACGGTCACGCCGAGGGAGCGGATGGGGACGGTGTCGGGCGGTTGGATCGCGCCGGGGGTGCGCTGGATGACGCGGGGCGGCGGGCCGTCGCCGTACCGGCGGTCGGGCGGGAGCGCCTGGAAGGCGGGGTCCGGTGTGGAGGCGTCCCGTCGCGGGGCGGGGAGCGGTTCCGGTTCGGGATCGAGCGGCTCGGGTTCGGCGGGGGGCTCGGCGTCGGCGGGGACGGGCTTGCCGATCCAGGCGCCGCCGTCCCAGTAGCGTTGGGTGGCCGGGTCGGCGGGGTCCGGGTACCAGCCGGGTTCGATCGTGGTCATCGAGGCCATTCTTGCAGCCTCGTTCCCGCATTCCCAGTCAGTTCGGCCACAGTGCCCTCGCGGCCGTCCGAACCGGTCTGAAGACAACGACACGGCCCAGTCGGCTACTGCCGCGACTGGGCCGCTCGCAACTAACTGCACTTCCGACCGAGTTACCAAGCGTGAAGTCTTTTATAGCGGTGACTGGCCCCTAGGTGCTGGTCCCGCTGTGCCTCCCGACGGCTCAGGTCGCACGTGGGTGCTCGGCGGCGGTGCACGAATCCTTCCGGTCTGCGGAGACCGTGTCCCCGGGAAGTCCTTCCGGATCCGTAACTCATTTCTACTCGTCTACTGACGGGTAGTAAACCCCTAACCGCAAAAAATCCGAACGGACTTCTCGAATGTCCGCTCCGGCTCCGGGAGACGGGACCACCGGTTCCCCTGAATCCCCACGGGCCAGCGGTATCTGGTCTACCTTGCGGGACATCGGGGCCGAACGCCCGCACCAGACGAGGAGGCCGCCATGACGACATACCCGCCGACCCCGGGGCCACCCGAACCCGAACCGCCCGAACCGGAGCGGAAGGACGAGACCGAGGACGGCGGGACCCCGTTCTCCGGCAACGAACCCGGCCCGCCACCGTACGAATCCAGACCCGACAGGGAACCCCGTGAAGCACGACCCGACCGACGAGAGGGGGAAACGCCCGAGCGACCGCCTGGATCGACGCCTGGTGAGACCCCCGTAGCGCCATCCGACCGGCCGCAGAGCGGGATGCCCTCCGCGTTTCCGCATCCGGGCTCGAGCCCGGACGCACCGCCGCCCGCCGGCGGCGGGTACAGCCCCTACGCGGGCGGGATGGTCCCGCCGCCCCCACCGCCGCCGCCGGCCTTCAACGGCGACGGTCCGCTGCGCGGCCAGGAACCGCGCAACGGCCTCGGCACCGCGGCCCTGGTCTGCGGCATCATCGCGGTCGTCCTCTCGTTCATCCCGTTGATCAACACCTTCACGTGGCCGCTGGGCGTCCTCGCGATCGTCTTCGGCTCGGTCGGCTGGGCCCGCGCGAACAAGGGGATCGCCACCAACAAGCCGTTCGCGATCGCCGGCCTGATACTCGGCATCGCCTCGTTCCTCACGTTCTGCCTGATCTACGCCCTCATCGGCGCGAGCGGCGGCATGCAGTACGACGCCGCACCGATGCTCTGACGGCAGGAAAGCGAGCGGGGGGGGGGGGGGGGGGGCCCCCGCCCCCCGCTCGTCGATGGCTCAGACCTGCAGCCACGCCCCGCGCCGCATCACCGACACCAGGTTGAGGTCGTCGTCGAGGACCACCGCGTCGGCGTACTTCCCCGTCTCGATCGCCCCGACCTCGCTCAGGCCCAACAGCTCCGCGGGCGTCGCCGAGGCCATCTGCGACGCGGACGCCACCGACTGCCCGGCCAGGCGCACGGCGTTGCGGAACGCGTCCAGCAGCGTGATCGTCGAACCCGCGATGACGTCGGTCCCCGCGACCGTGGCGACGCCGTCGGTCACCTCGACCTCGTGACGGCCCAGCATGTAGCGGCCGTCGTCGAGCCCGGCCGCGTCCATCGCGTCGGAGACCAGCAGCGTCCACGCCGGCAGCGACGTGTCGAACGCGAACCGCATCGTGCCCGGGTGCAGGTGGACCGGGTCGGCGACGATCTCGGAGAAGATCCGCTCATCGTCCAGGAGCGCCGGGATCGGCCCCGGCTCACGGTGGTTGAAAGCGCGCATCGCATTGAACAGGTGCGTGGCCGCCTGCGCGCCCGCGTCGATCCCCGCCGCGGTCTGCTCATAGCTCGCGTTCGTGTGCCCGATCGCGGGCACGACCCCGCGCTGGTCCAGGAACTCGATGGCCTCCAGCGCGCCGTTCAGCTCGGGCGCGATCGTCACCATCTTCACCGCCCCGTTGCCGGCCTCGATCAGCTCCGTCAGCTCCGACAAGTCCGGGTCCCGCAGCACCTCCACACGGTGCGCCCCGCACTTCGCCGCGGAGATGTACGGCCCCTCGTAGTGGACCCCCGCGAGCGTCCCGTCCGCGACCAGCGGCTTGAGCGCCCGCGTCGCATCCAGCAGGAAACCGTGCGTGGACGACACCAGCGAAGCGACCAGCGTCGTCGTCCCGCGCGCGGCGTGGAACGCCGCGGCCCCCCGCGCCGACTCCGGGTCGCCGTTCGCCAGCGAGAAACCCCCGCCGCCGTGGCAGTGCACGTCCACGAAGCCGGGCAGGACCCAGCCCGTCGGCTCGCCCTCACGCTCGAGAATCCCCTCGAACCGGTCGCCGTCGACGATCAGGGTCCCGTTGACGATCCCGTCGGGAGTGACGATTCGGCCCACGGCCGGCAGCAAAACGCCGTCCACGGCGCTCCTTCCAATCGATCCGGCGTGTATGGGCCCACCCCGGTGCGGCACAATGATCGTGAGCGCGCGAGCATGACTTGAGCATCACTCGAGCGCCAGAAGACGTACAACGAACACTATCGCGCAGACCGCGGCCCGCCCGCCGCGATCCCGACCCGAGGAGCGACGTGGACCGCTATGCCCGGTGGAACACCCTGCTGGAGATCCTCGCAGAGACCGGACGCATCACAGTGGAGGAAGCGGCCGAGCGGCTCGGCGTCTCGCAGGCCACCATCCGCCGCGACTTCGACCAGCTCTCCCAGCAGCAGATGATCACCCGCACCCGCGGCGGCGCCGTCGCCGGCGGCATCTCGTACGACCTCCCCCTCCGCTACAAGACCGCCCGCCACGTCGAAGAGAAACACCGCATCGGCACCGCCGCCGCGGGCCTGGTCAGCCCCGGCCAGGTCATCGCCCTCAACGGCGGCACGACCATCACCGAAGTGGCACGCGCACTCGCGACCCGGACCGACCTCGTCGCGACCCCCGGCTCCACCGGTCTGACCATCGTCACGAACGCGCTCAACATCGCCAACGAACTGATCGTCCGCCCGCACCTGAAAGTGGTCGTCGTCGGCGGCGTCGTCCGCCCGCAGTCCTACGAACTCATCGGCCCGCTCGCCGCGCCGATCCTCCGCGAGATCACCCTCGACATCGCCTTCCTCGGCGTCGACGCCATCGACATGAAGCTCGGCGCGACCAGCCACCACGAAGGCGAAGCGGCCATCAACGCGCTCATGGCCGCCCGTGCCCGCAAAGTCGTGGTCATCGCCGACGGCTCCAAGATCGGCGGCCACGCCTTCGCCCGCATCTGCCCGACCGACCGCGTCCACACCCTCGTCACCGACGGCAACGCCCCGCAAGAGCAGCTGCGCGGCTTCGAAGAAGCGGGCATCCGCGTCATCGTCGTCTAACCGACAGGCCCGACGCGCCCACCGGTGAGAACAAAGCGGCGAGCGATGGCAACCCCCGACCCGAACATCCGCATCTCCAACGCCGAACGCGAAACCGTCATCGGCAGGCTCCACGCCGCCACCGAAGAGGGCACCTGCATGGCGGCCGCGTGGTCAACAAGAGCCGCGACAGCGGCGACGGCCTGCGCTTGCACCTCACCGGCAGCACCCACATCGCCCCGATCACGGTCCGCTACGAACGCCGCTTCCTCTGGTGGCGCTGGTAACCCGTCGAAACGCTTGCGCTAGCGGTCGTCGCCGCTCCCGCCGAGCACGCCCCTCCTCTGGCGGTCGGCGAGCTTCGCGATGTTGTGCTCGGCGACGTCATCGAGTGACAGATCGAAGTGGTCGGCGATGACGGCGAGGTACCAGAGCGTGTCGCCGAGTTCCTTCTTGACGTCCTCGGTGTCCCACTGTGAGAAGTCGCTGCCCTTGTCGCGGACGATCTTCTTCGCTTTCTCGGCGATCTCGCCGGTCTCGCCCACCAGCCCGAGCAGGAGGTGGAACAACTCGTTGAGCTTGTCCCGCGGCGCGGCCGTCCGCAGCGCCGCCTGTTGATACTCGTCCATGTTCATGCCGCCACCCTAGGAACCCCCTCTGAGCGGTACGAAGCCGCCGTCCTGCGACTGCGAACGAACGACTGCAGTCACCTGGGACTCCCGACCCGATCGGGACCTGATTCAGGCGATCGGCGACGAAGAGGCGGGAAGGAGCGTGGGTCGATTCCTGGCTTCCCGGCTCGATCCGGCCGAGATTCAATCGGGCGGCGACAACGAGGTGGCGGCAGGGCCCTGGTCGCTCTCGGGCTTCCCGGCCTGATCGGGCCGAGGTTCAGGCTGGCAGCGATGAAGAGGTGAGAGAGGGGCGGGTTCGTTTCCGGCTTCCCGGCCTGGTCGGGTCGGGGTTCAGTCCGGCGGCGATGGTGGGGTGTGTGGCTGGGGTGGGGTGGGTTTCCTGGTGTGGGCATGCTGAGGGGCCGAACCCTCGCTTGGGGTTCGGGCTGCGCTGCGTGGTGTGTGCGGCGCTTCCCCCAGCAGTCGCCTGCTGGGGCAGCCTAAGAACGGCGGGTCGCCGTAGTCGTCGGTCGCCGACCCTGCAGCTGCCGCAGTCGCTGTCGGTGGTGCGGGTGCCTGGACTGCTTCCTCGGCCCCCGGGGGTTGGCTGATGCTGAACTTGGCTCGGCATCGCGCTTTCGAGTCTCGCATGGCTTTGATCGCCCGGTCGCGGTCGATCATCTCGGCGATCCCGTCGAGGTCGGGCTTCAACGTCTCGGACCATTCGGTGCGGTAGAGCCCGGTCGGGAACACATCCCAGTCCGAGCCTGCATGCTCCGCATCCATGTCGGCATCGGTACGCCAGTCGGCGCACCCGCACCCGCCCGAGGCACCGACGGACCCGCCCTGGCCTTGACCGCCTTGGCCGCCGTCATGGCCGTCGTGGTGGGTGATGAGCGCCTGACCGGGCCCGGTCTTCTCCACACTCCACCCGGGGGTGTGGATGCGGCCGTGGTGGAAGCGGCACAGCAGGATCAGATTCTCCGCGACCGTGGGGCCGCCGTCGGCCCAGTGGGTGATGTGGTGCGCCTCAGTCCAGGCGATGGGCCGGTCACAACCGTGCCAAGCGCAACCCCCTGGCTGCTCGAGCTCGAGTTTGCGCCGCAGGGCCGCGTTCGGGAGGCGCAGCGCCCGACCGAGCTCGACCGCTTCACCCTTGGCGTAGTTGAACACCGAGGGGATGATGACGCCTTCACAGGCCAGCAGCCGGGCACGGGCTAGGGAGATCGGTTGGCCTTCCAGGAGGGGGAGGCGCCCGGTGTCCTTGCCCTGCAACGTCTCGATGTCGACGGTGAGGTCGAGGGTGGCGGTGTGCCCGTGCCGGGTCGCGGCCTGCGGGGAGGACCCGTACCCGGCCAGGAGCTGATGGAGAGCCTCGGCATGCCGGTTCGCCTGCGGCGGCAGCAGACCGCCGTCCTCAGGGTCGCCCTCATCCTGGCGGGGTGGCGGGCAGGCGGTCTGCAGGTACTTGTCGAGCATCCGCCCGGTCGCATTCGAGAGGTGCCCTTCCAGCGCCCACATGCCATTGCCGCACTCGATCAACTCCAGGCGCTGCATCGACTGCTCGCCGAGCCCATCAAGCAGCTCGGTCTCTCCGGCGATCGCGGCCCACAGCCCCTCAAGGTGACGACGCAGGTCCTTGAAGGAAGCATGAGCGCAGTACTCGACCACCATCGCCTCCGGCGTCGCACACGCCACCGCCGGGTCGAAGGGAGAGACGACCGGGGCCTGGAAGGGAGTGCGGGCGAACACGCGCATGGCCGGAGTCTGGTCAAGCTGGCGGACGGCGTAAGCGACCTGGTCGATCCGGGCCTGCCCCGACACCGCCGCCTGCGCCAGCAGCGAGAACTTCCCCGACAACCGCGCGATCGCCGCGATGGCGCTGGCGGTGTTGAAGGTGAAGTCGAACTGGGACAGGAGCAGGTCGCGGAGGGCGGAGAAGCCGAACTCGGAGCGGTGCAGGTTCGCCTCCTTCATCGCGATGACCGAGGCGAGGACCGCCGCGTGCTGGGCGTTGATGAGGGACGCGGCCTCATTGAGAGTCGAGCGGATCGCCGCAGCCTGGGAGCGGCGGTCGGGACGGGAGCCGGTGAGGGGGCTCGGGGTGGTGGTGGTGGAGCTGGTGCAGTGGCTCATGGTTCCTTCGCCTCCCTTCCGCTGTTCTCGAATGTCCTGCCTGTTTTCGGTTCCTTGTTCGTGCTTCAATGATGACAGAATGCTGTGCCGGTGTCATCACCCAACCGGGTGAACATTCCATGAGGGACACTCACGCCCCACACTCGCTCCACTTGGGGTGCAAAGCAAACCAGGGGCCAAATGGGCCTCCGCCACCCCTCCCCCCGCGCTGCGGGGCAGCCGCACCGCACACCCCACCACCACGAGACCCTTTTGTCGCCGCCCGCTTGAACCTCAACCGAGACGGCGCCGCCTGCCACAGCAAACAGCCGGCCACCCGAAAGGGCAGCCGGCCGCTTCCTGCTCGCCAACTAACGTTGCGGTGACACCTCGTCGGGCAGAGTCGGATCGAACCGACCGGAGCCGTCAGGGCTGTCGGCCGGCTCGAAGGGGTGCATCTCCTGCGTGTAGACGCCACTGTCGGATTCAACCGTCTCCTTCGGACGCCCGAGGCGATCGAGCGCGAAGGACACGAAGAGAGCCACCAGCAGGATGCCGACATCGATCAGCGGCGCGAAGTCGTCCTGCCAGGAAGCATCCCCGGCCGCGATCATCGCGTGATTCCACAGCACCATCCCGGCCCACACGGCGAGCACCGCGAGCACCGTGCCGAGCACGCCACCGCGGCGGCCCCACAGGCTCGTTCCGCCCAGCAGCGTCGCGGCGAACGCGAGGAGCTGCAGATCGACAGAGGCCGAGCCGATACCGTACGGGCCGAAGCCGAGCGAGGTCGGCTCCGTGCTCGGCGTGAGCGAATACGCGAACATCAGGAAGCCCGCACCCGCGGCGAGCAGCATCGACAGGACCGTGCCGCCCAAGAGCAGGAACACGGCTCCCGCGCTTCGCTCGCCGCCATCGGACATCTGCTTCACTCCGCTGAAGCCGTCGCGCACACCGGGAGCGAGGCCGATCAGCCCGCCCACGACCGCGAAGACGACCGCCCCGGCGAACACGTACAGCCCGTTCGGCGGGTCCCACAGCGCGACCGAGTCGATCCCGCGCGACGCCGCGAGACGCTCGACGGCCTGCGCCGACGCGAAGAAAGCGGCCGCCAGCGCGAGGCCCGCGAACCACGGCGGCACCCGGAAGGCCGCCACGAGCAGCACGAACACGAGCGCGGCCACGACGGCTGCCCCCGCGACGAACCCGGCGTAGACCCATAGGTTCGCGTCCACCGGCCGGGCGATCCAGCCCACGGTGATCGCGATCGCCGGGACCGCCAGGTTCACCGCACCGAGGCGCAGCGACAAGCCGATCGCCAAGGTCGCCAATAGGACCGGCGCCAGATACAGGGCGTGCCGTTCGAGCGCGTCCACCAGGGACCCGAACTCGTCGCCGAACAGATCGGCTTCGCGGCGGTAGACCAGGAACAGCGCGTTCAACGTCAGCAGCAGGAGGATTCCCTCCCAGATGAACTGGAAGGCGAGCCGGTCGCGCGGCACCGTCGGCTCGGTGTGCTCGACGGCCGCGGGCCCTTGGCCCGCGAACGGATCGATCGGGCCGCCGCCGGTGACGGGCGGCGGGGGCGTGAACTCGAGCTGGCGGGTCTCGTCGAGGGCGGGTTCGTCTCGGTCAGGGGGTATGTAGGTCATGCGTCCGTCCTTTATGGGGGGTGTCAGCGGCCGGGGCGCGGCGAACCGTAGCCGTCGCGGGGAGCATCGCGCAGATCGTCGAAGACGCCCGACGCACCGAACGGATCAGCCGTCGCGCTCTGCTTCGGGATGCCGCCGGTGGTGCGGATACCGCCCGTGCTCGACCACGGGTCGCCACCCGCCCCGAGACCCGCGAAGTCCTCGTCGTACTCCTCGAAGGAGTCCGTGCGGTCGCGATCGGCCGGCGGCGGATCGTCCTCACGGAGGTCCTCGATCGAACCGGCACGGCGCGTGGAAGCCGCCTCCGTCTCGTCAGCGGTGTTCATGACCTCGACCAGACGCGTGACCAGGAACCCGGCCACAATGGCGCCCAACGCGATCCAGCTCGGATCGAAGGTCCAGCCACGGCCCTCCGCCAGCCACATCAGGCCCAGCACCAGCGCCGACGCGAACACCGTCCCGCACACGCCGCCGCGGCGGCCCATGAGGCTCGTCCCGCCCAGCAGTGCCGCACCGAGCGCGACCACCGTGAGCAGGATCGGATCCGGAAGCGCGGCCGCGCCGCCCTCGGGAACCGCGGTCCACGCCGCGACCACACCGGCCGCACCGGCGAGCGTCGACGACAGCAGCACACCGAAGAAGACGAGCCCGCCCCTGCCGTGCCGCTCGCCCACCGGAGTCTCCCGGATCGGCGCGAGCCGCCCGCGAACCGCGCCGAACCCACCGACCAGGCCCAGGAACAGCGACACACCGGCGGCCGCACCGAGCGCCGCGAGCACACCGGTGCCCGGCAGCTCGGCGAGCATGAACGCCGAAGGGTCACCGGTGTGCCCGGCCCACAGGCCGATCGCACCGCCGACCGCGCCGCTCGCGGCCCAACCGGGCACCCGCAGCCAGGCCGTCAACGTCGCCAGCACGATACCGATGAACGCGGCCACACCGAGCCCCACGCCCAGCGCCATGGCCGAGCCGGAACCGGAGGCGTCCACGAACATCCACGCGGCGATCAAGGCGATCGGACCCACCGCCAGGTTGACGGCACCCACACGCAGGGACACGGCCATCGCACTGGCCAGCAGGATCACCGGAGCGAGCGCCGCGAACAGACCCGTCCACGAGCCTTCGGCGAAAGGCCCGCCACCGGACTGGGTGAGGGCGAACAGGACACCGCCCGCGAGGAGCAGGAGACCGATCTCCCAGACCACATGGACGGCCATGCGGTCGGACGGGGACTCGTCGTCGCCCGACGGCGCCGACTTCCCTCCGTCAGGTTTGATGAGCGTCGTCGAATCGTCTCGACTTGGGGAGTCAAACTTCATGGGGCGCACCTCTAAACGCGCGAAATATTGGGGATATGGGGGATGGGTTCAGCGATCGGGGTCGGTCAGGGACGGGTCGGCTCGTCGGCGTCCCGCTCGCGCTGCTCATCGTCCTGCGGGGGGATGCGGCAGGAGTGCTCGAGCCAGAGCGCGGCAGCCGTGAGCGCGGCGCACGCGATCGTGCCGAGGACCGCGTGGGGCAGGTCATCGGCGGCGGCGGTCAGACGCCCGGACTGCACCGCGAGCCACACGGTGAAACCCAGGTAGGCGCCGAAGAAAGCGGCACCGGCGATTGCGGCGGCCTTGGCCAGCACCGCGAACCGGGCGATCTGGAGCGCGTGCTCCGGACCCTCCAGCCCGCCGGACACGCGAGACGGCACGCCGCCCGCGCTCGCACCCTGCGTCCGACTACGGCTGGGGCGCAGGGTCTTGCGAGTGGTCCAAGCCATCCACGCCAGCAGCACCGCCAACGCGAGCAGGACTGCGGCGTTGTACCAGGAGAGTTCGGGGGCGTGCTGGTAATACCGGGCGACGAGCAGCAGTGTCAGCGCGGCTCCGACCAGTCCGACCACCGCGAGGGTGGACGGGGAGGTCGGTTTCAGGCTCGGTCGGGGACCGTGTTCGTCGTCACTTCTCATACTGCACCTGACCATATCGGGTGGAGCCTGCGGAGTGCACGCGCATCCGCCGCCACGGACTCGTCGCGTAGCAGCTCCCTCACCCGACCGCGACCCGGCACCTCCGCGTCGCGGTCGATCGCGAACCACGGGACCAGCACGAACGCCCGCACATGCGCGAGCGGATGCGGCAACATCAGATGCGGTTCCGCAGAGAGCACCGGCGTCCCGTCGTCTTCTGTCACCGCGATCAGATCGACATCGAGGGTCCGCGGACCGTACGGCCGCTCAGGGTCGCGGACACGACCCGCTTCGGTCTCGAGACGCTGGCCGAGGGCCAGCCAGTCCTCCGCGGAGCGATTCGGGTCGGAGGCGATGACCGCGATGTTGTAGAAGGTCGGCTGCTCGTCGTCGCCGCCCCACGGCAGGGTCTCGTAGACCTCCGAGACCGCTTCGGGGTTCACGGCGGCGATGGCGGCGGTGAGCACGGCTTCGCGATCGCCGAGGTTGGAGCCCATGCTGAAGACGACGCGGGTCATCGCTCTGGCCTTTCGATGGTGACGGATACGTCGGTGAAATGCTGCGCGATGGGCGCCTGGGGCTTGTGGACGGTGACGACCGCCGATTCGACCCGGTCCAGGGCCAGGCACGCATCGGCGAGGCGCCCGGCCAGGGTCTCGATGAGATTGACGGGTTCACCGGCGACGATGTCGGCCAGCGTGTCGGCGAGCGCGCCGTAGTCGACGGTGTGCTTGAGATCGTCGCTGGCGGCCGCTTCAATGGTCGAGGTGCGCAGGGAGACGTCGATGATGAAGTCCTGCCCGGCCTCCCGCTCATGGTCGAACACGCCGTGGCGACCGTGCACCCGCAGGCCGGTCAAGGTGATCAGGTCGGTATCCACCCGCCCGAGCCTACTCGAACGGGCGGCCGCCGAGAGGAAGGACGATGCGCAGGCTATTCGGCCTCGCCCTCCGTCGCCTCGGCCTCACCGCCCACCTCCCTGGCGCGCACCACCAACCAGGTCGCGACAGCAAGGATGACACCCGCGACGAGGATCGGCACCAGGCGGAGGTTCCCTTCGATCCAGGAGAGCAGCGCGAGGTACTGCGAGGTGGGATCGACGAGCACAAGGGCGGTGAAAAGGGCGGCGATCCCTCCGACCGCCATGACCGCCCACGACCGCCAGCCCCCGACGATCCCGAAACGCCGCCCGAGCACCTGAGCGGCGTTGAAGATCCGTTTCGCGCGCAGCACCCGAATCGACCCGACCAGGGTCACCAGACGCAGCACCTGCGCGCCTCCGGCCGCCACCACCAGGCTCACGAGCGTCAGCAGGCAGACCACGAGCATCCACTTGTGCCGCCACAGCCAATCCCGCTTGTGCTCGGCCGCCAGCAGCAGAATGATCGACTCGACCCAGAGCACGATCCCGGCGGCCCACCCGATCACCTTGCCCGCCATGGCCATCTCGCCATCGGACCAGAGCGTGAGGAAGACGGCGGGCACCGACGCGCACACGGCGACGATGACGGGCAGCCGCAACTTGAACTGGAGAAAACGGGCGAACACGGTGAGCTTGTCGGGACGCCCAGGGGGCAAAGGGGTCACCACTCCAATCTACGGAAACACTGCACGTGACGAGGTACTGGCCCGGCCCGTCGAACATCGCAGAACACCCGCCAGATCGGGGCCATGCGATGCGTTAAACTCGTGCACTGCCGCCCCCGTAGCTCAGGGGATAGAGCGTCGGTTTCCTAAACCGTGCGTCGCAGGTTCGAATCCTGCCGGGGGCACAGCATATTCATGATCTTGAATATATTTCATTCACCGCGCGGGCCGACGACCAGTAGGATCCAGGCCCGTCGATCCTGGAGCTGCGCCTCAGGGACAGGGGTGGTGAAAGGACTGATTGCTGCAGCTCCCGCTGGCGGGCATGGTCCGCGGGTGCCTGGGCACGATCGATATCGGTGCGTGGGTCATCCGGCGACTTTCGGAGTGCGCTGGGCAACCGTGGCGGCACCGAGACTGCCGAGCACGGCGACGCTCAAGAGGACGACCGTTCCTGCGACCGGCGGCAGCTCGAGATAGGGATTGCCGAAGGCACCGAAGAGGGAGATCCGGTTGACCCAGTCGGGCCAGGCGAACAGCGGGACCAGGTACACCACCAGATAGGACAGGCCGACGAAGACTGCGAGGGCGCCGACTGCGGCAGTGCTGCGCAGCCAGGCCACCGCGAGCGCGGCGACTGCGGCGAGCGCGGCGGCCAGCAAGAGCGTATCGGCAGCCAGGCGCGCCAGCCCGGCGCCGTCGAGGCCGGTGCCGTTGGCGGCGGCCACCACAGCGAGTCCGCCGATGCCGGCGCCGGCGACGAGCGCAGCGCCGATCAGGGCGGCCAGGAGGCGCTGCGCGACGAGTCGGGGCCAGGACAGCGGTGACGAAAGCAGCAGCTCGACGTGCCCCTGCCGCAGCTCGCCGACCCAACCCGCGGCCTGGGTGATGATGTAGGCGGTGACGATCGGCATGATGAGCTGGCCGGCGAAGGCCAGGTACCGGTCGGTGAGACTGTGACCGGAGTCGGGGCCGAGAAGGCCCTGGGTGTAGGAGAACTCGTCGAACATGTCTGCGAAGGCGGGCTCCAGCCGACTGAGCAGCGCCAGGTATGCCGCGGCGGCCAGCATCCAGGAGAGCAGCCCGGTGCGGTGGCGCAATAGCGTGGCCGACCAGACGGCTCGCAGCGCCGGCCGCTGCACGTTCCGGACCGGGCGGTGCGGGCGGGCGCGGTGCGCGAACAGGCCCGATGCGTAGTCGCGACGCCGGTAGACCAGGGCTGCGGCCGCCAACAGCGCCAGGCTCACGGCGAACAGGATCAGGCTCGGAGCGAGGTCGAGGCCTCGGCCCGGGACGAGCGCACGGGAGTAGTTCGCGTAGTGGAACGGCGACAGGAACCGCACGGCTCCTGCCGGACCGATTTCCGACCAGATGTTGGTCAACAGGTAAAGGGTGGTCAGCAACAGGACCGCGAGTCCCGTTCCCGTCCGCAGCCCGGGCGTCAGTTGCCCTAGCAGCATGCCCAATCCGTAACCCGCGTACGCGCACAGGCCCATCACGAGCGCAGTGGTGAACGACCCGCTGGTGTCCGGTTCCCCGCCGAGCGCCATGGCCGCGGCGATCCCCGCGCCGAGCCCCAGGCAGATCACCGAGAGGACGGCGGCGAAGCCGATCGCCCGATCGACCAGGGCCGCCGTGCGGGGCCGACCGGCGGCCAGGATCTCCGCCTGTACGCCGCGGGTCTCCGCCGTACGGATCGCGTGAGCGCCCTGCACCGCGCCGTACGCCGCCAATCCGAGGCTGAACAGGGTGACATTGTGGTAGGCCAGGTAGCCGCCCAGGGTGTCGATGCGCTCCGCGGGCCAGCGCAGCAGGCGCATCGCCTCGACGCCGGGTCGCATGCCGGCGGCCATCTCCACTGCGCCGCCGGGGAACCGCTCGACCTCCTCGATGAAGCCGAGCCCGATGGTGAGCATGGCGACCGCGCCGCCGACGATCCAGGCGAGCGCGCCCCAGCGGTGTGCGCGGAGCGTGTCAGTGATCAGCGGTCGGGCCGGTCGGAGCGGCGAACTCGCCAAGGAACACCTCTTCCAGAGAAAGCTCGTGACTGTCCAGCTCGACTACGTCGGCGTCCTGGAGGAGGCGCAGCAACGGGGCGACCGTGCCGCTCACGGAGCAGGTCAGGCGGTGGTCGTCGATAGTCGGGCCGGTGACGCCGGGAACGTTTGCGAGGTCGCTTTCGGACAGGCGTCCGGCGAACACCGCCTCGATCCGGTGGGTGCGCAGCGGCCGCAGCTCGTTGAGCGAGCCGACACGTTCCAGCCGGCCCGCTCGGATCAGTCCGATCCGGTCGCAGACCAGCTCCACCTCGGACAGCACGTGCGAAGAGAGGAACACCGTGGCGCCGTCGGCGACCGACTCGGCGATGAGCTGGCGGAACTCGCGTTGGATCAGTGGGTCCAGTCCGAGCGTCGGCTCGTCCAGGATGATCAGCTCGGGGCGGTGCATGAACGCCTGGATCAGTCCGACTTTCTGTTTGTTCCCGTGCGAGAGGCCTTCGTACCGGCGGCCGAGATCCACGTCGAGCTGTTCGGCGAGGGAGGTGATGCGGGCCGGGTCGACACCGCCTCGGATACCGGCGAGCAGACCGATCAGGTAGCCGGCGGACACCCCCGGGAACTGCACCAGTTCGCCTGGCAGGTAGCCGACCCGGCGTTTGACGGCGAGGCTGTCGCGGCGGGAATCCAGGCCGAGCAGCGTCGCCGTTCCGCTGCTCGGGCGGATCAAGTCCATCAGGAGCCGGATGGCGGTGGTCTTGCCGGCGCCGTTGGGGCCAATGAATCCGAACACCTCGCCTTGCGCGATGGTCAAGTCGAGGTCGAACACGCCATGGCCATTGCCGTAGTCCTTGGTGAGGCCGGTGCAGGTGATCGCGGCCGTGGCAGTCGGTCCTGAGCGTTCCATTGCGTTGCGCGACACCATTCGTTCAACGTAGTGCCCGGTGTGGCAGTGGATACTCGTTTTGGCGTGGACATTCTGCGAGCGGTGCCGAAGCAGGGGCGATCGGAAGCCGCGGCGGCCCGGCTTGGACGATCAGCGCGAGCCGATCCACGGTGACCCGCCGGCCGACCCGTGCGGGGCGGCCCGAGCCGCCGGTACGCGTTCCACAGTCGCCACGGGGCACTCGCGCTCGACCTTCCCATTTCCCGTCCGCGCTGCGCGAAAGCAGCCACCGAGTCTCGCGAATCAGCTTCTTGACGCTGGTCGATCCGATGCCGTATTGCTCGGCCAGCGCCGGCTGGCGCACTCCGGCCCGGTAGGCCGCGACCAGCGCCTCGATTTGAGTTGGGGTCAAGCGCTGGTGCATCGAACGCGGCCGGTGTGACTCCTCAGCGGGGGCGGAGCTGGACGCAACTTGGCCGAATCGGCACGCTCAATCGGCGTTCCAACGCCTCATGCAGGGCTACGACCTGCGCCAATGTGTTCGACGGCCCCTGACCAGGGATTTCCCGGTCAAGGGCCGTTCTGCTACCCGTCGTCTCAGAGCCAGGCCCAGCACACCGTGTAGGCGTGCTCGGGGAAGTCGGCGCTCCGCCAGGTTGCCCAGCCATAGCCGTCGCAGAAGCCGGTGGCGTCGTACTCCCCGGTGCGGCCGACCACGTAGGCGTTCGACTGGGAGCAGTCGGCGAACTCGAAGGTCAGGTCGTCGTCGGGGCCGCTCGCGTAAAGGCAGGTGTCGACCTCCGCGTAGCCGATGTCGTCGGAGTACACCATCCGCATGCACAGCAGCATGTCCTGGTCGTCGATGTACCCGGGGAAGTCGAGCGACCCGTTGTAGTACTCCCACTCGGCGCAGGAGTTCGAGTCCTCGCCACCCCAGAGGCGTTCGAGCACTTGGTACTTGCCCGCGGAGCAGTCGGCGATCACGTACGCGTCGCCGCCGCGGCCCACGCACTCGCCGGCCTCCGCCCAGTAGGCCTCGCCCCATGGGTGCAGGTAGCTCAGGCACAGCACCGAGCCCGATCCGGGCGCGTACCCGAAGGACGAGCGGTGGACGCCGTCGCAGTCGTCGGGGTCGTCGCCGCCGTAGACCTCGACGACCTCGAACGCGCCGGGGTCGCAGCCGGAGGACTCCAGGTCGAACTCGTCGGTGGTGCCCGCGTTCCAGAAGCAGTCGCCCTCTTCGGCGACGTCGACCGGGTCGGTCGTGGGGTCCTCGGAAGGCGGGTCCGGACTGGGCGTCCAGGCCGGGCCGTCGCCGTTGGCCGGTTCGTAGGAGTACGACGGCGTCGGCCCGTCGGATGAAGGCGTGTCCGGGGGCCGATCGTGGCCGCCGAACTGGAATATCAGGCCGAGGACGGCCATGACGAGCCCGGCCAGGACTTCGATGACGACGGCCGCGCCCACCTTGTCGAACAATCGCGAACCGAGGTCGCCGGAGGTTTTCGTGTCAGTCGAGGAGTCGGTCATGAGGGTCTCGCAATCTTCCCCGCCCCACCGGCGGGAGGGACGGTGCGGCACGGCGATGTCGGACGCCGCGCCGCACCGGGCTTACGGGTGTTCGAGATCGTCCATGATCAGCGAAACGAAGTGATGCATGTCGGCCCTGAGACAGGGCAGTTGCGCATGCTTTCCGGTGCATCCGGGGGCCCACGAGGAGCCGTCGCCGTAGTCGAGGAAGTCGTACGGTATGCCCGCGGCGTCGAGGTAGTCGGAGGTCACCAGGGCCATCACGCGGGCGCGGTGCTCCACGACCGCTTGGACCGGGTTCACCGTGAGGTCGCCGCCGTTCCCGACGTACAGCGCGACGCCCATGCCGCGCAAGGAATCGACGTGCTGTGCCGGGCTCAGGCGGTTCCAGGTGCCGTCGAACGGCCAGATCGGGGTCCCGAAGACCGCGTCGAGCGCGACCGTCGGGGTCCCGTAGGCCGCCAGTTGCGTCGAACCCAGCACCGCGGCCCGCATCTCCTGGTTGAGCAGGTCGAGCCCTCCGGAGAAGCTGCCGACGTAGCTGAACAGGTCGGGCCGCCGCTCGGCGTACCCGAAGGCGCCGAGGCCGCCCATCGAGTGGCCCGAGATCGCCCGGCCCTCCCTGGCGTCGATCGTCGCCAGGTTCGCGTCGATGAACGGGATGAGCTGCTCCAGGTGGAACGTCTCCCAGTTCTGGACGCCGAGGGCGCCTGGGTAGACCCAGTCCGTGTACCAGCCGCGGCCGCCGCCGTTGGGGGCCACGGTGATCACCGGCTCCCCGGCAGTGGCGTCCTCGACGACGTCCCTGAGCCACACGGCGTTCGGGTAGTCGCCGCCGCCGTGGAGCGTGTAGTGGACGGGATACTCGGTGCCGCCGTCGTACCTCTCGGGGAGGGTCACCATGACGACGTGCTCGCCCGAGACCTGGCCCGGCATCACCGGGTACGCCGGGACCTCCTCGGTGCCCACCGTGAAGGTGAAGGTGCGTTCGGACCCGTCGGCCCACGCCGGCTGGTCGATCACGGTCAGCCCGTGGGCATCCGCGAACTCCGGCGGCATCTGGGCCGCGTTCGCCGCGGGGACCGCGACGCCCCCTGCCGCCGCCACGCCCACGAGCGCGACGGCCAGGATCATCGCCCTGCGGATCATGACGCGGCCTCCTCGCAGAGCGCGGCGTCGAGCAGGTCGACGCGGCTCAGGGTCGGCTCGCTCGAGGCCCACGCGTTGGTCACCATGGAGGCGAAGCGGCCGTCCTCGGTGACCATCGTGATCGAGGAGGTGCCGGTCGGGATGTTCCCGGCGTGGCCCCACGCCTCGCCGCCGCACGAGAGCTCCCAGCGCATGAAGCCGAGGCCGTAGTCCGCGCCGTACGCGGTGGACGGCACGGTCGTCCGCATCTCGGCGAGCGACGCCGGCGACACGACCTCGCCGGCCAGGAGCGCCCGGTCGAACGCGACGATGTCGCGCAGGGTCGAGGTCATCGCACCGGCCGGGCCGTAGACCGACATGTCCTGGTTGGAGGTCACGTCGATCCAGAGGAAGAACGGGCCGAGGCGGCCGCCGGAGTAGCCGGGGAGGTACGGGCTCGGGAGCGTCCCGTCGTCGGGGACGGGGTACGAGGTCCCGGTCAGCCCGAGCGGTTCGATGATCCTGCCGGTGATCGCCTCGCCGACCGTCTGCCCGGTCAGCTCCTCGATCAGCAGGCCCGCCAGGAAGTAGTTGACGTTCGAGTAACCCCAGCCCGTGCCGGGCGCGAACTGGGGCGGCTGGGCCAGGCCCGCGCGGACCAGTTCCTGGAGGGTGTAGCTCCCGTCCGGCTCGGCCGTGGCGCCGACGGCGTCGCGCGCGATTCCACTGGTGTGACGGAGGATCTGGCGCACCGAGATGGCGTCCCCGTCGTAGTCGGCGTTGTCGACCACGCCCGGCAGGTACCGCCCGATCGGGGCGCCGAGGTCCACCAAGCCCTCGTCGACCAGTTGCAGGACTACCGCGGCGGTGAACGTCTTGGTCTGGCTCGCGATGCGGAAGTGGTCGTCCGCAGTGAGCGCGCGGTTCTGGAAGATCGTCGCCGTGCCGCTGCTCAGCGTCCAGGAGCCGGTCACGTCACCGGCGTAGAGGCCCGCGCCCGGACCGGCCTGGCTCCGGTACTGGTCGAGCAGGGCCTGGATATCGGCGTGGTCCTGTGCCTGCGCCCGTGCGGCCGGCAGCACCACCGCGATCGCGAGTGCGACCGCCGCGAGCCACCGCATGCATTTCCCTGTCATGTCGGCTCCCTCCTTGACCGCGGACCGCCGGCGCCCTTGCGACCCCGGCCGTTCCGCGCCTGCCCGCCGGATCTCGGCGGTGTGGACCTCTCGATCGTCGCGTCGAGCCATCGTGGAGGCCAGGATCCTCAGCCGGTCATCGATCGGTCATTCATGTCCGACGCCGCTGGCTGCGGCTATGCGGCCCCGGAGCGGTCGCCGGACAGGTGGCGCTGGAGTCGCGCGTGGCGGAACTGGTAGACGACGCCGGCCCGGCGAAGCACGCCGCGCTGGTAGGCGTCGTCCAGGAAGGCGGGCACCGCCCACGGCAGGCGGCCGGTGAGCGGCAGCCAGAGGCGGCCGAAGACCAGCCACCGGCCCCACACCGTCAGGGCGAGCACGTACCCGATCGGGCCCATGGTCGCGGCGTACGCGCCGATGAGGAGTCCGAACGCGAAGTCCCAGCGCCATTCCCCGAACACCGGCGGGAGGGCTTGCAGCACTTGGACCACGGCCCAGCCGGTGCCGGGGACGACGACGGCGAGGACGGGCGCGAAGACGACGGCCTGCGCGAGGGCCGTTCGGCGACAGGCCCGGAGGAGGTCGACGGGGCTGTGCACGGACTCGAAGTCCATGGGCCGCTCCCACAGCGACAGGAGGACGTAGGTGGTCCCGGTCGAGAGGCCGACCGAGCCGCCGAAGGCGACCACATCGGCGGTCAGGATCGTGGCCACGAAGCCGGGCGGCAGGTCGAAGACGAAGCCCTGCACGAGGTCGCGGGCGCCGATCGCGGCCGCGGCGAGAAGGAACCCGGCGGTGAAGCCGATCCTGAACCGCCGCCCGAGATGTCTGCGTCCGCCGGTGCGCGCGCCGCGGAACCGGATCTGGACGCCGGAGGGCGCGAGCGCGCGGCCGTCGCGCCCGGCGAGGAGCGTGTGCGCGATGGCGAAGGCCGTGCCCGCGGCGAGGTCGACGGCGGCGATCAAGGCGATGTCGAGCGCACCGAAGCCCGACAGGAGGCCGACCGCGACCGTGTCGAGCACGGTGAACACCAACCCGACCGTCAGCGCCATCACCGCGGCACGGGCGAGCCGGTGCATGGAGGTCCCCAGCTCCCACCAGGCGAGGTCGTGGCTACCGAGCCGTTCGAGGTGACGGGCGAGACGGCCGAGCCAGTGCCGAGCGCGATCGGGTTCGAAGCGGCGCCCCTCGGTGCTGCGGCGGTAGGCGGCAGGGACGAGCTGCTCCATCAGGTGCGTCTCGATCGACCCGGGGGTGGGGAACCGGCGCGGTTCGATGAGCTCGGCCGGGTCGCGGTTCGGCGTGCCGCCGTATACGGTCCGGGCCAGGGTGAGCATGAGCGGGGTCGCGAGCGCCGCGGCGACCGCTTCGCCCGCGGGCGTGCGGGGCTCGCGGCGCATCTCGTCGAGGACCGGCTGCCACAGCGGGACTCCCTGGTCGGACTTGCGAGCGGTGAGCCGCAGGAACTCGGCGAGGTCGTCGAGGCCGAGCTGCTCGAGTTCGACGCAGGGGGCGCCGGTGAGCGGCTTCGTCGCGTCCACGGCGGCCCGGTACTCCTCGGTGCGGCTCGTCAGCACCAGCGGCATTCGCGACGCGTCGTCGAGCCGCGCGAGCGCGTCGGTTTGGAGGCCGGGGGCGATCTCGTCGAAGCCGTCGAGGATCGGGAGGATGAGGTCGTGCTCGACGAGGGCGGCGGCGAGCGTGGTCCCGTCGGGGAACGGCGCACCGAGGCCAGGGTGGTCGCGCAGGATGCGGGCGGTGATCCAGGCGCGCAGGTCGGTCCCGGGGTGCCACGACTCCAGGCCGAGGATCACCGGGACAGCGCCGTCGTCCTCTCGGATGTCCAAGAGTCCCATGGCGAGCCGCATCGCGAGGACGGTCTTGCCCGATCCGGCTTCGCCGGTGACGACGAGACGACGGGAGGGGACGCCGCGGTAGACGTCGACGACCTGTTCCAGGCGCGCGTCCAGGTCCATGGGGCGCGGCGCCTCGCCGGTCGCGGCGAAGACGTTCTCCCAATGGTCGGACAGGTGCTCAGCGGTGCGCCAACCTACCGGCAGCGGCGCGATGTGGACCTTGCGCTGCTCCTCCTCGCGCCGCCAGCGCGGTATCAGCTCGCCGGCGAGCTGCTTGGCCGCCTCCACGAGCCGAGCGTCGAACTGCCCCAGTGGCGCACCGGCGGGCGGTTCGGCACGATGGACCGGGAACCCGGCTGCCGCCGACAGCTCGGTCACCTCGTGCGGTGCCAGATCCAACGCGCGGGCGAGGAGTTCAACGGTGTCGGCCTTCGGGGTGCTGCGCGCGTTGGCCTCATACCGGCCGATCGTGCGAACGGCTACCCCAGCCTTATCGGCCAGCTGCTGCTGTGTGAGATTCGCACGCTCCCGCAGATCTCGCAGCATTAAACCGAAAGGGGTAGGCACCGGACAATCATACGGTCACAGCCGTTCCCCGCTCTCCGAGGTGGCACACCACGGGCCTGGAAATCGCCGTGCATGCAGAGGGGAAAGCACCCGGGCGGCGCCTCGGCCGCGATGGCGGGGGCGAGCCGTGATCGGCCGCACCGAAGACCTCCTGCGCCCGCTCGCGGCGCGGGCAGCCGGTGCAGGTTAGAACGGTGAGTACCGATACGAGGTTCCCTCAATCCGTGTACGGGACCGGCAGCGAGCCCGATCCCCGGTTCAGCCTCGCCAACGAGCGCACCTACCTCGCGTGGGTGCGCACCTCCCTGGCGCTGTTCGCGGCCGGGGTCGCACTGGAAGCGCTCGAGGTGCCGGTCGCGCCCGGGTTCCGGGCCGGCTCGGCGGCGGTGTTCGTGGGTCTCGGCTTCATAGCCGCCGTCCAGTCGTGGGTCGGTTGGATGCGCACCGAGCGCGCGCTCCGCGAGGGCCGAAGCCTGCCCGGCAGCTCGATCGGCATCGTCGTCGTGTCGGGGGTCGCGGTGGGAATGCTGCTCCTCGTCGCGGGGATGTTCGTGTGAGTGACGCACCCTTCGACCCCGGCCTGCAGCCGGAGCGGACCCTGCTGGCCTGGAAGCGCACCTGCCTCGCGCTTGGTGTGGCCGCCGTCGTGGCCGTGCGGTTCGCGGCCGAGGCCCTCGGACCGTTCGCGGCAGTCCTCGGCGCGGTGGGAATAGCCGCGGCGCTCGCGTCCTACCTTGTGTCAGCTCGCCGGTATCGGACGGCGCAGGCTGCGCTCAAGGACACCGGTCGCATCCCGGTCGACGGGGCAGCCCTGGGACTGCTCACGGTTACCTTGCTCGTCACCGGCGCCGGCGCCGCGATCTACCTCCTCGGAGCGAGCTGAGCCCCTGACTCGGAGCGCAGACAAGACGGCCAGTCCTGCGGACCAGCGGCTCAGAGGAGGCCGCGCCGATGAAGATGCAGCCGACCGAAATCGCTTCGCGTCCGAGCACGAGGCAGGGAATGGCGTTGGCGGCGAAGGTGACCGGCTGATGCGCGAGTTCAGAGCAGATGGACTCCCGGTGCTGTTGCGGCGGGCGCTCGGGCGGCGGCCTCATGATCGGACGGTGCGCGCAGCGCTCCGCAATGGCCCGTCAGGTTGACCAGGTCGGGACGATTCGGGGAGCCCGCGGACCCGGATGCGTTGTTAGCCTGGGGGAATGGCAGACCCCTCGCCTTCGCTCGCTTCCGTCCATGAACCGTTGAGCGCCGCGGCGACCGCCGCGATCGAAGCGTTCGCCCTTGAAGATCCCATCCCGCTCTCGGACCACCTCGCCTCGCTGAGCGTCGACGTAGAGCGGCTGTGGCGGCTGCCGCGGTGGAACGACGAGCCCGATGCCGATGAGCAGCAAGGCCGCTCAGATCGCGAAGAGCGAGAGACCGCGATCGGCGAGGCCTTGGACGTGCTCCGCGGCGAACCGGCCGGCGCTGCGCTGCTCGCTCTGCACGTGTGGAACCTGTGCGCGGAGGAGTGGGAGCACACCTACCAGTTCGACCGCATGCTCGGCACCCTCGAATCGTTCGCTGCACTGTGGACCGCTCGGCGTACGAGTGAGCCCGATGGCGACGCCCGGGCCGCGGGCGACGCCGGCGCGGCACTGGCGCGGCTGCAGATCCTGGAGATCGAGGCCGAGGCGGCGATGTGCCGTGGCGACCTGACCCGGCAGGCCGACGCCACCGCGGACACGCTGCAAGCCGCCGAGGAACTGCTCGAAGCGAGCGCCGTGATCGGCGACCGGTTCACGTCCCTGCGCGCCTACCTCCAGACCCTGGCCGAGGCACGCATCGTCTACTACGGAGCGCTCCGGGCCGCCGTCGCGGCGGCGGCCGAGGCCCTCCGGGGGCGCGTCGACGGGCTCGGGGCCGGCGTCCAGGCCCTCGCCGAGGCCGAACGCCGCCCGGAACTCTCGCTCATCGAGCGCAGCGAGCTGCGCGCCCACCGGTTCAGCCTCGAGCGGCTCGCCGCCGCCGCCGGCGAGGAATGGCTGACGGTCGACAGTGCCGAGGTCACGTTCGTGTTCCCCTTCGGGCTCAACGGCCGCTCCCCGGTCGACGCGGTCGAAGAGCTGCGCGCCATGGACGCCCCTCCGCCGGTCGCCGGGGTCGAGTCCCGCGCCCTGCGCCGGTCCTTCCAGCTCGACGACGTCTGGGCCGGGGCCGACTACCTCGAACGCCGCTTCGAAGGCGCCGCACTGGAACTCCCCCCGGTGTGCCTGCGCCACCTCGACGGCGCGCCGATCACCGAGTTCACCGCCGAAGTCCGACTCTCGCAGCTAGGGAACCACTACCTGCGACTGGAGACCGAGATCCACGACGCCGACCCCCACGAAACGCAGATGACGCTCTTCCGCGCCGAACGCGGGCACGGACGCATCACCGTCGAGTGCGGCCAGCGCCGGTGGGACCGCCTCGCCGACTTCGTCACCGACCTCCAGTCCGGAGTGGCCGACCTGCTCTCGGGCACCGCCCCCGCGACCGCCGCGGTCACCGCCCGCCCCGGCCGCTACCACGTCCTCGTGGCGCTCCACGAGCTCAGCGCAGGCACCGGGCCCGGAGCACCCGCGCACCAGCGCCGGCCCGTCACCTCCGGCGACGACCTACTCGGGCTCTTCGGCTCCCAAGCGGTGCTGCACCCGGTCCCCAACGGCATCGGCTCGGTCGGCGACTGGAGCCGCTACGCGATCGACCCCGCACAGCTGCTGCACGACGTCCGCAAGCGGGGCGACCTGGTCGCGGCCACGGAGAACACCACCGTCATCGCACTGTTCGGCAGCCCCAGCTTCATGATCGGGACCTACCGGACCCTCGCGGAGTTCGTCGGCTCCCTCGACGGCCTCTTCAGCACCTGGCACGACCGCCTCGCCGCCCACCACCCCCGCGTGGTCCACCTGATCGGCGAATCGACCGATGAGCAGAGCGTCGAGGCGCTCGCCCGCTATAGCGAGCGCCTGCACCTGGAGCAGCTCTCGCTCCACGACTTCGCAACCGAGACCCGGTCGGTGCTCTCGCTCATCCACTCGCCCAACCTGGTCACCTCGCCCACCGACGCCGCGGCGCTGGCCGTCCTGCTGCGCGCCGCCGAGATCGAGCAGCAGGAGCTCGACTTCGCCACCAAGCTCCGCGAGCTGCTCAGCGACCGGATCGAAGTACGGATCGACGCCATGGCGACCAAGCTGCAGCAGCGGATCGAGGCCGATCGAGCCCGCCAGGAACGCTTCAACCGCGGGATCGTCGACGCCCTGCTCGCGGCCATCGCGGTCTTCGGCGTCTCCGGTGTGGTGCAGATCCTCCAGGCCGCCGGGCTCACACGGCCGGGCTTCGCCGGCTGGGCCGTCGCCGGGATCCTGGTGATGGCGACCGTGTGCAGCCTGGCCGTCTTTCGATGGTCCCGGTCGGCCGGGAACGGCCGGGAGTGAACCCGGTGCGAGAATGCAGTCGTGAACGCCGTGGACATCGCCGCGATCGAACCAGGGGACGCCCGGCTCGCATCGATCTACCGTGACCTGCTGGCACCCGCGTTCCCGCCCGATCAGCTCGACACCCTCGCCGACCTGCGCGATGCCCACGACACCGGACAAGCGCACATTCTCGCCGCGCTCGATGCGGCCGGTCGGCCGCTCGGCGCCGCGATCGCCGAATGGTACGACCGAGCCGGCGTGGTACTCCTGGCCTACCTCGCGGTCGACCCCGCGCACCGCTCGCACGGCATCGGCGGGCATCTGCTGGAGACAGCCCTCGACGCCTGGGTCCGCCGCTTCTCCCCCAGCCTGATCGTCGCCGAGATCGAGCGGCCCGACCGCGCCGCGGACCGCCCTGAATGGGGCGACCCGGCTCGCCGGCACGCCTTCTACAAACGGCACGGCGCCCAGACGCTCGAGCTGCCCTACTTCCAGCCCGCCCTGCGCGAAGGCAGCCACCGCGAGCGCGGCATGCTGCTCATCACCCTCCACATCGACCCGTCCGTGGATGCCGGTCCGGGCCGCGTCACCGCCGCGCCCGTCCGCGACTTCCTCCACGCCTACTTCACCGCCACCGAAGGGCGCATGCCCGACGACGAGGAGACCGCAGCCCTCATGCGCGCCGCCACCGCACCAGACGGGATCCCCATCACCGCACCCACCGGCAACCACCCGCACGGCAGCACGGCAACCGCCCCTTCCTGACCCGGCGGCCGCTCTCGGAGCGCCCTCGCGTCCCCTCCCCCGGGTGAGAACCGGCCGCACACGATGATCGAACCCCGGACAGGCTTCGCCCCAGTGTGAACCGCAGCGCCCATAGGCGGGAAGGACGGGCACGGACCCAGTGGCCCGTGCCCGCCGTAGTCGTTCGTCAGGCCTTGGCGGTGGCGTCCTGGACTTCGCCGATGAGTTCTTCGACGATGTCTTCCAGGAACAGCACGCCGGTGGCAGCGCCGTCCGGGCCGGTCACGCGGGCGACGTGGGCGCCCTCGGCGCGGATCTGCGCCAGGCCGTCCTCCAGCTCGGCGGCACCGGCCACCACGGGCAGGTCACGCAGGCGCTCGGCGGGGATCGGCGCGTCGAGCTCGTCGGGACCGGTCAGGTCGAGCACGTCCTTGAGGTGCAGGTACGAGCGCGGCGTCCGATCGGGATCCGCGATCACGTAGCGGGAGTAGCCGGCGCGCGCGACTGCCTGCTGCACATCGCGCGGGGTCGCGTTCGCAGGAAGCAGCACCAGGTCGGACAGAGGCACCTCGACATCGGCGACGGTCTTCTCGGTGAACTCGAACGCGGCGGTCAGCGTCCCCGAGTCGTCCACCAGGGTGCCCTCGCGCTGCGATTCCTCCACAATGGTCGCGACCTCGTCGATCGTGTAGGCGCTCTGTGCCTCGTCCTTCGGCTCGACCCGGAACAGCCGCAGCGCGCCGTTCGCGATCGCGTTCAGCGACCAGATGACCGGGCGCACGACCCGGGAGACGAACACCAGCGGCGGCGCCAGGATCAGCGCCGCGCGGTCCGGGACCGAGAACGCGAGGTTCTTCGGGATCATCTCGCCGAAGACCACGTGCAGGAACGTCACCAGCAGCAGCGCCACCGCGAACGCGATCCCCGTGACGGCGGCCGGGGAGAGCCCGGTCCAGCCCAGCGGGTACTCGAGCAGGTGGTGGATGGCCGGTTCGGAGACGTTGAGGATCACCAGGGAGCACACGGTGATGCCGAGCTGGCTGGTGGCCAGCATCAGGGTCGCGTGCTCCATGGCCCACAACGTGGTCTTGGCGGCGCGGCTGCCGGCGGCGGCGCGCGGTTCGATCTGGGACCGGCGCGCCGAGATGACGGCGAACTCGGCGCCCACGAAGAAGGCGTTGGCGGCCAGGAGGACGACCAGCCAGACCAGTCCGGGGACATACTCGCTCATCGGGTGGCCTCCTGCTCGAACGTTTCCATGACGCGCTCGCGCGTCCCGCCGAAGGCCGGATCGGTCGCCTTGTCATCGGGGAGGTAGCGCAGGCGCTCGATCCGCGAACCGGTCAGCCGGTCCACTCGCAGGCGCCCGCGTTCAAGTCGGACTTCCTCGCCGGGGGCGGGGATGCGTTCGAGCACGTCGAGAACGTAGCCCGCGACGGTCTCGTAGTCCTCACCCTCGGGGATGCGCACACCCGCGCGCTCCCACAGCTCGTCGGGCCGCAGCGAGCCCGCGATCAGGATCGAGTCGGCCTGCTTCAGGATCTGGCGCTGGGCCTGATCGTGCTCGTCTTGGACCTCGCCGAGCAGCTCCTCCACGAGGTCTTCGAGCGTGACGATGCCGGCGGTACCGCCGTGCTCGTCGATGACGACCGCGATCTGGAAACCGCGTCCGCGCAGCGTGCCCAGCAGCGAGCCGACACCCGCGGTCTCGGGGACTTTCAGCGGCTCGGACATGACCTCGGTGACCGGAACCGAGGCTCGCTGGTCGAAGTCGACGCCGTAGGCGGTCTTGACGTGGACGACACCGATGACGTCGTCGACGTCTTCGCCCAGCACCGGGAAGCGGGAGTGCCCCGAAACGGCGGACTGGGCGATCACGTCGGCCGCGGTGGCGGTCCGATCGAGCGTCGCCATCCGCACGCGCGGTGTCATGACTTCTTCGGCAGTGTGCGTCGAGAACGTCAAGGTGCGGTGCAGCATCGCCGCCTCGTCGCGATCGAGCGCGCCCTCGGTGGCCGAGCGCCGGATCAGAAAGCTCAGCTCCTCGGCACTGCGCGCACCGGAGAGTTCTTCCTTCGGCTCGATGCCCATCGACCGAATCACCCGGTTCGCCGTCCCGTTGAAGAACACGATCACCGGCTTGCATACGAAGGTGAATCCGATCTGGAACGGGACGACCAGCTTCGCGGTGGCCAGCGGGACCGCCAGCGCGAAGTTCTTCGGGACCAACTCGCCGAGGATCATCGAGAACAGGGTCGCCACCGTGATCGAGACGATCGCGCCGACCGCGGGGACCGCGGGCTCGGCGACGCCCAGGCCCGTCAGCGGATCGCGCAGGAGCGATGAGATCGCCGGCTCGAACGTGTAACCGGCGAGCAGTGTGGTGAGGGTGATGCCCAGCTGCGCGCTGGACAGGTGGGTCGAGGTGACCTTGAGGGCCTTGATGGTCGGGCTCAGGCCCTTCTCGCCCTGGGAGCGGCGACGCTCCAGCTCGGGCCGGTCGAGGTTGACCAGGGCGAACTCGGAGGCGACGAACAGGCCGGTGCCGACGGTCAGGATGACACCCGCGAGGATGCCCCAGACTTCCGTACTCAACGCTCACCTCGCTGCGACATGGCTGGGTCCGGCATGGGCCGCCCCGAGGTGAGCCAGGGTTTATGGCTGGGAGAATCGTCCATGCCGACGAGCATATCGGCGGGCGACAACGCCATCACAGTGACGGCGGCCGAATCGCATCGGGACCCGTCCACTGTCCGATGGGACCTGCAATCCACTGCTCTCCGAAGCGACTCGTCGGCGAGGACCGGGTCGCCCGGTGCGGCGCGCATGTCGACATCGGCGGGGCGCCGTTCTCGAACGCCCACGGCCCGGCGGCCGGCAAGGAATGGCAGTCCTCCAGCCGCGCGGCGCCGGAACGGCCATGCTGAGGTCATGGGCGAATCGAGCAAGCGCGATGGCCGCGGCTGACCCCGCCTCCCGCCCCGAGTACCACACCTTGGCGGCGCACGAGGTGCTGCTGTTGCTCGGTACCGACGCGCGACGGGGCCTGACCGATCGGGAGGCCGCCGAGCGCTACGCCAGGTTCGGGCCGAACACCCTGCCCGTCGCCGAAGTCGCCGGGCCGTTGATGCGGCTCCTCCATCAGATCCACCACCCGCTGATCTACGTGCTGCTCGGTGCCGGAGCGGTCGCGGCCGGGCTGGGCGCATACACCGACGCCGGCGTGATCTTCGGCGTGGTCGTGGTCAACGCGATCGTCGGGTTCGTTCAGGAGTCCAAGGCCGAGGCCGAACTCGGGAGCCTGCGGTCGATGGTGCGGACTCGCGCCGCGGTGATCCGCGACGGACGGCGCAGGACCGTGCCCTCCGACGAACTCGTCCCCGGCGACCTCGTCCTCATCGAGGCCGGCGACAAGGTCCCCGCCGACATGCGGCTGACCCTGGTGGACGGACTGCGGGTGGACGAGTCGGCGCTGACCGGCGAATCGACTCCGGTGGACAAGGACGAGATCGTGCTGCCCGACCCGGCGCCCGTGTCCGACCGCCGCAACATGGTCTACTCGGGCACCCTCGTCACGACCGGCGCCTGCGAGGGCATCGTGTGCGCTACCGGCGCGGAGACGGAGCTGGGGCAGATCCACCGGCTCATCGGCACCGTGCAGGTCCTGACGACACCGCTGACCCGGAAACTCGCGAGGTTCAGCAAGCTCCTGACCGTCGGCATCCTCGCGCTCGCGGCGCTCGCCTTCGCGATCGGGCTGCTGCGCGGCCAGGAGCCGGTGGCGATGTTCACCGCGGCCCTCGCGCTCGCGGTCGGCGCGATCCCCGAAGGACTCCCCGCAGCGGTCACCATCACCTTGGCCATCGGCGTCGCCCGGATGGCGCGGCGGCGCGCGGTCATCCGGCACCTGCCGGCGGTCGAGACCCTGGGGAGCACCACGGTCATCTGCACCGACAAGACCGGCACGCTGACCAGGAACCAGATGACCGTCCGGGCGGTCTGGACGCCCCAGACCCGGTACGGGGTCAGCGGCTCCGGCTACTCGCCGGACGGCGCGGTGCACGACGCGACGGGCGCCACGGCGGTGGTCGACGCCGACCAGGCGCTGCGCTGGACCCTCCTGGCCGGCGCGGCGTGCAACGACGCCGCACTGGCCGAGCGCGAAGGCTACTGGGGCGTGGTCGGCGACCCCACCGAAGGAGCGATGCTCGTGGTCGCCAAGAAGGCGGGCCCCGGGACGGACCCGGCCGACGGGCTCGGCCCCCGCGTGGCGACCGTGCCGTTCAACTCCGCGAGCCGGTTCATGGCGAGCCTCCACCCGGTGGCCGAGGGTCCGCTCCCGACGCGGCACCTCGCACTCGCGAAAGGCGCTGTCGAACGGCTGCTCGACCTCTGCCGCGGCCAGATGGACGCCGACGGCACGGTCCGGCCCCTGGACCGTGCGGCCGTCGTCCGTGAGGCGGGATCCTTCGCGGACCAGGGGCTGCGGGTGCTGGCGACCGCCGTGCGACCGGCGACGGAGGCACTGGACCCGGGCGACTTCAGTGAGGACTCGCTCCGCGGCACGCTGGTCCTCACCGGGCTGCAGGCGATGCAGGACCCGCCCCGCGCCGCCGTGACGACGGCGGTCGCGGCCTGCCGCGCCGCCGGCGTCTCGGTGAAGATGGTCACCGGCGACCACGCCTTGACCGCCTCCGCGATCGCCGAGCAGATCGGCCTGCTCGACCGCCGCGACCCGGCTGCGGTCCTGTCGGGTGCCGAGCTCGCGGCGCTGCCCGCCGAGGACCTCGCCGCGGCCGCGGACCGCGCCGTGGTCTTCGCGAGGGTCTCGCCCGAGCAGAAGCTGCGACTGGTCGCGGCCCTGCAGCGGCGCGGACACGTCGTCGCGATGACCGGCGACGGCGTCAACGACGCCCCAGCGCTCCGCCAGGCGGACATCGGCGTCGCCATGGGCGCGAGCGGCACCGAGGTCGCCAAGGACGCCGCCGACATGGTGGTCACCGACGACGACTTCGCCACCATCGAAGCCGCGGTCGAAGAAGGGCGCGGCGTGTTCGACAACCTCACCAAGTTCATCGCCTGGACGCTGCCCACGAACATCGGCGAGGGCCTGGTCATCCTCGCCGCGATCCTCGTCGGCGCGGCGCTGCCGGTCCTCCCCACCCAGATCCTGTGGATCAACATGACCACCGCCGTCGCGCTGGGGCTGATGCTCGCCTTCGAACCCAAGGAGCCGGGCATCATGGCCCGGCCGCCCCGCGATCCGGCGCAGCCCCTGCTCACCCGAGCGCTCATGGCACGGACCCTGCTGGTGTCGACGCTGCTGGTGGCCGGCACGTGGTGGCTCTTCGACTGGGAGATAGGGCACGGCGCCGACCCGGCCGAGGCCCGCACCGCGGCGATGAACGTGTTCGTCACGGTCGAGGCGTTCTACCTGTTCAGCTGCCGGTCGCTGGAACGGTCGGCCTGGCGGCTGGGGCTGTTCTCGAACCGATGGCTCATCGGCGGTCTCGCCGTGCAGGCGGTCGCCCAGGCCGCCATCACCTACCTGCCGGCCATGAACGGCGTGTTCGGCACGGCCCCGATCGGTGTGGACACATGGCTGCGGATCCTGCTCATCGCGGCCGGCACGAGTCTCGTGGTGGCCGCCGAGAAACGCCTCCGACGCTCGCGGCTCCGGGGCGGCTGAGGCCCGCCCGCGCGAGTGCCCACCGCGTCGCCGGTACGCCGCTTCCACTCATGCGCATGGTCAGTATCGGCGTCCCTTCGATCGGCGGCGTGCCGTCTTCAGGCCTTCGAGCAGGGCGATCATGGCGGCTGCGATCCACAGCGGCGCGACGAGCGCGTACACCGGGGCGAGGACGTCGAGGCCCTCAGGTACCAGCGCCTCGTTCACCGGTTCGACGAGCACGAACGTGAACGCCCAAGCACCGCCGATGAAGAGCGAGTACTCCGCGTGGTACTTCACGTAGTGTTCGCGATAGCGGCGGCGCACCTCGGCCTTGAACTCGGGGTCCTCCTGCCACGCCTTGGCGACGATGGCCCGCTTCCGCTTCCCGACCTCCGAAGCCGTCGCCATCAGGCCGGTGAGCGAGGCCCTGTCGGTCTCGGAGGCGGGCGGCGGCGACGGCGTGTCGATGCCGTCGAACCACCCGCGCTCCTCGGCGACCTCGAGCCGCCACTCCTCCGAGCGCATCGCCGGCAGGATGTACCCGCGGGCCATCACCATGAACGCCCCGCCGAGCCATGCCAGCACGGCCACGACGCCGATCAGCGCCGCCACGAATGCGTTCCCATCGTTCAGCCGCCGTCTTGGATCGCGCCGGGACCGCCGCCGAGCAGGCTCTTGAGCCCGGTCATCGGATAGCCCGTGAGGATGTTGCCGACGTTGTTCCAGGCGTGCGCGTTGTTGGCCCAGCCGGTCGGGAGGTTCCCCGACCCGAACATGTCGTTCATGGTGTCGTAGATCGAGTGCGTGTTGTCGAGCTGGTAGTTCGACCGGGGACCGGCGGTGCCGGGCGTCGGCATGGCGTCGTCCCAGATCGATTTCGAGAGTGCGTCGAACTTCAGGTCCATGCCCTTCTGCAGGGAAGAGAAGCTCAGGTCGAACTTCTTCCCGGTGCCGAACCGGTCGAGGGCCCTGCCGATGTCGTCGATGATCTCGCCGACCTTCCCCATCCGCTGTCCCAGCTGCGACATGGCCTGGCCGAGCTTGGAGATGTGCTGGGAGATCTTCGCCATCACGCTCATCGCGTCGGCCACCAGCCCGCCGATGAGCGCGGCGATCGAGCCGCCGAACGTGAACCAGGAGGAGGCGAGCGCCGCCAGGGCGTACATGATCGCGCGGGACACGAAGTCGCAGATGAGTTCGAGCAGCAGGCCGCGGGTCACCGCGGTCCAGATGCCCATCACCATCATGTAGTTGCTCATGATGCCGGAGACGGTGCCCGAGGCGGAGATGGCGCTGCCGAAGTCGGCGATCAGGGCCCGGTAGGCGTCGGCGTCCTTGCCCTCCCACTCGGAGAGCGATTCCAGTTCGGCGACCAGGTCCTGTCCGGCCTGGTCGAGGGACTGCGCGATGTTGCCCCAGGTGTCCTTGGTGGCGTTGATGGACGTGGGGTCCCCGGCGACCCATTCGAGCGGCTCGTTGAGGAACTCGAAGTGCTCGATGAGGAAACCCACCCCGGCCATGATGCATTCTTTGAAGGGGTTCGCGACGAAGGCGAGCAGGTCGAGCGCGGCCACGGTCCCGTTGAGGGCGTATTCGAGGCCGGTGTCGGACTGGAACAGCGCCTGGGCGCTCCCGAGCGCGCGGGCCCCGGTGAACTGCCCCCAGTCGGGCGCCGATTCGTCGGGGTTGACGATGAGGTCGTTCATGATCCGCCCACCTCGCTGATGTAGACGTTGAAGGTCTCGGCCACGGAGGAGTCGCATTCCTGGTAGGAGTCGCAGGCGCCCTTCACCTGCACGGACGCTTCCTTCGCCGCTTCACGCGCGTTCTCGATGACGAAGGTCGCGAGTTCGGCCAGGCCGTATGCCATGAGCGCGAACTGCATGTTGACGATGCCGAAGTCCATGGCGCTGCCGATGCCCTTCGCCTCGGCGGCGTTGTGGGCCTGCACCACCGGGCCGATGACCTTCGAGTCGATGCCGTCCACATGGGCCTCGAAGGCCTCCGGGTCCGGGACGTTGATGCGGTCGCCCATGCGCTACTCCCGCTCCTGCGTGGCCGACCGGGCCTCACGCACGAGGGAGCTGTCCTCGCCGAACACGGAGGCGAGCGCGTTCGTCGAGTTGCTGCCGGCGTTGATCGCGGCCTCGGCGTACGTCTCCTTGATGAGCGCGGCGAGCGACTGCGCCGACATCTTCCGCGTCTCGGGGCTGAGCTGCAGGTCCTGAAGCGAGCCGCCGACGCCGACGGTCACGGTCACCTCCCCGTCCGGAGAGGTCGCGGTGGCCGCCGCCGCTTGCAGGGCCTCGTTCAGATTGGACGCTCGTTCGGCCATGGCCTGCATCCGGGACTGGAAGTCCCGCATGTAGCCCTCGGGATCTTCGAACACTGACGGCACTGTTCACTCCGTTTGTCTCAAGGCGAAGGGGCCGCTCCAGACTATTCAACCGAGACAACCCCTGCAAGCACCGAAGCAGCGCGCCGGGTGGCGCAGGCCGATCGGTGTTCACCTCGACGTTACGGAGAGCGCGCCCGGCTCCAGCCCCGGAAGTTCCGGAGAAAGTTCCGAAAGTTCTTTGAAACTTATTGACGTACGTTGATATCCTTCGCATACTTCTCAAATCGACAATCTTCGATGGGATTTGGAGGACGGATGTCCGCAGAACCGAAGGACCGGGGAACGCCGTTCAGCCGCAGGGGGCTGCTGCTCGGCGGCGGGGCGCTCGCGCTCGGCACGGCTTCGGCGCTCGTGGCGCCGAGCGCCGCGAACGCGCAGACCCTGACGCAGAACGCGACCGGCACGCACGACGGGTACTACTACTCCTTCTGGACCGACGCTCCCGGCACGGTCTCGATGACCCTGGGCGCGGGCGGGAACTACAGCTCGCAGTGGAGCAACACCGGCAACTGGGTCGGCGGCAAGGGCTGGGCGAACGGCGGCCGGCGCACCGTGAACTGGTCGGGGAACTTCGCCCCCTCCGGCAACGGGTACCTGTGCCTCTACGGGTGGACCTCGAACCCGCTCGTCGAGTACTACATCGTCGACAGCTGGGGCACCTACCGCCCCACCGGCACCCACAAGGGCACCGTCTCCAGCAACGGCGGCACCTACGACATCTACCAGACCACCCGGTACAACGCCCCGTCCGTCGAAGGCACCAAGACCTTCGACCAGTACTGGAGCGTCCGCCAGGCCAAGAGCACCGGCGGCCAGATCACCACCGGCAACCACTTCGACGCCTGGGCGGGCAAGGGCATGCGGCTGGGCTCGTTCAACTACTACATGATCCTGGCGACCGAGGGCTACCAGTCCAGCGGCCGCTCCAACATCTGGGTGAGCTGACCCGGCGCAGGGCGAGCCGCTGCGGCTCGTCGGCGACCTGCGGGCCGCGCTGCGCGAGAGCGTCGGGGACGAGTACGAGGTCATCGAGGACGCCGTCGACGATCTCGAGGCGTCCGTCGCCGAGGCGAAGCCGGTGCGGCGGATCCACAGCAGACTGAAGGCCGTGGAGCGCCTGGTGAGTCCGTTCGCGGCGCTCGCGGCGCTGGTGTCGAGGCCGCTGGACCTGGTGCAGCGCCACCGGTCCTGGAGACCCGGAAGCGGGCGGGGCCCGAGGTCCCGCCCGCTGTTCTCAGTGTGTCAGCACTGTTCGCGAACGATCAAGCTTGAATCCCTGGTGCAGAGCTCGGGGAGGCCCCCACCGGCCTCCCCGAGGCTCTATCCCACCAAACAGAACAAAGTCCCGGGTCGCGCGGCCGCTGCCAGAGCCGCGCTGACGCGCTCGTTACCGGCTGCGCCTTTAACGAAACCGCGCCGTGTAGATGTCGCCGTCGCGGATCCAGGCGAGCTGGAGCGAGGCGAACATGTCGTCGACGATCTCCTCATCCGGGAGCCCGTAGTGCTCGCCGAGACTCCGGCCGCGGTAGTGCCACAGGAGTCCTGCCTGGACCTGGGCCGCATCCGCGGTGTGCTTCCCGCACGAGCGGGCGCAGCGGTAGAGCACGTGCCCGCTGCGGTCGTATTCGATCGCCATCACCTGCTGGCACATCGAACTCCGCAGCTTGCCTGCGGCGGCCGCCCCCAGCAACGTCTGGGCCTCAAGACGTTCCATGGCACTCAACCCCTCTCCGGCGACGATCGGACCTCACCGGGACAGCCCGGCCAGGCTCTGCAAAACCACTGGCGTTTCCGGTTGTGCGATGCGGGTCGCCGTGCGGCGAAGACGATTGCCGGGCCGGGAGGTTTGCATCCCGAAGTCGACGTTGCGTCGTCGCGTACACGAGCGCCGGTTTGACGGCTTTTCGAGTCCGTGACCACGGTCGCACACTTTCGGCTTCCGTGTCTATGTGCATTCTCACATGAATCGTAACATGCATCGACACGGGGCAGATGCACGTGCATCTGCGCGAGCATCCTCATGTGCACTCACTCTGTGTAATGTGGGACACTTGATCCGACCAGCGATGGGGATGTCGGAAAACTCCTCCACGCGGCCGCTCTGGTAGGGCCGCGCCCGGAATGTCCGGCCGAACCGGATGCCGGTCACAATTCCGAAAGATCCGGTCGGACACGCCGGCCACTGGTGGAAGGATCTCGAATGGACAAGGCACGCAACGGCATCCCGGCAGGAGAACTCCCGTCGACGCTGACCTGGCGCAAGAGCGTCCGCAGCGGCCCGAACGGCGGCAACTGCGTCGAACTGGCGACCCTTCCTGGTGGGGAAGCGATCGCAGTCCGGAACTCGCGCTTCCCCGAGGGCCCGGCCCTCATCTACACGGTCGCGGAGATCCGAGCGCTCGTCGAAGGCGCCAAGGACGGCGAGTTCGACGACATGATCAAATAGCACGCTTTCGGGCGAGAGCCCTTGGGCAGCACACTCACCCTGGCGGGACCGGTCGAACGGCTACCCTGTCAGGGTGAGTTTTTCGTCCGCTGCGAATTGATCTCGGAGGGAGGTGCGCGATGGCGAAGGTGAGTTCGGAAGACCTGCCGAGCGGGACTACGACGCTGCGCGTCATGATCGGCAGCAAGCTCCGGCAGTTGCGCCAGGACGCCGACATCTCCCGCGAGGAGGCGGCCTACGAGATCCGCGCCGACGCCACCAAGATCAGCCGGGTCGAACTGGGCCGCGTCTCCTTCCGGCTGCGCGACGTGCGCGACCTCATGGTCATGTACGGCGTCACGGACGAGGACGAGATCGAGCGCGTCGTCGAGATGGCCCGCGAGGCCAACCGGCCGAGCAAGTGGAAGCGGTACAACGACTTCCTGCCCGACTGGTTCAGCAACTACCTGGAGATGGAGGGCGCCGCCTCCATGATCCGCACCTACGAGGTGCAGGTCTTCCCCGGTCTGCTGCAGAACGAGGGCTACGCCCGCGCGGTCATGATGCTCGGTTACGGACACACCCCGCTCACCGAGATCGACAAGCGGATCGAAGTGCGACTGAAGCGCCAGGAGATCCTGGACCGCTCGGAGAAGCGCCCCGAGCTGTGGGCCGTGATCGACGAGGCCGCGCTGCACCGCCCGTTCGGCGGGCGCGGCGTCATGCGCTCGCAGATCCAGACCCTGATCGACTTCTGCGACAAGCCGAACGTGCGCATCCAGATCGTGCCGTTCTCCGCCGGCGCCCACTCCGGCGCGGGCGCGCCCTTCACGTGGCTGCGCTTCGCGTACGAGGAGCTCAGCGACGTGATCTACCTGGAGCACCTCACCGGCGGCCTCTACCTTGAGCGCGACAACGAGATCGACGCGTACCAGGCGGCCATGGAGCACCTGTGCGTGCAGGCCACCCAGCCGCACAAGACGCAGGACTTCCTGAGCGAGATCCTCCGCGAACGTTACAACTAGTAACCGCCGGAGCCGTCTGGACGATCCCGTCCGCAAATCCGAAAATCACTCGATCGAGTGAGCCTCCGCGCGCCGGGCACGACGAAGGCGCGCGACTTCCCCACCGCGCGCCTTCAAGCGATCCCTGTCAAGCCTTGTAGCCGAGGCCGGCCATCATGATCCGGTTGTGCGGCGCCAGGTCCTCGGCGGCGGGGACCTCGCGGTCCGGCTCGCCCGGGAACCAGCGCGGCACCCAGTCGAGGCCCGGTTCCACGAGCGGCAGCCCCTGGAAGTGCTCGAGGATCTTCTCGGGCTTGCGGACCCAGCCGTTGCCGAGGGCTTCGAGGCCCGCCTGCTCGATCGCCTTCTGCTGGGGCTCACCGGTGTCGGCGAAGTCGGTCATGAGCAGGTAGGAGCCGCTCGGGCAGGCGTCAAGGAGGGTCCCCACCCATTCGCCGGGGTTCTCCTCGTCGTGGAAGTGCATGAAGAGGCCCACGACCATGAGGCCGATGGGGCGCTCGAAGTCGATGACCTTCTTGACGTCCGGGTGGTCGAGGATGCCCTCGGGGTCGCGCAGGTCGGCGGTGACGATCGTGGTGGTCTCGTTGGTGGCGAGCAGGGCTCGGCCGTGGGCGAGCACGATCGGGTCGTTGTCGACGTAGACGACCGTCGCGTCGGGGTTGATCTCCTGGGCTACCTGGTGGGTGTTGCGCATCGTGGGGAGTCCGGCGCCGATGTCGAGGAACTGGTCGATGCCGTGCCTCGCCATGTAGGCGACGCCTTTTTCGAGGCCCAGGCGGTTGTCGATGGCAACCTCCTTCGAGTTGGGCACGTGCTTCATGTAGGCGGCCGCGCCCTCGCGGTCGGCTGCGAAGTTGTCCTTTCCACCGAGGATCGCGTCGTAGACGCGGGCGATGGTGGGCCGGGAGATGTCGAAGTCGGGGACGTACTCTTCTGCGTTCTCTGCCATCGGTTCAGCCTCTTCGTCGAAGGAACGGTGAAAATATCGTACGACCTGGATCACATTGACGAACTTCGGGATCACTCCATCGGGCCACAGTGCTCACATTTGATTCAATCGAATCATCAACCCCTCCAACCACTTCAGGTGTCAACGGTCCACTGCGGTCGCTCGCGACCGAGAAGACGGCGAAGGGCCCGTGCGCAACCGCACGGGCCCCTCGTTCGACGTCGCTATTCCTCTTCGCCCTCGGGGTTGGCCGCGATCCACTCCTCGACCCTGTCGTCGCGCACGGCCTCCCAGAGGCTGACGGCCTCGGGGTTGCTCGGCTCGGGGTCCTGGGGGTCGTCGGCGTAGATGACGACCGACTGGCCGCCCTGCGTGCCGGTGCCGAGGTTCGGCGTGGTCATGAAGACCAGGTCGTCGCTGCGCATGTCCATCAGGTTGATGGCGGTGGAGACGGCGTTGAACTGGGTGTCCACCTTCACCGCGTCCGAAGTGGAGGCGATGAAGGAGGTGAGCTTGTCCTCGTCGGTGAGCACCCCGGCGCTGAGCGCGGAGTCCATGATGGCCTTGATGAGCTCCTGCTGGTGGCGCATGCGGGCGAAGTCGCCCTCGTTGTACTGGTAGCGCTGGCGCACATAGTCGAGGGCCTCCTCGCCGGTCAGCTCGGTCGGCCCGGCCGGGAAGAACCTGTGGTCGCCGTGGATCGACTCGACGCCGGGCGGGTCGGTGATGTAGCCGTCGGCGTCGGCCGGCTCGATGTCCATCGTGACGCTGTCCAGGGCGTCGACGACCTCGACGAGGCCGCCGAAGTCGATCTCGACGATGTGGTCGATGCGCACGCCGGTGAGGTTCTCGATGGTGCGGACGGTGAGGTTCACGCCGCCCCACGCGTAGGCCGCGTTGAACTTGTCGATGGTGTCCGAGACCGTCGCGTCGGGGTCTTCGGGGATGTACACGTAGAGGTCGCGCGGGATCGAGATGCCGTATGCGGCGTTCCCGTCCTCGCTGACGTGCATGAGGATCGTGGTGTCCGAGCGGGCGTCGGACTCGTCGTTGCCCTCGCGGTGGTCCGAGCCGATCACGAGGAGGTTCAACGCCTGGTTGAGGCGCTCCGGACGGTCCTCTTCCGGGATCGCGTCGAGGTCGAACGCGCGGTCGAGGTCGGCGTTGGTGCTGTTGGCGGTGGACCAGACGGCGAAACCGCCGCCGGCCGCCGCGATGGAGGCCACCAGGCCGATCCCGGAGCCGATGAGGCCCCGGCGGGTGGGGCCTCCGGCCGCCGCCTGGGCGACCCGGGCTCCGCCGCCGCTGCCGCCTGCGGGCGGCACCGAGGCGCTGCCGCGGTAATTGGAGCCATATTGCGTCATGGCCCCAGCTTACGTGGTGTCCGCCAGAGACCTCGGGTGTGGAAGCCCCGGTCGTATCTCGGAATCCTCTCAGGTGCCGGTAAGTCCGAGCACCCTACTGCTTCGTGGCGAAGTAATCGATCGTCATCTTGAGACCCGCCTCATAGTGGACCTGCGGCTCGTAGCCGAGCAGTTCGCGGGCGGCGGTGAGATCGGGGCGGCGGCGCTCCGGATCGTCCGCCGGGCGGTCGATGTACTCGATCTTCGAGGGCGAGCCGGTGAGCCGCAGGATGATCTCAGCCATCTCCTGGACGGTGAGCTCGTACTCGGTACCGAGGTTCACCGGGCCGTACTCGCCCGACTCGAGGAGCAGGATGAGACCGCGCACCAGGTCGTCGATGTAGCAGAGCGAGCGGGTCTGGGTGCCGTCGCCGGTGACGGTGAGCGGCCTGCCCGCGAGGGCCTGCGACACGAAGCTGGGGATGACGCGGCCGTCGTCGGGGCGCATCCGCGGGCCGTACGTGTTGAAGATCCGCACGATCGCCGCGTCGAGGCCCTTGTGGCGGTGGTAGGCGGCGACGGCGGCCTCGCTGAAGCGCTTGGCCTCGTCGTAGCAGGAGCGGATCCCGATCGGGTTCACGTTGCCCCAGTAGGACTCCGGCTGCGGGTGCACGAGCGGGTCGCCGTAGACCTCGGAGGTCGAGGCCATGAGGAAGCGGGCGCCGTCGGCGAGCGCGCGGTCGAGCGCGTGGAACGTGCCGATGGAGTCGACGCGCAGGATCTCGAGCGGGATCGTCTCGAAGTCGACCGGGCTGGCCGGGCACGCGAAGTGCAGGACCGCGTCGAACGGTTCGTCCCCGACGGGCAGGCCCTCGGTGACGTCGGCTTCGACCACGGTGAGGTGGGGGTGCTCGGCGAGGTTGTCCCTCGAGCCGGTCACGAAGTTGTCGACCGCGGTCACGTCGCAGCCCTTCGCCAGGAGCGCGTCGACCAGGTGGCTTCCCACCAGGCCCGCGCCACCGGTGACGAGGATGCGGCTGCCTGTTCCGTAAGTAGTCATCAAGATCCAAGATTATCAGGGTTGGCCTCGCGTTCACCTGGGCGCAAGCTGAGAATTCGCTCCAAGCACCCCGATGTGCCCCGTCAGTACGCGCCCTTTCGGCGCAACACTACAGCGACCGTGCGGAACAGGATCTGAAGGTCGGTCGTGAGCGACCAGTTGTCGACGTAATAGAGGTCGAGGCGGACCGCGTCGTCCCAGGACAGGTCCGAGCGGCCCGAGACCTGCCACAGGCCGGTGATGCCCGGGCGCACGAGGAGGCGGCGGCGCACGTCGCCGAGGAAGTCGCCGTTCTCGGCCGGGAGCGGGCGGGGGCCGACGAGGCTCATTTCGCCGCGGACGACGTTGATGAGCTGCGGGAACTCGTCGATGGAGGTACGGCGAAGCCACTTCCCGACATTGGTGATCCGCGGGTCGTCCTTCATCTTGAACAGCAGGCCGTCGGTCTCGTTGTGCATCATGAGCGCGGCCTGGCGCTCCTCCGCGTCGATGTACATGGTGCGGAACTTCCAGCAGCTGAAGGTCTCGCCGTCGCGGCCGACCCGGTTCTGGCGGAAGAACACCGGTCCAGGGCTGTCCATCTTGATGGCGATCGCGACGCCGAGGAACAGCGGCGAGAGCAGCGCCAGGCCGAGCACGGAGGAGGAGATGTCGAGGACGTTCTTGATCAGCCAGCCGATGCCGGAGATCTTCGGCTCCTCCACGTGCAGGAGCGGCAGGCCCTCGACGGGGCGGATGTGCACGCGCGGGCCCGCGATGTCCGTCAGCTGCGGGGCGACGACCAGGTCGCGGCCGGTGCCCTCGAGCTGCCAGGCGAGGCGGCGCAGGTCGGAGGCGTCGGCCGAGGCGGAGCCGCACACGGCGAGCGTGTCCGCTTCGAGCTGTTCCGCGCAGGTGACGACGTCGGTCCCGGCGAAGACCGGGACCGGGGTGTCGAGATTGCGGACCGAGGAGGCGCCTTCGGTCACGTATATGCCGACGGGGACGAGGCCGGCCGCGGAGGCGCGGCGGACCGTCCGGTAGACCTCGAGGGCCTCGGGGTAGGAGCCGATGAGCAGGACGCGCTGCACGCCGCGCCCGGAGGCGCGCATCCGGTGCAGGCCGAAGCGGGCCCCGTAGCGGAACGCGCAGACGAGGACGGCCGCGGCCAGCAGGATCACCGCGACCGCGACACGCGAGACGTCCGCCTTGAAGGTGAGCGCGGCGAAGGAGACGAGGGCCAGCATGAACATGGAGGCGCGGATGGTGCGCTTGAACTCCTCGTTGCCCATGCCGAAGTAGCGGCGGTCGTAGGAGCCGGTGCCCCACAGGGCCAGCAGCCACGCGAGGGGCAGGAGCAGCCAGACCGTGAGGTAGAAGAAGTGCTGCTGGTTGTCCGTGTCGAAACCGGCGCTGGGCGAGGCGGTGAAGTTCACGGTGATGACGCTGGCGATGAGGGCGGCGAGCAGGTCCGCGCCCACCAGGGCGGCCTGGTAGTACCGGTGCCAGTTGGAGGCGCGGACGAGGCGGCGCCAAGTGGAGCGGGTGACCCCGTTCGTCACGAGCTGCGGGTCACCGGATTCGCGAGTTCGGGCCACCGGCGTCCCCGTCCGTCCGTACGGAGCACCCCCACTTCCGTGGAGATCCTTTGCTGGGCGTTCCAGGCTCGTAGCCACTGCACATCCCTGCGGTCGTCAGCTTACGGTGGAGGTGAGTGTCGGGGGCGGAGATCAGCGCTGCGTCTCCATCTACCGGGCGGCCCGCCGACACGGTACCCGACAACCTACACCTATTCCGCTCCTGCGGTATGTTCGGCCGAGCTGAAAGCCGTCCACGCCACCCCGACACCGCATACGACAGCACCGCAGAAGGATCGCCCTGTGAAGATCGTCATCGCCCACAACCGGTACTCCTCGGCGCAGCCGTCGGGCGAGAACACGATCGTGGACTACGAGATCGGGGCGCTCCGCGAGGCCGGCGTCGAGGTGGTGCCGTTCCTGCGCTCCTCGGACGAGATCGCTTCGCTTCCGGCCCATAAGAAAGCGGCACTCGCCGCTTCACCGGTCCACGCGGCCGGGACGCAGCGGGAACTCGCGGCGCTCCTCGAACGCGAGCGGCCCGACCTGCTGCACCTGCACAACCCGTATCCGCTGCTGTCCCCGTCGGTGGTCGGCACCGCCCACAAGCACGGGGTCAAAGTGGTGCAGACCATTCACAACTACCGGCACGACTGCGTGAACGGACTCTACTTCAGGGACGGCCACGACTGCCGCGACTGCCACGGGAAGCGCTGGAACGCGCCCGGCGTGGTCCACGCCTGCTACCGGGGCTCGCGCGCCCAGAGCGCCGTGATGGCGGTCGCGCTCGGAGTGCACCAGGGGACGTGGCGCGGCGTGGACCGATTCATCGCGCTCACCGACGCGATGGCCGACTACCTGCGGAGCATCGGCATCCGCGACGACCAGATCCGGGTGAAGCCGAACGCCGTGGCCGACCCCGGACTCGTGCCGCTGGGCGAGGGCTTCCTGTTCGGGGCGCGGCTCGTGCCGGAGAAGGGCGTGGCGCTGCTGCTCGACGCGTGGCGGCAGGCCGACCTGCCCGGGCGGGTGCTGCGCATCGCGGGCGACGGGCCGCTGCGGTCCCTCGTGGAGCGGGCCGCGGCCGAACGCGACGACGTCGCCTACCTCGGGCAGCTCGAACCCGCCGAGCGCGACGCGGCCCTCGCCGCCTCCGCCGCGGTGGTCGTGCCCTCGATCTGGCAGGACATCCTGCCCACCACGGGGATCGAAGCGCTCGCCGCCGGGCGCGCGGTGGTGGCGACGCGGATGGGCGGGGCGCCGTTCATCGCCGGGGCCGACACCGACGCGCCCGCCGGCGTGGCGGTCGCGCCGGACGCCGCGGCGCTCGCGCGCGGGCTCGAGGCGGTCGCGAACGACCCCACGTACGCCGGGAACGCCAGGGCCCGCTACGAATCGGTGTTCGCGCCCGAGGTGACGCTCCGGCGGCTCATCGAGATCTACGGGGAACTCGTCGAGGCCTGATCCGAGGGAACGTCCCTAGTGCAGGGACGCGCGGGCGTTGCCCGCGATGCTCGCGAGCAGGAACAGCGCGTTCACCGCGCCGAAGCCCACCAGGACCACCCACATCAGGCCGGGCCAGATCAGCGCGAGGGCGATCACCACGATGATGAACCCGTAGTCGCGAACGAGCTTGATCAAGCGCACGATGATATTGGTGCTCTTCACCATCGAGACGTCGCCGTCCTCTTTGGCCATCACCGAGGTGACGAGGTTGGTCATCCACAGGGCCGCGAAGGCCGCACCGCACCAGGCGGGCAGCTCAGGCGTGTAGGCGTCGGCGACGGCCACGACCACGGCGACGACCGAGGCCTGGATCGCGATGTCGCTCAGGATGTCGACGCGGGCGCCCGCGTCGGAGCCCGCGCCGGTGACGCGCGCGAGCTGGCCGTCGGCGCAGTCGAGCATGTAGGCGACCTGCCAGAGGACGAGCGCGGCGAGGGCCACGGGCCACCACGGCGCGCCGTCGCGGGCGGCCGGGAGGTAGGCGATGACGGCGGCGCTCGCGGCCAGTCCGAGCACGAGGTTGAGCAGGGTGAGGTGGGTGGGCTTGAGGCCTGTTCGCCATGCGGCGTAAGCGAAGTAGGCGGCGCCGCGCTGGTCGAGCAGGGTGGCCAGGCCGCCGCCGCGGTGTGCGGCGAGGAAGTCGGCGGGCCGGTGGTTCGGACGCGGTGGAGTCACGCGGGCATCCTATAGCGCACACGGCGCGTTCCCATCCGGCCGCGGAACGTGTTGCCGATGACGCCGGTCATGAGCTGCCCTGATACAGATAGTGAACTCCCGAAACCCTGTTGTGTCAAGATCCCGACACTACGCGCGACCGCCGGTCCCTAATATGAGCGCGATCCACACCTTTTGGGACGAAAGTGCTTCTCCCTCGGTAGCCAGCACATGACCGAAAGTCTTAAGGTTGATGGACATTTCATTCCTGGGGAGGAAAATATGGGGGACGAGGTGACCGGTTCTGCCTTGCGGCACTGGGATCATCCCGCGTACACGGCGCGACTCCAGGCGGGTCGGACAGCCCTTGCGCAGCTGCTGGACGACCGGCGACTCGACCGCGACCGGCCCATGACGGGCCTGGAGCTCGAGCTCGACCTCGTTGAGCCGACCGGGGATCCGGCGTTCGCCAACGACGCGGTGCTCGAGCACCTGCACACCTCGGGCGAGAAGGACGCGCTCTACGGCGCCCAACATGAGCTGGGCGCCTTCAACATCGAGTTGAACCTGCCGCCGCGGCTCATGGACGGGGCCGGGATCTCCTGGTACGAGAGCGATATGGCGGCGGTGCTGTCGGAGGTGCGGGAGGCCGCCGACAAGGTAGGGGTGCAGGCATGTCCCATCGGGACGATGCCGACGCTGTTCACGGACCACATGCGCTTGGAGGCGCTGTCGACGGCGCGGCGGTACCGGATCCTCAACGAGCAGATCATGTCGCAGCGCGGGGAGGACCTGCGGATCGACATCCGCGGCGCGGAGTCGGTGGACTTCACGTGCTCGTCGATCGCGCCGGAGTCGGCGAACACGTCCGTGCAATTCCACCTGCAGGTGTCCCCTGAGGACTTCGCGCGGTACTGGAACGCCGCGCAGGCGATCGCCGGCGTACAGGTGGCGATGGGCGCGAACTCGCCGTACCTGTTCGGGCGGCAGCTGTGGGCGGAGACGCGGGTGATCCTGTTCGAGCAGGGCACCGACACGCGGCGGGCGAACCAGCGCGAAGCGGGGGCGAGGCCGCGGGCCTGGTTCGGCGAGCGGTGGATCGACGGGGTACTGGAGCTGTTCGATGAGAACTACCGGCATTTCGCGCCGCTTTTACCGCTGTGCGACGAGGAGGACCCGCTCGCGGTGACCGCCGCCGGAGGGGTGCCGTCGCTGCGAGAACTGCGGTACCACAACGGGACGGTGTACCGGTGGAACCGCCCGGTCTACGACATCTGCTCGGGCCGTCCGCATCTGCGGGTGGAGAACCGGGTGGTCGCGGCGGGGCCGACGTCCATGGACATCTGCGCGAACATGGCGCTGTTCTACGGCCTGGTGGTGCACTTCGCGAACGCGCCGGTCCCGTTGAGCGAGCAGATGGCGTTCGCGCAGGCGGCGGCGAACTTCCGTTCGGCGGCGCGGCACGGGATCAACGCCGACCAGTGGTGGCCGGGCCGGGGCCTCGTCCCGGCGCGCGCGCTCGTGCTGGAGGACCTGCTGCCCAAGGCGGAGGAGGGTCTGGCGGCGATGGGCGTGGTCAGTCGGGACATCGGGCGTTTCCTCGGAGTCATCGAGGCGCGGTGCCGCCGGGGCGTCAACGGCGCGACCTGGCAGGTGGCGCGCGTCCAGGTGGCCGAGCACCGGCAGCGGCTGGAGCGGCGGGACGCGTTGCGGGCCATGGTGCTCGATTACGCGGCCCGTTCGGCGGACGGCAGGCCGGTGCACGACTGGGAGGTTTGACCTCCGCCCTGTCCCGAGGGAGGGGCTTCCCGGCCTGCGGGCCCCGGTGGGGCCCGTCTACGGGTGGGTTCCTGTTTCAACGCCCGCTGCCCGGTCTCCCGAGTCTGACGCAGGCTCGGCAGGCGTTCTACGTGTCCGCCAGCCCGGCGGCCACGAGGCGCTCGCCTTCGCGTCCGATGTTGATCTCGGCGTTCTCGTCTCGACCGTGTCGGGCTCCGCATTCGCATTCCCACAGGCTGATGCGGAGCCCGGCGAGCCCTGCCGGCCCGGTCACTTGGTGTCGGTCTCAGGGGTGGATTCGTCGGAGCCGAGCTTGCGGCGGGAGCGGCCGGTGGACTTCCGGGCGCGGCGCTTGGGCTTCTCCTCGGTCTTCGCCTCCGGCTCGGCCGTGAGGGTCGCGCCCGATTCGACGGGCTTGAGTTCCTGGACCCAGTCGACTTCGGGGTCGGGGCCGCTCCCCGGGAGGTGCTTCGTGTCGCCGTTCTGCGAGTCGTCATACGCGGAGGCGGGTTCGGGGACGGTCCAGCCCGGAGCCGTCTCGACGAGGCCGGTGCGGTCCTCCCGGGCTTCGGGCTGCGGGGCGTCGTCGATCTGGCCGCCCGCCTTGGGCAGCGCGCAGACGATGAGCGAGCCGAGGAGCCCGGCGATCGCCGCATAGGGGCCGACGAGGATCACCGACATCGCGTCGGCGCCGTCGATCGGCGCGGGCCCCGCGTAGAGGTGCGCGACGGTGACGATGAGCGGGCCGGCGATGCCCGAGGCCGCCGCGATGCGGTAGCCCGAGCTGGAGATCGGGCCGCGGCGCGCGAGCACCGCGACGACCACGCCGATCAGCGCCGAGCCGACCACGAACGGGAGCGAGATCGCGAAGCCGCGCGTGCCGAGGAACGAGTCCGGTCCGGCCCACGAGCCCCATACGGCGAGCTCGTTGACCGGGGTGGCCCGGTCGCCGATCTCAATGAACACGGCGAGGATCGCGAGCACCCACACCAGGACCACCGAGGCCCCGACGTTGACCGCGACCGAGCGGGAGCTCAGCCCGATGAGCGCGAGCGCGAAGCCGACGGCGGCGCCGAGCCCGGCCGCGATGAGCGGGTCGACGGGGAAGCTGTTGAAGACCGCTCCCTGCTCGGCCGAGAGCGACACGAGCGGGCCGACGGCGAAAGCGCCGACGGCGCTCGCGAACACGGCGGTCACTCGGATGCCGGGGCCGAGACGGGCCGAGGCCCGGGAGCCGATCGCGCCGGAGGCGAGGCCGCCCACCACGCACGAGGCGGCCGAGAACCAGGCCACCCACGCGAGGTTGGCGTTCGAGCGGTAGTCGAGGACGGGGTCGGCGGCGCCGGGTGCGGCGTCCGCCCAGGAGAGGAGCCCGAAGCCGTAGGCCAGTCCGAGCTGCGCGAGCGCGGCGAGCGCCGCGACCGCGAACCCGGCGCCGACGGTCTTCGCGGCGTATCTAGGTGACATACGTCGCACCGTACTGCGTGTACGCAATGCAGTCTCCGACGGCCGATCGCGTGAGGACGGCGCTGCGTGCTTTCGACCCGGATGCGCAGGCGAGTCCGGTCGGCGCCGTCTCACAGGTGAGGAAACGCGGGGGCCCCAGCTCAGGACGCCCGGCTATGCTCGGGGCATCAAGGCCACCTGCCCGGTCGCCGTGCGAGATCATGCCGATCAGCGAGGAGCATTGCATGTCCAGCGCCTACGAGGCCCTCACCGCGTCACTCGCGGCCGTCGACCCCGAGATCGAACAGGCCATCGAGAACGAGGGTCGCCGCGAGTCCGAGAAGATCCGCCTCATCGCGTCCGAGAACTACGTGTCCCAGGCGGTCATGGAGGCGACGGGGTCGATCCTGACCAACAAGTACTCCGAGGGGTACGCCGGGAAGCGCTACTACGAGGGCCAGCAGTTCATCGACGTCGTCGAGCAGCTGGCCATCGACCGGGCGAAGGCCCTGTTCGGGGCGGACCACGCGAACGTCCAGCCGTACTCCGGCTCGCCTGCGAACCTGGCCGTCTACATGGCGTTCCTGAACCCGGGCGACAAGGTCCTCGGCATGGGGCTGCCCGCGGGCGGGCACCTGACCCACGGCGCGAAGGTCTCGGCCACGGGCAAGTGGTTCGACGCCGTGCACTACGGGGTCCGCCGCGACACGGGCCGCATCGACCTCGACGAGGTCGCCGAGATCGCGCGCCAGGAGCGGCCGAAACTCATCATCTGCGGCGGGACCGCGATCCCCCGCACCGTCGACTTCGCGGGCTTCAAGGCCATCGCCGACGAGGTCGGCGCGGTGCTCATGGCCGACATCGCGCACATCGCCGGTCTCGTCGCGGGCGGGGCGCACCCGACCCCGGTCGGGCACGCCGACGTCGTCACCACCACCACGCACAAGACGCTGCGCGGCCCGCGCGGCGCGATGATCCTCACCAAGGAGGAGCACGCGAAGGCCATCGACAAGGCGGTCTTCCCGGGCCTCCAGGGCGGCCCGCACAACCACACCACGGCGGCGATCGCGGTGGCGCTGAAGGAGGCCGCGCAGGACTCCTTCAAGGACTACGCGGCGCAGATCGTCAAGAACGCGAAGGCGCTCGCGGCGGGCCTGAGCTCGCGCGGGTTCGACCTGGTCTCGGGCGGCACGGACAACCACCTGATCCTGGTGGACCTCACCAGCAAGGACATCCCGGGCAAGCCGGCGGCGAAGGCCCTGGACGCGGCCGGCATCGAGCTGAACTTCAACTCGGTGCCGTTCGACCAGCGCAAGCCGTTCGACCCGTCGGGCCTGCGCATCGGCACGGCCTCGGTGACGACCCGCGGCATGACCGAGGGCGACATGGACCTGATCGCGGGCTGGATCGACCGGGCCGTCGCCGCGGCGAAGGACGGCAAGGACGCCGAGCTCGAGGTCGTGGCCGGCGAGATCCGGGAGCACACGAAGGCGTTCCCGATCCCGGGTTGGCAGGCGTAAGGTCAAGCAGCGCAAGCGGAGAGGGGCGTTCGACCAGCGGGTCGGGCGCCCCTTTCGCGTGCTCCCGGTCACGTCCGGGAGATTTCTGAAATCCGGTTGCAACAGGTGACGAGCCGAAGGCGTCTAGTACGTATAAGTCCCTCCACTTCGCATCGCCCCTGACCACGGCGCCGCCGTCACTCCAAAAAGGAACCCACCCATGCATTCGTCATACCCTCGGCGCGCTGGAAGGCGCGCACTCGCCGTGCTCGGCACGGCCGCACTCGGCGTCGGGGCGTTCGCGCTCCCGGCCGCCGCGCAGACCCCGGAGCCCGCCGCCGACGTGGTGTTCGACGAACCCGTCGAGGCGGGCGCGGACTTCGCCACCGGCGCGATCCACCTCGCCTTCGGCGGCGACTTCGAACCCGGCGAGCACGACGTGACCGCCCAGTTGAGCGTCTACGGCGACGGCTGGCGGCTCGCGGGCGGCACGACCGACGACGGTTCCTGCGAGCTCGGCGGCACCCCCGAGCAGTGGGTGAACTGCACGGCCGCGGACGCCGAGGCCGAGATCGACTTCGCGTTCGACTACGCGGCGGACGCCGGGACGCCCTCCGGGGAGTACGACTATTCGCTGCTCATCGGCGTCGACGGAGTGAACCTCGAGCCGATCAACGGCACCGTCGAGGTCGACGGCGACGACGGGGACCCGACCGAGGACCGCCCCTACCTGCACGGCAGCACCGAGTACACGGACGCCAAGCCCGGTGAGGGCGTCCAGGTCGCGGCCGACTTCCTCCAGGTGGAGCCGCTCCCGGAGGACACCGCGGCCGTGGTCGTCACGGCGTTCGGCTCCGACTACACCCTCAACGGGCTCACCCGGGCGACCGCCGGCTACGACAACTGCACCGAGTACGAGGACACGGTCTCCTGCGTCGTCACCGACTTCGAGGACCTGCCCGAGACGGTGTTCGGCTTCGCCGACCCGATCACCTACGAGGTGAGCGGGACCGCGCCCGGCCCGGTCGAGGTGTGCGGCTGCAGCTACATGGTGCGCACCGTCGACGCGGACGAGCTCGAGGAGCACTACGGCGGCGTGTTCTGGGACGAGGGTTCGGACAACCTGTTCGGGTTCCGCGTCGTCACCGAGCCCGAATCGGAGTTCGAGGACTCGCACTCCGGGTACATCGGCATCACGACCGCGCCGCACCCCTTCGACCTGTCGGTGGCCGCTTCGAATGCCAAGGGCGCCAAGGGCGACCAGGCGCAACTCACGGTCCCGGTGAAGAACCTCGGCACCGCTGACGCGTGGGGCTTCTTCGACGGGCCCGGCTCGTACGGGCTCATCGGCGAGCTGCCGAAGGGCCTGGAGCTGGTGACGATCGACAGCGACGGCGACGACCTGAACTGTTTCGAGTCCGGCGACGCGTTCGTCAAGGACTCGTTCCCGGGGTCGGACCTGAAGAACGCCGACTTCGTGTGCCTCTTCTACAGTCTCGGCGCGGGCGAGTCGTTCGATTTCAAGTTCACCGTGAAGATCACCGACGCCGGCGCGAGCGGCAAGGGCTCCCTCGAGGTCGCCGCGATCGACAACGACGGCTATCCCGGTGTCGCGGACGGCGACAAGCGGAACGACAAGGCCGACATCACGGTCAACGGCAGCGGTTCGCCGAAGCTCCCGAAGACGGGTACCTCGTTCGGGCTGATCATCGGCGTCGCGGCGCTGGTGCTCGTGGTCGGCGTGGTGCTGTTCGTGCTCTCCTCGCGCCGCCGCAAGGCGACTGACGCGGAGTAGGACGCTCCCGCGAGGAGACCAGAGGTGACGGGCCCCGGCCGAATGGCCGGGGCCCGTCCGCGTCCGTGCGGCGTTGCGGCGCGGGGACGCCGGAGGCGGGCCCCGCCTTTCGGCCGGGCCCGCCTCCGGGAGAGCGAAACGCGCCCGGCTCTTGAGAAGCCGCAGCGCGTCGCGTTCTGGTGATGTTCGAGTTGGCAGTCTTCGGCCGGCGCCTTGTGGGCGCGCTCGCCTTCGATCCTTAGCGGGCCAGACCGGCGAGGGCGCGGCCCTCGATGCGGTTGGCCGCCCGGCGCAGGACGCCGGCGGTCGAGAGGCGGACCTTCTCCGGGCGGGTGACGCCGAAAGCGTAAGGCTTGTCGGCACGCCCGTCGTCAACGACCGGGGCGTTCGGCAGGGCCGAGGTGGCAACGGTGTTGGCGGCGTCGACTGCGAGGTATGCACCTACGAGCTCGTTCATGATGATTCCTTCCCGGCAGGGTAAGCCGGTTCGTGGATCTTTCTTGGGGACCGCTCGTCGATGACGCCATTGTCGACGGCGGGAATCCGGTGCGATCGCGATGGACCGCCTCCGGGCCGGGGTCTGAGAGCGGTTGCGGGTTCACCGTCCCGCTCCTGTTCCCCTCGGCTTCATCATCAATGCTAAGGCGTGCGCGTCCGGTAAATCCAGGGATTTTGCGTGGGTCACAGGTGTCCCGCAACACTGTCCACAAAGAGCTTAGTTACCGTTCGGTTATCGAATTCCAGGAGCGGTTCGCGGACGCGTGGCGGTAGTCTGTCCGGATGCGGGACTTGGGAGTTCGCGTCGGCCACTGGACCGGCGAGCACACCGGCTGCACGGTGCTGCTGTTCGAGGAGGGCACGACCGCTTCAGGCGAGGTGCGGGGCGGCGCCCCGGCCAGCCGGGAGATCGAGCTGCTCGACCCCCTGCGCGCGAACACCGGCATCGACGCGGTCCTCCTCACGGGCGGTTCCGCCTTCGGCCTGGCCGCCGCCGACGGGGTGATGCGGTGGCTGGCCGAGCACGACCGGGGCGTCGCGACACCGGGAGGGAAGGTGCCGATCGTGCCGACGCTCGGACTCTTCGACCTCGACGGCTCGGGCACGGTTCCCGCTGCGGCCCAAGGATATGAGGCCTGCGATGCGGCGATGGCGCCGTTCGAGCCGGCCCTGGACGGGCCGATCGGCGCGGGCCGGGGCGCGACGGTCGGGCAATGGCGGGGCGTGACGCTGCCCTCGGGGCTGCGGACGGCCACGGTGTGGGCCGGGCCGGTAGCGGTGTGCGCGCTCGCGGCGGTGAACGCGTTCGGTGAACCAGGGCCGCTGGACCGGGGGCTGCTGCGGCCCGAAGGCTTCGCGGCGGGCTCGTTCGGGCGGAACACCACGATCGGGGTCGTGGTCACGAACGCGCGGCTCGACAAAGTGGACTGCGCGCTGGTCGCGCAGGGCGCGCACGACGGCCTCGCGAAGGCGATCAGCCCGGTGCACACGAGGATGGACGGCGACGCGTTCGTCGCGGCCTCCACCGGGAATCTCGAAGCGTCGGTCGACGTGGTGCGGGCCCTCGCGGTGGAGGCGGTCGCGGAAGCGATCGCCGAAGGGTTCTGAACGGCGAGAAGGCGGACGGAGCGTCCGAGGGGGCGTTCGCGGTCGCCCCCGGTTCCGACAACGTCGCGCGGCCGGTTCCGGGGCAGGTGCCGCCTATGCTGCACCATATGAGACGCCTTCGCACCGCATTCCTCGTGCTGCCGCTGCTCCTCGTGGTGGGCACCGGCGACGCCGGAGCGGAACCGAAGGCCGATCCCTCGGCCGACGGCGCCGGGTCCGACCGGCACCCCTCCAGCTGGATCTACCAGCTCTCCGGCTACGAGGACGACGGCCTCGAAGCCCTCACCGCGGCCCCGCATGACGCGGCCGTCATCGACCTCGCCCGCGACGGCGGGGACGACTACTTCACCGCCGACGAGATCACCGCCCTCAAGGACTCGGGCAAGACCGTCTACGCGTACTTCACCATGGGCTCCATCGAGACCTACCGGCCCGAGCACCCCGCCGTCGCCGCCCACGACCTCGTCCTCAACCGGTGGGGCGACTGGCCCGACGAGTACTTCGTCGAGTACTGGGACCAGCGCTGGTGGGACCTCGTCATGCGACCCCGCCTCGACCAGGCCATGGCCGCCGGATTCGACGGCGTCTACCTCGACGTGCCCAATGCCTATGAGGAGATCGACCTCGCGCTCGTCCCCGGCGAGACCCGGGAGTCGTTGGCGCAGAAGATGGTCGACCTCATCATCGCGGTCGACGCCTACGCGGGCGGCTCCCTCGCCGTCCTGCCGCAGAACTCCCCCGAACTGCGCGAATACCCCGGCTACCTCGACGCCATCGACGGGATCGGCATCGAGGAGCTCTTCTTCCTCAACGCCGACGAGCCCTGCGCCGAGGACTGGTGCGGCGAGAACCTCGCGAACACCCGCGCGATCCGCGACGCCGGGAAACTGGTGCTCGCCGTCGACTACGCCTCCGAGCCGGCGAACATCGCCGCGGCCTGCGCGCGCTACGACGACGAGGGCTTCGCGGGGGCCGTCGCCGGGGTCGACCTCGACGCGATCTACGCGCCCTGCCCCTGAGCCCCGACCTGCGCCTCTCGAGCCGGAACGGGAAACCGGTGTGCCTGCTTCGCGAAAACGCCCCCGAAATCCCTTTTAAACTGGGCGGAGAGACCACCCAGACGGGCATTGGAGGTGATCTATCGAACTTTCGCGCGTTTGGGGGACAGAAACAGAGGTAATTCTGCGATGAAGGCCACTGTATGATAAGCGCCATTGCCTGAATACCTTCGATTGCGAGGTAAACCAATGGTCGAACTCTCCGGTCCGATCGTCACGACCTTCATCCTCTATCTCCTCTTCATGATCCTGATCGGCGTCTGGGTGTACAAGCGCACCAAGACCCTCTCCGACTTCGCGCTCGGCGGCCGATCGCTCAACGCCCCCACCGCCGCCCTCTCCGCCCAGGCCTCCGACATGTCCGGTTGGCTCCTCATGGGCCTGCCCGGCGCGGTCTACGCCGCCGGCATCGGCGAGGCCTGGATCGCCGTGGGCCTCTTCGTCGGCATCTACCTCAACTGGCGCATCGTCGCCCCGCGCCTGCGCACCTACACCGAGCGGGCCCACAACTCGATCAGCCTCTCCGCGTACCTCGAATCCCGCTTCGAGGACCGCACCCACCTGCTGCGCGTGGTCTCAGCCCTGGTCATCGGCGTCTTCTTCACGCTGTACGTCGCCTCCGGCCTGGTCGCGGGCGGCCTGCTGTTCGAGACCATCTTCGGCGTCGAGCCCACCGTCGCCATCACCGTCGCCGTGATCGTCATCGTGGTCTACACGTTCCTCGGCGGATTCCTGGCGGTGTCCTTCACCGACTTCGTCCAGGGCATCCTCATGTTCTTCGCCCTCGTCGTGGCCCCCATCGGGGCGATCCTCGCGATCGGCGGCATCGGCCCGATGTTCGACGGGATCGGAGCGACGAGCCCCAACCTGCTCGACTGGGTCGACGAGGCCGCCTACGCCGACGGCGCGTGGACCGCCGGCACGTCGCTCAGCTTCGTCGCCGTCGCCGGGCTCCTGGCATGGGGCCTCGGCTACCCGGGCCAGCCGCACATCCTCGCCCGCTTCATGGGCATCCGCTCGGTCAAGGACATCCCCGCCGCCCGCCGCATCGCCACCGGCTGGTCGTTCTTCGCCCTCGCCGCCGCCGTCATCATCGGCCTGGTCGGCATCGTCTACATCGACGAACCGCTCGCGAACCCCGAGACCGTGTTCCTCGTCCTGGTCGAGAACCAGTTCGCGCCCTGGATCGCGGGCATTCTCCTGGCCGCCGTCCTGGCGGCGGTCATGTCGACCGCGGACTCCCAACTGCTCGTCGCCTCCACCGCCGTCACCGAGGACTTCTACCGCCGCTACCTCCGCCGGGAAGCCGGCGACGGCGAACTGGTGTGGATCGGCCGCGGCGCGGTCGTCGTCGTCGCCGTCATCGCCTACTTCCTGGCGCTGCAGGGCGGCACGGTGCTCGACATCGTCGCGTTCGCATGGGCGGGCTTCGGCGCCGCATTCGGACCGGTCATCGTGCTCTCGCTGTACTGGAAGCGCATGACCTGGGCGGGCGCCCTGGCCGGCATGGTCACCGGCGCCACCGTCGTGGTCTGGTGGGAGCAGATCGGCTCACCCGGCGGCGTCTACTCGATGCTCCCCGGATGGGGCGCCGCACTGGCCGCCGCACTCATCTTCGGCCGCCTCGGACGGAGGCCCGAACGCGAATGGGCCGGCTCCTACCACGACGAGGAGCCCGAACCCGCCGTCCCGTCGTAAGGCATCTTGCGCGACCGCTTCATCTGATACATGGCCTGGTCGGCAGCCCAAAGCGTCTGCGATGGGTTGCCGCCGGCCGCCAAACGCGCCCAGCCGATCGACACGTCCACCGGCGTGCCCGGCACCGAGTACTCCCAGTTCTCGCCCGACACCGCCACCCGGATGCGCTGCGACACCGCGTCCGCGTCGTACTCGGTCGCCCCCGGCAGCACCAGGATGAACTCGTCACCGCCGGTGCGCGCCAACAGGTCCCCGGTCCGCACCACACTCGACAGGAGCGCCGCCACCCGCTGCAGGATCGCATCGCCCGCCTGATGGCCGTGCGTGTCGTTGACCGCCTTGAACCCGTCCAGGTCGAGCACCGCGATCATCCCGTCCCCATCCACATCGGACAAGAACTCGTCGAGGCGCCGCCGGTTCGGCAGACCCGTCAGGTCATCGGTGTTCGCCCGGTCCGCCCAGCCCGCGACCGCCCGCCGCAACTGGTCCCGGTCCACCAGGGCCCCGGCCGAATCCAAGTAGATCGTGTGGAACTCGTTGATCTGCTTGTACAACGCGTACGTCGTCGCATGCGCCGCCAGGATCGACGCCGCATGATCGCCCTTCGCCACCAGCGCCAGCGAACGCAGATGCTGCGGCTCCATCACCCCGAGCGTCTCGTCCCCGATCTCCCGCGCCTCCAGCACCTCCAAGGCCTCCAGGCCCCGCGCCTGCGCGATCAACCGCGACGCCCGCGCGAGCGTCCGCAGGTCCATCGCCTCCACCGACGACGTCTCGTCCGGCAGCAGATGCTCCACGGTCCAGTTCTCGCCCACCCCGAGCAGGCTCACCCGCGCCAGCGCGTAGTGGATCCACTCGATCTCGCGCGCGTCGAGCTCGTGCAGGATCGGCTTCACCCGGCGAAGCTCCTTGAGCAGCAAGTAGTTGCAGGCCCGCGCGTCGCCCGTGTAGTAGCGCAGGAGCGCGTCCCGGACCCGGACCTCGACGCCCTCCACCGAGGCGCGGCCGACGCCGGTGCCCCCGGCGAGGGTGTGGCACTGGTCGAGCGCCTGGGAGGCCTGCTGCTGGTAGCCGCAGTTGGAGAGGATCACGGCGAGGTCGTACCAGGCGTCGACGGCGGCCTGGCTCTCCTCGGTCATGGCCTGGAGGGCGCGGCGCGAGAGCACCAGCTGCTCGGCGGTGAGGCCGAGGGCCTTGATGTAGTGGTGGTAGTACCAGGCCGCGAGCGCGTGGTACTTGCCGGTGAGGCGGGCGTCCTGGCAGCGGGAGACGGCGGCGCCGGCCTGGTCGATGGTGCCGGGGATCTTGTCGGTGGCACGCTGTGAGATCTGGCCCTGGAGGATGAACAGCCAGGCCTGGGCGCGCTGATGCACCGTGTCGGAGTTGTAGACGATCCAGGTGGCCTCGGCGACGGCCTCGGCGACCTGTCCGGACCGCATGAGGGCGCGCAGACGCCGATACTGATCGGCATAATCACGCGCAGACGTGATCCCCCTCCGTGGCGTCACGCGCTCTATCCTGCCACCGCGGAGCCGATATATCCAGTGCGGCACGTCGTGGCCGTATTCGCCTTTCGTCCTCGAATGGGCAAGCGCCCGAACCGTTTTCCTCCGTGCATCGGACTCGCCGCATACAGTGGGAGCAGTGCCCGAAATGGAAGGATGGTGGGCTTTGCTCCCTTCACGTCCGTACAGTGCGCGGCCATGCGGCTCCTGCGGTGAGCCCCTGCCGACGACTCCCGGTGCCACGGTCCTCGCGTGCGAGGCGTGCGGCACCGAGCTGCACGGCCGACCGGCCTCCCGGCGGCTCGTGGACCCCGACTGGGTCGCCTTGGCGCCCAAGGCGAAACTGCGGTACGCCGACGACACCCCCGAGCTGTTGACGGCGCCGGAGGCGCTGGTGCCGTTCCGGGTGGAGCGGGCCACGGCGCGGCGGCTGCTGCGGGAGTGGGCGCGGCGGCCCTGGTTCACACCGCGGGCGTTCCGGCGCATCGACGAATCGGAGTCGTTCCGGGGCGCGTACCTGCCGTTCTGGGTGTGGCGGGCGCGCACGCGGTCGCGGTACCAGGCGGCGAGGGGCGACTACGAGTGGACACAGGGCGGCGTGGGCCGGGTGCGCGGCATCCGGTGGTCGCCCGCGGCGGGAGTGGTGGACCGGGACTTCGCGGCGGTGCCGGTGGCGGCGACGGTGCGGCTGGAGGGGACGGCGCTGGCGGCGCTGCTGCGGGACTGGACGCTGGGCGATGCGGTGGCGTTCGAGCCGCGGATGCTGGACGGGTATTGGACGCAGGCGTACGACCTGGAGCCGGAGGTGGGGTTGGAGCTGGCGAAGGCGCGGATGGCGGCCGAGGTGGAGCGGGAGGTCCGGGCGCGGGTGGGCGGGGACGAGCAGCACGTGCCGAGCATCGAGACGGCGTACGCGGGGCTGGGGTACCGGCTGGTGCTGCTGCCGGTGTGGCTGGTGTCGTACGCGCACCGGGGACGGCGGCGGATGGTCGCGGTGCACGGCGAGAGCGGTCGGGTGGTGGGCGAGCGGCCGGTGAGCGGGGCGAAACTGCTCTCCGCGGCGCTCCTCGCGTCGGCTGTGGCGGGAGCCATACTGTATTTCGGCTTGTTATCCCTTTCGTCCTGGTCCGTAAGGCGGCCGGACGGTGGAGGACACGCGCACGCGATGTACATGCTCTATGGTTCCTGGGATGCAACGCGTCAGCTGAGCTGCGCGTGTAGCCCTCAGAGCGCGCCAGTCTCCCCCGACGGCGCCTCGACACCCCACAGACTGTTCCGGGAGAGGCAATGGGCAGCCCGATGAAACACGCCGTCGTCAAGGCGTCGTCGCCTTGGTGGGCGAAGGCCATGGTCGTCACCGGCTCCATGGTCATGGTCGTCTCCGGCGGCGGCGCGATCGCGGCGCAGATCGGCGTGACCGTCCTGGAGGACTCGGTCAACCAGGCCGACCTGCTCGGCGACCAGCGCGTCGAGTCCGAGGGCGAGAAGATCACCGGCCCTCTGAACTTCCTGGTGCTCGGCACCGACGAGCGGGTGGGCGCCGGGGGCGAGGCCCGCACGGACGCCGACATCATCGTGCACGTCAACGAGGACCTCACGCAGGTCAGCTTGATCTCGCTGCCGCGCGACCTGTACGTGGAGATCCCTTCGGGCGTTCCGGCGTCGGAGACGAAGCTGACCGAGGCGTTCGCGTACTCCGAGGACTGGGGCGAGTCGTTCCAGAACACCGCGGAGACGATCACGCACCTCACGGGGATCCAGTTCGACGGCGGCGCGATCGCGAACTTCGAGGGCTTCCTCGACATGGTCGACGAGCTCGGCACGATCGAGCTGTGCCCGTGGCACGACATCACCTCGATCCACGGCGACAAGAAGACCTACGAGGAGGGCTGCGCCGAGTACAACAAGGAGGACGCCCTCGATCTGGTGCGCCAGCGGTACGGCTGGGACTCCGACGAGGACTACGCCAACGGCACCTGGGGCGACTTCGGCCGCCAGAAGATGCAGCAGCAGGCGATCAAGAAGATCCTGGAGCGGGCCAAGGAGATGGGCTACGCGACCGACCCGACGAAGGCCGTGGACCTGCTGAACAGCTTCGGCGACGCGCTGACCCTGGACGTGGGCGCCTACAGTCTGATCGACATGATCACGCAGATGCGCGACGTCGACCCGAACGAGATCATCTCGATCGGCACGCCCTCTTCCGAGGGGAACATCAACGGCACGTCGTTCGTGTTGATCCACGAGGGCACGGACGAGGAGGTCGCGGCGGACGCGCTGTGGGAGGCGATCGCGAACGACACGATCAACGAGTGGGCGTGCGAGAACGACCAGTGGCTCAGCGGCGACTCGAAGCCCGACTGCGCCGTGGCGCCGGTCGACGGCGGGCAGGCCGCCGGCGAGGAGGCGACGAGTGACGAGCCCACGGTGAATTGAGGTCGCGCCGCAGGCCAGCCCCCTCGCAACCCCTCGCGTTTATCGAAGCGTGACATGTAGTGAATAATGCTGACCTGACCATTGGAGTTGCATGGCTGGCAAGAGCGGCGCGCCCTGGTGGGCGCACATGATGATGTACGCGGGCGGCCTGACCATGGTCGTCGCCGGGGGCGCGGCGGCGGTGGCGCAGATCGGCTACAACACGGCGAACGGCGCGGTCGAGAACGAGGAGATCCTCGACAACCGGGCCGAGATGGACGTCGAGAACATCGAAGGGCCCTTGAACATCCTGGTGCTCGGCGTCGACAAGCAGGGCGGTTCGACCCGCTCCGACACGATGATCATGGTGCACGTCAACAAGGACCTGACCGACGTGTCGATGGTGTCGCTGCCCCGGGACCTGTACGTCGAGATCCCCGACTGCGGCCCCGACTGGGGCAGCAACCCCTGCATGCAGAAGCTCAACCACGCCGCGTCGATCAGCGACGACTGGACGAACGAGACCCTCCCGAACGTGGTGAGCACGATCGACAACCTCACCGGCGTCGAGTTCCACATGGCCGCCACGGTCGACTTCAACGGCTTCATGGACCTGGTCGACCTGGTCGGCGAGATCGAGCTGTGCCCGTGGGAGGAGATCCAGTCGATCCACGGCGACAAGCGGGTCTTCCCCGAGGGCTGCAACTACTACGGCAAGGAAGAGTCGCTCGACCTGATCCGGCAGCGCTACGGCTGGACCGACTGGGAGAACGGCCTGGGCGGCGACTACGGGCGCCAGGCGATGCAGCAGCAGGCGATCAAGGCGCTCATCAAGGAGCTCAAGGCCGACGGCTACCACAAGGACGTCGGGAAGCTGACCGACCTGTTCGAGGGTCTGGAGGGCAAGCTCACGCTGGACCTGCCCGAGGGCCTGACCGCGGTCGACCTGGCCATGAACCTGCGCGACCTCAATCCCGAGGACATCACCTCGATCCGGGTCCCCGCGACGTCGCAGGACACCGAGGTCGGCGCTTCGGAGGTGATCGCCGAGGGCGAGCAGCAGGTCGCGGCGGACGCGCTCTGGGACGCCCTGCAGAACGACACCATGGACCAGTGGATCGCCCAGTACCCGGAGTGGGTCAAGCAGACCGGAAGCGCGGCCACGGAGACGACCGGGGCCGCCGACGAGACGGCTGACGGCACAGTCGACGGGACCGCCACCGAGACCGGCGACTGACGGCCCGCGCGTGCAACCGCAGGCTCCCGCCGGAGCGTTACTCCTACGGCAATGTGGATCGGACCACTGGAGTGACATGGCCGGCAAGAGCGGAGCGCCCTGGTGGGCGCACCTGATGATGTACGCGGGCGGCCTGACCATGGTCGTCGCCGGCGCGACCGCGGGCGTGGCGCAGTTCGCCTCCACGACCGCGGAGAACGCCGTGCCGACCGAGGACATCCTCGGCGACGTGCAGGCCGAGATGGACGTCGAGAACATCGAAGGGCCCTTGAACATCCTGGTGCTCGGCACCGACAAGCAGGGCGGCTCGACCCGCTCCGACACGATGATCATCGTGCACCTCGACCAGGACCTCACCGACGCCACGATGGTGTCGCTGCCCCGCGACCTGCTCGTGGAGATCCCCGACTGCGGCCCCGATTACAGCAGCCCGTGCCGGAACAAGCTCAACCACGCGGCGTCGATCTCCGACGACTGGGAGGTCACCCGCAACAACGTCGTGCAGACGGTCCACGACCTCACGGGGCTCAAGTTCGAGCTCGGCGCGACCGCCGACTTCAACGGGTTCGTGGAGATGGTGGAGCTGGTCGGCACCATCGAGATCTGCACCTGGAAGGAGTTCCGGTCGCACCACACCGAGCGGATCTTCGAGGAGGGGTGCCACGACTACGACCAGGAAGCGGCACTGGACCTGGTGCGCCAGCGTTACGACTTCTACGACACGATCGACTACGACCTGGGCCTGTACGGCGACTACGCGCGGCAGAACTTCCAGCAGCAGGCGATCAAGTCGCTGCTGAAGCAGCTCAAGGCGCAGGGCTACCTGGAGGACCCGACGAAGATCCCCGGGCTCCTGGAGGGCTTCGGGGACAAGGTCACCATCGCCAAGCCCGACGGCCTCTCGATCGTCGACCTGGCGGTGAACTTCCGGGACATCGACCCTGACGGCATGACCACGGTCCGGGTCCCGGCCAGCTCGGAGGAGGGCACCGACTGGGGGAGCATCGAGCGGATCCACGAGGGCGCGGAGGCGGAGGCCGCCGCGTCGCTGTGGGAGGCCCTCCAGAACGACACCATGGACGCGTGGACGGCCGCGAACCCGCATTGGGTGAAGCAAAGCGACCCGCTCGCGGGGCAGGCCGAGGAGCCGACCGACGCGGCCTCGCCGACGGACACCGCCGACTGAGCGCACCCGACGCGCGAACGCGGGGCCGGGCGGCCCCGCATTCGTTCGCGCCGTTCAGGATTCCGTGAGCTTGGACTGCGCCTTGGCCTCGTCCTCGTCGTCGACCTTCCGCCATTCGGCCTTGGAGGACTGCCAACCGTCCTCGTCGTGGCCGAGGCGCCAGTAGCCGGAGACGGAGAGGCGCTCGCGCGGGACCTCGTGGTCGAAGCGGAGGAGGCGGCGCAGGTCGCGGACGAAACCGGCCTCGCCGTGGACGAACGCGTGCACGTCGCCGGCGGGGAAGTCGAAGCCGCGCACGGCCTCGACGAGGCGCTCGCCGACGCGGGCGTCCCCGCGGTGGACCCACGTGACGCGGAGGTCGGCCGCGGACTTGAACTGCTGCTCCTCCTCGGGCCCTTCGACTTCGAGGAAGACGTGGGCGCGCGCGCCGGGGTCGAGGCGTTCGACGGCTGCCGAGATCGCCGGGAGGGCGCTCTCGTCGCCCGCGAGCAGATGCCAGTCGGCGTCGTGGGCGGGGGCGTAGGCGCCGCCGGGTCCGGCGAAGCGCACGAGCTCGCCGGGCCGGGCGTTCGCGGCCCAAGGGCCGGCGACGCCCTCGTCGCCGTGGTAGACGAAGTCGATCGAGAGTTCGCGGGCGGCCCTGTCCCACTTGCGCACGGTGTAGGTGCGGGTGACCGGCCACTGCTCGCGCGGGAGCTCCTCGCGGATGCGGGCCAGGTCGAACGGCTCGGGGTAGACGACGCCGGGAAGCGGGAACTGGAGCTTCAGATAGTGGTCGGTGCACGCACCGCAGTCGAAGTCGGCGAGGCCCTCGCCGCCGAGCACGACACGGATCATGTGCGGGGTGATCCGCTCGGTGCGCAGCACCTCGGCGGTGGTGACCCTGGGGGTCCGGCGTCCTCGGCCTTCAGCCATAGCGGCTCCTCCGATACATGGCTCATACTCCCCGCCGACGGCGCCTGCGAGCCGTCCGGCAACCTCGGCACGAGCTACTTAGGTTTCCCTAACTATCACACTTGGAAACCGGGGGCCGCCAGTGGGATCGGACACGAACCGGGACCGCCGCACCCCCAGCGCGGCGGCCCCGGCGCGTGCCCCCCTCAATCGGGTCGCGGGCTCACGTCCCGCATGACCGAGCGCAGCAGCGGCCGCGACAGGGCCCCGGCGGCGATCACCGCGGCGACGCCCGCGGTCACCGTGGAGCCGAGGATGAGCGCACCGCTCGCGTCGAACCCCATGGCGCCGATGATCGGCGAGGTGAGGACCATCCCGGTGAGGATCGAAGCGCCGCCGATGACGCCCAGCGGCAGGAGCGTCTCCTGGCGGCGGGCCCGGTCGAGGACCCGCTGCTCGGTTCCGGCGAGGTGCAGCAGCCGGTAGGTCCGGCGGCGGTCGAGGACCGAGCCGATCGCAGCCGTAGCCGCCGAGACGGCCGCCGTCAGGAACACGACCGCGAGCACGACGGTGACGCCGGTGCGGACGGAGCCGACGAGCCGATTCGACATGATGCTCGAATCGACCTCGCGTTCGGGCGGGTCACCGGGCAGGGCCGCGGTCATCGCAGTGCGCACCGCCTCGAGCCGCCCGCCCGTCGTCGTCGCCTCGATCACCGCGCGGTCGCCGTCGGCCGTGAGGTACCCGCTCGATTCGACCACCGCGACCTCCGCGGCGTCGCCGAGCCTGCCGCTGAGGTCGGCCGCGAGCGCGTCGGCCTCATCGGCGGGGACCGTCGCCGCGATCGACTCCGCGCCCTGCGCGCTCGTGTCCGTCTGCAGCATCGGGAACATCGCGACCGAACCGGCCACGAACCCCGCGATCGCGACCCCGGCGACCGCGCGCCACGCGGCCTTCGGGTCGTCCGCGAGCCGCCGGGCCGCCAGCAGCCGCGCCGGGCCCCTCGCGGTGTACGCCAGGATCCGGCCCAACTTCTGGACGATCCACGGGCCCACCAGGTTCACCGCCGCGAGCGTCCCGGCGAACAGGCCGATGAGGATCGCCACGGCGATCATGTCGCCGCCCACCAGATTCGAGCCGACCATGAACGCCAGCGCCGGCACCGCGAACACGACCAGGCGGATCGCGTTGAGGCCCTTGGGCTTCACGCGCCGCGCCACCCCGAGCGGGCTGATCACGACGCTGCGCAGGCCGATGAGCGCCGAGCCGGCCACCAGGACCGGCACCGCGACCGCCACGGCGGGCATCCACGGGGCCCCGGCCCACAGGTCGCTCACGTACCAGCGGCCGCCGTCGATCGGGATGAGCGCCACCAGCGGCGTCACCGCCATCCACGCGATCGTGCCCGCGACCGCACCCGCGACGGCCGCGAGCGTCGTCTCGATCAACGTGAGCCGCATGACCTGGCCCGGGGTCGCGCCGACGAGCCGCAGCGTGGCGAGCCGCTCGTCGCGGCGGGCCACCGTGAGCCGGGCGGCGGCCGCGCCGAAGACCGCGGCGGGCACGGCCATGAGGATCGCGGCCAGGACCATGAGGATCATGTAGAAGCCGTAGACGGCGTCCGCGCCGCCGACCGCGAACGAGTCGATCTCCCTGGGCGACACGCCGTCCGCGCTGGTCCGCTCGGCGGTCATCGCGGGGTCGGCGGCGTCGCGGCCGACCACGGCCACGAGCTCGTTCGGGTGCGCGAGCGCTTCGGGGCCGAGCTCGCCGGCGAGGTGCGCGTCGCCGTAGCGGGCGAGGAAGTCCGATGCGGGGACGCCTTCGAGCAGCTCGGCGGCGGCCGGAGAGAGCCACACCTCGCCGGGCTGGGGGAACGCGTCCATGCCGGGCGGCACCGGTGCGTCGTCGCCCACGGCGGCGAGGTCCACGCGGTTGACCGAGTCGCCGCCGAAGTAGTCGGCGGCCGTCGCGATGACCGCTTCGGCCGTGCCGGTCGCGGCGACCGGATCGCGCCAGGCGGTGCGGTCGGCGCGTTCGTCGAACGCGAAGTTCCCGGCCACGGCGAACTGGAGCAGCAGCGTCGCGACGGCGACGGCGAGCGCGGTCAGGCCGGTGCTCAGCAGGGCGCTGCGGCCCCCGAGGCGCGTCAGCCGCCAGGCCAGCTCCGTCATCGCCACACCTCCATGACCGACTCGGGACCGAAGCTCGGCCCGGTGCTGCGCCGCGGAGCAGACGACGCGGGGTCTGCCTGCGGACCCGCGGCCGGGCCGCGCACCGCACCGCCCGGCCGTGCGGCATCGCCGCCTCGCACCGGGAGCGCACTCGCGCCCTGCGGCGCCGACCCGGCCCGCAGGCCCACCGCGGCCGGCTCGTCCGCGAACCCGTCGAAGCCGCTCCCCGAACCGTCCCCGGCCCGCGGCGTGCCGCTCAGCCGCCCGTCGCGGATCTCGATGGTCCTCGTGCAGCGCGCGGCGATCCGCGGGTCGTGCGTGACCACGACGAGCGCCGCGTCGAGCTCCCCGACCGTGTCGAGCAGGACCCCCATCACCTGGTCGCCCGTGGCGCGGTCGAGCGCGCCGGTCGGCTCGTCGGCGAACACCACCGCCGGGCGGACCACGAGCGCCCGGGCCAGCGCGACCCGCTGGGCCTCGCCGCCGGACAGCTCACCGGGACGCCGTCCCTCCTTGCCCTCCAGGCCGAGCCGCCGCAGTTCGGCGCGGGCCGGTTCGAGCGCGGTCCGGCGCGGAGTGCCGCCGAGCATGAGCGGCAGCGCCACGTTCTCGTCGGCCGGGAGCTCCGGGAGGAGCTGCCCGAACTGGAACAGGAACGCGAATCGGGTGCGTCGCAGATGGCTGCGCCGGCGTTCCGAGAGGCTGTCGATGCGCTCGTCGAACAGGCGCACCTCCCCCGAGTCGGGCCGCATGATGCCGGCCAGGCAGTGCAGGAGCGTCGACTTCCCCGACCCGCTGGGCCCGGTCACGGCCACGGACTCGCCGGGGCCGACGCCGAAATCCACGCCGTCGAGGGCGGGGGCGGTGCCGAAGCGCTTGGTGAGGGCGCGGGCGGTGAGCATCGGGGGCTTCATCGGCGGGCCTTCCTCTCGGTCGGGAGGAAGGGGAGGGCCGTGCCCGCGATGAGGAACGCGAGGGTGAGCACCAGGCTCACGACCATGCTGATCTCGAGGAATTCGTTCATGGGACCAGCTTGTCCGGGACCGGGGGCCGTCCACTTCGGCTCGGCGGCCGGTTTCGGGCGCCGCGGGTCGGCCGTTCGGCCGAGGGTCCTGGAAAGGCGGTTACCGTCGGGGCATGACCTCCACGTCCACCTCGCGCGGCCTGCACAGCCGGATCAACCGGCTGGTGATACTGCTGCTCAAGATCTTCATCATCGGGTGCCTGCTGCTGACCCTCGCGGCCGAGATGCTGTCGAGCGGCACGGGCTATCGGCCTCCGATGGTCTCGTGGATGGCTTGGGTGCAGTTCGCGAACTCGGTCTTCGTGATCGGCGTGTACATCTGGTACCGGCCGGGGCGCAAACGCTGGATCGCGGCCGCCTCCATCGCATCGCTCGCGGTGACCGGGTTCGACGTCGTCTACGACCAAGGGGTGCGCGGCGTCGGGACCGCCGAGCTGCTGGCGCTGGGGCTGCTCATGCTCTTCTCAGTGCGGCACTGGGACGCGCCGCCCGGCCGGTGGGTCGCGTTCGCCAATGGCGCGGCGGTCCTGGTGATCGGGTATCGCCTGTTCGACGACGACCTCGAGAGCGCCATGATCGGCGGCGAGGTGCTGATCGTCATGGCGATGACGACCATGATCGGCTTCGGCGCGTACCTGCGCGGCCTGGACAGGCTGCGGCGCGAGACCCAGGAGGAGGTGCGGCAGGCCGAGCGGCTCGAACTGGCCCGCGAGATGCACGACTTCGTGGCGCACCACGTCACCGGCATGGTGGTGCTCGCGCAGGCCGCGCAGGTGACGGACACCGACCCGAAGCAGGCGTTCGCGGACATCGAGGAGGCCGGGCTCGCCGCGCTGACCTCGATGCGGCGCATGGTGAAGATGCTCCGCAACGACGACGGCGGCGCGGGCGTGAACCCGCTCGGGGACCTCGCCCAGATCGAGGACCTCGTGGATCGGTTCAACCGGGAGGGCACCGACACGACCTGCTTCATCTCCCCGGAACTGGCGGGGAACGCGGTCGCGCCGGAGATCGCGGCGACGGCGCACCGGATCGTGCGGGAGGCGCTGACGAACGTGCGCAAGCACGCCCGCGGGGCGACCCGGGTGCGGGTGGTCGTGGCGGCGGCGAGCGGGAACGGCCTCGAGGTGTCGGTGCGCGACGACGGCCGGGCCGCGCGCGGCAGGCTCGCCGATTCCGGGGCCGGGATGGGCCTGCTGGGTCTGGGCGAACGCATCGAAGCGGTCGGAGGCCGGCTCAGGGCACAGGCGAGGCCTGAGGGCGGTTGGGAGACGGCCGCGTGGCTCCCCCGCGAGACGACCGTGCCCGGGTAGCGCGCGGCCCGTCTTCGGACCGGGCACGAGGAAGGCCCCCGATCGATGACCGGGGGCCTTCCACTACTGGTGGCAGGTGCAGGATTCGAACCTGCGAAGTCGATGACGGCTGATTTACAGTCAGCTCCCTTTGGCCGCTTGGGTAACCTGCCGCGGCTTGTAGCGAGAGCAAGAATAACCTCCCCTCCACGGGGGCGCGCAAGCGGGTTATCCCCAGTTGAGACCGCGTTCACTGCGGCCGGCCCGCAATGCGCCCGCCCGGGCCGGTGGGGCAGGACTAAGCTTGGCGGTCGCGCCCCTCACGCCGCCCCACCGCGCTGTGAAGTACTGCGCTTTGAAGTACCGAGCTTTGCACCCGCAAGGAAGGACCGGACTGCCATGGCTGACGCCTCGTTCGACATCGTCTCCGAGATCGACCTGGCCGAACTCGACAACGCGATCAACCAGACCCAGCGCGAGCTGGCCACCCGGTTCGACTTCCGGGGCACCGGCGCGAGCGTCGAGCGCTCCGGCGACGAGGCGGCGCTGATCACGGCCGAGACCGAGGACCGCGTGAAGGCGGCCCTCGAGGTGCTCAAGGAGAAGCTGATCAAGCGCGGGATCTCCCTGAAGGCGCTGGACGCGGGCGAGCCGCGCCAGTCCGGCAAGGAGACGAAGATCGATGTGACCTTCAAGCAGGGCATCTCGACCGAGGACGCGAAGAAGATCGGCAAGATCATCCGCGACGAGGGCCCCAAGGGCGTCAAACCCCAGGTCCAGGGCGACAAGCTCCGCGTGACCGGCAAGAAGCGCGACGACCTGCAGGAGGTCATCGCGCTGCTCAAGGGCAAGGACCTCGAGGTCGCGCTCCAATTCACGAACTACCGTTAGACCGATGAACGTCTCGCTCGTCAATGTGCTGGTCCTCGCCCTGTTCGTGGTGGGCGGGGGCCTGGTCGCGCTGATGGTCACGATCACGCAGCGCAGCTACAAGAAGGACGAGCAGTCCGAGCACTGGGTGGTCTACCCGACCGCCAAAGGCGAGAAGCCGATCGAGCCGGCGCCCGCGCAAGAGGACTGAATCAGCCGCTGAGGCGGTGGGTCAGCCCCGTATGGCGTTTGCCGGTCCCCTTGGTGCGCACGGCGACCGCGAGGGCCTGCTTCGAACCGACGAGCACCACGAGGCGCTTCGCGCGCGTGATCGCCGTGTAGAGCAGGTTGCGCTGCAGCATGGTCCACGCGCTCGTGGTCACCGGGACGACGACGGCGGGGTACTCCGAGCCCTGCGAGCGGTGGACGGTGACGGCGTAGGCGTGCACGAGCTCGTCGAGTTCGGCGAACTCGTAGTCGACCTCCTCGTCCTCGTCGGTGCGCACGGTCATGGTCTGGGCGACCGCGTCGATGGCCTGGACGAGCCCCACGGTGCCGTTGAAGACCCCGGCCTTGCCCTTCGTGTAGTTGTTGCGGATCTGGATCACCTTGTCGCCCAAGCGGAAGACGCGGCCGCCGTGGCGGCGCTCGGGCAGGCCCTCCTTCGCGGGCGTGAGCGCCTCCTGCAGGCGGGCGTTGAGGTTCCCGGCGCCGGGGCCGCCGCGGTGCATGGGGGCGAGGACCTGCACGTCCCGCACCGGGTGGATGCCGAAGCGCTTCGGGATGCGGTGGGCGACGATCTCGACCACCCGGTCGGCGACCTGCTCGTTGTCGTCGCACGCGAACCAGAAGAAGTCGGGGTAGCCGTCGAGTTCGGGGAGCTGCCCCTGGTTCACCTTGTGGGCGTTCGCGACCACGCCCGACTCGGCGGCCTGGCGGAAGATCCGGGTGAGGCGCACGCGCGGGATCGCGGGTGCGGCGAGGAGGTCGCGGAGGACCTCGCCGGCGCCGACGCTCGGCAGCTGGTCCACGTCGCCGACGAGCAGCAGGTGCGCGCCGGGCGGGACGGCCTTCACGAGCCTGTTCGCCAGGATCGTGTCCAGCATGGATGATTCGTCGACGACGAGGAGATCGACGTCGAGGGGGTTGTCGCGGTCGTAGGCGGCGTCGCCGCCGGGCCGCAGTTCGAGCATCCGGTGGAGCGTGCGGGCCTCGAAACCGGTGAGCTCGGCGAGGCGCTTCGCGGCCCGGCCGGTGGGGGCCGCGAGCATGACCTTGGCGCCCTTCGCTTTCGCGAGGGCCACGATCGAGGCGACGGTGAAGCTCTTGCCGCAGCCGGGACCGCCCGTGAGGACCGCCACCTTCTCGGTGAGCGCGAGGCGCACGGCCTCGGTCTGCTCGGGCGCGAGCTCGGTCGCGGTGCGGCGCCCCAGCCACGCGAAGGCCTTGTCCCAGTCGACGCCGGCGAACGCGGGAAGACGGTCCTCGCCGGTGCGCAGCAGCGCGGTGAGCCCGGCGGCGAGGCCGCGTTCGGCGTGGAAGAACGGCGCGAGGTAGCGGGCGGGAACCGTGGCGTCCTTCGCCGGCACGTCGTCGGCGATCACGTGCTCACCATCGCGGGCGAGCTCGTCGAGGGCCCGCGCGACCGGGCCCGGCTCCAGGCCGAGGAGCTCCACGGTGTCGGCGACGAGGTTCGGGGCGGGCAGGAAGCAGTGCCCGGCGTCCGAGGCCTGCGACAGCGTGTACTGGAGGGCCGCCTTGATCCGCTCGGGCGCGTCGTGCGGGATGCCGACCGCGCGGGCGATCGAGTCGGCGGTGCGGAACCCGATGCCCCACACCTCGTTCGCGAGGCGGTACGGCTCGTTCTTGACCACCCCGATCGCGGCGTCCCCGTACTGCTTGTAGACGCGCACGGCGAGCGAGGTGGAGACCTCCACGGACTGGAGGAAGACCATGACCTCCTTGATCGCCCGCTGCTCCTCCCAGGCCACCGCGATCGCCTTGGTGCGCTTGGGCCCGAGTCCGGGGACCTCGACGAGGCGGGCGGCGTCCGCGTCGATCACCTCGAGCGTCTCGACGCCGAAATGCGCCACGATCTTCGCGGCGGTCTTGGGCCCGACCCCTTTGATGAGGCCGGACCCCAGATACCGCTCGATGCCCTGCACCGTGGCCGGAAGGACCGTCCGGTACGACCGGACCTCGAACTGGCGGCCGTACTTCGGGTGGCTCGACCAGCGGCCCGTCAGCGACAGCGACTCGCCGACCTGGGCGCCCAGGAGCGGGCCGACGATCGTGACGAGCTCACCACCGCCGCGCGCCGGGCTGGCGCGGGCGATCGTGTAGCCGGTCTCCTCGTTCGCGTAGGTGACGCGCTCGAGGACCGCCGCCAGCGTCGTCGTGTGCTCAGTCGTGCCTCCGGCCCGGGGTTCCGCCATGGGGCAACGGTAGACGGCGGGTGCGTCAGTCCTGCTCCGGTCCGCCCTCGCCCTTCTCGTCGGCGAGCACGAGCCGGTGCGTCGCCGTCGGCGGGTCGTCCGTGCCCTCCACCGCGTTCGACGGCAGCAGGCGCCAGTCCGGCCGCGCGAAGAACGCCTTCGTCTCGCGGTAGACCACCGGCGTCAGGATGAGCAGGCCGATCAGGTTCGGCAGCGCCATCAAGCCGTTCGCGATGTCGGACAGCCCCCACAGCAGGTCGAGGCTGGTGACCGCGCCGAGGTACGACACGACCACGTACACCAGCCGGTAGGGGAGGATCAGCACCCGGCCCGTGTACCGCTCCAGGCACTTCTCGCCGTAATAGGACCAGCCGATGATCGTCGAGAACGCGAACGTGGCGAGGCCGACCGCGACGATGAAGCCGCCGATCGCGCCGCCCGTCGAGCCCGCGCCGCCGAGGCCCTCTTCGAACGCGAGACGCGTCAGGGAGGCGGAGGTCACGAGCTCGCCGTTCTCGTCGACCGAGCCGAGCACGCCCGTCGAGATGATCACGAGGCCCGTCAGGGAGACGACGATGATCGTGTCGATGAACGTCTGCGTCATCGACACCATCGCCTGCCGCACCGGCTGGTCGGTCCTGGCGGCGGCGGCCGCGATGCCGCCGGTGCCCAGACCCGACTCGTTCGAGAAGATGCCGCGCGCGAAACCGATCTGGATGGTCAGCAGGATCGCCGAACCGGTGAAGCCGCCGACGGCCGCGCCGCCGGTGAACGCCTGCTCGAAGACCATCACGAGCGTCGTCCCGAGCACGTCCGAGTTGAAGACCAGCACCGCGAGCGCACCGAGCACATAGAACACGATCATGAACGGCACCAGCGCCGCCGCGACGTGCCCGATCCACTTGATGCCGCCGAGGATCGTCACGCCCACGAGCACCAGGATCACCAGGCCGGTCAGATCCGGGCTCCACCAGGAGTCGGCGGGCAGCTGCGCGTCGATCGCGCTCGTGACGTTCCCGGACTGGACCGCGTTGCCGATGCCGAAGCTCGCGATGACGCCGAACAGCGCGAACAGGAACGCGAGCACTTTCCCGACCGGGCCGCGGATGCCCGCCGAGAGGTACCGCTGCGGCCCGCCGGACTGCTCGCCCCTCTCGTTGGTGGTCCGGTACTTGACGCCGAGGAGCGCCTCGGAGTACTTGGTGGCCATGCCGAGGAAGCCGGTCACCCACATCCAGAACAGCGCGCCCGGGCCGCCGATCGCGATCGCCGCGCCCACGCCGCCGATGTTGCCGACGCCCACCGTCGCCGCCAGCGCCACCGAGAGCGCCTGATAGTGGCTCAGGTCGCCCTTGGACTGCGAGTTCTCATTGCGCTTGAACAGCGCGAGCCAGAGGGCGTAGCCGAGCTTGGTGAACTGGACGCCTCTGAGCGCGATCGTGAAGACCAGGCCCACGGCGAACAGGGTGAAGATGAGGACCGGGCCCCACACCGCTTCGCCCACCACCGCGACCTCGTCGCCGAAGTCCCGGTTCAGGCCGTCCGCCCAGGACTGGATGGCATTCGTTACAGGGTCAAGGAAGTCCATGAAGTCCACATGCTCCTTTCAGGGGAGGTATGCGCGGATAGTCGGGGTGCTCCCGCGCCCGCAGAGCATATAAGGGAATGTCGGGCCCTCCCGGTACGGTGTGCCGATGAGTGAACGATGGTTTGAAGGACCCCTCCTCGGCTTCGACACCGAGACGACCGGGGTGGCGGTGGACCGGGACCGGATCGTCCAGGCGGCGCTGGTGAGCGGCGCGCAGCCGGGCGTCGAGACGCCGCGCACCTGGCTCATCGACCCGGGTGTGCCGATCCCGCCGGGGGCCGCCAGGGTCCACGGGATCACCGACGAGCGGGTGCGCGCCGAAGGGCTCCCCCCGGTCGCGGCCCTCACCGAGGTCGCGTCGGCGCTGCGCGCGGCCGTCGACGCCGGGGTGCCGGTGGTGGCGTTCCGGGCCGGATTCGACTGCACGCTCCTGTCGTACGAGCTGGAGCGGCACGGCATCGAGCAGCCGGACTGGGCGCGGATGACGGTCGTGGACCCGTCGGTGCTCGACAAGCGCGTGGACCGCTACCGCAAGGGGAAACGGACGCTGGGGATGACGGCCGCGCATTACGGTGTGGCGCATTCGGAAGCGCACTCGGCGGCGGGCGACGCGGCCGCCACGGTCGCCCTGGCGCGCGCGATCGGCGCGACGTACCCGGAGGTCGGCGGCATCACGGCACGGGAACTCCATGCGGCGCAGGTGCTGTGGCACGCCGAGGATGCCGCGAGCCTGGAGGCGTACTTTCGCCGCAAGGGCCGGGAGGAAGCGGTGGAGCGGCGCTGGCCGCTGTGCCGCTAGAGGCGGGCGGCGTCGGCCGTCGTGCCGCTCGGCCCGTGGCGTCGTCGCCTTCGCGCCGTTCCGCGTGATCGCGGGATGGGGCTTCCGGCGATCGGCCGTCCGCGAACCCCACCCGCCGCTCGAGGGGAGGGCGGGCCCACCGCCGATCGTGGCAGGGGTCCGGCAGCGAACCGGCCGAACAACCGAATGCGGGCCCCGATCCACTGATCGGGGCCCGCATTGCGAGTTCGGTTCGCGTACCGGCGCAGGGGTTAGTGGCCTTCGGCCGCTTCCTCGGGCTCGTAGTACTCGCGCTCGGCGGGTTCCAGGGCCTGGCCGACCGGCAGGCTCGCCGGGATCGCGGTGCCGTCGGAGAAGTGGAAGACCACCTCGATGGCGTCGCCGGAGACGAGTTCCTCCTGCAGGCCCTCGATGAGGAAGTACGTGCCGGAGGCGACGCCCTGGTCGAGGCGCACGTATTCGGACGGGGCGATGACGATGGGCGCGTAGGCCTCCACACCGTCGAACCCGTCGGCGGCGGGCGCCTCGCCGGTCGCCTCGTCACCGGGTTCCTCGGTGGACTCGCCATCGGCGGCCGCGTCGCCGGAGGTCGGTTCGTCCGCGGCCTCGCGGGCTTCCTCCATGGCCTCCGCGGCCTGGACGGCGGGGTCGACGTAGGTCACCGTGCCGGCCTCGGTCTCGATGCTCTCGAGGCTGATCTCCTCGGTGCCCTCGTTGCCGATCCACAGCCGCAGGGCAGCGTCGTCGCCGGCGGCGTAGCCCTCGGCGGACTCGAATTCGACCTGGAGGTCGCGGAGCGCGATCGTGCCGTCGGCGGAGTCGATGTTGACTCCGGCGATCGCGGACTGCTTGACCTCGGTCTGGGCGCCGACGCTCGCGCCGCACGCGGACAGAGCGGTCGCAGCGGCCCCCGCGATCGCGATAGCGGCCGCGCGACGCACCGTGATCGCCGTGCTGATTCCCCTGACCACTGCTGGTCCTCCCTGAGTTCCGACAGGCATGCTGACGACAGCGTAGACGACGAGCACTCCTCGTTTCCGTTGGCCGGGCGCGAGGCGAGCCCTGGATCTCACCCGAGCCCGATCAGCGCCCGAACACCTTGCAGCGCAACGGTATCCATCACTCGCAAGCACATCAGGGCAGGTCGCCGCCGCACCGGCGACGCCGGCGACTCGCACGCGGGCGCCACAGAGGAGCGGCACGCCGGCCGCCCGGGCGGGGCCGGACACGAAAGAGGGACGCAGGCCTCATTTGTCTCCTCTGCCCGCCGCCTGGAAGCCCAAGGTGCCGTAGAGTAATCAGTCACATACCAATTGACCAGGGAATTCGTGGCGATCCGCTGTCGGGGAAACCCCCGATCCCGTGTTAAGCTGGACACAGCGAAAGGGGTTTCGATCCTATGGGTTTTAGTGTCGGCGAGACCGTTGTCTACCCCCACCACGGGGCCGCACTCGTTGAAGCTGTAGAGACTCGCACCATCGGCGGTATCGAACAGGAATACCTCGTGCTGCGCGTCGAACAGGGTGACCTCACGGTCAAGGTTCCAGCCAAGAACGTCGAGCTCGTCGGCGTCCGGGAAGTCGTCGGCGCCGAAGGCCTCGAAGAGGTCTTCGAGGTGCTGCGCGCGCCGCACACCGAAGAGCCCACCAACTGGTCGCGGCGTTACAAGGCCAATGTCGAGAAGCTCGCTTCCGGTTCCCCGCTGAAGATAGCAGAGGTCGTCCGCGACCTCTGGCGGCGCGACCGCGAGCGCGGACTGTCCGCCGGGGAGAAGCGCATGCTCTCCAAGGCCCGCGAAATCCTCACCGGCGAGATCGCCCTCGCCGAGGACTGCGTGAAGGACGAGGCCGACAACATCCTCGACAAGGTCCTGCTCTCGGAGGCCCCGGTCAAGTAGCCGGTCCCCCGTCAGCACCGCCAACAGCGTGAACTTCGAGCACACCGCGGACTCCCACGAACGCGCCAGCGCCAGTGCGAGTCCCCATACGCCCTTCGTCATCGGGCACGGCACCGACGTGCACCGATTCGACGAAGGCCAGCCATGCCGCCTCGCCTGCCTCTCCTGGCCCGGCGAGGCGGGTCTGGCCGGGCACTCCGACGGTGACGTGGCCGCCCACGCGGCCTGCGACGCCCTGCTCTCCGCCGCCGCACTCGGCGACCTGGGCTCCAACTTCGGCACCGCCCGGCCCGAATGGGCCGGCGCCTCCGGCACCGCGCTCCTCACCGAGACCGCCCGCCGCGTCCGCACCGCGGGCTGGTCGATCGGGAACGTCTCCGTGCAGATCATCGGCAACCGCCCCAAGATCGGCCCCCGAAGGACCGAAGCCGAGACCGCCATGGCCGCCGCCGTCGGCGCGCCCGTCCGACTCTCCGCCACCACCACCGACGGCCTCGGCTTCACCGGACGAGGCGAAGGTCTGGCCGCGACCGCGGTAGCGTTGCTGTACCAGCACTGACCGCCGTTCGGAAGTTATCCCATGGACGCAGACCCCACCCGCCGCACCGTCGAGGAATACCTCCAGCGCGCCGAGATGCTGTACGAACTCGGCCAGGTCCTCGACGCCCGAGCGGAAGCCGACGCCGCCCTGCGCGTCGACCCCCTCGACCCCGACGCCAACGCCATGGCGGCCGCCTGCGCGCTCGCCGCCCACGACCCCGACGAGGCGCTCACCTACGCCGGAGCCGCCCTCGCCCACCGACCCGAGCACCCCCGCGCGATGATCACCCGCGGCTACGCCCTCGCCGACGCCGGCCGACGCGACGAAGCCCTCCAGGTCGCGGCCAGCATGCTCGACCTCGACCGCGAATCCTGGCAGCACCACGTCCACTACGCGCTCATCACCCGCCGCGCCGGCGCGGGCCAGCCCGCCCTCGACGCCGCGTGGAACGCCGTCAACCTCGCCCCCTCACAGCCGCGCACCCACCTCGCGCTGGCCGCCATCGCCGAGAGCCTCGCCATGGACGACCTCGCCAGACGCTCCCGGAAGGCCGCCGCCGACCTCGGACCGGAACAGAACGGCGTCCCCATGCCCGCGATGCCGACCGACGTCCAACGCCCCCCGCGCCGCTGGGTCGACGCCGACCCCGACGACCCCGAATGGCGCCAGAAGATCCTCGGCCAAGGCATGTTCCGCGGCGCGCTCGGCCGGTCGATCCTGCTCGGCGTCGCCGTGGCCTCCGCGCTCCCGGCCCTGTTCGGCAGCGCGATCGACACCGGCGCGCGACTGTGCTTCGCCCTCATCGCCGCCGCCGCATGGGTGGGATGGTTCACAGTTCTGCGCAGGCACCGCAACCCCGAGTGACCTTTCACGCGCGGCGCTCGTTAGTCCTTCACCACGAACTTTGGAGGACGAGCTAGTGACGACGTGCTGGGTTCCCGGGGCCGACGAGAGCCTCTACAACATCCACAATCTCCCGTTCGGGGTCTTCTCGACCGCCGACGAGACGCTGCCGCGGATCGGCGTGCGCATCGGCGACCAGATCCTCGACATGCACAAAGCGGTGCTCTCCGGCGACTGCCAGACCTGCGCGGCCTGCACCGCCCTGCGCGACCCCGCCCTCAACCGGCTCCTGACGCTCGGCAAAGGAGCGTGGAAGCAGATCCGGGCCCAAGCCCAGGAAGCGCTGACCGAATCGAGCATCCAGGGCGTCGCGACCAACTGGCTCACGCCGCTGAACGAAGCGATCATGCACGCCCCGCTCCTGGTCACCGACTACGTCGACTTCACCATGCGCACACCCGACGCCGCCCGGATCCACCCGCGCGCGTCCAACGGCCGGGCCTCGACCCTCATCCCCTCCGGGATGGACCTCGTGCGCCCCGCCGGGCACCGCCGCGGCGACGACGGCCAGCCCGTGTTCGGGCCCACCCGGGCCCTCGACATCGAAGCCGAAGTCGGCTTCCTCATCGGCGGCGAATCCGCCCTCGGACACCCGGTCTCCCCGGACGCCTTCGAAGAGCACGTGTTCGGCGCGGTCCTCCTCAACGACTGGACCGCCCGCGACTTCGCCGAACTCGAGACCGACGGCCTCGGCCCGTTCGCCTCCAAATCGTTCGCGACCTCCATGAGCGCATGGGTCACCCCCATCGAAGCGCTGAACGCCGCCCGCACCGCCGCACCCGAACCCAACGCCGACATGGCCTCCTACCTGAAGGAGTCCGACCGGTACGGATTCGACCTGCACCTGAACATCGAAGTGAACGGCGTCGCCGTCGCCGGCGCCGACTTCGCGGAGTCCTACTGGACCCCCGCGCAGCAGCTCGCGCAGCTCACCGCCGGCGGCGCGCTCCTGCGCGCCGGCCTGCTGTACGGCTCCGGCGAAGCCGTCACCGGACAGTTCAACCTCCAGAACGGCGACACCGTGAAGGTCACCGCGACCGCCCCGGGCCCGCGCGGCACCACCATCGCCCTCGGCGAAGTCGAGACCCGCGTCCTGCCGTCCATCACCTGACCGGCATCCAGGCGAACACGCCTGGAACGCGAACCGGCCGGTACCGCGGGCGCGGTACCGGCCGGGAAACCACCGATCAGACCAGAACGGTCTTCGCACTCGGGGCGAGCTCCACGATCAGCTCCACCTCGACCGGAGCGCCCAGCGGCAACTCGGACACGCCGACCGCGCTGCGCGCGTGCCGCCCGGCCTCCCCGAAGACCTCGCCCAGCAGCTCCGAAGCGCCGTTGACCACCTTCGGCTGACCGGTGAACCCGGGCGCCGAAGCCACGAAACCGACGACCTTCACGATCCGCACCACCTGATCGAGCGGCGCGATCGAGGCCACCGCGGCCAGCGCGTTCAACGCGCAGACCCGAGCCAGGTCATAGCCCTGCTCGGGATCGACCTCCGCGCCGACCTTCCCGGTCGCCACCAGCGAACCGTCGACCATCGGCAACTGCCCCGAGGTGTACACGTAGTCCCCGGAGCGGACGGCCGGCTGGTACGCGGCCAACGGCGGCACCACCGCCGGCAGCGAAAGGCCCAGGCGCGCCAGCGCCTTGTCCACATCGGTCACCGCTACTGCTCCTTCTTGCGCTTGAAGTACGCCACGAGCTGCTCCGAGTTCTGACCGGGCAGGACCGTGACCAGCTCCCAGCCCTCGTCCCCGAAATTGTCGAGGATCATCTTCGTGTTGTGGATCAGCAGCGGCGCGGTGAGGTACTCCCATTTCTCCATGCGCCCACAGTACGGCGTCTTGATCAGGAGGCGTCGCACCGCTACGCTCAGAGTGCGTCGCCTCCCCCGAAGTCCTTACGGTGCGCCGACTCGGACCGCACCAGTCGAACCAGGGAGTTCCCGTGTCGTCAGACACCAGTGCGCCGTCCTCGACTGCGCCGTCCTCAACCGCGCCCTCTTCAAGAAGCGCGCCGGGCGGCGGACGTGCCGCCGAACCGACCAACATGGACGCGGCGGCCGCACCGCCCGAGATCCCCGAGCGGCGCGTCCAAGCCGCGGGCATGCCCGGCCGCCACGAACCGCCGCGCCGCGAGCCGGGCCGCCCGTGGACCTGGGCCATCACAGCAGCCGCCGCCGCGTTCTGCGTCGCGCTCGTCCTCGGCGCGATGCGCCTCTACACCGGCGTCGACGACGTCACCGACACCCCCGTGCGCACCGTCGACGCGTTCCTCGAAGCACTCCTCGACCAGCGCGACGCCGAGGCCGCCGCCGACTGGCTGTGCGCCGACAAAGCCGACCGCGACCTCAGCGAAGCCGTCGCGACCCTCGCCGACACCGACGGCGGGACCGGCGAGTTCGCCTGGGACGAGGTCACCGAGACCGGCCGCTCGGTCGGCGCGGCCACCGTCGCCGCCGAGATCCGGATCGGCGAGGCCGGCGCGTTCTCCCAGCCCGCGACATGGGTGTTCTCGCTCGTCGCCGAGGAAGGCGACCCGCAATGGCTCATCTGCGGGATCACGGCGGCAGACTAGACTCCGATGAATGACAGCCTCAGCGTTCCCGGTGCCTCGCCTGCACATCGTCACCGGGAAGGGCGGCACGGGAAAGACCTCGGTCGCCGCCGCGCTGGCGCTGGCGCTGGCCGGGACGGGCAGGCGGGTCCTCCTGGTGGAGGTCGAAGGGCGCCAAGGGATCGCGCCGCTGTTCGAGGCCCCTTCGCTCGGTTACGAGGAGCGGCACCTCGCCGCGGGCCTCGACGGCGGGGAGGTGTTCGGGCAGTCGGTGGACGCCGACGAGGCCCTCCTCGACTACCTGACGATGTTCTACCGGCTCGGCTCGGCCGGGAAGGTGCTCCAGAAGTTCGGGGCGATCGACTTCGCCACGACGATCGCGCCGGGCCTGCGGGACATCCTCCTCACCGGCAAGCTCAAAGAGGCCGTGTCGCGCAGCGAGTCCGGGCGGATGACGTACGACGCGGTGGTGCTCGACGCGCCCCCGACGGGCCGGGTGGTGAAGTTCCTGAACGTGACCGTCGAATCGGGGCGGCTGGCGAAGACCGGCCCGATCGGGAAGCACTCCCGGTCGGTCGCGCGGATGCTGCACTCCTCGCTCACCGCCGTCCACGTCGTGACGACCCCCGGGGCGATGCCGGTGCAGGAGACCGTGGACGCGTACAAGGAGCTCATGGCCGCCGACCTGCCGGTCGGGCGCCTGGTGCTGAACAAGGTCGCCGGCGCCAAGGCCGTGGAAGTGGGCGCGGAGGCGATCAGGGCGGGCCTGGAACGGGCCGGCCTGAACCCCGACGACGCCCTCGTCTCCGGCCTGGTCGAGGAGTACGCGGCGGCGAGGACGGAGATCGAGTCGGTGGACGCCTACCGGGACCGGCTCGAGCAGCTGGGCCGCCCCGTCGAGGAGCTGCCGCTGCTGCCCGAAGGGGTCGACCTGTCCGGCCTGTACCAGCTCGCCGGCGAGCTGCGGCCCGGCGTCATGGGAGAGCGACGCCATGTCTGAGATCCCCGCACTCGACGTCGACGCCCTGCTTGGCGACGAGAACAAGCACGTGATCGCCTGCTGCGGTTCGGGAGGCGTCGGCAAGACCACGACCGCCGCGGCCCTGGCGCTGCGCGCGGCCGAGGTCCACGGGCGGCGCACGGTGGTGCTGACGATCGACCCGGCGCGGCGGCTCGCCCAATCGCTCGGGGTGGAGTCGCTCGACAACGCCCCGAAGGCGGTCACGGCCGCCCGCGGCGGGTCCCTCGACGCGATGATGCTCGACATGAAACGCACGTTCGACGAGGTCGTGGCTTCGCACACGACCCCGGAGCGGGCGGCGGAGATCTTCGCGAACCCGTTCTACCAAGCGGTCTCGTCGACGTTCTCGGGCACGCAGGAGTACATGGCGATGGAGAAGCTCGGCCAGCTGCGAGCGACCGGCGAATGGGACCTCATCGTGCTCGACACGCCGCCCTCGCGCTCGGCCCTCGACTTCCTCGACGCCCCCGCGCGGCTCGCCCGGCTGCTCGACGGCCGCGTCATCCGCCTCCTCTCGGCCTCGACCCCCGGCGCACGGCGGTCGATGCTCTCCCTGATGGGCGCGAGCGCCGCGGTGTTCACCCGGGTGTTCAACAAGGTCCTCGGCGGGCACCTGCTCACGGACGTCGCCGAGTTCACCGCGAGCCTCGAGGACACCTTCGGCGGCTTCCGGAAGCGGGCCGAAGCGACCTTCCGGGCCCTGCAGGACGACCAGACCTCGTTCCTGGTGATCGCCGCCCCCGAGCCCGCGGCCGTGGGCGAGGCCGTGTACTTCACGCGGAGGCTCACCGAGGAGCGGATGCCCCTCGACGGGATGATCCTCAACCGGCTGACCCCGGTCGCGGCCGACCTGACGGCCGAACGGGCCCTCGGCGCGGCCGCGTCCCTTGAGGAGGACGACGCGGACGACCCGGTCGCGGCGGTCCTGCGCACGCACGCGGATCTGGCCCGGCGGCGGGCCGCTGAAGAGCGCGTCGCGGCCCGGTACGCGGCGGCATGCCCGGAGGTCCCGCAGCGCTGGCTGCCTGCGCTGGGCGTCGAGGTCGTGGACCTGGACGATCTGCGCGCCTTCGGCGCGGTGGCCGCGGGCGCCTAGGCACCGGCCTGTGCGTCCGGCCGGTCGCATTCCGGTCCCCGTTCGCCGGTGGCGGCCCGTCGAGCCGTGTCCGGTGCGGTGAGGGCCTCGGTTCGGTCGGGGCGCGGTTCTGGGTGTTCGCGGTCGGGTGTTCGCTCGGGCCCGGTGGGTTCGGTGCGGGCGCCTCGGCTGGGTGCCGAGGCGCCCGCGTTCACCTCGCGAGATGTTCCGGCAGGAGCCGAGCGCGGGTGCACCCGCGCTCGGTCTTCGGGGGCGGCCCCCGGGGTTCCCTCTTCGCCGCCAGTCCTGCCGGACCGGTCTCCTGCTTCGCTCCTCCTCCACCTGAAGCAGTCGTTTTTTCCATTCAACGATCACATGTCCGGTAGCGAAAGCCAAGCACGCTTTTTCCACCTGTGGATAACTTCGTGAGCATTGTTTGTTTTGCCTGTTCGTGAGGCGCAGTGTTTTCCACAGGGCATGAAAAACGCGCCCGGACGGTGATGCCGCCCAGGCGCGGTGCCCGTGCCTTTCTTCGAGAGGCCAGCCGGTAAGTAGTTGACGTCCACCGGTATCCGGCGCCGGTTGCCCTTGCGGGCGCTTCGCTGCTCCTCCTCAAGTGCGACCTCGAAGACCGCTCTCCAGGAGCGGACGTCCGCGTGTCTGCGCAGCAGTGCCCTCCGCTCCCGCTCGGTCATGCCGCCCCAGACACCGAACTCGATGCGATTGTCGAGCGCGTCGGCGAGACATTCCAGCCGTACCGGACAGCCGCGGCACACTTTCTTCGCGTTGTTCTGCTCTGCTCCTTGCACGAACAGGGCGTCAGGATCACCTTCCTGACATAGCGCCTTGGTCGTCCAGTCGATCAGCAGTCCCATCCGCATGACCTCCCCGTGAGATCTTTCCCTTCATACCCCCCGACGACTACATTCGAGTGATCTCTCGATCACAGAATGTGGCCGTCAGAACGGACCTTACACCTCTCGTAAGGGTTTGACTACTCTCCGAGACGAAAATCGGACTCCGCGGGATGGCTTCACCCCTACGGCTCATTACGCGATGGCGGCTCGCGATAATAACGATTCCGATACGAGCGCATCCGCTCTTCCGGATCGCGGCGTATCAAAATACGGGCATACATGTCGCCTTGCTTGCGAGCCGCCTTCCGATACCCCGGATGCCGCCGTGCCGCACTTCCCGACGTTCGTTCTAATCTGAGGCGGTGGAGACCTTGAAACGCGACCGGAGTCCCCTGAGGGACGGCATCGCGCTGCTGATCTGTGGCGTACTCGCCGGTGTGCTCGCGGCCGCGGCCGCCTTCCCCCTCGTCGGACTCGGCGGCCTCGTTGCCGAGAACAGCGTCGACTCGTTCGAGTCGCTGCCGACGGAGCTCACCAAACCCACCCTGCCGCAGACGACCTATGTGTACGCCTCCGACGGCGAGACGCTCATCACCTCCTTCTACGAGGAGAACCGCCGCGAGGTCACCCTCGACGAGGTCTCCCCAGTCATGATCGACGCACTCCTGGCCGCCGAGGACTCGAAGTTCTACGAACACAACGGAGTCGACTGGGCCGGGATCATCCGGGCCGCCGTGGCGAACCAGGGCGGCGACTCCCAGGGGGCGTCGACCCTCACCATGCAGTTCGTACGCAATACCCTGATCTACTCGGCTTCAACCATCGACGAAGTGATCGCCGCGTCCGAGGACACGTACGAACGCAAGCTCCGAGAGGCCCGATACGCCATGGGCATCGAAGAGACGATGTCCAAAGAGGACATCCTCGAGGGCTACCTGAACGTGATCTACCTCGGCAACCAGGCGTACGGCGTCCACGCCGGGTCGTACGCCTACTTCAACAAGCCGCCGAGCGAGCTCACCGCATCCGAGGCCGCGACCCTCGCCTCGCTGCCGAAATTCCCCTCCTTCGCCGACGGCCTCCTCGACGGCGAAGGCGACGACCAGAGGATCGTCGAGCGCCGCAACTGGGTCCTCGACCGCATGGTCAGCCTCGGCACCCTCGACCAGGCCGCGGCCGACGAGGCGAAGGCCCAGCCGCTCGGCCTCAACCCTCGCCCCGTCCGCAGCGAATGCGTCGACGTCGCGACCTCCAACTGGGGCTTCTTCTGCGACTACTTCAAGGAGTGGTGGGCGGACCAGGCGGCCTTCGGCGAGACCGAACGCGACCGCATCAGCCTGCTCAAGCGCGGCGGCTTCAAGATCGTGACCAGCCTGGACGCCGAGCTCCAGGACAAGGCCACCGAGCGCCTCACCGAAGAGGTGAGCGTGAACAACTCCGCCGCGCTCGGCTCGGTCACCATCACCCCGGGCACCGGGCACGTGCGCGCGATGGCCGTGAACCGCAACTACAGTCTCGACCAGACCGAGAACAAACCCCGGACCGACGGCGACGACAGCAAGCCCTCGAACTATCCGAACACGACGATCCCGCTCCTCAGCGGCAACGACGAAGTCTCCGGCTTCCCCGCGGGCTCGACGTTCAAGATCTTCACGATGGTCGCCGCCCTCGACGCGGGATTCCCGCTGCGGACCGCGCTGCCCTCACCCGGGCGGCTCACCTCGCAGTACCTCACGGGCAAGGACGACCCGTCCGCGTGCGGCAGCATCGTCAACAACGACCAGCGCCACTGGTGCCCCAGCAACGACGGCAACTGGTCGGCCGGGCCGATGAACATGTGGGCCATGTTCGGGCGCTCCTCCAACACCGCGTTCGTGCAACTGCAGCAGGCCGTCGGCACCAGCAAGGCGTACGAGGCCGCGGTGGCCGCCGGCATCGACTTCGCTCCGAGCAGCGAGGCCGCCAAACGCGCCGAGAAGGACGACCTCGACAACTACGGCACGTTCACCCTCGGGTTCGACGCGACCACGCCGCTGGAGATGGCCGAGGCCTACGCGACCATCGCCGCCGAGGGCGTGCACTGCGAGCCGCTGCCGGTGATGCAGGTGATCGGCTCCGACGGCAAGGAATGGGCCGATGCGGCCGCGCCGCAATGCGACCAGGCCTTCCCCAAGGAAGTCGCGAACGCCGCCGTCAGCGCCGGACGCTGCGTGGTCGGCCAGAACGCCGAGGGCACCCGCTGCTCGGGCAACGGCACCGCCGCCGGCTACACCGGGAACTTCGGACGCCCGCTCTTCGGCAAGACCGGCACCGCCGACTCCGACCGCGCCTACTGGTTCATCGCCTCGACTCCGAACGCCACCACCGCGACCTTCGTCGGCGACCCCGACGCCAGCTTCCGGTCCAATGTGGCCACTGCGGATCTGAAGGTCTCGGTCAAGGAGGTCGGCGTCTCGATCCTCAAATCGGCGGTGAAGGACCTCGAAGAAGAGGACTGGAGCAAACCGAACGACAAGATGACCAACGGCAAGAACCTGGTGTCGATCCCCAAGATCGACTGCATGGACGCCGACGACGCGCGGTCGCGGGTCGCCAACGCCGGTTTCGAGGCCTCCATCGCGTCGGGCCGGTTCGACTCCGAATGCAAAGAGGGCGAAGCGTTCTCGACCTCGATGACCGGCTCCGCCCCGAAAGGCACGCCGATCTGGATCCTCGTCTCGAACGGCTCGGGCTACAAGGAGGAGGACGAGAAGCCCGAGGACGGCGAGACACCGCCGACAGGGACCACGCCACCCGGTCAGGACTGAGCCGTAAGCGAACTGCGGGCCCGCGCCTCTCGGCGCGGGCCCGCAGTCCTTTTGGGAGGAAGGAAGGTCGTCAGGGGGACTTCGGCATCACCAGGGTGCCGGGGGCGGCCCGGTCGGTGGGGATCGTCTGGCGGCCGTCGTCGTGGAGGTGGTTGCCTTCGCGGAGCCGGCCGTCGCGGATGGTCACCGCGCGCTGGGCGCGTTCGGCCACTTCGTGGTCGTGGGTGATGATGAGGATGGTCAGGCCCTCGGCATGCAATTCGTCCAATGTGGCCATGATGGAGTCGGCGGTCCTGGAGTCGAGGTTGCCGGTGGGCTCGTCGCACAGCAGCAGGCTCGGCCCGGCCGCGAGGGCGCGGGCGATCGCGACCCGCTGGCGCTCACCGCCCGAGAGGGTCGTCGGCAGCGCGTCGAGCCGGTGGGAGAGGCCGACGAGTTCGAGCTTCTCGCGCGCGATCTGGCGCCGCTTGCGCTTCGGGACCCCTTGGTAGACCAGGGACATCGCGACGTTCTCGGTCGCGGTGCGGTGCGCCATGAGGTGGAATGCCTGGAAGATGAACCCGATCTTGTCGGCGCGCAGCTGCGTGCGGTGCGCCTCCTTCATCTTCGACGTGTCGTGCCCGTCGAGCCAGTAGGTGCCCGCCGTGGGGGCATCCAGCAGCCCGAGCAGGTTGAGGAGCGTCGACTTGCCCGAGCCGGAGGGGCCGACGATCGCGACGTACTCGCCGTCCTCGATCCGCAGCTCGACCGGCTTCAGCGCCTCCACGGGCGGTGGGCCCGGATAGGTCATGCCCACGCCGTCGAGTTCGATCAGCGCACGGCCGCTCTCGGCGGGCCCGGCCTCGACGCGCGCGAACACCGCGGTGTCGTCAACGGCGGCAGGGCCGTTCGCGGCACCGCCGCTGACGGTCGGCAGGATCATGGTCGCGTCGTCTTCGGTCACGTCTCCAAGACGCCCGAACCGTCGCGAGTGGTTGCACGCCGGACCGGTCCGAGTCCGCGAACCTCAGTCGAAGGCGAAGTCGGCCATCACCGGGCGGTGGTCGGAGGCGGTCGCGTCCAGGACGTCCGAGCCGGTGGCCTCGAGGCCCCGGTAGAGGACCTGGTCGATCCGCGCCATCGGCGTGTCGGCGGGCCAGGTGAACCCGAAGCCCTTCCCGGCGTCGGCCTGCGCCGAATGCAGCTGGTAGGTGATCGGGGCGAGCGCCCGGTCCTGGGAGGTGCCGTTCAGGTCGCCCGCGAGGACGACGCGGTCGAGCCGCTCGTCGGCGAGCGCTTCGCCGAGGAGCCGCGCGGTCTCGTTGCGCTGGACGGAGGTGAAGCCCTCGGTGTTGACGCGCACGGAGAGGAGGTGCGCGACGTAGACCGCGACGGGTTCGCCGTCGATCTCGACGGCGGCGCGGAAGGCGCGGGCCCAGCCGAGGTCGAGGTCGACCTCGTAGGAGTCGACGACGGGGTGGGTGGACCAGAGGGCGACGGTGCCGTAGGAGACCGAGTACTCGTACTGGTCGTCGAGGAGGTCGGCCCAGGCGTAGCGCTGGTCCTCGGTGAGTTCGACCAGGACGATGACGTCGGGTTCGGCGGCGAGGAGGGTCGCGGCGGTGCCCTCGGTGTCGGTGTTGTTGGCGTTGACGTTGTGGGCGACGATGCGGAAGTCGCCCTCGCCCCCGTGCTTGTCGGGGATGAGCCCGGCGTACATCTGGAACCAGACGAGGCCGGGGAGCAGGGCGCAGAGGATGGCGAGGGGCCTGCGGCGGATGGCGGCGAGGATGAGGAGGAGCGGGACGGCGAGGCCGAACCACGGCAGGAAGGTCTCGATGAGGCTGCCGAGGTTGAACCAGCGGTTGGGGATGAACCGGTGGAGGAGCAGGATCGCGGCGAGGAGCAGCGACAGGACGATGAGCGCCCCGCTGAAGATCTTCCCGCCCGTCGATGATCGGCTCACCCGCTGCCCGCCTTTCTCAGTGTGAGCGGCGCCGCTGCGCCTTGCGCGCCGCCGGCGGCGGCGCGGTCCCGACAGGTTAGCCGCCCGAAGCGAACAGCGGCGAATGCGGCCCGTGACGGCGCCCCGGGCCGGCGGCAACCGAGCGTACCGGCGGGTGGGCCGCGACCCGGATAGGATTCGCGCCATGGCGTCCCTCCCCTATCTCGAGCTGCTGCGTGCGGAGTCCGCGGCGTTCAGCGCCTGCCTCGACGGCGATCTAGCTGTGCCCGTTCCCCATTGCGGGGACTGGCGGTTGCGCGACCTCGCCGGGCATCTGGGCCGTGACAACCGCTGGGTGATCGCCGCGGTGACCGAGCGGCGCGGCGACTTCGAGGCGCCGCCCGCGCCGGCGTCGGACGCGGCGATCCGGGCTTGGTTCGACGCCTCGGCGGAGAATCTGCTGGCCGTCCTGGACACGGACCCCGAGCAGGAGGCGTGGACGCTCCATCCGCCGCGCACCGTCGGTTTCTGGCATCGGCGGCGCGCCCAGGAGACGCTGATCCACCGGTGGGACGCGCAGCACGCGCTGGGGCGGGCGCTGCCCTTCGACCCGGCGCTCGCGGAGGACGGCGTGGCGGAGGTCTTCGACACGATGGCGCCGCGCCAGGTCGGGCTGGGTCGGGCCGTGCCGCCTCGGCATGCGCTGCGGGTGCGCGCCACCGACACCGGCGGGTCTTGGACGTACGGTCCGGGCGAGCCCGCCGCCGAGGTCTCGGGGACGGCCGAGCGGCTGCTCCTCGTGCTCTGGGGCAGGGTGTCCGCCGATGACGCGTCGATCACCTGGTCGGGCGACCGCGCGGCGGGCGACGAGGTCCTCGCCGGCGCGTTGACGCCGTAGGGCGCGACCTTGATGAGGCGCTGCTCGAGCCCTGCAATCACGACATGCCGGGGCTCCCGATTCGGGAGGCCCGGCATTCCCGACGTTGGCGGTGGCGGAGGGACTCGAACCCGATGCCGCCGAGACCCCGGCTCATGCGCCGAGTCGACGGGCGACGCCGGCGACGCGCGGGAAGAGGTCACAGCCGGAAGATGATCAAGGCGATGTCGTCGCGTGCGCCGCCCGCGACCACGAGGTTGGAAAGCAGCGCGTCGGCCATGCGTTCGGGGCTGTGGGCGCCGTGGCGACCCAGCGTCGCGACGAGGCGGGCGAGACCCTCGTCGATGTCCTCCCCGCGCCGCTCGATCAGTCCGTCGGTATAGAGCACGAGGGTGTCTCCGGGGGTGTAGACATGCCCGGCCTGCGAGCGGGGGACGTGGCGGGGGCGCGTGCCCAGCGGCGGGTCGACGATCTGGTTCAGCAGCTCGCATTCGCCGTTCGCGCGCACCAGAACCGGTGGCGGGTGCCCCGCGTTGCTGTAGGTGATCACCCGGCTGTCGGGATCCACCATCGCATTGGCGGCCGTGGTGTTCACGGCCCCCTCCAGCGAGCGGGCGTAGAGGCCCAGGACCTCCAGGGCTTGGGCGGGGCGCTCCGAGGTGCGGATGGCGGCGTTCAGCGCGCTGCGCATCATGCCCATGACCGCGGCCGCCTCCAAGCCGTGGCCGACGACGTCGCCGATCGTCAGCACGACGCGGTCCCCCGGCAGGTCGATGAAGTCGTACCAGTCCCCGCACACGTTCAGGGTTTCGACGGCGGGCAGGTAGCGCACCGCGACGCCGTCGTGGTGCTGGAGGTCCGGCGTCATCAGCATGGTCTTCTGCAAGGTGACGGCCACTTCGTGCTCGCGATCGTGGGCCGAACGCAGTCCCTGGTTGAGGAGTTGCAGCTCGCGGGCCCGCGTGTACAGCTCGGCCCCCAAGCCGTCCCCCTCGATCGACGTTCTCGCCGGCGGCCGGTCGCCGGAGGAGAGGGCATTGACGAGCGGGGTCACGTCGTCCATCCGAATGAGGATGCTCTTGAGTGCGCGGTCCGGACCCAGGATCGGCGTGTTGGTCGGCAACCACCAGCGCTCCTCGTGCACGCCGGGCCGACCCGTGATGGCGATGTCGTACTTCTGCAGGGCCATCGTGTCCGGCTCCCGCGACTCGATGACCCTCTGCAGCGAGGCGCTCAGATTCCGCACCCCGTCAGATTCCTGATCGGCCGGGTTCCCCGGGAAGGCGTCGAAGAGGTGCCGCCCGAGCAGATCCTCGCGGGTGCGACCGGTGGCTTTGCGATAGGCATGGTTGACCTCCACGATCACCAGATCCGGGTCGAGCACCACGGACGGGCTCGGCGTCAGCTCGAAGAACGCCGCATAATCCAGGTCCGCGATGCCGTGTGCCACAGTGCCCCACTCGTCCTACCCGTGAACTAGAACCCCATTGGCCACGCTACCTGCAGCTCTGGGGAAATGCTCGATTGCGCGAGAGCGGAGACGGCGACAGTCTCCGCACGCACGTCGTAGACCCGATCCGCCAGGACATCGCCAAGCGTGTCGGGGAGGCGTTCTGGAAGGCCGCCGAGGAGGACGGCGGTCAGAAGGGCGATGCCGCCGCTGGACAGGGCCCTGTTGAGACCCTTGATGAGACCCTGAAACGCGAACGCCGGGCCTCCCGATCGGGAGGCCCGGCGTTCGTACTGCTTATGGCGGTGGCGGTGGGATTTGAACCCACGGTTGAGGGTTACCCAACACTCGCTTTCGAGGCGAGCTCCTTCGGCCGCTCGGACACGCCACCGCGGAGAACACTACCGGACTGCGGCGGCCCGTGCAGAACCGGGCTCGGCGATCCAGCTCACAGCCGGTCCTCGCAAATTCATGGGATGTTTATGAGAAGCTGGCGTCATGACTGCACACATCTCCGCCAAGCCGGGCGACATCGCCGAGAGCGTCCTCCTGCCCGGGGACCCGCTGCGCGCGAAGTGGATCGCCGAGAACTTCCTCACGGACGCGACCCGCTACACCGAGGTCCGGAACATGTTCGGCTACACCGGCACGTACAACGGGAAGCGGGTGTCCGTGCAGGGCACCGGGATGGGCCAGCCGTCCGCGTCGATCTACACGCACGAGCTGCTGGACGTCTACGGCGTCAAGACGGTGGTCCGGGTCGGCTCGGCGGGCGCGATCCACAACGGGATCGAGCTGCGCGACGTGGTGGCGGGGATCGGCGCGTCCACGAACTCCTCGATGAACCGCATCCGCTTCAACGGCGTCGTCGACTACGCGCCGGTCGCCGACTTCGGCCTGCTCCGCGCCTCCGTGGACGCGGCGGCCGCGCGCGGGATCAACCTGCACGTCGGCCAGCTGTACTCCTCCGACACGTTCTACACCGACGCGCCCGACGTCGAGGCCAAGCTCGCCGACTACGGCATCCTCGCCATCGAGATGGAGGCCGCGGCGATCTACACGCTCGCCGCGAAGTTCCAGGCGCGCGCGCTCGCGCTGTGCACGATCTCCGACCACATCCTGAACGGCACCGAGCTGCCCGCGGCCGACCGTCAGGAGTCGTTCTCCGAAATGGTCGAGATCGCCTTGGACGCGGTCACCGCCTAGGACTTCGATGAGCGGCCCGGCTCGCGCGAGCCGGGCCTTTCGCCTATCCGGCGGCGGGATCCGCGAGGACGGCGGCGAGCTCGGCCTCCAAGTAGGGGCCGAGGGTCGCGGCGTAGGTGTTGGTGAGGTGGGCGTCGTCGCGGTAGACGAGGACGTTCCCGACCACGGGCGGGCAGGCCCGCGGCCCGCAGATGTAGTCGGTGAGGTCGACCTTGTGGACGCCCGGAGGGACCTCCAGGGCCTCGAACGCGCCCTCGTCGTAATAGGAGGCCCGGTCCACGGTGCACTCGCTCGCGCTGCGGCCGTTGAGGTCCACGCAGAGCGGGATGTCGAAGCGGGGGCTCGGGGTGTCGCGCAGGGCCACGACCGCAGCGCCGGTGGCGACGAGCTGCCCGTAGCGGTCGGTGTAGTCGGGGAAGGTCTCGTACGCCTCGTAGCCGACCCGGGAGCCGTAGGTGAGGACCAGGTCGGGGGCGATCCGGTCGATCTCGGCGACGACGGCGTCGTTCCACGCCGCGCACGACCGGTAGCGCTCCTCCCCCAGGGCCTCCTGGCCGGTCTCGATGATGCAGGCGTTCTTGGTGTACGCGATGACGTGCCAGTCCCGGGCCTCGGCGGCGTCGAGGACGGCCGGGAGCCACTGCCAGATCTTGGAGCCGCCGTACATGACGACCGTGGCGGCGGCGTCTTCCGCTTCCCGACCGCCTTGCACGAGTTCGACTCCGGCGCTCTGCACCAGTTCGCCTCCGGCGAAGTCGCAGCGGATCGGTTCGTAGCCTTCCATGGTCTGGTTGCAGCGGCCCGAGAGCGCCGGGTCGTAGTCCTCGGCGGCGTCCAGTGTGGAGGGGGCGAAGGCGGCTTCGGGGACGGTGAGGCCTTCGGCGAGGGCGGCCGCGCCCGGGTACCGGCCGGTGTCGGCGGCCGCCTCGGCGAGGCGGTCACGTTCGAACGAGATGTACCAGGTCAGGGCCGCATGGGCGGCGAGGACGAGAGCGAGGCACGCCGCGCCGAGCGCGAACGCGCCGCGGATCGTCCGCTGGCCGAATCCCGTTGCGGGGAGCCGCTGTTCGAGCCCCCAGTGCGTGGCCCAGGCGAGGAGGGTCGCGGCGGCGAGGACGCCGAGTCCGCCGAGGACCGTCGCGGTGTCGCGGCCGGTGGCGGTGAGGTAGCAGATGAGGATCGGCCAGTGCCACAGGTAGAGGGTGTACGAGAGGTCGCCGAGCCACTGCACCGGTCGCGTGTTCAGCAGCCGGCCCGCGCCGCCGCCGGGGCTGAGGGAGGCCGCGACGACGACCGCGCAGGCGCCGCCGACCGGCCAGAGCGCGGCCAGACCCGGGAACTCGGTGCTCTCGAGGAAGAACCCGGCGCCGAGGAGGACCGCGACGCCCGCCCAGCCGAGCATGGCGGCCGTCCATTTGGCTTGCGGCGCATCGGGTTCCGCGAAGGCGGTGCGCAGGCGCGGGAGCGCGACCGCGAGGAGTCCGCCCGTGGCGAACTGCCAGAGGCGGGCGCGGAGGTCGAAGTACGCGAAGGCCTGGTTCGCGTCGGTCTCCCACAGCGCGAACGCGAACGAGGCGGCGAAGACGAGCGCGAGCGCGGCGGCGAGGACGCGGCGGCGGCTCCAGCGGGTGCGGGCGGCGAGCCCGGCGCTGGCGGCGATGAGGACCGGCCACAGCACGTAGAACTGGGCTTGGACGCCCATGGACCAGTAGTGCTGGACGATGCTCGCGCCGTTGTTGGAGGAGAGGTAGTCGACGGAGTGGACGGCGAGGTTCCAGTTGCCGTAGTAGAGCGCGGAGGCGAGGATGTCGCCGAGCTGCTGGTTCCAGGTGGCGCGCGGGAGCCAGAGGACGGTGAGGAGCACGGCGGCCGCGGCGACGACGAGCGCGGGCGGGAAGATGCGGCGCACGATGCGGGCGGCGAAGGCGAGGGGGCGTACGGAGCCGGTGCGTTCGAGCGAGCGGAGCAGGCTCGCGGTGATGAAGAAGCCGGAGAGCAGGAGGAACACGTCGACGCCGCCCGAGACGCGGTCGAACCAGATGTGGTAGACGGCGATCACGACGATGGCGAGGCCGCGGAGGCCGTCGATCTCGTGCAGGCGCGGCGGCCGCGCGGGAGCGGGGGGCGGGGCGGCGCCGGTCGGGGCGCTGGTGCTCGCGGGGCTGGTCATCGGACTCCGGGAGAGGCGGCGTGCTGGGGGCACGATCTGGCGGCTCGGTGCGGTGGTCCTCCGAGGGTAGCCGCGGCGGGTCGCGGGACGGCTCGGGGCGGCCGGAGCGGACCGGACTGGACCGGGTCGGGCGGGGCGCGTCAGGCGGGGTCTCGTGGGGCGGTGTCGCGGCCGGTGGCGGCCCGCGGATGCGGCGCGCCTCGGCGGTTCTTCGCAAATCGGGCGTTCGCGGGCGCCCCTGGATCGATGATGCCCTACGGGTACGACAGCCGCGCGGCGGCAGGGGCGAACCCGCCGGTGATCAACTGAATTACCCGTGCGGCGAATGCGTTGACACGCGAGGATTCGCGGGACACAATATGCTTGCCTTAACGATCGTTAAGGGACCGACATCGGCGAGGAGGCCGTGCCGTGGAATTCGGGGACTACCCGGCCGAACGGGAACGGATCGAGCGCGGCGGCGCCGAGAAGTACCACCAGGCCGCGGCCGCCGCGGGCAAGTACCACGCGCGCGAGCGCATCCGCCGCCTGTGCGACCCCGACTCGTTCCGCGAGGACAACCTCTGGGCCAACCCCGACCCGCAGCTGCCCGCCGACGGCGTCGTCGTCGGCACCGCCACCGTGCAGGGCCGCCCGATCCGGCTCGTCGCGAACGACTCCACGGTCAAAGCCGGGTCCTGGGGCGCCCGCACCGTCGAGAAGATCATCCGCACCGTCGAGGCCGCCCAGCTCGAACAGCACCCGATCGTCTACCTCGTCGACTCCGCCGGGGCCCGCATCACCGACCAGGTGCAGCTCTTCCCCGGCCGCCGCGGCGCCGGCCGGATCTTCCACGAGCAGGTCCGCGCCTCCGGCCGCATCCCCCAGGCGTGCGCGCTCTTCGGCCCCAGCGCCGCGGGCGGCGCGTACATCCCCGCGTTCTGCGACATCGTCGCCATGGTCGACGGCAACGCCTCCATGTACCTCGGCAGCCCCCGCATGGTCGAGATGGTCACCGGCGAGAAGACGACCCTCGAGGAGATGGGTGGCGCACGCGTCCACTGCGAGCAGTCCGGCGTCGGGCACTTCCTGTGCCGCAACGAGGACGAAGCGATCGCCTCCGTCCGGCGGTGGCTCTCCTACCTGCCCTCGAACTGGACCCAGCCCGCGCCGGTCCGCGCGGCCCGCCCCCCGCTCCCGGTCGACCTCGCCGCCGCCGTCCCCGCCAGCGAGTCCGCGCAGTTCGACATGCACACCGTGCTCGACGGGCTCGTCGACCGCGACTCCCTGCTCGAGGTGCAGGCCCGCTGGGCCGGAGAGCTCATCACCGCGTTCGCCCGCCTCGACGGCAGGCCCGTGGGCATCGTCGCCAACAACTCCGCGGTCCGCGGCGGCGTCCTCTTCTCCGACTCCGCCGACAAGGCCGCCCGCTTCGTATCCACATGCGACTCATTCAACGTGCCCCTGCTGTTCCTCGCCGACGTCCCCGGCTTCATGGTCGGCTCCGCCGTCGAACACGGCGGCATCATCCGCCACGGCGCCAAGATGATCGCCGCCGTCGCCGAAGCCACCGTCCCCAAGATCTGCGTCGTCGTCCGCAAGGCCTACGGCGCCGGCCTCTACGCCATGGCCGGACCCGCCTTCGGCTCCGACGCCTGCCTCGCGCTGCCGAGCGCCCGCATCGCCGTCATGGGCGCCGAAGCGGCCGTCAACGCCGTGTACGCCAACAAGATCGCACAGATCGACGACCCCACCGCACGCGAGCAGTTCGTCGCCGACAAACGGGCCGAGTACGAAGCCGACGTCGACCTGCGCCGCCTCGCCGGCGAACTCGTCGTCGACGACATCCTCGAACCCGCCGCACTCCGCGACGACCTCATCGCCCGATACCGCCGGCTCACCCACAAGGACCGCCGGTTCTCCGACCGCAGACACCCGATCACACCGGTGTAGCCGCGGCCGCAATACCGAAGGAGCAGCAGCCATGAGACTCGACCTCGAGCAGACCGAATTCGCCGCCGCCGTGCGAGCCTTCGCCCAGGACCGGATCAAACCCGTCATCGGCGACTTCTACGAGCGCGGCGAATTCCCCGCCGACCTCGTCCGCGACCTCGGCAAACTCGGCGTCCTCGGCGTCACCCTCCCCGAGGAGCACGGCGGCGCCGGAGCCGGCCTCGTCATGCTCGGCCTCGCCCTCGAGGAGATCGCCCGCGTCGACGCCTCCGTCGCCGTCACCGTCGAGGCCTCCGTGACCCTCGGCGCCGAAGGCATCGCCCGCTTCGGCAGCCCCGAGCAGCAGGCCAAATGGCTCCCGCGCCTCGCCGCCGGACAGGGCCTCGTCGCCTTCGCCCTCACCGAACCCGGCGGCGGCACCGACGCCGGGCACACCGACACCAAGGCCCGCCTGGAGAACGGCGAATGGGTCATCGACGGCGCCAAGTGCTTCATCACCAACGCCGGCACCGAGATGACCGACCTCATCGTCGCCACCGCCCAGACCGGCCCCGGCGAGGTCTCCTGCATCGCCGTCGAACCCGGCACCCCCGGACTCGAGATCGGCCCCGAGTACTCCAAGGTCGGCTGGCGCGCCTCCGACACCCGGCCCGTCTACTTCGACGGCTGCCGCGTGCCCGAGGCGAACCTCGTCGGCCAGCGCGGTCGCGGGTTCGTGCAGTTCCTGGAGCTGCTCGATTCGGGTCGGGTGGCGTTGGCGGCGCTGGCGACGGGTTCGGCGCAGGGGTGCCTGGACGAGGCGCTGGCGCATGCGAAGGAGCGGGAGGCGTTCGGGCGGCCGATCGCGGAGAACCAGTCGATCGCGTTCATGTTGGCGGACATGCGGCTTCGTGCGCATACGTCGCGGTTGGCGTGGCAGGACGCGGCGGTGAAGGCGGATGCGGGGGAGCCGTTCGGGACGGATGCGGCGTTGGCGAAGCTGCATGCGTCGCAGGCGGCGGTGGAGAACGCGCGGGAGGCGACGCAGATCTTCGGCGGGTACGGGTTCATGAACGAGACGCCGGTGGCGCGGGCGTGGCGGGACTGCAAGGTGCTGGAGATCGGGGAGGGCACGAATGAGGTGCAGCGGATGCTGATCGCGCGGTCGTTGGGGTTGTAGGGGGTCGGGGTCGGGCCTGTGAGCTTCCTGAGAACTTGATGAAGCTTCAACTAAAGTCCTTGATCTGGGGCGTTGCGGCGTGACAAGCTCGGGTTTGCGGCGTTAGCGTTGCGGCCGCAGGCGTCGCAACGGCACGGCCCCGGCTCGCAGGCACGCCGCGGCCGGCCATGGCGCCCCGAGCGCGAGGAGCTTGACTATGACCGATACCACGAACGGATCCGATCTGGCGGGGCAGGTGCTGTCCAGGGGCGTGGCCTCACGCCGCGGCGTGATGTGCGGGCTGGCGGGGCTGGGGGCGGCGGGTGCGCTCGCGGCGTGCGGGACCGCCGAGTCCCCGAACGGGTCCGATGCGACCGCGGGCGCGGCGGATTCGTCCACTGAGGGCGGTTCGACGGACGGCGGCGGCGCGGCGGGCATCGCGTCGACTTCGGACGTTCCCGTGGGCGGGGGCCTCGTGGTGGACGAGACGGTGATCGTGCAGCCGACTGCTGACGAGTTCCTGGCGTTCTCGGCGGTGTGCCCGCATCAGGGCGCCATCGTCGCGGCCCCTGACGCGGACGGCAACATCATCTGCCCGCGGCACCAGTCGACGTGGACGATCGAGGGCGAGCTGGAGCAGGGCCCGGCGGAGTCGGCCCTGTCCGAGGTGGCGATCACCGTCGAGGACGGCCAGATCTCACTCGCTTAGGCACCAGCGAGAAGCGGCCGGGGCGCTTGGCGCTCCGGCCGCTTTCGCATTGCCCGTTCAGGGCTCTCGGGTTTCGCTCCGAGCGGTTCGGGCCCGCGGGCCCCGTCCGGTTCGCGGGCGCCGCCCTACGTCAGGGCGTCGGCGGCGGCCGGGTCGGAGTCGCGCAGGAACTGCGCGCAGCGGGCGGCCTCGTCGGCTTCGCCGATGGCCGCGGCGGCGCGGGAGAGCTGGTGCAGGGACTTGAGGAAGCCGCGGTTCGGCTTGTGGTCCCAGGGGATCGGGCCGTGGCCCTTCCAGCCGCTGCGGCGCAGCTGGTCGAGGCCGCGGTGGTATCCGGTGCGCGCGAAGGCGTACGCGGCGACGTCGTCGCCCGACTCCAGGGCGTTCTTCGCGAGGCGGGCCCAGGCGGCGCAGAACCACGGGAAGCGGCGGACCGTGTCCTCGGGCGTGTGCTCGTCGAGGAACTTCCTGGCCTCGGTGTCCTCGGGCAGTTTCGTCGCCGGAGGCTGGGACATGAGATTCTGCGGAGCCAAGACGGCGTCCCTCCAAAAGTAGGGTTCTCACTCTAGGGTCGAGTCGCTGTGAAAGCAGTGGGCCAAGCCTAACCCCGCGTTCGCGGCGTCCTCCACAGCCCGCTGGTCCTCGGGATCTTCCTCGGACTGCGGGGTCTTCGGGGCGGTCAGGTGGACCGCGAGGGCGCCGAGTGCGGCGGCGATGAAGGACGCGCAGAGGACGCCGATCTTGCCTTCGTCGGTGAGGAGCTGGGCGCCGCCGCCGCGGAAGGCGAGCTCGGTGATGAACAGCGCCACGGTGAAGCCGATGCCGGCGACCATGGCGATGGCGGCGAGGAGCGGCCAGGTGGTGCCGGTGGGCATGCGGCCCCAGCCGAGTCGCACGACGATCCAGGTGACGGCGGTGATGCCGACGAGTTTGCCGACGACGAGGCCGAGGATGATCCCGAGCGTCACCGTGGAGGTGAGCGCGGTCGCGAACAGGTCGGAGGAGAGGGCGACGCCGGCGTTGGCGAGGGCGAACAGCGGGAGGACCACGAACGAGGAGAACCGGTGGTTGCGGGCCTGGACGCGCTCGGTGGGCGGCACGGCGTCGCGGGCGAACTTGACGAGCTGCTCCGTCTCCTCGGCGGTGAGGCCGCCCTTGGCCATGTGCTGGGCTTCGGCGTGGGCGACCTGCGGGTCGAGGAGGGGCTTGGCGGAGATGATGAGGCCCATGATGACGCCGGCGATGGTGGCGTGCACGCCGGATTCGAGCATGGCGAGCCACAGGAGCACGCCGATGATGAGGTAGACGGGCCCGGACCAGACGTTGAGGATCCGCAGCAGGATCGCGATGGCGGTGAGGACGCCGGCCGCGGCGAGCCAGGGCATGGAGAGGTCGTCGGTGTAGAACAGGGCGATGACGGCGATCGCGCCGAGGTCGTCGACGATGGCGAGGGTGAGCAGGAAGATCCGCGCCGACGAGGGGATGCGGGAGCCGAAGAGGGCGAGGACGCCGACGGCGAACGCGATGTCGGTGGCCATGGGGATGCCCCAGCCGTCGGCGCCCGCGCCGCCACTGTTGAGGGCGATGTAGATGAGGGCGGGCGCGGCCATGCCGCCGACGGCGGCGGCGATGGGCGGGACGGCGTTGCGGGGGTTGGAGAGTTCACCGGAGACGATCTCGCTCTTGATCTCCACGCCCACGACGAAGAAGAAGATGGCCATGAGGCCGTCGTTGATCCAGTCCTTGAACGTGTGGTGGAGTTCGAAGTCGCCGAAGGCGAACGTGATGTCGAGGCCCCACACCGCCGTGTAGGAGTCGGCCCACGGGGAGTTCGCCCACAGCATGGCCACGACGGCGCAGGCGACGAGGACGACGCCCGCCGCCGGTTCGATCTTGAGGAACTCGGCGGCGGGGCGGCCTACGTAACGGGCGAACGAGCTTCGCGAGTAGAGGAACGCCGGCTCCGAGCGCCAGATGGGTGACTTCCACGGTTCCTTCGACTGCTCCATGCGGGAGAGCCTATCGACGCATAGGCCGCATGTACAAGTGTCGTCACTTTTCGTATGCGGGAGCCGGTGCCTCCTCGGCGGTCTCGGACTCCCACACGCGCAAGCCCTTCAAGCCGGGCGCCGCCTCGCGGGTGAACACCGGGTCGAGGCCTTCGCCGCGCTGCCGGTCGTAGTCGCGCAGGACCTTCACGACCACACCGGACAGCGCGAGCACGGCGATGAGGTTCACCGTGGCCATGAGGCCCATGGTGACGTCGGCGAAGCTCCACACGGTGTCGAGCGAGGCGATCGAGCCGAGGAAGACCAGGCCCACCACGATGATCCGCAGACCGTGGACCATGAAGGGCCGGTCGAACAGGTACTTGACGCTGGCCTCGCCGTAGTAGTAGTTGCCGACCACCGACGTGAAGGTGAAGAGCACCAGGATGAGCGCCATGATCTGGAGGGCCCAGCCGCCGAGGGCGGCGTCGACGCCGCGGGTGACGAGGTTGACGTTCGAGTCGCCGTAGACCGGGCTGGTGGTCAGGATGATGAACGCCGAGATGGTGCACAGGAAGAGGGTGTCGAAGTAGACGCCGAACGCCTGGGTGAGGCCCTGCTTGACCGGGTGGGACACCGACGCGGTCGCGCCCGCGTTCGGCGCCGAGCCCATGCCGCCCTCGTTGGAGAACATGCCGCGGCGCACGCCCATCATGAGGACGGTGCCGATGGTCGCGCCGGCGAACTGCTCGATGCCGAAGGCGGAGTTGAAGATGTCCGACACCGCGCCGGGGATCCGGTCGGCGTTGACGACCACGACGGCCGTGCCGATGAGCAGGTAGACCAGGGCCATGAAGGGCACGGCGATCTGGGTGACGTGGGCGATGCGCTTGAGGCCGCCGAAGATGACCACGGCGGTGAGCGAGGCGAGCACGATGCCGACCACGACCGAGGTGCCGTCGCTCGTCGCGACGCCCATGCCGGAGAGCGAGTCGTTGACCGCGCCGGTGAACGTGTTGGCCTGCACCATGTTGAAGCTGAAGGGGTAGGTGAAGATGAGGATGACCGAGAAGATCACGCCCATCCACGGGAGCCCGAGGCCGTGCTTCATGTAGTAGGCCGGGCCGCCCTTGAAACCGCCCGCGGCGGTGCGCTCCTTGTAGACCTGCGCGAGCGTGGACTCGGCGAAGGCGGTGCCGGCGACGACGATCGCCATGAGCCACATCCAGAAGACCGCGCCGGGGCCGCCGACGGCGATGGCGGCCGAGACGCCGACGATGTTGCCGGTGCCGACGCGGGCCGCGGAGGAGACCGCGAACGCCTGGAACGCCGAGATGTTCTTCGTGCCGTCGGGCAGGTCGCCCGGGTCCTCGCGGAGCCCGCGGAACATCTGGCCGATCAGGCGGAACTGCACGCCCTTGGTGACGACGAGGTAGATCACGCTGGTGATGACGATCAGCGGGATGATGCCCCACTGCCAGAACTGGTCGTTGACCGTCAGTATCTGCTTGACGAGGTCGTCCACTCGGGGCTCCTTCGATCGGGCGGCGGGCAGGCTCGTGACCTGAACCTGGTTGGCGAGCAGGGTGTGCGCCACCGGTTCAGGGTCGCCGACGGCCCGCCGACCGTAACGGAGCGGAATAGGACAAAGCAAGCCAATGGCGTGGTCGTGACCGTTTCGTCACCGAAGCGCGACTAGAGCGCGACAGTCCGTCCGCGCAGCCGTCACTCGAGCGTGCTCGCGCCCCTCAGGCTTGCGCGCCTTCAGCAGCGGCCGTTCGACACTCCGGGCACAGGCCCCGGTACGTGATCGAGGCGCGGGTGACGCTGAAGCCGTGCCGCTCGTCGCCCGGGAGCCAGTCCACCGGGTCGGCCATGGCGTGCACGTCCTTCATGAGGCCGCAGCCCTCGCAGATGAGGTGGTGGTGCTCGTGGTCGGCGTTCGGGTCATAGCGCTTCGAACGGCCGTCGAGCGTGAGCTCGAGGACCTCGCCGAGCGCGACCATCTCGTTGAGCGTGTTGTAGACCGTGGCGCGCGAGAGCTCGGGCATGCGCTCGACCGCGCGCTCCAGGATCTGCTCGGCGGTGAAGTGCACGTGGGAGCCCTCGAGCGTCTCAGCGATCACGCGTCGCTGAGGAGTGATGCGCCAGTTGTGGCGCCGAAGTCGGGTAACGAGGTCGCTCATACTGTTCTCTCACGCGGTCGGGGCATTGAACACCACTCTAGCAGGCGAAACGCTGTGGCACTACTTACCCTGGACTGGATCTTGTCTTAGACTTAGTCTAAGCTAGGATCGTGTCGAAACCAAGGATTCCGCCAGCGGCCGTGCTGCGGGGATCTGCGAACACAAGAGAGGGCCACGCTATGAGCGAGCAGTTCGACAACACTGCTGGGCCGCTGACCACCGAGTCCGGCGCGCCGATCTCCAACAACAACCAGAGCGAGGCCGCCGGCGTCGGCGGGCCGCTGCTCATCCAGGACCAGGTGCTGCTCGAGAAGCTCGCCCACTTCAACCGCGAGCGCATCCCCGAACGCGTCGTCCACGCCCGCGGCGCGGGCGCCTACGGCACCTTCACCGTGACCGCCGACGTCACCGAGTACACGAAGGCCAAGTTCCTTTCCCAGGTGGGCAAGGAGACCGAGACGTTCCTGCGCTTCTCCACCGTGGCCGACTCCCTCGGCGGCGCCGACGCCCGCCGCGACCCGCGCGGCTGGGCCCTGAAGTTCTACACCGAAGAGGGCAACTACGACCTCGTCGGCAACAACACCCCGGTGTTCTTCATCCGCGACGCCATCAAGTTCCCCGACTTCATCCACACCCAGAAGCGCGACCCGTACACCGGTTCGCAGGAGGCCGACAACGTGTGGGACTTCTGGGGCCTCTCCCCCGAGTCCACCCACCAGGTCACCTGGCTGTTCGGCGACCGCGGCATCCCCGCGTCCTACCGCCACATGGACGGCTTCGGCTCCCACACCTTCCAGTGGGTCAACGAGGCCGGCGAGCAGTTCTGGGTCAAGTACCACTTCAAGACCGACCAGGGCATCAAGAACCTCACCCAGGACGAGGCCAACAAGCTCGCGGGCGAGGACCCCGACTCGCACCAGCGCGACCTGCGCGAGTCGATCGAGCGCGGCGACTTCCCGTCCTGGACCGTGCAGGTGCAGATCATGCCCGCCGCCGAGGCCGCGACCTACCGGTACAACCCGTTCGACCTCACCAAGGTGTGGCTCAACGAGGACTACCCGCGCATCACCATCGGCAAGCTCGAGCTCAACCGCAACCCGGAGAACATCTTCGCCGAGGTCGAGCAGTCGGTCTTCTCCCCCGCGCACTTCGTGCCGGGCATCGGCCCGTCGCCGGACAAGATGCTGCAGGGCCGCCTGTTCGCGTACGGCGACGCGCACCGCTACCGCGTCGGCGTCAACGCCGACCACCTGCCGGTCAACCGCCCGCACGCCACCGTCGCGCGCAACGGCAACCGCGACGGCCAGGGCTACGACGGGCGCCACGGCGGCCAGAAGAACTACGAGCCGAACTCCTTCGGCGGCCCGTACGAGACCGGCCGGCCGCTGTGGGGCCCGACGCAGCTCAGCGGCCCGACCGGCGAGTGGGAGACCCCCAAGCACGCCGAGGACGACGACTACGTGCAGGCCGGCAAGCTCTACCGCCTCATGAGCGAGGACGAGCAGGACCGCCTCATCGCGAACCTCGCCGGGTTCATCGCGAAGGTCAGCCGCGACGACATCGCCGAGCGCGCCATCGCGAACTTCGCGAAGGCCGACGAGAACTACGGCAAGCGCCTCGCCACCGCGGTAGCGGAGCTGCGCAAGTAAGACGCGTTGAGAGCGGCGGGCGGGAGTAGCCGCCAGGCCCGCGGCTTCTCGACAGCGATCCGGTCCGGTGCGCCCGCGAGGGGCGCCGGCCCGAATCCGACCGCCCGGTCGGGGCCTTGGGAAGGGCACCCCGACCGGGCGTTTCGCGTCCGCGGCCGCAGCACCCTGAACATCGCATCCTCGACCCCGCGCCCCGAACCGGCTGTCCCTGAACGCGAAGCGGCCCGGCGGTTCGCACCGCCGGGCCCGTCCGCTTCGCGGGTCAGTCCTCCAGGACCCGCCCGCACTCGCCGCATTCCGGCGGTTTCTGGCGAGGCACCTCGATGAACTCCTCGGCCACGATCCACAGCTTCCACTGCCCGTCGCCCTCGCGGTTGACGGTGATCGACGTGATGTCGTCCCGGCTCGGCCGCTCCAGGCCCCACATGATGTCCAAGGGCGCCTGGTGCTTCGCGAGCTTCACCTCACGGCCCTTCAGGTAGTAGCCGGCCCGCGAGTACACCAGCTGCGTCTGCTCCCCGTGCTCCTTCGGCGCCGGCTCACGGCAGCGGCCGTTGAGGAACGAGTGGTACTCCGTGTGGAGCTGCCGCGCGATCTGCTGCAGCGGCACCGACGAATAGACCTTCACCCACCGGTTCGCGGGCTGGTTCTTCCATTTCGTGAGACGGGCCGAGATCTCCGCGTACGAGATCTTCTCCCCCTTCGCGCGCCACTCACGCTGGAACACCGACAGCGACCAGTTGTACACGGCCCGAACCGCTTCCAGCGTCTCCTCCAGGTTCCGCCGCTGCTGCTCATCGGGGTCGAACGTATACTCGTAGCCGCGTTTCACCAAGTGGGTCATAGGCTTCGTCATGTCCATGACCTGTTGATATCAGACGATTACACACCGACACGTGTTCCTCACCTCATCGGCGTGTCTGCCAGCCGCTCGGCAAGTAACTTGGCGAGGTGCCCTTCGACATCGACCCCGGCCTGTTCGCCCTGCTCATCGCCGCGGCCGTCTTCGCCGGATGGGTCGACGCGGTCGTCGGCGGCGGCGGCCTCATCCAGCTCCCCATGCTCCTGGTGGCCTTTCCCACAGCACCCGCCGCGCTCATGCTGGGCACGAACAAGATGGCCTCCGTCTTCGGCACCACCACCTCCGCGATCGCCTACGCCCGCAAGATCAAACTCGAACACCGGCTGCTGTGGCCCACCGTCGGCCTCGCCCTGCTCGGCTCCGGCGCGGGCGCCCTCGCCGCCCTCTCGGTCTCCTCGGACGCGTTGAAACCCATCATCATCGCCGTACTCCTCGCCGTGCTCGTCCTCGTCGCCGCGAAACCGCAACTCGGCCTCGAAGCGAAACCCGAACTGCACACCCGGCTGCGCGGCGCCGCCGTCATGGTCGTGTGCGGACTCGCCATCGCCTTCTACGACGGCATCATCGGCCCCGGCACCGGGATCTTCCTCGCCGTCGCCTTCACGACCCTCCTCGGCATGGACTTCCTCGCCGCCGCCGCCCACACGAAAGTGGTCAACGCGACCACCAACCTCGGCGCGCTCATCGTCTTCGCCGCCCAGGACAACATCTGGTGGCTGCTCGGCGCCGTCATGGGCCTGGGCACCATGCTCGGCGCCTGGTTCGGCGCCCGCACCGCGATGTCCAAGGGCAGCAAGTTCGTGCGCATCGTCCTCGTGATCGTCGTCCTCGCACTCCTGGCCCGCCTGACCTGGGACGTCTACACCGGCCGCTAAGGGTTGACCGCCAGGAACAGATAGGCCGCCAGCAGCGCCAGATGCACGCCGCCCTGCAAGCGCGTCGCCCGGCCCGGCACGATCGTCAGGACGCTGACGACCACCGTGAGACCGAGCAGCACGATCTCCGTCGAACCCAAACCCAGCAGCAGCGGCCCGTCCATGAAGAACGACGCCACCGCGATCACCGGAATCGTCAGACCGATCGACGCGATCGCCGAACCGTAGCCCAAGTTGATGCTGGTCTGGATCCGGTTGCGCGACGCCGCGCGAATCGCCGCGATCGACTCCGGCAGCAGCACCAGCAGCGCGATCGCCACACCCACCGACGACGCCGGGAACCCCGCCGCGAGCACCCCGGCCTTGATCGCCGGCGACTCGGCCTTCGCCAGACCCACGACGCCCACCAACGCGACCATGAGCATCACGAGACTCAGCAGCGCGGTCCTCCCGCTCGGCGGCTCGGCATGCGACTCCTCGGCGACGACCCCGCCCTCCGTCACCGGCAGGAAGAAGTCGCGATGGCGCACCGTCTGCGTGAACACGAACAGACCCCAGAGCGTGATCGAGGCGAGCGCGGCGAAGACCAGCTGCGACGACGAGTACTCCGGGCCGGACTCACTGGTGGTGAACGTCGGCAACACCAGACCGAGCGTCGCGAGCGTGGCCACGGTGGCGAGGGCCGCACCGCTGCCTTCGGGGTTGAAGAGCGTCGTGCCGAATTTGAGGGCGCCGACGAGGAGGGCGATGCCGACGATGCCGTTGGTGGTGATCATGACGGCGGCGAACACCGTGTCGCGGGCGAGGGTCTCGGCTTCGGAGCCGCCGCCGGCCATGACGGTGACGATGAGCGCGACCTCGATGACGGTGACGGCTACGGCGAGGACGAGGGAGCCGAAGGGCTCCCCGACGCGGTGGGCGACGACCTCGGCGTGGTGGACCGCGGCGAGGACGGTGGCGACGAGGGCGAGCGCGGCGAGGATCACCAGCGGCGCACCGAGCTCCCGGCCCCAGACCCCGGCCAGTACCGCCACCCCGAGGATCGGGGCGATGACATGGGGAGCGAGCAGCGGGTTTCCCTTGACGGCGGCCATGGGCGCATGGTTTCACAAACCGCCTGCGCGGCAGTGCGTCTTCACCGATCCGATGGAACCGCCCACACACCGTTGATCGTCCCCATTGTCCCTGGCAGCATCGGAGGGCACCGGGCGCGTGCGCGGCCCTCCCGCCCCGAGGCGATTCCCGCTAGGCTCATGGCATGACCGGCAACGACATTCACTCCTCGGTGACCCGACTCCGCGCGCACTACGCCACCGGACGCACCAAGCCGCTGCCGTGGCGGCTCGAGCAGCTCAAGGGCCTCGACCGGATGCTGCGCGAAGCCGGAGACGAACTCGCCGACGCCCTCCGGGCCGACCTCGGCAAGTCCGCCCCCGAGTCGTTCCTCGCCGAGATCGACTTCGTCGCCGCCGAGGTGCGGGCGCTGCGCAAGCACCTGCGGACCTGGTTCCGGCCCAAGCGGGTCCACACGCCGCCGCACCTCCAGCCCGCGAAGGCGTACGTGCTGCGCGAACCGCTCGGCGTCGTCACCGTCATCGGGCCGTTCAACTATCCGGTGCAGCTGCTCCTCGCCCCGCTCGCGGGCGCATTGGCCTGCGGGAACGCGGTGGTCGTGAAGCCGAGCGAGGCCGCGTCGGCCACGGCGGCGGTGCTGGACCGGCTCATCCGCGAGTACCTCGACGGCGACGCGGTGGCCGTCGTGCAGGGCGGCCCGTTCGAGACGGCGGCGCTGCTGGCGGAGCGGGTCGACCACATCTTCTTCACCGGTTCGGCGCGGGTCGGCAAGATCGTCGCGAAGGCCGCCGCCGAGCACCTCACGCCCGTCACACTCGAACTGGGCGGGAAGAGCCCGGCGATCGTCGAACCGGGCGCCGACCTGGCGACGGCCGCGCGGCGCATCGCGTGGGGCAAGTTCATGAACGCCGGGCAGACCTGCATCGCCCCCGACTACGTGCTCGCCGTCGACGGCGTCGGCCCCGAGCTGGAGAAGCACCTGGCGGAGGCCGTGCGGGAGATGTACGGCCACTCGCCGAGCGAGAGCCCCGACTTCGGCCGGGTCATCGACGAGGGGGCGTTCGACCGCCTCGCGCGGTTCCTCGGCGAAGGCCGGCTCGTGATCGGCGGCGGGCACAAGCGGGAGAGCCGCTACATCGCGCCCACCGTCCTCGCCGACATCACTCCTGACGACTCGGTGATGGGCGAAGAGGTGTTCGGGCCGATCCTGCCGATCCTCGCCGTGGACACCATCGACGACGCGATCGCCTACGTCAACGAGGGCGAGAAGCCGCTCGCCTTGTACGCCTTCACGAACTCGGACCTGACACGGCGGAAGCTGTTGACCCGCACGGCGTCAGGCGCGGTCGGCTTCAACGTCCCGATGGCGCACATCGACGTCCCGGGCCTGCCGTTCGGCGGGGTCGGGCGCTCCGGGCTCGGGGCGTACCACGGGAAGGCCTCGATCGAGACGTTCAGCCACGCGAAGTCGGTGCTGGACAAGCCGTTGGCGCCGGACACGATGCGGGTGGTGTACCCGCCGTTCACGGCCTTCAAGGAGCAGGTGCTGCGGCGGCTGCGCTGACCGTAAGCTCCCGGCGAGGTGGGCGTTGACGCGGGTCAGCAGGCTGAACAACTGCTCGCGCTCGGCTTCGCTGAGCGGCGCCATGACGTGCTCGTGCACGCCGGCGAGGAGGCCGTCGAGTTCGGCGAAGCGTCCGGCTCCGGCCTCGGTCATGGTGACGACGTTGCGGCGCTTGTCGGCCGGGTCGGGTCCGCGCTGCACGTAGCCGCCGTGCTCCAGCGCGTTGATCACCGCGACCAGGTCTGAGCGGTAGATCCCGGTGCGGTCGGCGATGGCGGCCTGGCTGGAGGGCCCGAACTGGTGGAGCGTCGCGAGCACCACGAAGTGGAACCTCGTCGCGCCGACCGCGGCCAGCGCTTCCTGGGCCACCTTGCTCACCTGTGCGGCGGTCATGCCCATGAGGCGCGAGAACTGGCGCTTGAGCGGCTGCGGTGTCTTGTCCCCGAGGTCGAACCGCAGTTCAGCGTTGTTGTCCATGGATCGATCCTAGCCCGCTTGCGTTAGTGTTCCTAACGATGTATATTCGTTAGCAACACGAACGTTAGTAACACTAATCAATTTAAGGAGCCCTTCATGCGCACCGCCGAAACCCTGATCCGCGAACTCGCCGACCGCGCCGAGATCACCGAACTCCTTGCCCGCCAGAGTCTCTGGCTCGACGAGCGCGCCCTGGACCGGACCGCCGAGATCTTCACCGCCGACGTGGTCGCCCGCACCCCGGGCGGCCACGTCCACGGCGCCGAGGCCGTCGCCGAGCACGCGATCAGCCGCCACGGCGAGTACGACCGCACGGTCCACGCGATCCACAGCCCGATCATCGACCTGGCCGGCGACGAAGCCGTCGTCGACTGCGGCGTCAAAGCCGTGTTCATCGTCAACGGACGCAAGGCCGTCCAGCTCGTCGAGGCCCGCTATCGGTTCGGCGCCCGCCGCACCGCCGACGGCTGGCGCTTCTCGAGCATCGCCGTCACCCCGATCGCCCGCACCGTCGGCGTCGAGCAGACCCTGTAGCGCCCCTTCGCGATCCGCGACAGGGCCGCACTGCACCCAAAACCGTTAGTCAGACGAACGAATCCAAGGAGCGTTCCCGTGTCCCTCGACAGCACCGACACCGCGACCCTCATCCGCGAACTCGCCGACCGCGCCGCGCTCGACGACCTCGTCGCCCGCCACAGCGTGTGGATCGACGAGGCGCGCTGGGACCAGACCGACCGCCTCTTCACCGACGACGTCGTCGCCTCGTCCCTCCGCGGCGAAGCCCACGGCATCGAAGCGCTGATCGCACTCGTGGACAAGGGCCACGACACCATCGCGAGCACCCTGCACAACAAGACCGGCGTCATCATCGACCTCGACGGCGACACCGCCACGGTCCGAGCCCATGACATCGGCGTCTTCATCTACGACGACGAGACGGCGGCGATCGCCGCCGGCATCCACCACTACCGGGCCCGCCGCACCGAGGACGGCTGGCGCTTCGACCGGCTCCGAGTCGAGCCGGTCGCCCTGACCACCGCCCTCGACCGGGCCCTCTGAACCGCCCCACCGCAACCGAAAGGGACCCCAGACCATGAACACCGTCGACCTCCTCGACTCGCACCTGTCCTACGTCGAAGCCGGCGAAGGCGACACCACCGTGGTGCTCCTGCACGGCAACCCGACCTCGTCGCACATCTGGCGGCACGTCATCCCCCGGATCTCCGGCGCGGCCCGCGTCATCGCCCCCGACCTCATCGGCATGGGCGCCTCCGGCAAACCCGACATCGCCTACGAGTACGCCGACCACGCCGCGTACCTCGAGGCCTTCCTCGAAGCGCTCGGCGTCGCGAACCCCGTCCTCGTCGGCTACGACTGGGGCGGCTCGCTCGCCCTCGACTGGGCCGCTTCGAGACATGCCGCGAAGCGTCCCGGGCGGGCGCGAGGCGTCGTCCTCATGGAGACCTTCCTGCGGCCCATGACCTGGAGCGAGTTCCCCGCGGGAGCCGTCGAGTTCTTCCGCACCCTGCGCACCCCCGGCGCGGGCGAACAGATGGCCCTGGAGGAGAACTGGTTCATCGAGAACGCCCTCCGCGCCACCAACGGCGGCATCTCGGACGAGGACCTGGCCGTCTACCGCAAGCCCTATCCCGACCCGGCCTCGCGCAAGCCGCTCCTGGCCTGGCCCAGGCAGATTCCGCTCGCCGAGGACGGCGGCGTCCACGAACCGGCCGCGGTGGCCGAGCGCTTCAGGGCCTACGGCGACTGGATGGCGCGCACCCCCGACGTGCCGAAGCTCCTGCTCACGGCCGGCCCGAACGGCCTCGGTTCGCCCGCGATGATCGCATGGGCCCGCGAGCACGTGGCGGGCCTGGAGGTCGCGAGCATCGGCGAGGAGGTCGGGCACCACGCCCCCGAAGACGCGCCCGAGGCGATCGCCGACGCGGTTCTGGGCCTGCTCGGAAGGCTCGCGTGAGCCGAGGACGCCCCGGGGCGCGAAAAAAGAGCCCTGGCCGACGGTGACGACGGCCAGGGCTCTACCCCTCGAAGACAAGTCTGCAAAGATCATACCAACTCACTTGCGCGCGCTAGAGCAGGGCCGGTGGAACCGGATCACCCACGCCCCCAAGGAAGTCGTAGGACTCTACAGGACGCTCCAGTCTATTTTGGACCTAGAGGTAACGCCAGCAGACCGTGTAGGCGTGCTCCGGGAAGTCATTGCTCATCCAGGTGCTCCAGCCGTCGTTCCCGCACCAGTCCAGGTTCTCGTACTCGTCGATGCGACCGGTGACATAGGTGTTCGCGCTGTCGCAGTCCGCGAACGTGAACAACGCCGTCCCCGCATCCGGGTCACCGCTCATCGACATGCAGTCGTCCTGCGTCGCGTACCCCATGTCGTCCGGATAGATCATGCTCAAGCACAACACCACATCCAGATAGGACTGCGCGGTGGTGAACGTGTAGTTCTGGTTGTAGTACACCGACGCCGAGCACGAACCCGGATCACTCACGCCCTCAAGGCGTTCCAGCACCTCGAACGCGCCCTCCTGGCAGTCGATCGGATACCACTCCGAGACGCTGTCGTTCGGCCCGAACACGCACTCGCCGACCTCCGCGTGATACGCCTCCCCGTTGGGGTGCAGGTAACTCAAGCACAGCACCAGGTTCCCCGCCGAAGACGAGACGCTGGTCGTCACGTCGTCGACCGAATCGCACGAGGACAGGTCAGTGGTGCCGTCGACGACCTCCACCACTTCGAAGCTCCCGTCCTCGCAGGACGACGGTTCGAGGTCCGCCGAGGTCGCATCGCCGTAATCCCAGAAGCAGTCGCCCACCACCGCGGCGACCACCGGATCCGTCTCGGTCTCGACCGGATCGGTCTCCTCACCGCCCAGACCCGAGTCGCCACCGCCGTCCCCGTCCGACGCCCCGTCGCTCAGCGCCCGGTCCGGGTCCTCGCCGGCGTCCCCGCCCAGGTTCGGGAGCACCACGATCAACGCGATGACCACCACGGCCAGCACCCCGAGCACCGCGTACAAGACCGTCCGGTCCTGCTTCGGGCCCTGCTGCGGCAGATAGGGACCAGCCGGCGGCAGTACCGGCCCGCCGGGCTGCGTCGGCGCGCCCGCGGGCGCATGAACCGGGTTCGCGGGCGCGTACGCCGGAGCCGCGGGCGGCACGGGCGCATACCCCTGCGGCGCCGACATGTACGGCGGCTCAGGCGCATAGCTGATCGGCGCCGGCTCGGACGGCCCCGGCCGCGCGGGGACGATGCCCGGGCCGAACATCACCACCGTCCGGTCAGGACGCACCAACGTGTCCCAGCCGTGACGGCGGGCCAGCTCGGCGACCTCGGCCCGCTGCCGCTGCTCCGCAGCGGCGACGGCGGGCGGCCACGGCGCGGCCAACGGCTCACCGATGCGCAGCACCAGCTCGGCCGCGCTGATCCGCTCCGCGGGCTGCTTGCGCATGCAGGGTTCGACCAGGAACCGCAGCGCCTCGGGCAGACGCTCGAGACCGGGGTCGCCGTGCACGACCCGGTTCATGATCTCGTACAGCGCTGGGGCATCGAACGGATTCACGCCCGTGCTCGCGGTGATCACCGTGGTGCCCAAGGAGAACAGGTCCGAGGCGGGCCCGATGGACTGCCGCGCGACCTGTTCGGGCGACATGTACGCGGGCGCTCCGATGAGCGCGCCCGTCTGCGTGATCGAAGCCTCGCCCCCGGCCTCCTCGGTGACGCGCGCGATCCCGAAATCGATGAGGCGCACGCCGTCGTCCGCGAGGATCACGTTCGAGGGCTTCAGGTCCCGATGGACGACACCGTAGGAGTGGATCTCCGCCAGCGCGGCGGCGAGGCCGTGCATGAGGCGCCTGGTGGAGGCTTCATCCAAGGGCCCGTTGGCGTTCAGGGCTTCGGCGAGGGTGGGGCCGTGGAAGAACTCCGAGGCGAGCCAAGGTTCGGGGGCGTGCTCGTCCGAGCCGAGGACGGCGGCGGTCCAACGGCTCGCGGCGACCTCGCGGGAGGTGATGACCTCGCGGCGGAAGCGGAACCGGAACTGGGGGTCGTGGAGGAGGTCGGGACGCATGACCTTGAGCGCCACCAGTTGTCCGTCGCCTGCGGCGGCGAGGAGGACGCGGCCCATGCCTCCCTCGCCGAGTTCGGCGAGGACCCGGTAGGGCCCGATCTCCCGCGGCTGGTCATCGCGGAGTGGCTTCATGCGACGGCTCCTGTTTCGGCGATTGGATTCGCAACGCTAGAACCCCCCGTCACAACTCTGTCATGACGGGCCGACGCCGATATCCCCAATTCGAGCCAGGCTCCGCGGCGGGCGCTCGCGTTCAGTCGAAGCGGCGGAGGACCACGGTGAGCTCGTTGCGGTTGTGCCGCAGCTGCCTTGCGAACTCGATGTCGTACGCGGCGCCGAGGATCGCGAAGGACTCGTCGATCTGCTCCAGCACGTGGTGGGCGCCGGTCTTGAGCGTGGTCACGGCCACGCCGAAGGGTTTGAGGAGTCGGGCGGAGTCGACCATGAGGCGGCTGGAGCGGTCGGGGCTCATCTTCATGTCGTTGACGAGGAGATCGAACCGGTCCCCGGTCTCACGGAGGAAGTTGCCCGCGGTGGTGCGCTCGTGGACGACGCCGGGGAGTTTCAGGACGCGCGGATCGAGGTCGCCGGGGTCGACGGCGGTGGTGCGGTAGCCGCGTTCGGCGAGGATGCGGGTCCAGCCGCCGGGCGCGGCGCCGTAGTCGAGGGCGGTGCCCTTGGGCTCGATGCCCTCGTCGATCGGATAGGCCTTGAACAGCTCTTCGAGTTTGAACTCGGCACGGGAGACCTGGTCGGGGGTCTTGGAGAGGCGGACTTCGCCGCCGGGCCAGGAGGAGAGGCTGTCGGCGACGCGGTTGACGCCGACGATCGCGGTCTTGGGGGTGAAGCAGATGGAGACGGCGACGGGGCTGCCGGTGCGGGTGACCTGGTAGCCGCGGTCGGTCAGGACCTGGGCGGCCCGCTCCCAGGCGTCGTGGCGGCTGAACTTGTAGGCGGTCTTGCCGCTCAACCAGATCTGCAGAGCGACCTCGGAGGTCGCGTACTCCCGGATCGCGGTGTCGAGGAAGTCGACGACCGATTCGAGCCCGGTGGCGGCGTGGTCGTATTCGGCGACGACGTTGGTGAGGTGCCGCGGGAAGACCAGCGGCGCCCGGCTGGCGAGCACGGCGAGGTCCTTGGCGGTGGAGTGCGCGGTCTCGATGACGGCGGACTCCTCGCCGACGCGGCGGACCTCGACGGCGTCCTCGACATGGTGGAGGAGTTCCTCCTTGGCGACGGGCCAGGAGTCGGCCGCCATGGAGAGCAGGGTCTTGCGTGTTGCCATGCCGTGGATCCCTCTGCGTGATGCGGACGCCCGCCGCGTCTCGGGGGACATTCGCGACCAGTGTATTCATCGCGGACGTTCACCTCACGCGATGCCCGCATGTCGGCAGTCACAAGGCCTGCGGCAACCCCCTGCAGCAAGAAATCCCGTCCGTCGGTCTCACGACCGGCGAACGGGATTCGAGTGGTGGCCAGGGCCGGGATCGAACCGGCGACCTACCGCTTTTCAGGCGGTCGCTCGTACCAACTGAGCTACCTGGCCAGGAGGTGCACTTTGCGCACCGCCGTGAACACTGTACAGCACCGCCGGTCACTCGCTCCATGCGGCATTGCCGCGAACGTGACGGCGGCCCTCCGCGGGCACGCCTTCCCTTTCGCACGGGGTTGAACTGGCCGAACCCAAGGGCCGCAACCCCTTCCGGAGGCGTGGTCAGGGGCGTCGGCGGGCGCGGGTAGCGTAATGGGCCCCGACCCCCGAGGAGGTTTCTGTGACCCGACTCGCTGCTACGCCACCCATGGGCTGGAATTCATGGGATGTGTTCGGAACTTCAGTGACCGAAGCCGAGACCCGCGCGAACGCCGATTTCATCGCCGAGCACATGGCCGGACACGGCTGGGAGTACGTGGTCGTCGACATCCAGTGGTACGACCCCGCGGCCCGCGCGGGCGGCTACAACCTCGGCACCCGCCTCACCCTCGACGAGTACGGCCTGCCCCAGCCGGCCCCGAACCGCTTCCCGTCGGCCGCGAACGGGGCCGGGTTCAAGCCCCTCGCCGACTACGTGCACTCGTTGGGTCTGAAGTTCGGCGTCCACATCCTCCGGGGCATCCCGCGCCAAGCGGTCGCGGCGGACACCCCCATCAAGGGCAGCGAGTACTCGGCGGCGCAGATCCCCGACCGCGAGCGGGTCTCCTCGTGGATCGACGACAACTGGGGCATCGACCACTCCCACCCGGGCGGGCAGGCCTACTACGACGCGCTGGTCCGCCAGTTCGCGGCATGGGGCGTGGACTACATCAAGGCCGACGACATGATCGCCCCCTATTGGGAGGACGAGGTCGAGGCGTTCTGGCACGCGGTCGACGCGGTCGACCGCGACATCGTGCTCAGCCTCTCCCCCGGGATGAGCCTCTCGACCGACCACGCCGAGCACCTGCAGGCGCATTCGCACCTGTGGCGCATCTCGGCGGATCTGTGGGACCGCTGGCGCGACATCGACACCCAGTTCGACCTGCTCCGCGACTGGTCGCCCTTCGCGGGCCCGGGCCACTGGCCCGACGCCGACATGCTCCCGTTGGGGCACATGGGTATCCGCGCCGAGGTCGGCGAGCCCAGGCAGAGCCTGCTGACGCCCGACGAGCAGCGGACGATGCTCACCCTGTGGTGCATCGCCCGCTCACCGCTGATGGTCGGCGCCGATCTGCCGACGTCGAGCGCTGAAACGATCGAACTGCTGACGAACCCCGAAGTGCTGGCGGCCCAGCGCCACTCCGCCGACGCCCGCGAGGTCTGGCGCGAGGGCCGGCACGTCGCCTGGGCCTCCGCCGATGGGGCCTTCGCGGCGGTCTTCAACCGCGGCTCCGAAGCGGCCGAGCTGCAGTTGCCCTGGGAAACGCTGGGGCTGGCGCAGCCGGTGCATGTGCGCGACTGCTGGAGCCGCTCGGACATCGTGCCGGGGGATCATCTGCGGGTGAAGCTCCAGCCGCACAGCTCGGCACTGTTCAAGTTGTCCTGAACGGACAATGATCGACAGCCTGCTGCGGCCGGTGATGCTGTCGTGTTGCGGGGGGGGGGGGGGGGGGGGGGCGCGCCCCCCCCGGGGTGGGACCCGCCGGGGGGGGGGGGGGGGGGGTGGCGGGGGGGGGGCCCCCCCGGGGGGGGGTGTTGGGGGGGGGGGGGGGGGGGGGGGGGGGGGGTGCGCTCGCGGCGTGCGGGACCGCCGAGTCCCCGAACGGGTCCGATGCGACCGCGGGCGCGGCGGAT